>NZ_PIQH01000003.1 GCF_003987475.1 Idiomarina tyrosinivorans | reverse complement strand
AAGAAGCAAGCTTCTTCCTGTTACCGCTCGACTTGCATGTGTTAGGCCTGCCGCCAGCGTTCAATCTGAGCCATGATCAAACTCTTCAATTTAAAAGCTTAATCAACTCAATGAATTACGTGTGCTTCGCTATTTCTAGCTCGAACACTTCATTCATTTGTCGTCTTAGTACAATATTCTTCTGCACAACAACAAACGATAAGTGCCCACACAGTTTGCTTGGCTTGATTATGTTGTTAAAGAACGTTGCTTCACTTCGTGAAGCAGGGAGGCGTATTCTACACGTCCCATACGGTGCGTCAAGTGCTTTTTTACGCTTTCCTTCACCGCCCTGATGAAGCGTTTTTCTCCTCATCAGCGGCGGCGAATTATAAGGATCTTATGTGCCTACGCAAGATCTTTTTGCAGAATTCTTTTCAACCGCGCAGTATTTAACCGATCTGCCGATTAATCCTTCGTTTTGTCCTGCTGATCAGCGTTTTCTGCGGCTTTCTCAGACTGAGCTTTTCCACTTTCTGCTTCAGAGAAATCTGCGTCATCACAATAGTCATCGCCGACAACATGCTTTAGACGCAATTTCTTCACACTCTTAACGGTTAGGATTGGACCCGACAAGGTGTAAAGGAAGAAGATAGCAAACAATACCAAAGCGGGTTCGGTTGCAACAATCACAAAAGCCAACACAATAATTAAGATAACCAAGAAAGAGACTCGCTCTTTCCAGTTTACGTCTTTGAAAGAGTGGTAACGGAAGTTGCTCACCATTAACAGACCCGCGCAAACCGTAATTAACGCCGCCAGCCAACTCACATCTTTGCCGCTAATCTGGTATTCGGTACCGACCCAAACCATACCCGCAACAAGCGCTGCAGCACTTGGAATCGCCAAACCTTGGAAGAAACGCTTATCGTTGGTGGCAATATTAGTGTTAAAACGCGCTAACCGAAGCGCACCACCTGCGACAAAAATAAAGGCGGCTAACCAGCCAATTTTACCTAAGTCTTGAAGCGCCCAGTTATAGGCAACCAGTGCTGGGGCCATACCAAATGACACAATGTCTGCCATACTGTCGTACTGCGCACCAAAGTCACTTTCGGTTTGGGTCATTCTCGCGACTCGACCATCGATACCATCAAAGATCATCGCAATGAAAATTGCGACAGCAGCTTCAATGTATCGCTCGTTCATTGAAGAGACGATGGCGAAAAATCCTGAAAACAGACCCGCCGTGGTAAACAGGTTTGGTAATAAATAAATACCCCGCCGTTTGCCATTATTAGACGATGCTTTGTTTTCCGCTTCACTACCCATAGCTTGGTGATTCCTTAGTTAATGTAATCCGATAAGCAAGCCAACATAATAGCCTTGCCAACGCGCAGTCTAACATACGTTGTTAAAGCGGGGAAAACTTCCCCGCTATTGGCTAATTTCCAGTTGCTCACCATTTAACGCTACATTAATCGGTACTCCCGGCTGTAACTCGCCTGCCAAAATCTTCTGCGCTAACGGGTTCTCTAACTCGTGTTGGATCGCCCGTTTTAATGGCCGCGCACCAAACACGGGATCAAAACCGGTCTTCGCTAAATGCTCTAGCGCATCATCTGACAACGTCATAGTAAACTCGCGTTCTTCCAAACGTTGATACAGGCGTTGCAATTGTGCCTTAGCAATCGCTTTGATTTCGTCTTGACCTAGCGGATGGAATACTACCGTATCATCCACCCGGTTAATAAACTCAGGGCGGAAGTGTGATGCCAACACATCCATCACCATGGCTTTCATTTCGTCATAGCTGTTGTCTTTAGCATGCTCTTGGATCAAATCAGAACCTAAGTTGGAGGTCATAATAATCACCGCATTTTTGAAGTCGACGGTGCGGCCCTGACCATCCGTTAAACGGCCATCATCAAGCACCTGCAATAAGATGTTGAAAACATCCGGATGGGCTTTTTCGACTTCATCCAGCAAAATCACCGAGTACGGTTTGCGCCGTACGGCCTCCGTTAAGTAGCCGCCTTCTTCGTAACCGACATAGCCTGGAGGCGCACCTACTAGCCGAGCCACTGAATGCTTCTCCATAAACTCCGACATATCAATACGAACCATGGCGTCGTCGGTATCAAACAGGAAATTCGCCAGCGCTTTTGAAAGCTCTGTTTTACCCACACCGGTTGGACCAAGGAAGAGGAATGACCCAATCGGGCGATTAGGATCGCTTAACCCCGCTCGCGAACGCCGAATAGCATTTGCGACGGCATCCACAGCTTCGTTTTGACCAACCACCCGCTGATGCAGGTTTTCTTCCATATGAATGAGTTTTTCACGCTCGCCTTCCAGCATCTTCGCGACAGGGATCCCCGTCCAACGTGATAGAACGTCAGCAATCTCCTCCTCAGTCACGCGATTCTTCAGTAGGCTCATGTCCTGCATTTCTGCTTGCAGGGCAAGATCGAGTTGCCGCTCTAACTCAGGGATTTTGCCGTACTGCAATTCCGACATGCGGTTCAAGTCACCCGCTCGGCGAGCAATATCCAGATCGGTTCGTGCCTGCTCTAACTGGGCCTTAATGTGTTGGGTACCCTGCACCGCTGCTTTCTCGGAATTCCAAACTTCTTCCAGCTCGCTATACTTATGTTCCAATTCATCAAGTTCGTCGTGCAGAATATCCAAGCGCTTCTTACTGGCGTCATCTTTTTCTTTTTGTAGCGCTTGCTGCTCCAATTTCAACTGAATAATACGACGCTCCAAGCGGTCCAAATCTTCCGGCTTAGAATCGATCTGCATACGAATGCTTGAAGCTGCTTCATCAATCAAATCGATGGCCTTATCCGGCAACTTACGGTCGCTGATATAGCGATGAGAGAGCGACGCTGCTGCAACAATTGCCGGATCGGTAATTTCTACCGAATGGTGCAATTCGTACCGTTCTTTCAGTCCTCGTAATATGGCGATGGTATCTTCAACATTAGGTTCATCCACTAGGACTTTTTGGAAGCGTCGTTCGAGCGCGGCATCTTTCTCGATGTATTGGCGGTATTCATCCAACGTAGTGGCGCCCACGCAGTGTAATTCACCACGCGCCAACGCTGGCTTCAGCATATTACCGGCATCCATGGCACCGTCGGCTTTACCCGCACCGACCATGGTGTGTAATTCATCGATGAACAGAATCACTCGACCTTCTTCTTTCGAGAGCTCAGTGAGCACGGCTTTTAAACGTTCCTCGAACTCACCGCGAAACTTAGCGCCGGCTAACAAACCACCCAAATCAAGCGACAATACGCGCTTGTGTTTCAATCCCTCTGGTACCTCGCCGTTGACAATGCGCTGCGCTAACCCTTCAACGATTGCCGTTTTACCAACCCCAGGCTCACCAATGAGTACAGGGTTATTTTTGGTACGACGCTGCAGCACTTGAATGGTCCGACGAATTTCTTCGTCACGACCAATCACTGGGTCCAATTTACCTTGCTCTGCACGCTCAGTAAGGTCGATGGTATATTTTTCTAGTGCCTGACGTTGATCTTCAGCATTCGAATCTTCTACTTTTTGGCCATCGCGAATTTTGTTTATTGCAGCTTCAATGGCTTCCCGTGAAATCTTCATTTCTCGGAAAATCGCCCCAAGCTTTCCTTTGTCTTCGCAGGCGGCAAGAATAAACAGTTCGGAAGAGATAAACTTGTCGTTACGCTTTTGCGCATATTTGTCGCATACATTCAATAATGCGGCTGTTCCTTGCGCAAGCTGCACTTCTCCTGCCATTCCTTCGACTTGAGGAATAGCTTCTAAGGCTTTTGCTAAACGCGAACGAAACTGCGGAATATCGATACCGACCATGGTGAACAATGGACGCACCGAACCACCTTGTTGATCGAGCATCGCCTGCATTAGGTGCAGCGGTTCGATGTACTGATGATCACGGCCTACGGCAATGGATTGCGCATCGGCAATGGCCATTTGAAACTTACTGGTGAATTTATCGTGACGCATCACTCTACTCCTGAAAACTTATCACTACATTTAATGTGGGTACTTTTCAGACAGAATCAAGCATTAAACGGATAAATTTTGTTAGGTCTGAGTCACCGATGGGCGCCATATTAGGCTAGCAAAGCGGGCAGCCGCTTGATCTTTCCGCCAAGAGAAACCAAATGCTTGCGTTGCATGGGCGGTGCAGGTTTTAGCCTGATGCACTTGCACAACTCCCAGTGCCAACAACTTTTTTTCTGCAATACTTTGTAAATCCGCCAACCAATGCTGTGAATCTTGTTGCCGGAAGTCATTGCGAAAGTCGCTATTTTGCTCGGTAAAGGCCTGCCAAACATCGCTGCCAACTTGGAAACACTGGCCACAAATACTTGGCCCAATCCAGGCACGAATCGGCTGCCCGTACCTTGCGAAACGCGCCACTGTATGTTCGAGCACGCCATCGGCTAGACCTCGCCACCCTGCATGCACAGCCGCTATCTGCCGAGCATCATCGGTTGCCAGCAATATGGGTAAACAATCCGCCGTGAGCGCAGCGCAAACAGCTTTTGCTTGAGTTGCGACTATCGCGTCAGCCACTTGCGCAGGCTGCGCTTGGTCCCAGTCTACTACTCTCGTTGTGTGCTGTTGCTGCAGCCAGCGGGGAGCAGAGGGAAGCGCCAATTGCCGTTGTAATCGACGCCGACGCAGCAGCACCGAGGCAGGGTCATCACCGACATGCGCCGCTAAATTGCCTAGCCTTGCCGTAGTGACCGCTACCCGGATGTTGGCACTGAAAGGATGTTGCGGATACCAGACCTTATCAGCCGCGGGCGTGTTGCTCACGATCAATTCTCAGTTGCTCAAGCAGATGAGTAAAATCTTCAGGGTAAGGTGCCTGCCAACTCATCCACTCGCCGCTTATCGGATGGTGCAAAGAAAGTTGTACTGCATGTAATGCTTGTCGAGAAAAGCCCCGCAAGGTTTGTAAGAAGCTGTCTGATGCTTGCTTCGGTGGCCGTGGACGGCCGCCATAGGTTAAATCGCCCACCAGCGGATAGCGGATATGTGCCATATGGACCCGAATTTGGTGTGTACGACCGGTCTCCAACTTTAACCGTAGATGGGTGTGAGCACGGAAGCGCTCCATAACGCGATAATGAGTGACCGCATCGCGCCCACCTCCAACAACTGCCATATGCGTACGTTTGGTTGGATGACGACCTACCGGCTCATCAACCATGCCGCCAGCAGTCATCACGCCATTGCAAACCGCTTCATATTCGCGCTCGATTTCCCGTGCCTGCATTGCAGCCACTAAGTGGGTTTGCGCAGGCACCGTTTTGGCCACCACCATTAACCCTGTAGTATCTTTATCCAAGCGATGAATAATCCCGGCGCGTGGTACTTGATCAATCGCAGGGAAATGGTGCAATAGCGCATTTAACAGAGTGCCATCAGGTGCGCCAGCTCCGGGGTGCACCACCAGCCCCGCCGGCTTATTGATCACCAAAATATCGTCGTCTTCATAAACGACATTAAGTGGCATGGGCTGTGGTTTGTGACGCTCTTCACTCTCGAGTTCTGCGTCTACAGCCAGCAACATGCCTAAGCTGACTTTTTCTCTCGGTTTCTTAACTGGCTCGGCATCGACCGAAACCGCGCCTTCGGTAATCCACTGTTTTAATCGTGATCGAGAATAGTCTGGGAACAACTCTGCCAGTGCTTGGTCTAATCGTTTCCCAGCCAATTCTTCAGGAACAATGGCTTCTAATTGTATGGTTTCGCTCATAGCTTAAAGGTTCGACTATTAAAGCCATTACGGCTGCGTTAGAATGCATGGAATGTGCATAGTGTAACCGTTTGCAGAGCAAGCGCCAAAAGCTTTCAACAAAGGGATAAGAATTACATGATCAAACGTCATTTTGTGGCAGCCGTCGTGACCGGTGTATTCCTCTCCGGGTGTGCAGGAAGCCCGCAAGATAACAAACCGGAACTACAAAGCACCTCGATAGAGCAGCGCTACGATCACGCTCATGAACTGATTGCCATGGGTAACCTATCTGCGGCACGCGACGAGCTTTCAGAACTGAGCAAAAAATATCCTTTTGGCCCATACGCGCACCAAATTCAATTAGACCTAATATATGTTTACTATAAGCTGGACGATACCAATCAAGCATTGGCAACCATTGACCGCTTCGTCCAATTGAATCCGAACCATGAAGACATGGATTACGTATTATACATGCGTGGTTTAGTCAATCAGCGTGCCGAATACAATACGCTACAAGACATGTTTGGCATCGACCGTGCGGATCGCGACTCGACCAAATCTAGCGAAGCATTTAAAGATTTCGTCCAACTTATCAAACGCTTCCCCGACAGCGAATATGCAGCGGATGCTAAGCTAAGACTGATTGAAATTAAGCGTCGCTTGGCGCGTAAAGAGTTAAAAGCTGCACAATACTACATGGAACGCCAAGCCTATTTAGCAGCCGCTAACCGCGGCAAATACATTGTTGAGTATTACCCAAACATTCCAGAAGTTGAAAATGCCTTGGCAATTATGGTGGAAAGCTACGACCAATTGAACTTGCCAGAATTAAAGCGCGACGCTTTACGGATATTAAAACTGAACTTCCCGAACAATGCCTTAGCGAAATCGGAGTGATATGGCTGGACGCGGGTTAAACCGCGTCCTCATTTTCCTCGCCAGTACGAATTCGAATTACCCGTTCCACCGCAGATACGAAAATCTTACCATCGCCTATTTTGCCAGTTTGTGCGGTCTCTACAATCGCTTCCACGCATCGCTCAAGCTGATCGTCAGCAACCACAACTTCAACTTTTACTTTCGGCAAAAAGTCGACCATGTATTCCGCACCGCGATAAAGTTCGGTATGACCTTTCTGCCGTCCAAAGCCTTTCACTTCGGACACAGTCATACCAGCAATGCCGACTTCCGAGAGCGCTTCGCGCACATCGTCAAGTTTAAACGGCTTTATAATCGCTTCAATCTTTTTCATCCTGACACTCACTTTTCCGACGCGTTTTGGCGTTCGATTTCATAGCGGTAATGGCTGGTAATTGGGTAACGCCTATCTTTACCAAAGTTACGCGGTGTAACTTTTGGACCAACGGCCGCTTGCCGACGTTTGTATTCATTTAGATCGACCAGACGCAATACTCGCTTCACGTCTTCTTCCGCAAAGCCCGCATTGATAATTTCCAGTGCTGACCAATCCTGTTCAACATACAATGCCAGAATGCGGTCTAAATCGCCATAGGGCGGTAATGAGTCTTCGTCGACCTGGTCCGGTGCCAGTTCCGCAGACGGTGGGCGCTCGATAACACGAGGAGGAATACAGGCGGAACGTTGATTACGCAACTTCGCTAATTCAAATACTAGCAACTTCGGCACATCTTTAAGGGGAGCAAAGCCGCCACACATATCGCCATATAGGGTGGCATATCCGACCGCCATTTCGCTTTTATTGCCCGTTGTAAGTACCAAAGAATGGAGCTTATTCGACAACGCCATCAGCAAGACCCCGCGGCAACGCGACTGTAAATTTTCTTCAGTCGTATCAACACCCGCATCGCCAAATAGCGGCTGCAACTGTTGCATAAAAGCGTTGAACATTGGCTCGATTGGCACGACATCGTAATGCACGCCAAGCGTATTTGCCTGCTCAGCGGCGTCATCACGACTCATTTGCGAGGTGTAGCGGAATGGCATCATCACCGCCCGCACTCGGTCGGCACCCAAGGCATCTGTTGCAATGGCTAATGTTAGCGCGGAATCAATACCACCTGACAAACCCAACACCACGCCTTTAAAGCCGTTTTTATTGACGTAGTCGCGAACACTGAGCACTAACGCGTCATATACTTCCGCCAACGAGGATTCAGATGCATGATGTGCCATTGCGCTAGCACTAATTATATCGCCTTCAATAGTCAGGGTGGCGTGGCTCGGTTCGCAATGGCCCAATTCGGCAACCAGTTCACCTTGGCCATTCAGTACCAACGAATGACCATCAAAAATCAGTTCATCTTGCCCGCCGCAATTATTTAGATAGACAATCGGTTTTCCAGACTCAGCAACACGCTGCCTCAGCACGCCTAAGCGCTGTTCGTGTTTGTCCATTTGGTAAGGCGACGCATTAATAGATAGCACCCAATCGATATGTTCTTGGGCTAATTTTGCCAGCGGATCGGGATGCCAAAGATCTTCGCAGATTAGCAAACCAATGCGTTGTCCACGCCACTCGAAAACCACCGACTCATGCCCAGGAATAAAGTACCGTTGTTCATCAAACACACCATAGTTCGGTAACCGTTGTTTGTGATAGCGGTGCAAGCATTCTCCGCGATGTAACACTGAAAGGCTGTTAAAACGCTGTTCTCCGATCGCATGCGGGTGGCCTACAATCACCACCGTTTCCGATGCCGCTGCACTGATTTGTTCTACTGCATTATCAACGGCCTGCTGCATATCATCACGAAGTAACAGATCTTCTGGTGGGTAACCGGTGATCGCCAATTCAGGAAACACAATGATATCGTGCTCAGCACTTTGCTCGCGAATGGTCGCAAGGATTTTACTGGTATTTTCATGAATCGCGCCGACAGTAAAATCGAGCTGCGCAAGACAAACGGTTAATGCGGTCATGGATTCTGCCACTTTAATACAAGTCTATGAATGCCAAATTTGGCGTATTGGGAGCGCATAATATAGCAGCAGCATCGCCGCATCAATGGCGCAACTCGTCAGGAATAGTGGATTCTGTGTTGTTTAGCTGTGGTCGCTTACCTTTTCCTTTGCGGAATGCTTTCAACTGGTAAACATATGCCAGCACTTGCGCCACGGCAACGAATAACCCTCGAGGAATTTCCTGTTCCAGTTCGGTGGTGTGGTATATGGAGCGCGCTAAAGCGGGTGAGGCAACTAATGGAATATCATATTCTAGTGCAATTTCACGAATTTTCGCCGCGGTTTCGTCCGTTCCTTTGGCTAACAGCACAGGCGCTTGTTCACCGTTTTGCTCGTATTTGAGGGCAACCGCATAGTGCGTCGGGTTAGTCACTATCACATCGGCATTGGGCACTTCTTGCATCATCCGCCGCTGCGCCATTTCCATTTGTAAGCGACGAATACGTCCTTTTACTTCTGGGCTACCTTCGGTCTCTTTGTGCTCATCTTTGACCTCTTGCTTGGTCATCTTCAAATCTTTGTTATGCTTCCACAGTTGGAATGGCGCATCGATGACTACAATCAACAACATTGAACAGCAGATCAGCATAAACATCCACAGCAACATTTCTACGGCTTCTTCCATCATCAGCGGCATTTGCCCGATAGAAATGGACAAGATGTGCCCGAACTGCCACTTCAGTAGCAGCGTTGCAGTGATCGCCACCACAAAAAACTTGGCAAATCCTTTCAGCAGTTCTACCCCTGCTTGCGCACCAACCATACGCTTAAGACCTTTTAATGGGCTCATCCGAGAAAACTTAGGCTCCATTGCTTTCCAGCTAAAATTAAAACCGCCTAACCAAATGTTGCCCCAAAAGGTGCCAATAACAATCACCAAAAAAATCAGCATTAACGGCCAAATAATGAGCCCGACTGCAGCCCCAAGGTTGGTAAACATTTTGGTGGTATCAAACGCATGCTGGCGATCAATCAACAGTAAAAAATGTCCCAGTTTTTCCATCTGCGACACTAAATAGCTGCCAAACCAGAAAAAACCCGCAGCCGAACTGAGCAATACAAACGCCGTGCCTAACTCTTTCGATCGGGCTATCTGACCTTTTTCTCGAGCCTCTCTTTTGCGTTTCTCTGTGGGGTCTTCACTGCGTTCTTGATCAGTCTCTGCCATACTCCACCCCTAACAAGCATTGCCCATGACCTGACACATCAGGTGCACAGTGGTCTGCCAATGCCGTTCAAAATGCGCTAAAAAGCCGCCAATAGTCAGCCAAAGAATCAACAGACCGCTGACCATTGCTACCGGAAAGCCGATCGCGAAAATGTTCAATTGTGGCGCAGCTCGGGTCATAATCCCAAAGCTCAAGTTAATCAGCAATAGCGCAATCATTGCCGATAGCATGCTTGCCAGCGCCACCGAGAACATCATGGTGCCAAAGTCGGCTATCGCTCGCATCGAAATATGGCTAATACCCGTTAAACCCACCGGTATGGTATCGAAGCTTGTAACGATTAACCGGAACATCATTAAATGACCATCAAATGCCAAGAATAATAGGCTGGCTAACATTAAAAAGAACTGCGCAATCACCGGTACTTGTTGGCCATTTGCGGGGTCAACCATAGAGGCAAAGCCCAAGCCAATTTGCATGGCAATAAACTGTCCGGTTAATACGAACGTTTGCAGGAAGAGAATAGATACTGTGCCCAGTGCCACGCCGATAATGATCTGCTGTGCAGTGATAACAAAACCCGCAACCGAGAACATCTCCACACCAACATTGATAGCAGGAAGTGCAGGGGCAACAGCAAATGTGATGGCAACACTCAAAAGCAGCTTAATACGTTGGTTAATCAGCGTACCAGAAAGCAGTGCCATACTCATAATCATTGCCGATATTCGAGTCATCGGCCACAGATGCTGAGCCAGCCAATCCATGACCACTGAGGTCACGAGGTCC
Source organism: Idiomarina tyrosinivorans (assembly GCF_003987475.1). Lineage (GTDB taxonomy): Bacteria > Pseudomonadota > Gammaproteobacteria > Enterobacterales > Alteromonadaceae > Idiomarina > Idiomarina tyrosinivorans. Next base: position 272,762 of record NZ_PIQH01000003.1, on the reverse strand, counting down.
ATCAGCCAACCACTTCAGGAATACGCGCAAACATATCGAGGGTGAAATCCATCAGTTGTTGCACTAACCAATGGCCGCCAAGCCCAATCACTGTGAGGGTAATTAACAACCGCGGAAGGAAGCTCAGGGTCTGTTCGTTAATGGAGGTCGCGGCCTGGAATACCGCAACTAATAGCCCCACCAATAGACTGGGCAAAATAATGACTGCCACCATGGTAACAATCAATTGCAGCGCTTCTTGGAAGACGTCGAGAAAAACCTCAGGGGACATAACGCAGAGCCCTCCAGCTACATGCCAAAGCTACCCGCGAGGGTGCTCATGGTTAAGTTCCAGCCATCAACCAGCACGAACAACATCAATTTGAACGGCAATGACACGATCATTGGCGATAACATCATCATACCCATTGCCATCAATACACTGGCAACAACAAGGTCAATAATCAGAAACGGAATAAACAACATAAAGCCGATTTGAAACGCCGTTTTCAGTTCCGAAGTAATAAACGACGGAATCAATACCGACAGCGGCACTTGTTCCGGCGCAGTCACATTTTCGGTACCAGAAATGTCCAGAAACGTTTCTAAATCGGTTAACCGTGTCTGCGATAGCATAAAGGCCTTCATCGGTGCCTCAGCGCGGTCGAGCGCTTCCATCGAAGTAATCGATTCATTCATGTATGGCTGCAAAGCGTTCTGGTTTATTTCGTTGAATACCGGGGTCATGATGAAGAAGCTTAAAAATAACGAAATACCAATCAGTACCTGGTTCGAGGGAGATTGTTGCAAACCAATCGCTTGGCGCAAAATCGCTAACACCACAATAATGCGAGTAAAAGAGGTCATCATAATGACCATCGCTGGAATAAACGTCAGCGCTGTCATTATGGCGAGAATTTGAAGGGTTACGGAGTATTCTTGCGTGCCGTCAGGATTCGTTTTTACCGTTACCGCAGATATATCTTGTGCCCAAGCTAGGTCGGGAATCAAAAAGATGACAGCGACAAGTAGAAGGGGCCAAAAAGACTTCATGTTATATTATTATCCTTGGTTGTTTTTCCACCCCGCGCAAAGCGCCATATATTTTGTAGCGTCATTGTTTCCGGCTTTGCTGTGGCCGTCACCGCAAACCCCTCGGGCAATTCTTTGAGGACGTTAACCGACTGCGAAGTAACGCCAAGCAACAACTTATCGTCCCCCACTTTTACCACCACTAAACGCTCTTTAGCGCCGAGCGACACTGAGCTCATCACTTCAATGCCGGAGCCGTTTTGCAACTTCAAATTCAGTCGCTTAACCAACATCGCTAGGCCGATGATAACAGCCAACACCAATAATAACGACAGCAACATTGCGCCGTAGTCATTTGCGGTAATAACGCCAACACCGCGGTCGGCTGTTTCCGTCACTGCCGTCAGCATACTAACGTAACTTGCGAATACGTTCGATCTGACTGATCACGTCAGTTAAGCGAATACCGAACTTATCATTTACCACCACCACTTCGCCGTGCGCGATCAGCGTGCCGTTAACCAACACGTCTAATGGCTCACCTGCTACACGTTCGAGTTCAACCACTGACCCCTGATTTAACTGCAACAAGTTACGAATACTGATTTGTGAACGGCCGACCTCCATAGAAATGGTCACTGGAATGTCCAAAATGGCATCCAGCTTGGTCTTCTGGTTTTCCGACAAGTCCGAGCTATCCGTTAATTCTTCCAGCTCAGCAGTCTGCACACCCGCGTTTTCTTCAGCTTGGCCGTCGCCGTCACCGCCATCTTCTTCGGCGGCCTGCTCAGCCATCGCAGCTTCCCATTCGTCCATGGTGTTATCGTCTTCACTGCTCATAAGTGCCTCTTTTTACTTCGTTCAACCCTACAGGTCGATATCTTCTTCTAACTGTTGCAACTCAGCGTCACCACCAATCCGACGTCCGCCTCGCGTTAACATATGAATATCTGATTTCACCGTTTCTGGGCGTTTGATCTTCTCACTGATCTTCAACGCCACATTTTCTCGCGAACGTCCCAGCTTGGCGTGGAAGGTTGGCAAGTCCTCAATAAATACGGTCAAATCGTCTGGCATTTCTAGCGGCAACACATCGCCGGGTTGTAAATCCATGATCTCACGTAAAGACATTTCTGATTCCGCGAGCTTAGCATTCAACTCGACTGGCACATCCATGATCTCGTCACGTAATGCCTTACTCCAGCGCATGTCGGTGTCTTCTTTATCCGATTGCACACCCGCGTCTAACAATTCGCGAATCGGCTCGAGCATGGAGTACGGCAAAGCAATATGGAAATCGCCGCCACCGCCATCCAGTTCAATATGGAACGAACTAATAACAATCACTTCGGTCGGGCTCACAATGTTCGCCATCGCTGGGTTAACTTCTGAATCCAGATACTCGAAACCGACGTCCATCACTGGCGCCCACGCTTCTTTGTAATCTTCAAACACCAGCTTCAGCAACATCTGAATAATGCGCCGCTCCGTTGGCGTGAATTCACGCCCCTCGATTTTGGCGTGGTAACGACCATCACCACCAAAAAAGTTATCTACCAAAATAAAGACTAAACGGGCTTCCATCGTAATCAATGCCGTGCCTTTCAGTGGACGGAAGCGCACCATATTTAAACTAGTCGGTACAAATAGCGTGTGCACATATTCGCCAAACTTGATCATCTGCACGCCGTTAATCGACACCTCAGCGGTACGACGCATCATATTGAACAAGCTGACTCGCATATGCCGAGCAAAGCGTTCATTAACGATCTCCAGGGTCGGCATCCGGCCCCGAACGATACGATCCTGCGAAGAAAAGTCGTAGTCCAACGCATCGTTGGCCGCTTCTGAGGAATCGACATCTTCCTCTTCAACGTCATCTACGCCATGCAGTAACGCATCAATTTCGTCTTGTGAGAGTAAATCACTGACTGCCATAATCGCTCACTTATTGCAGAACAAATCCGGTAAAGAGTACTTTCTCCACCACCGGCTTGCCGATAGTTTCCTGTAAAACTTTCCTCACTTCTGCCAAGCCGAGTTCTTGCACTTTCGCTTTGCCCTCTGCAGTTTGCAAAGCGTCGGCGGTAGAAGATGAGAACACTTGGTGTAACGTGCCCTCGATTAAAGGAATATGCTTTTTCGCTAATTCTTCGTTTTCGGCACCACGTACCAGCAGCTGAACCTTTATTTGTACCAATCGGTCACGTGCATCGCCTGGAACGTTAAAGACAAACGGCCGCGGCATACCAACATACAACGCGTCACCTTCATTAGGCGCGGGTCCGGCGGGAACCTCCGCGGCTGTTGCAGTTTCACTGCTTTGTGGTGCCGCTGCGGGCGGCTCGTCATCACCACTGAGCAACCACCAACCCACACCGCCTGCGATAATAACAACCACCACGGCGGCAATAATGATTAGCAGCTTGCGCTTACCACCAGCGCCACCGCCTTCTTCACCGTCTTGTTGTTCTTCCGTTGTATCATCAGCCATGTTTCTCTCCATCCATCGGCGCTAACGTCATTATGAACGACTCACTCGTCCCTGTCATGCGCTGCAATTAGACGTAAAAGTCGACCTGTCCAGCATCAAGTAATAGTTCACCGGCCGCCATCGTTAGTTCTACCGCATCGGCTTCGTCACTGGCAGCCCCTAAACCGCGGCTACCGCTGTTAGCCTCGGCGGTTTCGCGTTCGTCTCCTTGCAGCTGCTCGCCTACTTGACTATCGGCTAATTGCAGCCCTTGTTGCTCTAGCATTTCGCGTAACCGCGGTAATGCCTGTTCAATGGCTTCACGAGCTTGGGGGTTCTGAACTTGGAATTGCACCGTCGCTTGATCTTGGTGAGTATGAATACGGATATGCAGACTACCCAAATCCGGCGGATCTAATCGAATCTCTGCCCGTTGGGCGCCCTGACTCATCATAATAGAAATGCGTTCTTGCAGCATCCGTGGTGCTTCAGCATGAGTAATATCAATGGCTTGCTGTCCTGCTGCCCCCACTAGATTGGCATTTTGCGCAGTCGCCGTTGCACTGATGTTGCTCGCTGCAACGGTGGCATTGGTGCTCTGCCAAGTCGCTGTAATATTACTCGGCGCGCTATCGGTCTGCTGCGCCAGCACTCGTTGCTGGATAGTTGCCGCTAGCTGTTCAGCAGCACTTTTTGCATCCGCTTTTGGCGCTTGTTGCGCACTATCGTTACTGCTGAGTGGTTGTCCTTCAACTGCTTTAGCCTGAGTTCCGCTAGTGCCCTCTGCCGCTGCCGTGCCTGGCAAGGTGATTTTTGGTCCTTCTTTACGGGTATCTGACATCGTCGCAGGAATCGTTCGTGCCTGGCTGCCTGCTACCAAAGTCTCAGTCGCTTGACCTTTGTCGACGGTGTTAGACGGCGCAACTGACTTGTCCGCCTTATTGAGCAGGGCGGTTAACTCAGCCGCTAAATTTTTCAAACTGTCATCGCCACCTTTTGTGGCAATATCATTAACAGGTGTAGCGGCCTTTGCCGAATTTGCTTGGCGTAGCAGTTGTTGCAGCTTCTCCAGTAATGCTTGCCGTTGTTGCTGGCTCAATGCGGCTGTTGCAACGCTTGTACTGCCATCAGCAGGCACTTGGCCTTTTATCTGTTCAGGTGATGGTTGCTGCTCGCCATGCGCCGCCGATACTAATGCTTGCATTAGTGTCAGTAACTTGACAGCTTGTTGTTCGGCGTCTGTTTGGGGACTTTCTGCAGCGTCAGCATCATTCGCTTTGGCATCTGCTGCTTTAGCTGTGCCCTGCTGCGCTAACAGCAAATTGGCAAGTTGTTGCCACATTTCTGCACTGCTCTGCTGCGCGGACTCGGCAGCTTGCTGTTCAGTAGCGGCCTGATCGGCTTGGTTTTCATTATCCACGCTACGGCTTTGCTCACCCTCGCTATCCTGCTGTTTAAGCAGTGCTAGCAATTGTGCAACGAGACTCTGTAGCTGTTCGCTTGAAGCTGATGCATCGTCTGCTGCAGGCTTTTGAATCTTAGTATCGATTTGACCTTGTTTATCTTGTTGGTGCGCAACCAACTGCTGTTGCATAGACTGCAATAGTTCGACCCATTGTTCGAGGTCTGCGTTATCTTGTTGGCGTTGATTTTGCGCAACCTGTTGAGTCGCTTCTTCCGTTGCGTCAGCCGCTTCGGCAAACTTTTGCCGCTTGATGGCCTCGCGCTGAAAAAGGATTTGCTCGCCACTCTTAGTAGGGGCTCCTTGCGACGCGTTAGAATCTTTCGCCCGCTGGCTGGCGAAAGCCTGTGCAAATTCACCGGCATTGCTTGATTGCTCTGCGGTATCACGGCTGCCCTTGGTCTCCTGCTGGAGGAACACTGCAGTTATTTCAGACTGTTTTAGCTGTTGCATAGGTCGTCATCTCTATCAGTATCTAACGCCAGTATATCGACGCCCTCTTGACGTCTGTTCGCTGACCGATAATCAGACTTTGCAATATGTGTTCCAATTTTAGCTTTTAGCGGCTTTTTTATTGCGGATAAAACGTTGGCTGGAGAAGTCGTCAAGATTTTTCTGCTCTTTGCGAGCAACCGCTTGCGCTTCTTGCTTCTCTCTTTGCTCAATCAGATAACGGATGGATTCCGTTTTGCGGCGTTGTTCGAGCCATTGTTGGCGGCGCTGTTCTACTACTTGCTGCAACGTTTGCAACTCACCATGCAACTGTTCAACACCCTCATCAAGTTTACCGACGAAAGCGTGGTACTGACCAAAGTTGAGTGAGCCAATGCCTTGACTGCCGCGATTTTGCAGCTGTCGCAAATAGTCATAACGGTATTGTTCCATTCCCTGCAATTGCTGCTGCTGTTGCTGCAATTGCATTTGCGCTTGAGCAAAACGTTGCGCAGCTTGGTCTTCACGGCGCTGTTCCAGCTCTTCAACCATTTTTAATTGGCGAATTTCAGCCATTGCTTATTACCCACTTTGGCCATGCACGAGTTGCTGCAACTGCACTAAACTTTCATCGTACGTCATCACTTTTTTCATCGGCTGTTGGAGAAACTTTTCCACTCGTGGATAGTTCGCGATCGCTTGATCGATTTGCGGATCGCTACCGCGCGTATAGGCGCCAATAGCAATTAAATCGCGATTCCGACGGTATTGCGAGAACCATTGTCGTACTTGCACGGCTTGTGCCATGTGTTCATCAGACACCACTTGTGGCATCACCCGACTGATCGACGCTTCAACATCAATGGCGGGGTAATGGCCGGCGTCCGCTAATTGCCGATTCAACACAATGTGGCCATCAAGAATGGCTCGAGCGGAATCTGAGATTGGATCCTGAAGGTCATCGCCTTCGGTCAGGACGGTATAAAATGCGGTAATCGAGCCCTGCCCTTCGCCACCGTTACCGGCTCGCTCTACTAACTGCGGTAATTTAGCAAACACCGAGGGCGGATAGCCTTTCGTTGCTGGGGGTTCACCAACGGCTAATGCAATTTCCCGCTGTGCCATGGCGTAGCGAGTCAAAGAATCCATTAGCAGCAGCACTTTCAGGCCTTGATCGCGAAAGTATTCTGCCACCTCTGCCGCGGTTTCACAGCCGCGCAGACGCAGTAACGGCGATTGGTCGGCTGGAGAGGCAACAACCACCGAACGCTGGCGGCCCTCTTCGCCGAGGATCTCTTCAATAAATTCTTTTACCTCACGGCCACGTTCACCGATCAAGCCAACCACTATCACATCCGCGGTTGTACCGCGAGTCATCATCCCTAACAGCACACTTTTGCCGACCCCACTGCCGGCAAACAATCCCATCCGCTGCCCTTGGCCAACGGTTAGCAATGCATTGATCGCGTTAACACCAACATCAAGGGGTTGATTGACAGGGCGCCGATGCAACGGATTCATGGTTTGCCGCTTTTGCCGCGTCATTTGTTGTGCGCGAATAGGTCCTTTACCATCTAAAGGGCGTCCTTTAGCGTCTATAACTCGGCCAAGCAACTCCATACCTAAGGGTACCATTTGTTGTTGCCGTAACGGTTTTACTCGCGCCCCTGGCACCACACCTTCCGCGTCATCAATAGGCATTAAATAACTGATTTGATTTTCAAAGCCGACGACTTCCGCTTGAATTTCGCCTTGTTCACTTTCTACGGAACAGAGCGAACCGATGGGCGCGCGGCAGCCAACCGCTTCAAACATCAACCCGACAACGCGGGTTAAATAGCCAGATACCAGTGTGCGCGGCGGAGTAATTCGGCCCTGTGCTTGCTGCAAGAAGTGTTGGAGTTGTTCAGTTCGATTCATCGCTGACGTCCGTCCGCCCCAGCACTTGGCTGAACACATCCTGCATCCGCGCGGCTAAGGTAAAGTCGACACTTGAAGATTCGGTGGTCACGCGACAACCGCCACGTTGCTGCAGCTCGTCTTTGCTCAACAGCCAACCGTTGTCTTTCAGTGTGTCTTCTCCGTAGTGTTCGGTAAGAATCTCTAGGTCATCAGGGTGAAGATGTATCACCACCCGTTCATCGGTAACCGGCAACACATCTAAGGCTTTTTCTACCGACTGTTTGATAACGTCAATGGATTGCGTAACTTCCACTAAACAAACTTGTCGTGCTAATTCGATAACCATTTGTAGCAATTGCTCACGCACTTGCTTGTCAACCACTTGGAGCGGCTGTTGGAGTTCGTCGATAACTTGCGCCAGCGCCGACAGTTGTTCAGCAACCTCCTCTTGGCCTTGCGTGATCCCTTGTTCGCGGCCTTCTTCTTGGCCGAGCGTCAAGCCTTCTTCTTTACCTTGCTGTAAGCCCTGCTGATGACCATCTTCAAAGCCTTGTTTAAGGCCCTCTTGATAGCCTTCTTGGCGGGCTGCTTCGCGAATTTGCTCCAACTCTTCGGCGGTCAGCGGTTTGGCTTCTGCCTCTTCAACATGATCCGCCTCCGGCGGTTCATACTGCCAACGCCGCGGCTTATTCAGCGCATTGGTGCCACTCTGCTTTTGTGCTTCAGCATCGGTAATATCGGGTAAATCCCAAAGCGAGGTGCTAGACGTCTTGTCCTCGGTCATAATGCTTTACCCTTATAAGAATTCTTCGCCGCCACCGCCGCCAAGCATAATTTCACCGGCGTCAGCTAAACGGCGCGCTGCAGCAAGGATTTCTTTTTGTGCAGATTCCACTTCACTAATTCGCACAGGTCCCATTGCTTCAAGGTCATCTTGCAGCATTTCGCCAGCACGTTTAGACATATTGTTGAAGATTTTGTCACGTACTGCATCGTCTGCACCTTTCAGTGCTTTCTGCAGGACGTCGCCCTCTACCTCACGCAGCAAGGCTTGGATGCCACGGTCGTCGACATCGACTAGGTTCTCGAAGACAAACATCAAGTCTTGGATTTGCTGACTCATTTCTTCGTCTTGCTCGCGGATAGCGTCCATTAACTGACCCTCGATATTGGTATCGAGGTAGTTCATGATGTCTGCAGCAGCTTTCAAGCCGCCCATCTTCGCCGCCTGAGCACCGGCTTGGCCAGCGAATTGTTTCTCCATGATCTCGTTTAACTCTTGTAACGCAGCAGGCTGGACTTCTTCCAAATTGGCAATCCGCATCATCAAGTCCAAACGCACTTTTTCAGAGAACTGCGCCATAATTTCCGCACTTTGCTCGGCATCAAGGTAGGACAATACAATGGTCTGAATTTGTGGGTGTTCGTTGCGGATAATGGTCGCAACCTGTTTTGAGTCCATCCACTTCAGTGAATCCAAGCCTTTCGCGCCACCCCCCATAACGATCTGCTCGATAAGGTTACCGGCTTTATCTTCACCCAGTGCGGCGGTAAGGGCTTTACGCACAAACTCTTCGCTCTTGAAGCCGATATTGGTGAACTTCTGGATTTCTTGTAAAAACAGGTTGTGAACCGCATTCACTTTGTCTTGGCCAAAATCTTCCAAGCTAGCCATTGCCATCCCCACCTTCTGTACCTGTTTCGGTTCAAGGTGTTTAAGGATTTGCGCAGCATCTTCTTCCGATAAACTGAGCAACAGAATTGCAGCCTTTTCGACGCCCTCTAGTTTATTGACGTCGAACTCGGTTTCTGAACGTTTGGTTTTTAATTGCGTATCAGGCATCTTCGTTCAACCATGCTTTCACGACCAGTGAAGAAAGCTCAGGTTCATTCGCGACCAGAGCGCGAACCGCTTTCAACAAGTCTTCATCTTTATGCAAGTCCGGCAACTGCAGATTTCCATCTGGGCCGAAACCAACGGCACTCTCATCAAAGTCTGATGATAACAGATCGATGGTTTCATCACCCAAGCTTTCATCTTGGTCCAGCAACCGATCGATATCATCTTCTTGAACCGCTGCAGGATTCATCAATTTCTTCAGCATTGGTCTGACGACTGCTAAGATCAGTACAATAATAACCAGCGCGCCCATTGCCAATCTGAACATCCGCCAGAACCAAGGTTGCTCCCATAACGGCGGCTCCTCTGCGGTTAAATCAGGCAACTCGGCAAACGGCACAGTGACCACCTCTAGGCTGTCTCCGCGGTTAATATCAAATCCTAGGCCGCCTTGTAGTAATCGTCGAATATCTGCTAACTCTTCTGCGGTGCGTGGCACCATTTGCGTCTCGCCGTTTTCATTGGTCACTTTTTTGTAATCAACCGCGACCGAAACGCTCAAGCGTTTGATCACGCCTGATTGCTGTTTGGTATGACTAATGGTGTTATCCAACTCGTAATTACGGGTTGCTTCAGTGTGCGAACTCCCTGGCGTCACTTGCTGGTTTGCACTTCCTGTTGCTTGTTCAGGAATTGCTGAATCGAGCGGAGGTTGGTTACTCAGTGCGCCTGGAATGCCCCCAATAGCATCACCAATAGAGCGGTTTTCTACTATCATCTCACTGCGCACCGCAGGCATATCTGGATTGAAGTCGCGCCGGGTTTGCTCTGATTCAGTAAAGTCCATAGTTACATCAACTTGCGCGGTATAATTGTCATAGCCCAATATAGGCACCAAAATACCGTCGATTTTGTTCATGTAGGTCTCTTCGCGCATCCGTTCTAGTTGGTACTCACGCGAACTACGCACCGCCAACGCACTTTGCGACCCAGAATTCAGCAAACGGCCATTCTGATCGGTGACGGTCACTTGTTGGGTTTCCAAATTGGTCACAGACGACGCCACTAAATCAACAATCGACGCGACCTCTTCATCAGACAACGATTGGTTGCCTTTGACTTCCACCATCACCGAGGCACTTGGCTTTTTCTCCCGTCGTGCAAAAACGTTCTCTTTCGGCACCGCGAGCAGCACTCGAGCGCCTGCAATGGCCTTCATTTCTTCAATAGTGCTGGCAAGTTGCAATTCTCTAGAGTGCAATAAACGTCGGCGTTCAAGTCGTTGGCTCACACCAAAGCCTGGCTCAGCCATGATGATCTCTGCGCCAGTACTCTCTTGTTTACCGTAATTCACGCCAGCACGTGTTAGCTGAAGTTTAATGGCATCGTATTGCTCTTCTGGAACGGAAACGACACTACCATCGACTTTGTATTCAATTTGGTTGGCATCTAAGTAATCAAGGGTCTCGATTAACTGTTCCGTTTCCAGCTTGCCCAAGGGGCGGAATGTTGACTCCTGCGCCCATAACATAATGAAGATCGCAATCGCGACACAGATAGATAACGCCAAAACGACAATAATTTGGCGCAGGGTATCAAAGTTACCGACTACTGACAGTATCGACGACTTCCCAGTATTTTCTGACTCTGATGGGGTATCAGGAGTATCGGATACCATCAACTCAGTAGATTCTGCCACGACTGCTCTCCGTTACTGCGCTGGGTTAAACTGGCATTGCCATGATGTCTTTGTAGGCTTGTACAAGCTTGTTGCGTACTTGGACCGTTGCCTCAAACGCGATACTGGCTTTTTGCCCAGCAATCATGGTTTGTTCGAGAGTCACGTTCGGGTCGCCCAGCTCCATCCGGGTTTTCAATTCACCCGAGGTTTGCTGCAGCTCGTTAACGTTATCCAAGGCACCTTTCAACATTTCGCCGAAATCGGCCTGTGCGGTATTACCAATGGCGGCAGAGGCTTCAGAGCCGATGGGGGTATCGGCTGCCGAAGCCATGCCTTTTAACTGTTGCAGTTGTTGGTATAGAGCATTAGGTTCGACTTTCATAAAATCACCTTGCGTCAAAATTTCTTCATGTATTCGTCTTAAATGAACAGATGCAATGATGATGCCAACCTACTATTTGGGAATGACGAGACCCTGTTCGCGCATTTTGGCGATTTTGTAGCGCAATGTCCGTGGACTAATTCCCAGTTCTTCAGCAACATCCTTGCGTTTGCCACCGTTGCGTTGCAGCGCCGCACTGATAATCCGGTATTCTTGTTGGAATAGCTCGCCGCCAAGGCCATCGGCTTGCTGCTGTTCAAGTTGCTCTGGTAACGCCATTTCCGCCGCGCCATGCTGCTCATCAAGCAGAATGTCATTGGCATTAATGGTTTCGCCTTGGTGCATGATTAACGCGCGCTGGATAACATTCTCCAATTCACGCACGTTGCCGGGCCAGTGGTATTCGCGTAAACGTTGTTTCGCGTCATCCGCTAAGCTCACCGGATAACTAATCCCGGCGCGCTGTGCATGGCGTCGTAATAGCAGTTCGGCTAACGGTTCAATATCATCACGACGTTCCGCTAACGCTTTCCAATGCAATGGAAACACGTTCAAGCGGTACATTAAATCCTCTCGGAATTGCCCTTGTTTAACCGCTTCTTTCAAGTCGCGGTTGCTGGTCGCAATAACGCGTACATCGAGCTGGATGGTCTTTCTTCCACCCAAACGTTCAACTTGGCGCTCTTGCAATACGCGCAATAATTTTGCCTGCAAGCTGAGGTCCATTTCGGTGATTTCGTCGAGCAACAGGGTACCGCCCTGTGCCAACTCAAACTTACCGGGTGAAGATTGCACCGCGCCAGTAAATGCGCCTTTTTCATAGCCAAATAGAATGGACTCCAGCATGCTCTCTGGAATCGCCGCACAGTTAATAGCAACAAAGGGCTGCTCAGAGCGCGCCGATTGCTGGTGAATAAAGTGCGCCAATACTTCTTTACCGGAGCCACTTGGACCAGTGATCATCACCGTAGCATCGCTGGCAGCGACTCGCTCCGCAAGCTGAAATAAGTTTTTGCTGCTGGCATCTTCGGCAACCGGTTGATCAATCGATTCTTCACTCACGGGTAAATAACGGCACACCAGTTGTTGCAATTTCTCGGTAGAAAAGGGCTTACTCAAGTAGTCCACAGCACCTTCACGCATCGCAACAACCGCGTCATCAACGCGGGCATAGGCGGTCATCATGATCACCGGCAAGTCGATTTGCTGGTGGTGCATGCTGCGTAACAACTGCAACCCATCTAGGCCTGGCATTTGCACATCGCTGATAACCAACTCAATCGCTTCTTTTTTCAGCAGCAACAACGCTTCTTCACCGCTACCGGCTTGGTAACAGTGATACCCAGAAAGAGACAGGGTATCGACAATTGCTTCGCGTAACGCAACATCGTCTTCAACGACCAACAGTGAGCGTTCAACCATAGTGTGCAATCTCCTCAACTACTTCGTCTTTGTCGGCCAGCAGCGGGAGTTGCAGGGTAAAGGTGGTGCCCTGTTGCGGCTTGCTGGTGACAGAAATTTGACCTTGGTGGGACTGAACCACAGAACGTACAACGGCTAAGCCCAAGCCCGTACCGTGTGATTTGCCGGTAAAAAATGGGGTGAAAATTTGTTCTTGTACCGCAGCATCCATCCCACAACCGTGGTCGATAACGTACAACCAAAGCTGCTGTTGCTCTTTGTCGATGCGCAGCGTGACAGAGGCCCCAGGCTCACTCGCATCAACCGCATTGGTAATAAGGTTTTGGATGGCGCCGGATAGCGCGGTTAAATTGGCCTGCAATGGGGTGTCTTGGCAGCTACATTCAACCTGCAAATGCACCTGACGCTGCTGAGCATAGGCTTCTACATGACCCAAGCAATGTTCAAAAAGCTGTTTTACCGACAGCCGTTCCAGCACAGGCTGATCGCCGCTTTTCGCGAACAACAGCATGTCATTGACTTGGTGTTCTAAGGTTTGCAGCCGATTTTGCAGTTTATCAACAAATTGCTGACGCTTCTCATCAGTCACTTGCGGTAACTTTAAATTGTGTGCATAAAGCATAGCGGCCGATAATGGTGTGCGGATTTGGTGCGCCAGCGACGCCACCATTTTGCCCATTGATGATAACCTTTGTAGGTGGCTTAACCGTGCCTGCAGCTTGCGAGTTTCCGTTAGGTCGGTCATCACAATTAGCTGCCCAGGCTGCGGATCTAATGATGAAATATCTAACCTGACTCGACGCCCTGAACGAAGTGACACTTCATGGCCGTCATCGGCACGCGGCGCAAAGCGGCGGGTAACCAAGTCACGCCAAAGTTCGCCAGCCAAAGCGCCTTCCAGCAGTTGCTCCGCATGAGCGTTTGCTAACTGTACACGGCCGTCTAGATCCAATACGAGAACCGCATTGGGCATGGCATTAATAATTGCATCTAAACCATTGAGGTGTGTCATAGCATTCGTCATTTAGGGTACCTAATACACCTAAAATGCAATAGCTATGCCAATATTTTATCGTTTTATTTCAGTAGGTTATGTGGGGTTTTTGAGGTGTCGTAATTTTGACTCAAGACTCTTCACGCACCAGTTGATACTTTTTCATTTTCTCAACTAACGTGGTGCGCCGCATACCGAGCAGTTCGGCCGCTCTGGCAACTACCCATTCCGACTGCTCGAGCGCTTGCCGAATAAGATCAACTTCAATATCGCTGAGCATGTCTTTTAAATTAACCCCTTCCGGTGGCAGAGGTTGCCCTGAAGATAACTGAATTTCTTGCAACACGGTTTCAGCGCCTTCGTCATCGTCTTCTAGCAACGCTTCATTGTCATTGTCATCGTCGCTACTGGCGAAGATATCGTTCAACGCTTGTCGCTCTAACACTTCTTCGGGATATTCTGGCACCACAGGCACGGCATCGATATGTTGATATTTTGGCGGCAAATCGTAGACATCGACAATGCCATCAGGGTGCATTATCGCCATCCGCTCTATCAGGTTATTGAGTTCACGAATATTGCCTGGCCATTGATGGATCTTGAGAGATTCTATGGCTTTGTCGGTGAACCTGACTCCCACGCCATTTTGTGCCTCAAAGCGGGCAACCAACTCAGGCAGTAACACGGCAATATCGTCGGTGCGTTCACGCAGTGCGGGCATTTCAATGGGGAACACATTTAACCGATAATACAAATCTTCGCGGAATTTACCGTCGATGATCATCTGCTCCAACTCACGGTGAGTGGCAGCGACAATCCGCACATCGGCATTAATCTGTTTACTCGAGCCAACCCGTTCAAACACACGTTCTTGCAAAACTCGCAACAGTTTAACCTGCATTGGCAATGGCATATCGCCAATTTCGTCAAGGAACAGCGTACCCCCTTGGGCTAATTCAAATCGCCCTTTACGGGTATTGATTGCGCCAGTAAAGGCCCCTTTTTCATGGCCAAACAATTCGCTTTCCAACAACTCCGGGGGAATAGCGCCACAGTTGACTGGAACGAAAGGGCCTTTGGCACGCGGCGACAAATCGTGAATAGCACGTGCCACCACTTCTTTACCAGTACCAGATTCACCCAACACCAGCACATTGGCATCGGTATCGGCGACTTGCTCAATCATTACCCTTACATGAGCAATCGCCCGCCCCTGACCGACCAACGTGCGCATTAAACGCTTACTGTTTTTGCTTTTGCTTTTCGGTAACGGTTTTTGCCGGTGATATTCCTGACAGTAGTACAGGAGTTGCGCCACTGTAGGGTATTGAATGGTTTCGCCCAACCCCCCGATCACGTTACTGACTTTCAGGGCATGTTCGTGTTTTTGATGGGCAGAAATAAATGGGATATGCGGGTTGGCCTTTGCGAGCGCCGCAAGATCAGCTTCACAATCCCCTGCGATAACACATAGGGGTAGTTCGTGAGTATCAATTTTTCCCTCGCTAGCAAGGTCTATGCGCTCCACCGACTCGCCAACAAAGGTCAGCACAGTCTCTATTTCGCGGCAGCGCTCTGGCGTTGCTTCAACAAGGTATATCTTTTGCGGCTTTACCATATTTTCTTTGTTTTATGGGTTACTGCTTTTGCCATGCACTGTTTGCCATTGTATCGAAGGGATCAGCTTTGGCAATATCAACCCACTTCTCCGAGCAAATATTTTTTCCCCGCGCTACGAATGAAATAGCGTGAGACACCTTGTAGTTCTTCAACTTCAGCCATATCGACCCAACGATAAAAAACATTGCGGTGCAGTTTAGCTTGGAGACCACGATACACTGTTACGTATGGAATACCGTTGCGGACTTCGAGTGGGTGTTGGTCACTGATTGCGACCTTATCACCGACATTCGTTTCCACTAACCAAACTGTTTCACCGTCGTCACTGCTGGCCTGCTGATAATCCGTGATCACAAAAGGCACATCGGCAACTGAGATTTTTACTTTTTCTGCCGGGGTGACCAAATAATACTGCTGCTCTTCAACCACCAGCACCGAGGCAAATAGCTGTACCAGTTTTTGCCGGGCAATCTCGCTACCCTGATAAAACCAGCGCCCTTGCGAGTCGATACTGATCGGGATTTCTCCACAGTAAGGCGGATTCCACTGCTCAGTGGGCGCGTGCTTAACGGACTCTAAGCGCTGTATCCACTGCTGCAGAGATGCCATTTAGCCAACCAATTTCTTCTGGCGTAGCAAGTACCACAACGTCGCTTCGGTACGGTTGGATACCTTAATGGCTTTAAATATTGCTGATAGATGCACCCGAATGGTTCCTTCGGTGATCCCCAAAATATTCGCAATCTCTTTGTTTGATAGCCCTTGCGCCAGTAGCTGCATAATCTCTAACTGCCGTGGTGAGAGGAAGTTTTCCGCACCACCTTGACCGGCATTTGGCTCACTGACATGGGTTTCTTCTGGCAGGTAGCGGTCGCCTTGCAAAATAGCGCGAACGGCCGCCTTGGCATTTTCTGCTGAACTGTCTTTCGGCAAGTAACTGCGCATACCGGCTGATAATGCTTGACGGATTTCTGCCGTCGGCTTGGACCACGTGAATGCCACTAGATGCGCGCGTGGCGCGTACTTTTTAATGGCCTGTAACGCTGGACGAATTTCTTCGTCTGGAAGATCCATTTCCATGAAAATGACATTAAAGTCGTCGGCATGTTGCAAATAATCGGCGGCCACAGCAAAACTATTGGCTTCATATATTGCGGGATGATCAGCGTAGTTGGTAAGCAGCTGAATTAACCCAGATCGCAGAAAGAACTGCGGGTCGATGATGAGTATTTTCATTCCATTGGCTCATTAACTGACTAAACTCATTAACTTTTATCATAAATGGACGTCAGTTGGCGACCATTTTTACACAAACAATGCGCAAATATTTCAACGACTTGTTAAAAAATCTAACAAACTGGACCACGAACCCG
Organism: Idiomarina tyrosinivorans; assembly: GCF_003987475.1. Taxonomy (GTDB): domain Bacteria; phylum Pseudomonadota; class Gammaproteobacteria; order Enterobacterales; family Alteromonadaceae; genus Idiomarina; species Idiomarina tyrosinivorans. Next base: position 256,170 of record NZ_PIQH01000003.1, on the reverse strand, counting down.
ATAGTTTGTGACGTCAGTATTAAAATTGCGTATAGTCAGTGAAGACTTCAGAAAAGCTAACATCCATAACAAAGGTAGCAGAAAATGGCGAAAACACCGCTTCGCAGCCTCGCATTTTTGGCAATGTTTTTTATTCCATGGGTTAACGCTCAGAGCCTTTACAAGAATGTCAACGGTTACACCTTGACCAGCCCTCCAGGTAAAGACGCCGTGTTGAACCACTTTTCTGAAATGGTCATTGCCGATGGCAAGGTGTTAGCAATTGGGCATGGCGAATTAGCCAAGCGCTTTCCCGACGCCAAAACCATCGACTTACAGGGCAAAACCGTTTTACCCGGCCTGACAGATGCGCATGGACATGTGCTTGGGTTAGGCCAAAACTTGCGCCAAGTAGAGTTGCGCGAAGCGCGCTCCGAAGCGGAGGCCGTGCAGCAAGTTGCCCAATACGCCACCAACAACCCCAATTTACGCTGGGTTATCGGTCGTGGCTGGAACCAAGAACTATGGCCATCGAAGCGCTTTCCTAGCGCCGAAGCCTTGGATGAAGTTGTTAACGATCGTCCAGTTTGGTTAACCCGTGTTGATGGTCATGCTGGATGGGCAAATAGCAAAGCCCTGAAACTTGCGGGCATAAATGCCAATACCATAGACCCAGATGGCGGTCAGATTATTCGTGACAGTGATGGTCAACCCACAGGCGTATTAGTTGATAACGCAGTAAATTTAATGAAAAAGGTGCTTCCAGAAGCTAATGCTAGCGAGCGACAGCGAGCGCTAACCGCTGCGTTCAAGCACCTATTATCGGTGGGTATCACCAGCACTCACGATGCTGGAATTAGCCAAAAGCTATTGCGCGATTACCAGCAACTTGCCGCAGAGGGCAAAATCCCCATGCGCATCTACGCAATGATTGCAGCAACCGATCCTGCGTTACCAGAGATGTTGAAACAAGGGCCGATCTACACCAAGGATGACCACTTTACCGCACGAAGTGTAAAAATTTATGCCGACGGTGCATTAGGCAGCCGTGGCGCAGCCCTGCTAAAGCCATACAGCGACGATAAGCATCAGCACGGTTTGATGGTAACGCCGGTGGATGAAATCCGCGATCTGTTTCATTTGATTGTACCGTTTGGCTTTCAAATTAACATTCACGCCATTGGCGACAGAGCCAACCGTGTTGCATTGGATGCTTTCGCCGAGGTTTACCAAGATTTAGGCGGTCGTAACCTGCGTAACCGCATTGAGCACGCGCAGGTGATTGCGCCAGCAGACATTCCGCGTTTTAAGGCGCTAAATATCATCGCCTCAATGCAGCCGACGCATGCCACCAGCGATAAAAACATGGCAAAAGACCGTTTAGGTGAACAGCGTTTAAAAGGGGCTTACGCTTGGCAAACGCTATTGGAGCAAGGCACGATTGTCGCTGCTGGATCGGACTTTCCGGTAGAACTGGCTAATCCGTTCTATGGTTTGCATGCCGCGGTGACTCGCCAAAGCCGAGACAACCAACCGCAAGGTGGATGGCGTGTTGATGAAGCGCTATCACTGCCACAAGCGTTGCGTGCTTTTACGCTCGATGCCGCTTATGCAGCACACCAAGACGAAATATTAGGATCGCTGGAACCTGGCAAGTGGGCCGATTTTATTGTTGTTGATCGCGACCCATTTGCTATACCTGCTAGTGATTTATGGAAAGTTGAAGTAGAGCAAACCTTTGTTGGGGGTAAACGCGTATATTCTTCAACGACACCTTAACCACAAGGACATCGTGAGCAATGAGTGATGACTTTTTATTTGCTGAAGAAGAACCGAAAGACGAGCCAGAGCTGGGGCTAGATCCCTATAAAGTACTGGTGGTGGACGATGATCCTGAAATTCATGCGATCACCTCCATGGCACTGAAGTCGTTCAAGCTCGATGAACACCCCATCGAATTTTTATCAGCCCACTCCGGCGCTGAAGCCAAAGAAATTTTAACCAAGCACGACGATATCGCCATGATGCTGCTTGATGTGGTGATGGAATCTGAGCATGCGGGCTTAGATGTTGCCCGCTGGGTGCGCCAAGATTTGGGCAACCGTCTTATTCGTATTGTGTTGCGCACGGGGCAACCTGGGCAGGCACCTGAAGAAGAAGTGATCGCTCGCTACGATATTGATGATTACAAAGAAAAGACCGAATTAACCTACCGCAAGCTAGTGACCTTAATGTACTCGTGCTTGCGTGCTTACCGAGACTTACATGCCATTGAGCGTAATAAACGTGGCTTGGAAAAGGTCATTCAAGCCTCCGCGGAAGTATTTAGTGCGCGTTCAATGCAAGGCTTGTGTCAGGGCATTTTAGAACAATTGGTAGCGCTAATCACCCATACCGACGACGCCCTCTACTGTCGCTCAGAAGGGCTATCAGCAGAAGCGTCCGCCGGAGAACCTTTTGAAATTATTGGCGGTACCGGTGACTACCGAGATGCCATTGGACAGAAAGTCGACGGCGATGTGGATTGGGCAGTCGTTGAGCGTTTAAAAGCGCAACAAGCGGCGGTTAATTTTGCCGTAGAGAAAGGCCGTTACTATGGCCTGTATCGTGCGGAAAACGGTAACTACTACTTGTTGTTTATCCGCGATATTCGTGATTTAAGCGACCTCGATTTGCACTTGTTGAGCCTTTTTGTGAACAACAGCGCAATCGCTATTGATAACCTGTCTGCGACCCAGACCGAGCGTGATGCGCAACGTGAGTTACTTTACAGCGTGGGCGAAGCGATTGAACGCCACTCGGTGGATAGCCGTTCACACCACATTAAGCGTTCAGCAGAAATGGCCGGTGTGCTGGCAAGAATTTCTGGTTACTCCGGTCAAGACATTGAACAATTAAAACAAGCGGCTTCAGTTTACGATATTGGCAAAGTGGCGGTGCAACAAGAGTTGGCGCAACGTACCGATGCCCTATCGGTGCACGACTACCAAGAAATTATGGAACGGGTGATTGAAGGCCATGAGTACCTCAAACAAACCGGCACCGATATCGCTAGCCTGGCGGCGCAAATTGCCTGTGATATTCATGAACGTTGGGATGGCACCGGTTACCCCAGCAACAAGCAGCACGAACAGATTAATAACGTTGCCCGCTTGCTACAGTTAACCAGCCATTACGACAGTCTGCGCCGTGACACGCAATATCGACCAGCACGCTCAATTGAGGACGCTACGAACTATATTAAGGAACACCAAGGTAAAATTTTCGACCCGCAACTGGCCAGTTGTTTACTCGACAATATCGACGCCTTGGAAAAAGTCCGGCAACAATACCCTGATAGTGAGAAGTAACTAACGCTATGACCGACTTACATAATATTCGTCGTGATTACCAGCGCGGTAGGTTATCCCGCGCCGACTTATTAGCCGACCCTTTTCAGCAGTTTGAGCTGTGGATGCGCCAAGCGCTCGCAGAAAAGCTTAATAGCGACCCCACGGCAATGACAGTGGCTACTGCCAGCAAAGACGGTATACCTAGCCAACGCGTGGTACTGTTAAAGTCATACGACCACAATGGCTTTGTATTTTATACCAACCAACATAGCCGCAAGGGCAAAGAGATTGCCGAGAATCCGCGCACCAGTTTGCACTTTGCCTGGCTAACGATGGAGCGCCAAGTCGCCATCGATGGCGTCGCTTCTGCGCTCTCCAGAGAGCGAGTAGAACAGTACTTTCATGCGCGCCCGAAAGCCAGCCAAGTGGCGGCGTTGGCGTCATCACAAAGCCAAGCGATTGATAGCCGCGCCACGTTAGAGCAGCGCTATCAACAGTTATTAGAACAATATGCAGAACAACAGGTGCCAGTACCTGAACAATGGGGTGGCTACCTAGTTACTCCCAATCGTTTCGAGTTTTGGCAAGGCGGTGAACACCGCCTACACGACCGCTTCAGTTACCAATTGGCTGCCGATAAACATTGGCACATTACTCGCTTACAACCTTAAAGCGGCTCAGGTAACGGCTGCTGATAACGCTCTGCGCAGCGCTGCATCACTTTTAGTGTAGCGGCGCTGTACTCAACGCCTTCGCGTAATTGTCGCTGCTTATTGAGGCAGGCCTGTTGCCCTGGAATGCGCACCGGTTTGTCTGGTTTAATCGGTTGTGCCGCACGCGCCTGCGCAAATAGCGCGTCCACCTCTTCAATAAACTGACTTTGGCTACCAAATGCACTAGGGTCCAATACCTGAACCCAAACACTATTGGCATCACCGTCCTGATGCCCTTGCGTGCGACCATACTGGCTTAACGCCATGGTCCAAATTTCACTGAACAGGGTTAAGCCATAACCTTTGTAGCCTAGAAGCTCGCCACCCAAGGGGGCAAGCGCTGCGCCGGGCTGCTGGAAAAAGGTCAGCGGATCGTCACTCCATTGTCCGTCAGGAGTGATTAACGCCTTATAAGGCAGCCGCTGTTGATTCGCTTTCGCTTGTCGCACTTTGCCCGCGGCCGTCATCGACAGACTGATATCGACCAACAACGGATGCTCAGTTGACGGGACGCCAACAGCCAACGGGTTCGGTGAAAATACCGCTTGCTTGGCGCCATAAGGCGCAACCGCTTGTTGTCCCGGGGTAGAACACATAATGCTAACCACTAATCCTTGCTCTGTGGCTAGGGTTAAATAGGCTGAGAGCGCAGCAATATGTTGGCTGCGCTTAACCACGATAGTGCCGCTACCGGCTTGCTTTGCCATTTCGCAGGCTTTCGCTACCGCTTTTGGCATCACATACGGGCCAGGCAAAAATTTTGCGTCCCACAACGCCGTCGCGGCGCGCTCTGCCAACACCTCTGGTTGGCCTTTATTCAAACTTTTCCCCTGCGCTAACCAATCGGCGTTGTTTAATAACCGAATAAGGCCGTGGGTCGAATGACCAAGTAAGTCGCCCTCTAATAAATAATAAGCCACTGCATCGGCAATCTCTGGAGCCGCCCCTGCTTGTTGCAAGCATGCCGTTGCCCAGGTTAAGAGTGCTTCGGCGTCATAACGGCGGTGGCTCATAAGATTTCCCCTTGGTGATCAGGCTACAGGTCGGATAAGCTAGGGCTAAGACATTATCAAGGAGTGAAGATTGTGTCATCTGAAAAGACCATTCAACGCATCGCAGTGATCACCAGTGGCGGCGATGCACCAGGCATGAATGCCTGTATTCGAGCGGTAGTACTGACCGCACAACATTACGGTATTGAAGTACTCGCATTTCGCCACGGTTATGAAGGCTTACTCAATAACGATTGGCAACGCTTAGACGAAACCAATGTGCTGCATATTTTGCAGTATTCCGGAACCATTATTAAGAGTGCCCGCAGCGAACGCTTTAAACAAGCAGAAGCCGCGCAAGAGGCAGCACGCAATCTGGATGCTCACCAAATCGATGCATTAGTGGTGATTGGCGGTGACGGTTCGTTCCGCGGCGCCGACCATTTAAGCCACCATTGGGATGGCCAAGTGATTGGCGTGCCCGGCACCATTGACAACGACTTGTTTGGTAGCGACGATACCATAGGCTATTCGACCGCGGTAGAAACCGCCATGGATGCATTAGATAAAATTCGCGATACCGCAGAAGCGATGGACCGGGTGTTTATTGTTGAAGTCATGGGTCGCCATGCAGGCTTTATTGGCTTGAGTAGTGCTATGGCTTCTGGTGCTGAACGAATGATTTTGCCCGAACTACAACGGGAAAAACCGCTCACTGTGGCCTCTATTGTTAAGCACATAGAAGCCGTGCAGCGGGTGCGTGGTGATAGCAGCTACGTGATGGTACTGAGCGAGCACCAGTGGCCCGGCGGCGCGGTGCGCTTAGCCGAGCAGTTGGAAGATCGGCTACATTTACCCTGCCGCCCTTGCTTACTGGGCCATACCCAACGCGGCGGACGCCCCACGGCACACGACCGTATCCTGGCCACTCGGCTGGGTGTGCACGCCGTACAGCTGATCCGACAAGGCGTTAGTGGAGTAATGGCAGGTACCAGTGGTCAAGGTTTAGCGGAAACTCCGCTGGCCGAAACGTGGCAAAAACGTAAGGGTTTAAGCCAAGAATGGGTAGACATTCAACAGTCGCTTTTTAACCCTGTGAAAAAGTCGAAAAACGGCAGTTAACGGCAGCCCAATTTGATCGCAATAAGTGCTAGCCAAGCGCTATGGTTATCACCATAATAGCCGCCGTTAAACCTGCTCACGATTTAAGGGAGAGCCAACCATGTCAAAGCCAGAGTTAGCGCCTATTACAGTGCCGCTCAACGACCCCATAAGACCGTTTTTTGGGGCCGAGCATAGCCGTGCGTTACACGCAGGTGCAACCCATATTGTCGGCTTTGGCTTTGATGGTACCGCGTGCTTCCGCAAAGGCACAAAAGAAGGTCCTGACGGCCTCCGTGAGGTGTCAGAAGATATCGAATCGTATTCGCCCTATTTAGACGCCGACCTATTCGACGCACCCTTTTACGATTTGGGCAACTTGCGCTTAGGGTTCGACGAAGACGTTGAAGCTCAGTGGCACCATGCCGTGAACGATTTCGGCCAAGTGCTTGAAGGCCGCGACTTTGCCGCAGAAGGGCTGAAATTTTTAACGCTCGGCGGCGAGCACTCGATTTCCTACGCGCCGATAACCCACTACTTAAAGCAATACCCCGATATGGTGTTGTTGCACTTAGATGCCCATGCCGATTTGCGTGACGGCTTCTTGGGTTACCATTATTCGCATGCGTCGATTATTCGCCGTGTGGTTGACCATTTTGGTCCGCAACATCAGCTCATTCAGTATGGTATTCGCTCTGGTACTCGCGAAGAATACCAATGGATGCAGCAGCAAGGCACAGTGCGCACCTCGCGCAAAGACTTCTTAAACAGCGTAGCAGCCATTGCCGCTGACCGTCCGATTTATTTGACCCTAGATTTGGATTATTTTGATCCATCATTTTTACCCGGTACTGGCACGCCTGAGCCGGGCGGCGAAGACTTCCATTCATTTATTAGTTTAATGAAGATTTTGCGACAAAAACGTTTTGTCGGCGCCGACGTGGTAGAACTGTCACCGAAAATTGACCCCACCGGCAATTCCGACGTATTTGCTGCCAAGGTGGTGCGCGAACTGTTATTGGTGTTGAACCAGAATTTGAAAGAGAACGCAGGAAAATAATGACCGAGCATAACGACTATAGCTGGAGCATCGACGACGCTGAAGAACTCTACGGCGTAAAACGTTGGGGTGCAGGATATTTTTCAATTGGTGAGAACGGCAACATTAAGATAGCGCCAAACCACCGTTTACCTGATGTCACCATCGACATGAAGGAAGTGGTCGACGAAATTATTGCCGAGGGCATACAGTTGCCGGCGGTGATTCGTTTTCACGATATCCTCCGCTCGCAGGTTGAGATCCTTAACGAAACCTTCCAGCAAACCATCGAACAGGCCGACTACCAAGGCAAGTACACCGGTGTGTTCCCAATTAAAGTGAACCAAATGCGGGAAGTGGTGGAAGAGATCATCGATGCTGGTGAACCCTACAACTATGGTTTGGAAGCCGGTTCAAAGCCAGAACTGATGGCAGTGATGGCCTACAACGAGAATCCTGAAGCGCTGACCATTCTTAATGGCTATAAAGACGAAGATTATCTGACCCTTGCCCTACTTGGCCGTAACTTGCAGCGCAAGATGATCATTGTGATCGAGAAATACAGCGAACTGGAAATGCTGATTCCGTTGGCACGCAAGTACAACGTTGAACCGATGATTGGTTTGCGAAGCAAGATGATGGTGAAGAGCACGGGTAAGTGGTCTGGATCCAGCGGTGACCGCGCCAAGTTTGGCTTAAGCATTGCCGAAATCCTCAATATTGTTGAGCGCTTACGCCAAGAAGACATGCTCCATTGTGCGAAACTTTTGCACTTCCACATTGGTAGCCAGTTGTCTGATATTCGTAAAATCAAAGAAGCGGTTAGCGAAGGTGCTCGGCTGTATGCCAAGCTAGTGCAAATGGGTGTGCCACTTGAGTACCTCGACATTGGCGGCGGCCTTGGTATTGATTACGATGGCACCAGTTCTACGACCGACTCGTCACGCAACTACTCCACCGACGAATACGTCGCTGACGTGGTATGGGGTGTAAAGCAGGTTTGCGACTTAGAAAAAGTGCCCCACCCCAATTTAGTTAGCGAGAGCGGCCGCGCTATTACCGCCCACCACAGTTGTGTGGTCACTAACATCGTTGGCGAAGTGAAGCCGTCCAGCGTCGATTACGACATTAGCCCAGAAGATGGCGAACATATTCTGGTCAGTAACATGCGCGAGCTAGTCAGTGCAGAAGAATTGCATCCGCAAGAGCGATATAACGATGCCGCTTCGAACAAAGCCAGCGCCTATGAAGCTTTTAAGTTTGGAATCTTGTCACTACCAGAAATGGCTAAAATAGACACCATGTACTGGCAGATCCTTAGCGACATTCACGCCGATTTAGACAAAGACAGCTACATTATTCAGGAGTTGGAAGAGCTAGAAGATATGCTGGCAAGCCAATATCTGTGTAACTTCTCGATTTTCCAGTCAGCGGCAGATACCTGGGCGATTGGGCAAGTGTTACCCATAGTGCCAATTTCGCGATTGGAAGAGCAACCGCAAGTGCGTTGCTCCATTGCCGATATTACTTGTGATAGCGACGGTAAGCTCAGCAAGTACATCGAAGGCACAGAGATCAGCGACAATATCCCCATGCACACCCTGAAAAAGGGCGAGGAGTACCATGTTGGTATGTTCCTAACCGGTGCCTACCAAGACGTGATGGGCGACATGCACAACCTGTTCGGTCGTCTGACCGAGGTGCACGTATATTGCCACGATGATGAACCGGGTGATTTTTATATCGAAGAGGTGGTTCCGGGCACTTCAGCCGAGAAAGTGCTCGAAACCATGCAATACAACACTGACTTTATGGCCAAAACGGTGAAGAAATCGATCGACCGCCAAGTCCGTAAAGGTTCTCTGGCGCCACGTGAAGGCGTGCGCTGGACCGATTTTTACGAGAAGTGTTTAGCTGGAAGCACCTATTTGAAGGTATAAACGAAGAAAAACCCAGCAACTTGGTTACTTCGTAGGCAAACGGTTGAAAAGGGCAAAAAAGCGGTTGACTCCAACCCGAGAAAATCGTTTAATACGTCCCGCGCCCGGATAGCTCAGTCGGTAGAGCAGAGGATTGAAAATCCTCGTGTCGGTGGTTCGATTCCGCCTCCGGGCACCACCATTCTAAAGCCCTGCACTTTGTGCGGGGCTTTTTTGTTTGCGGTGGTGTACCAGATTTGTACCACGTTAGTTCACCTTGGTTAAGCTGCCAGCTAAGCGCCTTGGCTAACTTAGGTTAATCCTCGCGCTTCCAAGAGAGGCTCAGTGACAAATCCGCCTGCGTGATTCAACTCAATTAACTGATATAAGGTTAGTGCGAGCCAGAACCAAGCCAAACCTAATATGCCGTAGTAACTCTTAAAGAAGCCCTTGAGCTGTCACCCTTCGGATAACTCGAAGGGTTACGCTTCAAGTTCCTTTTTTGCTGTAAAACGTGATTTTGAGTACTTACAGAGGGTATAGAGAGGGAAATAGCCCGTTTTTAGTGGGTTTGCTTGTTCCCATTTCCTTATTTCCTAGATTCAACTAATAACTGCAACACTCGCTCATAGCCTGTTGCAATTGCTCTTTAAAAATTATGTCTGGCTGAATAAACCCCAGAGTTTTCCTAGGCCGTAAATTCAAGCGTTGCTGATATTTAGCCATCAGCTCGTTAGTTACAGTGCGCAAATCAGTACCTTTTGGCACGTATTGACGCAATAACCCGTTCGCATTTTCGTTCGCACCGCGCTGATACGAAGCATAAGGGTCAGCAAAATAAACGTCTGTGTCTAATTCTTCTGCAATTCGCTCATAGTCTGCAAATTCTAAACCGTTCTCAGCCGTGGTTCTGTGAACTAACTCCTTAAAAGGCTGAAGCATTTCGATAGTCGCGTTAGCAATGGCATCAGCGTGTTTACTTGTAACTTTTTTCACAAGATAAAAACGGCTTTTACGCTCTAACAGCGTGACGATAGCACCGGTTCCACGCTTGCCGATAACGGTGTCGATTTCCCAGTCGCCGTAGCGTTCCCGGTCATCAATAATTGCTGGCCGGTCGTGTATCGCGCGACGGCCTAAAATCCGACCTCGTTGCTTATGCAGGCGCTTTTTATAGCGTCTTAACCGGTGGCGAAGGTGAGTAAATAAACCACCGCCGCCGTAAAAGTCAGCCAGAACATAATTGTAAATCCACTCGTGACTGACTGGATAGCCTATTCGCGTGCAGATAGCCGATATCTGCTCCGGGCTCCAGTCCATCTCGAGCATAAGCTCTACAGCGTTGCGAGTATTCTCGCAAACCCGTTTGGGCTTTGGCTTTAAACGCCGTTTTAGTGTGCGCTCTTGAGCCAATTGAGGGTCATAAGACCCGCATAAATTGTTGTTTCGTCGCAACTCTCGATGGACGGTTGAGGGTGCAATGTTCAGCTTTCTTGCAATCTCTCGTTGTGAAAATTCTTCTGAGAGCAACGCAGAAATCTGGTATCGTTGCCCCTCGGTCAGCTGCCGATAACTCATGTTGGAACTCACTTTTTTTGGTCGAAAAGTAAGACTACCACATGTAGGTAGCTGACCTCCTTCCGACCTATCCCATTACATGAGTGTTGCGGTTATTATCTGAATTCAGGTATCATTAAAGTACTTGTTTATAGTTGCAGGTAATAATGCTTAGACTAGGATTTTTAATACTGGTGCTTGTTGCTGTTCTGACTCAAATCAGTCAGGCGGTTGCTGACGTGCATCAATCTCACCAGTCCTCTTCTGCACAACACCTCAATTTTGAGCATGACGAATCCCGCATCGACAAACGTAGCCTGCCTAAAAGTGGCGAAGTCAGCTTTGACTGTCACCACTGCTGTCACTGTCATGGCTCATTTCATCTCTATGCATTGAAATCAAAAGAAACGCTCGCTTTACCAAAACTAGGTACAACCCGCCCTGGGTATACCCAGTTTTACACTAACCCACTATCAGCGCCGCTGTTCCGGCCTCCCATCTCCTCATAGCTGCCAAATAAGCTGCTTTCGCAGCCAAAAAAATCATTATTTTACGCAGTAATATGACTGAGGAGTCTATCTATGGGTCTATTTTCGACATATAGCAAACGCTTGTTTGTTGCCGTCAGTCTGGCAATGAGTTCAAGCTACGCGAATACACAACAGCTGCCCGAGCAGTGGCAACAAACTGTGCAGCAACATCCCAGTGTTGAAGCCGCTCGACAGCAGGCTGAAGCGCTGATCCAACAGGGTAAACAATTAAATCAGCCTCTGTACAACCCTAGCTTATCGTCACGCTTAGAGCGCGAAGGTGACATCAATAATTACGCTGTTGGTCTAAGCCAAACGCTGGACTGGAGCACTCGCAATGAAGCACGTGCCAGTCAGAGTGACGCAATGACCGCTATGGCAATGAGTATTTATCGCCAAGCGGCGACATCGCATGCTAAAACTCTGCTGAATGCCTATGTGCAATGGCTTGATGCAAAAAAGCGTTACGCACTCGCCGAGCAGCAAAAGAAAATCGTTAAACAGGCGATAAGCCTGGTTGCCGAACGGCGTAAAGCCGGAGACTTAGGTGCCGTCGACGAACAACTGACGGTACTCGCACTAAGTCGGCAACTGCAACAAACTGCAGCGGCTTATCAACAACTGCAATCCGCTGAAGCAGAGTTAAACGCTCTGCTAACAACGTCTGATGTCGGTCAACTCTCCATTAACGAGGAGCTATTTAACGTTGAACCTGCGTTAACGGCTCGTTGGCAACAACATCCAGCGTTAAAAGCCGCTTACCTGCAATGGCAATTAAAGCGCGCCGATGTCGACTGGAAACGCTCGTTAACCACCGCCAACCCAACCGTAGGCGTCGAAGCGGGCGAGAGCGATAACGAAACAGTAGTTGGCTTATCATTCAGCATTCCACTACAGATTCGCAATAACTACAGCGATGCAGTACGCGCAGCCAATAGCGAAGCTGTTGCTGAAGAAAAACGTTTGATTGCGCTACGCCAACAATGGCAAGCAGCACTGAAATCGTCCCTTAACAACTACCGCTTTGTTAAAAAACAATGGCAAAGCTGGCAAAGAGACTTTCAATCTCGGCAGGATGAGTCGATGCAGGTGATTGAGCGGTCCTGGCTCGCCGGTGACCTATCCACCACAGACTACCTCACCGCTGTGCAACAGCAGCTCGATAGCCAATTTGCAGGGATAGCGCTGCAAACACAATATCGGTTGGCCGCCATTGAATGGTTGTACCGTTCGGGCGAACTCAGTAAAGCACTGACGTTATCGCCGTTAAGCCAGCCAACAAACGCAGAGATTGGAGAGTAAACGATGTCAGTAAAACCTTTATACGCAGCAATAGCACTTGCGCTGAGCTTTTCGGTTATGGCGCAGGATGAACACGGACACGACGAAAAAGAAGCTACCCACAAGGAAAGTGCAGGCGTGGAGCTATCCAGCAAGCAGCTGTCCATGGCAGATATCACCACGCGAACCTTGCAAACTCAAGTCATTGAATACCCGGTTTATGCCCCGGGCGAGGTGGTTGCTAACGACTTTAACAGCTATATCGTGAGTCCGCGCATCGACTCGACCGTGCTCAAACGTTTTGTCAGTATTGGCGACCACGTCGAAAAAGGTGAACCTCTAGCCACCCTCTTCAGCGCCACCATGGCGGAGGCGCAAAGTCAGTATTTGGTCACACTTAACGAGTGGCAACGCGTGCAGTCACTCGGCGAGTCAACGGTTGGTGAAAAACGCTTTGTCGAAGCGAAAAACGCCTTTACCTCAGCGCAAGCGCAGCTCAAAGCATTTGGTATGTCAGCCAGTGATATTAAGCGTTTAAGTAAAGCTGACTACCCTATCGGCGAATACCAACTGACCTCAGAAATTGGCGGAATTGTGGTTAGCGATAATTTCAAGCAGGGTCAGCAAGTTAATGCCGGTAATCACTTGGTTGAAGTGCTGCAAGAAGAAACCTTGTGGGTTAATGCTCGTCTACCAGGCTCAGCTGACCTTAGTGTGCAGTTTGGTGATCCTGTTACAGTGAGTGTCGACAATCAGCGCTTTGCGGCAAAAGTCATTCAGGAAGGCCACACAATCGACCATAAAACCCGCACCCGAACGGTACGACTTGCGGTAAATAACGAAAAGGACCAATTACACCCTGGTTTATTTGCGGATGTTTATTTCTCAGTCAAGTCGGATGGACCGGTGCTTGCAGTTAAGGACTCAGCCTTAATGCGGGCATCTGATGGTGACTGGCAGATATTCATTGAGCACGAACCCGGAAAGTTTGAACCGAAGAAAGTCGAATTGGTTGATGAAAAGGGTCCGTGGAAAGTCATTCGAGGCGTTAAGGAAGGCACAGAGTACGTCGATAACGGCGCGTTTTTCGTTCGCTCTCAAATCGCTAAAGGCGGTTTTGACCCACATAACCACTAACAGGAGGTTGTATGTTTCAGCGCATTATTCAGTTTGCTGTCGCTAATCGCCTGTTATTGGTATTGGCTTTATTCAGCATCAGCATTGCGTCATTTTTTGTTATTCCCAAACTTAATCTGGATGCCTTCCCCGATGTTACCAACGTTCAGGTAACGGTAAATACGGAGGCCCCCGGGTTAGCAGCGACCGAAGTCGAGCAGCTGATTACCTATCCGATAGAGTCGGTGATGTATGCTCTGCCCGACGTCAAAGAGGTTCGGTCAATCTCAAAAACAGGTTTATCGGGCATTACAGTGGTGTTTGACGAGAGTGTCGATATCTACTTTGCCCGGCAACTGGTGTTTGAACGACTGCAGGCGGCAAAGGAGTTGATACCCGAAGGCGTAGGTACACCCGAAATGGGTCCTAACTCCTCCGGCCTAGGCCAGGTTTATCAGTATCTGCTACTTGCCGAACCGGGCTCCGGTGTCAGCAGTATGGAGTTACGCAGTCTAAACGACTATGTGGTTAAACTGCTACTAATGCCCGTTGAGGGAATTACCGAAGTCTTGTCCTTTGGCGGTAAGGTTAAGCAATATCAGGTTAACCTCAATCCCGCTAAGCTGTTGTCTTACGACCTTACCCAGCAAGACGTAATGGGCGCGGTCAACAAGAATAACGGTAACGTTGGTGGTTGGTATATGCCCCGCGGTCAGGAGCAGTTGGTTATTCGCGGCACCGGTTGGTTGGATAGCGGTAAAAAAGGCCTGCAACAAATACGACAAATACCGCTCAAAACCGTTGACGGCGTTTCCGTAACACTGGGCCAGGTTGCCGACGTCGAAATCGGTAGTGAAATTCGCCAGGGGGCGGTCTCAATGTCGCGTAAAGTCGACGGCGAGGTCAACCAGCTGGGCGAAGTGGTATCGGGTATTGTGCTCAAACGCATGGGCTCGAATACCAAAGCCACTATCGACGGTATTAAAAAGCGCATTCCGCTTATTCAGCAAGCATTACCCGAGGGTGTCACCTTTGAGCCGTATTATGATCAGGCCGATTTAATACAAAAAGCCGTATCTACGGTCGCGTATTCACTGCTCATTGCCTTTGTCTTTATTACCGCAGTATTAGCACTGTTTTTGCTCAACATACGCGCTACTTTTTTAGTGTTACTGTCCATTCCCGTTTCTATCGCCATTGCCCTGATGGTAATGTCCGCGATGGGCATGTCAGCTAACCTGATGTCGCTGGGCGGGATTGCTGTTGCCATTGGTATGCTGGTCGACGGCTCCGTGGTGATGGTTGAAAACATCTTTAAGCACTTAAGTCGTCCGGATAGTGAACACCAAGACGACGCCGAGCAACGCACAGAGCACCGCGACCCAGATCCTCAGGCAGCCAAACTCGATAGCCATGGTATCAAGCTGCGAGTTAAGGAAGCGGCGAACGAAGTGGCACGACCGGTATTCTTTGCCGCCATGATTATCTTGGTGGTCTTTATGCCACTGTTTAGTTTTCAGGGTGTTGAAGCTAAATTATTTGAGCCCATGGCTATCAGTATTATGTTGGCCATTATCTCCGCGGTTTTTGTGGCCATCATGGTTGTACCGGCATTAGCCAGTTACTTTTTCAGTCGGGGTATTAAGCCTCGTGAAAATAAACTGCTTAAACCACTAGATAATGGTTATAAAAGACTATTATCGGTGGCGTTACGCAGTAAAAAGGCTGTTATTACCCTGGCCGGTGTGCTGTTTGTCGGCGCTTTGGTGTTAGTGCCTCGTCTCGGCACAGAATTTGCGCCCGAACTGGAAGAAGGCACGATTAATATTCGCGTGACATTAGCCCCCTCCTCTAACCTTGAAACGGCCTTAGAGGTGGCTCCGAAGCTTGAAAAAATCCTGATGTCGTTCCCGGAAACCACCTACGCACTCAGCCGCATTGGACGAGCTGAAGTGGGCGGTGATCCAGAGCCTATCAGCAACATCGAGATGTATGTGGGTGTTAAGCCGCAGTCTGAATGGACAACAGCATCGGATCGCTACGCCTTACAAGAAAAAATGGAGGCAAAACTAGATGATCACCCAGGCTTGTTGTTTAATTTTTCACAACCTATTGCAACACGGGTTGATGAACTGCTCTCAGGTGTAAAATCGCAGCTAGCCATCAAACTATTTGGACCCGAGCTTGACGTGTTGGCCCGTAAAGGCCAGGAAATAGAAAGTGCCGTCAAGCAGGTTGACGGGGCCGTTGCAGTAGCGATGGAGCAAATAAAAGGTGAAGCACAACTGGTGGTTTCGCCGAAACGCCAACAACTCTCACGCTACGGCTTAAATGTCTCCGATGTACTTAGCGTTGTCGACAATGGCTTGGGTGGCGCTTCGGCAGGCCAGATCATTCGCGGTAATGAGCGCTATGATATTTACGTGCGGTTGGCCAAGCAATTCCGCGATACGCCGGAGTCTATTCGCTCGTTACGCTTGTTAACTCCCTCGGGGGCCTGGGTAACCTTAGGCGAAGTCGCCAACGTTGCAATTGAATCAGGACCACCGCAAATCCGTCGTGATGATGTACAGCGTCGCGTTGTAATTCAATCGAACGTTCAGGGTCGTGACATGGGCAGCGTGGTTGCCGATATTAGGAAGGCGATTGACGAGAAGGTGGATTTACCAACCGGTTACTCAGTCGACATTGGTGGCCAGTTCGAAAGTCAACAACGAGCACAGGAGCGCTTGTCCATTGTCGTTCCCATATCGCTGGCACTCATCGCCCTGCTGCTTTATTTTGCTTTCGGCACCATGGGTCAAGCCATGTTGATTTTGGTGAATGTACCGTTGGCAGTCATCGGTGGTATTGTGGCACTCTATGTGTCAGGACAGTACTTATCGGTGCCCAGCGCCGTGGGTTTCATCACACTGTTTGGTGTGGCGGTACTAAACGGTGTGGTTCTGGTCGAAAGTATAAACCAGAGAATAACCGATGGGCATTCAGTTAATGATGCCGTGTTTGATGGCGCATGGTCGCGACTACGCCCGGTATTAATGACGGCAATAACCTCAGCGTTAGGACTCATTCCCATGCTGTTTGCAACCGGCGCAGGCGCTGAAATTCAGCGTCCATTGGCCACCGTCATTGTTGGCGGTTTGGTGTCTGCGACATTGCTAACACTGGTTATCTTACCCGTGCTCTATCCTTGGTTTTCGAAACAAAAAATTAAGGATCTGAGCCGTTAGGGTTCAATAGCATTTAAGGGGGCGGTTATTGCCGCCCCTTCTACTACAAAGAGGAACGTATTATGGGGCATCACCATAACCATGATCACTCAAAGGACATGCCGTCCAACCGCCTGGGGTGGGCATTTGTTCTTAACTTTGTTTTCACCATTATCGAGTTTATTGGTGGCTTTCTTACCAACAGTACCGCCATTTTAGCTGATGCCGTTCATGATCTTGGCGATAGCCTGTCGTTAGGTCTCGCGTGGATACTAAATAAACTTGGCAAAAAACAGGCTAACCAACACTTTACCTACGGTTATAAAAGACTGAATCTTGCCGGTGCATTTATTAATGCCGTTGTTTTAATCGCAGGCTCTGCCTGGGTACTTGTGGAAGCGATTCCCAGACTCTGGAACCCTCAAATGCCCATCGCTGATGGCATGATCGCTTTAGCCGTCGTTGGCATTACAGTTAATGGATTTGCCGCTTACAAATTGTCAGAGGGCAAAACGTTAAACGAACGCGTTATTAACTGGCACTTGCTGGAGGATGTTCTCGGCTGGGTTGCTGTACTTATCGTTGGTATTGTTTTGCTGTTCGTAGACTGGCCGATTCTCGACCCTATATTGTCGATTGGCTTTACTCTATTTATTTTAGTGAATGTACTACGCAACCTGGGGGCAACACTGAAACTCTTCATACAGGCCACGCCAGACAAAAAAACCTACAAACAAGTCGCGGACGCTTTACTGGAGCTACCTCATGTCGCTGACCTACACCATCTGCATTTTTGGTCACTAGATGGCGAGGAGCATGTATTAACCGTTCATTTGGTGTTATCTAAAAACCTTGATATCGAGGCCCGTAGCGATTTAAAACAGCGCATCGATGACGTCCTTGCGCCCTATGCTTTAAGCCATACAACGGTAGAACTTGAAGATCCAGATGAAACGTGTAGGGACAACTGATAATGAGTGCATTATTTTTAATGAAAACACTGGGCTTATTTATCGCAACCGCAATTGCTGAAATTGTCGGATGCTATTTACCCTACCTATGGCTCAAAGAGGGCCATTCTGTTTGGTTGCTCATTCCGGCGGCGATAAGCTTAGCCCTATTTGCTTACTTATTAACACTTCATCCGGCGGAAAGCGGGCGCGTTTACGCAGCCTACGGCGGTATTTACGTGTTAACCGCCATAGTTTGGCTGCGAATTATCGATAAATCGCCTTTATCCAGCTTCGACTTGATTGGGACGGCGTTTGTGCTCACGGGCATGGGGATCATTGTATATGGTTGGCGTTAGACTGGCCTGAGATTTAGTAACACGCTAAGTTACACGTTTTTTATTCCGATTAATTTTAATCTTTAAAAACAGGCTCTTATCAAAACCTTTCGATTCCGCCTCCGGCACCACCATTCTAAAGCCCTGCACTTTGTGCGGGGCTTTTTTGTTTGCGGTAGCATTGCGAAAGCAGAGACACATTTCAGCGTTTGACCTCCTAGCAGTAACTATTTATCGTTGATAGGTTAAAGCAGCTTTTTGTATTACGTTTTTATACGTTCGTTAAGTCTCGGAGTCGCTGAATGAAATGCCCCCATTGCAAAAAAGACATAGCTATTGAAAGAAATGGGTTAAGTTTTGTGTCGTACGATTATAATTGTCCTAAGTGTTTTAAGAAAATCCACTCTAAGTTCTCGGTACTGCACTTCTTAGCTGCGTTTGTCCTATTATTTATTGTTGCTACAACGGTCAGCTACATAGTTTTTGGTCATGACGATATCATCGCCGGTTACCCGACTTTATTAGCGATCGTTTTAAGCTTGTATTATGCCCGCCGACATAATAAAGCTGGTTAGATAAACGTGAATAGAACTGGGCTTCTCGCCCAGTTAAACCAGTGGCAGCTATTATTTCAGCGGAATATAAATGTCCGTTAGCAGGTCGCACTCGTCAACCTCATGAATGAAGTTGATGTAGTGGAAAAAGCACGGAAAATCCCTGACCTCTTCATTATTTTTCGGCAACCAATGACGATAAATATGGTAAATGGTATCGTCCATATTGGCATGGCTACCGCGATGACGAACCACAGCGCAACGGCCTCCTGGTATCACCGCTGTTTCTACACCAAAATCGTTAGCGGGCACGTCCTCGGCTATTTCGCCACAAACATCCCAACGGAAATCTTCCGCGGGTGTAGTATTCGGGTCGCTATGTGGGATTCCAAAAGTTCGGCTGCTGCCTACCGGCGATAGTCCAGTCTGCTTGCGCCACTGAATAAACTTACCAGCAGTGGCTAATACATTTTTTGGATCGCCTTTATGCGTCAATTTAGCCACTTTAGTGGGTTCGAACGTCACTACACGAATATCCATCGGTAATTCTCCTTGCGGTTTATAGTCAGTTGTTAAACGCTGGTGCCATTCAGGCCACCTTGGCGCCTGTCTAAACTCTGAAGGAGATTGTTCAAAGGTACGCTTAAAGGCTCGCGAAAAAGCTTCAGGACTATCAAAGCCGGCTTCCAATGCGATATCAATAACACGCTTTTCCGGTTCAAACGCCAGTCGGTATGACGCCCGTCGAAAACGCTCAAGCTGAACAAAGCGCGTTACACTGACCCCGGTAAAAGCGGCAAATAGTCGGTGAAAATGAAACTTTGATACAGCCGCAACATCACTCACAACGTTCAACGACAGCTCGTCGTCCATGTGCTGAGCAATATATTCACAGGCTTTAACAACACGGGCGTTGTAGGGCTTACTCGACATCGGCTTCCTTTGTTTACTATCTCAGAGCTAGACTACCGACGATAGTGCCTTATCCAGCCGCAGCTTTTCCTGATTGAAATTGCGCAATTGGCCTCAACCAAGCAAATAACGTGTAAGCGCGCCGACGCCGATGGCAATGCTAACGCTAAGCAATGTACCGAGCATAATATACTCGGTTAGTTTGCGGTCGCGGGCGCGCGTTAAGTCACCGATGCGGAAAATACTTTTCATCGCCAGCAGGAAGCCGACACCGACATATAAGCCGTTTAGGACAAAGCCAAAGATCAACCAACGCTCGATAATACCCAGCCATTTGCCCGCTTTTAGTAAGCCTTCATCATCGTCTAACTGACGGGTGTAACTGTCCAGCGCCATACTAATCGCAATCGCTACCGGTTCACTGAGCAACAGTACCGCTGCCAGTAATAACAATGCCTTTACGCTAAGTAAGTGCTCACAAAATGCTGCTAACTCACTTACTTGCCAAATGTTTGCCGCGGCACCCAGCGCCAGCGTTGTCCCAGCAATAACCAGCCAGTGGCCGACTTGGTCAAGCAGAAAATAACGGAAACCGCCTTTTTGATAAGACTTCCAAATATCAATCCCATAGTGGCTCAACACCACCGCTGCCCAAGCCAGTATTAGACTGGGTAAACTCATTGGCAGCGGACTGAGCGCTAAAGCCAGCGCAGCAACAATCGCATGCACCACGATATGCTTGAACAGTCCAAGCGATCGAATGCGATGCTGGTAGCGGCTATCAATCCATGCTTGCGGTTGTAGGTAAAAGTCGCCTAACAGGTGTGCCAAAAATAATAATAGTGCCGTTACCGCCATGGGTACTCCTGAAACTGGTTAAGCGTGGTTGCTATGGCATCCATATTCATGCGTTTAAAATGCAAATGCACATTTTGTCGACTGGTTGCTAGCTTATCCGCCAATGCTTGTTGGCTCAACTCTGGTGCCTGCAACCATGCCAGTAATATCTCGGCCTGGCGCTGCGATAAGTCGCCGGTGAGTTTATCGAACAGCATCACCGCCAATTGCCACGCCGATAATGTTGATAATTCCGGGTCAGTCAGTACTAACTGTAACGACCCGTTTTCTTGGCTTTCAAGTTGCCGACCTGATTGTTCGAATACCGGCCCTAGTGATTCACCTGGACTCTCCCGCAACAACTCGGCTTGGCCAACGGCCAAGGATTGTGTGGCCTGGCACTGCGGCGTTAACGTCGCTAATCGCGCTCGTACCGACAATGCCAGCGCTAAACCCTGCCCAGGCTCGCTAACATAAGCCTGAAAAGCATCACCGCGGTAAACCTGCCAGCGCAGATCACAGTGCTGTTGCCACTCAGCAAAGTGGCTTTTTAGCGCGGCAATCACGTTATTGAGTTGGGCGGCGGTGTAACTGCTAGAAGCAACGATGTCGCCACTCAGCACGGTTAAAACAGACATACGGTGTAAACCTTTTTTGCTTTACTTTTAATTTAGCAATCGTTTTAGGTTTACGCAATAGGGTTAATTACTTCGCTATCTTGGGTTTTCCGGCTAACTCCAGTAATGTGATCTCAAGGCGCTATAATACGATAACCATTAAGAGTTAGAGCTCATGTACCGCGATATTCAGCAACTTGCTAATGCCATCGATACCATCATCGCTTATATTGACGAGGAGCGGCGATTCCAATTTGTTAACCATGCCTATGAAATGTTTGTTGATAAGCCCGCGGTGGATATTTTGGGAAAGCGCGTAGATGAAATCCTGGATAGCGAGTCGGCAGAGTACGTAAAACCCCTGCACCAGCGTGCATTAAATGGTGAGCACGTCGAGTATGAACAAACCATCACCTTAGCTAACGGTCGCAAACGCATTCTCAACACCCGCTATGTGCCAATGCATGATGCTGATAGCGGCAAAGTGTCAGGTTTTTACGCCATTATCGATGATATTACCTCGTACATCTCGGCGACCGACTTGATGCGTACGGTTCATAAAATCATTAATCAACCGGGGAAAAAGCGCAAAGGTAAAGTGATCAGCCAGCTATTGGAACTGGGTAATTCCTACCTGCAAACCGAGATAGGACTGGTGTCGGAAGTCGATGGCAACGACTATATCGTTAAGTACTCTGATGCCATCGGTCAGCCAATAGAACCTGAAACGCATTTCCCACTGGGGAATACTTATTGTTCTGTTACCTTAGCAGAGGAACGGGTCATCGCCGTGACCGAAGCAGCGAAAAGTGCCTTTTTCAAAGGTCACCCCTGTTACCAGACGTTCGAATTAGAAACCTATCTAGGCGTTCCATTAACCATTGATGGCGAACTTTGGGGAACCTTGAGCTTCTCTTCTGCAGCACAACGTGAGTTACCTTTTGATGCGCTAGAGATTGAGTTAATTAGCTTAGTGGCTTCGGCCATTGAGACCATACTGGCGGAAAAACGCCGTTTGGATGAATTACGCCAGTTAGCCTACTTTGATCCATTAACAGAATTGAGCAACCGTACCAGCGCCATTTACCAGATTAACGAACGGTTAAAAAAGCAACGACAACAAGGCACCCCGTTCTATGTCGCTATCGCCGATGCCGACCACTTTAAGACCATCAACGACCGCTACGGCCACCAGGCTGGCGACCGAGTGTTACGCAAACTGGCTCAGGTACTAAAAGCGAATATTCGTGAGCACGATTTAGCCGCTCGGCTTGGTGGTGAAGAGTTTGTATTGCTGATCGACTCCGATAATGTCGCAGTTGCCCATAAAGCACTGGAGCGCTGCCGTCAGCAAGTCCATGATAATCCAGTGACCTTAGACGACGGTACGGAAATCAAATACAGCATTTCTGTGGGCATGACCCGAACCGCCGATAAGGACGAATTTCTACAGATCTATCAACGCGCCGACCAAGCGCTCTATCGCGCTAAAGGCGCTGGCCGAAACTGTATCGTTAGCGCTGACTAACACGCGTCAACCAGCCATATTTATCGGCGGCTTGACCCCATTGAATAGCATTGAGTGCCTGTCGAAGCTGTTTGACTTTAGTGCCAATGTTGCCGCTTCCCACTTTGTGCAATGTGCCATTGTGAAGCAGTTCACCCACTGGCGCCAATACTGCGGCGGTACCCGACAATGCTGCCTCACAATCTTCATGAGCAGCGCGTTCTAGCAGTTCCGACACTGTGAGTTCTCGCTCACTAACGCGATAGCCCATATCAGCCGCAAGGGTTAATAGCGAATCACGGGTTATACCATGCAAAAAGGTCGAGTCCAGATTCTTAGTAATCAGTTCGTCACCATCAAGCAATAAAAAGTTAGCAGCGCCCGTTTCCTGCACATCGCCATTCGGAGCAAACAACACTTGGTCTGCTTGGTGTCCGGCTTTCGCCGCTAAAATATGTGGCATTGCGCTCGCGTAGTTACCACCACTTTTAATCATGCCCATGTGCGCGGCACAGCGCATGCCATCTTCTTCGACCAACAACCGTAACGCCCGCTCTCCACCCGCAAAGTAATCCCCCACCGGCGAAAGCAAAACGTACAGCATTGCGCTATCGGTCGGTGCAGCGGCTTTACCAATAGCGGCTTCGGTGCCTATCAGTGTTGGCCGAATATACATTGAGCCCGGCGGTTCGGGTACCTCGGTAACATACTCCTCGACGACACGGATGATCATCGCCCGCAGCTGCTCAGCATTAATTTCCGGCAGATTCAATAACCGAGCGCTTTGTTGCATGCGCGCCACATTATTCTCGAGGCGAAAAATATGCACGCTGCCATCTCGGTGACGAAATGCTTTCAACCCTTCGAAACAGGTACTGGCATAATGCAATACGTGTGCGCCTGGGTGCAGCGTCAATTGCTCCGCTGAGGTTAAGTTAAATTCTTGCCATTGACCATTTTCATACTTGGCCAAGGTCATTTTCGGCATAAACGTTTTTCCGAACGCCGCCATTATTCTTATCCTTCTGCTTACATCTGTGGTCTCACTATACCACAACACTTATTTGTCTTAAGCTTGTACGCAGAATGGCGATTTTCGGAGCAGTCTATGACAATTCAACAGTATTTTACTGGCGTAGTCCTTGCTGCGCTGTTAGCGGGCTGCGCCAGCGAGCCTTCAGTTGTTATGTTAGGTACTAAGCACCCCGCAATTAATCCCGATACCGTCCAGTTTTATCGGCAAAAGCCCGCTGAAGCGGAAGAAATTGCCCTAATAAAGGCATCTAGCGATGGTTCTTTCCGCTTCGGTGAACAAGCAGAGCAGCGCTTTGTGATTAACCAGTTACGACAGCAAGCCGCACAACTCGGTGCCAACGGGATTGTGCTGCAAGGTAGCGAAGACCAGCCCGATAACTCAGTGAGTATTGGTACTGGCATTGGCCAACGCTCAGGCAACGTGAGTATTTTTCTGGGCTTAGAACGCGCGATCCAACTGAGCGATAAGATAGCGCATGGGCTTGCCATTTTTGTACCAATCACAAACAATACCGAGTCGGTAAAATCTCAAGAATGTGACCACTGTGCCGATAGCACTAATGATATAGACAAATAATAATCTGGTTCGCTGTTCAACCCACCATCTGCAACAGTGATCGGTCGAATAATAAGTTGGAGTCACCGAATGTTTCGTAACCTATCTGTGGGGATTCGCGCCAGCGGCGCCTTTGGATTAATTGGCGTGATTGTTTTAGCAATGGGTATTTTTGCTATAGCGCAACTGAATAGTGTGTCTGAACAGCTAGCCCAGATTACTGAACAACAAATTCCTAGCACAGAGCAGATCAACGGAATCGACCGAGAGTTTTTACGCGTCCGCGTACACACCGCCAATATCGCTGCCGCAGACAGTGCCAGTGGTCGGCAAAAGTACACCGCCAAGCTAGAAGATGCGAAACAGAACATGCAATCGCATCATCAGCAACTTAAACAACTGGCGGACAGCGCCAAGGCCAAACAACTGATTGCCGACTACGAGCAGTTACAAAATCAATACTGGAACATACAAAAGCAATTTCTGAACCTCATTAATAGCGGCCAAACCTCTGCAGCACTTAGCCTGCGAGATAATCAGCAACTTCCTCTCACAAACAAAATTTCGACACTACTAGACGACTTAGTGGATTACCAGAAGCGAGAGGTTAATGAGGCGTCAGCGATGGCGGAAGACATTCGTAAAAGTGCCGGTTTATGGCTAATAGTTGTCGTCGTTATCACCCTGAGCTTACTGGCTGCCTTTGCTTGGTTACTCACCCGCAGCATTGTTGACCCACTCCGCCAAGCGGTGGATGTTGCACACCGTATTGCTGACCGTGATTTGAGCCAAAGTTTTGAAGTCGAAGGCCAAGACGAACCGGCGCAACTATTACGTGAATTGCGTAAGACGCAAGAAGAGTTGCGCAATTCCCTGCAAACCATCGCGAAATCCTCAGAGCAGTTGGCTTCTACATCTGAAGAGCTAAATTCGGTCACCGACGACTCGGCTCGTACCATACAGCAACAATCTAACGAACTTGAACAAGCCGCGACCGCGGTCAACGAACTGACTACCGCTATAGAAAACGTTGCTCGTGATGCGCAAGCGGCATCGGAGTCATCGGTATTTGCCGACGAGAAGGCGCAGCAAGGGTTAGCGCAAGTTCGCGAAACACTGGATGCGATTAAAGAGCTAGCCGGCGATATGTCAGTCTCGTCTGAACAGGTCGGTGAACTTGCCGACAAAGTGAAAGAAATTGTCACCGTACTTGATGTGATTCGCGGCATCGCCGACCAAACCAATTTGCTAGCATTGAACGCGGCTATCGAAGCAGCGCGCGCTGGTGAATCAGGGCGCGGTTTTGCGGTTGTTGCCGATGAAGTAAGAGCATTGGCGCATCGCACACAACAGTCAACGGTAGAAATTGAAAACCTGATTCAATCGGTTCAAGAGACCAGCAATAACTCGGTAGAAAATATTGAGCGCAGTGCAGAAAAAGCTATAAAAACCTTGGATGTCGCGAGCGATGAAGGCCGTTCGCTGGAAGAAATTGTCACTGCCGTAAACGACATCAATAATCGCAATGCGTCAATTGCTAGCGCCGCCGAAGAGCAAGCATCAGTCTCTAAAGAAGTAGACCGCAGCTTAATGAGTATTCGAGATTTATCTAACTCGACTTCTTCTGGGGCAGAACAGACCAACGCCTCAGCGACAGAACTGTCGCGTTTGGCGGTGGATCTGAACAACTTAATTAATCGCTTTAAGCTGTAACCTTGCGCGAGCTGCGTTGAATCAACAACGCGCCAACAATGCCAGGAACTATCCAGAACACTAACTGGTAGCCACTAGCGAAGCTCAATAAATGGCGTCCACCGAAAGCGAAGAACGCGGTGTAGGCGCCAACGGCCGATCCCCCCATAGCGGCGATGTGTTCCAGTAACCAGGCGGTGTTCGTTACTTCCTTGCGATAGACATAGCGGAGCATCGTAAAGCTGCTCCACAAGGCTAAACTTCCGAATACCACGTGTAATACCGAGCCGCTGAACAGGGCAATTTTTAATACCCACAAACCGCCTACCGCTAGACCCAGAGGTAACACCAGCCACCCCCAGCTGCGCAATTTTTGGCGCTGATGTTTATACTTCAACACCCAGTTACCATGAATAACACCGCTAACCGTTAGCCATGACAGTAACAGTAATAGCGACCACATATTCTGTACCATTTCTAACAGCGCTTCCGGATGCTCACTGCTAGCAAAGGCCTGCGCCTTGATCACCGTAGGCCAAGCCAACACCAGACTCGACATAACAACCCCACTTATGCCAACCGCTAACATTGCGAGCGAGTAATAACGCCCAAACCGACGATGGTTGAGCCCACCCTTGCGGCTTAGGATAGGAACCCAAACTAGGCATAACGCCAAGCTACCGAGGAAAATGTGTAGTAGTAATAATCCGTGATGTAGTGTTTGCATGGTCTTATTCTCTGTAACCCAATCGACAACCGCTACTATGCCCGTCGACTAGCGTTCGAATAAGTGCCAAAAGTCATGAGCTGAAACGTGACTTTCGGCCTATTGCCTCCGCCTTGGTTTGCGTTGATACTAAATCAAACCTAAAAACACTATGCTTATGAAGTATTTAACCATCGATCGCCTTGTCGGCTTGCTGACTTGGGGGTTTGTCACTGTGAGTGCGTTAGCGCTGCTAAATCAGCAGCAGTGGCAGTTGCAGCAGAGCGTTATTGGCGGCACAGCATTAATCGGCTTTCTGCTGATTTTTATTGCTCTCACCCTGCTCGAGCATCCTACCGCTGCGCAGCTACGCAAAGCGCGTTGGGGAATTGCTTTGCAGGCGCTCCTTATTATCACCGCTTACTGGGTGTTGCCGTTTAGCTATTTAGCCATTATTGCGGTAATTTGGTGTGCGCAGTTGCCCGCCTTTATGCGCTTTCGCCCAGCGCTGCTGCTAGCCACCTTAATTGCGTTACCGCAGTGGTTAGTTTTTGCTTATCACTGGCAACAATCCTACATGCTGCTAACAGCGGCATTATTTTGGACCTTTAATTTGTTTGCGCTGATGGCGATGCATAGCCAACAGCAGGCAAATGCTGCACGAGCCCAGGCCGAGCAAGCGCATCAACAACTATTGGCTACCCAAGCACTACTGAAACAAGCTTCCAGACAGCAAGAGCGCGTCCATATTGCGCGCCAGTTACACGACTTGCTCGGTCACCATCTCACTGCGTTGAGCATTAATCTGCAAATTGCTGAGCGTCAAGCCGATGCGCAACAAAAGCCGCGGTTACAACAATGCTATGCGCTAGCAAAACTGCTGCTGGCGGATGTTCGCGAGGCGGTGAGTGAGATTCGTGACGAACAAAAGGCATCACTACGAGAATCGCTCGAGGCGCTGGCGGAATTCAGCCCTACCCTAAAAGTGCACATGCAGGGCGATGTCGCGCTCAAAAATTTCGAACTCAGCCAAGACCTCATCCGCATCTGCCAAGAAGCACTCACAAATAGTTTACGGCATTCCAATGCCAGCGAATTTTGGCTGACGCTTGCTCGCGAGGGTCAGCAGGTAACGATACAGCTCTGGGATAACGGACGTTGCGATTGGCCAATTAATGCCGGTAATGGCATTGCCGGGGTTCGTGAACGCTTAGCTCAACACCAAGGCCAACTCAGCTTAGATCAATACCAACAAGCCCTGCGTTTGACTATCGAGGTACAAGATTAAAATGATTAGGGTAATGATTGTCGATGACCAAACGCTTGTTCGTGAGGGTGTATCCAGTTTGCTCAGCTTGGACCCGAGCATTGATGTCTGTGCCTGTGTCGGCAATGGCCAAGAAGCGATAGCCCGCTATCAGGCGGGCGATATTGATGTGCTGCTACTCGATATTCAAATGCCTGAAGTCGATGGCATCGCCACCTTAAAGACACTGCGCCAAAACCATGCCGATGTTCGAGCACTGATGCTGACCACTTTTGATGACCATGAACTGCTAATGAGTGCGATGCGTGCCGGCGCATTAGGCTACTTGCTGAAAGACGTTTCGCTAGAAGTATTGGTTGCCGCCATCACTCAAGTCGCCAAAGGTGAACGCTATGTGCAGGCGGGATTAACCGAACGCCTGTTACAACAATGCGCGACAGCGAATAGCATTGCGCAGAGTCCAGCAGTCGATTTATCAGCACGCGAAATACAGGTGCTACAACTGGTAGCCGCAGGGTGCAGCAACCGCCAAATTGCCGAAGCGCTGCACAAATCGGAAGGCACGGTAAAAAACCAAGTGTCCACCATCCTCAGCAAATTACATACTCGCGATCGAACCCGGGCGGTATTAAAAGCCATCGAATTAGGCCTAGTAAAACCGCAATCTTGGTAGTTTATCGGCTTTTTTCGACGATCCGACTTGAAAAACGCTAGGGCTTTATTGATAATGCGAACACTTCTCATTAACAAGGTAACTCTACAATGTTCTCTAGCCTATTTTCTCGCGTACGTTTCGTCCTATTTGCGGCCCTCGCTGTAAGCGCAAGTTCGGCGTTCGCAGGCGATGATGTGTATGAACTGATCATTAAAGATCACAAGTTCTCGCCCGCTACCATCACCATTCCAGCAGACACTAAAGTCAAGCTGTTGGTGAAGAACCAAGACGTCACGCCAGAAGAATTTGAAAGCTACGAATTGAACCGCGAAAAAATCATCCCCGGCAATAGTCAAGCCATTATCTTTATTGGCCCGCTGAGTGCTGGTGAATATCCCTTCTTCGGGGAGTTCAATCAAGCCACAGCACAAGGCAAAATCCTCGTTAAATAAGGTCTGTAAGCATGTCTGCATCAGCCATCATTGTTTTTCGCGAAGTCCTCGAAGCGGCGTTGATCATTAGTATTGTCGCCGCTGCCAGTAAAGGCATTTTGGGTTACCGCCGCTACATCAGTCTGGGTGTGGGTGCCGGTTTAGTTGGCGCAGTGATTGTCGCCAGTTTTGCCTCGGGTATCTCCAGTGCGTTTTCTGGTATGGGACAAGAATTGCTTAACGCCGGCATATTATTCAGTGCAGTATTGATGCTGGCTTGGCATAACGTCTGGATGGCCAAGCACGCGCGTGAACTTAGCGCACGTTTATCGGCCTTGGGGAATAAAGTGAGCAGCGGTGAACTTCCGCTTTATGTCATCACCATTGCCGTCGCTATGGCAGTTCTGCGCGAAGGCTCTGAAGTGGCATTGTTCCTGTATGGCATCGCTGCAGCAGGCTCTGCAGCACTGGATATGCTCTGGGGTGGATTGTTGGGTTTAGCGGCAGGTATTATTGTCAGTCTTCTGCTCTACCGGGGACTTATCGCCATTCCCACCAAGTGGCTATTTAGCGTCACCAGTTGGGTCATTTTATTACTTGCAGCAGGCCTTGCCGCTTCCGCCACTGGTTACCTTGCGCAAGCAGGCATCGTGCCTAGCCAAGCACCGTTATGGAATACCAGCGATTGGCTCTCAGAGCAGTCATGGTTCGGTCAAATTTTACATATTTTAATTGGCTATCAAGCACGCCCAACACCGGCTGCACTTGTTGCATACCTGTTGGTACTGATAACCATCGCCAGTCTTATGGTTTGGGTTAAACGCTCAAACACACCTAACTCAAAAGAACTAACCGCTTAATAAACGGAGATATTATGAAAAAAACGTTACTCGCCTCTGTGGCTACCGCGGCCTTGCTTCCTGCCGTCGCTAATGCTGGCGTCGATAAAGTCTACAATCCCAACGTGGAACTGGGAGAGGTAGAACTGGAGTTACGTGGTATTCACGGCCTTGAAGGTGATAGCAGCGAAATCAAATTTGGTGGCGGCTATGGCGTGACCGACAATTGGTTTATTGAAGGTTACCTTATCGGCGAAAAGGAAGACGGTGACTTCGAAGTCGAAGAGGCTGAAATCGAAAGTAAATTTCAGCTCAGCGAGCAAGGTGAATATTGGGCTGACTTTGGTATGTTGGTCGAATTAGAGAAAAAATTCGACGCAGATCTGTGGGAAGTAAAAGCCGGACCGATTGTACAAAAATCCTTTGGCCGTTTTGTTGCCACTGCCAACGTGTTGTTCGAAAAGCAACTGGGTGGCGACAAAACCGAAAGCGAAGTTGAAACATTGGGTTCATTCCAATTGAAATATCGGATGAATCCTGAGTTTGAGCCTGGTGTCGAGTACTATGTCGACGAACATACCCAAGCGTTTGGCCCGGTTATTTTTGGCGAAAAGCGCTTAAAAGATTCCAAAATTGGTTGGGAACTGGGCGTGTTGGCCGGCCTCAACGATACCACTGACGACACTATTGTACGTTGGCAGTTGGAATGGGAATTCTAAATCCCTACAAGGCGCGTCGATGAACGCGCCTTTTTTTTGACATACTTCGTTACACCTCCCCAATAAATTTTTCCAACCTTTTAGCCACTTGCATCGACTCACTTAACAGCAGAAGTAAAACGTTAAGGGAGTATTATGAAAAAGATTGCTGATACCAGTGGTCAGGATGTGGTTCGCCAACCCAGCAAACGTAAGCTAAACCTCAAGCTTGTCGGGCTTGGTGCCGCTATTGTGGTGTTACTCATTGTCACCATTCCAATGATCAGTTCTTGGTCGCAAGCCGAAGCTTCAGTTGGCAGCGAGGACATTCGCATTGCCACCGTAACCCGTGACGACTTTATCCGCGACGTTTCTATTCAAGGTCGCGTGGTTGCCGCGGTAAGCCCCACTTTGTATGCCCCTGCAGAGGGGATTGTAACCTATCAGGTAGATGCGGGTGATGAGGTTAAGAAAGGTCAGTTATTGGCGAAAATCGATAGCCCAGAACTGGCTAACCAACTGCAACAAGAGAAAGCTACCCTCGACAGCTTGAAAATGAATTTGGATCGGCAACGTATCCAAACCAAAAAAGAGGCACTGGAAAACCAGAAGCAAGTGGACCTAGCACAAGTTACTCTGACTGCTGCCAATAGAGAAAAACGCCGCGCTGACGAAGCCTGGAAAAGCCGAGCAATCAGTCAAATCGATTATGAAAAAGCGCAAGACGATTTAGAAAATGCCAAAGTGGTGTATAAACACGCGGTCGAAGACGCCAAGTTAAACGCTGAAAGTTTAGACTTCGACCTGCGCGCATTACAGTTAGAAGTCAACCGCCAACAATTGTTGGTACGTGAACTACAACGCCAAGTCGATGGTTTAGAAATCCGCTCGCCCGTTGATGGTATCGTCGGTAACCGTGAACTTGATCAGAAAAACCAAGTGGCGAAAAACCAGGCGATACTGAGTGTGGTCGATCTCACTGCGTTTGAAATCGAAATCGGTATTCCTGAAAGCTACGCCGACGACCTTGCCATTGGTATGGACGCGGAAATTGATTACAACGGTCAAAAACACCCCGCCAAGTTGGTGGCTATCTCACCCGAAATTCGTGATAACGAAGTCATAGGTACCGTGCGCTTTGCGGACTCTATGCCAGCCGGATTGCGCCAAAATCAACGCCTGACTACACGCGTGCTGCTAGAGCACAAAGAAAACGTGCTCACCGTGCAACGCGGACCTTTCCTACAAACCGAAGGAGGTCGCGTGGCCTACTTGGTTAACGGCGATGTTGCCACCAAAACCCCAATTGTCACCGGCGCCAGCAGTTTGAATAGCGTCGAAATCCTCGACGGTGTAAAAGCCGGCGATCAAATCATTGTCTCTAATACCGAACGATTCAACGGTGCAACCACCGTGAAGATCAATCGCTAACAAGAATAAGGAACCTCACAATGTTAAGCATGCAGCACATCAGCAAAGTCTTCCGCACCGATACGGTGGAAACTCACGCGTTGAAAGACTTCAGCCTACAAGTGAACGAAGGCGACTTTGTCGCGGTCACCGGACCATCAGGTTCAGGCAAAACCACCTTCCTCAATATCGCGGGTTTACTGGAAACCTTCGACGGTGGCGAGTACACCTTAGACGGTGAGTCGGTTAAAGGCTTGAAAGACAATACCTTGTCGCGCCTACGTAACGAAAAAATCGGCTTTATATTTCAGAGCTTTAACCTGATTCCCGACCTAAACCTGTACGACAACGTTGATGTCCCATTGCGTTACCGTAACCTCAGTAAAGCAGAACGGAAGCGCCGTATAGAAGAAAGCTTAGACGTGGTCGGCCTCGCTAACCGCATGAAACACATCCCCGCGCAGTTGTCCGGTGGACAACAACAACGGGTTGCTATTGCGCGCGCACTGGCTGGGCAACCGCGGTTCTTATTAGCGGATGAACCCACCGGTAACCTCGATAGCCAAATGGCCGAGAGCGTGATGGAGTTATTGGAGTCGATTAACGCTAACGGCACCACCATCGTAATGGTCACCCACGACCCTAACCTCGCTGCCCGAGCCCAACGTCACATCACTGTGCGTGACGGCCAGGTCACAGAAAACGAACGTGAGCCGAAAGTGGTTTCACAGTTGCGCGCATAAGGAGGTGGTATGCTGGGGTATTATCTAAAGCTCGCGTGGCTGAGCATTAAACGCAATCCAATTTTATCAGCACTGATGGTAACGGCTATAGCACTCGGTATAGGCGCATCAATGACCACCCTAACGGTCAACTATATGATGTCGAATAACCCAATTCCGAGCAAAAGTGACCAACTCTACTATGTACAATTGGATAACTGGGATCCGAACGACCCTTTCGATGAACCCAATGAGCCACCCGATCAAGTCACTTTCCGTGATGCGCTGAATTTGCTTCACGCTAACAAAGCTGAGCGCCAGGTTGCCATGGCTAAAACCAATTTTATTGTTGAGCCCGACAACCAAGAAGTGAAGCCGTTCCACGCTCGCGGTCGGCTAACCAGTAAAGACTTCTTCCCCATGTTTAGCGTGCCATTTCTGTATGGCCAGGGTTGGAACCAAGCTGCTGATGATAACGGCGACTTAGTGGTTGTTATTACTAAAGCGTTAAACGAAAAGCTGTTTAACGGTGAAAACTCAGTGGGACAGTCTCTCCGAATGCAGGGCGAGCAATATCGTATTGTTGGTGTTATGGACACCTGGGAACCAACGCCACATTTCTACGATGTCACCAACGGCGCGTTTGGTGAACAAGAAGACGTGTATGTACCTTTTATTCTGAAACGGGATTTGGAATTGCCTAACTCTGGTAACACCAACTGTTGGAAGACTCCCGAGGGCGACGGCTTTAAAGCCTTTCTGCAATCTGAGTGTGTGAATTACCAGTTCTGGGCGGAGTTGCCAGATAACAATGCCAAAGACAACTACATGAGTTTCTTGAACAGTTACGTGATGGAACAGAAGAAACTCGGCCGCTTCCCGCGCCCACTCAACAACCGTCTATCAGACGTCATGGAGTGGATGAAGAAGCAAGGCGTTGTCGCTGATGACGCGAAAATGATGATGTACATGTCATTCATGTTCTTATTGGTATGCCTACTCAATACAATCGGCTTATTACTTACCAAATTTGTCGGTAAGGCTGGCGAAATTGCATTACGCCGTGCGGTTGGCGCCTCTCGAACTCAGCTCTACTGGCAGCACCTGGTCGAAACCGGCTTGATTGGTTTTGCCGGCGGTATTTTTGGCTTGTTGTTGGCTTGGGCGGGTCTTGCTGGGGTGCGTCACCTTTACGGCGACAACCTAAAGCCGGACTTAGCAACATTAGACATGAAGTTAGTGCTTATCGGTATCGCATTAGCGGTGGTTAGCAGCATGTTAGCTGGTCTTTATCCGACCTGGCGCGCCTGCCGTATTCCGCCTGCTGGGCAATTGAAAACGCAATAAGGCAAGGACACGCATAATGAAAGATTTTGGTCCAATTATTCGCGCCTTGTTGCGCAACAAAACCGGGGCAATGCTGATTGCTCTGCAAATCGCCATTACCATGACCATTATGGTGAATGCGATCCATATGATCATTAACCGCAGCGAGTTGATGGCTCGTAGCTCAGGCCTTGATGAAGCGAACCAATTCGTGGTGGCACAGTATGGATATCGTGATGACTTCAACGAGAAGTACGTGGTGCAAACCGACCTCGACCATATTCGCAACATGCCGGGCGTTGTTGATGCCATTCAAACAAACTCTGTACCTATGTCTAACGGCGGCACCTCTATGGGCCTGCAAGTTGAACCGGGAGCAGATAAAGAAGGCTTAGGTGTCGCTATTTACATGGCAGACGATCACGCCCTGAATACCTACGGGGTAAAGCTAATTGCGGGTGAAAACTTCGATCCGACTGAAGTAGAATTCCGTGACGGTAATACGCGCGAATGGCCGCAGCGAGCGATCATCTCGAAAGCTATGGCGGAAGCGCTATTTCCGGACTTGAGCCCGCAGCAAGTGGTTAATAAAACCGTTTATATCAATCGTAATGAGCCTATCACTATTGCCGGTATTATTGACCAACTGCAAGCACCTTGGGTGGGCTGGGATAATGTCGAGCGCACCATGATCACGCCCATTCGGACGATGTATAAATTCAGCCGTTACTTAGTGCGGACTGAGCCAGGCCGTCGTGATGAAGTCCTCGAAGCCGTTAAAAGCTACCTAGAGTCGCGCGATGTTGGGCGCATGCTGTTCCCTATCGAAACCATCTCTGATGTGCGCGAACAAAGCTACCGAGACGCCAATGCGATGCAGACGATTTTGTGGGTGATTATTAGTATCTTACTGATTGTTACCGCACTGGGCATTGTCGGATTAGTCACCTTCACCATTAACCGGCGCCGTCGCCAAATTGGTACTCGTAGAGCGCTAGGGGCTTCACGCGGTGATATCCTCAAGTACTTCTTACTGGAGAACTTCGTCATCACCAGCGCGGGGCTGTTACTCGGTATCATCGGCAGTATCGGCCTGAATATCTGGCTGGTGGATGCCTTCGACCTACCGCGTATTGGTTGGATTTACTTACCGGTCGCCATGGTGGTGCTATGGCTGGTCGGCCAACTTGCGGTCTATGGTCCAGCGGCTAAAGCGTCACGGATTTCGCCAGCTATCGCGACCCGTAATGTGTAAACACTAGACTGGTGTAGTTTATTCATCAGCTTTATAATCCCAGCATTATCTATATGCTGGGATTATTTTTATGAACAACCTGCAGTCGATCGATCTCAACTTACTGATCTATTTAGATGTGTTGTTACGCGAGTGCAATGTCACCAAGGCCGCAGCGCAACTTAACATCACCCAGCCAGCAATGAGTAACGGACTCAAACGGCTTCGGCAACTCCTGAACGACCCGCTGCTTGTTCGCACCAGTGAGGGTATGGTTCCCACCGAACGGGCGCTAGCAATGATGCAGCCACTCCGCGAAGTGCTCTATTCGGTAGAAGAAATGATCCAGCCGTCGCGAGAATTCGAAGCCCAAACCAGCGATCGAGTGTTTCGCATCATGGCCTCTGATTACGCAGCTTCAACGCTGATTCCAATGCTGCTTGAGGCGCTGGCAGAGGAGGCACCAAGTATTTCACTAGACATTATGACACCCAGTGACATCAGTTTTCACGATGTCGAAAATGGTAAAGTTGACCTCGCCATTAATCGTTTTGAAAAGCTTCCCCAGTCGTTTCACCAAAAATCGCTTTGGGACGATGATTTTTCGGTGCTGATCCGTAACGACCATCCATTACTCACGCACTATGATCTGCCGCACTACCTCGAAGCCGAGCATGTTTGGGTGAGTAAAACCGGCTTTGGCGTCGGCGTGGGCATGAATCCGCACGATGTGCAAAAGCTGGGCTGGGTCGATGAGGCGCTGGCGGAACAGGATTTGCGTCGTAACATCAAAGTGTTTACCCGCAATTATCACGTAGCGATGTATCTAGCGCGCCAAGGCTTGGTCGCGACCCTGCCAACCCGTGCTGCACAACTCTACGCCGACGACCCGGGGTTGGTGATTAAGCAACCGCCATTTAACATCCCAGCGCTCGCCTTGACCATGATCTGGAGCCCATTATTGCAACACGATGCTGGCCATCGTTGGTTCCGACAACGAGTGACAGAAGTGGCTGAAAAAGCCTAAATTTGTTTTTCTTCGACGCTTTGCATAGGATGGAGAAAAGTATCGGCGAGGATTGCCATGCGCGCAGAACTGGAAGACATTCTGTTAGAGGTTTCAAGATCCGACAAAATAGACCGCGGTGATTTAGATGCTGCTCAGCAACTGATTATCCAATCCGCGGTACAGGGGTTACACATAACCCGCGCCGGCATTTGGTTATTAAACGACAATAAAGACGCACTCCACTGCGCCATTCTCTGCGATAATGGCGATATCACTGAAACCGACACGGCAATACATGCTGCCGATTTTCCCAGCTATTTTGCGGCTCTGCGAAAAGAACGCACCATTATCGCTAACGATGCCTACGACAATACCGCGACGTTAGAGTTTGCTGCCGAATACTTACCGGCTTACGGCATTTTTAGCATGTTGAATATACCCTTACGTCACCGCGGTGAGATGATTGGCGTACTTTGTTGCGAAGGTCGCGAAAAAGGCCGGCGGTGGCACGAAGATGAGGTCGCTTTTGTTGGTATGTTGGCCGACATTTATGGTCGCGCGTTGAGTGCCTATCAGCGAGAAATTTACGAGCGCCAATTAGTTGCTCAAAATGCCGAATTAGAAAATCGTGTGAAAGCCCGAACAGCATCGCTAGAACAAGCGCTGGATAACTTCCGCATGGCACAGCAGCGGTTAGTTGAAACCGAAAAAATGGCAGCACTGGGGAAACTCGTGGCCGGTGTCGCACATGAAGTGAATACGCCGCTTGGGGTGGCAGTCACTGCAACCTCCCTGTGTAAGCAGCGGATCAAACAGCTGCATCAACAATTTAACGATGGCAAGTTGTCGAAGCGCCTGTTGCTTAGCTTCATCGAGGAAGCCGAAGAGGCTTACGACTTAATGGAAAGTAACCTCCACCGCGCCGCAAAGCTGATCCAAAACTTCAAACGCACCGCGGTGGATCAATCCAGTTTTGAACTGGTCGACGTAGAAATGGTCGATTATTTACGCTCCTTGGTTGTTTCACTGAAGCCTTTGGTGAAAAAGAAGTTGGTCGACATCACTATCCATGGCGACGCACAATTGCAGATTAAAACCTTTCAAGGAGCGATCGCGCAGATCATCACTAATTTGGTCAGCAATACGAATGAGCACGCATTTAATGAAGCCAACGAGCAGAATCAGATCAGTATCAACGTCAGTGCGACAGAGAATGGCCTACAACTGGTATTTGCCGATAACGGCCGCGGTATGGAACAAGACGTGCAAAAACAAGCGTTCAATCCATTTTATACCACTTCCCGAAATCAAGGCGGATCAGGCTTAGGTCTGAGTATTGTATACAACTTGGTCACGCAAAAGCTTAAAGGCCAAATTAGTTTGCGCTCGGTACCCGGCGAAGGCAGTGAATTCACGATCCAACTGCCGAATCTCGAAGTCTCTTAACTAGAGGAGTTAGCATGTTTGCCGCTTTACAGTCATTGCTGAATAAAGCTAAGGATAATCAAGCATCATTATCACCACTACCACAAATTGACGGGCTCAGCGAAGCACAGGTTCAAGGGCTGGTGTTGATGAGCGAAATGAGTCGTGCCGATAATCAACGCGACGGAACGGAAACTCGCTGGATCATTACACAATTGGTAAAAGAATCGGGACTTTCCGAACAACAAGCCACTGCAGCCTTTGAAAAAGCCTCAGACTATGGTGAAGGAGCCAGTTCGTTACAGGAAGTAACCGCACCACTAAAAGCCCTTTCTTACCCTGACCGCGTGCAGTTAATCAAACAACTCTGGCAAACGGCGTATGCCGATGGCAAGTTAGACCCATACGAAGAAGCAATGATGCGGCAAATCGCCGACCTGCTATATTTACGTCATAGTGATTACATCAAAACGAAATTAGAGGTTACCGGCGAGTGAAGGCTATCGGCGCAATCGGATTACTGACAATATTATTGTCTCCCCCAAGCTTTGCCGCTGATGAAGTGGGGGTAGCCACTGGCTACCCACCTTACCAGTTCGATATCGCCGGTGAAATCACTGGCTTCGATGTTGCCGTCGCGCGCGCCGTTTTTGACCGCATGAACGAACCGCTAGATCTTCAGCAATACGACTGGGACGATGTTGTCGGGTTGTTGCGGTTTGGGGAAATTGATATCGCTGCGGGAATGGAGATCACCCAAGAGCGCCTGCCCTATTTCGCTTTTAGCCAACCTTATTATGCTCGCGAAACCGTGATTTTTGTGCGTGACGAGGCCAGCGCTGCCGAGACGGTTGCCGACCTCACTGGCAAAAAAATCACCGGCGATCGCCAATCAGAGCTAGAGAACCAGTTAAAAGCCTTGGGTATATACAGCAGTATGCGAGTGATGCACACCGCGAGTAAGCAAGAGGCCATGTCTCGCTTACTGGCAGGCGAGGTCGAGGCGGTGATCATGCCACTGCAGGTGGGCAAATATTTGGCTCAACAGCAGCATGGCAAGGTTCGCGTGTTGTGGCGCCCCCACGATAAGACCGAGGTCGCGTTTGCGGTTAGACGGGGTAACCAGCAGCGCTTGCAAGGTATCAACCAAGCGTTAGCGACATTGGAAGCCGATGGCACCTTAGAAAAATTGCGGGATGAATGGTTCAAGCAAGCGGATTAATCCGCTTGCTCAGCAGCCAATAATTCTTGATGTAAGCGTTCACTTTCATCTGCACGCGGCTTAGTAAAACGCGCCAACGCGACGTAAATGATCGGCGTTAAATAAAGCGTGAACACCGTGGCTAACCCAAGTCCGCCAAATACTACCCAACCAATGGCGTTTCGCGCCTCTGCACCCGCGCCGTTGGATAAAATCAGCGGTAAACCACCAAGAACCGTCGATACCAAGGTCATCATAATCGGCCGCAAGCGGATGATAGCGGCATTTTCTACTGCATCGGCAACACTCTGCCCTCGATCGCGCAATTGGTCGGCAAATTCGACCAATAGCACCGCATTCTTTGCCAGCAAACCAATCAACATCACCAAGCCAATCTGCGAATAAATGTTCAGCGAGGTATCGGTTAAAAACAGCGCATAAATGGCGGCTGCAATGCCGAACGGGACGGTCGCCATAACCACCGTTGCGCTGTTAACGCTCTCAAACTGTGCAGCCAGTACTAAGAAAACCACAATAAATGCCAGTAAATAGGTCAACGCTACTTCGTTTTGGGTATCTTCGTAGGTTGCAGCCTCGCCTAAAAACACCAAACCATTGCCGTCTGGAAGCATTTCTTGCGCTAAATTGCGCAACTCATCCACTGCTTGTTCCATCGGATAGCTTTCTGGCAAGTCCATGCTAATTTCGATAGCGCGCCGCTGGGCATGCCGCTCTAATTCTGCTGAAACGCCCTCTTCAACAATCTCGGCGATACTCGACAGCGGCACTAGTTGCCCCGCACGTCCTTTGACGTAGAGGTTCTGTAAATCAGAGGGTGCTTTAATGGCATTCATGCGGGTTTGCAAGATTAACGGAATGGCTTGGTCGCCGACATTCAAGTCAGCGATATCATCGCCACTGATTGCGGCGCGCAGTGTCGCAGACACTTCGTTAAGGTCAACGCCTAGCTCCGCCGCACGCGAACGATCAATTTTAACCCTTAGCTGGGGCTGGGTTGGCTGAAACGAGATCTGAGGATTCTTCAGCGCGGGAAAGCGTTGTTCAACCGCTGCAGCGAATTGCTGTGCGACTTGATAAATCTGTTGGTATTTTTCACCGGTGATCGCCAGCTCAAGGCCACCGCCTTGGCCGCGTAAATTCAAACTGTTAGAACTGAATACGCGCCCTGGAGCTCCAGG
Organism: Idiomarina tyrosinivorans; assembly: GCF_003987475.1. Taxonomy (GTDB): domain Bacteria; phylum Pseudomonadota; class Gammaproteobacteria; order Enterobacterales; family Alteromonadaceae; genus Idiomarina; species Idiomarina tyrosinivorans. The sequence continues at coordinate 216,282 of NZ_PIQH01000003.1, read as the reverse complement.
CACCGCAGAAACGGGGCCGCGTAACTCCGCACTGATCTGCTGCTGCGAGCGCTGGCGTTGCTCCCAATCCACTAGCGGAGCGGTGATCAAGACCCTATTCACGTCCCACTGACCGACGACAGTGTACAGCGATTCAATTTCACCCTGCTTTAGATACGGCTTCAGAATTCCCTCTAATTGCCGTGCTTGGCGGTCCATAAAGTTCAGGCCAACGCCGTCGGGACCACTGGCAAACACTCGTATAACACCACGGTCTTCGCTGGGTAACAGCTCATTATCTACCGAGTTATACAGCCAAGCGCCGCCTCCCGCAGCCAACAATGAAGCCAAGAACACAGTCCATGGCCATCGTAATGCCAGTTTTAAGCTGCGATGATAAAACTCGCGAGCACGCAATCCCGCGCCAGCAAAGATGTTCTTTTTACCGGCATCTTTTGGCAAGCGTGCAGTAAAAGCCGGCACCAACGACAACGCCACGAATGACGATATCAATACCGCTGCCGCCAGCACACCGCCAAATTCACGGAACAAACGGCCTGCAGTAGAGGGTAAAAAGGCAATGGGGAGAAACACCGCCGCTAATACCGCGGTTGTCGCGATAACCGCAAAGAATACCTCTCGGGTTCCCAGTACCGCAGCGGCTCGAGGGCCCAAACCTTCTGCACGGCGACGCTGAATGTTTTCTGCCACAACAATGGCATCGTCAACAATCAAGCCGGTTGCCAGCACCAACGCTAACAAGGTCAGAATATTCACCGAAAAGCCTAGCAACCAAATGGCGGCCACTGCACCGAACAAGGCAACCGGAATGGAGAACGCCGGCACAATGGTTGCTCGTAGCGAGCCGATAAATACCCACAGGGTTGCGACCACTAAGGCGATGGTAATACCCAGCGTGATCACCACTTCGGTCACAGATTTGCGAATAAATTCGGCATCGTCGTTGGTGACCGTCATGCTCATATCAGGAAAACGCTTACGCAGCCGCTCAACCATTTTTAGTGCTTTGTCGGATATCTCAATGGTGTTAGAGCCAGCCTGACGAATAATTCCTAAGCCGACCACTGGCTTGCCATCCAAGCGCACGAAACTTTCTGCGTCGGCCGGCGAAAAATAGGCTTGCGCCACATCGCCAATGCGCGTGGTATCGTTAATGTAAATGTCTTCTACTTGCTGAGCGGTCACCGACGTTGCATCAGCACGAACAATCAGGCGTTGATCAGTTGAGCGAAAGCTGCCCGCTGGCACATCAAAAGGAGCTTGCCGCAAGGCATTAGCGACATCCGTTACCGACAAACCATAACTGGAAAGCTTGAGGGGATCTAAAGCAACGCGTAACACTCGCTCCCGATCGCCATTAAGCTGTACGTCGGCCACCCCTTCAATGGCTAAAAACTCTGGGGCTAAATCGGTTTCTAAGCGCCGAGTCAATTGTTCAAGGCTAAGGCTATCGCTAGAGACCGCAATGTCGAGCACTGCACGGGCATCGTCATCCGCTTTAACCACGGTCACTTGCTCAACGTCCTCCGGCAGTCGGTTTTGTACTTGGCTAACGGCTTCGCGAGTTTCACTGGCTACCACATCTAAATCGACACCAGGATTGAATTCCACCACGATGCGGGCATTATTTTCTTCCGACTGCGAACGAATAGATTTCACCCCCGACACCCGCGCTGCGGCGCCTTCAAGTACGCTGGTTAACTCCGCATCAACGGTTTCTGGTGCGGCGCCTGGTAGAAATGCCCGCACTGTCAACACTGGGCGGTCAACATCAGGTAACTCGCGGACTTCCACCCCCATAAGTGCCGCTATCCCGGCGATTACGATAAGGATATTTAGCACCACTATCAGCACTGGACGACGAATAGACGCAGAAGGTAAATCGTTGACTAGTTCTGACTGTGCTTTAGCGTCATGTTTACTATATGGTTGCGCTGAATGGTTTGCCATGGGTTATTCTCCGCTGGCGCCAACAGCAGCAGGCACTTCTTGTTCAGCAACCGGTTCGTCGAGCTGTGCATGCTGGTAGCGTATCGCTTGTCCGTCGCGCAAGCTTTGTACACCCTCGGTAATAAGAATGTCGCCTTGGTGCAACTCACCACTGACTAAAACACGTCCAGCTAAACGTTGTTCAATCTGGACTTCAATGCGCTGTGCTGTCTGCTGCTTAGCCAGCCACACATAGGGACTATTGGCGCCCCATAGCAATGCTGCTTCAGGAATAACGGCAAAGCACTCACCGGCTAAACTTAACGTCGCGCGAAAACTCATGCCTGGCAGAAATTCGTCGTTTGGGTTGGGAATTTTGGCTCGTGCGCGGATCATTCGCGTTTGCGGATCAATTCTTGAATCCAGTTCCACGGCTGTTGCCGTTACTTGGCGGTCGGCGAACGCCCATGGGCTAAAACGCAGTTCCGCCCCCTGTTGCAGCAAGGGTAAAGCCGATTCTGGTGCAGTGAATTCGATCAATAATTGAGAGCGATCGTCGATAGTGGTAATCAATGTCTGCTCGGTAATGCGGTCACCCACCTCCACGTCGGTGAGTCCGACAACACCGGCGAACGGCGCATAAACGCGACGGTCATCCAGTTCAACTCGGGCTTGGTCTAACGCTATTGCGGCAAGATCTCGCGCAGTTATCGCATCATCTAATTCTGATTGCGGAACAGCACCACCTTGCTCACTCTTACGCAGACGAGTTACCTTACGTTCAGCATCTCGCAGAGTAATTTGAGCCTGTTGTACGGCAATTCGTTGATGCCGCGCATCGAGCTCAAGTAACAGCTCTCCTGCATCGACATGCTCGCCCGGGGTAAAATGTACCCCAGTCACGCGGTCAGCGACATTCGGGTACAGTGCGACTGAACGCATTGCTTGAGCTGTTCCTACCGCTTCCACCACTTGTTGCGCACGCTCGAACTGTAACGGTTGCACAATCACTAATTCAGCACGCTGCTCGCGTTGCTGTGCTTGGCTTGCCATCGGCATCAGTAAACTGCTAGCAAACAGTAATGTCGTTAACCACTTAGTCATATTTGTCTCTGTCAGCAAAACGGCGGAGCGCCAGCCCCGCCGTTATCTTTTTTACATTTTTTCTGTCGGTTACTGGGTAAGACGGAACGTTCCTTTCATCATTGAAGAATGACCAGGGAACGAGCAGAAATACTGGTAATCTTTGCCGGCTTTCAAGTCTGCAGTCGAGAACGTGACTGAGTCTGATTCACCACCACCCACAACTTTTGTATGAGCAATAATTTTGTCGGTGTCTGGAATATAGTTTTCCTCCAAACTCAGCGACATCGCAGACTGCACAACGCTCTGCATGTCTTCAGGCAGGGTCAGTACCCAGTTGTGGCCCATCACACTCTTCGCTAACGTACCAGAGTGTTTCAGAGTCACGGTCACTTCTTTACAACTTGCCGGCGCAGACAGCTCTGTTTTATCGTAACGCATCATGTCATTACCAGTGATGGTGAGCTCGCATTCGTCCGCTAGCGCAGTTTGTGCGACCAACAGCGAACTGACGGCAACAAGAATCCGAGTTATAGTACGCATAATAACTAACCTCTATAGTCAATGAACGAAAATTCACCTATCTATACGAGCCAATTCTGTTTGAGGTTTACCGTGAGCCAAGCAAAATCTTCATCTTTTTCTTCTATGCAAACTAGAGTCGCGCAAGCACTGGGAGAAATTGACCAAGCTAGCGGGAGCTTGATTGCCCCAATACACGTATCCACCACCTACTTGCGTGATGCCGATAATCAGTATCGCTCCGGAAGGATATACTCACGCGCGGACAACCCTTCATATTTGCCCGCCGAGCGCGTAATCGCATCGCTAGAGAATGCAATCGATGCCAAGCTATTTGCATCCGGCAACGCCGCCGCAACCACCGTTTTCCAGGCGTTAAAGCCCGGCGACCGCATGCTTGCCCCAAAGGTAATGTACTGGGCGTTGCGCAACTGGTTAAAGACCTTTGGCGCAGACATGGGGCTGCAAGTTCGTTGGGTAGACATGGACGATTTAGCACAAGTCCGCAGCGCGCTTGCTGAAGCACCAACGCGGTTAGTGTGGATTGAAACGCCAGGGAATCCATTGTGGACCGTCACCGATATCGCCAAAGTGAGTGATTTAGCGCATCAACACGGCGCGCTTGTTGCGGTCGATTCAACCGTGGCTACGCCGGTGTTATCTAGACCGCTAGAACTCGGTGCTGATATTGTTATGCACTCCGCCACCAAATACCTTAATGGCCACTCGGATGTGATTGCTGGTGCTTTGGCGAGCCGCGAAAACTCTGAGTTTTGGCAACGGATTGTGCGCTTGCGTGCACAATCTGGCAATGTCTTAGGCCCATTTGAGGCCAGCCAACTATTGCGTGGCATGCGCACCCTAGTATTGCGCGTCAAACAAAGCTGCGAAGCGGCACAGTGGATTGCTGAGCAACTGGAACAACTGCCAAGCGTTGCTGCAGTGCTTTATCCCGGATTACCGTCGTTTGCTGGACACGAAATTGCTAAGCAACAAATGCAAGGTGGTTTCGGCGGCATGCTCTCGGTGCGGATTAGTGCGGGTGAAGCGGCGGCGATAGGCACCGCGGCACGCACCCAAATATGGAAGCGCGCGACCTCGTTAGGCGGGGTAGAAAGCCTCATTGAACACCGTGCTAGCATTGAGGGAGAGGGTACGCCAGTGCCCGCTGATTTGTTACGACTCTCGGTAGGGATTGAAGATCCTCAGGAGCTGTTTGAGGATCTTCGTCAAGCCATCGAAGCGGCGTCAGCTTAAATGCTGACGCGCTTGTAAAAGCGGTATTCTGGGTTCCAAAATTGCTTGTTAATGCGCTGGGTCAATACTTCATCGTCAATTTCCAGCGCCAAACCTTCTTGCTGAGCCACTTTACCGACGGCAAAAGCAATCTTTTTGCTCAACGCGCCAAGTTCAGTGAGCGGAGGCAATAAGTTCTCGCCTTTACTATTGGCTGAGGGAGAAGCTTCCGCAAGCGTTTTACTGGCAACGCGAAACATCTCATCACTCACCAATTTCGAGCGCACAGCGATAACCCCCAAGCCAATTCCTGGGAAGATGTAACTGTTATTGCATTGTGCAATCGGGTAAGTGTCGCCGTTCCAATCTACCTCACCAAATGGGCTGCCAGTAGCAATGATGGCTTTACCATCGGTCCACTCCAGCACATCTCGAGGATGCGCCTCAACATGCTTGGACGGATTGCTCAGTGGAAAAATGATTGGCTGTTGCTGTTGCTTAGCCATTGCTCGCACCACTTGCTCGGTGAATAAGCCGGGCTGCCCCGAAACACCTATCAATACTGTTGGGTCGGCACAATGAATCACATCCAACAACGAAGGATAGTCACCGCTGTATTGCCAGTCGGATAGCGATGATTCAGGGTGAGCTAGCACTTTTTGGAAGTCCCGCATGTTGGGCAAATTGTCGGTTACCAAGCCCTCCCGGTCGACCATAAACACCTGGCGCCGTGCCTGCTCTTCATCCAAACCTTCGGCGACCATTTGAATGATCACTTGTTCCGCAATGCCGCAACCGGCTGACCCGGCGCCAACAAACACCACTTTTTGGTCGCGCAGTTTAACGCCCTTTTTACGACACGCCGCCAGTAACGTTCCGACCGTCACTGAAGCAGTTCCTTGGATGTCGTCATTAAAACAGCAGACTTCATCGCGATAGCGGTTCAACAGGGGCATCGCATTAGGCTGGGCAAAATCTTCAAACTGCAGCATCACATCAGGCCAACGTTTGGTCACAGCCTTGATAAATTTGTCGATGAACTCGTCGTATTCATCTTGGTTAATGCGCTTGTGCCGCGCGCCCATGTACATCGGGTCGTTCAATAACTTCTCGTTATTGGTTCCAACATCTAACATCACGGGCAAGGTATAGGCTGGGCTGATTCCGCCACAGGCGGTGTACAGCGACAATTTACCAATCGGGATACCCATCCCGCCGATACCTTGGTCACCCAAACCCAAGATCCGCTCACCATCGGTAACAACAATCACCTTCACTTTCTCTTTGGTGGCGTTACGAAGGATGTCATCAAGATGGTCACGCTCTGAGTAAGAGATAAATAGCCCCCGAGATGAACGGTAAATATCAGAAAATTTCTCGCAAGCGTCGCCGACCGTCGGGGTATAGATAATCGGCATCATTTCGTCGATGTGGTCGGTCAGCAGACGATAAAACAGCGTCTCGTTGTTATCTTGAATGGCGCGCAAATAAATATGCTTATTGAGCGGCGTATCAAAGCTCGAGTACTGCATATAGGCACGTTCCGCCTGTTCTTCAATTGTCTCGTAGCGTGGAGGCAGTAGCCCGGTCAAATTAAATGCGGCACGTTCCTCCTCAGAGAAAGCACTGCCTTTATTCAGCAACGGCGTTTCAAGTAACGACGGCCCCGCGTAAGGGATATAAAGTGGATCTTTATCGGTATTTGCAAGGCTTTTTGCAGACTTCGGCATATCAATTACTCCTCCCACTGACAGAGTAAATAGTAGCACGCCAACCTAGTAATCTCGACCTATTAGAAACGTCATATAACCCGGTGAAAAATATAGATCAATTTATTCTACTATATTCCTACTGAGAATATAAAAGCGTTGTTAAATAACAAACTTTCACCATAGATCCCCCGTAAACTGGGGATTTTGGCGACTTTTTCACCACGTCAAAACATTATCTTTTCGACGATTTTTGACGTCAAAAAATTTATTTACAATTTAGTAACAATAAAACACCATCTTGTATGACGATTTATGCGGTTCGTCATTTCGATAAGTAACGTATAAATAACAACAACAGGGTTATTATGAAACATACTCGAAAACTCACCGCTTTGTCGGGCGCTTTAGCGATTGCCACCTTGGCAGGACTGAGCACCCTTCCAGCGTCAGCAATGCAACAAATCGACGCAGGCCAAAGCAACGGGAAAGTCACTAAACTTCCGTCTCAAGGCAAAGCAAGTTCATCGAAACAACAAGCTCAAGGTCCAGTTACGGGCTTCATCGTTCGCTTTAAGTCAGGTTCACGCTTGGCAACGGCAGCAGCAACACCGGCCGGTCAAAATGGCCTTCAACGCGCTCAGCAAGTGGCTGCAACAGCTAGCCGTGTTGCCGCGGAATTATCCAACAGCGTAGGTGTTGAACTAAAATTTGAACGTGAAATGGCGCTTCAACGTCACTTCGTCTTCGACTTAGGCAAGCGCCTAAATAGCGCGGAAAAAGCGCGCGTTATGCAACAGCTACAAGACAACCCAGAAGTAGAATTTGTCGAAGAAAACCGTATGTTGCACATTATGGCGACACCGGACGATACGCGTTACAGCGATCAGTGGCACTACTACGAAGCGACCGGTGGCTTGAATGCACCAGCGGCTTGGGATGTTACTGACGGTAGCGGTTCAGTGGTTGCTGTGCTTGATACCGGTTATCGCCCACACGCTGATTTGGCGGCAAACATCCTGCCAGGCTACGACATGATTTCCGACAGCTTTGTTGGTAACGATGGCGACGGCCGCGACAGCGATCCGAAAGATCCAGGTGACTGGATTGCCGCAGGCCAATGTGGCAACGGCTATCCTGCACAAGACCAAGATTCTAGCTGGCACGGTACTCACGTAGCGGGCACTATCGCCGCAGTCACTAACAACAACAATGGTGTTGCTGGTGTGGCTTATGGCGCGAAAGTTGTTCCAGTGCGTGTCCTCGGCCGTTGTGGTGGTACTACAGCAGACATTGCTGACGCTATTATCTGGGCATCTGGTGGTTCAGTACCTGGCGTACCAACCAACAACAACCCAGCGGACGTTATCAACATGAGCTTAGGTGGCCAAGGTGCGTGCTCTAGCACTACTCAGCAGGCTATCAACACCGCTCGTGCTAACGGCACAGCACTTGTAATCGCTGCGGGTAACAGCAACGATAACTCAGCAAACTATAACCCAGGTAACTGTTCTGGCGTTATCAACGTTGCAGCAACAGACCGCAACGGTGGTCGTTCGTACTATTCAAACTACGGCTCGAACGTTGATGTTGCTGGTCCGGGTGGTGCAATGTCATCAGCGACCGATCCAAACGGTATTTTGTCGACTTACAACACCGGTACAACAACACCGGGCAGCGATACTTACGGTTATTTACAAGGTACATCGATGGCAACCCCACACGTTGCGGGTGTAGCGGCACTGATTAAAGCCGCCGATCCAACAGCAACACCGGACGACATCGAGAACATCTTGAAGCAGACAACTCGTACCTTCCCTGGCACCTGTAACGGTTGTGGTACCGGTATCGTTGACGCTGGCGCGGCTGTGCAAGCAGCAGCAGGCGGTGGCACTGGTGGCGGTACAGGTGGCAACGGCACGCTAGAAAACGGCGTGGCAGAAACTAACCTAAGTGGCGCGCAAGGCAGTGAGCAGTTCTTTACGCTTGACGTTCCAAGCGGTGCGACCGACCTAACCTTCACGATGTCTGGTGGTACGGGCGATGCCGACTTATATGTTCAGTTCGGTTCAGACCCAACCACAAGCAGCTATGACTGCCGTCCTTACAAGAGTGGTAACAATGAAACTTGTACCATCAGTAATGTACAAGCCGGTACTTACCACGTCATGATCCGTGGCTATCAAGCATACTCTGGTGTGTCTTTGGTGGGCCAATACACTGACGGTTCATCAGGCGGCGGTGCCTCTGGCGGCGGCGGTACTGTTGAGAACATCTCAGCATCTACTGGTAACTGGAAATACTACACCGTTGACGTACCAGCAGGCATGAGCTCGCTCGACGTCTCTATCTACGGTGGAACTGGCGATGCTGATCTTTATGTTCAGTTCGGTAGCAACCCAACAACCAGTTCTTATGAGTGCCGTCCTTACCTGCAAGGTAACAACGAAACTTGTAATATCAGCAACCCGCAGGCAGGCACATACCACATCGGTATTCGTGCTTACCAAAGCTTTAGCGGTGTGACCCTGGACGCTTACTACGCGCCATAACAGTATGGCTCGTTGAAGCATAAAAAAAGCCACGCAACATTGCGTGGCTTTTCTTTTAAGCCTAGGTGATTACAGTAATCGCACCATAGCACCAATCAGCAACACCAGGTTTGCGACCCAAGCAATCATGAAGAAATAACTCCGTGGACTCGGGTTTTTATTGGTGGCAATACCGTAGTAAAGCACCATATGAATCAACCGAGCGAAAAACATCACACCCACACACCAAGCAGCAAAGTCTGGCGAAACCCCGACAAAAATAGCTAAAACAATCGTGCCCAGCATCGCACCCAAGTTTTCAACGGTGTTTTGGTGCGTCCGCCAAGCGCGAAAGACGAAATTCTGGTGGTCCATTTCCGCTGGGGGTTTGCCCGGAATAGCACCCTCTTGCCCCGCTTTAGGTCCAGCAGCGAAAACCCACTGCACCTTAACCATGAACAAAATCATCGCCGTCCAAACCAGCGCCCAGTGATATTGCATCGCAATACTCATGCCTCTCTCCTTACGTTATTGTTATTTTACGTCTAGTAAGCCCCAACGTTCTGCCACCCGCTTTACGCCATCGACGTTTTCCGAGGCCAATATGGTTAACTCAGTATGGTCGAATTGTTGCTGCAGATCACAATGTTGTTCTAGCCAATGCATCATCGCTTCACCGGAGTGAATGGTTTTAGCCCCCGCGAAGTGCTGACTGAGTGCAGCGGCGATTAATGGATAGTGGGTGCAGCCCAATACGATGGTTTTCGGTGTTTGCCAATCAGGGAGTGCTTGCATCGGAGAAAAATAGTGCTCGAAAGCCGCGTTTAGCACACTGCCGGAGTACAGCCCTTCTTCAACAATCGGCACGAACAGTGGCGTTGCCATCGCCATTACGTTGTTGAAGCCCAATGCCTGAATCCGGCGTTGGTATTCTCCTGAGCGAATCGTCGATTGGGTTGCAATAATCAATACCGGATCTTGATGATGTGCGCCTGCCAACTGTTCTAACGCCAACACCCCGGGTTCCAAAACACCATAAACGGGTTTATTGGAAAACCGTTGCATCTCTTGCAGCGCCACCACACTGACGGTGTTACAAGCCACCACTAAAAAATCGACGTCGACACCATTAAAGAACTCAACCGCCTCTAGCGCGTAGCGCGTAACGGTATTGCTGTCTTTACTACCGTATGGCACCCGGGCGGTATCACAGTAATACACCAACTCACTAAAGCGCTGGCTGGCTTGCAAGGCCTTGGCAACGGTTAGGCCACCGACACCGCTATCAAACACGCCGACTTTCATTATTGCATTCCTTTGTTACTGCTTACCCTGACTGTTATCACGCCATTATAGCCCGTTTTATCCACCAACCAATTGTTTACTGAGCATGCCGATAATAAAGCCCACCACTGCCCCTAAATTTGGTAGCCAGTGACGGCGCATTTTGGCTTGCGGAGCAATGTCTTGGAACACTAAATAGAGAATTCCGCCGGCGGCAAAGCTCATAATTGTCGCGTTCACTTCTGGATAACCGGTTAACCAAGTGTATCCGGCCAGTGCCGCTAGTGGACCTAAGAATGCGATAGCAAACAGTCCCGCTAATGCGTGCCCACGCTTTATGCCAGCAGCAGTCAGTTCACGATAGGCATTGAAGCCTTCGGGGAAATTCTGTGCGCCAATAAAAATCGCCAGCAAAATTCCCGTGGTTGGATCTGTGGCAAATACCGCACCCAGCGATAGCGCTTCGGGTAAAAAGTCCATCAACATGGCAATAAACTGCGACGCCTGCCCTCCCTGCTTAGCCAACCAAGCATCAAGCAGCGCAAACGCCACGCCTCCGGCGGCAAAACATAACGCCAATTGCCAGGGGTTTAACCGATGCATGCCTTCTGGTACTAGGGCAAAGGCCACCGCAGAGACTAAAATCCCGCCCCCCAACGCCACCATGGCGTGGACAAACTCACGTTTTGCTGGCGTTTCTGCTGACCCTTCAAAGCGCGCCAGTACGCCGCCTAGGAACGACATCACACCAGCGCCCCAGGCCAAAATCATCATCCAAACTACCGTCATAACACGTCCTTTTACTAATTCTGCTATGGTTAACGCTAAAAGCCGCGCAAAAATTATGCAAGCGCGATAGCGAGGAAACGATGAAACGCTTTTTCCAAAAAGTCGCCGTGACAGGCGTTTTGCTGATACCATTTTGCGCCAGTTCGCAACAATCACTGCAGCTCCGAACCAGTGTCTCACCGCCTTACCAAGTGATGGTTAACGGCGAACTCAGCGGTAAATCGGTGCAAATTCTGCAGTGCGTTTTTGACCGAATGAGTATTAAACCGGATATCAGTGTCGTGCCTCGCCGTCGAGCCGAACATGATGTTGAAGAGGGTTATGCTAACGGCTACTTCAGCCTTATCAGTAATAAACGGTCGGATAAGTTTGCCACGCTATCAGCACCGTTGGCATTAGAGAAGTGGTTTTTAGTCAGCACTCAACAACAATCCCCTATCGCGATAGAAAACCTCAGCAACTACCGTCTGGGCGCGGTGCGTGGTAGCAACGAAGGCTATTGGTTAGAAGACCAATTTTCAAACGTCGAACTGCAGCAAACCAATACCGTTGAACAACTGGTAAAACTGACGGCAGAAGGCCGTATTGATGGCTTTATTGCCGATAGGCGTCTACTCGACGAAGCGCTAGCAATGTGGCCTGCTAAACAACCGCGCATGCGCTTACAGTTTTTACGCTACGCCCAACTTGGGGTGTATTTTCGCAATGACTTTTTACACAGGCATCCGGGCTTTCTGCAAAGTTTTAATCGCTATTTAGCCGACTGTCAGCCAGAGCACCTTGAGTTATCAAGCCAAGAACGTCAGTACCTGATCACTCTGCTTGATCCGGTCTTGCACAAAGTTATCAATGACCCAATGCTGTGGCGTTCTTTGCGACAGCGCAAGTTGCATCCACTCACGAAGGAGGACATCGCGCGCCGCAACAAGCTGTGGGAAGAAGCGCATGAGAGTGGTAGCGTTGATATCGACAAAACTTGGATCGACCACGACTCCTCGATACGGCTTAAACAATGGCTCAGCCAAATGCCACCCGGCATTACTGAGATTATTGTCTTCGACCAGCAAGGCGCCAACCTTGCCATCAGCCAGATGACGACCGACTATGATCAAAGCGACGAACCCAAATACCAACAAACCGTTGCTGCGCAAAACGTTCGCCCCTACCTGAGTAGCATCTCTTATGACCAATCAACACGTACTTTCCAAACGCAACTGTCTTACGCCATTCGTGACGATGCAGAAAACTTTATTGGTGGAGTGACTGTGGGATTAGATATTGAGGCTTTCTTAACCGGTCGCAAAGTGCCATTGGAGATGGCACTAAGCGAGGTGATTGAATAAGTTATTTCTGGTAAAGCTTAGCGACTGCGGTCAGGTTTTCGCCGCCAAAGCCTTGTTCCATGGCTTTTCGGAATACCGCTCGAGCCGCTTTTGATACCGGCATATCGGCACCAGCCGCCTGTTCTACATAGCGAAAATCTTTTTCGACTAATTCAACGGGGAACTGCGGTGCAAAGTTTTGTTCTACCATGGTGGAAGTCAGATAATTGGCGATGGGTGCCCATACCGTGGTAGCGGAAACCGCCTTTAACGTTTGTTCCACATCAACGCCATTGTGTTTAAGCATGCCAATAAGTTCAGCAAAGGCCGTTGCTTGAATACCGAGCATCGCATTGGTGGCTAATTTGGCGAGCGCCCCAGAACCGATGTCGCCGACATATTCCGACGCTTTAGCATTGGCGCGAAACAGCGGCTCAACCTTGTCAAACGCCGCCTTATCGCCCCCCACTAAATAGACCAATTGAGCATTCTCTGCAGGTTTGCGAGTGCCTGACACTGGCGCTTCGAGTAAGGTAATGCCGCGTTGTTTTGCAACGTCAGCCAATTTTTTTACCCCTGCAACCGACAGCGTGGAACTGTCAACCGCAATAGCGCCTTGCTTCATACCGTTAAACGCACCATGCTCCGGCGCTGACCATACTTCCATAGAGGCATCGTCATCACGCACCATAACCATCACTACATCAGCCTCTTTGGCCGCCTCTGCCGGGCTGTCAGCAACCGTTGCGCCAACTTTTGCAAAAGCTTCCGTCGCGGCTTTGCTGCGGTTCCAAACGGTCAAGGGGTAGCCAGCATCTAACAAATTTTTCGCCATCCGGCTGCCCATGGCGCCGAGTCCTAAAAAAGCAATTTTTTGCATCATGTCGTCCTATCTTGGTTGGCAAGCATATTGATAGGTACTGATTTTAGGGCCAAGCAGATTCATCGTCACCTTTGTTAAAACTCTTCGCTGGTAAACCACGCGGTACCGAGCCATCATCAATGCTAAACGCCATCGCCAATGCTGCTGCCAGCGCTGCGGTGACTTCAAACTGATACTGGGTGCGCCGAGAAGAACATGGTTAGAGTGATAATTGCGGTAATGCATAGCATTCCGGTAATAGGTACCCATAAGTCCGACATACAACCCTCTTTGTAATATTCTGTTCTGTCGCTATGAGTTATTTGACGCCCCACTGAGTCTCACTTACTCTTGAAAATCGAATAATTACAAGTGTAAGGAAACATTATGCCAACGTTCAGCGAGTACAAAGTCATGCACATTGTCGAAGGTGGCTGCGGCACCATTCTATTAGGCTCTAGCGGTTTACCGTTAAAGCAGATCGAATCGACATTGAATGCTGAAGCTGCCCACGGCTGGCAGTTGGTGTTCCAAGTTATTGAGAAAAAACGCTTTTTTCTGTTCTGGGAGCGGGAGGCCGCAATTATTACCTTAGGTCGATAACCGATGTTTCGCCGTGGTTTGTTGCGCATAATCCGCTGGTACCAAGCTAAAGGAGGCTCGAGGCGACTGCTCAATACTGAGTGTAATTTTATCCCAAGTTGCTCAGAGTATACCTATCAGGCTATCGAAAAGTACGGCGTATGGCAGGGGGTTAGAATGGGGCTGCAACGCATTCGCCGTTGTAATAATCCGGACTGCGACAACAAGGCCTACGACCCATTACATTAGCCCAGAGGATTACGACACGATGATGTCCCAACAACAATTAGAACAAGAAGAAGAAGCACTAAGACAGCAGATACGACAACTCAGCTCTAGCCAGCGACAATGCTATTACGAAAGAGAAAAGCAGGAGATCAAAGATCCCGACACCTTTGCCGCGCTGAACTATTTCTTTGTTGCCGGCTTGCACCATTTGTACCTCGGTAAAACGGCACACGGAATTGCCAACTTAGTACTAATGACCATTGGGCTTATTTTTTTTAGTATCGGTGGCTGGCTATTGGTGGCCGCCGTAATCGTTATTGAGTTGCCACAACTATTTTGGTCACAGCGCATTGTCCATCAATACAATAATCAAGTGATGCGGAAAATCCTTAATGATTTACAGCAGAACCGTTAATGCAAACTTAACGGCGCGGAAATAACATGATAAGAAAAAATATTTTGATCACTGGCGCCAGCTCCGGTCTTGGTCGCGGAATGGCTATAGAGTTTGCCAAAAAGGGTCGTAACCTCGCTTTGTGCGCACGGCGTATGGAGCGCTTAACTGAACTCAAACAAGAGTTACTCACCCTGAACCCAGACATCACTGTTTCGATAAAGCCATTGGATGTGAACGATCACCAGGCGGTGTTTCAAGTATTTAATGAATTCCGTGATGAATTGGGCCAGTTAGACCGCGTGATCATCAATGCCGGCATGGGTAAAGGTGCCTCTATTGGTACGGGCTATTTCGAAGCCAACAAACAAACCGCGGAAACCAATTTTATTGCCGCATTAGCCCAAGCCGAAGCCGCCATGACTATCTTCCGCGAGCAAAATGCTGGGCACTTGGTGACCATGTCGTCAATTTCTGCGGTGCGCGGATTCCGCCGCGCGATGACCGTGTACGCCGCAACCAAAGCCGCATTAACTTCGCTTAGCGAGGGTATTCGCCTAGACGTCATGAACACCCCGATCAAGGTCAGTTGTGTGCATCCGGGCTTTATTCGCAGCGAAATCAACGAAAAAGTGAAGAAGGTGCCGTTTATTGTCGACACTGATGTAGGTTGCAGAGCGTTAGTCAAAGCCATTGAAAAAGAACGCGACAACAGTTACGTGCCCACATGGCCTTGGGCACTATTGCATTGGTGGCTGCGGATAGCGCCCAAAAGCACTATCCGCGCTATGAGTTAAGCCGCGCTATGAGTTGAACCTTTACCAACGCACACAAACCTTGCCGAAGTGTTTACCGTTTTGCTGGTAATCAAACGCTTCGGCAAGTTTTTCAAAGGCGTAGGTTTTGTCGATGACTGGGCGAATGTCGGTTTGTTCCAAGGCCCGAATATAGTCTTGTTGCTGTTGACGGTTGCCGACAATCAAACCCTGTAAGCGAATATGCTTAGCCATTAATGCGGCGGTGGCGACATCACCTTTTATTCCCGTCAACACACCGATTAATGCAATGTGGCCACCCACGGCAGCAGCCGTAATAGATTGGTTCAAGGTATCAGGGCCACCCACTTCAATAATGTGCTCGGCACCTTTCCCGTCCGTCAGTTTTTGTACCTGTTCGCCCCACTCTGGCGCTTTTTTATAGTTAATGGTGGCATCCGCACCTAGCTCTTGCGCTCGCGCCAGCTTCTCATCAGATGATGAGGTGATGATCACTCGCGCGCCCATCGCTTTGGCAATTTGCAATGCGGCAATGGAAACGCCGCCGGTGCCCAGAGCCACCACGGTGTCTCCCGCCTTGAGGTTGCCATCCACCACCAATGCACGCCATGCGGTAAGGCCTGCTGTGGTGATCGTAGCGGCCTCTTCATGCGACCAGCCTTTCGGTGCATGCGTAAATGCTTCGGCTTGGCACACCACCGTTTGCGCAGCCATGCCATCAATGCCATCACCCGGCGTTTGCTCGAAGTTAGCGACTGCGGGAATAGGATCTCCGCTTAGCCACTGAGGGAAAAAGGTCGACACCACAGCATCACCTTGCTTGAACTCGTTCACGCCCTCACCGACCGCGGTGACAATACCCGCACCGTCCGACAGCAGTACACGTCCATCGTCTGCTTTAATTCGCCCTAAAGCGACTGATAGATCGTGAAAGTTCAGTGAACTGGCTTTGATATCTACCTGAATTTCACCACGCCCCGGCTGCTGCGGCTTGTCCTGATCAATGACCTGTAGATTTTCTAAACCACCCGGTTGTTTAACGACTACGGCTTTCATTATTCACTCCTGGTTACTGCATGCTGTACATTGCATTACCTTAGAAGCGTTCTGTTTGGATCGCCATGTGATTTACAAAATCGGTGTTCATCGAGCGCCCGGGTACACCATCCAGTCTTGGTTTTCGATTTTTAGCCACAGTTCCAACTGGTGCTCCATCACCTTTACACCCTCGTTTTCCGCCACATAGGGGCGTTGCGGGAGGCTTCTCACCGCTGCCTCAAGGTCTAGCTTTTGCGATGCGACGGGATGTTGCGCCAGAATTTCATAGATGGTTGAAGACACGGCGGTTGGCCCTAACGGTTCGGAGACCAATACCGGGGTATCAGTGCTGCGTTCAACATTGGGCGCAATCAAACGAATCATTACTGGCACTTTCGTTAGCGCTGGCGTGGGGATTTCGCGTACGCCAGGCAACTGCATGCTATCGCCTTGCAATCCTGAACCATGCTCAGGAGCGATAACCACCAACGTCGGTCGACCACTGGCTTTAACGTAATCGTAAAAGCTATTCAGTTCGTCGAGTAAGTTGCGAAGACGTTGCGGATAACTGCGCGCACTATCGCTGGCACCGCCGCCGTTTGCCTTGGCCGCGCTGACAAGGCGATTGCCATCGTGCAAACTGATGGTGTTATAAAAGGTAAATTGCTGCTGGGTAGCACCATGTTTTGCTTGATCCACCAGCCCCGTTAAAATGCTCAAGTCGTCGTAAACCGGTGTGCCATCAAAGCTGACCATGGTTTGCGGCGCATTGCTAGCAACCGTTACCGGTAACCCTGCAAAGCCCCCGTGTTCTTGCAGTAGGGTCTTGAAATTATCAAATTCGCCAGTGTGGTTGAGCACCAACTGGCTGTTGTAGCCCAGTTCCGCCAGCGATTCCGTTAAGAAGCATTGGTTATTGGTGGCCTCGTAGAGTTTATCGTGCGGCACGTGGCCACAGTTTGCCCGCAATAACCGTAGCGCTGCGGGGCCAGAATACGAGCTGCCACTGGTGTATTGGTCAAAAATAATGTCTTGGCGGCGCAAAAAGGCATGATCGGCCAAGTTATAAGTGCGCAAATCTTGCCAAGAGAGCGAGCAGATATTAATGACAATGATGTCTATTTCGGCTGCCGGAGCGCCTATTGGCCGCTCTAAAACCCGAGACTGTTGGCGATAGAATGCTTGCAGTATCGCATCCGGATCGGTCGCTGACATATTCGGTTGGGCGGCTCCTACGGGGTTAACTGCTTGTCGAGAAACCTGCGGTTGAATGTCCAAAGGCCGCTGCAATGGCGCTTGTAACCAAACCGCAAGGACCACCAACATCACCGATATCACGGTCATTCTGAGCACCCGCCGAATATACAGGTAAACAATCCACGCCACCATTACTACGGCGATGGTTTCAAGCGGCACTAGCCGTTCAATCAGCTCTAATAAATAGCTCCAGCTAAACTGGCTGACTTGTTCCCACTGCGCAATTAGCCGAGAAAATGGCGGCAAATGACTTTCGGCATATAACAGTACTAGCGCGGCGGGTATTGCGAAAAGTTGTCGCAACGCCCGCAACCCAGTGTTAGGTAATGGCACTACTAACACGGCAATAAAAGCGGCGTTCCAAATACCGAGCAAGGTCAGGCTGCCCAATAATGCCAGCACCGCCTTACCGATAAAATAAAAACTCCAGCCTTGTAGGCCAGGCCAGGTAAACACGGGAGTCGCGGTTAATTGTCGACGCTGGCGTTGGTACAAATCATCCAGCATCACGTGAACCCTTTTCAGAACGCGCGCTTGCCACTAATTTTTTTCGAGGACGAAAGTAACTCATCATTGCTATCCAGTTAATCAGCTTACTAAACAAGCGCCGCAGAATGGCCATAACGGTAGAGCCCATTAGTAGTCCGGCGACCAATGTTGCCAGTAAAATCTCCCAAGTTAACTGTTCGGGCAACCACATTATTGGTCTCTCCATTTGGCAGGTTTCGGCCGAACTGGCTCTCTAAAAACTTGGCTGGTCGATGCTTTTGTCTCCGTTGCGCCTTCATGTTTGCTAAACGATTTTTCTAAAATAGCCTGGCTATCGTCGCGCTCGGGCTCATGAGCGATTTGTTGCGTCAATTCATTCAATGCCTGCTGAATAAGCTGGGTTGAGCAGTAACGCGTCTCGCGCGAGAAAATACTGTCGCTGGGTAAACCGATCAAAAACTTCAGCACGCCGCTGACATCCGATTCGCGGCAGGCAAATAAGTAAATATAAATGGCACCGTCGGCAATCGTCACAACGTCACCCTCTCGCCGGTTTTGAAACTGTGCGGCAATCTGAATCAGGTCTAAACCATCCATCGGTTCGCCGCGAATTAAGGCGGAATGAATACCGTTGATGCCGGCGTAGTTGCTGGTTTTCATCACCTCTTTCACGAATTGTTGTGGCGCTAAATACCCCTGTAGGCGCTGGCGTTCATAATCGCCCAAAATTCGCGAAAGTGTCGGCAGTATGGGCCGCGTGAAACGCCATCCAGCAGTATTGTCGATCAACACCATAATGCGCCCTAGCTTTAACTCAAAGGGGATGATCATAGTGGCACCGGCATGCAGCAGTAAATTTTCATCTTCGTGACGAATGGGCTTAGCGATTTCGCGGATGAAAATACGGATATTAGGACCAAAAAACATCCGCATACTGTGCACCCGCTGAGCAAGTTCGATGATCGAATCTTTTACCGTAATGCCCAACAAAATGCTACCCGGTGAGTTTTCTGGCACTTCTTGTTGCCAATCTTCTAATCGCTTTAGCGCTTGCCATTGCCCCGGCGCCGTTTCGGTAGGCAAAATAGCGTATGGTGAGTACCAAACCTCATCAGACTGTACCAGTGTATCGATGTATTTTTGCTCATTCAGTTGGTGCAATGAGAGTTTAGGTAGCCCTGAATCGAATTCATCCACCAACAGATTGCGCATTACTACGTCTTGGTCGGTATACCAGTGCTCAATATCCCAGTGCCAATAGTGTTCGGCCCGGTATAGCAGAGATAAACTGTTTGCCATTGAACTGGCCGCAACAACCCATTGGCTCAGTGGTGATTGATTCACGTCGCCCTGAGCGACCATAACAATTAGCTTACGCTTTTCTTGCGCCCAAGACCGTAATTCCAGTAAACCGCGTTGCTGAAACATCAGCTCTGAAAACAGCGTCGGCTGCAAACTGTTTAGTTCAATATACACAAGTGGGTAAGCGCTCGTGGCCGCCTCTAGTGCGTGCAAAAAAGCGGATAGCTTTGGCTTGGCTCTATGCTTGATTTCAACAAGATTTAACGCATGAGAACGCGGTAATACTTGCTGCTGCTCTTGGATATCGTCGATGGTTGCGCCAGAGCCGATAACACAAACCGGGGCGGCAGCATTGAGGTTGATTAAGATGGCATTACGCCATGCCGCAGAGTCGGTCGCGAGCATATGCACTTCGCCCCAGCTAAATTCCGGGATGAGCGCGGGCGAATCATGAAAAATGTCATTGAAGTCGGGTAACGCTAAATGCGACAACAGCAATACTCTTTGTTGAAACTGTGTTAACAAACATTATATTATAGAAAAAACGTTAAAAAAACAGGTAGATTCGTGACCGAAGATAAGTTGCACCCTCCTGCCGATGATATCCGTGCCTTGCGTGAGCATGCGCAAGAGCCGAATATCCAATTCATAGAAATTGCCAGTTCCGAACGCGTGCTTGCCATTCGCCAGCAATGGCCATTAGTGCAATATCCTTTAGCCAGCCTGCCGCTGTTCCAGCAGGCAGTCGTCGACGATGCAAAACAGCAGGCGCGCGGATGAAAATTATTGCGTTGTGTTCAGCGACCCCGGGCGCCGGTTGCACCACTATTGCTAGTCACTTGGTATTGGCGATGCAGCGCCTCGGCCGCCATGCAGTGGTTTTAGATGGCGACCCTCGCAATCAGGTTCGCCTACATTTCGGCATGGATCCACGAGAGCGCGATGGTTGGTGGATAAAGGACGGTGAACCGTTCTGCTTTAGCGATGCTGCCTATGTGGCAGCGCCCGCTTTAGATGCAGCCCAGATAAGCGCGCATTTTATTCCCTTTGGCGAAAGTAGCGTGATGTTGGAAGCCGATAGCAACTACCAAACGATGGTGCGCTCGCCAAAAGCACTGGAGCATGGCTTGGCTGAATCGGCGTTTGCCGACGATGCGATCGTTTTTATTACCACCAGCGATCAGTTTTCATTGCTGCAATACCAAGCGCTTAGCATTGCCGATGAAGTGATTGCGGTAGCCACGCCCAACCCACTGTGGCAGTTGCAGCTATCGCGGTTTTACCAAACTATTCGCTCAACGCGCGCAGAACACGATAACAGCTTTCGGGTGCTGGTTAATCAATGCCGTCCTGAAGTCAGGCTGTGCAACGACATGGTGCAACTAATGCAAGCTGAAATCAGTGCTGAGGTGATGATTCCGTTGGTTCTGCACCAAGATCAACACGTCCCCGAGGCGCTAGCTACCCAGCAACTGGTTGATGACTACCAACCGGCCGCACAATTTGCCAAAGAGGTTGATGCCTTGGCGTTATGGCTACAGGCGCAGCTAATGGATAGAGATAATGGATAGCGATGATGCTGACTGAGCACTGGCGCCAGTGGCGCCGACAAGCCACACGCGGCTCTAGCATTGTGCATTTGTTGATCATTTATGCGCACGCTCTGTTGGTGAACGACCAACAGCCGTTACGAGGTAGCCATTCTAAATATTCGTTCCACTATTGGTTTCCGCAAATTAACGTTAACCATTTGCGCCCGTTGGATCCAATACGGATGGTTATTCAGCTACTTTGGTTGATGCTGTTTAAGGGTCCGTCTGAATTGCCAGACAATACGGTTGCGACTCAAAGCCGTTTTCGCCGTAGCGTGACGCACTATAAAAACAAAGCGCTTATGCGTTATAAAAGCTTGCGGCGCTTATTGCTTCCAATAAAACGCTGGCAACGCCGAATCAGTAAAAAAACCATTGCTCTGAGTGCCGAGATCACTTGGGCGGGCGGTTGGGTACTGTATTTAACCCTAGCGGTGATACTCATCGGGTTAGGGTTAATCATTACCATCCCCATGGCAACAGGCGCGCAAGTGATTATGCTGTTGGCGTTCTGGAGCGTGGCAATGTGGGTGCGGGACATTCCGGGGCGCATTCCCATGATGCTGATGATGATTATCAGCATTACCGTGAGCACTCGTTATATCTGGTGGCGCGTAACCCATACTCTGAACTGGGATTCTGGGCTTAACTTAACCCTCGGGCTGTTGCTGTTGGCGGCCGAACTGTATGCGTGGACTATTTTGATTCTGGGATACATTCAAACCGCTTGGCCATTGCAACGAAAAGTCGCGCAACTGCCTGCCGATACGAGTTTGTGGCCTTCTGTGGACGTTTATATACCCACCTACAACGAACCGTTGCACGTGGTACGCAATACCATTTTAGCGGCCCAGCAAATTGAATGGCCACAGGAGAAGCTCAATATTTACGTGCTTGACGATGGCAAACGTGCTGATTTTAAAGCCTTCTGTGCAGAAGTGGGCGTCGGTTACCTTATTCGCCCGAATAATTATCATGCGAAAGCGGGCAACCTTAACCACGCGTTAACGCAAACCTCCGGCGAATACATCACTATTTTTGACTGTGACCATATTCCCACTCGCTCGTTTTTGCAGTTAACCGTCGGTTGGTTCCTGCGTGATCCAAAATTGGCACTGCTACAAACGCCACACCACTTTTTCTCTCCCGACCCGTTTGAGAAGAACCTGAATTTATTCCGTTCTCGGCCAAACGAAGGCGAACTGTTTTACGGCCTTATTCAAGATGGTAACGACCTCTGGAATGCGTCGTTTTTCTGCGGCTCGTGCGCGGTATTGAAACGCGGACCATTAGAAGAAGTCGGCGGCATAGCGGTAGAAACTGTGACAGAAGATGCTCACACCGCACTCAAGTTGCATCGCCGAGGGTATAGTTCTGCTTATTTGAACATCCCCCAAGCAGCAGGGCTTGCCACCGAAACTTTGGCGGCCCATATTGGCCAACGGATGCGCTGGGCGCGCGGCATGGCACAAATATTCCGAATCGATAACCCGCTGCGCGGTAAAGGCCTAAACTGGGGCCAACGATTGTGTTATTTGAATGCCATGCTGTATTTTTTAAATGGTTTACCGCGGTTAATATTCCTGACCGCACCACTGGCATTCTTGCTGCTGGGAAGTTATTTGGTGTTCGCGCCAGCGATTATGATCGCCGCTTATGCGCTGCCCCACATTATTCATGCCAACCTAACCAATTCGCGGACTCAAGGGCGGTTCCGCAATTCGTTTTGGGCGGAAATGTATGAAACGGTGTTAGCCTGGTATATCTTCCGTCCGACCACCGTTGCCCTTTTTGCTCCGCATAAAGGCAAATTTAACGTGACCGCCAAAGGCGGTTTAACCGAGCGCAGTTTCTTCGATTGGAAAATTTCGGTGCCCTATGTGGTGCTGGTAGCCATGAGCTTTACTGGTTTAGGTTTTGGTATCTGGCGTTTAGCCTATGGCCCCGAAGACCAGTTCCTCACGGTTATTCTAAACTTGCTGTGGGTGTTTTATAACTTGATTATTTTGGGCGGTGCGGTCGCGGTTGCGGAAGAAGCGAGACAGGTGCGAGTCGCCCATCGGATTGCCGTGCAACGCCCAACTCATGTACTTACTAAAGGCGGCCACCGCTATCATGCAACCTTGGTGGACTATTCCGAGCATGGTGTAGCGCTGACCATTAAGTACCCTCACGCATTAGCGATAGACGAAGTATTCCAATTTACCCTGACCGCGGGCGAACGGCCGGTGAGCTTCCGCGCGCGGGTCATTTCCGTGCGCGACCAGTCAGTGGGCGCAATTTTGCTGCTCAACACCCTAGAAGAACAGCGTAACTTTGTCGGTGCAACCTTTAGCCGTGCCGATGCTTGGCTGGGCTGGCGTGATGCCGATAACCTCGACCAACCTATTCGCAGCTTACGCGAAGTTGTCGCGATTGGACTGCGTGGCTACCAACGTATGGCTAAACAGTTTGTACCGTTTTTAGAACCTATTTTTGTGCATTTCCAAACGCTGTGGCTGTGGCTAACCACACTCTTACCGCAGCGCCCTGGCAGCCGAGGAGAGCTACTATGAGCCGCTTAGTAAAGCCCGTAAAACCTTCAGCAAACGCGTGGAGAGTATTGCCATTTATTGCCGCCTTCGCGTTACTGATGAGCTTTACCCTGCGAGCGCAGCCGCAAGAGCCAACAGTGCATACGGTGGAAACCAACTTCCGCCAATTAACTCGCGGGAACCCGATTGAACTGAACGGCTTAAACCAACAAGCGAGTGTGGATTTCGGCGGTCGCTACGACCAAGTGGTCACCAACGCTGAATTAGACTTGCGGATTTCCACCTCGCCAGTGCTGAACAGCGAAAAAGCACAACTGTTGATTTACGTGAACAACGAACTTGCGCAGACTATTCGCCTGAGCGCAGCCACGGATCAAGCAACGCCGATGCGCCGCAAAGTTAACCTGCCCGGCTACCTGTTCGCCAACTACAACCAAATTCGCTTTCGTCTGATCGATGGAGAGGTCTATCAACAATGCTCATCCGGCAGCTATTCCTCGTGGATTGCGATCGATTCGCGCAGCACGCTTAGCTTAACCACCAAGCAGCTACCCTATGCCAACGAGTTAGCGTACTTTCCTGAGCCATGGTTCCATGCCTCCGACTTTGATGCGGCAAAGTTCCAATTGTTACTCCCACAACAACCCAGCACGACTACGTTGCAAGCCGGCGCGATTTTAGTGTCGCATTTTGCCGCCTTAGCCGATTGGCGTGAGGTACAAATTAGCGAAGACGAATTCCAACGTACCACTCGGTTGCGCATCAACGAAGACGGTGAAAACGTTCTCGACTTGAGCGAATGGCCCGCAGCACACAGCATGGTTCTGGTGCAGAATGAACAGTGGCCAACCGGTTTAAAAGCCGCCAATGCCGATGTTATCGCTGCACTACCAGAAGCCGACGAACCACAAATTATTGCCTTAACCAACCCGCGTTATCCGGCCTACAAGGTATTGGTTTTGCGGGCAAAAAAACCCGCCGATTTGGTCACAGCGGCGCAGGCTTTAGCGACCGTGAAAAGCGGCTTTAGCGGGGCTTTTGCGGTGTTACGGCCACAGCCCATGCCAGAGGTTAAACCCTACCAGGCACCAAACTGGATAAGTACCGAGCGCCCGGTGCTGTTTAGCGAATTAGTCAGCAATGAGCAGGCGCTGCAACGCAAAGGGTATTCTCCGCAGCCAATTACCGTGAGCTTACGCTTGCCACCGGACCTTTTCACTTGGCAAGCCGATGAAATCCCGCTGGACTTGAACTACCGCTTTACCCCTGCGGAGGGTGCTACCGAGAACCAACTCACGGTTAAAGTAAACGACCTCTTTGTAAAAGCCTTCCCGCTGGATGGCGATGAACAGGTAGAGAACGGTCGCAGAATGCGTATTCCGCTGATCGATAGCGGCTTATTCTCTGAGCATTCGGTGAGTATTCCGGCATTTAAAATGGGCCTGATTAACGAATTACAGTTCCAGTTTGCCTTTGCCCAGCCTGCCAACTGTTTAATTAAGCCACTGGATAGCAATTACGGTGCGATCGACGGCGACTCGAGTATCGACTTATCCGGCTACAGCCATTATGTCGCGCTACCAGAGCTCAGCCTAACAGCGAAAACCGGTTTTCCGTACACGCGTATGCACGACCTCAGCGAAACCGTAATGATAGTGGCGGAACAACCCAGTGCCGAGGCCAAGCAGCTCAGCTTGCGATTAGCCGCTGAGTTTGCCCGCTCTACCGGCGCCGCAGGCACGGGGTTAACCATCACTACGCTGGACCAATTTAACCCCAAAGCGAACGTCGACGTGATTTTAGTCGGCCCAGAAGTACTCGCTGACTGGCGTCAACGCTACGGCGACGAGGCGCTCCAGCGCGAATTGCGAGCGCAACCGTTAGCCGGACGCGAGGACTTATTCAACAATCCGAAACGCTACTTTGAGAACAGCGGCCCTAGCGCAGCCATTGTCGCGTTTGCTTCGCCGTTCCATAAGCAACGCACTGTCACTGTTTATACCGCAACTTCGGAGGACTTTTTGGCGCGCATTAACGAAGTTCTCCGCGATGCGCAAGCGGCCAACAACGTCGCCGGATTTCTGACCGTGATGACACCCGTGCAGGTAAACAGTTTTGCCGCGCACCAACACTATTATGTCGGTAATCTCAGCGGCCTAACCTACTACGCCTATCACCTTTCTAAGTACCCGTTGCTGGTAGTGTTTATTGCCTTGCTACTACTCGGGATTGCAGCGATATTCTTACGTAAGATTTTTGGTGCGATAGCCCGAAAACGGCAATTGGGTAAAAAAAAGCATGACAACACCGCTGCGTAACACCGCGTTTGCAATGTGCGTGGCTCTGGTAGCAACGCTGCTGGGGTGTAGCCCCCAGTGGCAACAACCAGAAGCACCTAGTTTGCAATACCAACACCACTGGCAGCGGCTAAAAAACCAATTTATTAGCCCGCAGGGTCGGGTGATTGACCTTGGCAGTGAGCGCGGTATAACCACCTCTGAGGGCCAGGCTTATGCCATGTTTATGGCCTTGGTTGCCAATGACCCTGCGACTTTCGCCAAACTATTACGCTGGACCCAAGAGCAGTTGTTGGCGGACCATACCTTCGGCCAGTCACCCGCTTGGCTATGGGGCCGCAATGATCAAGGCCAGTGGCAAGTACTGGATAACAACGCCGCCGCAGATGCCGATATCTGGATGGCTTATGCGTTGCTAACCGCGGGGAAGCGCTGGCAACAGCCGCAGTATAGCGATTACGGTCGTGCGTTAGCCAATCAGGTGTTAAAACATCAGACTCGCAAAACCTCCGAAGGGTTAGTGTTATTGCCCGGGCCACAAGGATTTGTGCGCGAACATGGCTTTACCATCAACCCTAGCTATTTTTCTTTGCCGCTGTTTATTGGCCTAGCGCAGCTTACCCAGGACAAACGCTGGCTACAGGTTCACCATACCAGCCTAATACTGTTGCAAAGAATGCAACGCCTTGGGGGTATACCGGATTGGGTGGATGTGAATACCCGCTTGCAGATAACCTCGCAACAAACGCAGGCCGATGCAGCCAATAAATTGCATGGCAGTTACGATGCCATTCGCAGCTACTTATGGCTACGCATGGAAGCCGACCGCTCAGGACAGTCTCTGCGTCAGTTATCACTGCGGTTTAACGCCCTAAACAACCGTCTGCAACAGTTACCCGCCCCGCAACAGTTATTGCTCAGCAAAGGCGCTGAGCCAACCTTTGAGGGCCAAGCGCCGGTAGGATTCTACCCCGCTTATGCGCATTATCTTGGAACCAGCGCCAGCCAAAGCTTGTGGCAGCAGGTGGCAGGCTGGCCAGAAGCGCAGTACGCCGACCGCTACTATGACACAATGTTACTGTTATTCGGCGTCGGCTATAACCAGTGTTACCGTTTTACTCAACAAGGAGCCTTGCAAATTAATGCTGCATCGAATTGCCAAGCTTCCAACTAAGCACTGTGCTATTACCTTAGCAACGCTCATCACACTTGCCGCACCGACGGTGTCTGCTCAAGCGGCTAAGACGGACAACACCGCGGCGCAATCGGTAGTTGAGTTGATTGCAGAGCGCTTGCAGCTCTGGCAAAACGAGGGCCGCGACGACCGCGTTGACCAACTATTACAGCAACTCGCCAGGAGCAACCCAAACCATCCGTTGCTGCTGGAAACACGCGCCCAATTGGCGTTACAACAGGGCGACAACGCGCAATTTCAACAACTTTTAAATAGACTCGAGCAAGTCGCACCCAATGCGCCAGAAACGGCACGCTTGCAAGAATTAGCCAACCTTACCGAACAGCAACGCAAAGCCCTAGCCAGTGCTCGCTTGTATAGTCTGTCGCAGCGCTATGACGAAGCCTACCAAGCCTACCGCAGCGTTTTCCCAGAAGCACCACTGAATCGCGCTCTGGCGATGGATTATTGGCGTTCAGCGAGTCAGGCAAGACACCATGAAGAAGCATTAGCTGGGTTGCGCCAATTACGCCAGCAATACCCAGATTCAGTAAACGTAGAATTGGAGCTTTACTCCGCGCAATTACGCGCGAACCAGCTAAGCAAAGCCTCAGCCGAGCGCGTTGAAGCGTTGATTGGCAACCCCCGTTTCAGCGCTAACGCACGCCAATTGTGGTTGCGCTATATCAATGCTGAACGCCCAGTACAGTCCTACCAGCTAACGGCATTGAAGCACTACTTGAGCGACTACCCACAGGACCTAGAAGCAAAAAGCTTATTGCGCAATCTCCAACAACAGCGCCAAGTCGAGATCGCCCGGGCTGCCATACCGCAGCCGCAACCCGCCCAGCGCCAGGCTGCCGCTGAACCCGCCGCTCCCGCTGCGCCGAGCCCGTGGGAAATTTACGATGCAGCGAAGCAAGATATTGCCAATGGCGACAGTGCTCAGGCTAAGCAACGTTTCGAGCAGTTGCTTCAAAAAACGCCCACAACCGATGCCCGGTTTGCTTATGCTTTGGTACTCAGCCAGCTTGATCAACGGCAGGCGGCTTTAACGCAACTGGCACAGATCCCCAGCGCACAAAAAACCGACAACATTAAAGATTTACAACAGCGCTTACAGCTCAACCAAGCACTTGCAGATAACGACCAAGACTACTTACTCAAACATTGGGATGAACTGGATGCCTATAACGCCAGCCGCGTGCTGAGTGCCCTTACTGAAACGCTCAATAACGCTCAGCAGGCACAACAAACGCCGCAGTTAAGCCAAGCTCAGGTAGAACAAAAACTGAAAGCCTACGCGAACGACATCGACCTGCTGATGGCAAGCAGTGACTACCTTCAAGCAATCGGCGCCGATGCTAGCGCATTTGCGTTAAACCAACAGGGGCTCGCTAATGGCAATGATGGCCAGAGCCCTTGGGTACCGACAGCTACCGACGATTGGCGGCGCAATCGACTTCGTAGCCAAGCGTTGGATTACATTAAAGCAAATGAAGCAGTATTAACGATCGCTTACGACTATCAGAGCCGAGACTCAACACCGGGCGTATCGTCATTAACCGCACAAACGCTGCTATTTGACCTAAGAGTACCTAGTAAAGACCTACTAGGCTTAGGCAGCGGTGAGTGGTTTATTAAAATCGACCCAACACGTGCCGACGCAGGTAGCGCTGATTTGACCGACGATTTTCTGCGCCAGCGCTTCGGCACTGGGCTGCTGTGCAATAACGACTGTGACTTGAGCCCGCGACCGCAAAACGACCAAGGCGTTGCCTTAGGTTTGGGTTTTACAACCTCAAACTGGAGCGCGGATATTGGTCGTTCGCCCATTGGCTTTAAGCGCTCCACCTGGACCGGTGGTTTGAGCTATTCATCAGACTTTGGCGAATTAGGTTGGTCACTGGGCGTCGAGCGGCGGATTCTGTCGTCCAGTTTACTCAACTTTGCCGCCATTGATGACTTTCGCACGGGGAAAACCTGGGGCCGAGTCACGCAGAATGGCATTAACCTCTCCGCAAGCTGGGACCAAGGTGGTGCTTTTGGCTGGTGGGGTTCGGCGGGCTACGACAAATACCTAGGGGTGAACACCGCCGATAATTCACGCTGGTATGCCTACTCAGGTGTGTATTGGCGCGCCTATAACACCGAGCCGTTTGCCGTTGATGTCGGGTTAACGGCGTTAACTTGGGGATTTGCTGACGATTCCAGTGAAGCCACCTTTGGTCAGGGTAACTATTACAGCCCGCAGAGCTACGCCTCGCTTAGCCTACCCATTACGATTTACGGCCGTTGGCAGCGGTTCTCGTATTTATTACGTGTATCCGTAGGTGGCTCGAAAACATCCGACGACGACGCGCTGTTTTTCCCCAACGACCCTGCACTGCAACAACAAGCCGTGGATGCACAAGGAACCACCTTTGTTGAGCCGGTATTTACCGGTGGCGACAGCAATGGCTTTAGCCGCAGCATTAACGCCGCTATTGAGTACCGTTTAACCCGCCACTGGTATATTGGCTTATCCGCAAACTTACAGCGTGCCGAGCTGTACACCCCCAACAACGGCATGATTTACCTGCGTTACCAGTTTGGCGGTTATTCACTGCCCCCACGCCGCCCACCAGAGCCACCGGTGCGCTATGTGGACTTCTAGTGCGGGCGCTCAGGTACTCAGCAAATAGCCCAACCCTAATGACATTGACAGCGCATCGCCCGCGGTTTCACCTAAGGTCGTAGCGAGTATTTTAATGACCACCAAATGGCTTTAAAGCCCCGCTGCTGAAGCGCAAACGGCGCCATTCCCAATGGCCAATACCTCTATTCATACGTCAACCAGTGGGTTGCACCAGGAGGAAACAAGCTATGCCTCTAGTCTCTGTGTATTCTTAGCAAGCTTATATAGCTAATGAGAGCTGCCAGAAGCAACCAAAATAATACAATAGACAACCAAACCACAGGCGATGCCTGACTCACACCCCACTCGTTAAAAGTTATCTGACTTTCGGTAAAAAATGACGCCATTCCAACATACTGAAGTGGGATGCTTGCCCACAACAATGCAGTAAAAGTGATCGGGAAAATATCTAGCTTAAGGAAGCCCATAAGCAGCATCAGTAATGGCGGAAGGTTTAAAAAGATGCCGATTTTTACTGTTCTTGAAAAAAGTTTTCCCACGAACTCGTCCTGTTAAAAATAACGTACTAGAACGATATGGAGTAAACGAAGAGTTGTAAACCTCTATTACGTTTCAATGACCCTTTCGCTAGATACAACAAGGATCAACTATGACGTTAAGTTCGCAATCGATGCGAACAAGGCGCCGATACTCGAATCCCTCCCTCACCACAAAAACAACATAAATATTGTATTCTATAAATAAAACAACAAGTATGTTGTTAAATATTTATAAAACAATTTTTTAGTTGTATAGTATACAAAAAACAACAGATAGGTTGTTCAATGAAAACACTACACGAACTCAGTGAGCTATTAGTCAGAGAACGCAAAAAACGCGATCTATCGCAAAAAGACATGCGGATGCTTATCGGCATGTCTCAGCAACAGTACCAAAGGGTTGAAGCTGGCCAAGATTTAAAAGTGTCGACTTTATTGCGCATTCTCGCTGGGCTAGGACTAGAACTATCTATTTCCGACCCATTGGCTACGGATACAGCGCCTCCACGTTCAGCGAATGTCGACGCGGAGAATATTTGGGCTAACAAACACAAGCACCTCGAGGACTAGGCACTATGACTGCAAAACGTATCGAGCGCGTAGAAGGCCTAGCCCTGAGTATTAACAACCAAGAGATTGGTGTCTTAGCACATTATTCTGGCGGCAAGAATATTTTAGTATTCTCTCCTGATTATATCGCCCTACCCAGCAATAAACGCCATACGTTCACCGTATCTCAATTAGTCGATGTCACCTGCAATTGAAACACTACGAGCTGGTGCAAGAAACCACTGGTTGTTGCTGAGAAATATGGCCAGTAATGACCAGTGACTTCGCTCAATACCTACCCTTCGAAAGTCTCTTAAATAACTGTGCGCAGGATATTTGAGAGCTATCGTGTTATTTACCAGTTCAAGGGAGTCAGCGTAGCACTATCGCTCCATCATTTTCACTTACAAATAGTTGTCAATTGACAACCTCTTCCTATCTAACTACACTTCGGCAGAGGATTTCCCCATGCGCAGAAAGAAACACGCAAAGAAGGACGTTGAGAAAGCACTTTGCTATGCAGAGGCTCATGGCTGGAAAATTGAAGTGGTTGG
Source organism: Idiomarina tyrosinivorans (assembly GCF_003987475.1). Taxonomy (GTDB): domain Bacteria; phylum Pseudomonadota; class Gammaproteobacteria; order Enterobacterales; family Alteromonadaceae; genus Idiomarina; species Idiomarina tyrosinivorans. The sequence continues at coordinate 185,072 of NZ_PIQH01000003.1, read as the reverse complement.
CGGTCATGCTTGGGGCAAACTGTATTGTCCTTTTAATGACAAAGCCTGCCGATGTGGTGAGTTTTGTATTTCTAGCATTTGGAGCACACCGCGAAATGCAGTCAATCACGCTAAACAAATTAAAAAAATTGTTGATAACTGTGCGGCTCGGAAGAATGATTCTACGGAGTAATTTATGAAAGCATTTGAGTTTACGGTAAAATTTTCCCTCCCAAATTCCACTCAGGATCCGCAAGACTATATTGAGGCGCTCGCAGAAGCGGGCTGTGACGATGCAATGATTGGAATTGGCGAAAAAGGCCGGGTCGCACTGCAATTTACTCGCGAAGCTCACGATGCATTTTCCGCTGTCACTTCAGCAATAGAAGATGCGATACGTGCTATCCCGGGTGCCAAATTAGTAGAATCAACACCTGATTTAGTGGGTTTAACCGACATCGCTGAACTAATAGGGGTTAGTCGCCAGTATTTACGCAAGTTAGAGATAACAAAAGCAAATTTCCCGCAACCCGTGCACTGCGGTAAAGTCTCGCTTTGGCACCTATCTAGCTTTTTACAATGGTATGAGGTGGCTCAACAAAGGCATGTAGATAAAACGGTTAAGGACATTGCCTCAGTTAACATGCAAATAAATATTGCAAAGGAATGGTCTCAGTTAGATCGTGATGCCCAGTCAAAAGTTTCTTCGTTAACGTTCTAGCCCGCAGTGAATAAGCAACGAACAACAAAAAACCCGCCGGATGGCGGGTTTTCGCTTTTTTAAGATTTGTGCGTGACCTGCCGCGGTAGCGGCAGGCTACGAGCCGTAGGCGGCTAGTCGCGGTAGCTGTCTACTGCGGGGCATGAGCACATTAGGTTGCGGTCGCCGAATACGTCGTCGATGCGGTTCACGGTTGGCCAGAATTTATCTTCGGCTACCGCGGCAACTGGGTAGGTTGCGGTACGACGGTCATAAGGGCGGTCCCATTCTGGGTCTGTGATGTCCGCTAGGGTATGCGGTGCATTCACCAGTGGGTTGTTATCCGCTGGCCATTCGCCATTTGCCACTTTATCGGCTTCGGCTTTAATGCTCACCATCGCTTCAATAAAGCGGTCTAGCTCGGCTTTCGATTCCGACTCAGTTGGTTCAACCATCAACGTACCCGCTACTGGGAAGCTCATGGTCGGTGAGTGGAAACCGTAGTCTTGCAAACGCTTAGCAACATCAATTTCAGCAATGCCAGCCGCTTCTTTTAACGGGCGCAAGTCAATAATACATTCGTGCGCGACACGGTCGTTACGGCCTTTGTACAGAATCGGATAATGCGCGCTTAGCTTTTTAGCCACATAGTTCGCGTTCATAATTGCCGTTTCTGAGGCTTCGCGCAGTCCGCGGCCGCCCATCATCGCAATGTACATCCACGAAATCGGCAAAATGCTCGCACTACCGAATGGTGCCGCTGATACTGCGCCATTGTCGGCACCGGTATCGTCGATTTTTACCAAGCTGTGGTTGGGTAAGAATGGCGCTAAGTGCGACTTCACACCAATCGGTCCCATACCTGGACCGCCGCCGCCGTGCGGAATACAGAAGGTTTTGTGCAAGTTCAGGTGCGACACATCCGAGCCAATATAACCCGGCGAGGTAATCCCTACCTGCGCGTTCATGTTAGCCCCGTCCATGTAAACTTGGCCGCCGTATTCGTGGACTAAATCACAGATGGCTTTAATGCCTTCTTCGTACACACCGTGGGTCGACGGGTACGTCACCATGATGCACGACAAGTTATCGCCCGCCGCTTCGGCTTTGGCTTTCAGGTCGTTCATGTCAACGTTGCCGTTCTTGTCGCAATCAACCACCACCACTTTCATGTTCATCATTTGCGCTGACGCTGGGTTGGTACCGTGCGCAGAGCTTGGGATCAAGCAGATGTTACGGTGGGAATCGCCCCGGCTTTCGTGGTATTTCTGAATGGCTAATAAGCCGGCGTACTCGCCTTGCGCGCCAGAGTTTGGCTGCATCGACAAGTTGTCGTAACCGGTAATATCAATCAGCCACTCTGCTAGGCTGCCGATCATTTCGGCGTAACCTTGGGCTTGGTCTTTCGGGCAGAATGGGTGCAACTGCGCAAACTCTGGCCAGGTCACTGGAATCATTTCTGCGGTGGCATTCAACTTCATGGTGCACGAGCCCAATGAGATCATGCTGTGGTTCAATGCCAAGTCTTTGTTTTCCAGCTTTTTGATGTAGCGCAGCATCTCAGTTTCTGAGTGGTACTGGTTAAACACTGGGTGAGTCAGGAATTCTGATTCACGCACCAGCTCTGCCGGAATGGATTCGATATCGCCAGAGGCTACGCGGCTATCAAGCACGTCCACGTCTAGGCCGTGGTTGTCGCCTAAAATTACGTTAAATAAGGTTTCTACATCGGCGCGGGTTTTCGCTTCGTCCATGCTAATGCCAAAGGTGCCTTGGCTATCTTGGCGCAGGTTTAGTTGCGCAGCTTTAGCACGTGCCAACACTTCTGCGGCGTTATCGACGCTGAAGGTCAGGGTATCGAACCAATGGCTGTTTTCTAGCGTCACGCCACTGTCTTTTAAGCCCAACGCTACGATATCGGTTAGCCGGTGAATGCGGTTAGCAATGCGCTTCAAGCCTTGTGGACCGTGATACACGGCGTAGAACGATGCCATGTTGGCAAGCAATACCTGAGCGGTACAGATGTTCGAGTTGGCTTTTTCGCGGCGGATGTGTTGCTCACGGGTCTGCATCGCCATCCGCAGAGCGTTTTCGCCGCGGGTGTCTTTCGATACACCTATAATACGGCCAGGCAACGACCGTTTGAATTTATCGCGAGTAGCGAAGAACGCGGCGTGTGGACCACCATAGCCCATCGGTACACCAAAGCGCTGAGCGTTACCGAACACCATGTCGGCGCCCATTTCACCCGGGGACTTCAACATCACCAAGCTCATTAAATCAGAAGCTACCGCAACAATCGCGTTTTTGTCTTTTAATTCGCCAATTAATTGCTCGATGTTGTGCAACTGACCAGTCTTGTCTGGGTACTGCAACAATGCGCCAAATACGTCGTGGTCAGCGGCTTCACGCGCTGGGCCAACGATAATGTCAAAACCAAAATACTCGGCACGGGTTTTCACCACGTCGATGGTTTGTGGGTACACGTTATCGGCAATAAAGAAGGCATTGGCTTTCTTGTTCTTGCTCACCCGTTTTGCCATCGCCATCGCTTCTGCAGCGGCCGTGGCTTCATCCAACAACGACGCACTGGCTAAGTCTAAACCGGTAAGGTCCATGGTCATTTGTTGGAAGTTTAGCAAGGCTTCTAAACGGCCTTGGGCAATCTCTGGTTGGTACGGCGTATACGCGGTATACCAGCCTGGGTTTTCCAATACGTTACGCAAAATCACGTGCGGCGTCAGGGTATCGTAATAACCCATGCCAATGTACGACGTGAATACTTGGTTTTTCTTGGCAATGGCTTTTAATTGCGCCAATGCTTCCACTTCGGTTTTCGGCTCGCCAACCTGCAGGAAAGGTTCACGTAAAATCGAACCTGGCACTGTATCTGCGGTTAATGCCTCCAATGAATCCACGCCTAACTCTTTTAGCATTTCTGCTGTTTCGTCGGCGCTTGGCCCAATGTGGCGGCCAATAAATTCATCATGCTGTTCAAGTTGCGTTAAAGTGGTACTGGTCATTTACCTCGGCCCCGTACTAATAGAATGTGGTGCGTAAACCTTGTTGCGTAAACAAAGAACCCCGAGCGCTTATCCCGGGGTCCTTGTTGCATCCTTGCATGTTTGAAGCGGCTTAGTCTTCGTCGACAACCGCTTGATAACCTTCGGCGTCTAGCAAGTTTTCGAACTCGCTGGCATCGTCTGCCTTAATGCGGAATAACCAACCATCACCGTAAGGGTCGTTGTTCACGGTTTCAGGCGCATCTTCCAAATCTTCGTTAATGGCAACAACTTCGCCCGTCATTGGTGCATAGATGTCAGACGCGGCTTTTACTGACTCTGCAACGGCAACGTCATCACCAGCATCTACTTTGTCGCCAACATCTGGCAATTCAACAAATACCATGTCGCCCAACAAGTCTTGCGCGTGCTCACTAATACCTACGGTAAAAGTGCCATCGCCTTCGTTACGGACCCACTCGTGGGTTGATGCGTATTTTAAGTCAGCAGGAATCGTGCTCATGGTTATATCCTTCTGTACCAGCCTTAGCTGGCGGTTAGTATCAAATAAAGCGTTGTAACTGCCAGTTATAGCACTGACTGGCCGTTACGAACAAAACTTGGCTTAACGACTTTCACTGTAACCAATTTCTTGCGCATTTCCACCTCAGCAGTTTCACCCACTGTGGCTGGAACGCGTGCCATCGCTACCGAGAAGCCTAGCGTTGGCGAAAACGAGCCCGATGTAATCAGCCCTTCTCCGCCTTCAACAATCACTTTTTGCCCATGGCGTAATACGCCTTTCTCTTCCATGACCAAGCCTACTAGCTTGTCATGGCCTTCGGCTTTTTTCTGCTCGAGCGCTTGGCGACCAATAAAGTCACGGTCGGCTGGTTCGAACGCCACGCTCCAGCCCATGTTGGCTTCCAACGGTGTGACGGTTTCGTCCATGTCTTGGCCGTACAAGTTCATGCCAGCTTCTAAACGCAAGGTGTCACGGGCGCCTAAACCACAAGGCGCTACGCCCGCGTCCAGCAATGCATCCCAGAACCCTACAATAGCGTCGGCAGGCACAATAATTTCATAACCTTTCTCACCGGTGTATCCGGTGGTGGCGATAAATAAATCGCCCACTTGGCGGCCAACAAATGGCTTCATGCCATCAATTTCGGCGAATTGCTCGGCGGTTAATACCTGTTGCAATTTTTCCGCCGCATTCGGACCTTGCACGGCTACCATGGCTAAATCGTCACGTTCGCTAATGGTGACCGTGAACTTCTCCGCCACGCTGTTAATCCAGCTCAAGTCCTTTTCGCGGGTCGCTGAGTTCACCACCAAGCGGTAACTGTTTTCGTTAAAATGGTAGACGATCAAATCGTCGATCACGCCACCTTTTTCATTCAGCATGCTGGTGTATTGCGCTTTACCTTCGGTTTTAAGCTTAGCCACGTCATTCGCCAACAAATAACGCAAAAATGCTTGCGCTTGTTCGCCCTGGGCATCCACGATAGTCATGTGCGATACATCAAAAACCCCCACGTCACGGCGTACCGCGTGGTGCTCTTCGATTTGCGAACCATAGTTCAACGGCATATCCCAACCGTGAAAATCGACCATCTTCGCGCCCGCTTTTACGTGCGCATCATACAGTGGAGTTTTGCTTCCCATGACTCACCTCATACTGAAAATTAGGCGCCGATTTTACAACCCGCGCGGGTCAGCAACAAATGAATAATACTTATACTGCTATTTATTTTTTTAATAGTATAATTGCTAGCATTGAACATTATTATAACGGGGAAGCCCATGAAACAGCTCTCCATGGATGCTTTACGCGCCTTTGTTAGCGTTGTCGACCTGCAAAGCTTCACCGCCGCAGGGCAGCAACTTGGACGGTCACAGCCCGCCATCAGCCTGCAGCTACAACGCTTAGATGAACAACTCGGGGTAAAATTACTGCACCGCCAAGGTGGTCGTATTCAACTAACAGGCCCCGGTAGCCACCTGTACCAATATGCGCAGCAAATGCTAGCGCTCAATGACCAAGCCTTCGCCCATTTTCAACAAGCCGGACTCAGCGGCCAAGCAAGGCTGGGGATACCGAGTGAGTTTGCCAACAGCGTTTTGCCAAAACTGCTCGGCCAGTTTGCAGGGGTTCACCCGCAAATCAGTTTAGAAGTAACTTCAGCACTCAGCCGTTCGTTGCTGGCCGACCTCGAGAAATACTACGACGTGATCATCGCCCTGCGCGAGCGCCACGACAACCGCCAAGATGAACTGCTGCGCCAAGACCCGCTTATCTGGGTCGGCGAACCGCCAAGCGATAGTCAAGCCAGCATCCCATTAGTGGTGGCGCCGGAGGGCTGTATCTATCGCCACCGTGCCACTACCGCGCTAAAACAACAAGGCCGCAAGTTTCACATTACCTATACTAATGCCGACTTCACCGGCCTCAGCGCAGCGATTCGTAGCGGCCTAGGCATGACCGTACTCGCGGCTAGTACCGTACCGGCGGATCTGTACGCCCGCCAGCAACCGAACTTACCCAGCCTCGGCATGGTCTCCGTGGTGATGCGCAAATCGCCAAAAGCCGATCCCGTAGCCGACCACCTCGCCAACTTCCTCCGCGAACGGATCTAAAGCGTGATAACCACCGCTTTTAGAACCCCAGCGCCCGGCGCATGAATTTTTGTTTGATGCTGGGGAGGTGATTTACGCTGTTGAAGCCGATGCCGCGGAGGGCTTTAATAACGGGGTTGCGGGTGCCGAAGCCGCGTTTGAACGCTTCCATAGCGGTTAGCAGTGACATCGCTGCGGTTTTGCGGCTGCGTTCGTAGGCGCGGAGGCGACGATTCAGCTCGCCTGCTTCATCGGTTAGTGCCGCCACCAGTTGTTTCGCATCGGCTAAGCCGAGGTTTGCCCCCTGTCCAGCCAGTGGGTGAACGCTATGTGCAGCATCGCCGACTAACACCGTGTTACCCTCCACCCAGCGTTTGGCATAGAGCGCGTGCAATGGAAATTGCGCCCGCTCAGACAGCCATTGCGTCGCACCCAAGCGTTGCCCGGTTGCCGCTTGAATGGCATGGCCTAACTGTGAATCGGAGTAACCACTCACTGTCGCGTATTCACCGTTATCTAGGGACCACACAATAGAGCATTGGTGTGGGTCAGCCAGTGGCAGTAACGCTAATGGTCCGCTCGGCAAGAACACTTGATAGCAGCAGCCGTTATGGGGCTTAGCGGTCTCAATAATGCCCACTAGGCCGCGTTGTTCATAGGGCCACTCGATAACCGGCAGGCCGCTTTGTTGGCGTAAACTTGAGCGCGCGCCGTCGGCGCCAATGAGCACGGTAGGGGCGTAGCTGCGGCTCTCGACCTGTAACAGGGCGTTGCCGTCGGCTTGCGGCTGGCGTTCCCAATCGCTGCTATTAATAAATTCTACCCCAGCCTGCTCTGCCTGTTGCCACAACGCCTGCTCTACTCGTACGTTTTCAACAATAGCCCCGAGATCTTGGTAGCGTACACCGTCGGCGGCAAATGCAATCTGGCCAAAACTGTCATGGTCCCACACTTCCATTGCGCTATAAGGACCAATCTCTGCGCTATCCACATGCTGCCAAACAGCAAGGTCAGTCAGCCACTGGCGGCTGGCTATGTTCAGTGCACTCACTCGTAAACGTGTCTTGGGGGTCAATTGTGGCCGATCATGTGGCGCCACCACCACCACCCGTTGGCCTTTTTGCGCTAGCCCTAAGGCTACGCCTAAGCCCACCATACCCGCACCAATTATTAGTGCATCCACTGGAATACTGCGTTGCGTCATACGGCAATTCCCATCGATTGGTCGGCGACACGACTGCGTAACAGCGAGCAGTGTGCTAAGCCAAAGAGTGCAAGATTGCGCCCTACCACGAGCGGCAGGTGTTGGTTAGAAAAGGTGCGCACCAATGTATCGGTAAAGCCGATGATGGCTTTGTAATCTTGTTGCCGTTGCTGCTGGTATGCCGATAACACGTTAAAGGCACCGGGATCGGTTTGCCCCGCGCAGACTTTTGCCAACACTTGTGCATCTCGCACACCCAAGTTAAAGCCTTGCCCTGCAATCGGGTGTAGTGCGTGTGACGCGTTACCAATGAGCACCGCACGGTGGCATACGGAACGTTCTGCCAAACGCAACTGCAGCGGAAACGCTAAGCGTTGCGACACTTTAATAAAACGCCCAGCTCGGTAGCCAAAAGCCTGTTGGGCGCCAGCTAAGAATTGGGCATCAGACCAATGTTTCATTGCTTCGGCATGCTCAGGCGTCACACTCCACACCAACGAGGCTTGGCGTTGAGGCATTGGTAATAACGCCATTGGTCCGGTGTCGGTAAAGCGTTCGTACGCCCACCCCTGCAAATCGTCCGCGAGTTCAAGAGTTGCTATCCAACCAACCTGTTGGTAATCGGTGACCTCGGTGGCAATCGCTAAACTTTCCCGCACTTGCGAACGGTTACCGTCGGCGCCAATGATTAGCGCGGTTTGTAATTGCTCACCGTTAGTTAGGGTTACGCTAACCTGTTGCTGTTGTTGCTCGAGCTTGTCGACGCCAGCGCCACCGCGCCATTCGATCAAAGGCTGTTGTTGGCAGGCTTGGTACAATACTTCGCTCAGCGCAGCAGCGGAAACCACTTCACCCAAAGCGGGTACCTGCGCCTGCTCCGCGTGCAATTCAACGGCGCCTAAGTGGCCGCGATCAGAAATGTGAATATGCTCAATGGCACTGCGCTGTGCCAGCTTTTCCAGTAAACCGAGTTGCTGTAATTGCGCCAAAGTGGCAGCAGCTAAAGCAATGGTGCGTTTATCAGGGCTCGGGCCCTGCTCCCGTGGTTCTAACACGACCGTTGGCAGGCCTTGTTCAGCTAACAATAAGGCACAGAGGGCGCCCACCAAGCCGCCCCCGGCAATACAAATCGGGATTAATTTTGACCCTGTGCTAGCCATGCTTCAATGTCTTCCACCGTTTTTGGCAATGCTGCCGTGAGGTTTTCGTGACCGTTCGCGGTAATTAAAATATCGTCTTCAATACGAATACCGATGTCACGCCATTGCTCTTCCACCTCTGCGTCGGCAGGAATATATAACCCGGGCTCCACGGTCAGTACCATGCCAGCAGCCAACTTCACGTTGCTGCCATTATTGCGGTAGTCACCGCGATCGTGGACATCCAATCCCAGCCAATGGCCAAGGCCATGAATAAAGTATTTGCGCCAGCGTTTTTGCTCATAATTCTGCTGTTCGTCGCCGTCGAGTATACCTAATTGCGTTAGTCCACGGTTGAGCACTTTTGCTGCCGCATCAGTCGCTTGCTGCAAGGTTGCGCCCGGTCTCAGCACCTCAATCGCCGCTAACTGCGCGTCTAATACCCATTGGTATAATTGCCGTTGCGGCTCAGTAAAGCGTCCATTTACTGGAAAGGTTCGGGTGATATCGGCGGCATAGCCTTGGTACTCGCCGCCGGCATCAATCAACAATAAATCACCGTCTTGTAAGCGATCTTTGTTGTCGGTGTAATGCAGTACGCAAGCATTCGCGCCCCCCGCACAAATAGTTCCGTATGCTGGCTGATGCGCACCCTCCATGGCAAATGCATGGTGCAACTCTGCAGCCACTTGGAACTCGTAACGCCCTGGCTTGGCAAATTGCATCGCGCGTTTGAACGCTGCTACCGAAATGTCTGCGGCGCGTCGCATCATTCGTTGCTCACCAGCGGATTTACTGCGCCGCATATTGTGCAGGTAGGGTGCGAGATCTTCCACAATCGGTGGCGCTTGGTAGCCCTGCCGCGCTTTTTCGCGCACACTGTGTAGCCAATAACTCAACTGCAATTCGGGTTGGTCTTCTTCGCCCCGTAAAATCAAAACCCGCTCACTGCCATTCAGCAATTCTGGTAGGTGGCTATCAATGTCGTCTAACGAATACGCCACATCTACGCCCAACTGCTCTACCGCATTTTCGACCCCTAAGCGCAAACCGTGCCACACCTCTACTTGCGGATCTTTATCATGGCAAAATAGTTGCACGGGTTGCTCGGCATCGTTGGCTAACAGCAATAGCGCGTCTGGTTCATTAAAACCCGTTAGGTAGAAAAAGTCGCTGTTTTGCCGGAATGGATACTCGGTATCATTGCTGCGGGTTTTCTCGCTGGCAGCGGCAACTATGGCCACACTGCCCTTGGGTAACTGGCGTAACAGCGCAGCGCGGCGCTGCTGAAATTCTTCTATCGGCAGTTGCTCTAACATAGGCTCCATCGATTAATGTAGGGTTTTGCCCGAGGCTGCAGGTTTGCGAGGGGTTTGTGCCAATTCGGCTGCACACATCATCGCCGACACACGTAAATATTCTAACACCTCGTCGTAAGCCTGCTCGGCTTCTTCGCTGTCCTCGGCTTCAAATTCCAACTTGGCAATTTCGACCATGTCGTCAATTGCCTCTCGTAGGTCTTTAGATAGTGCCGTAAGGTTGGTTTGGTTTATTCCAAACCCGACTAAAAATGATTGTACCCAGGCGACCAACGCCTGCAGGCGTTCATGCAACGGCGCTTTTTCCTCTGGCAGCAACAGTTGAAAACCGAACTCACGGTCGCGCAACCCTGCCGACGTATCCTCTGCCAAATTGCGTAATAATGGCAGCAGGGCACTATCAAAAGCTTGCCCTTCATTGGCAAGGTCGCTCATCAATACCAGCCAATCGTCATCGGTTAACGGTGTTCCTGAGGCCAAAAGCCCGGTCAACATACCGTGAATGTCTGCCGCGCTAGGGTGAACATCGTGCTGTTGCAGTTGTTCACTGAGGCGGTCGTAATTGTATTGCTGTGAATTTGACGCCATCGGGCTGCCACTCTTTTTTGCGCTAAACTGACTTTTATCCTAACACTCGGATAATGCAGACGCTAGCTGACAAGCGCGGTTCGCTCATGTCATAATGATCAAAATCGGATGCATTACAGTAACCTGTTATGGGTGCTGTGTTAGGTACTTTTTACGTCAGTACTAGAAGGATTGCTAACATGTCTGCGCGCACAATGGATATTACTTTGCTGGACCGCAATTACCGCGTGAGTTGTCCACAAGGGCAGGAATCAGCGCTTCAAGAGTCCGTTGATTTGCTGGACGAAAAATTGCGCCAGACGAAAACTGCAACACAGTTGACGAACGTTGAACAAATTGCTGTGATGACAGCATTGAACCTGTGTCACGAATGGATGCAGGAACAACGTGAGCAGTCCGAACGTACCGCGAAATTGGAAGAAAAGATTCAGTTGCTGCAAGCGACCATCGAACAAGCGATGAGCGAGCAACGCAACTCACGCCGATAACCAGTTTGCGGTTCCCTGGGGTGTTCGCCAGCAGGCTTATGTCCCTGAGCCGATGCTTTTTGAAAAAGGGGATCACTGGCCCGTCATGAGCAAGCCCGACACGCATCGGGAAGCCTACGACGGATACCAATTGCTCCCCGCCTTGAACCAGTGGGTTCAAGGGCTACGGCCACGCAGCGGCATCTTGGGGAACCACCAACCTAACAATTGAGTGATAGCATGGACAAACGCGGTTTTTTAAAGCTTGCAGGGCTTGGCCTTGCATCAATGAGTCTGCCGCTTAGCGGCTCTGTTCTTGCGGCGAGTAAGGCACAAGCAAAAACCTCCAGCCTCGACGGCCTAACCGATATTACTGGCTCTGTTGCGCCTATCAGTGCAGCCGAACGGCGCCAGCGCATCGCCAAAGCCCAACAGTTAATGCAGCAATATGATATCGCCGCACTGGTGCTCGAGCCCGGCGCCGCGATGGATTATTTTTCTGGCATTCAGTGGTGGCGCAGTGAACGCCTCACCGCGTTGGTGATCCCGCGCGAGGGTGAGGTTGCAGTGGTCTGCCCCTTCTTCGAAGAGCCCAGCATTCGCGAAACCTTGCAAGTAGGCAGCGATGTTCGCGTTTGGCAAGAGCATGAAAGTCCGTTCCAACGCGTCGTTCAAGTATTAAAAGACCGTGGCATCAATAATGGTCGCATCGGCTTTGAAAGTAGCGTTCGCTATTTTGTCGTCGATGGCATTATGGCCATTGCCAACAACATGACGCATACCCTGGCTGAGCCGGTTACGCTGGGCTGCCGTATGTACAAAACACAGCACGAATTACAGCTCATGCACAAAGCCAGCGAAGTCACGTTGCGCGCCTATGAGTTTGTTTTTAACAACCTCGAAAAAGGCATGACCCAAGCGCATGCCAAGCAACTAATGAATCAGGCGCAGGTCGCATTGGGGGGTAGTAGCCCGTGGTGTTTAGCGTTGTTTAACGAAGCCAGCGCCTATCCGCACGGCACCCACCAACAGCAAACCATTAAAGACGGTTCTATTGTCTTACTCGATAGTGGCTGTGCCGTGCATGGTTATCAATCTGATATCAGCCGAACATTGGTTTATGGCAGCGCGAGTAAACACCAACGTAAGGTTTGGGAAACCGTGCGTAACGGCCAAGATATTGCCTTTAACGCCGCCAAGCTGGGTAAACCGGCGGGAACCGTCGACGATGCTGTGCGCGCCTACTACGAAACCATGGGCTACGGTCCAGATTATCAATTGCCAGGGCTTTCTCACCGCACTGGGCACGGCATCGGCATGGAAGGCCATGAACGTGTGAATTTCGTGCATAACGAAGCCACGCCATTAAAGCCAGGAATGTGCTTCTCGAACGAACCGGGCATTTATATTCCTGGACAGTTTGGCGTGCGCTTAGAAGACTGCCTGTACATGACCGAAAGCGGCCCCAAATGGTTTACCGAGCCGCCAACGTCACTCGATAGCCCACTAGGAAAGCTTGCAGCTAAGCCATGAGTCTGCGCCAGCAATTGCGGCGCGAACTGCAACAACGCCGTGCCGCATTAAGTAAAGCGCAGCAACAACAAGCGGCGGCGCAAGTTTGCCATAGAGCCATGGCGTTTATTGCTGAACAGCAACCACAGCCGGACCAGTATTGTGGTACTTACCACAGCTTGGGAGGCGAGTTGGACACCTCATTGCTGATTGATGCGTTGTGGCAGCAACACATGCCCACCGCATTACCGGTGTTGCATCCACTCAATCCTGGGCAATTACTGTTTCAACATTACGACCCCGAAGTGCCGATGACAAAAAACCGCTACGGTATTGCCGAACCCGCGCTGCATTGTGGGCGCATCATTCCACTCTCGCGGGTCCGTTTTTTGTTTATGCCGCTGGTGGGGTTCGATGCCACGGGTCAGCGTCTGGGCATGGGTGGCGGTTACTACGATCGTACTCTAGCGCACTGGCAACGTGGCGATTATCCCGACCTTATTCCGATTGGCCTAGCCCACGATTGCCAGCGTGTCGATAATATTCCAGCGGAGCATTGGGACATTCCTCTGCCGCATATCATTACCCCCAGCAAACATTGGATTTTTTGCTGATTTTTACCCCCGCTTTCCCGTATACTAAAGTGCATCTTTTCGCCGAAAAAATGAGCCGTCGCTTATGTCTCTTAGTCCGCAAGATGCGCAAAAAAAAGCGGCTGCAGAAGCAGCCCTCGACTTTCTTCAACCCGGTTCTGTGGTCGGTGTCGGTACCGGCTCCACGGTTAACTTCTTTATCGATGCCCTAGCCCAGCGCAAACATCAGTTCGAGGGCGCGGTATCCAGTTCTCAAGCATCCACCGAACGCCTACAGGCACATGGCATCGAAGTGTTTGACCTAAACAACGTTGCGGAACTGCCGGTGTATGTCGACGGAGCGGACGAGATTAACGAACACTTACAAATGGTTAAAGGCGGTGGCGGCGCGCTCACCCGAGAAAAAATCATCGCCGCAGTGGCGGATAAATTTGTGTGTGTCGTTGATGAATCAAAATGGGTCGGTCGTTTAGGCACTTTCCCGGTTCCGGTAGAAGTCATTCCTATGGCGCGATCGTACGTCGCCCGGCAAATCGTTAAGCTCGGTGGTGACCCTGAATGGCGTCAGGGAGTGGTGACCGACAACGGTAACTGGATCCTCGATGTGCATCACTTCGATATCCTTAATGCCGCTGAACTCGAACGCCAGTTGAACCAAATTACTGGCGTCGTTACCAACGGCTTATTCGCCAACCGTAATGCTGATGTCGCCATTGTTGCCACCGCCAATGGCACCGAAACGCGAAAAAGGAAATAACCATGGCTGACTTGTCTTTAGCAAAAGATAAAATTCGCGTACTGCTGCTAGAAGGGGTTCACCCCAGCGCAGTAAAATTATTCGAGCGCCACGGTTACCATCAAATTGAGTACCTAAAAACCTCATTGTCCGATGCCGAACTAAAAGAAAAAATTGCCGATGCCCATATTATCGGCATTCGCTCACGCACGCAGCTTAGCGACGAAGTGTTGGCCTACGCCGATAAGCTGATCGCCATCGGCTGTTTCTGTATTGGCACTAACCAGGTAGAGCTCGATGCGGCGAAAAAGCGCGGTATTGTGGTATTCAACGCGCCATTCTCTAACACCCGTAGCGTTGCCGAGTTAGTCCTCGCCGAAGCCATTATGTTGTTGCGCCGTATTCCACACAAAAATGCTATGGCACACCAAGGCGGCTGGGATAAGTCAGCCACTGGATCGTTTGAAGCCCGTGGCAAGGTACTAGGGATTATTGGTTACGGACACATCGGCAGTCAGCTCAGCGTGTTAGCCGAGCAACTGGGCATGCAAGTTCGCTATTACGATATTGAGGATAAACTGCCGATGGGTAACGCGGTGCCCGTCAGCACCCTAGACGATCTTCTCAGCGAAGCCGATATCGTAACGTTGCACGTGCCGCAAACGCCGCAGACCCACATGATGTTTGGAGCCCGGCAGTTATCCCGAATGAAGCCTGGCAGTGCGCTAATTAACGCCTCCCGGGGCACGGTGGTTGATATCGACGCTTTAGCCGAGGCGCTGAAGTCTGAGCGTTTAAGTGGTGCCGCTATCGATGTATTCCCGCAAGAGCCGAAAGGCAACGACGAAGCCTTCGAATCGCCGTTGCGCGGCCTTACCCAGTGTATTTTAACGCCGCATATCGGTGGTTCTACGCAAGAAGCGCAAGAGAACATCGGTATCGAGGTGGCGGGTAAGTTGGTGCGTTACTCGGATAATGGCTCAACCCTGTCGGCAGTGAACTTCCCTGAGGTTAGCTTGCCTGCGCACACTGATGCTCGGCGACTGTTGCACATTCACCAAAACCGGCCAGGCATGTTGAATGCGATTAACCAAGTGATCAGTGAATCATCGATGAACGTTTCGGGGCAGTATCTGCAAACCGACGAAGCCATCGGTTATGTGGTGATTGATGTGGATAGTCAGGACACTCAAGCAATATTGCAACGCTTGAAAGACATCCCAGGCACGATTCGCGCCCGGGAGTTACTCTAGGCTAACTAGAACAGGCAGGGCTTAGCTGCCCTGCTTACCTTTTACAGTACGCTCAATCGATTCTGCTGATACGTGGCGTACATCTTTGCCTTTGACAAAGAAAATGATGTATTCGGCAATGTTTTGGCAACGGTCACCAATACGCTCTAAAGAACGCGCTGACCAAAGGACGTTCATGATTTTTGGAATTGCCCGTGGGTCTTCCATCATGTAAGTCATTAACTGGCGCGTCAGCGCCTCGTACTGGCGGTCCGCTTGCTCGTCTTGCTGGTGAACCTCATACGCTGCCTCTAAATCCATCCGTGCAAACGCATCCAACACCCGGTGCAACATACCCAGTACTTGCTGGCCTAGGTTTTCTAAGCTTACCAAGAACTGTTGCTGATCGTTGTTAAAGCTCTCTTTTGCGACTTTAGCAATCCGCTCTGCTTCGTCACCAATGCGCTCTAGGTCGGCGATGGTTTTCAAAATCGCGATCACTAGCCGCAAATCACTGGCAGCCGGCTGGCGTTTAGCAATAATTTGCACACAGGCTTCATCAATAGACACCTCTAGCGCGTTTACCTTGTGGTCGCTACTCAACACTTTATCCGCTAGTGGCTCATCAAATGCTTCAACCGCCGACAGCGCATCTTGCAGTTGTTGCTCAACCAGTCCGCCCATACTCAGTACGCGGTTACGAACGGCTTCTAGCTCTTCGTTGAATTTACCTGAAATGTGTTTGCCAACATTAATTTTATCCATTGCGTCCTCGCTTAACCGTAACGACCGGTAATGTAATCTTCCGTCTGCTTCTGAGCCGGCGTGGTGAACAACGCATTGGTGTCTGCGTATTCAATCAATTTACCCATGTACATAAACGCTGTTTGGTCTGAAACCCGCGCCGCTTGTTGCATGTTATGGGTCACAATCACCACTGTGTATTTTTCTTTCAACTCAGTGATCAGCTCTTCGATAGTCAGTGTCGAAATCGGGTCGAGTGCAGAGGTCGGTTCGTCCAACAATAGCACTTCTGGCTCAATCGCAATTGAGCGCGCAATCACCAAACGTTGCTGCTGACCACCAGACAGGCTGAAAGCATTTTCGTTTAAGCGGTCTTTTACTTCGTCCCACAAGGCTGCGCCTTTTAACGAACGCTCTACCGCTTCGTCTAATACACGGCGATCTTTCACGCCCTGCAAGCGCAAGCCATAAACCACGTTCTCGTAAATGGATTTCGGGAACGGATTGGGACGTTGGAACACCATGCCAATGCGACGACGCAACGCCGCTACGTCGACATCGCGCTCGTAGATGTTCTTGTCGTGCAACAAGATCTCACCGTCGATACGGCAGATCTCAACCAGATCGTTCATCCGATTAATGCAACGTAGCAACGTCGACTTACCACAACCTGACGGACCGATGAACGCGGTAACACGGTTCTTTGGAATCTTCATCGAAATATCATGCAAGGCTTGCGCCTCACCGTAGAACAAATCCAAGTTTTTAATTTCTAACGTGGTTTGCTCCTGGGTCAAATTTTCTAAATCCAGTGGCTCTGCACTGCTGTTCGTCGGGTTTACCGAAATCATACTGTTAAACCTTTTGCGCGAGTTGAATGCAACGGTTGGTGTAGCATTACTGATCCAACGTACGGAATTTTTCGCGAAGGTGGTTACGCACCCCAATCGCTGTTAAGTTCAGGCCAACGATAACGGTGACCAATAAAAACGACGTGGCATAAACCAGCGGTCGTGCAGCTTCCACGTTCGGACTTTGGAAGCCGACATCATAGATGTGGAAGCCCAAGTGCATAAACTTACGGTCTAAGTGCAAGTACGGGAAGTTACCGTCCACGGGCAGCGTTGGGGCTGACTTCACCACCCCGACTAACATCAGTGGCGCTACTTCACCGGCAGCTCGGGCAACGGCCAAAATAAGACCAGTCATAATGGCTGGCGATGCCATCGGCACGATAATACGCCAGATGGTTTCCGCTTTGGTGGCACCTAACGCCAAGCTGCCTTCACGGACTGAACTTGGAATCCGCGACAGCCCCTCTTCGGTAGAGACAATCACCACCGGCAGGGTCAAAATAGCCAAGGTAATCGCCGACCATAATACCCCAGGCGTACCAAAGGTTGGGCTAGGTAATGCCTCTGGATAGAACACTTGGTCAATGCTGCCGCCTACCATGTAGACAAAGAAGCCCAAACCAAATACCCCGTAAACAATCGACGGTACACCGGCCAAGTTGATCACCGCAATGCGGATCATCTTGGTAATGGCGTTCTTACCGGCATATTCGTGTAAGTAAATTGCCGCGACCACGCCAAACGGCGTCACAATAATCGACATCAATAACACCATGAATACGGTGCCAAAAATCGCCGGGAACACCCCACCTTCAGTGTTGGCTTCGCGCGGAGGCTCGCTGACAAAGCCCCATATTTGCGCTAAGAAGTGACCCGCTTTTTCCAACACATTCATGTCATTGGGAAAAGTGATAGCTATTACCTCATACATCGGTAATGTCACTTCTTTATTGCGGAAGTCCCTAATTACAACCGCGTCTCGCTTAGCACGGTCCCTTAGTTCAAATAGTTTATCTTCCAATTCTTGATAACGTTGATGCAACTGTTCGCGCTTATGCTCCAATTCCGCAAGCGCAGCATCGGTAAGCTCGTTGTTCATTTCCAAACGGCGTTGCGTTAATCGCAGTTCATTAAGCTCATAATTAATGCTGCCTATTTCGTCTGTTTGCAGTTCATGTGCTTGTTCATTAAGCGCTTGAACGCGCGCAATGCGCTTTGCTAATACTGCCCGTAAGTTGCCATCATTAACGACTGACTGGCCATTTTCTAAAACATCTTCGACGTAACCATAGAAATTCCCGTCTTTACTACGCTCTACTTTCGCCAAGCCGTCAGGAGTTTTATCGCTCTTGATCAGTGGTTTAATAATCCAAGTAAAGTCCAACGGCACGTATTCACGATTACCAATTTTCATTAGCAAGCGGGTAACTCTATCTTCGTGATAGCCCTCTAAAGTAATGCCTGCCTCGCTGAGGCGAGATAGCGGTATATTTTCGCTATCATAGATTTCCCCAATTAGGGTACTAACCTCGCCATCGGTGTTTGCCACCTGCATTTCATGCAACTGCGCTGGCCAGAAAAATGATAATCCTTTCCAAGCGATCATCATCACCAGTCCCAGTACGGCAATTAGGCTGATACTTACGGAGCCCGCTGTCATCCAGATCCAGGGCTTTCCTGATGCAAACCAATTCTTCATGAAATACCTCTAGGATTACATCGAGCTGTATTTGTCACGCAAACGCTGACGGACAAACTCGGCGACGGTGTTAAAAATAAAGGTGAAAATAAACAACACAAAGGCCGCAAGGAATAAAATCCGGTAATGCGAACTGCCCACTTCTGACTCTGGCATCTCAACCGCAATATTAGCCGATAAGGTACGCATCCCTTCAAAGATGTTCCAGTCCATAATCGGTGTATTACCGGTAGCCATTAAGACAATCATGGTTTCACCCACGGCCCGACCAAGCCCCATCATTACGGCAGAGAAAATTCCTGGGCTAGCAGTCAACAATACGACTCGCATCAAGGTCTGCCACGGTGTCGCCCCCAAGGCTAACGAACCGTTAGAAAGGTGTTTAGGCACACTGAAAATCGCATCCTCGGCAATCGAGAAGATGGTCGGAATTACCGCAAAACCCATGGCAATGCCCACCACGAGGGAATTACGTTGGTCGTAGTTTATCCCGAGTTCATTGGTCAGGTAGCCACGCACGTTGCCGTCGAACAACACGTGTTCCAACCAAGGACTCATAGCAAACGATGCCCAACCCACCAAAACAACCACCGGAATTAATAACAGCGAGACCCTTCCATCGTTAATTTTCGTGCGTATACGTTCTGGGAACTGACTCCAAATTGCTGCCGAGCCGATAATAGCCGCCGGCAATAAAATCAGTACCGCTATTATGCCAGGCAGATATTCTTCTATCAGCGGCGCCAGCCACAGACCGGCGAGGAAACCGAGAATAACCGTTGGCAACGCCTCCATGATTTCCACCGTCGGTTTCACCACTTTGCGAATCGACGGTGACATGAAGTATGCGGTGTATACTGCAGCAGCCAGACCAATCGGTACCGCGAACAACATCGCGTAGGCGGCGGCTTTAATGGTACCGAACGAAATCGGTACTAAGCTGAATTTCGGTTCAAAGTCGTCAGAGCCCGAGGTGGACTGCCAAGTGTAGGTTGGCTCTGGGTAGCCCTCGTACCACACTTTATGCCATAACCCGCTCCAACTGACTTCAGGGTGTTCGTTGTGGAGGCGGAACAAGTGCAGTTGGTCACCGCTTTGGGTCAGCAGCATATTTGCCCGCGGGCCTACACTGACTTTGCTCAAGCTCAGCCCCTCTGGCTTGTCATGGTATAAGTCGGCTTCTGACGTGGTATGGAAGATATCTAACGCTCCCGTATCACTCACGGTATAGAAGGTGCGACGGTAGTATTCAACAACAATATCTTTGATTTCGCCGGCCGTTTTGAACGAGCGAATAAATTGGTACTCACGGCCTTGGTCGCCAGCCACCTCAAACCATTGGCTCACTTTACCGCCTTTGTGTGCAACCAGTAGCGAGCTAGCGCCGGCTAACAACTGCAAACGTTCCGGTTTACCCAACAGCTTAGACTTTAAATCGACACGTTGGCCTTGTGTTACCTGACCGCTGATACTGACATCGAATACTTGTAACTGGTTACCCGACAACACCATAAACTGGCGCAAGTCTGGGCGAATCGCCAAATCGTCTACCGGCTTCTCGAACGTTAACGCGTTGTAGTGCGGAACTAGGGTTTTCACGCCGGTTAAAAAGTTGCTTCGGGTTTCGAAAAACGTGCTGATTAATTTGCCATCAGCGGTCTGCGCAACAAATAACTTGGCTTTATCGTTGGTCTCATAAGCGAGTTTAGTCAGCGCCCGATGTTGTTGGTCGATCAGCAAAGGTTTGCCATCGTTCAAGCGGGTTAACTTGGGCTCAATTAAACGTTTCGGCTCTGTTCCGCCTGCTTTACCGGGGAAGCTCACATCAAAGGTGGGAGTAAACAGCCACGCCTTACCGTCTTTGGTCCCCACTGCATACTGATGGTTCACCGGCAAGGTTTTAGCAAAGCTTACCATTTCATCGGCACCCACCACTTGCTCTTCTAACAGGATATCGCCGGGTTCACGGTCAAATGCCTTTTTAGGTTGGGTAGCAAAAAAGATCATTTCGCCACTATCAGTAAAGCGGTAACCCACTTCGCTTTGTTCTTCCATTCCCATCACTAAGGTTTGTCCCTTGCCAGGAAGGTCAAACTGTTGCTGTGGGTCTAGCTCAACGGAGCGGAAGATAGGCTCTACTACGTACAGCAGGTAAAAGAAAATCAGCAGCAACGCAACCAATACCATGGTTCCGCCTAGAGTCACGCCATATTTCGCCAGCTTATCTTTAATCAGGCGTGAGCGGTTTGCGGCTAATTGTTGGGCTGAATCTGAGCTCATGCAGTACTCCAGAATCCCTACTCGAATGTGCCGTGAACAGCGTTCACGAATTACTTAACGCGAAGTATAAAACAGGATTATGACAGTATTGTTACATGCCTGTCATTTTTCGGTCATAAAACACAAACAGCCGCAGAAGCGGCTGTTTCAAAGTTCAACAATCAGTTACTGGATGCCGAGTTTTGCTAGCTCTTGTTCAACCAGTGCTTTTGGCAATGGAATGTAACCGTCTTTCTTCACGATCTTCTGACCAGACTTTGACAATACCATTTTAATGAATTCCTGCTCTGCAGGTGCTAATGGTTTGTTCGGATGCTTGTTCACGTAAATGTACAAGAAACGTGCTAGTGGGTATTCGCCAGACAGCGCGTTCTCAGGTGTTGCGTGAACAAAAGGCTGACCTTCAGCGCGTGCCAGTGGTACCACTTTCACACTAGAGGTTTTGTAACCGATACCTGAGTAGCCGATGCCGTTCAACGACGCAGACACTGACTGTACCACTGAGGCTGAACCCGGTTGTTCGTTGACGCTAGAACGGAAGTCACCGTCACAAAGTGCAACTTCTTTAAAGTAGCCATAGGTACCAGATACTGAGTTACGGCCGTAAAGCTGCAAGTCACGGTTTTTCCACGCACCGTCCATACCTAATTGACCCCAGCGGTTAACGGGATCCGTTGCACCACACTTGCGCGTTGCAGAGAAAATCGCATCGACTTCTGGAATCGTTAAGCCTTTAATAGGATTGTCTTTATGCACGAAGACCGCAAGTGCATCAATCGCTACGCGAATAGCGGTAGGCTTGTAACCATGGCGCTTTTCAAATGCTTCAATTTCTTTCGACTTCATTTCACGGCTCATAGGGCCGAAGTTTGAAGTACCCTCAGTCAGTGCAGGTGGCGCAGTTGAAGAACCTGCTGCTTGAATCTGCATGTTTACGCTTGGGTAAAGGCGTTTGAATTCTTCACCCCAGAACGTCATCAGGTTAGCCAAAGTGTCTGAACCAACCGATGATAAGTTACCCGATAGACCACTGATTTTTTGATATTCAGGTAAGTCGTTATCTTGAGCAGCAACACTCGCGATCGCTAAACTGCCGGCAACGGCCGCTGCGGTGAAAACTCGATTTAATGTAGATTTGAACATAGGTTCACTCCGTTAGTGACGTTTCTACAACCACTTTTGATTTAATTCGAGGCTTAGTTTAGGGCGTCAATATGACACTTTAATGACAAATAGACATTTTCTGTCATTTTTTGGTCACTTAGTTGTCATCAACCAGTTGTTCAGCGGAAATCCGGAACGAGAAGCGGCTACCTTTCCCAGGCAAGCTATTGATTTGCAAATGACTATTATGATGTTCCAGCGCGTGCTTAACGATTGATAAGCCCAATCCTGTACCGCCGCGTTTGCTATTGCGGTCTCGATCGACTCGGTAAAAACGTTCGGTAAGTCGCGGAATATGTTCTTGCGCAATGCCGGGGCCCGTATCTTCCACGCAGAACTCCATCGCTCCACCTAGCACCGGTTTCCAGGAAATTCGGATAGTGCCTCCGGCGGGAGTGTAGTAGATAGCATTGCTGACCAAATTCATGATCACGCTACGCATTTCATCTTCACGGCCATACATATCGACATTCTCAAAGTCGAATACCAGTTCATGATTGCGTTCGCTGTTTAGCGTGATGGCATCATTCTCGAGAGCTTTCAATAAGCGTGGCATCCCCACTTTATGGTCAAATATGTCGCCCGCCTGCGATTCGATCCGCGACAGCACTAGGAGCTGGTCAATCAGTTTCCCCATTCGGGTGGTTTGCCCGTCCATGTCTTTAACGGCTTTCGCTAATAACGCATCCGGCACGTCCGCAGGGCTCTCCATCATTTCTAGGTAACCCTGCAATACCGTCAACGGCGTCTTAAGCTCATGAGAGACATTAGCCACAAAGTCGCGGCGCATATTTTCTAATTGGCGTAACTGCGTAACGTCGCGCGCTATGAGTAAAAATTGGTCTTCACTGTAAGGCATGATGCGCAGCTCCAACTCTAAGCTTTCACGCATCGGGGAAGGCATATTTAGCGCTTCGCTAAAGTCACCGCGGTTTAAATACGCCAGAAAGTCTGGGTGACGGATCAAGCTAGAAATTCGCAACCCAGCATCGCCTGGCCAGCGCAGACCAAAGTAAAACTGCGCCAGCTTATTACTCCACAGCAGTGCACCGTCGCGGCGAAACACGAACGCCGCATCGGGTAACGCTTCAGAGGCTTCTCGAAAACGCCGTAAAATGCGCGCTAATGCGCGCCGACGCTGTTGACTGCGCCGTTGGGTACGATAAATACCATCATAGATATAGCTCCAACTGCCTGACGCTGAGGGCGGGAGCAAATTGCGGCTGCGCCACAACCAGTGAATAAGCCGCAGTTGATAAAGATAGTGCCAGCTAACCACCACAATCAGGCCAATAGCAAGCCACATCCAAAAGGCATCGGCGAGCCAGCCAATTAATAAAAACGGGGCCAAAAACAGTAATAGGCCCCGTAGAATAAATGGTACTGAGTAGTGATTATCCATGTTTACCGACTTGAGAAGCGATATCCCACGCCGCGTACGGTTTGTACGTAGCGGTCGTGACCGTGCTCAGCAATCGCTTTACGCAAGCGACGAATGTGAACATCCACGGTGCGATCTTCAACATAAACATTGGTGCCCCAAACGTGGTCCAGTAACTGCTCCCGACTATACACCCGTTCTGGGTGTGTCATAAAGAAGTGCAACAAACGAAATTCGGTTGGTCCCATATCGATGGATGCACCGTTACAAGAAACGCGGTGCGATACCGGGTCTAATTTCAGCCCTTCCAATTCTAACGGTTCGTCCAGTGACGTCGGCACGACCCGACGGAACACGGCGCGCATCCGTGCCATTAGCTCTTTTGGCGAAAACGGTTTGGTGATGTAATCATCAGCACCGACTTCTAGCCCTTTGATTTTATCTTCTTCTTCGCCGCGAGCCGTCAGCATAATAATCGGAATATTGCGGGTAAAATCGTCAGATTTTAACTGCTTCGCCAATTGAATACCGGAGCCCCCTGGTAGCATCCAGTCGAGTAAGATCATATCTGGGAATGGCTCTACAATTTTGTCTAATGCACTATGAAAATCACCGGCTTCCATCGCTTGGTAACCGTGCTGCTCCATCACAAAGCTGAGCATCTCGCGAATCGGCGCTTCATCTTCGACAATCAAGATTTTTCTCGACATGCTAAATACCTAACTGTTTCTCTGATGGTGCCGATTATCAATCAGTATTGTGACACTTTTATGAAACATCCAACAAATCGTTAAAAAAACGTGAACTTTTTCTACAGCCACTGAATGAGCGCGTAAAATAACGGCAAGCTAATAAAACAAAAGATAATGCCGTAACCAATTAATGCTGCCGCTAAAGTGGGAGCCAAGCCCGCCATAATGGCAATCGCACCGGCCGAAATCATCGACGGCATGGCAGCTTCTAAGAGGCTCACCTGCGTTGCTAATCCCTCAATGCCAAACGGATAAACCAACGCCAAAGCCAGCAGCGGCATAAACACCAGTTTTAATACCAACCCCATCGCCAAAGGCCCGCGATGCTCTTTCGGCAAACGGAACTTCAATTGAAAGCCGACCGCCACCATGATCACAGGAACCAATGTTGACGCCAAAGTATTCACCAAGGTTTGCATGGGACCTGGGTACTGCCAATCACGCAAAATCAATGCTGCCACTAAGGCGATAAAAGGCGGGAAAATGACGATACGCTTGGTTATTTGCGCGGCACTAGGTCGCTGCTGTTGGTCGCTATAAGCCGCCGCAATAATGGTGGCATATATGGCCAGCGCCAAAAAAGAACCGACTTGGTCATACAGCACCCCATAGGGAATACCTTTTGCACCATAAAACGCATCGATCATCGGTAATCCAATAAACGACGTGTTGCCTAACGGCACACAAATTAATAATGCGCCAACAGTGCCACGGTTCCAGCCTAAGGCTTTGGCCAATAACAAAATCACGGCAACAGTCGCCAGCAACAGTAGCCATGGCAAAATTGCCGGAACCAATAATTCTGAGGAAAAGACTAAGCTCGGAACTTTTTCTAAAACCAGCGCGGGAAGTGCGATATAAATCACATAAAGGTTTAATACTTCGCCGGTATTTTCTGGGAACTTGCGGACTTTCTGCAGTAACTTACCGATAATCAGGTAAGCACCAATAAGAATGAAGTTTTCCATGATGACAGCGGCTTGTGGAGGATGATTAACATTCTAACCCGAGGAACATGCCTCGGGCTAGATACGTCGTTATGCTGTCATGCTTAACAATCACTTACCAAGAGAATTTGTGTTCAATACCCAAGGCAATATAGTCTTCGTTTGGCTCAGCAGTCGCAAGTGTGCGATGTGTTACCCAGGTATAAACCTTGGTGCTTTTTGCCAATTTGTAGTCCGCTCCAACACTGTAAGAACGGGCGGTATCAAAGCCGTCGTAGTCCATGCTCTGGAATTGCGCTTTGAGTTTTAATGCACCGAACGGATGTGCCACGCTGAGCATATAACCGTCACCCTGGATACTGGAATCCATCGAACTCTCTTGCGTTTGCAACATCAAGCTGACTTGGGTTTTGTTAAACGCGGTTGAAGCTGTACCACGAATCACGTCCCAGCCATCAACGTCTTGGTCTGCAGCAATCGCGAAATAGTAAGGCGTTGCTTTTAAGTCCTCATCGCCGTACATCAAACTCGCAGAAACGCCATCGTCAACGTTCTCATCTTCAGAAAGGATGTAAGAAACGCCCACTTTGAAGTTCGAGAAGCTTGGCGAGAAATAGGTCACTGAGTTACTTAAACGGTTTTCGCCTTCAAACAAGGCTTTAATATCACCGTCGTAGTCACTGAATACGTCAGTGTTGCCCTGCGAACTTTTTAGCACGGTATCGCGACGACCAACCATCACTTCACCAAAGTCACCTGCCAAACCAACATATTGGTTACGTGATTTGATGTTGTCACCTTTAGCGTTATCGGTTAGGTCAACATCCCATTCAAATTTATAGAATGCGGTCAAGCCACTTTCTAAAGCTTGCTTACCTTTCACACCAAAACGCGAAGCATTGCTTTCAAGTTCATTGGTGGTTTTGCCACCTTCATCATTACGTTGTAATGAAACGTTGGCTTTTCCGTAAACCGTTAATAAATCTTTGTCACCATCGGCCGCGTTCGCTGCCAATGGTAGAGCAGTCGTTAATAGCGCAACTGCCGAGACTGTTGGTAAAACGTTCCAAGTTTTCATCATAAACCCCATCTGTTTTATATCGTTTGCACGACAAATGACAGCAACGGCTCCCCGTTGCACTCTCAACGGGGCGACATCATAGAGACAGTTTATGACAGTTTTATGACTTTATGGCATTTTGCTGAATTTTTTGGCGGTTTTACGACACTAATGTATCTTTTTTATTGCGAAATCATGACGAACCCGCCGCCAATGCTTGTTGTTGGTGGTGTTGGCTTTTTGCATACTGCAACCATTGTTGCGCATTGGCTTGGGTCTGCTGGAACTGTTGCGCTTTGCTAAATGCCGCAATCGACTCTTGGTAACGTTCCAAGTTCAGCAATGCCATGCCTTTGGCTAAATACATCATGCCAGGATTGGCTAAGCCGCCTTTCGCGAGCGCTTGCTCGGCAGCTTCTAGTGCATCCGTATTGTGATCTTGGTTCAACAATACTTGCGCAAGTTGCGCTGCAACTTCGCCATCTTCTGCTACAGCATTCGCTTGCTTTAAGGTCTCCACCGCTTTTTCGTATTCTTTGGCGAGAATCCAGTTTTGCGCTAATTGTTTAAGGGTTTTCAAATCCGTATCGACTTTTCCTTGTTGCATAGCTTCGGTTAACACCTGCCCTGCTTTGTAAGGAAGTTCATTAAAGTAGTACACCTGCACCAAGTTCCGTAGCTGCTCACCGGTGGTCAGGTAACCTTGCTGGTAAGCGGCTTCAAGCACAGCTAGCTGTTTTTCGTCTTGCTCTAGTTGACCATACATACCCGCTAATTGAACCCAATAATCCGGTTTGTTATACCAACGAATTAACTGCTTCAATACGTCCACAATTTGCTCTGGTTGCTTTAACTCATAGTGCAATGCTCGAGCCAAAATCAGCCAGTTTTCATCCGGGGTTTTGCCATTGGTTAGGGCATCGTCAATGGCCTTTTGCACCAATGGCAACGCCTCTTGGTAGCGCTCACTCTGATACAGCGCCTGCGCCTGTAAAATGTAGGCTTTACTATATTGGCTTGGGTCGGCAAGCTGCTTCCAGCGCGCTAAATAATCGAGTGTTTGCTTGAACTCGCCTTGTGCTAAGGTTAGCTGGGCCAAGCTAAACAACGTACTCATTTTTAGCGATGCAGGAATCGGCTGTTCGTTAATCACCTTGTCAAAGTAGCCAATGGCTTTATCCACTTGGTCTTGTTCGTAGTACATAAAGCCATAAAAATTCCACAGCATCGCGCGCTCGTAACTGTTCATGCTGTCGGCTTTACTTTCAACCTCAGCCAGTATCGCTAAACCCTCGTTGGGCTTTCCAGAATCCGCAGTCTCTTGTGCCCGCGCTAACTGGCTGTATACCCGTTCACGCAATGCAGGGACACGTTCCGTTTGTTGCGCCAAACTGGTCTCTGTCCATATTGCAAGCGTCAATCCAATCGCCATTGAGCAGCGACGTAGTAGTGTTGCATTGTTCATAGTCATTAACCACTCATCTCAAAGGTAATGCGGTTTTGCACGCCCTCAACCGCCACTGGCTCGCCATTCACTACCCGTGGCTTGTATTTGAATTTCAACACGGCATCCATCGCCGCTTGTTCAAAAATGCCCTCAGGTTCTGCTTTTACCACATGCGGATTAGTGACAGACCCTTGCGGAGTTACCGTAAATTCGACCAACACGTAGCCTTCGATACCGCGCTGAAGCGCACGCCGTGGATACATCGCTTGTACCTTTACAATGGGTAAGTATTCACCGTCGCTCGACTGCAACGACAAGCCATTACCTAAGTCGGCGGCAGAACTGATATCGGCACTAAAGTCCATCGCCGCAGACGCACTATCGTCGACACTTTCACTCATTTGCGGTTGCGGCATTTCTGGCGGTGGCTCTTTTGGCTCTGGCGGTCGCTCAGGTTTACGCTCTTTCTGTTGAACCTGTTCCTGCTGCTTCACCCGCACGAAATCCAGCACACTACCGCGTGGAGGTTCAGAAAATGCCCCCTCGCCCCCGGTGATCAGGGACTGCATTAAATAGTACAAGCCAATGGTCATTGCCGCCGCAGCTAACAGTGCATAGAAAAATCGCATCACAGTCACTCTTCTTGGGTCGCCACTGAAACGTCGTAAACACCCGCAGAACGGGCAGCATCCATAACTTTTATCAGGGTTTCAGTGTTAGAAAGCTTGTCCGCTTGAATCACTACGGATCCTTGGGGGTTTTCTGCATACAGGCGTTCGATATTCGCTTGTACCGCGCGGATATCTATTTCACGCTTGTTTATCCAAACCTCGTTTTCTGAACTGATTGCGACCAATATATTGGCGCGGTCTTTTTGCACCGCTGTCGCCGCATCAGGACGGTTTACGTCGATCCCTGACTCTTTTACGAATGAGGCGGTGACAATAAAGAAGATCAGCATAATGAACACCACATCCAACATCGGCGTCATATCGATCGCAGTCTCTTCTTCTTCAATTAAATTGGCAAAATGTTGTTTCATGTTTGAATCCGCGAAACTTAATGGCGCTCAAGTAGAATGCGGTCTTCTAACTTCAACCGTTCGCGGCGTGAAATTCGCTTCAGCCAAGTTGAGGCGAATACCCCAGACAGTGCGCCGACCATCCCCGCCATCGTTGGGATGGTCGCTGTTGACACCCCTGACGCCATCAATCGGGCACTGCCAGTGCCGGTAATCGACATCACATCAAACACTTCGATCATCCCGGTCACCGTGCCCATCAAACCCAATAGTGGGCATAACGTCACCAGTACTTGAATGATCGGCAGATTATTGGACAGTGCCATGTTCACGCGAGAAATCATCGCTTGCCGAATTTGTTCGGCATTCCAAGATGACTTGTCTTCGCTCTGGTGCCACATCTTAAGCGCAGCCTTCTTACATTGGCGATGACCATGAAGGTAATAAAAAATCCGCTCGAGTATCATCAGCCAAATGATGAAAATAAGGATGCCGATGACGAGCAGCACTTGGCCACCCGCCTCGATAAAGTCCCGAATGGCATTGCCAAACTCGATGAGAAATAACACGGTTACGCACTCCGCTCTGAACGTTCCGCAATAATCCCTGAAGCTTGTTCCTGCAGAATGTGAATCACATTGCGGCTACGTGTGTTTAAGGTAGCGAACAACAAGGTCATTGGAATCGCTACCACAAGGCCTAACACGGTAGTCACCAACGCCTGCGAAATGCCGCCAGCCATCAATTTCGGGTCACCGGTACCAAACAAGGTGATGGCTTGGAAGGTATTGATCATACCGGTAACCGTACCTAGCAGACCGAGCAACGGTGCCACCACTGAAATAATCTTAATGAAAGTTAGGTTACGCGTGATTTTCGGAATTTCTCGCAGAATGGCTTCGCTAAGTTTCAACTCTAGGGTTTCAGTGTCCGCATCAGGGTTGCGATCTTTTACCTGCATGACGCGGCCTAACGGGTTGTCCTCACTGGCGTCATCACGCTTAAGCTGACGACCGACCTTGTTGCCAATCAACATTAGCGAGATAAAGCGCTCGAGTGCGAACAGCAAACCAATCACACCTAAACCGAGGATGATATAGCCGACGGTACCGCCTTGCTCAACGCGCTCGCTAAGGTTTGGCGCTTGAACTAATAGGTTAAGAATCGAGCCGCCAGTAGGGTCTAATCCAAACTCAACCACACCCTCTTTCTGGTTCTAAATTTCTTCAGCACTACTGAGGTACCGGTCAGCCGGCTGTCGAATCAATTCAGCAACGGCATGAGTGGTGGGTAAATACTCTAGGTATTTGCCGTCAGAAACTAAGTTAAAGCTCCCCACTCGCACAACGTCCTGCTGAACTTTATCACCATCGGCCTGGGTCACTTCGGTGGTAAAATGCGCGACTTTGCCCGACTCGGTCATTTCCCGCTGCAAACCAAACCAGACCTGTTCGATGTTTTCGATAGATGGGAGCGTTGAAGTCGATCCCATTTTCTTAGCCAGCTCGGCCATTTCATCAGAACGACCGGGGAATTGCGCCGAAATCACTGAATTTTGAAAGTTACTCGAGGCATCGTTTGCCACTTGTTGCAGCTGTTTCAACAATTGGTCTAAATTCACCGGATCTTGCGGCGCTCTCGCTGATGCGGTCATGCTAGTCAGTGTTAATACCGCAGCCCCAACCGCTGTCCAACGTTTAACATTATGCAACATTGTCATCACTCCTTATTGCGCGGCTGCAGTGTTCACTGGAACCGGCAGCATTAGCATGTCCGGCGCCTTCTGTTTCTTGGCAATCCGCAATGCGCCTTGTACCTGCGGTAAATAGCTATTGTCTAAGCTCTGCCATTGCTTGGTTTCATTCCGCCAAATACCGAGTTGTTCGCCGTCGCGGGTTTTGTAAATCAGTGCTAAACGGCCAATACGCAGGAACTCTACTTCTTGCGGCTTTCCGTCAACTGTTAACGTACCGTTGTAAGCTTCGATGTTGCGGCCGTAGTCGGCTTCAATTTGGTAGACTTCAAGCACACGGCGAAATTTCTCCGAGACGTCGACATCCGCGCGATCCATGAGAGCTTCTAATTCCGCTAGGCGCTTCTGCCGCTCCTCTTGTAGGAAGGGAACATCTAAGCCAACGAAGGTTTTTAGTGAATCAATCATGCGCAACATCAACGGCGTGATTTGGCGTTCTACAACGCTCACTTCATCAAAGGATGCGGTTAAATCGGCAGCTTCTTTATTCTGGTTATCAATTTGGCGCTGCAACTGCGCGGTATAAACTTATAAGCCGTCGATCTGCTTTAGGATGCGCTTGTATTGCTGCAATCGGTCTTGCAGTTTGTCGGCAATCGCATCAATTTTTTGTTGTGATTGCTGCGCCGATTCATTGATTTTCGTAGCGGCCTTCACCACCGGTTGCAAAGTCGAGTCTTGTGCGTAAGATGGCAGCGCCATCATGGCCGCTAACGCGACCGCACTTCCCGTTGCTAACAGCCTCATGATAGTAATCCTACTGTTGGGTCGTCAGCGGTATTGCCGACGCGCATTGAATTCAGCAGGCACTTTAGGAAAGTTTGATGACAACGGAATGACAGTTATGTGTCATTTATGTAACGGTTGTGGCAGTTTTATGGCAAAACTATGACCCTGATAAGAGATTGCGTTAGTTATTAAGCTGTATTAGTTTAAGGACATAACATTTGTTCACAGCAACCATGGATGCACACTGCTTATGGCCATAAGAAGCATTTCACGATCGCTTTTGACCCGTGTGCTATCGGTGTACTTTATTCTGACCTTCTTAGTCACCTGTGTACAAATTGGCGGCGAATATTTCGACACCAAAAATACCCTGCTGGCGGAGTTAAAAAACCAGCAACACACCTTTAATGGTTCACTTACTCGTTCTTTATGGGAATTTAACAATCCGCAAATAGAAGCCATTGCCGAAGGCTTGATTGGTATCCCTGCTATTGCTGGCGTACTGATTCGCGACGATGCCGGCAATATCCTTATTCAAATGGGTGAAACCATGGCTATCGACTCGTTGCCCAAAAAGCCCTCAGAGGGCATGATGCTGCCTGAACGAAGTGGCGTTTTCGGCTATTTCTCTACGTTAGTTTTTGAGTTTTCTGGTCACTCGACAAAGGTCGGTGACGTGACCCTATTTTCCACCCGTGATATTGCAATTGATCGGATTAAAATAAGCCTCGCTTTTATTATTGGTAATGCCATCGTCAAGAGCACCTTTTTGCTGTTGCTCTTTACCTTAGCCTTTAACCGCATGCTGAACCGACCAATGCGCGAGCTTACCGACCAAATTCGTAGCTTCCGCTTGGATAACCTCGACAGCTCTCGCATCCGTTTGCACGACCAACACGATAATGAATTTGTATTAATTGAGCAGGCCTACAACCAACTTATCGATAACATCGAAGACTATCAGCAGGACTTACAGCGGTCACAACAAAAGCTAGAGATGGCGAATCGGCAGTTGGACGAACAAAATGCCATTTTGGAGCAGGAGGTTGCGCGCAAAACCTCGCGCTTAAGTCAGGTGATGTTGGACTTAGAGCAGCGTAAAAATGAATTAGAAATGCGCCAAGAAAAGCTGGAGCGCGAAGTCAGCCAACGGCGTGCCATGGAAAACACCTTGCGTCAGTCGAACCAGCGCTTGGAGTCGTCACTTAAAACCCTACGCGAAGCGCAAGACCAACTGGTGGAATCGGAAAAGATGGCCTCGCTGGGCGGTCTAGTGGCCGGTATTACACACGACGTGAACACCCCCATCGGTATTAGTGTTACGGCGTCTTCTTATTTGCGGGAAAAAGTGGATAGCCTAGAGTTGGCGTTAGGCGATAAGTCACTCACCCAAGCGCAATTAACCAAGTTCATAGAAGAAAGCCGCGATAGCTTGTCGCTGCTCGACAATAACTTGCAACGGGCGTCTGAATTAATCAGCAGTTTCAAACAGGTTGCGGTTGACCAAACCTCCGATGCAATCCGTGATATTAACCTCCGTACCTATCTGCAAGAGGTTATTCAATCGCTGCAACCGCACTTGAAAAAGACCTCGCACGAAATTAGCTTGTCCTGCGCCGAAGATATTGATATTCGCTGTCCGGCGGGCGCGATTTCACAGATTTTTACCAACCTCATTATGAACTCACTATTACACGGTTTCGATGGCCAACGTGAAGGCGGCATCATTGAAATCTCAGCCGAATTAGACGGCGAGCAACTGCGGTTCCGATACAGTGATAATGGTAAAGGCCTGAGTGAAGAGCAGTTAAACCGCTTGTTTGACCCATTCTTTACCACCAAACGCCATCAAGGTGGCAGCGGCCTCGGCACCCATATTGTGCGCAACTTGGTGGTACAAACGCTCCACGGCGAAATCGATGCCAGCAGCGAACCGGGCAAAGGTCTCACCTACCAATTCTCCTTTGTCGTTGAGCCATTACTGAATTCCTAAAACAGCGGCTGACATTCCTCGTCAGCCTCGCTACAATTCCGCGTTCTAAAAGTTTTCACAAGGGTTTGTTATGTGGTTTCGTAATGTTCGCTATTACACGTTTTCCAGCCAATTTGAACTGCCAGATGCCGTCGATGAGGTACTCGCTGAGGCCGCGTTTCGCCCTTGCGGTCGGCAAGAGCTATCAAGCTTTGGTTGGTACTCACCGTTCAACCGTGAAGAAGCGGCATTGACCCATCGCATTGGTAACTGCATCTTGTTGTGCGCGCGCAAAGAAGAAAAGGTTCTCCCGGCAAAAGTCATTCAGACGGAAGTGGATGAAAAAGCACGGCAAATTAGCGAAGAGCAAGGCCGCCCAGTAAATCGCAAAGAAAAGCAAAACCTCAAAGAAGATATTGTTCACCAGTTACTACCTCAGGCGTTCACCCAATCGCGCCTGACCTGGGGATACATTGACTTAGACCGACAAATGATTGCCGTGGATTCGTCTGCTGCTGGACGCGCCGAAGATTTTCTTGGCCTGTTGCGCTCGTCACTGGGCTCGTTACCCGTCAAACCGTTCTCTGCTGCCAGCAGCGCCGATGTATACCTAACCCATTGGTTGCAAGAAAAGCGTCTACCCAACGGTTTCCAATTTGGTGACGAAGCTGAATTGCGCGAGCCCGAGTCAGACGGTGCAGTGTTACGCTGCAAACAACACGAGTTAACCGCAAAAGAATGGTTGGCCAATTTAGAGTTTGGCTTACGAGTCACCAAGCTTGGCCTCACCTGGCAAGAACGCCTAGAATTCATTATTGAAGATGATTTTGCCTTAAAGCGGGTGAAAGCCACTGACCACTTGATGGAACAACAAGACAATTTGGTCGACGCCACACCGGAGCAGCAAGTCGACGCAGATTTTGCGCTATTGAGTGGCGAATTAGGGGAACTGTACCTTGCCTTGAATGCGGCGTTTCAGCAAGCCGACAATTAATCCAATATTGCTTTTATATCGCGGTAGGACGACTGCAGGTCGTCCCGCTGCCAAAAGTCATCCGCATCAATAATGTCTAACTGCTGATAATCGGCCAAAGACATCGTGCCGCGTGCGGCGCTTAAATGCCCCGTACAAAGCGCCGCCAAATGTACGATATCGCAATAGTTAACGAGTACTGCATCGTCCAACCGACCTTTACGTCCTGAGCGATAATAGCGCACCACGTCGATGACATTTTCGCTGAAATCCCACTCATTCAAAATCCGCTCGCCAATACGGCAATCTAACTGATCCGTGGTTTGTCGAATAAAGCTCGGATTGGCAAAACTGTCTGAGTGTTCATCCGCTAAGCGCAGAATCGGCGCAACACCGAGCCGTGACACCATGCCCGACAATAACGCCACATCTTGGTGCAGGCGCAATGCCAGTCCGCGAGTCTGCAGATATTGGGTGATTACCACTGCCGCCGCGGCGAGTTCTTGAGAGCACTGCCAAAATTCATCGGCGTAGTGTTTAACGATATCGTTTTGCGGTTGAAACACCTGTTCCATCGCTAGTGCTAGTGCGAGTGTGCGAATGCGCCGCATGCCAATACGGGTAAGCGCTTGCATCACACTTTCCGCTTTGTTGCGACCACCCAAATAGGCCGAGTTGGCCAGTTTTATCAGCCTTGCGCTGAGGGCAGGATCATGTTGAATAATGCGCGCAAGCTGCTGTAAATTGCAGCGTTCATCGAAGGTGGCGTTACGAACTTGCTCAGCGGTTTTAGGCATGCTAGGAAGGGTTAGCTCATCTCGAGCCAGCCGATCTTCAATAATTGAGTAGAGTGCATTTTGCGGGAGCATTGGGTTTTCCTTGTCACTTGCTCGCGAAATCATAACATACGTTAGCTAATTATGTGTTTTTTTTATCACTAATACCACGCCGTTTCTCGCCACGGGGTACTTGAACCTTGCTTCACATCGCAGTAGATTGACTACACCTGCCCGAACCACATAACACCAGGGAGAACATTATGAAAAAAGTCGCCTACCTAGCGGCTGCTTTGAGCGTGACCCTAGCGGCATGCTCACCTGCCAAAGACAATAACGAATCCACCGCCAGCACAGCTGATGGCAACAAAAATCTGTATTCATTAGTGGACGGAGCCGAGTCACGTTTAGATATTTATACACCATTTACACTCACTTCCGACCTCTCTGGTTTTAGCGAGAATCAGAAAAAAATGATCGCGAAGTTAATCGACGCTGCCGAGCTAATGAACGATCTGTTTTGGCGACAAGCTTACCCTGGTGACAAAGCCACCCTACTTAGCGCAGTTAAAGGTGATGTGCGTGAGTTTACCCGCCTTAACTATGGACCATGGGACCGCTTAAATGGCGACAAGCCATTTTTAACCGGTTTTGGTGAAAAGCCCGCGGGTGCCAATTTTTATCCAACCGACATGACCAAAGAAGAGTTTGAAGCAGCTGACTTTGCCGGTAAAACCAGCTTATATACTTTGGTGCGCCGTGACGAGAACGGCAAGCTCTATTCCATTCCTTATTCAGAAGCGTACAGCGAACAACTGCAGAAAGCAGCCGATGCACTTCGTGAAGCGGCTACTTATGCGGAAAACAAAGCCTTCGCCAACTATCTGAACATGCGCGCTGACGCCTTACTCAGCAATGACTATCAAAAGTCTGATTTTGCTTGGATGGAAATGCAAGACAACCCGGTTGATATTGTTATTGGCCCTATTGAAACCTATGAAGATCAACTTTACGGCTACCGCGCCGCATTTGAAGCCTATGTTCTGATTAAAGACAAGGTCTGGAGCGAAAAGCTCGCTAAGTATGCGCAGTACTTACCTGAGCTACAACGCAACCTGCCGGTTAGTGAAGAATACAAAGCGGAAACGCCAGGATCGAATGCCCAGTTAAACGCCTATGATGCGGTTTACTATGCTGGTCATGCAAACGCTGGCGGCAAAACCATTGCAATTAACTTACCAAACGACGAAGAAGTGCAGTTAGAAAAAGGCACGCGTCGATTGCAGTTGAAAAATGCGATGCGGGCTAAGTTTGACAAGATCTTGGTGCCAATTGCCAACCAACTGATCGTGCCAGAGCAACGTGATAACATTACCTTTAATGCGTTCTTTGCCAACACCATGTTCCACGAAGTTGCTCATGGTTTAGGTATTAAGAATACCTTAGATGGTAAAGGTACGGTACGCCACGCACTAAAAGAGCATGCCTCGGCACTAGAAGAGGGTAAAGCCGATATCTTGGGCTTATATATGGTCACGCAATTGTTCGAGAAAGGCGTACTAACAGAAGGCAAGCTCGAAGACTATTACACCACCTTCTTGGCAAGTATCTTCCGCTCAGTGCGCTTCGGCGCTTCTGACGCGCATGGTAAAGCTAACATGGTGCGCTTTAACTACTTTGCCGACCGCGGTGCCTTTAGCCGCAATGCTGAAGGCCAATATTCGGTGAATATGGCGAAAATGCGTGAAGCCATGAACTCGCTATCAAATAAAATCCTCACCCTACAAGGCGATGGAGATTACCAAGGCGCGGCAGAGCTATTTGCGAAAATGGGCGTAATCAATGATACCTTGCGAGCCGACTTAGAGCGTTTGAAGGATGCCAATATCCCGGTTGATATTACCTTTGTACAAGGTAAACAGCAGCTTGGCTTAGCGGAGTAATCGATTTACCACTGTTCTCCGCGTAGGTAAAAAGGCGCGGTCAACTGCTGGTAAGCCGCGCTGTAATCCCCTTGGTGGTGGATAACCAGCGAAGCAAACTGACAAGGCGCAGCATTGGCTGCGTCTTTTTTTTGCCACTCTACTAGCACTCGTGACACCGGTTTAGGCGCGACACTGCGCACTTCACAGCCGCGCACCGGATGGCCTAGGGTTGGGATAACAAGGGGTTGCAACTGTAGCCAACTCTGCATTGGCAGAATGGTGCTGAATAAACCGTTCTTATCCAACAAGTCATACGCCCGAAGTAACCACTCACTCAATTGTACTGTTGATGCATGCCGAGCTCGCCTTCGCCCCCGCTCGGGACTCTCTAGGCTATCGACAAAGAATGGTGGGTTACTAATCACCTGCTGGTAACAAGGCTGTGGTAACGGTTGAAAGATATCTTGCTGGCGTAATATGATTCGGTGCGGCCACGGTGACTGCTGCACATTACTGGTAGCATCGGTCAAGCTATCAGCACAGCTATCGACGCCATGGATGAGCAAATGTTCGCTCCGCTGCGCCAGCATTAACGCCAAAATCCCACAGCCACAGCCTAGGTCCGCAGCAACGCCTGAATCGGCAACCCCGCACCAACTGCCGAGTAATAAACTATCAGTGCCAACTTTCATCGCACAGTGATCATCTTTCAGGTAAAATTGCCGACATTGAAATGACATTGCGCGACTCCCGCGTATGACTTAGGAATGAAAGATGACCCCAGACTGGGCTGAACTTGGGCTAGATGATGCCCTGATCAAGGTGCTGTTGGCAAACCAATTGAACAAACCAACCAAAGTGCAACAACAGGCGCTGCCTGTGGCGTTGGATGGCAGAGACTTACTGTTAAGTGCCCCTACCGGCACCGGCAAGACGCTCGCATTCTTATTGCCTGCGTTACAGCACATGCTCGATTTTCCGCGACGTAAACCCGGCGCCGCACGGGTTTTAGTGCTCACCCCTACTCGTGAGTTAGCTGAACAAATTGGCGGACAAACAAAGCAATTTGAACAATCAAGCGGCCTACGCAGTGTCGTAATAACCGGTGGTATCAATTACGGCAGTCAATTGTCTCAGTTGGAACAAGGTCATGAACTGGTTATTGCCACACCCGGGCGGTTAGCTGATCTGTTGGGTGCCGAGCAGTACCACTTAGATGACGTTGAATGGCTGATCATCGACGAAGCCGACCGTATGCTCGATATGGGCTTCCGCTCTGTAGTAGATGACATTGCGACAGCCACTCGCTCGCGCCAGCAAAGTATTCTGGTCTCAGCGACATTAGACAGTGAAGGTGTTGCCCAATTTGCTAAGCGTATTCTTAATGAGCCTGAAGCGATAGATGTGCACCCGCCGCGGCGCGAGCGCGGGAAGATTCAACAGTTGATGTACCAAGCCGACACGCTCGAGCATAAACAGCAGCTATTATTGCGCCTATTGGGCGAACACCAAGGTCGACGTTTAGTGTTCGTGCGCACCCGCGAACGGGTCGAGCAACTCGCTGGACACTTGCGCCGGGAATACCAAGACGATCATGTACTCACTCTGCGCGGTGATATGCCACAAGCCGACCGTCAGCAAATCATCAATCGTCTGCAACAGGATAAAGACGCGATTCTAGTAGCAACTGACGTTGCCGCTCGCGGTTTAGATATTGATGACGTCAGTTTGGTAGTAAACTTTGACCTACCCAAATCGGCAGATGTATATATCCACCGCATTGGGCGCACGGCGCGTGGCGGCAAGAAAGGTTTGGCGATTGCATTAGTAGAAGCCCATGACGCTCTGCTGCTAGGCCGCATTGAACGCTACCAAGGCGAGAAAATTGAGCGCCGTGTTATCGACGACTTGCGGCCGCAGTATAAATTCCCTGCGACCCAGAAAACGCGGAAGAAGAGCAAGAAAAAAGTGCCCAAGAAGCCCAAGAAGTCTCGCCGTTAAGAGGCTTGCTGACGCCGCTCAATAACGCCGTGGACAAACAAGTACGCGGCAATACCCGCGGCGTCTGTAAGCCAATCATAAAAATCGGCGGTGCGGTCAAAGGTGTAAAGCTGCAAAAATTCTATCAGTAAGCCGTAGGTTAGAAGCAGCAAAGCCGCCAACCACTGGGGTACCACGAAGGCGCGATACAGCAACGCGCTCAACACAAAAAACGAGCCAAAGTGGAACACTTTGTCGATATGTGGGAAACGCGGCACACCCGCCGGCATGCTAGACA
Organism: Idiomarina tyrosinivorans; assembly: GCF_003987475.1. GTDB lineage: Bacteria > Pseudomonadota > Gammaproteobacteria > Enterobacterales > Alteromonadaceae > Idiomarina > Idiomarina tyrosinivorans. The sequence continues at coordinate 146,227 of NZ_PIQH01000003.1, read as the reverse complement.
AAAATAAATACGTTACTACCGCTAAGCAGATGGCAAACAGCCAGCGCATGACTACTCGAGATAACGTCAAACTACTCTCCTTCATAAACTGCGACGTTGGTATAGCCTTCTTCCTGTAAAAGCAGCGCTTGCATGCGACTCATCACGCCCTGCTGACAGTACAGTAGATACCGTTGTTGTTGATCGAGTTCCGCAAATTTACGGGCTAATTGATAAAAAGGTATGCAAACGACCTCGCGATCAATCTCTAACGGTGCTTCATCCTCTTCCTCGGGAGCTCGGATATCAATTACCACTGCCCCTTCGCTGTCTTCCAATCGAGTGACCGTACCGGCTTGTTGCTTCGCCTGCTCACCAATTTCTTCCATGCTCAAGACTTGCGCGGCGCGCACCACTGTATCGATCAGTTCAGGATCAAGTTTCGCCTCTTCTTGTGCCACCACTTCAGGTTGCGCCATTACGGTAGGCTTGTTAGAGATAACACCGCAATACTCTGGAATAGATTTCGCCAAAGCTTCGGTGCCAATCTGCTTAGCACGGTCAACGATGTCCTGTTTGTCCATGGTGATTAATGGCCGCAGAACCAATGTATCGGTCGCTTGGTCAATCACCTGTAAATTCGCCAGGGTTTGGCTAGATACTTGTCCCATCGCCTCGCCGGTAACAAGCGCGCGGGCTTTGGTAAACCGCGCAACTTTACTCGCCGCTCTAAGCATTTGGCGCTTCAACACCACGCCCATTTGGCCATTATCGACGTGCTGAAGAATATCTTCCACCACAGGGCCAAAGTCGACGCTGACAAATTTTATCGGGTGTGAAGCACTGTATTTCTGCCACAGAAAATAAGCGATTTGACGCACCGCGACTTCATGGGCATCGCCACCTAAGTTAAAAAAGCAAAAATGGGTACGGGCACCACGGCGAATAAACTCAAAAGAGGCAACACTGGAATCGAAGCCACCGCTCATTAAGCTCAAGACGGTTTCTTGCGTAGGAATGGGGAAGCCGCCTAGGCCCTGATAACGATCACCGAGAATATGCACCACTTTGTCAGTGACTTGGATACTCACATCGACCTCGGGATCTTTTAGTTTTACCGAGCTGCCTTGAGCATTACGCAGCAGCGCGCCGCCCAAATAGCGCTGCAAATCTTGCGATGAAAAATCATGGTGACCCTTGCGTTTTACTCGAACCGCAAAGCTTTTGTTCACCAGCTTTTCCGCCCAGTGGTCACAGACCCAATCAGCCAGCGTGGCAAAATCACTCACGGGTTGTTCGATCACTTCGGTAAACCATGATACGCCTGGCACACACTGCAGGCGTTCTATGATAGCGGCACGTAATTGTGGGTCATTGCCATCGGCCGTTACCGCAATGCGGTCCCAAAGCCATTTCACATATAGGCTGTCGTCTAACGGACGTAGAAGCTTTTTCAGGTTGTTGGTGAGAACCTTACCGTGGCGCTTGCGTACCGAGCGACTTTTGATCGTTATCTCGGCATGTAAACGAACGACAAACTGCATGATGACCCCACTGGCTAGGCTAAAAGCGCAGAATTATACCGCTATCAAGCTTTATGTGCCAGCGCTCGACTATTGCGCAGGGGTTTCTGGAGCAGGGCCAGTCACATCAATCGGATCCGATTCTTTGGCTTTACCTTGCATAATAGCAATATCAACGCGACGGTTAATGGCACGGTTTTCGGCAGAGTTATTCGGCACTAATGGTTTGGTATCGGCATACCCCATCACCACCATTCGGTCTTCACCAAAGTCTTTGACCTTTAACATTTCTTCAGCAACCGCGACGGCTCGGGCGCTTGACAGATCCCAGCCGGAGCTATACATCTCTGACACCACTTGGCGATTATCGGTGTGTCCTGAAATAGTAATTTCACCAGGAATGTCTTTTAACAGCTCAGCCACTTTGCGAATAATCGGACGGAACTGAGGTTGCAAAAATGCCGACCCCGCCGGGAAAGATCCCTTTTCCTTTATCCGAATCAGTATTTGCTGACCCAGTTGCTCAAGCTCTAGCGCACCATTCTCGATTTGTTCTTGCATTTGATCCTGCAGTCGTTTCAGCAGTTCCTTCATGCTCTCAGACATTTGTTCTTGCTGTTGCTGCTGCTTTTGTTGTTGCATCGCCTGCTGCTTATCTTGTTCAGGCGAGTCTGTACCACCCCTTTGGCGTTGTTGGCCGCCAGCAAAATCCGATTCGCCGTCTTGAAAGTCGAGCATTTGTTGAGTCATTTCCACGGTTTGTTGCTGGATGGTTTCTATCGGCGTAGGTTCCGGCCGCCCAGGGCGAAATTCCTGAGCAATCACGCTGGTACCTTTAGGAATATCTTTGACTTCGATTTTGTTTTGCACGCCCAGCGCGAATTTCATCGAGCCAGCAATCTGCTTGAACTTCAAAACATCCATTTCCGAGAACGCCAACAATAACACGAAGAAACACATCAACAGGGTCATCAAGTCGGCAAACGTCGCCATCCACATCGGTAACCCGGGTGGTGGGCAGTTACAATCTTCTTGTTCTTCAGAAGCGGCCATAAGCGTTACTCGTCATCACCCGCATCAGCGCGTTTTGATTCTGCCAGATAGTTACGTAATAAACCGTCGATCACGCGTGGGTTTTGACCGTCTTGAATACCGAGAATGGCATCCAAAATCAGGTTTTGGTTGAGTTTTTCTTGATCTGCGCGAAGGATTAATTTATTCGCCACGGGAATACAAATGACGTTAGCAATAAAGGCACCATAGAGGGTGGTCAACAAGGCTACCGCCATGGCTGGGCCGATTGCTTTTGGATCGTCCATGTTCGAGAGCATCGCAACCAGGCCGATCAGGGTACCGATCATCCCCATCGCCGGAGCGATATCACTCATAATTTTAAAAATCCGTGCGCCTTCTTCGTGCCGCGCATAACTCATTTGAATGTCTTTATTCAGGGTTTGGCGAACAACGTCAGCGTCGTGACCATCGACCAACATGTCGATACCTTTACGGAAAAAGTTATTAGGAATTTCTGCCTCTTCAAGCGCCAGAAAACCGCCCTTGCGCGCAGAGTCTGCCATTTCTACGGCTTTATCGATCAGCTCTTGCGGATGTTCGATTTTGAATACGAAGGCTTTTACCGCGACCTTACCGGCGTTCAAAAATTGCGACAGGGTAAAGTTAGAAAGGGTAATAAAAATCGAACCGCCAAATACGATGAAGATTGAGGGGATGTTGATAAATAGTCCGAGGTCTCCACCTAATACCATAGAGACAACGACTAGGCCGATGGCACCTAAGATGCCAACCAGTGTTGCTATATCCACTCAGCTTTCCTCCACCATAGCAAGTTACGTTCTTTCTCAGCTATTCTTAATCATCACAAAGTCGGTGACAAGCATTGTCTTTGTCACTGTGTCTAATAACATCGGCGCCAAGCGCGAATTCTTTACGAGGGAATTTGACCCTTTCTCGCTTCTAGGTTAATTTGAGCGCCAAATAACTAGTAGGCAAACTCTATGAGTGCGGGCAAAAATCCTTCATTTGAACAAGCGCTACAACAACTCGAAGCCATCGTACACGATCTTGAGCAAGGCGAACTGCCGTTAGAACAAGCGTTGGAAAAGTTCGAGCAAGCCGTCAAACTGTCGCGCCTGTCGCAACAACAACTACAAGCGGCAGAGCAAAAAGTGCAGCAATTGCTCAACCAGAACGGTGACGAGCAGCTCGCCGACTTTGCACAACCCAACAACGACAACGGCGAGACGCCTGCGTGACTGTCAATGATCTGACCGCGAATGTGCGCCAGCAACTAGACGCGTTTTTACAAGATTACTTGCGTCGTCGTCCTGCTACAGCACAGTTGCAAAAAGCCATGCAGCATGGCTTACTGCTCGGCGGAAAACGGGTGCGGCCGTACCTTACCATGAGCGTTGCCGAGGCCTGCCAGGGTGCCGCTGATGATGCTTTGCGCGCCGCAGCAGCGGTTGAAGCCATCCACGCTTACTCACTAATTCACGATGACCTGCCAGCGATGGATGATGATGACCTACGTCGTGGCCAACCCACCTGTCACAAAGCCTTTGACGAGGCCACCGCGATTTTAGCCGGCGACGCCTTACAAACCTTGGCGTTCGAATTACTCAGTGATAGCCAACATGGCTGGCAAGTATCTGCTACCCAGCAACTGCAAATGGTGCAGGCATTGGCAAGCGCCTCTGGCGACCTAGGGATGTGTGGCGGCCAGGCGCTAGATTTGGCCGCAACGGGGCAAGTGATTGATGAAGCAGCGTTAGCGCAGTTACACCGTAAAAAGACCGGCGCTCTGATTCGTGCTGCGGTACAACTAGGCGTGCTCTGCGGTACCGAAGACGTACAGCAATACCGCGAAGCCTTTGACCAGTTTGCCGATGCCTTAGGGCTGGGCTTTCAAGTGCAAGATGACGTCCTCGATGTGACCGCCTCCACCGAAGTACTGGGTAAACCGCAAGGTTCAGACCTAGCCGCCGATAAAGCCACCTATGTAAAATTGCTAGGACTGAGTGGCGCTCAACAACGAATTCAAGATTTACACCAGAAAGCGCTACATTCACTGGCCGCAATCCCTTACAATACCGATCGACTAGAACAACTTGCCAACGTCCTGTTAAATCGGGATCATTGATTACATGACCGCAGAAAAACATTACCCATTACTGGATACGATTGATAGCCCAGATGACTTGCGTCGTCTGCAGCCACAGCAACTACCGAAACTGTGTGACGAGGTACGCGAGTTCCTGTTGCAGTCGGTCAGCCAAAGCAGTGGCCATTTAGCGTCAGGGTTAGGCACCGTGGAGCTGACGGTGGCGCTGCACTATGTCTATCAAACGCCGAAAGACCAGTTAGTGTGGGATGTTGGTCACCAAGCCTATCCTCATAAAATTCTTACTGGGCGCAAGCACCAGTTGCAAAGCATTCGCCAAAAAGACGGCCTGCACCCCTTCCCATGGCGCGAAGAAAGTCCTTACGACACCCTTTGTGTAGGCCACTCCAGCACCTCTATCAGTGCCGCATTAGGTATGGCGGTAGCGGCGCAGCAGCGCCCTGATCCAGAAAAGGTGGTCGCCGTGATTGGCGATGGCGCAATGACAGCAGGAATGGCGTTTGAAGCGATGAACCATGCTGGCGATATCAAACCGAATATGTTGGTTATCCTGAACGACAACGATATGTCGATTTCAGAAAATGTTGGTGCGCTAAACCAACATTTTGCCCGCCTACTATCGGGTAAGTTTTATACCTCGCTGCGCGAAGGCGGGAAAAAGCTATTAAGTGGCATGCCGCATGTCAAACACCTAGCCAGCCGCGCCGAAGAGCACATGAAGGGCATGGTAGCGCCAGGCACTATTTTCGAAGAGTTGGGCTTTAACTATATTGGCCCCATTGACGGCCATGACGTCGAGAGTTTGGTACGCACGCTGGCCAATATGCGCGAAATGAATGGCCCGCAACTACTCCATATTGTTACCCAAAAAGGCAAAGGTTATACCCCGGCAGAGAATGATCCTATCGGCTATCACGGGGTACCAAAGTTCAATCCGGATATTCACGAATTACCGTCAAAGCCATCGGCAACCCCCTCCTATTCGGCGATTTTTGGACAATGGCTTTGTGAAATGGCGGAACGCGATAGTGAGTTAATGGCCATTACCCCAGCCATGCGTGAGGGTTCGGGCATGGTCGAGTTTTCTAAGCGCTACCCCGCACAATATTTCGACGTGGCGATTGCCGAACAACATGCGGTTACCTTGGCGGCAGGTTTTGCCATTGCCGGGAAACGCCCAGTCGTGGCGATTTATTCGACCTTTTTGCAACGTGGCTATGACCAGTTAATTCACGATGTCGCGTTGCAAAACTTGCCGGTAGTGTTCGCGATCGACCGTGCCGGCATCGTTGGTGCTGATGGCCCAACGCACCAAGGAGCGTTCGACCTTAGCTACTTGCGTTGTATTCCAAATATGTTGGTGATGGCGCCAAGCGATGAAGCTGAATGTCGTCGTTTACTGACCACCGCTTACTACGCCAAACAGCCAGCAGCGGTGCGCTATCCGCGCGGCAATGGTACTGGTGTGGCGCTCGGCGCCATTACCGAGCAGGTCGAGTTAGGTAAAGCCAAGCTCGTGCGTGAAGGCAAAACAATCGCGTTACTCAACTTCGGTACGTTACTGCCAGAAGTCATGCAAGCAGCAGAACAATTGGATGCCACCGTAGTAGATATGCGTTTTGTGAAGCCGCTTGATAGCGAGATGCTAGCGCGCTTAGGTGACAGCCACTCGCAATTTGTCACGATAGAAGAAAACGTGATTCAAGGGGGAGCGGGGAGTGCCGTGCTAGAATACTTTGCGGCTAACGCGAAGACTCAGCCACAAATATTGACCATTGGGCTACCGGACCAATTTATTAAGCATGGTTCACAAGCGGAGGTTCGTGCCGACCTAGGCTTGGATAGCGCAGGCATTTTGGCACAAATTCAGCAGCGCTTCGGTCGCTAGTCGATCGTTGTTGGCGATTTATCAGCTCGGTGTCGGTTTAGGCACCGACTTGCCAAGCAACCACTTGCAAGATAACGGCACTAACCATACCCGCCACCACATCATCCATCATAATGCCCCAGCCGCCATGTAAGCGACGATCGCACCACCCGATCAGTAATGGCTTACGGATATCAAAAAAGCGGAATAACACAAACGCCGCGAGCAGCCACGGCCAGCTAGCCGGCAAAGCAAACATGGCAATGGCATAGCCAACGATTTCATCCCAGACGATGGCAGGATGGTCATGCACGCCCATATGTTTCGCGGTCATTGCACAAATAGCCACACCCGCCAACGTCATTAACAACAGCACGAGTAGATAAAGCGTCGGGGACAAATAGGCGTGCATTAGCAGCACAATCGGAATAGCCGCAACGGTACCGAATGTGCCTGGCGCCTTAGGTAGCAACCCAGAGCCAAAGCCGATAGCAAGCCAGTGCAGTGGATTTTTCCAAGTTAAGTTATAGGCTAAATTCATCGTCAGTCGTTGTCGTTAAAATGGTTATAGCCGGGTTGCACCGCCGCCGCAAACTGCCACTCGTCAGCACCATCACGCAAGCGAATTTTGCCTTTGTCACCGCCCACCACTTGGCCAATACACACCGGTTTGATGGCGGTATGAGCGATGCGTGTTTCTAGTTGGCCGCGGTGTTGCTCGGGTAAGGTAAAGCACAGTTCATAATCGTCGCCGCTGGTAAGCGCATAACGCAGCGCATCCTCGGCTTCCAGAGTTTCGGTGAGTGCGAGCGATAGTGGCAGCTTGTCAATTTGCACCTGAGCAGCGCAATTCGATTGCTTTAGGATTTGCCCAAGATCGGCTAACAAGCCGTCTGAAACGTCGATACAGGCGCTTGCAATGCCTCGTAAGGCTTGCCCTAGGGCCACTCGTGGCATTGGGTAGTGCAGTTTATCGTAAACCCGCTTCAAATGCCGAGACGCTACTTCAACGCGCTGCTGCGACACCGCTAAACCGAGCCCAGCATCACCTAGGTCACCACTGACATAAATCCAGTCGCCCGGCTTTGCTTTACCGCGGCTAATGGCCTTGCCCTTGGGCAATTGCCCTTGAGCGGTGACGGTGAGAGTTAATGGGCCGCGAGTGGTGTCGCCACCAACTAGTGCGCAGTGGTAATAGTCGGCAATTTCAAACAGCCCGGCGGAAAATTCTTCCAACCAATCTCGATCAACTCGGGGCAGTGTCAGCGCTAGCGTCAACCAACTGGGCTCGGCACCCATAGCGGCAAGATCGCTGATATTTACCGCGGCAATTTTATGCCCTAAAGCGCGGGGAGGAGTGGTGCTATCAAAGTGAACACCTTCAACCATAGTGTCGGTGGCGATCACCAATTCATGTTCGGCAGCAGGCTGTACTACCGCGCCGTCATCGCCGATGCCGATAACGACATCGCGACGGCGCGATTGATGGCGCGCAAAAAACGCGTCAATGAGGTTGAATTCGTCCACGCTAACAACCGCTATTGGCGGGCTGGGCGAAGTGTGTCAACCGCTTTGTCTAATACGCCATTTACAAAACGGTGGCTGTCGTCAGCACCGAACGATTTTGCTAGCTCGATTGCTTCGTTAATCGCCACTTTGTACGGCACATCAACGCGTTCACGTAATTCGTAGCAAGCAATGCGCAGAACAGCACGCTCTACGTGATCAAGATCTTTCAGCGGCCGGTCAACAAACGGTGCCATAGCCTCATCTAATGACGTGGCATAACTACCTACGCCGCGCACTAAATCGAGGAAATAGTCGACATCAATTTTGCTGACATCGTTGTCGGTAAGAAACTGCGCTTCGATGTCACTGAGCGTGTTGCCTGACAGCTGCCAAGAGTAAATTGCTTGTACCGCTAGCTTGCGGGCGCGGCGACGAGCCGCTGGTTTCATTGTGCTGTTATTCACAGTTGCTCCAACACGTTAACCATTTCCAATGCGCTGAGGGCAGCTTCAGCACCCTTATTGCCAGCTTTAGTACCGCTGCGCTCAATCGCTTGTTCAATACTGTCGACGGTGATCACACCGAAGGCAACTGGGAGACCATATTCGGTGGCTACGCGACCAAGCCCACTGTTGCATTCACCGGCAACAAATTCAAAATGCGGCGTACCACCGCGGATGACTGCACCAATGGCAATAATGGCATCATATTCACCTGATGCTGCCAAACGCTTGGCAGCGACTGGCATTTCATAGGCACCCGGTACTTTAACGACGGTGATGTCATCATCGTTAACCTGACCGTATTGCTTTAATGTCGCCACTGCGCCCTCTTGCAGGCTATCGACGACAAAGTGATTAAAGCGAGCGACAACGATCGCAAACTTTTTGCCTTTCGCGGCAATACCACCTTCAATCAGGTTCATGGTGTGTCCTTAATTTTACTTAATTACGCGTCAAAATTGTGCGCGATCATAGCACAACTCGGCAAAATAGGCAGTAGCTTCACCAACGCTAGTTTAAGGTCAGGGCGAAAAACCGCTGTTGCAGATCTTGGTCGTGACCTAACGCCCGTGCCACACTGTCCTGCAACAATGTCAGGGTTGGCGCGTTGTGGTCAGATACTGGCAGTAAAATTTGTTGCCACGGCCAATCTTTGTGTAGCCATTTCAATAATTGGGTGAAGAAAAGATTTTGTAGGCCGTCATCGTAGGCGGACGGGGTGAGCCACCAACTCACCTCGGCATTAAAATGTTCGGTATCTATCCCCGGCGACGATTCATGGCTATCCAGAACCGGTACCATGTAAAGCATGCCGATTATTCGAGACGTTTGTGGGATAATCACCACATAGGTAAATGCCGATTTATCTTGCCACTGGCTAAGATGGTAACGCACCATCGACTGATTTTGCTCAATGGAGGTTTTTGCCGACGGCCAGCTCCAACCCAATTGCTGGTATAAGGCTTGCTGAGCGTCCATGTAGGTGTAATACAACGCTTGGCTGTCGGCTTCGGTGATAGGGCGAATGAGTAACTGCTTAGTGGCCCATTTTTCAGGAATTTGCCAATCACTCTGCCAAAATTCCGCAGCCACTGTGGCGCCAGTGAAACTTAACAGCAAAACAGCGCAGACGAGATTACGCAGCAGATGTCGCATTAACAATACTCCGGATTTTTCCCTACCGCGTGAGAGAAAAAGCCTTTCACTCGTTTCAACTCAACCTCGATATCGTGGCCAATCATTATCGCAGGACCGATATCAATAACCTTGCGCGCATAGTCCATGACCACCGGAACGACTGGCACGCGAGCTTGTTGAGCAATATGAATGAAGCCTTTTTTCCACTCATTCACTTTTTTACGAGTGCCTTCAGGGGCAATCACCAACACCAATTCTGGTTGCTTTTTGAATTGCTCAACCATTTGTTGAACCACGCCATTGGCGGCACTGCGATCAATGGGGATCCCTCCCAATTTTCGCATCAAGCCATTAAGCGGAAACCGAAAAAGGCTTTTTTTGCCAAAGTAATTCAGCTTCATACCCAGCGCAAACATCACAAACACCCCGATCGGGAAATCCCAATTTGAGGAATGTGGCGCTACAGGGATAATGGCTTTTTTCACGTTGGGGAGTTCACCGTTAATTTTCCAACCGCCCATCAGACGCATTCCGACGCGCCCCAACCAACGTAAAAAACGGCTTTCACGACGTGGCATTTTGCCCACCACGTCGGCTGGAATAGTATCGACTTGCTTGTCGTCTATCACTGACTGACCTCACTTTGTTGCAGCGCGGCTTTAATGTTGCGCAACTGCTTTTTCACCCGTTGAATATTTGCTGGGCCCATACGCAACAATTGTTTTTGCGCAGGCGGCAATGCTTCTAACGCAGGGTCGGCATAGGTGTACATCACTTGGTCGTCTTTCACTTCCACCAGCGAGTCTGGCACTGGTGTGTCCAACAATACGTTAATCGCTTCTAGCAACGACTCAGTGAAAGGCTTGTCTGGGTAGCCAATATCACCGTAGGCTTCTTCAACGAGTGGATAGAAGTAATCTAAGTTATCGACCAACGCTTGCGGATCTAAACTGACAAACCAATCGACAAGGGTGTCATAGCGGTGATAACTGACTTCATCAATATACAATTTATCGTCTACTTCAACTACACTAAAGCGGCCTTCAGGACGCTGCACAATGGTACGGTCACGTACCACTAAGCCATTGCGTAAGTTGTCGACCAACACCACTGCATCGCGAATTAACTGCGAACTCTTCAATGGCTGAATGTTCATGTCGCTGGTATCTAAACGTTGCAATACGGTCGGTGTGCTTTCACCCAATTCCGGTAATACCACTTCTGGTTCCGGTTCGGGTTCTGCTGCCATTGCCGTCTGATCATCTTCATCGGTGCTTGCTTCTTCCATCGCTGGCGCTTGCGGCTCAGGTTCAGGCTCTGGCTCCACGGTCTTTTCCTGTGGCTGTTGCGGTATTTCCATCGTCGTTTTTGCAGGCGCTTTTGGTTCCGCATCCTGATTGACAAACCACCAAACAGCGGCCGCTGCGGCCAGCACTAGAATAATGACAACGCCCCATATAGTGCCGCGATTGCCCGAGCGCTGTTCGCTGTAGTCGTCGTTAGGTTGCTGTGGTTGTTCACTCATCGAAAATCTCCTATTCACCGCGCTCTACGCGTTCTCTTTACGATGAAATACCAATGTATTGCCCTCTGAGGCAGCTTCATTAAATTGGTAGCCGGCAGTGTCAAACTGCTTTAAGTCAGACACTGAACGTGGTTTTTCGTTCAAGATAAAGCGCGCCATCATACCCCGCGCTTTCTTCGCATAAAAACTGATAATTTTATATTTACCGTTTTTCTCATCTTTGAATACGGGAGTTATGATATCGCCTTTCAGCACCTTGGTGTCGACCGCTGAAAAATACTCGTTCGAGGCAAGATTAATGAGCAGCTGCGTGTCCGCTTCTTGCATATCTTCATTCAGTGCTTTGGCTATACTGTCGCCCCAATAATCATAAAGGTTTTTGCCTGCTGGGTTTTCCAGCTTGGTTCCCATCTCTAACCGGTAAGGTTGCATTAAATCTAGCGGTCGCAATACGCCGTAAAGACCCGACAGAATTCGCAGGTGGCTCTGCGCGTAGTCAATTTCGTCGGCACTTAAGCTACTCGCTTCTAAACCCGCGTATACATCGCCGTTAAACGCAAATAATGCCGGACGCGCATTATCGCCGGTAAAAGGCCTTTGCCATTGTTCGAACCGCGCTGCATTAAGGCCCGCTAATTTATCACTGATTTTCATCAACGAGCCGAGCTCTTGCGGCGACATCTTACGGCAAATTTCAACCAATCGCTCAGCGCGATCTAACCACCGTGGTTGCGATGCCTTAACGGCAGGAGTATCCGATTCGTAGTCCAAGTTTTTCGCTGGCGAAACCACTGCTAACATGATTTATTCCTTCTCGCTTGACGCTCGTTCTATGCCACTGTTCTGCTGGCTCCAACTCCGATAACCACCAGCTAGCGACCAAACATTACGATAGCCCATTTGCTGCAACGATGCGGCAGCTAAAATAGACCGGTAGCCTCCTCCGCAATACAGCAGAATGGGTACGTTTGGATCGCTTACCTGGTTCTCGATATCGCGTTCCAGCACGCCGCGTGCCATGTGTTCAGCGCCGGGGACACGGCCAGCATCCCACTCGCGGTCTTCGCGCACATCAACCACTAAACCGTTAGGATACTGACGCCGAAATCCATCAATATCCGCTTCTGGCCATTCCTGAACTAGAGGCTTTAAGCGGTTAACGAGCTGCAGAAATTTTTCATTATGTTGCATAGTGTAGGCTCTATTCGCGAAAATTAAGGCTTACGGCGATAAAAAAGACCGGACAAGCCGGCCTTTTTTGATTGACCTGACAGCAATACTTTAAGGCATTGGATCCAGATCCGCACCCTCTTTCTCGACTTCAGTAGGCATTAAGTCTTCACGACTAACACCCAACCAGAACGCTACCGCGCTAGCGATATAAATCGACGAGTAGGTTCCAATGAAAATGCCAAATAATAGTGCCGTAGAAAAACCATGGATCAGCTGTCCGCCTAAGAAGAACAGCGCCAGCAATACCAAAATCGTCGTTCCTGAAGTAATCAGAGTACGGCTAATGGTATCGGTTAGCGAGCGGTTGATCGTTTGCAACGGAGTGAGTTTCGAGTATTTACGGAAGTTCTCCCGTATACGGTCAAACACCACCACGGTATCGTTGATAGAGTAACCGATCACCGCTAGCACAGCCGCCATAACCGTTAGGTCAAACTCCAGCCCCAACACCGAAAACAAACCTAAGGTGATAATAACGTCGTGTACCAATGCTGTAACGGCACCTACCGCCAAACGCCATTCAAAACGTATTGCGATATAGAGCAAAATAGAAAGCAACGCGACCAGCATTGCCAAACCACCTTGGATAACAAACTCATCACCCACATTCGGACCGACAAACTCAATCCGACGTACGGCGATTTTATCGTCAATACCCGCTCGCAGAGTTTGCAGTACTTGGTCACCGAGTTCTTGAGCTTTTACATTATTTCTTGGCGCTAACCGGATCAGGACGTCACGCTCTGTGCCATAGGCCTGAACCACGGCGTCCGAATAGTCAGCTTCCTTCATAACCTCGCGGATATTATTCAAATCTGCTGGCTTCTGAAAGTTCACTTCTATTAACGTTCCACCGGTGAAATCCAAGCCGAAGTTCAACTTATTAATCGCCAGCGACGTGATAGAGACAATGAGTAAAATAATACTGAAGGCTGCGGCAATTTTCCGCAACTTCATGAAGCCCAGCGTCTGTTCGGTATTTATGATTTCTCTCATGCGTCCCCCTAGACCGATAGCTTCTTAATTTTTTTACCGCCCCAAACCGCGTTAATAACGGCTCGAGTTCCTACAATAGCGGTAAACATTGACGTGACAATACCAATGGCCAGAGTAATCGCAAAACCTTTCACTGGACCGTTACCAACGGCAAACAGAATCAACGCGGCTATCAGTGTGGTAACGTTCGCATCAGCGATGGTTGAAAATGCACTATCGTAACCGTGGTGAATCGCTTGTTGCGGACTCCGTTTAGCACGAATTTCTTCGCGAATACGCTCGAAAATCAACACATTAGCGTCCACTGCCATGCCAACGGTCAAAACAATACCCGCCATCCCCGGCAAAGTCAGTGTCGCCCCTGGAATCATCGACATCACCCCGATGATCAAAATCACGTTAGCAAAGAGCGCGAGGTTGGCAACCATACCGAACTTGCGGTAGTAAGCCATCATAAACAACACGACCAAGATGAAACCCCAAACAATCGCTTGGGTACCGCGATCGATGTTTTCTTGGCCTAGGCTTGGACCCACCGTGCGTTCTTCAACAATTTGAATAGGGGCAATCAAAGCACCTGCACGCAGCAGCAACGCAAGGTTTTGCGCTTCCTGAGCGCCCACGCCAGTGATCCGGAATTGACTACTCAAGCGCGACTGAATGGTGGCTACGTTAATAACCTCAGCATTTTTCTTAAACTGCATGTTGCCTTCGGCGTCGCGTGTGCCGGTCGCTTCGTATTCAATGAATACGGTCGCCATCGGCTTGCCAACATTGTCCTTAGTGGCTAAAGACATTTTGTTTCCGCCAACACCATCAAGGCTAATATTGACCTGCGGACGGTTATACTCATCGTAACCAACAGACGCATTTACAATATGATCGCCGGTAAGAATGATGTCATCTTTCAATAGTTGCGGAGGTCCGTCGCGCATTGGTAATAATTGGCTACCATACGGCACCCGACCGTTGATCGCATCCCGCACACTGTTATCCGTATCTACCATACGGAACTCTAGGGTTGCAGTCGCTCCCAAGATTTCTTTTGCCCGTGCGGTATCTTGGATACCGGGTAACTCAACCACAATACGGTTGGCACCTTGGCGCTGAATCAGTGGTTCCGCCACACCAAGTTCATTCACTCGATTACGCATAATGGTAATGTTCTGCGAAATGGCGTAGTCACGTGTTTCTTTCAACTTCTGCTCAGTCATGTGCAGAATAACTTGTTTTGAGTCCGCGTCGTTGTTTTTCAGGGTGTAACCTTGAAAGCGATTATCCAAGAAACTTCTCGCTTGCTGCGCATCCTCAACGGTACGAAGTGTTAATTCGATATCACGACCATCGACCGAAATATCCGTATAACGAATACGCTCTTCACGAAACTGTGAACGCAGGCTGTCGGTCATGCCGTTTTGAATTTTCTCTAAAGCCTCGTTCATGTCCACTTCCATCAAGAAGTGCACACCGCCACGTAAGTCCAAACCTAGCTTCATTGGTGATGCGCCTATGCTTTCCAGCCAACTTGGCGTTGCTGGCGCTAGGTTAAGGGCAACAATATACGAGTCACCCAAGCTATCAATAATGGCGTCTTTCGCTGCTAATTGGTCTTTATCAGATTTCAAGCGCACCAGAATTTGGTTGTTTTCTAATGCTACTGACTTAGCGCTGATATTTTCTTGTTGAAGTGTCGAACGGACAGTATCCAGCGTAGCTGGTGTGAGTTCGGCATTGCGGCTTGCGGAAATCTGCACGGCAGGCTCTTCGCCATAAAGATTTGGCAGCGCGTACAGCGCTGCCACGGCGATAACTATAATGACCAGCAGATTTTTCCACAACGGGTATTTATTTAACACGTCGTGCCCTTCTCTTGTGGTGGTTATGGATTACAATGATTTCATGGTGCCTTTAGGCAAAACAGCCGTCACTGACGCTTTTTGTACAGTCACTTCCATTTCTTCGTTCAAGGCAATAACGATGAAGTCTTTTTCAGCACTGATTTTGGTAATTTTACCCACCATACCGCCTTGAGTAAGGACTTCGTCACCTTTGCTCATAGACGCCATCAGCTCTTTATGCGCATTCATGCGTTTTTTCTGTGGCCGGAAGATCATGAAGTAAAAGATCACACCGAACATTAATAACATGAACACAAGTTGCATTGTTCCGCCGCTCTGAGCTGCGCCCGCGCCTTGTGCGTGTGCCGTATTAATCAAATCCATGCTAGCTACCTCAACGTATTCTGGGTGTAAATTGTTATGATTATAAAACGAGATGGGGACTGTTATTTACAATAACAAGTCCCCACCGTTAGGTTTATTGGCTAAACGTCATAGCCTAACGATTTTAGCCGCCTGCGCAAACCAATTTGTGATACTCGCAGCTCCCACATCATTTGCTCGGTATCACCGTCACAGCTTTCATAGCACTCCGCTAGCACCGCTTTATCAATATCCTGTGCGGTTTGCAGCCCTTTGTTGCGCTGAATCAACTGATAAACTGAAGCGCGAGAAATCGCTAGTTGCTCAGCCGTAGCCTGTAGTTCAAAGCGATTATTTTCTAACGCAGCCACCAGTTCTTCGCGGCTAATACTGTTTGGACGACGCTTACTTGACGACGCCGAACGCGTGCTCAACTTTTGTCCATCACGGGTTTGTGGGCGCAACATCGACAACAGTTGCGGATCCATTTGCAAAAATTCAGCCTCGCGGCTGTCGATAACCACCTGCCTCGCAACATTGCGCAGTTGCCGCACGTTGCCCGGCCATGGGAACTGCAGCAATTGGTTCATTAGTGCTGTGGGAGTGACCGGTAACGGCCGCTGGTCATGGTCATTTGGGTGAATACGACGCCACTGCTGCTTAGCAAAATGTTGGAATAAAATGCCAATGTCCTCTTTGCGGTCGCGAAGCGTCGGTAAGAAAATCTGATAACTGGATAAGCGGTGTAGTAACGGCAGTTTAAAACCGTCAGTCTCGCTTAAGGACTCCAAGTCGGCGTCGGTTGCGGCCAGTAACCGAACGTTGATGTTTTTTGGCTGGGTCGAACCCACTGGGTAAATTTCACCCGTTTCAATGGCGCGCAACAACATCGCTTGTACATCGGCCGAGGCTTCGCCTATTTCATCGAGAAACAATGTGCCACCGTCGGCCGCACTGAAGTAACCTTCTCGATCACTATTAGCGCCAGTGAACGCCCCTTTCTGTGCACCAAAAAGCTCTGCTGCCGCTAGAGAGTCTTGCATTGCTGCTAAATTAACCGACACAAACGGCTTATTCACCCTTTGGCTATTACTGTAGATGGCTTGTGCCACCAACTCTTTACCCGTACCTGTTTCGCCCCGAATCAATACAGGCTCATCAAGCCCTGCGATACGTTCGATGCGCGTGCGGACACTCAGCAAATCGCTGCTGATACCTTGTAGTTCGTAGTCTGGGGTCTGCGGCGGATCTTGCGGGGGCAACAGTTTCAACAACAGTACGATGCGATCGTTTAGAGTAATTGCGCAGCCTTCTTGTAACTCTTCCTCACTCACCGCATAGTCTTCTTGCGGTGTGCGTTCGGCGATAGTTAAACGCGTGTTGGTGTGGTGGGTACGAATACGCACACCCTTATGACCGTCACGCTGGAAGATTACCGGCGAGCGGCTGATATAAGTGTCCATTAACGCTTGGCCCAATCCACCATAGCGTGAGAACTCTGGGGCATTGCGGCTTACATAGGCCTCACCGTCACGCCAAAGATCTAAAAGAATTGCTTGTTCGCCCACCCGCTCTGGGTTGGGGTGACACATAATCACAAGAGTGGGCAACAGCTCGTCGTCTCGCGGCATCCCTGAGGTGTCGTGACGGGTTTGCGTAAGATCCACTTGTGTCTGAACGTCGTCTGCCATGAATGAACACTACCTCCTAAAACATGACATATATCATACTGCCTTGTCTGCAAAATAGCCACCCCGTTCACTAGGCTTTCATCGCTGTTCATGCGACACTGAGCGAAGTATTATCAATCTCGGTGGCGACCATGGAACAGATTTTTTACTGGACCGATTTGGCTGGAGTAGCCGTTTTTGCTATTTCTGGGACTTTACTGGCGTTTCGTAAGCACATGGATGGGTTCGGCGTCATCGTTTTAGCGTCGGTGACCGCTATTGGCGGCGGAACATTGCGAGACCTTATTTTGGGCTTACCGGTTTTTTGGACCACCGACCCAACTTACCTTTACTGCATTTTAGCGGTAGCAGTATTAACCATTATCTGGTTGCGCTTTAAAGCCTATATTCCGATTACCACACTATTGGTGGCGGATGCCGTTGGGGTCGCATTTTTCGCTACAATGGGCGCGCAAAAAACCTTAATGGCGGGCTTTTCACCTTTTATCGCCGTCGTTATGGGCACTATTTCAGCTTGCTTCGGCGGGATGATTCGCGATGTTTTAGCGCGCGATATTCCGATGGTATTAAAAGGCGAGCTGTATGCCACCACCTGTGTGGTTGGCGCCAGCGCTTATGTGATTGTGATGCAGTGGAATGCCGTGGCGGCATTGTCTGTTGGCATGTTAGCCACACTCTTGCTACGGTTAACAGCCATCCGCTATCGCTGGTCATTGCCGGTTTTCCAAGAGCACCAAGACGGTAGCTTATAACAACAAAAAATAAAAAAGGGGAACATCATGAGTAGTTTTATCGGCCTCGGACTTGGGCTGTTGCTACTGATTGTACTCACCATGCGCGGCATGAACTTGTTCATTACCGCACCTGTTTGTGCGCTGATTGTTGCATTGTTTAGTGGCATCCCTGTTTTTAATGGTGATTTCACATTTGTGTCAGGTTATATGCAGGGCTTTGCCGGCTTTTTGCAAGCGTGGTTCCTCATGTTCTTGCTCGGCTCGCTGTTCGGTAAATTAATGGAAGACACGGGCGCCGCGGAAAGTGTCGCGCGCTGGATTATTACCAAATTGGGAAAACGCCAGGCACTATTGGCCGTGGTTTTGGCTTGTGCCATTTTAACCTACGGAGGGGTCAGCGTATTTATTGTCGCATTTTCGGTTTACCCGATGGCGCTAAGCCTGTTTAAAGACGCCAACCTGCCGCGTCGTTTTATTCCAGCAGCGCTCGCCTTTGGCTCGATCACTTTTACCATGACCTCCGCCGGTTCACCTGAAATCCAAAACTGGATTCCAGTAAAATATTTAGGCACATCGCCATACGCCGGCTGGGAAGTCAGTATTGTGGTGGCCGTGATCATGGCTAGCTTAGGCTACTGGTGGTTAAAACGCATGATTGCCAATGCCGTAGCCAACGGTGAACAGTTTATCGCTCGCGCCGACGACCCCGATCTACCTGAACGCGAGCTGCCCTCTCCAGTTAGCGGTTTTATCCCGTTAGTGGTGATCTTGGCATTATCATTTATGTTTAGTGGCGAGCTTCATCAAAACGCACTCATCGTGGCATTACTGGGTGGTGTCATTACCATTAGCCTGATTAATTTCCGCCACTTTCACACTCCGCAAAAAGCCATCGGCGAAGCCACCACCGGCGCGTTAATTGCCATTGGTAATACCTCCGCCGTTGTCGGCTTTGGCAGTATCGCAAAAGCCACCCCTGCGTTCCACGAGGCAGTGCAAGCCATGACCCACATTCCGGGCAATGAGTTAGTCGGAGCGGCCATTGCCGTGAGTGTCATCGCTGGCTTAACGGGCTCGGCATCTGGCGGACAAGCCATCGCGCTTCCAGAGGTTGGCCCACATTACATTAATGCTGGCGTTAACCCCGAGCAGTTACATCGCATTGTGGCCATTTCTTCTGGGGCCTTGGATTCCTTGCCACACAACGGTTACGTGGTTACAACCATCCGCGCAATCTGCGGTGAAACGCACCAAGCAGCCTATTGGCCGCTCGCCGCGGTAACACTGGTGGTACCAACCATTGGGTTAAGCATCGCCATTGCATTGTTTAACTGGTTCGGTTAATTGCCGAACAGTTTGCCTTTCAGCAAGTCTTTAAGATTGTCCTCGACCTTGGCTTTCAGCAGCTCTTCGAGTTGCTGGTCAAGGTTGTCGGCGGTCTCTTCCGAGCCACCAATAGTGTCTAACACACCTTGGTAATCACCAACCACCGGTGCAATTTGCTCGCTGAGTTTGGCCTTAATATCGGCCAATTTACCCTCTGATTGCGCACTCAGTGCGCCACTCATCAACTGACCCAGTTGTTGGTCAAGATCAGACTGTAACTGCAACGATGGGTTGGTTAAGTTACCACTCAACTTGGTGCGAATGTCTAGTCGCTCAAGCTTTTGCAATGCGCCAGCGATGGTTTTAGTCAGTTGGCTACTGCCGTCCGCCTGCATCACCATATCGCTGAAGCGCATCCCAGCACTACCACCTAACTCGCTGTTACGAACGTTTACGTCGCCGTCGCTATTCAGTCGAGCGGAACTAATCACTGCCGACAGCTTATCCGACTGACTCAGTGTTAACTGCTGCAATTGTGCACCGCGCAACTGCCACTGTTGCCGTGAATCAAACCCCATATCAGTGAGGGCGATTTCGCCATTGAGGTTAAAGGAATCCCATAAGCCATTATTGTCGGCGCGTGCTTGATAGGTGGTGGGCTGACCCAACAGCTGATGCTGGTGGGTGATATTCTGCCAATCAACATCAACGGTAGTAGCACCCAACTGGATTTCGGTTTTAGCTTTTTTGATCAAGAATTCCGGCTTCGCATCTTCATCAACAAAGGAAATCCACTGGCCTTCACCGCGCACAGGTTTCACCGAGTCATCATTGCCCGAACGTGCCATCATTGGCGCAACTTGTTCATAAGCCAGGAGTACATACTGGCTCCACTGCTGGGCTTGGTCACCAAACAGTAAGCCAGTGATATTGCCTAAGCCGCTACCGTCGAGATTAAAAAACTGCTTAATCCGATCGATGTCGTTGCCCGGCGCATTCTTAACCGCGGCCAATTGCTGCTGCAGCAGATCCTTACTGTTGCCAACTTCCTCTTTAAACGTCTTAACCGCTTGCTTGTCTTGTTTGATCTCCGCTTTCAGATCATCCAACGCTTGTTTACGTTTAGCCAAGTCTTCGGCACCACTAATTTTTCCGGACGTGATTGCTTTAATCTTTTCTTGATACTGTTGGATTTTTTCTTTGCTCGGTAATGCTTGCTTCGCTTCATTGAATGCTGTTTTTTGTGCTTCCAGCTTTTGCTTCGCTTCACTCACTACCGTATCGGTTTGTAAGCCAACTTTGGCAACGATTTCCTCGACCGAGGGTAGCGTCGCGTTCAGCTGTTCCCAACCCGCGCCAGCGAGATCACTGGCCTGTTCAGACACTGGCGCGTAAACTTCACCCTCACTCTGCCGCGGTTGCGCAATGCGAATACCAGCAGCGGTCATTTGGTCGATCACCACCCGCCCCAATAGCAGTTGATCAGCTTCAATGTTGGCTTCTAATTCACCCACCACTAAACGGTTTTGTAGCGGTTGGGCGGGGTCAGTGATTTGTACGCCCGAAACTTTAAGCCCTAAAGGCACCCAATGGTGCTCTACTTTTGCAATATTTACTTCCGCGCCGTTTAAGCGTCCTAATGTGCGTTCCATTCCCCAGCGCAACAGATTATCGAGGAATAACCATGAAAACGCCGTGAGTAGAACAATAATGCCGACAAAGACCATCAAGCCTGGCCAGCGAATAACACTCCGTTGCATAACTTACCCCCGCAGCCCTGTGTAAATTTGCCAAATGCGGCTAGCTTGAATTGCGCGCACCACTCTCAATTTATTGAACCACGCCTGAATTCGGCGGCGATAATTCACCACAATAAAATAGGTCACAACCGCTAAGATGGGCGCAAACAGTAACGAGCAGATCACACTACCCATGGTGATAGTGTGGTAAAACTGGGTTAGACGACCAATCGCTGTTTGGTAAATGGCTTGATAGATGCCTTGCCAACTCGGTGCTTCTAACACTGCTAAGCCAACGTCATGGAATAGTGGATCGAACAAATACGCCAACCCAGAGAAAACAGCAAAAGACAGCAAGAATGCGGTGAGATTTATTCTGAACAATAGTGCTGCCAATAAAATAATTACGTTATGAACGCGCCATAATGGCGTCAGCCCCATTATCATCCCCAGCACCACGGCCATAGCCAGTGCCCAAGGACTCGTCTCCGAATTTAGTGCACGAAGCAACTTCGCAATTAGCGTTAGCATCCCCGTGATCTCCCTATCTTTTTTTCTGGTAGATATTCAAGAATAGCGCAAAGGCCCCCGCTTCGATCAATGAATTTAAGAAAACTTTTGCTAAGGTAAATAAAACACTAGTAAATTGCATTAACTCGGAGTAAAACGCATTCGGCGTTTGCCTGAACTCATTTTTTTAAGGATTTAAGCTGACTATGCAGCAATCTGCTCATGTAATTGTTGATGACATTGCCGACTGGCAACCATATTACCCCAGCCAGACATTGATTACCGCCAGCGAGTACCTGCAAAGTAACCCGCTGAAAAGCCGTTCATACGCGCTCAACTTATGTGGTGATCTAAGCTATTTATCGACCGGTTACTACGTGAGTTTGTTAGCCGAAGCCCGTGGCCAACGCATTATGCCGTCGGTATCGACCATTAACGATTTGGCGAACTTCTCGCACTACCAGTTAATGTCGCCCATCGACAAGAATCTGAGTAAACAGCTCGACCAACGCCAAGAGTCTTCAGTAACGGTGTTAATTTGCTTTGGGCAAACGCAGCAGCCGGCAATGGCTGGCTTTGCACGGCAATTATTCGAGCGCTATCCGTGTCCAATTATATGGGTGGAACTGAGTAACGAAGGCCGTTGGTTTATTAACCAACTGCGTGCGGGTGCGTTGAGCGAACTAAATGATGAACAGCAAACCTTTTTCGGTGACGCTTTAGACGCCTTCTCAAAAAGGGTTTGGCGAAAAGCTCGAACGCCGAAAGAATATCGCTACGACTTGGCTATTTTACACGACCCGGACGAGGCCATTCCTACCAGCGATAGAAAAGCGTTGGCGCAATTTATTAAAGCGGCCAAGAGCTGTGATATTGAAGCGGAACTCATTACCCAAAAAGACTTTAACCGCTTACTCGAATTTGATGCGCTGTTTATTCGTGAAACCACACGGATAAACCATTACACCTACCATTTTGCTAAAAAAGCAGAAGCCAATGGCATGGTAGTGATTGACGCACCACACTCGATACTGCAATGCGCCAACAAGGTCTTCCTGAAAGAATTGTTGGATAAGCATCGTATCCCGACGCCGCGTACGGAGCTTTTGTTAAGCCAAAATGACATCGACTACGAAGGCATCGGCAGCCGCTTGGGTTACCCAATTGTGTTAAAGATACCGGACGGTTCGTTTTCGATAGGTGTAGAAAAAGCCGAGAACCAAGAGGCATTTGAAAAAGTGGCAGCGCGGTTGTTTGAGAAGTCGACCATTCTGTTGGCACAAGAGTTTATGCCGACCGACTTTGATTGGCGTATTGGTATTTTAAATAACCGCCCAATATACGCCTGTAAATACTTTATGGCGCGTAACCATTGGCAGATTTACAACCACAACAACGAAGGCCGCGCAAAGAGTGGTTCATTTACCACGGAAGGCGTGCACCAAGTGCCCAAAGATGTGGTGAAGACTGCGTTACAAGCAACGCGTTTAATCGGCGATGGGCTATATGGCGTTGATTTGAAAATGACCCACAAAGGCCCTGTGATCATCGAGATCAATGACAACCCATCTATTGAATCTGGGGTCGAGGATCTGCACCTAGGCGACGAGCTTTACCGCATTATCATGGCGGATTTTGCAAGGCGCCTCGATGAAAAATAGTGAAGTACAGTTACGTCCTGCAACCCTGCAGGACTTAACCGCCTTACTGCAACTGGAAGCTGAGAGTTTTGATTACAGCAGAATTGGACGCCGCAGTTTCCGCCACTTGCTCAATGCCCACAGTTGCCACATTGAAATAGCCGAACGCGACGGTGAATTGCTGGCCTATGGCATGTTATTAAGCCGGCGTAATAGCACGCGCTGGCGGTTGTATTCCATTGCCGTCGCTAAAGCGGCGCAGGGAACTGGCCTGGGCAAACGCTTGCTATTGCAGTTAATGGCGCTGGTGAAGCAACGCGGCGGCTCTGCGTTATCGTTAGAAGTTAAATGTGATAACCGCGCCGCAATTGGTCTTTATGAGCATTTAGGCTTTGCCGTTGTCGATATATTACCCGGCTATTATGATGATGGCGTAGACGGCTATCGAATGCGTTTAACGTTCAGCGACGTCCAGGGTAATCGGTAAACAAGCCATCCACACCCGCGTTTTTTAACCACTGCCGTAGTTGCCGATAACTGCCAATGAAGTCAGGCAAACCCTCCTCACGCAGGGTATAGGCGTGCACGACCAATCCGGCTTTGTGGGCCATGCTCACTAGCTGACTGTAACGCGGCTGTTGCTGTTCATCGACCCCCAATATAACTTGCGGCCACCACACACCTACACCGTCAACAACGCCAGTGAGTGCTTGCAAACCTGCTGAGGTTCGCATGGCACTGAAGTCGACCGGTGCCTCATTCCACGCGTTTTCACCAATTAACTGAATTAATGGCAGGTCACAGTCGAATTCGGTGCGAATTCGACGCAAGGGTTCAGGATCGAAGGACTCGATAAAAATAGGCGTGGGTCGCGCTTGATTACTATAACCCGCTTGCTCCAACACGGTCATCAGTGCAGCGGTCGGGTCAAGACGTTGATCACGGTACCAGCGCGGGGATTTCACTTCGATATAAGCCCCGACGTCGCGCTCGCGCACACGGTTGAGTTCTTGCAGCAGGGCTAACTGTTGCGCCAAGGTTGTGATGGCAAAATCTACATCTGTCCGCGCAAAACGGTTGGGATAAAGTAATTGTTGTTGAGCATTACGGCGCGGCTGCAACGCTAGCGCACGCAACTCTGCAACCGTGAAATCGACAACATAATAGTGGCCGTCGCTGCGATGTCGTTGCGGATAGACAGCGGCGACATTGGTCACCGCATCTAACATCACATCGTGCAATATCACGGGTACACCGTCACGACTCAATTGCACATCGAATTCAATAAAGTTAGCGCCAAGCGCGTGCGCCATCACCAATGCCGCACGGGAGTGCTCCGGCAAATACCCCGATGCACCACGGTGCGCGATTTCTAAAATTTGTGGCGGCTTGATGTCCGCCAACGGTGCGGCAGATTGCTGCGCATGCGCGCTAGCTGCGAAAAAACTCAGCAATACAATGCACAAAAGTCGCCGCATAACGCCCTCTAGCTCGTTTAGTCGCCGCGATACTTCACGGTAAGAATAGCGTCACCCAGTTCACGGTAACGCGCTAAAAGCGACGCTATCGGCTCCGGCTCGAGCTTCAGACCTCGTCCAGTCAAGTATTCTGGGTTGTATAGCTTACTTGCCGAACGATCACCCAAATCGCAAGCAAAGGTCACTATACACTTGCCCGGGCCGTGATAGAGTGCTGCCGCCAGTGCACCGGCAACGTTTAATGCCGAACTGCTGCCCAACACAATGCCGTCTTGCTGCTGAACATAACGCGACAAGCTGATCAGATCTTGGTCCGGTAGGTTAACTGCATGGTCAATTTGCGCTTCTTTAAAGTTATCGACCAAACGCATGATACCGATGCCTTCAGTCATTGAGCCGCCTTCAGAAACATACTCACCGGTTTTAAGGAACGAATAAATGCCAGAGCCATCCGGATCGGCTAACCAAACGTCAATATCTGGATTCTGTTCTTTTAAATAACGTGAATTACCACCGATGGTGCCACCCGTGCCAGCAACCGAAACCAGCACATCTATTTTACCTGCCGTTTGTTGCCAAATTTCAGGTCCCGTGTGCAAGTAATGCGCCCGCGCATTACTGGTATTTTCGAATTGGTTTGCCCACCAATAATCGGCGTTTTCCTCAGCTAATCGGCGCGCGGTGTGGTAAAAGTGGTTCGGATTTTTGAACGGCACGGGATCAACGGTTTTTAGCTGCCCCCCGTGCATGGTGATCATCCGCTCTTTTTCTTTGGTTTGGTCATTCGGCATTACCGCTAACATATTCAAACCATAAGACTTGGCAACCAACGCCAAGCCAATTCCGGTATTTCCTGCAGTCCCCTCAACCACGGTCATGCCAGACGATAATTCGCCGCGCTCCATGGCATCATCAATTAACTGCTTTGCTGCACGATCTTTAATCGAACCGCCTGGATTCTGAAACTCGCATTTCAAATAAATGTCGCAACCGGTTAAGCGCGAGAGTGAAGGGACTTTTAATAAATCGGTTTGTCCGATTAAATCACTTTGGCGATTTCCTACTAACATGATGCTTCCTCGCTGTGCATGCAGAGTGTTCCCTCTGCCCATTTGCGTTACTACTTGTGATACAACTTTCTAGTAAAAGTACGGCGGTAAGCTAAAACCAGATTGCGGGTTGCTCAATGGGTGAACCTTGTGACTCATCACCCTGACCCTCGCGGCGGTCGTCAATTTCGTACGCGTGGCCTCGACATTCATAGGCAAGTACACACTCGGCACTATGGACTTCGGCGCAACGTTCTAATACCACGCCATTAGCGCCAATTTCATCGGCTTGGCGCAATAACGCTAACTGCGCTCTCGGCACACCACCATGCTCGTCGCAAGCAACACTTTGCACTGGTGCTAAACGGGTGGCGGTAACCTTGGCATGATGAATTTCATAAGGCCGATAGAAGGTTGCCCGCGGCACATCCGCTGTTTCGTTCGCAACCTGTTCGGCTGTAGCCGAGCCGTCACTCGGGGCCAATTGGCAGCCACCAAGGGCGAATAGCACAATAAGGGATAGTAGCGTGAATAACGCCTTAATATTCATCGTTCAAACCTCGCGAAAGTCACCGCTAATTTAGGGTTTTCGCGGTCTAATGTCCAGCTTAGCAACGTCTTCTTTGCGGAACCTTACATTGCCAAGTAGTTCTACAAGATTGATCCATAGCCATTGTTTTCATCGTTCTAGCTTGCTAACAATAGTGCATAACGTTTTACCTATAGGGAGGTCTCGATGGCGTCTTCAAAAGCGTTTGCCCAAGAGCTTTTAGCGGAAGCCGATATAAAAATTAATGGCGAACGCCCGTGGGACATGCAAGTGCATGATGAGCGAATGTTCGACCGCGTATTGGCAAAAGGGAATTTGGGTCTGGGCGAAGCCTACATGGATAAACAATGGGATTGCCAAGCCCTTGACCAGTTTTTCTTTCGCTTGTTACGTGCTCGTATTCACGACAAAGTGCAACCCTCACGACTCATATTTCACGCCCTTAAAAGCCGTTTACTGAATCTCCAAAGCCGTTCCCGTTCTTGGGAGGTAGGCCAACACCATTATGACTTAGGCAATGATCTGTACGAGGCAATGCTCGATCGCAATATGGTGTATACCTGTGGCTACTGGCGGAATTCAAAAAGCTTAGACCAAGCGCAAGAGGCCAAGCTGGAACTGAGTTGCCAAAAGCTCGGGCTGAAACCCGGCATGAGAGTGCTCGATATCGGCTGCGGCTGGGGCAGTTTTATGAAATACGCTGCGGAACACTACGATGTCGAATGTGTGGGTGTCACCGTGTCAAAAGAGCAGGTCGAGCTGGGGCGTAAACGCTGCCAAGGACTCCCAGTGGAGTTTCGGTTGCAAGATTACCGAGAGTTAGACGAAAAGTTCGACCGCATTATTAGTTTGGGGATGTTCGAACACGTTGGCCACAAAAACTATGATGATTACATGAAGGTTGCGCGCCGTTGCTTAGCTGACGATGGCTTATTTTTGCTCCACAGTATTGGTAAAAACACCAGCGAGACCAGCACCGACCCGTGGATTAGCAAATATATTTTTCCTAACGGCGAATTACCCTCCATCAGTAAAATTGGGGACGCCATAGAAAACCGTTTTATTTGTGAAGATTTGCACAACTTTGGTGCCGATTACGATAAAACGCTAATGGCTTGGTACGACAATGTGCAGCAAGCTTGGGACAGTCTGGCCAGTCAATATGACGAGCGCTTTCAGCGCATGTGGAATTACTATTTACAGTCCTGCGCCGGCGCATTCCGCGCTCGCGATATCCAACTGTGGCAATGGGTATTATCGCCACAAGGCCAACTCGACGGCTATCAGCGGCCAGTGCTTTAAGTACTTTGTCGGATCAGTGTCGCGGCTCGTTAATCCGAGCTCGCGACATTGATTTCACGCATAAAGATATCCCAGAACACCATAAATAAGGCTGCCACCAACGGCCCTACGACAAAGCCATGAATGCCAATCAACGCAATACCGCCGAGGGTCGAAAACAGCACGATATAATCGGGCAACTTAGTGTCACGCCCGACTAACATAGGTCGCAGCACATTGTCCGCTATGCCAATAACTAGGGCGCCATATGCAATCAGAATACTACCACTCAGCCAATCACCTGTGGCATACAAATACAGTGCTACAGGCAGCCAAACTAAGCCAGCGCCTATAGCTGGAATAAGCGACAGAAAAGCCATGACAACGCCCCACATCACTGCGGCAGGAATACCAAGCCACCACAAAATTAGGCCCCCCAACGCGCCTTGCACCATCGCCACCACAATGTTGCCTTTAATGGTTGCTCGGGTCACTTCGGTAAATTTTTGAAAAAGTTCGTGCTCGCGTTCGTCGCCCAATGGTAACGCCCGGACCATCAGCCGAGTTAACTGCGACCCATCGCGTAATAGGAAGAACGTCAGGTACAACATAAGCCCAACATTAATCACAAAAGCAAAGGCGTTTTGACCAACCGCCAGTGCTTGCTGAGCAAGGTTTCGACTGGCAGAAACGGCAAAGTTGGACACCTGCTGGCGTACATTTTCAGTATCTACGCCGAGGTGTTCTAAGGTTTCCGGAATAACCGGAAATGCGCTACGGATTTTTTCCATAAACTGGCTTGGATCGAGTTCGCCAGAATCGATTTTCTGATACAGCATGACCCCTTCTTGGATGAACGAAAACGCGATAAATAACACCGGAATAACGACAATAACCACGCCGCAGCTAAGGGTCAGCAACGCATTCAGATTGGGGGAATTGGGGAATTTATGCTGTAGCCGCCGTTGTAGCGGATAGAACACCACTGCCATTGCCGCAGCCCAAAATATCGCGACCCAAAATGGCAACAATACCCAGATAAAAGCCAAGCTAACCAGCACTAGCATGGCAATAAACGCGCGAATTTCGATTTTATCCTGCATCACTCGGTCTCCCTGTTAGTCAGCCTATCCTAGCGGCTCTAATTGCCGAATCCCAGCGATTTATCCACCTTGACAGCGCAGACATTTGGTTGCACTCTTTTGCTGACTCAGGGTAAGGCGCTAGCCCTTGCCGTAACCCCCTAAAGCACGAGCAGCATATATGAAGTCACTTTCTCAGCAGTTAGGCAATTATGCTTGTTACCACCAAGATCAACGCAACATCATTACCCATCTTGTTGGGATTCCAATGATAGTGGTAGCGGTATTAGCATTGTTGTCGCGTCCAGTGTTTAGCGTAGCAACCCTACCGCTGACACCGGCACTGTTTGTGACCATCGCGGTGCTCATCTATTACTGGTGCTTGCATAAAGGTTTCGGCATGTTAATGACTGTACTGCTGGTACTGGTATTGATGGCCGGCGAGCGTATTGCCATGCAAAGCACCGCAACGTGGTTAACCATCAGTCTTGGACTTTTTCTGGTTGGCTGGATTTTCCAGTTTATTGGCCACTATTACGAGGGCCGCAAACCAGCCTTTGTTGATGACCTGATAGGCTTGGCCATAGGGCCGCTATTTGTGGTCGCCGAAGTACTGTTCGCGTTAGGTTTATGCCGCAACTTGCAGCAACAGATGCAAGATTACGTGCGGAGCCATCGCCCCGCACGCAGATATTAGGCTCTAAAATGACATTGTCGACGCTGACAGTACAGGTCGACTCGCTGTTAACACTCCAGCGACGACCTGTTGTCCTGTTGTAGAATCAATCAAATAAATTTGGCGGTTTGCCTCAAAACCTAGAGGCCAGCTCGTAGTATCTCCAGTAGAGAAAATAACACGGTTCAGCGAGAAATTTTCTATTTTATCGATTCCGCCTACGAATAGAATATGACTTGCGCCATTTTCTTGAGCAACCTCAAAAACTTTATGTGCCGGTAGTCCCTCCAAATGAGGAAGGGTTGCGGATAGCGCCTTGCACTCAACACTGTAAGAACTCGTAAAACGATGGCATAAAGCTTTCTCGATGTTTCTATTACTCTGAGCATCTTTAGTCAACGCTAGAGCCATTACACCTGTTACCGGTTGCATCTGCACGAGCTGTGACGACGCACTATGGCTAGAACACCCTAAGGCACCGAGAGTTAAAGCGAAAAGCCCAAACATACCCGCTTTACGGGCAAACTGGTTCAACACGTTCATGGGTCCTACTCCTCAAAGTCGTGGTTATTTTTTAACCACCACATTTAAGGTTTAGCCGCTTTTTGAATGCCCGTCAATAGCCCTTGCAACGGCGTGTTTTAGCTGTGGCAGGCATTGTTCTTCGAACCATTGATGTTGCTTAAGCCAGCGATTATTGCGCGGACTCGGGTGAGGTAACGCAAAAACGTGCGGCTTCCCGCCAGTACCGTGCTGAAAACTTTGCTGCACTTTTTCCGCCACCGAACCACCGAATTCAGGTAGGTGCCACTGCTGCGCGTATTGCCCTACGGCAAGCACTAGCTGCAACGATTGTAACGGCGCCATTAACTGCTGCCGCCAGGTTTCCGCACATTCGGGCGGCGGCGGTAGATCACCGCTTTTTCCAGTACCGGGGTAGCAAAACGCCATCGGCAAAATGGCAAAGACTTTAGGGTCGTAAAAGCTCTCAGCGTCTACGCCCAGCCAAGTTCGCAGGCGCTCACCACTGGCATCGGTGAACGGTTGACCGCTCGCGTGAACCTTGCGTCCCGGAGCTTGCCCGGCAATCAAAATTTTCGCCTGCGGGTGCCACTGCAGCACTGGGTTAGCGCCGAGCGGCAACTTTGGTTCGCATAATTTGCATGCGCGTACCTGCCGCAACAATTGTTGGTTCATTGGGATTCTCCAAAACAACGACACAAAGAGATACGTTTTCGGTTTGCTTCGTGTCTTAGGCTGACATATAACAACATAAAAACACAGGGGAACTAATGATGAAACACGCTTCGTTAAGCATGACGTTAATGGCGGTGATGTTGCTTGGCACTAGCCATGTGTCGCAAGCTCAAACCGCCGAGCAAGCTGAACAAAAGCAAGCCGTTGCAGCAACCATTGATAAGCTTTTTAACGCCATTGGCGAAAAAGATCCGCAAGCGTTAACCGCGCTCTTTAGCCAAGGTGAGGACGCTATCTTTTATGCGGTACTTGGTGATGGGCGAGTGATTCATGAAACGCTTGCTGAATACAATGCCAACTTAGTAAAAGCCACCAAGCAATACCGTGAACACGCATGGACACCGACCATTCAAGTGCGCGGTAAAATCGCGAGTTACTGGGCGCCCTATGAATTTCTAGTGGACGGCAACACCACCCATTGCGGTATCGATAACTTTCTCTTAGTCAAAACCGATAACGGTTGGCAAATTACCGCCGCCAATTTTACCGTTGAGCCGGACGCTTGTAGCGAGCTCAATCGGCCTTAGGCAAATGATCTCGTAACGCTTCGATGTGCGGGTCATGCACGCCGAGAGCACGCAACGCATCGGAAAGTTTCGTCAGGTATTCACGATTGGGCCCACTGGGCCCTTTTGCTTTGGCAATGTGTGCGGCAATCTCCGCATCGCTTGCAGGTCCTAAAAACGCAGCATTATCTTCCGTGGCAATATAAACCAGACCGTCGACAACACTGGCATCCGCTAAGGTCATTGGCGTGGTAAAGCGTAAATAGCCGTTTTTTTCACGGTGGTCTAGGTGCTCGAACACCTCGGGTTTAACCTCATACGCCATGCCCGTGCAACGTTCTCCCGGCGTTTCAATAAGCGTCAATACGCGCCCTGGTGCCTCTGGTGTGCCGCGATGGTCGTGTGACCCCTGCCAGAAACGGCGTGACCAGCCCACAATCTTTGCCGGCTGCCGCTGAATATAAGGAAAGTCAGCTTTAAATATCAACGAGCCATAACCAAATAACCACACCGATTCATGTTGACTGAGATCTTGACGTTGACGGTTGATGGCAATGGTATCGTGCGACATAACTTCTCCCTAAAAATATAAAGTGCTAGTTTACCACAGCACTAGGTACAGCTTAATCAATCTTAAATACTATTGATAACGATTCTCATTACCTATATAGTTCGACCTATCTGTTCTCGTTAAAGCACAAGGGTGATTATGAAGCAACGCCATTGGTTTAACCTTCACGGCTGGTTTGCCCTGCCGCTGTGGTTGCTGTTTTGCTTTATCTGCATTACCGGCACGCTGGCAGTATTTAGCCATGAATTGACTTGGCTGTTTAACCCGAATGCGCGTGCCACTAACCCGGCCGACATGCCAGCAAAACCCATCGCCGAGTTGGTTGAAGTGGTTGAACGTGAATATCCGCAAGCAGACGTAACGACCGTTATAAGCTTTGAGCCCTACTTGGTTAACGCCATAGCTTTTAGCGATGCAGAGCATCCCTACGCACTCGCCTATGTAAACCCCTATACGGGTAAAATTCAGGAAGTGAACACTGGCGTAACCTTTATCAACTTTATTCGTTCACTCCACGGCTGGTTATTGTTTCCATGGCACGGCAGTTACAGCATCGGATATTACTTGGTGTCGGCGTTTTCGTTATTGTTGCTAGGCTCATTAATAACCGGGTTAGTAATCTACAAACGCTTCTGGAGAGCATTTACCCAGCCTAAATTACGCCTCAAGCAAGGCAAAAAGACCGTGCTAGCCGACTTGCACCGCCTCGCGGGCGCTTGGTCATTGTGGTTTATTGCCATCATGAGTGCGACCGGACTGTGGTACCTCACGCAGCAAATTCTCTGGCACAACGATATTGACATTGAAGGCCACGCACCGTTGGTTGACGCCTCGGCAGTCCCTACGCAAGCATCAGAGCAACTGCCAGTAAGTTTCGCGCAAGCACTTGAGCAAGTTAAACAACGCTACCCAAACTTCCGTAATGGCTATTCAATGCTTCCTGAGCACTCGCGGGGGATGTACCAACTCATTGGCGGCGGCGGCGAAATGTTTTACGACCAGTATTCTTACCGGGTGGCGGTGAATCCCTACAGCGGTGAAATTGCACAAGCCTCGTCTCCCGCGGATATGGGGGTTCTAGAAACGGTATTGCATGTCGCCGATACCTTGCATTACGGTACCTTCGGCGGTCTTTGGACCAAGAGCCTGTGGTTTATCTTCGGTTTAATCCTTTCAGGCATGTCGATTACTGGCTTTATGATGTGGGGCAATCGCACCCTTAAAGCCAGCAAGAATGCCGCCAGAAAGCAGCGTAAGATCGAGCAAGTTCAAACCGTTCAGCAAGGAGTTCAATAACCATGGCACGCAAAAAAGCAACGCTGTGGCAGCGGAGCAAATACTGGTTGAGCGGATTGTTACTGATACTCCCCGCGTACTTTCTTTACCAACAACTCAACCCGAGCTTTCCGGCCGCATTCGAGCAACATCAGGTAGGGCCTTTTCATATCACCCCAGCACCTTATAACTTGGACGCTCCTTATGCGCACCACGAAGAGTACGTAAAAGACTTTATGTTACTGTTTGCGCCGGGCGAGATTGCCAAAATCCGCCAAGGCTACGTCAATATAGGCACCCACCCGTTACCGCTGGAACAGCTACAACAAGGTGACAGCGGTATTATGCACGGTAGCCGCCATAGCCAAGAGGCTCATGCTATCGCCCCAGCACGACTGACCGATGCGCAAAGCCTCTGGGTGACGGTCGAAACCTGGAACGGTGAGGTTTATGTGGGTCAATGGCCGCTTCCTGCAGCTTTGCTCCAAACCAGTAATTAGCTTCGTAGACCGTAAGTAAAACGTCGCCAAAGATATTCCAAGGGACCCTGTTGAAAGCGTTGCAAATACCAACCGCTCAACAGTATTTGCAACAGGAAGCAAGCCACTGCCATCAAGGTGAGTTGCCAGTGCGCAAATTGGCCATAGAAACCGAAACCGTAACCATAGAAAAAGGTCGTAAAAATGAGTGACTGAAGTAAGTAGTTACTCAGCCCAAGGCGTCCTACTTGCGCCAACCTTTGTGCTAAGCCATTGTCCGAATGACTGAGCCAACCCCATAAACCAATATAAGCCAATGCCAGGGCAATGTTACTGATAAATTGCGCGTTAATAGCAGCGCCTTGCAATACACTGAGCCCCTTATCGTTCATAACCTCTTGGTGAGCGAAAGAGGCAAAAAACGCGGCGAGAGGTAAGCCCAGAAGTAAACCTCGAATCGCAGCCTTTTTAAAGAAGGTTTGATTACCCTTAACGTCACTAAAAATTCCCGAACGAGCCAAAGCCGTACCAATCAGAAAGTTCGCCAAATAAATAGGTAGACCGTTTAAAATGGTTGGGAAAAACGCCAGCCACTCCTTTAACCGGAACGCAGTCACTTGCCAGAAGCTCCCGCTACGATAAATCGTTTCAGCATCAGCAACTAACCCGGCGGCCATTGCTGAGAAACTTTCCGCTCCTTCGTCTGCAGGCCCTTGTCCAGCAAAGATAACGCCAATCCAGATTGCCAACAGCATTAAGCTGACTAACACTGTGGCAATAACCAGCAGACGTTTCGGCTTCGTATTCTTGAAAAACAATAACAGTAGCGCGGTAATGGCATAAGACATTAAGATATCCCCACCCCACAGCAATACGGCATGAGCGAAACCAATAATTAACAACCCTACGGTACGCCGCAAAAATCGCCAACGTGGCGAAGCGCCCTTTGCCTGTGCCCGCTGCATAAAAATCGCAAAGCCGAATCCAAATAGCATGGAAAACAACGTATAAAACTTGCCTTGGATTAATAGATCTTCGATCCAAGTTAGCGCTAAACCGATACTTGACGTGTCGTTTAGACCATAAACGTGCTCCGCAAACGGCGTTTTTTGAAACGCCACCATATTAACCAGCAAAATACCAAGCAGCGCAAAGCCACGAATAGTGTCAATTAGAGTAATTCTTTCGGATGGCGGTATCTGCGTAAGTGTTTGCGATTGAGTATTCATTCTTTAACCTTTTAACATTAAATCAACATAACTAATGTAATCCAGCTTGAACGTATTAGAAACGCGTTTAATGTAACGATTTATATTGCGAGATTTTTACACCATGAATGCTTGCGCAATGGCCCGAATAACACTAGCGTAGAATCATGATTACCATTTGGTTTACGCATCGCTCAACACAACTCGGCTTACTGCTGGGCGCGTTGCTATTGTGCGTTCTGGCGTGGCTTGGGCCAGTCGACATTCAGGCCAGTGATTACGCTACCGACGGCATTTTGAAAGCCGGTGGCTTCTTTGCCCTACTACGTTTTCTCAATGCCACCATTTCCGTATTGCAGGAACTGTCGATTAATTTCCCCGTAACATTAGCGATTGGTCAGGTGTTGGACCCAGTCAACGATTTGGTTGAATTTGCGTCGGAAGCAATGAAGTACGCCACCATTTCTTTTATTCTGCAGCGCTTAATTATTGAAATTGTCAGTACCACGTTTTTTAACCTGCTATTGACGGTCGCGACGGCGCTTTGGGGATTTTCTCTCTTCAGCTTATCTGTAGCCAAGCAACAACTATTGGGTAAAGTGCTACTTAGTTTGATTTTTGTGCGCTTTTCCATTGTGGTGTTAATGCTTAGCGTGACACTATTTAACCATACCTTCACCGAACCATTGGCGCAGCAGGCGGTTAGTGAAGTTGAAAATGTGTCAGCGAAATTTTCCCAACAACGCGAACGTTTAACCGATATTCCGCCAGAGCTCCAACAGCGCATTGAAACCGACCTCGAAAAGCTCACGGAACAACGCCAGCAGGCCATGCAAACGCTTGCACAAACTCGTGGCAAGATTGCTGAATTGCGGTACCAAATGACCCAACTCAGCCAGCAGATTAATGAGCGTAAAGCGCAACAAAGCGTGATTGAACGCTTCACTGACGATACGCCGTACGCCGATCTTGCAAAACAGCGCGATGACTTGCAGCAACAGTTGAACGTGTTGCAGCAACAACGCGATAATCAAACCGAACAATTAGATGCTATAGAAGAGCGCTACAAGGCGGCAGAAAACCAACTCTATGCGCCAGCAGACAGCCGTTGGTTAAAATACAGCAGTAACCCCAAAGCGGCGTGGGATGATATCAGCGACAGCACCACCAAATTGGTCGATAACGTACTCACCGCACTGACGATCTTCCTGTTCCAGCTGGTGCTGCTGCCGCTCTTATTCCTCTACCTGATCATTAAAGCCTTTCGCCGCGTGTGGTTGAATCGATAGCGCTTACGTGTGGGATTAGTGAATACGGAACTGGCGTAATTCGCGTTGCAAGTTGAGCGAGAGCTGCGCTAAGCCATCACTGGCTTCTTTGACCTGAGACGAACTTTCCCGCGAACGTTCTGAGATTTCCGTAATAGTGGTAACGTTGCGGTTAATGTCTTCGGTAACCGAGCTTTGCTCATCGGCTGCGGTAGCAATGTAGCTGTTCATATCGTTGATTTCGGCAACCGCGCCAGTAATGGCTTCCAGTGAATTATCAGCGGCCTGAGCCTGGCTAACCGTTTTAGTGGCATTTTCTTGGCCTTCACGCATCGACGTTACCGCGCGGGTGCTGGCTTGCTGCAACCGTTCGATCATGTCCTGAATTTCTTGCGTGGAAGCCTGGGTGCGGCTGGCTAGGGTACGTACTTCATCGGCAACCACCGAGAAGCCACGACCGTGCTCACCCGCGCGGGCAGATTCAATAGCCGCATTCAATGCCAACAAATTGGTTTGCTCGGCAATACCACCGATAACGTCTAACACCTTACTGATGTTATTACTGTCTTCTGCCACATTTGCGATGGTTTCGGTAATTTCATCAATTTGCTTAGACAACGACTGAATCGCCTCGACGGTTGAGTTCACCTCTTTACGTCCGGTATCGGTATGTTGGTTAGCTGAACGTGCAGCGTTGGCAGCATCATTGGCATTTTTCGCAATTTCATCCACCGTAGTCGACATCTCGTGAATAGCGGTTGCCACTTGTTCGACAGCTTGGTGCTGTTCCTTCACACTTACATTCGACTGCTCAGAAATGGTGGATAGCTGTTCTGACGATGTCGCTAACTGCTCAGTCATTTCATTAATTTTAATGATCATGGTTTGCAGCTTCGCAACAAACTCGTTGAAGGCGTCTGCGACCTGACCGAGTTCGTCTTTGCGATCTAAATTAATCCGCGCCGTTAAATCGCCTTCGCCTTTCGCCATATCCTCAAATCGCGCCAGCATCATTTTCAGCGGACGAGTGATTAACGTTGGAAAAAACACCGCCAACAGCACACACACAGCAAGCCCTACAATTAGCACCACTAATTGGGTTACGTTACTTTGTGTAATAGTGCTACCAATGGCGGCGGATTGAACATTGGCAGACTCCTCTTGGCGCTGTTCGAGTTCGTCCAACACACCGCGCATAGATTGGAATAATTCGCCACTGGTGCTGTCTGAAAGCTGAATCGCTTCGGCCGTTCTACCTTGCTGGTGCAGCGCAATCACACGGCTAGAAACCTCTTTCCACTTGGCGTTACGCTCTACGTAATCTTTCACCATTTGCTGTTCTTTGGCGCTACTGGTCAGATTCGCGAAGTGCTCAACCCGTTGTTCTGCTTGGCCTAGATTTTCGTTGTAGGTATCCACATACTGTTGAATTTTGCTGGAATTGGATGGCAACGACAGGAGCGTTCGTTCAGCAACTTGTGCTTGGTGAAGGTCGCGGTCCGCTTGCAGCAGATAATTAAGCCCCGGCAAATGCTCATGCACAATGGCATCGACGCTGCTGGAAACGCGGGTAAAATTGACCATACTGACGGCAGCAGTTCCAATGAGCGCGAGCGCCAATAGTACAATCGGTAGCAAAAGCTTGTACCGAAAGTTCAAATTGTTGAACCAATTCATAGTGTCACCTTTTTGCAACATTCCTTATGACGTTATCGAAAGAAAAGCAGGTAAACTTTAGCCCGTCAATGTGGGATACGGCCTCATTAGTGCCTAAAAACCGTCTTGTTCATTTAAAAATCCCAACAAACAAGCGATAATGCGCGCGCTTGCTCATACTCAGCGAGCGATTAATCACAAAATGGGTGGCTTATGGAAATCAAGGTTAATTTTCTAGAAAACTTGCGCTTGGAAGCCAAGTTTGACGACTTCACAGTGATCACGGATCAACCCATCCGTTACAAAGGTGATGGTTCCGCCCCCAGCCCGTTTGATTATTTCTTGGCATCATCAGCCCTATGCGCTGCCTATTTTGTGCGGGTGTATTGTATTTCGCGGAATATCCCGACCGAGAATATCCGCCTGTCACAAAACAACATTGTTGACCCAGAAAACCGCTACAGCCAGATTTTCAAAATCCAAGTAGAGCTGCCGGAAGATATTTCCGAAAAAGATCGCAAAGGTATTTTGCGTGCGGTTGAGCGCTGCACAGTAAAAAAAGTGGTGCAAACAGGCCCAGCATTCCAAATTGAAGAAGTCACTAACATTGATGAAGATGCGCAAGCCTTACTCATGGGTGACCCCACCGCGCAACAGCAAACATATATCGAAGGTAAGGACCTGCCGCTGGAGCAAACCATCGCCAACATGACCGCTATTCTTCAGCAGTTGGGGATGAAAATTGAAATCGCTTCTTGGCGCAATATCGTTCCCCATGTGTGGTCATTGCATATTCGCGATGCGGCGTCCCCCATGTGCTTTACCAACGGCAAAGGCGCCACCAAAGAAGCAGCTTTATGCTCAGCGCTCGGCGAGTTTATTGAGCGTTTGAACTGTAACTTCTTTTATAACGACCAGTACTTTGGCGAAGAAATTGCCCACAGCGACTTCGTTCATTACCCAGATGAAAAATGGTTCAAACCGGGCCCTGACGATCAGCTTCCAGAGGGCATTTTAGATGCATATAGTCGCGCCATTTACGACCCTGAAGGCGAACTCCGCGGTAGCCACCTGATCGACACCAACTCAGGACGTAGCGACCGCGGCATTTGTGCATTGCCTTATGTACGCCAATCTGACGGCGAGACGGTGTATTTTCCGTCGAACCTGATTGAGAACTTGTTTTTAAGTAACGGTATGAGCGCCGGAAACACGCTTCACGAAGCACAGGTTCAATGCCTCTCTGAGATTTTTGAACGCGCCGTTAAACGCCAAATCATTGAGCAGCAAATCACCCTGCCAGACGTACCGCAAGAGGTATTGGCGAAGTACCCAGATATCGTCGAAGGCATTGAAGCATTGGAAGCGCAAGGCTTTCCCATTCTGGTAAAAGATGCGTCGTTAGGCGGACAATTCCCGGTCGCTTGTGTGACCCTGATGAACCCAAAAACCAGTGGTGTATTCGCTTCTTTTGGCGCCCACCCAAGCTTTGAAGTAGCGCTCGAGCGCAGCTTAACCGAGCTCATGCAAGGCCGCAGCTTTGAAGGCTTAAACGACGTTCCACCGCCGACGTTTAGCGAGCTTGCGGTTAGTGAACCGAACAACTTTGTCGAACATTTCATTGATTCCACTGGCGTTGTTTCATGGCGCTTTTTCAGTAGCAAAGCCGACTATGACTTTGTTGAATGGGACTTCTCTGGCACCAACGAAGATGAAGCCGCGACGCTTTTTGGCATTCTCGAAAGTATTGGCAAAGAAGCTTATATGGCTGTATACGACGATCTCGGCGCGCCCACCTGCCGCATTTTAGTACCAGATTACTCCGAGGTTTACCCCGTGGAAGATTTGATTTGGGACAACACCAATGTGGCATTACAGTTCCGTGAAGATATTCTCAATTTGCACCGCCTTAGTGATGACCAACTGCGGGCCTTGGTTGAGCGTATCGAAGATAGCGAAATTGACCATTATGGCGACATAATTACCCTAATTGGCATTGAGTTCGACGAAAATACCGTTTGGGGCCAACTGACGTTATTAGAGTTGAAGCTAATCATCTATCTGGCATTGGGTGAGCTTGAGCCTGCATACGAATTAGTCGAAGAGTTTTTGCAATATAACGACAACACGGTAGAGCGCAGCCTGTTCTATCGCGCCATGAGCGCAGTGTTAGAAATTACTCTCAGTGATGAGCTAGTACTGCAAGACTACCAGTACAACCTCACCCGTATGTTTGGCGAAGAGACGATGCAAGCCGTTATCGGCTCAGTAGATGGCAGCGTCCGTTTTTACGGCCTGACACCGACTAATACGAAGTTAGAGGGTCTTGATCGGCACTTGCGCTTAATCGACAGTTATAAAAAGCTTCATGCTGCCCGCGCCGCGAACCATCAACAACGCAAGCCGCAGTAAAGCCGGAAAATCACGATGAAATCTCTGGCCCATTTAGCGCAGCAATTTAGCCGCCCAAGGGTGTGGCTGGATGTGCTTTTATTAGCCGCGCTATATGCCTTGGCGAGCCGCTGGCCCGTGCTGAAGATTGTGGCAATCGTGGCCAGTATCGATTTGTTCAGCTTCGTACTGTTTCACCTCTTTGCCCAGCAACGCGGTATGGCGATTCAGGGGTTTCTTGGCGGTTTAGTCTCTAGCACAGCAACCTTTGTACAACTGCTTAACAGCGAGCGTTATAAGGGCCAATCGACGGCCCTACTCAGCCGTACACTGCTCTATGCACTGTGCGCCATGCTATTGGAATGCATGCTAATTTTGGCGACACTGGCGCCGACCGCTCCGTGGCATTTTTACCTACCCTTCGCGGTTTCACTGAGTGGATTTTATGGCTTAACGTGGCTGCCGCAGTTAAACCCCAACAGCAATGGGCGAATTCAGCGACCACCGAAGTACTGCCGTTATTTTTGCTGATCCTGTTAGGCAACACATTGGGTAAATCGTATTTAGTGTATAAAGCACAAAATTTATCGAATAAAAAATGGCTAATCAGTGCCTTAGTGATTGTCTATTTAGCCAGTGTTGTCGCGACCTTACCCCCACTTTTGCACTAAATATTGGTTCTCCCTCCTTTTCAGTTATTTCGTTTTTTTTGAACAATAAAGCGATCCTAATTCGCCTTAACGCGCTATTAGAAATTGCTTCATACACGTAACTGAAAGGAACACCATGGAAATTATACAATTCGGCTCGAATGATATTGAGAACAAGCTTGCCTCTATGGACAAGGACCAGTTAGACAACGTCGCGTTTGGTGCTATTCAGCTTGATGCCAATGGCAAAATCTTGCAATACAACGCCGCTGAAGGCGATATCACTGGCCGCAGCCCAGACCAAGTGATTGGCAAAAACTTCTTTACCGATGTGGCGCCTTGCACTAATAGCCCGGAGTTCAAAGGCAAATTTGATCAAGGTGTAAAAGAGGGCAACCTCAACACCATGTTTGAATACACCTTCGATTACGAAATGAAACCCACCAAGGTCAAAGTTCACATGAAAAAGGCGTTAGTGGACGACAGCTACTGGGTTTTTGTGAAGCGTCTGTAATGGCTGATTTAGACCAGCAGACCATTGTTGATATCATCGGCGCTCTGATCGCCGATGAGTTAACACGGCTTCGCAAACAGCCCGATACGCTCTGGCGTTCGCGCCAATGGCATGCCGAGCAACAGCTCTCCACCAAGCCTCAAAGCAACGACGACGATAGCAGCATTCAGGTTGAGTCGTTGGAATGGTTAGCCATTGCCAGCCGCGTGGTAGAATTCTTTCAAATCGATAGCTCGGGCATAGAGGACTATCTACTACGTTCTTCGAAACTCGGCGACTGGGCAGAGGTGGTTCGCAAAAGCCGAGAACTCGGCGTGAAAGACATTACCTTTAGCAGTTCTGGTTCAACGGGCAAACCCGAGAAACATTCACACCTTTGGCACGAGTTAGTGGCAGAGGCTGAGTTCTTCGCGGATTTACTCGGCCACAACCGCGACAGAGTGGTTAGCGTGGTGTCCCCACACCATATTTACGGCTTTATTTTTTCCGCCTTGTTGCCGCAGGTGCTCAGCGTGCCGGTGGTTAGAGGCGCTAAAGCCCTGTTTATTGCCAGCCAACAAAAACTCCAGCGCGGCGACTTGGTTATCGGCTTTCCACAATGGTTAGAACAGTTGCTCCAGCACAACCCAAGTTTTCCCCAAGGCGTCGCAGCAGTTAGCTCTAGTGGTCCCGCCAAGCAACATGTGTTGAGCGCACTTGAACACGCTGGTATTAACCCCATTACTGAAATTTACGGCAGTTCAGAGACCGGTGGTATTGGTTTTCGACAGCAGCGTGATGGTTGGTATCAACTCCTCCCTCGCTGGCAACGTTTGGCTACCACTCGCTTGCAAGCCCACATCAGCGGCACCGAATTCGACTTACCTGATACCGTAACTTGGCACGGCAACGATCAACTGAAACCACTGGGTCGTGTTGATAAAGCCATTCAAGTTAACGGTTATAACGTGTACCCGCAGCGTATAGCAGAGATCCTCGCCATGCACCCGCAAGTTCAAGATGCGCGAGTACGGCTGTCGGCGGACCCGGGTTCGAATGTGTTACGCGCCTTGGTGGTGCCAGACCTAACAGCACCGCAAAGCCACTTGTTACTGGAAACCGAATTACAGCAGTGGCTGCATGACAAACTCGCACCGCATGAAATTCCGCAGCAGTTTGCCTTCGCTGACCACGTTCCGCTTAACGCACTGGGCAAAGAGCAAGATTGGAGCTTAGTCGCCAAGTAGTCACCACACGGATAACTATGACCACCTGTACCATTTTATTTAACGGCCAGCCTCTGGGATTTGAATGGATCGCAAAAATCAG
This sequence comes from Idiomarina tyrosinivorans, assembly GCF_003987475.1. GTDB lineage: Bacteria > Pseudomonadota > Gammaproteobacteria > Enterobacterales > Alteromonadaceae > Idiomarina > Idiomarina tyrosinivorans. Next base: position 103,773 of record NZ_PIQH01000003.1, on the reverse strand, counting down.
CCGCGGCGATTGCGGCGTACGACTGTCCGAGGCAGATGCCTTTGTTGAACATATAGAAGCCGGCGCCAAGCGCGTTGACGAGGTGCTGGAGCAAGAAGGCAAAATATACGGTATTACCACCGGCTATGGTGATAGTTGCAATGTCGGGGTGGCTGCTGAGCACGTGCACCAGTTGCCGATTAATCTGACCCGTTTCCACGGCTGTGGTCTAGGCGATTACCTAACTGAAGCAGAAACCCGCGCAGTATTAGCCGTGCGGCTACAATCGCTATGCCAAGGTTATTCCGGGGTTAGTTATGGCTTACTACAACGCCTAACGGCAATGCTTCAACACGATATCCTGCCATTAATTCCTGCGGAAGGCAGCGTCGGCGCCAGTGGCGACCTTACCCCGTTATCCTATGTTGCCGGCGCGATCATTGGTGAACGCGATGTGCGCTACAATGGCACTATTGTTAACGCCGCTGACGCCTTTAAGGACATTGGCTTAGCGCCCTATACCTTGCGCCCGAAAGAGGCGCTGGCGTTAATGAATGGCACCGCGGTAATGACCGCATTAGCCTGTTTAAACCTCGACCGCGCCCAATACTTGGCACGGCTATCAACGCGTATCAGTAGCTTAATGGTGATAGCCGCAAACGGTAATCCCTACCATTACGATGCCGAACTGTTTACGGTAAAACCCCACAAAGGCCAGCAGTTAATTGCCCAGAGCATTCGCACCGACCTCGGCAACGCCGACAGCGCGCCCACCCAAACCCGATTGCAAGATCGTTATTCATTGCGCTGTGCGCCGCACATTATCGGCGCATTAGAAGACAGCTTTGGCTTTATTAGCGAGACCGTAAACAACGAGCTTAACAGCGCCAACGATAACCCAATTGTGAATGCCGAGTCGGGTCGTATTCACCATGGCGGCCATTTTTACGGAGGCCACATTGCCATGGTGATGGACTTGTTGAAGACCCAAGTCGCTAACTTAGCCGATTTACACGACCGCCAAGTCGCATTAGTACTAGACGCTACAGCGAACCAAGGATTACCGGCGAACCTGAGCGCAGCACAAGGCGACGACCGCGCGCTTCACCATGGTTTTAAGGCCGTACAAATTGGTTGTTCAGCATGGACCGCAGAAGCGCTTAAACACACCATGCCCGCCAGTGTATTTTCCCGATCAACAGAATGCCACAACCAAGATAAAGTGAGCATGGGCACCATAGCCGCGCGAGACGCGCGACGGGTTTTGGAATTGACCGAACAGGCGGCCAGTGCGGCATTGCTCATTGCCACCCACGGCGCGAAAATGCGCGGCAACTATGTTACCGCGACCATCGCAGAATTTGTTGATGAACTGGTAGCAGAGCATCCGTTACTTACCGAGGACCGGCCGTTGGAACCAGCCCTGCGGCAACTACTAACAGACATCCGGCAGCAACGTTGGGCGCTGGCGTTATAGTATAAAAAAACCGCAGCCAGAGTTGGCTGCGGTTTTTATCAGTCAGCGGTTTTCTATTTATTAGAAAATTTCCGCCGTGGTGAGGCGTTCAGCTTGTAATTGCATGCCGCCTGTTAGATCGTCGGTGAATTGCCCAGAAACTGACACATAGTCGCCGACTGTCACTTTCTGAAAGCCAATGCTATCTAGGGGGTTGGTTGGCAGCATCGATACATCAACCACTACTTTAGATTTACCACTACCAATAACAACCTCATCGGCAACATCATTCACTTTCGTGACCGTGCCGTTGACATCAATTGGCGCAGTTGAGTCCATCGCAATAACGTCAAAGCTCACGTTGGCTTCACCTGACTCTTCATCGGCAGCACTTGCGTAAAAATAGCTATCGAGATTTTTAACGTAAACACTCGAAGCCTCTATTTTTGCTTCCTCGGCTAAATCGTTATCCACTTCACCATAAACAGTCACATCGTAACCGGTAAGAAGCGCTTCGCCTTCATCGTCATACCACTGCCAATCGTCCATTTCTACGGTGATGTAGCCTTTGCCGTAATCCAATACAAAGGAACTGTCGCTTGTAGTTGCTACTTCACCTGTTAGCGATACCCATGTTTGGTCTTTCATTGTTTCGTAATCTTTTGCTGCGGCAGTCGCTGCAAATGACATCAATGAAACAGCTAAAATCTTGCGTAACATAAATCCTCCTTGTGAAGTGAGAAATTTTGTACTGCAATTTTTCCTACTCAGCTATTTTTTGTTTGGATCAACAGTTCGTTCGATTATTTGCACAGTTTATGATGCAAGTAAGTATTTAAAACGGGTAAATTCGTTCCACTTTTCTTCCATTTTCAGCATTTGCTTGTTGCTTTTAGCAATCCAGAAAATGGCGCAATTGCCCTCGCCGTAATCGATTTTTAGCTTCCAACAATCGATCGCGGCTAAACCCGCTAAGTGCAACGTATCCGAACCGATAACCTGATAGGTGTAATCTTTCGGGCCAGTCTTAGACCCTGGATGATAAAAGTTAAGTTGAAAGCTTTTGCCCTCAGCAAAATCAAGCAACTGGAAGGTCTCGATATCCAGCTCCCAATTCAACGGCAGCTCGGTTGCTGCCACATCAGTATCTTTGGCGAGATTATTGGCGACTGACGGATCGCCATGCACACCTTTATCATCAAAAGTGAACGCCGCAATACCGCGCTAATTTTTCGTCCAATGATAGATCGGTGCAAAATCGTCTAAGCGGTTTAGCGACTTGAGTTCGCGATTAAAACGCTCATCTGCACTGGTCCAATGCTGAGTGATTTTAACGACCGGTTTACCACCTTGTTCGGTAATTTCGGTCGTGCGTTGCCAGATTTCGCTCATCCGAATAGCGCCAGTCTCGTTATTCTGCATATACACCAAGTAACTGCGCGTACCCGGCTGATAGTCCGAGGCCTTTAACCCAGAGAACTCACCGGCAACAGCCTGACCGATCAGTAATGACACCCCCAACAACACGCCAACTTTTAAACCTTTCATGCACTTTACCTCTGTGAAGTGAACACCCCACAGTGTAGAGAGATAATTGTGCCAAAGCGGTTACCAAGTGTAACAAGGGGTTAATCTGAGCATGGGGGATAGCGACTTTTAATGTGTTAACATTTATATAATAATAAATGCACAAATAATCATAACTCATATGTTTTAGGTTAAGGAATGACCATGAAAAACACACTTCTTGCAGCAGCACTGCTGTGCACCACCACCGCGCATGCTTCGAATATGGATACGGGCAAACTCAGCGAAAGCAAAGTTACAGCCGGATACTCATCACTTAGTGTCGATTCCTCTTCCACAATGGAACCGACATTTAATGGGTTAAGCGTCTCCATTGGCCAGCAATTACAAAACAATTTCTACGGTCAGCTAGGTTACCAAGAGCTTAACGACGACATAGACGTGTCAGGCGTGACTGTCGATACTGAGTTTAAACGGGTCGACTTACGCTTTGGTAAACAACTCGACATTGATAATGCATCGCTGTGGTACCTTGAGGCTGGCTATATGTTTTCGAAAGTTGAGGCCAGTGCAATGGGTTCCTCAGGCGAATCGACCGATAACGAATTTGTCGCTGCCATTGGCTATAAACGCGCATTAACTGATGCTTTCGTTGTTGATGCCGGCGTTGAGTATTTTGACAGCAGTGCCGCTTTAACCACCTCGGTTCAATTTAGCGTAAGCAATGCATTAGCGCTTAGCGCCTCATTCAGCGCCAGCGAAGACTATACGCAGCTAGGCCTGAACGTGGTGTACTTTATTGGTATGTAACTACAAGGCTCCAAATATGAAAGGGATAATGCTTGCAGTAGCGGTGTTGGCTCTCAGCCTGTCATTGACAGCGGTTCATGCGCAGGAGCAATGCATCGATGCAAATCAACACTATCTGCAGATGAACTATCAAACCTTTGATCAATCGGTAGACGGCGGGTGGCGCGCGGTTGCGGACAAAGAAGGCTGCCAATTAGCAGCAGCTGATCTTATCCACCAGTATACCAACGCTAAGTCGGATCTTTCCGAAGGCGATACCAAAACGCTCAACTGGCACGAGGGGCAATTACGAGCAACCGCGGGACAATCGCAGCGTGCCATAGCGTTGTTCGAACAAACTTATAAGCCCACTGAGCGTGATATCGCCGGCTGGAACTATTACGTAGACGCCACCATTGCTTTTATTCAACAAGACAAAGCAAAGCTTTTGCAAAGCCGCGAGACGCTGGCAGACGTCAAAATGCCTGAAGGCCTTAACATGACTAACGCAGATGGTAAGCCAGTAGAAATTGAATGGCCTATGAACCTCGATATTGTCGACAGCTTTATTGCCTGCTTCGGTGCGAGTTATAAGGAGGCCTATTCAGGAAAATGTGGAGGCGATTAGCATCGAAGCCTTTTAAAATGGTGGCCCCTCCCAGATTTGAACTGGGGACCAACCGATTATGAGTCGGGTGCTCTAACCACTGAGCTAAGGGGCCGTGCGGGATATTTGAAAGGTGTTAGGGTGTGGTGCGCCGCGGCGCTGGATAACCCTAAGCGGCGCAAAGTATACGGATTTTTTAGGCGCTTGTCATGGGTATTTCAATCACAAATCTTGCCCCGCGTTCAAGCGCGTCATAATGCACTGTCCCTTGGTGCGCTTCAACAATCGTTTGTACCGCCGCTAGACCCACGCCGTAGCTTGGCTTATCACTGTGGTAATTAGCTTCAAACAAGTGTTTGCGGTGTTTAGGCTCAATGCCTTTGCTATCATCGCTGACCTCAATCACAATGCTGCCGTCTTTGGCATAGCCACGCACCAAAACCTCAGTATCTTTCGGCGCAAAGTCCATTGCATTCCATACCAGCATATCAATGGCATAACGTAACTGCAGACCGTCAGCTTGGAAAGTCACATCGTCACCACACATTGCGGTAACCGCCACGCCATAGCGTTGCGCGCTGTCATGGTGGCTACGGGCAATGGAGGTTAACCACGGCATCAGATCCACGTCTCCGCGGGTGTATTCACGGCGCTCGGTTAATAACAGCAAGCCATCCAATGTTCGTTCAACCCGGTCACCAAATAACTGCAGTTGCTCGACCCGCGGCTTATGCGTCCGCGCCACAACAGTCAACAACTGTTGGCTCTTGCGTTGTAACTGCAACAGCGGCGCATGCGCTTCGTTCGCCAAGCTGGCGGCTAGGCGGCCAATTTCAACCAGCCGTTTTTCGTCGTCCTGAAGCTCAGATTCACGCTGCAACTGCTGCTCTAATTGCTTAGCTCGCATTCGGGCTCGCTGCAGTAAAATTAATACCGGTTGCAGCTCTTGAATTTCGGTCGTCAACGGCACTAAGGTCGCTTCGTCTTCAATCGACTCGACAATGTCGTCACGCTCTCTATGCCAGCGGCGGTTATAACGGGTATGGCTAACAATCAGCCAGATGCTCACTAGGGCAATAGCGGCAAACAATACCGATAGCGAGAGGATCATGCCGGGAGGTACCAGCTTTACATGCACCATCATCCAGCCTGCTAGCTGTTGATGGGTTTTAATCGGGCAAGCAACGACCACTAGGTTTTCTTCGTTACCCTGCTTGCTTGCACTCACGACGTTATTGCTGTTAGACGCTTCGGTTGCAGCTCGGCTGACTAAGGCTTGGTTACTCTCAGGGAGTTCAATGCGGATGTCGGTGCCCACATAAGTTGGATAGGCATAGCCGAAAAATGAGGTCTGTGGATGCCAAAAGCCCCCTTCCACGCCGGGTAGTTTGGCAATAGTCTGGCTCATTTCGGCTTGCAGAGTTTCAAAGTCTACCGGTACGGCTTCTGGCTGGGCGCCAACGGGGTATAACTGGAAGATGTTGTTATTGGTTTTAGCGCAGGCTTGTTCGAGGTTGCTGATATAGCGCGCGGTGCGTACCGGCTCCGACTGCCACAGGGTCAATACTAAGCCGATAATTGCTAACGCCAAAACCGCGGAATAGACCCAGCGGTTCTGACGCGTTTTAGAATAGAGTGACTGCACCTTTAAACAACCTGCCCGTTAAACAGTGATTTGGTAAAATGCCTTTGCGTTCTCCGAAAACACATTATTCACTGCTTCGCGGTCGCCGTCCAGCGCTTCGACAATGGTATCAATATCGCTAGGTTCAAACGAACGGTTACTGCGGGTGCCTGGCAAGTCGGTACCGAACATCAAACAGCTTGGGTCGATGTCATAAAGTGATTTCACTGCCGCTTTAACGTTCACTTCAGTGCGGCCAAAACCGCTGGCTTTCACTTTTACGCCATTTTCGGCTAAGCGGCGGATCTGCGACAAACCCGACTTCGACATTCCCAAGTGGTCAACACTTAACTTCGGCAATTTAATCAACGTCTCGATCATATCGTCGATCTCACGGCTATCGACATAAATCTCTAAATGCCAACCGGCCAAATCCCAAATCCGTTTACCAAATTCCACAATACCTTTAATGTCGCGGTGAATGCCGCGCTTAAGGTTTACCCGCACGCCGCGGATACGGTGTTTGGCTAATTCGGTAATCTGCTTGTCGCTGACACTTCCCGGTAGCTGGGTCACGCCAACAAAGTTGTCATCCAACTTGTCCAACGCGGCTTTCAAGTAGCGCTGTTCAAAGCCTTGGAAAGAGCCCGATACAATCACCCCACCGTCGATGGGCAGCCCTCTAACCATGCGCTGATAATCGTCGATGGAAAACGGATCGGGAAGCCGACCTTGGTTCTCAATCAGCGGAAACGCATCGTCATAAATATGTAGATGCGAATCGATAATCGTCGATGGCCATTGCTCACGACTTTTTGCCATATTTCCTCCTTTCTCAGCGCGGTGATTGGGGAGTCGATTATTCGTCCAAGAACGATTTCAGTTGTTCTGAACGGCTAGGGTGGCGCAATTTCCGCAGCGCTTTTGCTTCGATCTGACGGATCCGCTCACGCGTGACGTCGAACTGTTTACCTACTTCTTCTAAAGTATGGTCGGTGTTCATGTCTATGCCAAACCGCATTCTTAATACTTTAGCTTCCCGTGCCGTTAATCCACCGAGCACATCACGAACCGCGTTGCGTAGACTTTCCGAGGTAGCCGAATCCACAGGAAGATCCAGCGTGTTGTCTTCTATGAAATCGCCCAAGTGCGAATCTTCATCGTCACCAATCGGGGTTTCCATCGAAATCGGCTCTTTGGCGATTTTCAGCACTTTGCGGATTTTGTCTTCTGGCATCATCATCCGCTCTGCCAATTCTTCAGGCAGTGGCTCACGCCCCATTTCTTGCAGCATTTGCCGCGAGATACGGTTCAATTTGTTGATGGTCTCGATCATATGCACCGGAATACGAATGGTCCGGGCTTGGTCGGCAATCGAACGTGTGATCGCCTGCCGGATCCACCACGTCGCATAGGTCGAGAACTTGTAACCGCGGCGGTATTCAAACTTATCCACGGCTTTCATCAAGCCAATGTTACCTTCTTGGATTAAGTCCAAGAACTGTAAGCCACGGTTGGTATATTTTTTCGCAATCGAGATAACCAAACGTAGGTTGGCCTCAACCATTTCCTTTTTCGCACGGCGAGCTTTGGCTTCGCCAATCGACATGCGACGGTTAATGTCTTTCACCTTGGCAATGGTCAGCCCGGTTTCTTTCTCGACTTCGAGTAATTTATTCACACAGCGTTCGATTTCAGGGCGTGCCGCTTTCAGCGTCTCGGCATAGCTCTCGCCACTTTCCTGCTGTTCATCTAGCCATGCAAGACTGTTCTCGTTGCCAGCAAAAGCACGCATAAACACGCGCTTGGGCATCCCACCCTGCTCTACCGAGGCTTTCATGATCAAACGCTCTTGCACCCGCACACGATGCATCATGTCGCGCATGTCTTTGACCAAACGGTCGAACTGTTTCGGCACCAAGCGGAATTGTTTGAACAGATCGCTTAGCTTGTCGATCTCAACTCGTGCTTTCTTGTGGTCACGACCGTGTTTAGCAATGACTTTACGCGTGGTTTCGTATTGGTCGCGCAACTCACCAAACTTCTGACGAGCGAACTCAGGATCAATACCGCCTTCGTTCTCATCTTCTTCCTCGTCGTCATCGTCGTCGTCTTCGTCTTCTTCTTCGAGCTGCTCGTTAGTCAACTCTGACCCCACGTGGGTGGCACTCACTGGTGCGTCATCCACTTCGTTAGGGTCAATAAAGCCTGAGATAATGTCGGTTAAACGCATTTCTTCGGCTTCGTAAGAATCCCATTGCTCAAGCAAAAAGTTGATGGCTTCTGGGTATTCGGCTACCGAACACTGAACTTGGTTAATGCCTTCTTCAATGCGCTTGGCGATGTCAATTTCGCCTTCACGGGTCAATAGCTCAACAGTACCCATCTCACGCATGTACATGCGCACCGGGTCGGTGGTACGGCCCAGTTCACCTTCTACAGTCGCAAGCGCTTGTGCGGCTTCTTCGGCAGCATCTTCATCGGCCGCACTTTCGCTCATCATCAACTCATCGGCATCCGGGGCGTTTTCAAACACCTGGATACCCATGTCGTTGATCATGCGAATAATGTCTTCGATCTGATCGGAATCAACAATTTCTTGCGGGAGGTGGTCGTTAACCTCAGAAAAGGTCAAGTAACCTTGTTCTTTCCCTTTCGCAATAAGAACTTTTAACTGTGATTGTCGATTCTGCTGCATACAGACTTTCCACCTGTGAATGACTAAATGGGTTTAACGAGCAAGACCGGAAATTGTAGCAGATTGCACGCGTTCTAGCCAGTGATTAACTTACCCTGCTATTTGCTTACATGTGCTTATTACTACGGCGTTTCAGCCAATTTCGATCGCTCGACTAGGTTTTCTTTTGGCGCAAATGCTGTATCAATAATTGATATTCTTTTCGCTCAGCTTTGCTTAATTCCTGTGACTTTTCTTTTTCTAATAGTTCATCGGCACGTTGTTCAACGTATTTATCGATTAAAAACACAATAATGTCGTTAAGTTCCTGTTGTGCCGTTTCTTCGTCCATTGCATGCTGCCAACTTGCCAGCTTTTGCAGATGCTTATAATGCGCCGATTCGCGCCACGTTTCTAATAATTGCGCGGTCGTGAAGGCTTGCTCATGGGTTTGTTGGTGCAAGGTTAAAAACACCTCGATACCAGGCATCCCTAAGCGCTTTAATTCAGCATTTAATGGCAATTGCTGCCCCAGTTGCGGAAATTGCACCAATAGTGCAATCGCTCGCCGCATCGGCGTCATTTGAATCTGTTCCGGCTGATAGCGGCTTTGCTGCGGACGCTGAAAGTGGGTCTGCAACTGCGATTTCTCACGCCGTAGCTTTTCCGCTAAACGCTCCATTAGGGTGTCGCGATAAAAGTCACTAGCGATACGCTCAATCAACGGTTTCGCCCGTTGCAATAACTGCGAGCGGCCAGCATCGCCTTTTACATCAATGCCTTGCTGAAGGTGTTCAAAAAAGTACTCAGTAAATGGCTGCGCTTGCTGCAAGCGCGCCTCAAACCCTTTCGCGCCCTCCGCTTGCACAATCGAATCTGGGTCCTCGCCTTCAGGCAAGAATAAAAAGCGCAAATCCAACCCGTCTTTTAGCAGCGGTAACGCATTTTCTAATGCTCGCCACGCTGCATCGCGCCCAGCACGGTCACCGTCGTAACAGCAGACCACTTGATGCGTGGTGCGGAACAAGCGTTGTAGTTGTTCAGTCGTAGTGGCTGTGCCCAACGACGCCACCGCATAGTTAATGCCGTGTTGCGCCAGTGCCACCACATCCATGTAACCTTCGACAATCACAATGACGTCGGGCTGCCGGTGCGCTTGTCGCACTTGGTAAAACCCGTATAACTCGCTGCCTTTGTGAAACACCCTGGTTTCGGGTGAGTTCAAATACTTAGGGCCGTCACCCTCGAGAATTCGACCGCCAAAACCAATCACTCGGCCGCGTCGGTCGTGAATCGGAAACATTACCCGATCACGGAAAAAGTCGTACACGCGGCCATTATCGCTGCGGTTAAGCAGCTTCAAATCGAGCAGTTGTTGCGTTGTCTGCGGGTTGCGCGCAAAGGTTTGCTTTAATGCATCCCACTCGCTCGGTGCGTAGCCTATTTGAAACTGTTTGACGGTTTCGCCGTTTAGTCCGCGACCTTTTAAGTAATCAATCACTTCGCCTGCACGGGCATGATGCTTTAGCTGATGCTGAAAAAAGCGCGTGGCTTGTTGCATCACTTCGTAATCACTTTCTGCCTGTTGCCGCTTTTGTGCATCTTTCTGCGGATTCTCGGAAGCCTCACGCGGCACTTCTAAACCCAACATAGCAGCCAATTCTTCTACGGCATCGGGAAAACTCAAGCCGTCGTAATTGATCAAAAAATCAATCGCGTTGCCATGCTCTCCGCAACCAAAGCAGTGATAAAACTGCTTATCGGCACTGACAGTAAACGATGGGGTTTTCTCGTTGTGAAACGGGCAGCAGGCCTGATGGTTCTTCCCTGCTTTCTTTAGCGGCACACGGCTATCAACCACCTCAACAATATCGGCGCGATCGAGCAGATCATGGATAAAGCTTTTTGGGATCAATCCAGCCATTAACAGGGTATCCGTTTCCTAGTTCAACAGGGTATGAATATTACACAAACTGCGCTACTGACAAAAAAACCGCGTCAGGCGATCCTGACACGGTTCTTACTGTACTTGTCTGTACACGTCTTTGCGAGAAAGTGAAGTCGCAACTCAGCGTTGCGTTTCGCCTTTAACCGCTATGCGGCTAACTTCTTAGTAAAGGCGAGTACGGCGCGCGTTTTCGCGAGCCAATTTTTTCGCGTGACGTTTGACCGCTGCAGCTTTTTTGCGCTTACGCTCTGCAGTTGGCTTTTCATAGTGCTCACGGCGGCGAACTTCAGATAATACGCCTGCTTTTTCACATGAGCGCTTGAAACGACGCAATGCAACGTCAAACGGCTCGTTTTCTTTCACTTTAACGACTGGCATTAAAAAATCACCTCAGAATGCTATTTTTGCGAATCGGTTAAAAATTAACCGCATTGATTCAAATTGGTGCTGAATTGTACCGACTCTAAAAGCCGCTGTAAAGCCTTTCGGCGATCCTTTCTGATCAACTTGCACGATGAGGCTCATGGGCTACCGATCGGTACTCGGGATCAACAAAATAATTCACCCCAAGGTCTTGGCAATGCTCGCGCTGTAAGCGGTCTAGCGTACCGTAAACCAACACCTCACAACCATGCCGTTTAACCGCAGCAATGTTTTTAGTTAACTCGGTGAGGCTTTGATTAGCGCTTACGCTTAACTCGATAACACCGGCGATTTGGTAAAACGGTTCCCAGTGCGAATAGGGGTCGTGGTCGGTTAACGCTATGCGGTAACCCCGCTCGACTAACTCTTTGCAGGCATCTAACAGCTTGCGATCTGGTGCGCCGTTGTCCACCACGCTCACCCACACTTGCTCTTTCGGTAATAGGTTAGGCACGCCGTTACACACACCATCGCTATTAAATTGAATAATGGCATCCTTGCCAAGCGTTAACCGAGGGAGCTGTTCCGCTAACTCACTGCACAAGCGCTCTCGTGCCTCGGTATCTAATGAGGGAAACGTTGTGCGCAAGCCGTGACAGAACTCAAGTTGGTAACCCACTACATTGTCTCTTGCATCAAAAATGGGGCACCGCAAAAGTTGGTTTAAAAAATCATTAAATTTCATTATAACGCTACTGCTTTATTATGTAGGGTCTCTGATACCCAAATGTCGATTAGCGATTCATAAGGCTTACCGTGGCTGCGCACCACTTTTAAGCCAAATTGTGTCAACTCAGGACTGATCAGCTGGCGATTGCGAATTTCGCACTCCAACACTGCATGATCTCGCTGTTGATTATGTTGCACTGCCAGCTCTACTGTTTTGCCGAGCAACTCCTCTTTCGGTACCGTAATGGGTTCCCGAGTTTGCAATCCCAAGCCCTGCTCCGACAGATCGGTAATCAAGCTCGCAATCGGTTGCGGAAAGTGCTCACTCAGCTCTGTGAATGTGAGTGCTGCTGGTAACTCCACATTAACCCGCGGGTTGGCCCGTAAATGGCGCTTTTCAAATTCTTTTGGAAAATTTAAAAACACCAACTTGCGCGGATAATGGGTCATGCTTAAATACGAGCAACTTGCTGCTATCACATCACCACAGGGTAAAACTGCGCGGATGATGACTGCGGTCGATTCGGTTAAACACGACAACAAAACGCGCCAATCCGCATCGCGGCCAAATTCTAAAATCACATAGTCGTTTAACTTGTGACCAATCATTACCGCCCGCTGTTTTATTTGCTGCGTCGCAACATTAATTTGTAATGTAACGATGCAATTTCCAGGCATTTGGTCAAAGTAATTTGCTACCTGTGTCATGCCGTCCCCCTCAGCAGTCCACACTAAACTTTTGTTATTCTGGAACAGCTAACGCAAGAACAGTGCCAATAAGTCGAAGAAACGCTATAGCCCTCTATATGTATGAGATGGCGTACAAATTTCCGCAATGTTGGTACACAAAATTTGTGCATTTACCCCTATGCATGACGTTAATCTACGTCAAGTATCGATATTGTTCCGGCTAAACCCTTACAAAATTGGTGGTTACTGGGGCAAGAAGATACTATGGTTTGCGTAGAAATCGTGGTTTGAGAGGGGCAATGTCGACGTTGTCGTTTCCTGCTTCGCTGCCCGAGCGTTACCAATGCTTGGCACTAGTGGGTCAGGGTAGTTTTGGAAGTGTTTACAAAGCGTGGGATCAACAACTCTCGCGTTACGTAGCGATAAAATTTATCCATCAACCGAGCCGGTTTAACCGCGACCTATTGGTTCGGGAAGCCCGTGTTCTCGCACAACTCGAACATCCTGCCGTTTGCCATATCTATGAAGTTGCCGACGTGGTCGATAGCCACAAGCACAGCCATCTATATATGGTGATGCAATATGCTACCGGGCCGTCACTTGCTACCCTAACGTCAATTGGTGGTAACGACGTTCAGTTCACACTGCAATGGTTTAAAGTATTGGCCGAGGGTGTTAACCGGCTGCACCAGTCCGGTATTGTGCATCGCGACATTACCCCGCAAAACATTATCTTGCAGCAACCCGAAGGTGGCGCTGAAAAGGACGCTCAACCGAAACCGGTATTGGTCGACTTTGGTATCGCCCAAAGCAGCTTTTCTAGCTTGGGTGAGGTCGGGAAAAGTGGCACCGAATGCTATATGGCGCCAGAAATTGTTACTGGCGAACTCGCGGAAAACGCTGAATTTACCGCTGATACCGATGTTTATTCACTATTCGCGGTACTTTATTTTGCACTTTCGGGGTACAGCCCTAGCGCCAGCCACCCTATTGCCTTGCAATCCTTGAATCCGAGTTTGCCGAGCGACCTGTGCCAGTGGATCATGCACGGACTTACTGCAGAGAAATCGCACCGCTTAGCCAACGCGGGATTATTTGCTGAAGAGCTTGAGCGTTGGCTGGAAAACCGCCCTTTACAGCAAGTATTGCGTCGGCAGAGCTGGTTCGACCGCGGTTTCTATCGTTTTCGCTTAGCAGTGCGCCGGCACCCCATTACGGGGGTGAGTTTACTCAGCGTATTTATTAGCCTTATTGCTATTGGAGCTATTGTGGTAAACCAACCACTATCACTGGCCGCCAGCAGCAACACCCGAACCAATCAAGCGCAAGCACTCAACGCGGAGCGCGCGGCGAATACCATTTCTGCAGTACAAGCGGTTACTATTGCTAATGCATTCGCCAGCCAAGCCGATGTTTTAGGGCATGGAGGCAATAATTTTGCCGCTTGGGATGCGTCACAACGAGCGCTGACCTTTTTCCGTAAAGCGATAGCGATAGACCCCCACAATATTGATGCCTATTTGGCTTATGCGACCTATGTCACCACCGAGCCACGTTGGCATTTACCGGTAGAACGAGAAACCCAAATTATGAAGGCCATTGCCACCGTGGAATTGGCTATGGAAGACGGCATGAGTGATTGGCGATTATATTGGCACGGAGCACATTTGTACCAAGTATTAACCCATTATTCGCAATCACAGAAAAGTCAAAAACAGTGGTTACAACAAGCATTAATCTATGCAAAAACTGCCGCGCAACTGAATCCAGATAATAGCGATGTGAAGGATATCTTGCAGGCCATCAAGCAACAACTAGAACAACTCACTACCGCGGAGCCTGCCAATGAATAACGACGAAACGTTAATTGATCCGTCAGGCGCAGAGAATAACTCCAACACCAGCGCCAGCTTTCCCTACCCAATTAATCGCCGCTACCAATGTCAGCGTTTGCTTGGGAAAGGCGGTAATGGTGCGGTATATCAGGCATACGACACGCAGTTGCAACGTGACGTCGCGATCAAGTTTGTCAATGCAGCGACTCGGGTTGCCCGCGAACGCTTTATTAACGAAGCTCGGCTTTTGGCCCATGTAGAGCACGACCGTATCGTCAAGGTGTTCGAGGTCGCGGAAGAAGGCGACGCCTTGTATATGGTGATGCAATATATTGGTGGCGATACCCTCTATGCATACCGCGAGCAAATGAGCGTGAAACAGAAAGTCGACGCCATTGCGCAGATCGCCAGTGGTCTCGGGGAGGTGCACCAACGCGGCGTGGTACACCGAGATATCAAACCGGGAAATATCTTGTTAACCACCCCTCCGGCACCCAAACAACCGGTGTCTGCAACGCTGGTCGATTTTGGCATTGCCGCGCACACTGAGCGTTCAAGCTTGGGTATTCAACCTGGCCAGGGCAGCCTGTTCTATATGGCACCAGAGCAAGCGGCACCTGAGGCTGCCGAAGGCATTGCCGATGCTTGGCAGTTTATTGGCCCCAGCGCCGATGTCTACAGTCTAGGTGCAACGCTATATTTTATGCTGAGTGGTGAGCCGGCAATTGCCGTAGCAGCGACCACCGAAATAGTTAACAAAATCCAGCACAGCGATATTCTGCCGTTACAACGTCAGTGCCCAGAATTACCCAGCGATTTATGCGATATTGTCATGCACTGTTTGCAACGCGAGCCGAATGCGCGCTATGCCAACGCCGCCGCGTTAGCGGATGATCTGCAACGCTGGTTACAATGCCTACCAACGTCGTTAAATCGCGGGGCGGGTGAACGCTTGAGGTTATGGTACAAGCGCGCGCCATGGACCAGTGGCGTTATTACCAGCTTATTTGCGGCAGCCATTATGGCGAGTGTGGGATTTGCCGTTTACCAGTCGCGCTTGAGTGAACGGGAAGCGGCGTTGCAGCAATTTGTCGAGCAGGTAAAAGACGTCGAATCGCGGGTGCGCTTTATTCAAATGTCGCCAATTAGTGATATCAGCGACGATTACCAACAATTGCAGCAAACCGCCACCGAGCTGGTTAGCACCGCTGATAATAAATCGGCCTTCTTCGCTGGACCGGCCTACTATGCCGCGGGTAAAACCGCATTGGCGTTGAACCAACCAGAGCGGGCATTACAATTGCTTAATAAAGGCTGGCAGTCGGGTTATCAGGACGCCCGCATGGCATTGGCATTGGCTCGCACGCACACTGAGCTTTACCGGTCCGGACAACGCGAGGCTGCCAGTATCGTGCGCCCAGAAGATCGCCAAGCGTTTATTGCTGAGTTGCAGCAACAGCACCAGCAACCCGCGCTGCGTTATTTGCAACGCAGCCTAGCCAGTGAACAGCAAAGCGAACTGCCAAAAGACTACTTAACCGGGTTAGCCCAATACCTCGCCGGCAACCTCGACAAAGCCGATGAAACGCTGGCTAGCGGCCAATTTGCCAGTTGGTTTTATGAACCCTTGGCACTACGCACCACCATTGCATTAGAACGTATTATGGCGGCACGCGCAGAGAGCGATTGGCAACAGATGCAGGCGCGTTACCAAGCCATTGCGCCGGTATTCGATCGGCTGCACAAAATTGCTCCCAGTTACTTCGACAGCTATAGCGTTGAAGGCGCCATTGTGCTGCAAATGGGTCTGCAAGCGAAGCAAAGTGAGGCTGCTGGCGAGCAGTGGGTTGAGAAAATGCAAAACCTCGCCAACACTATGCTCGCGCTTGCGCCTGAACACCCCTACAGCGCTTACTACAAAGGTCTAGCGGTGAGTTTAAGCAATGACCAAAATGAACTCACCTACGGCAACACTATTGACGACTTTAGCCGCGCCATACGGTGGTACGAGAAAGCCCTGAGCTTGTCCAAGCAAAAGGTCGGACAGCAAGGCATGGGAACAGAAATACGACTGCAGTTATTAAAAGATCTTGGTCTGCTTGCGTCCAAACTTGGCATGATTGGTAAAAGTTCACTGTCAGCACTAAAACGCATGCAGAGTGTCGCTGCCGACATTCCAGCAGCGCGAAAGAATTACTTTTTCTACTACACCCTTGCCAATCAATATCAGCAGTTGCTGGATTTCCAATACAGCCGAGGGTTAAACACCTCTGAAATAGCAAAGACCTTCAAATTAGCCGACGCCAATTATCGCCGCGCTGTTGACTTAGCCCCCGGCCGCTTCGGTTTAGAAGTGAACTATGCAAAGTTCTTACTCGAAGCAGGCTTTGAACAAGGTTATCCAGAAAACACTGCGACGCTTGAGGCTGCTTACCAACATATTTTACGAGCAAACAAACTCAACCCAGACAACTGGGTGGTTAACGCTTATCTGATAAAAATTGTCAGACATATCATTACAAACTCGCCAAGCTCTGAAACGCTGGAGCCTAGCCGCTATGACCTTAACGGCGCGTTTGATATTGTTGCGCCCTATATGGCGAAATCGACTTTCGTGACAAACGAACTGCTATTTATAACCTCGTTTTGTGCGCACAATGATGCGCGCTGCCCGCTCAGCGCGAGCAACCGTCATAAAATTTCAGAATTTGAGGCTCAACCAAACACCTTTTCGCCACTAATCAATACGATAAAACTCGGCGCAGAGCTTGCTGAAGTGCTTAACACTGAGCAACAGCATGACATGTTAGCCGCATTTATTGGTAGCGCACATGAAGCGCACGACTCTGCGGTAACGCCTCTCAGTACCGATACGTGGCTTTATGCTGAAGCCATTAAGCGCTATCTATCATCAGATAAAGCCGGCATTCAACAATGGTTTGAGCTGTTAAAACAAAGAAAGGTAGATGCGCTTAGCGAAGCCAATCAAGTTTACGCCATCGATCTGCTCGCCGACGCGTTCCACAGAATCGACTGGGAACAAAAGCCGATACGTTTGGCGCCCAGTAAAGCAGCAATTTCGCGCTTTCAAGCTAATGCGGTGCGCTACCGCATTCAGCACTGGTCACAAATTATGTTAATCAATAAATTAGTCGACCTGTCAGCAACGCATTGATGGCAGGTCGAAGCTGAGACGGTGATGAGCTATGGGGTAACGTCTATGTCACCGCTTACTTTACCACCACCTAAATCACCATCACCTTCGCCTCCTTGTTCCATAACGCTGAATTGGTAGGTGACTGCGACCGTTTCACCACGTTTGGCGAATTCAGCAACAGGGACTACGACCTTTTGGCCATTACCAACCGGCGTAATTTTTTTATTCACATTGTGGTCAGAATCAAAGCCATTTATATGCACTTCGACATCGGCGTTTGCGGTGTTCAGGAATACCACCTTACCACCGTATACCACACTGGCCTGCTCCGGTTGTAACGTCGGCCCCTCAGCAATGGTAAATTCTATCGTTTCTTGCGCTGACATTTGTTGTCCTTATTATTGCGCGAGTTCAGGCACCGGCAAGTCGCGTTTGGCATAGAACTCTGCGACAAACTCGTCAAACCGTTCTTGCTCTAGTGCTTCTCGCATATCCTGCATGACTTTTTGGTAAAAGCGCAAGTTATGAATCGTATTTAACCGCCCACCCAACATTTCGTTGGTCTTGTCCAAATGGTGCAAATAGGCGCGCGAATAATTTTTACACGTGTAGCAATCGCACTCAGGATCCAATGGACCCGTATCGTTACGATGCACGGCATTGCGAATTTTCACCACTCCAGTACTAATAAACAGGTGGCCATTGCGTGCGTTGCGGGTTGGCATAACGCAGTCGAACATATCGACGCCACGGCGGACGGCTTCAACGAGATCTTCTGGTTTTCCGACCCCCATTAAATAACGGGGTTTATCGGCTGGCATTTTCTCTGGGGTATGGTCGAGGATGCGCATCATTTCTGGCTTCGGTTCCCCTACCGATAAACCGCCAATGGCATAGCCATCAAAGCCTATTTGCTCGAGCCCAGCCAGCGACTGTTCACGCAAATGCTCGTACATTCCACCTTGGATAATGCCGAACAGTGCCGCCGGGTTATCACCGTGGCCATCTTTAGAGCGCTGAGCCCAACGTAGAGATAACTCCATCGAGTCCTTGGCTTGTTGCTCGGTCGCCGGGTAAGGCGTGCACTCATCAAAGATCATGACAATGTCAGAACCCAACTCACGCTGTACCTGCATGGATTTTTCTGGTGTTAACAAGATCTTTTCACCATTAATCGGCGAGCGGAAGGTTACGCCTTCTTCGGTGATTTTGCGCAGTTCACCGAGACTGAATACTTGGAAACCGCCAGAGTCTGTTAAAATCGGTTTGTGCCAATTCATGAAGTCGTGCAAGTCACCATGTTGCTGAATAACACCAGTACCCGGCCGCAGCATTAAGTGAAAGGTATTTCCCAGACAGATATGCGCGCCAGTGTCGGCAACCTCTTCCGGCGTCATGCCTTTTACCGTGCCAACCGTACCCACCGGCATAAAAGCCGGGGTTTCCACCACGCCGCGCTCAAATATAAGACGCCCACGGCGCGCTTTGCCTTGAGTTTTATCTAATTCAAATTTCATCGCCAACCATCACTCCTTGCTTAGCGTGTCAGTAGCATCGCGTCGCCGTAGCTAAAAAAGCGGTAACGCTGAGCTATTGCTTGCTGGTACGCATTCATAATCAATGGCTTTCCTGAGAACGCCGACACCAACATAATGAGGGTCGACTCGGGCAAGTGGAAGTTGGTCACCAACGCATCCACTACTTTGAACTCATAGCCTGGATAAATAAAAATATCGGTATCGGCAAAAAACGGCGCTATCACTTCGTTTTGTTGCTGTGCCGCCTGTGCTGCTGATTCTAACGAGCGCACTGATGTCGTTCCTACAGCTACTACTCGACCACCGTTGGCGCGGGTGCGCAATACTGCCTCTACGGTTTGTTCTGGTACTTGCGCGTATTCGCTATGCATGTGGTGGTCTTTGATATTTTCTACTCTTACTGGCTGAAACGTCCCAGCACCAACGTGCAACGTCACATAGGCAAACTCGACCCCTTTATCCTGTAGCCGTTGCAAAATATCTTGGTCGAAATGAAGCCCCGCTGTTGGTGCGGCAACCGCGCCTGGCTTGCTGGCATAAACCGTTTGATAGCGCTCTTTATCGCTATCTTCGTCAGGACGGTCGATATAGGGCGGTAAAGGCATGTGCCCGTATCGCTCTAGCAACTCAAGTACTGGTTCATCGTGTAAAAAACGCAGTTCAAACAGGGCATCATGGCGCTCTACCATTTCTACCTTAACCGCACCTTCTAGCAGTAGCTGCTGACCCGGCTTTGGTGAGCGGTTACTACCAATATGCGCCAGTACACGATGTTCATCGAGAATGCGTTCTACCAGAACTTCAACTTTTCCGCCGCTGGTCTTTTCACCGAGTAGCCGCGCAGGAATCACTCGGGTATCGTTAAACACCAGCAAGTCACCGGCTTGCAGATGATCAACAATGTCGGTGAACTGGCCGTGATGTATTTGTTGCTGTTGCGCATCCACATGCAGCAAGCGGCTAGCACTGCGCTGCGCCTGCGGGTGGCGCGCAATCAATTCATCAGGAAGGTCAAACGAAAAATCTTTGACGGTTAAACCGCTGTCGTTATCGCTCATGGCCTTTCTACACCCTTTCACCGTTTCAGTTATGTTGCCGACAACGCATACCATGCGCCGTTTTCAAAAGTGTGCAAATAGTACTGGAAAATGGCCAAAATTACGAAGATCACAGGCAAAAAAAACGCGCCTAGAGGGTAGGCGCGTGAAAGTTTGAGAACAACAAATTACAACCTTTCTCTCAATGAACGTTTCAGGGGAAACTCATTACTGGTTAAAAATAATACGCATCAGCCCCACTGATCAGTTCACTCGAATCTGAATTTCCTTTACAAGAACTTATTTTTTTCTTGTTAAACACATAGATACGATCTGCATTCGGTTGTGTTTGTGAGCCAAAATTCTCCAAAATCACCGTCACATTCTCATCGTCCGGCAAATTTCTTAGGGTCACACCGTAATCGCACAATACTGTGCCCAGTGTTTGCTCGAACTGTTGCAATGACGCATCACGTTGCTGTTGGCGTTGTTGCTTCAGCTGTTCCGCTTGGCGTTTCTGCTCGGCTACCAACGTGTCGATTTGCTGCTTGTAGTTACGCTCCCGTTTACGTAATTCAGCTAATTGCTCCTGCAGTTGCTTCTGCTCTTTCGCTAACGCATCTTTTTCATCGCTTGGCGCGTTGCGTTGTTGGAATTCCAAATCGCGCAACTCACGTTCGGTGTCACGGATATCCCAAGCAATGTCGCGTTGCTCATCCGCTAAGTCGCGGATTTCATCCGACTGCTCGTGCCAATCAAAATCCATGTCTTCGCCATTAAACTCAATCCGCACGTTTTGCAGGGCTTGTTGAGCTTCTGCCATACCGCGCTCTACCGCCGCTTGTACGTCTACACCATTAACGGTAGGCATGGGCGGAATCTGAGGCACAACAGTCATAGGTCCATCTGGCGATTGAAAGTAAAACACATTGCGGCTGCGAGTACGGAATACTACGCCTTGGTCACGCAAGTACGTGTATGTCAGGGGCGAAAAGCGGATTTTCGCGTCGCCGTGTTTCAGCGAGGTATTAAAAATACTGGTCATAATGTCCAATTGCTGACGCAACTGTGCATAAGGGCCATCGGCTTGGGCAGCCGGTTGCGGTGCCGCAGTCGGCGCCGGAGTAGCCGGAGCCTCTGTTGTTGCACAAGCAGCGGTGGTCAAAACACTGGCTAAGCCAAGCGCGATAAATGCTGAGGCAATGCGAGTCGTGTTCATGGTATTACTCCTTCGGGGTTAACTTTGAAACGGGCGCCTGCGAGCGATAGCTAGTCTGGTCCGCCACGTCTTCTTGAAACTGTTTAATGAGGTTGGCGTAAAACACTTGGTCGTCTTCACGCTGCTCGTTTACATATTGAATAAAGTCACTGAAATCTTCTCGCCGTTCTTGGCGGCTGGTTGCTAACACGTAACTCGCCAACTGGGTGGTCGAAGCTTTCAGGCTGTCAGTAAAGTCTTGCTTTAAGTTGCTGGCGTATTGCTGCAGCTTGGCATCCTGGCTGTCCTCAAATTTCGCTAAGCGTGCAGCGACCGCCTGGTCTATCTGCTGCTGTATAGCCTGAGGCCTAAGCTCATTACCGCCACCACCGAAGGCTACCTGCCAACCTTCTGCGGTATTGCTGACCTGCACGTTCAATAACACCAATGCCAGTGCTAATACCGAAAAAGCCATAGAGCCCGCCGGTAACCATAAGCTGAACCACTTGCTAAGCAGCGGCTCAGTGCGCTGCACATAATGCTGTTGGAAAGTCGCTTCACGATTCCAAGCCGGCACTTCGGTCTCTGCATAAGCGTCCGCGTGTTGTTGTAGCGCGCTCATGTTTTCCATCATTTCTGCCAGTTCCGGCTCATGTTGCAGCAATTGTTGGTGTAGATGGCGCGCTTGCGCATCATCCAACCGGCCCTCAAGCCAATCATCAAATTGTTGCTGTAAATCACGCATGGCTTACCTCCACATGCTGCTGTAACTTCGCCACCGCGGTATAAAGCCGCGATTTCACCGTATTCGTTGATATGCCGAGCTGGTCGGCGATTTCGCCTAGGGTTAAGTGCTGATAAAACTTCAACTCAACCACCGTACGTTGTTCTAAAGGCAATAACTGCATCGCTTGAGTTAACTGCTGCCCCTGTTGCTGCCGATGTGTACTCATTTCCGGATCGTGCCATTCGTCCTCAGACGCGGCCTCGGTTTGTTCATCGACGTTGCTGAAATCTTTCTTGCGCCGATAAAACTCCACACAACGGTGGTGAGCAATGGTCAACAACCAGGTTTTAAAACTGGCATCTTGGCGCCAAGAGGCAAGGTTACGAAATACCGAAATAAAGGTATCTTGTAATAGGTCCAATGCGTCCTCGCGGTTCGACACCATTCGAAAGGCATAGTGGTACACCAGCTTTTCGTAGCGCTTTACCAGTTTCAGCCAAGCATTCTTATTTCCGCTTAAGGCCTTCTGGACTAAATGTTCATCAGTCGCGGCTAACACAAGTCATCATCTCCATGGATTTGTGTACAGAGTCGATGATGGGCAGAAAAAAGTTTGAAAGAAAGTAAATTTTTTTGGTGGGCTTTGTTCAGGCACAAAAAAGCCCGCGGTTAAGCGGGCTTCTTCACAGCAGCTTTGGCTTAGGCGCCGAAGGCTGCTTTGATGATGTAGAAGAAAATAATCGACATGATCGCACCTGCTGGCAGGGTCACGACCCATGAAACAACGATATTTCGCACCACACCTAGGTTTAACGCAGCAATACCACGTGCCATGCCTACCCCCAACACCGCACCGACGAGGGTTTGCGTGGTTGAAATTGGCAGACCTGTGCCAGAGGCTAGTACGACCGTTGCAGCCGCCGCTAGCTCAGCAGCAAAACCACGGCTTGGGGTTAAGTGAGTGATACCTTTACCGATAGTGGCGATTACACGCTTACCGAAAATCGCTAAGCCCGCAACAATACCCACACCGCCTAATGGCAATATCCACCAAGCTAGCTGTGCTTTGCTACCAATCTCACCACCGCTGCTAACAACGCTAACAATCGCGGCTACCGGACCAATGGCGTTTGCCACGTCGTTTGAACCGTGGGCAAAAGCCATACAGCAAGCCGTCACAACCATGAGTACCGCAAACACCTTTTCGACGTTGGCGTAATGCATCTGGCGGTTAGCTTCTTCATTGAATTTGAGACGAGATATCGCAAACTTACCAATAAAGAACACCACTATAGCAATGCCAACAGCCAACAAAATGCCGTCGTTGGTTGCTAGGTTTAAACCCACGTGTTTCAAGCCTTTTTGAATGGTAACCAATGACAATACAAAGCCCGCCAATGCCATATAGAATGGCACATAACGCTTGGCCTTTTTCAACGGGTCAGCTTGGTCAAAAATCAACTTTTGCGCGCTCATAAAAATCAGGTAGGCAAAAAAGCCTGAGATCGCCGGGGTGACAATCCAACTGCCGACTATACCAATCACTTTACTCCAAGCAACGGATTCTACACTTACACCGACCGCAGCGAACCCCACAATAGCACCGACAATGGAGTGCGTGGTTGAAACCGGCCAGCCTAAATAAGATGCGATTAGCAGCCAAAAGCCCGCCGCTAGCAGTGAGGCAATCATACCGAACACCAGTAAATCTGGAGAATCGATAAAGTACGCCGAATCGATAATGCCTTTACGGATAGTTGCGGTGACTTCACCGCCCGCCAAATAGGCTCCAGCGAACTCGAAAATTGCTGCTATGATAATTGCTTGCTTAATAGTCAACGCCTTTGAGCCGACGGAGGTTCCCATCGCGTTTGCAACGTCGTTAGCACCAATACCCCAAGCCATAAAGAAGCCAAAAATGGCCGCCATGGCAATCAGAATCATGCCATAAGTAGAAATGATATCCATCGTCGCCTCCGGTTATACGCGTGCTAGCATTAGTTCAAAGCGCGAACCAACACGCTCAGAGAGGTCGGCAAGGTCACCCACCCAATCCAGAATGCGGTATAAGAACATCGCATCCAACGCGCTCATTTCACTTTCAATTTTACGGAAGTCGCGGCGCAACTGAATTTGCAGTTGGTCGGTATCTTCTTCAATTTGGTCTAATTCAGCAATCATGCCGTTCACCAAATCACGCTCGCGACCTTTAAAGCCAGTTTCTAATAAATCGTCAAATTCAGAAATGGTGTCACGCGCTTTACTTGCAGCGTCCAAACAACGGTTTAGGTAGGCATCAAACGATTCGACTAAAGCGGCTGGAATAACAAGCTCACGACCGGTGATCAAACCTGAAATGTCTTTGGCCTTATTTGCTATGCGATCTTGTTGCGATACCAACTCCAATAAGTCGGTACGCTCAACAGGCATGAACAAACCGCCGGGCAGGTTAAGGCGAATTTCACGCTTCAATTCGTCAGCTTGTTTTTCTTTCGTCACTATAGTTTTGCGCGCAATTTCTGCGGCTGCCCAATCGGCTTTATAAACCGCTGCAAAAAAATCTTTCAGCCCCATGGCACAGTCATGAACCAGTTCAATATGATTGATCATGGGTTTAATAGGAGATTTTGCAAATACCCCTAAGAATGAGTTAGCTGACATAAGCATAACCTTATGGTTTCTGGCTAAAATTAGCGAAGCGAATGGTAGCGAAAAGCAACGCTGATGCAAAGCTTTCTGCGATATTTGCCCGCCGCGAATATTACAAAAACATGACAGAAACATTACAACGCTAATGTTACAGTTTGATGACAGTCGCCAATGTTGTGTTTTCCACACTTTCCATACAGACTAGTAGCACGAACAATATCAGCCAACTTAACTGTGACTTATCATCACAATAGACGATGAAAAACCAAGGAAATCATTATGTTTGACTGGATCATTATGCCCGAAGCATGGGTCGCCCTAGCCACTTTGACGGCATTAGAAATAGTGCTCGGCATTGATAACATCATCTTCATTTCAATACTGGTTGGGCGGTTACCAGAAGCGCAGCGCGACAGCGCGCGGCGCTTAGGTTTGCTTTTAGCTATGGGTACTAGGATTCTGTTATTGTTCTCGATAACTTGGGTAATGACCCTTACTGAGCCATTGTTTGACGTGTTAAACCAAGCCATTTCTGGTCGCGACCTTATCCTATTTTTTGGTGGCCTATTCCTGCTCGGTAAAAGCACTCTGGAAATTCACCACTCGTTAGAAGGCGAAGAAGAGCATGTTGCCCGCAAAGTCGCTGCATCATTTATGGCAATTATTATCCAAATAGCCATATTAGACATCGTCTTCTCCCTAGACTCAGTTATTACCGCCGTTGGTCTGGCCGAGCACTTAAGTGTAATGGTGATTGCCGTGGTGCTATCCGTGGGAGTGATGCTATTCGCCGCCAAAAGTATCGGCCAATTTGTCGACCAACATCCAACCATCAAAATGCTGGCACTCAGCTTTCTCATTCTAATAGGCATGGCCTTGGTCGGCGAAGGCTTAAACTTCCATGTACCGAAAGGCTATATCTACTTCGCCATGGCTTTCTCATTAGGCGTAGAACTCCTCAACCTGAAAGTCAGAAAGAAACGCGCCAAACAACCCGTACACTTACGCCGGAAACTCGAAGGCGAACCATAAGGCTGCCGCAGAACCAATTCTTTACAGCGGCTTATGGCTTGGGCTCGCGGCATCGTCAGGGTTGGGGGAAGGCTCGGGGTCTGGGCGCTGGGGTGATTGGTGCTCAGCGTCCCGCCGGTTCACGGTGTCTCCGGTAAAAAGACGCTCGAGCGATCCATGGCCGCTCAGTCTCTGGCCCTCCCTGGCCAGAGATGCATTTTACCGGAGCCCCCGCGCCCCAACGAGACGCCCATCAATATCGAGGAAAACGCGCCCACACCCCGAGCCAAATAGGTGCGGAGAAGCGATGCCGTCCTCCATCGCGGAAAGCCGCAGTAAAGAAGCATCAGTCTTTATCGGTTAGTTTCGGACAGTCTGCTTGGGGTTGGTTGTTCTCTGCCACGGCGCGCTCGGTGTGGCTTCGGCATCGCTTCTCCGTAGCCCTTAGCTTGGGGTGTAGGCGCGACTTCACCTACATTTAATGCACAACGTTGGGGCGCGAAGCTGGGGAAAAAGTATCTCCGGCCATGGACGGCCGGAGACTAAGCGCCTCATGGATGAGCTCGAGCGGCTTTTTCCCCAGCTTCGTGAACCGGCGGGGTGCCGTGCAATGACTCTAACAAGCGCCTACACACCAAGCGCTCTCCAGCCCCTCACGATGCCGACCCACCCAAGCTCATCGCCGTGGTAGAGAACAAGCAACCCCAACCCTGACGATGCCGCGAGCCCAAGCCATAAGTCGCAGTAAAGAACTGGCAGGCACAAAAAAGCCCGCGGCTGCGGGCTTTTGCTGGTAACTTTTTGCTTAGAAGGTGTAAACCAGCGTGATGGCGGTTTCGGTATCTAAGTTTTCTATTGTTTCGTCAGCCACCTTGGTGTTGTGCGTAGCTCCAATGGAGAACTTCATCGCCAGTGAACTATTAATGTTGGCCGAGATCGAGACCTCACCACGGGTTTTGGTGTTCTCTTCACCCACTTCAGATGCTAGCAATGCGGTAAAACGTGAGTTCTTGGTAATATCCCAAACAACGTTACCGGCTAAACGTAAGATTGCCGAGGTATCTGTCGGTTGTTCGACGTCATCAACAATTTCTTGCTTCCACGAATAACCCGGACCGATTTCGTAGTCCGCATAGACTTTCTCGTTGTAACGATAGCGAGCACCATAACCGACAGCGACAGTGCTTTGGTAGGCATAACCGCTGAACTTGTCTTCTTCGTATGAGCCGAACAAGAACAATGACGATTTACTTTTCGGGTCGAATTTATAGTTGCTTTGCCCAGAAACGAATAAACGGTCCGCCGTTGTAGTGGTTTCATTAGTGTCTGGGTCTGTTTGCTCTGAGCGGTAGTAGTCGAGTACGCCCTTGTGACGCCAATTCTCGAAATCTTTTGAGACGTTCAATTTTCCTTTAAGGGTCTGAGTCTCTGTGTTACCCGAGGTAAACAACGCACCGAGTTCCGCACTTGCCTGCCACTCTTCAACGGTAGACGTATCCATATCGTCCACATCGTCAAACATAAAGGTTTGAGCATTTACGGTAGTCGAACCGACTGCCAACAAGCTTGCTAAAATCCAATTAAATCGCACGGATTCCTCTCTTCTAAACATCTAACCGACTGAGTTTTCAGCCGTTACTATAACAAAAGCGACTAACGTTAGAAAAAAAATTTACGTTAAAAGCCCGTTTAAGCGCGTTAGAACGCGGCATTTGCCGTGAAATGTCGCGCCTTCTAGTGATTACTTAATCACCGCATCTAATTCGCCTTTTTCATAACGTTGGAACATTTTTTCCAAGTTAATCGGTTGGATTTTGCTCGCTTGACCTTCACAGCCAAACGCTTGATAACGATGTTCGCAAATCGCTTGCATTGCGTCCGTTGCAGCTTGCAAATATTTACGCGGGTCAAAGTTGCTGGTGTTTTCCGCCAAATGACGACGAATCGCACCGGTTGAAGCTAAACGCAGGTCGGTATCGATGTTGACCTTACGCACACCGTTTTTGATCCCTTCTTGGATTTGTTCAACAGGTACACCATAAGTTTCAGGGATTTCGCCACCGAACTCATTGATGATTTTCAACCACTCTTGCGGAACCGAAGAAGAGCCGTGCATGACCAAATGGGTATTTGGAATGCGGCGGTGAATTTCTTTGATCCGGTCAATCGAAAGAATGTCGCCTGTTGGTGGACGGGTAAATTTGTACGCACCATGCGATGTACCACAAGCAATAGCCAAGGCATCAACCTGGGTTGCTGCAACAAACTGCGCAGCCTCTTCCGGGTCAGTCAGAAGTTGGTCATGGCTCAGTTTGCCCTCAGCACCAACACCATCTTCTTCGCCCGCTTCACCGGTTTCTAACGAACCTAAACAACCCAACTCACCTTCTACAGAAACCCCGCAGGCATGAGCCATAGCAACGGTTTGCTGAGTTACGCGCACGTTATAATCGTAATCCGCCGGCGTCTTGCCGTCTTCTTTTAGCGAGCCATCCATCATTACTGAGCTGAAGCCCAACTGAATAGAGCGCTGACATACTGCTGGTGAGGTACCGTGATCTTGATGCACAACAACCGGAATATGCGGCCATTCTTCAATCGCCGACTCAATAAGATGGCGTAAGAATGGAGCGCCAGCGTATTTACGTGCGCCAGCAGAGGCTTGCACAATCACCGGGCTATTGGTTTTGTCTGCGGCCTGCATAATGGCGCGCATTTGTTCTAGGTTGTTGACGTTAAATGCTGGCACGCCGTAATCGTTTTCAGCTGCATGGTCGAGCAACTGTCGTAAAGAAATCAGGGCCATATTGAGTGCTCCTTGAATGTTTGTGGGGGCTTAACCGTTTTCTGCCCGCGCTTCTAAAACTGCGACCGCCGGGAGCTTCTTACCTTCCAAGAACTCCAAAAATGCGCCACCGCCCGTTGAAATATAACTGATTTTATCAGCGATCCCGTACTTATCAATGGCTGCCAGCGTATCGCCGCCACCCGCGATAGAAAACGCATCGCTATCGGCAATGGCATTCGCTAACGCTTCTGTGCCATGCCCAAACTGGTCGAATTCGAATACCCCAACCGGGCCATTCCAAACAATCGTACCAGCACTTTTTAATAATTCTGCGAGTTGCTTAGCCGTTTCAGGACCAATATCAAAAATCATATCGTCATCGGCCACTGCGTCAACCGCTTTGGTTTCAGCTTTAGCGTCTTCACTGAATGCTTTCCCCGTTACCACGTCTACTGGAATCGGAATATCGCCGCCTTTGGCTTTTGCCGCGGCCATTAAGCGCGAGGCTTCGTCCGTTAAATCGGCTTCGTAAAGCGACTTACCCACATTGTGACCTTGCGCTGCAACGAAAGTATTGGCAATGCCGCCGCCCACAATCAACTGATCAACCACTTGCGACAAAGACTCCAGCACGGTCAACTTAGTCGACACTTTAGAACCCCCAACAATCGCCACTAACGGTCGTTTTGGCTGCTGCAATGCTTTTCCAAGTGCGTCTAGCTCTGCCGCCAACAACGGTCCTGCACAAGCAACCGGTGCATACTTTGCCACTCCGTGGGTCGATGCTTGGGCCCGGTGTGCGGTACCAAAGGCGTCCATCACAAATACATCACAAAGTGCGGCTAGCTTTTTCGCTAGGCTTTCGTCGTCTTTTTTCTCGCCGACGTTAAAGCGGACATTTTCGAACACCACCACTTCGTTAGCATTAACCTCGACACCGTCGAGATAATCGGTTACCAAGCGTACCGGCACATCCAGCGCTTGGTTAAGGTAATCCACCACCGGCTGCAACGAGAATTGTGCATCGTATTCGCCTTCGGTTGGGCGCCCTAAATGCGACATTACCATCACCTTTCCACCTTGCTTTAAGGCTTCTTCAATGGTCGGAATAGCCGCTTTCAAGCGCGCATCCGAGGTGACTTTGCCGTCTTTAATCGGCACATTCAGGTCTTCGCGAATTAATACCCGCAAATCCTGAAGGTCTAAATCAGACAAAGTAATGACTGACATGTTTATCCCCTTAATCGTTAAAAGCGTTACCGTTAACCATCACCGCGGCGGTATCTAACAGTCGGTTAGCAAAGCCCCATTCGTTGTCACACCAAACCAGTAGCTTGACTAAGCGCTTATGACTCACGCGGGTTTGGGTACCATCAACAATGGATGAATGAGGGTCATGGTTAAAATCAATCGACACCAACGGCTCTTCGGTATAATCCAGTAAGCCCGCCAATGAACCTTGGCTAGCCGCCTGCAAGGTGCGGTTCACCGCATCAATAGTGACATC
Organism: Idiomarina tyrosinivorans; assembly: GCF_003987475.1. Classification (GTDB taxonomy): domain Bacteria; phylum Pseudomonadota; class Gammaproteobacteria; order Enterobacterales; family Alteromonadaceae; genus Idiomarina; species Idiomarina tyrosinivorans. The sequence goes on along the minus strand of NZ_PIQH01000003.1, from coordinate 73,937 downwards.
AGCTTGCAGCGTCACACTGAGATCCATGGCGGTGACATTGGTGGTGGGTACCCGCACGGCGATCGCTTCAAAGCGTCCGGCTAAGTGCGGCAGTATCCGTTCTATTCCCCGCGCTAAACGAGTGTCCACCGGAATAATAGACCGTCCAGCGGCGCGCGTGCGGCGCAGGTCAGGATGGTAGGCATCGATCACTTGTTGATCGTGCATCGCCGAATGAATAGTGGTAATGGCACCACTTTCAATACCGAACGCGTTATCCAGCACATCAATGACCGGCACAATGCAATTAGTCGTGCAGGAACCGTTCGAGACAATGCGGTGCTGATCGGTTAGCTGATCATGGTTAATGCCATAGATCGCAGTGAAATCTACGTCCGCCTGTCCGGGGTGCGAAAATAATACCTTCGGAACGCCCAGTGCTTGGTAGGCCTCGCCATCCGCTTTACTGCCGAACACCCCGGTACAATCAATGACTAAATCGAGCGCTAGACGCTGCCAATCGACAGCGCGCAATTCAGTTTCGTGAAACAACTGGATGCATTGTTGTGCCACCTGTAACTCGCCAGGTTGCTGACTGACCGGAAACGCAAAGCGGCCATGGCTGGAGTCGTATTTCAGCAGGTGCGCCATGGCCTCGGCGTTAGCGGCGGGTTCATTAATCGCCACGATCTCGAAGTCGCTCTCTAGCTTGCGCTCGAACACCGCGCGCAATACGCTGCGACCAATTCGGCCAAAGCCATTAATCGCGACCCGATAGTTCGCCATTAGCTCCGCTCCATTGCCTTGGTTGCGGCCTCTACCACGGCTTCGGTGGTAATATTGAAATGTTTGAACAGGTCCGCCGCAGGCGCTGATTCGCCGAAGCTACGCATACCTACGATTTCTCCATTAAGGCCCACATATTTGTACCAGAAGTCAGCGATACCAGCTTCTACCGCAACGCGCGCGGTGACCTCTGCAGGCAACACTTGCGCTTTGTATGCGCTATCTTGGCTATCGAAGACTTCGGTCGATGGCATAGACACCACGCGAACGTTTTTGCCTTGTTTGGTCAATTGTTGTGCCGCTGCAACCGCTAACTGTACTTCCGAACCTGTCGCTAGCAAGATAACCTCTGGGGTACCTTGGCAGTCTGTTAGCACGTAACCGCCGCGACTAATGTTCTGTTGTTGCTCTGCGTTGCGGCTTTGTAATGGCATACCCTGGCGAGAAAATACTAACGCCGATGGCCCGTCGTTACGTTTTACTGCGGCTAGCCACGCTGCCGCTGTTTCCACTGCGTCACAAGGGCGCCATGTGTTCATATTCGGCGTTGTGCGCAAATTAGCCAGTTGTTCGACCGGTTGGTGAGTCGGACCATCTTCGCCTAAACCAATCGAGTCGTGAGTGTAAACAAAGATGCTTGGCTGCTTCATCAGCGCAGCCATGCGCACAGCGTTACGGGCATACTCCATAAACATCAGGAAGGTCGCACCATAGGCTTTAAAGCCGCCGTGCAAAGTAATGCCATTCATCATTGCTGACATACCAAATTCGCGCACGCCGTAATAGACATAATTGCCGCTAGCGTCTTCTTTGCTCACACCCTTGGCGCCTTTCCATAAGGTTAGGTTTGAACCCGCCAAGTCAGCAGAGCCGCCCAGCAGTTCAGGCAGTAACCCACCGAATACGTTTAAGGTATTTTGTGAGGCTTTACGGGTAGCGATAGCTTCAGCATTGGCTTGGCATTCGGCAATGTAAGCCTGCGCTTTCTGTTCAAAATCTGCCGGTAACTCGCCATTTAAACGGCGTTTTAATTCTTTCGCTAAGGTTGGGTGCTCTTGCTCGTAGGCAACAAAGCGTTTATTCCAAGACGCTTCTACCGCCGCACCTTTATCGACCGCTGACCATTGCTGATAGATTGCATCTGGCACTTCAAATGGACCGTAATTCCACCCAAGTTTTTCACGCGTGAGCGTAATTTCGTCGTCTCCAAGAGGCGCGCCATGGCAGCTCTCTTTGCCTTGTTTATTCGGCGAACCAAAACCGATAACGGTTTTGCAAATAATCAGTGTCGGTTGTTCGGTATTGGCGCGCGCTTGTTCAATCGCATCGGTAATGGCTTGTGCATCGTGGCCGTCGATTTGACCAATCACTTGCCAACCATAAGATTCAAAACGCTTACGGGTATCGTCGGTGAACCACCCCTCAACTTCGCCGTCAATCGAAATACCGTTGTCATCGTAGAACGCGATCAATTTACCCAGCCCCAACGTGCCTGCTAACGAGCACGCTTCATGGGAAATACCTTCCATCAAGCAACCATCGCCCAAGAAGGTGTAGGTATAGTGGTCAACAATGTCGTGGTTTGGGCGGTTAAATTGGGCGGCGAGTATTTTTTCTGCTAACGCCATGCCCACCGCATTACTGATGCCCTGACCCAGCGGTCCGGTGGTGGTTTCTACTCCAGGGGTGTAACCATATTCTGGATGGCCTGGGGTTTTCGAATGTAACTGTCGGAATTGCTTGATATCGTCGATGCTGACGTCGTAACCGCTCAAGTGTAGCAACGAATAGATCAACATAGAGCCATGGCCATTAGACAGCACGAAGCGATCACGGTCGGCCCAATTCGGGTTGTTTGGATTATGTTTTAGATAATCGCGCCAAAGCACTTCGGCGATATCCGCCATTCCCATTGGTGCACCCGGGTGACCCGAGTTTGCTTTTTGCACTGCATCCATACTGAGTGCGCGAATGGCGTTGGCCAATTGTTGGCGTTCAGACATGAAAAACCCCCGACGTTAAGAAACCAGCACTGAAAGCGCGTATTCTCCACAATTCGGGGGTTACAAGCAAATTTAAGCGGTTAAATATTGGCTTTTAATGCCTCAGCTTTGTCGGTCTGCTCCCACGGCAATTGCTCGCGGCCAAAGTGGCCGTAGGCTGCCGTCTGTTGATAGATGGGGCGTTCCAAATCGAGCATTTGAATTAAACCGTAAGGGCGTAAATCAAAATGCTGACGCACCAGAGCAATCAGCTGCTCTTCGCTGTAGCGGCTGGTACCAAAGGTTTCGATGCTAATCGAGGTCGGTTCAGCCACGCCAATGGCATACGACACTTGGATTTCACAGCGTTCTGCTAAGCCAGCCGCGACAAGGTTTTTAGCGACATATCGCGCCGCATAAGCCGCACTGCGGTCAACCTTTGATGGATCTTTACCAGAGAACGCACCGCCACCGTGGCGTGCCATCCCACCATAAGTGTCGACAATAATCTTTCGCCCCGTTAGGCCGCAATCACCCATCGGCCCGCCAATCACAAAGCGTCCTGTTGGGTTGATATGAAATTGGGTATTTTTGCTCAGCCATTCTTGTGGCAAGACTGGCTTCAAAATTTCTTCCATTACCGCTTCTTTCAACTGCTCTTGGGTAATGTCTTCGGCATGTTGGGTGGATAACACCACGGTATCAATTGCTACCGGTTTACCGTCTTCATAAACGAAGGTTAATTGGCTTTTGGCATCAGGTCTTAACCACGCTAAGGTGCCGTCTTTCCGCACTTGCGATTGGCGTTGTACCACACGGTGGGCGTAGGTAATCGGCGCTGGCATCAGCACATCGGTTTCGTTCGAGGCATAGCCAAACATTAAACCTTGGTCACCGGCGCCCTGTTGTTCAGGATGTTCGCGATCAACCCCTTGGTTAATGTCACCACTTTGCTTACCGATGGCATTTAACACTGCACAAGAGCTACCATCGAACCCCATATCTGAGTGGGTATAGCCGACATCCTTGATGGTCTGGCGGGTCAACTCTTCAATGTCCACCCACGCGTGCGTCGAGATTTCACCGCCGACTAACACCATTCCGGTTTTTACGTAGGTTTCACAGGCTACCCGCGCTTTCGGGTCTTGGCTGAGAATCGCGTCCAATACTGCATCAGAAATTTGGTCGGCAATTTTGTCCGGGTGTCCTTCTGACACCGATTCAGAGGTAAACAAGTGACGTGGCATAATGCTGTAATCCTTAAACAATGCAACTTAACGTGCTAATGGCGCGTACTTTACCGAAAAGTGCGCGCCATTTCTACTTCTGGACGTCTAAAAGTCCGTTGCGATTTTATGGTTTCGCGTGTAGCACTGCTTCCACTTTGTGCTGGGTCAGCGGATGATAGCCCGCTTTCGCCTGCGCGTAGATCTGCCGTGCAAGCTTCAAGTTATCAGGCGTTTGCGCTAACGCCTGATAAAGCGGAACAACTAATTTGTTGCGCCCAATGTGCTGCAGGTAACTACGTAATCTTGTCTTAACTGGCTCATAACCTTTTTTAATTCCAAGCAATAACCACGCATGTGCGATTTCTGCATTTTTGCTCTCAGTGAGGGCAAACTTGTCATCCAAGCGGCGCATATTGTCGGTTGAAAGGTCTTGCGGCAAGGTGTTGATAAAGTACAGCCATTCGTGCGTGGTCCAATCGGCGGTGTTTAAACTCGCGCCTTTCAGCCACGCTCGCTGTTGTTGCGCGACTTTATCAAACACGTCCGAAGTAGGGTGCGGCGCGTCCTCTGGTAATCCCGGCTCATGCAACCACTGGTTTACCTTAGCCATGCTCACTTTGCCCGGATGCTTGTTTAACAGCTCACGCGCTAAGAAGTCTTGGAACTGTTGCGTGGTAATGCTTTGGAACGCGAAACTGTCAAAATAGTTACGCAAGAATTTGTCGAACGTGGCACGGCCAAACTTATCCTCTAAATACATCAGGAATAGCTGCCCTTTTACGTACGGTACGTTCGAGAAAACGTCGTCAGGATTGCGCTGGCCCAACTCAATGTTCAACACCGTATCTTCTGCTGGGAGGCTGGCCATATCGCGTTGCAAGTCTTGATAACCTAAAACTTGCTCCATGACCGCACGGCGCTTACCGTACAGCGCTTCCATAATGCGGTTCTCCACATAGCTGGTGAAGCCTTCATTCAGCCATAGATCGCGCCAGCTCGCATTGGTTACCAGGTTACCTGACCATGAATGCGCCAATTCATGGGCAATCAGATTCACCAGCGAGCGGTCTCCAGCAACCACCGTCGGCGTAATGAAACTCAACCGTGGATTTTCCATACCACCGAACGGAAAGCTTGGCGGTAAGATCAATAAGTCATAACGGCCCCAACGGTACGGTCCATATAACGACTCTGCGGCATCGATCATCTTCGGGGTATCGGCAAATTCCCAAGCAGCATCGTCTACCATGCCAGGCTCTGCGTAAACGCCGACCTTGTTATCAATGGCTTTGAACTTCATGTCGCCCGCGGCAATTGCAATCAGGTACGGCGGAATCGGCTGCGGCATTTCAAACTGGTAATCCCCATCCACTTCCGCGGCACCGTCGTTAGACGCACTCATCAGCACTAACAAATCATCCCGCGTGGTTACGTGGGCGTCATACGTTAATCGCAATGCTGGGGTATCTTGAATAGGAATCCAGCTACGCGCATGAATCGGTTGAGACTGGCTGAACATAAATGGATTTTTCTTGCCCGCAGTTTGTGCGGGTGTTAGCCATTGCAATCCGCTCGCCGTAGGCGCTGTTTGATACTGCAACTTGAGCTTTTCGGCACCTTTTGGCAGTGCCACAGTCAGCTCACTACCGAGTACCGGATTTGCCTCCGCGAGGGTAAAGGTAGTGCCTTGCCAATGGTCGTTCAGCCACACTTGCGCATCCTTAATGGTTAACTCACGGGTATCCATATGAATGGCGTCGGCAGTTGGGTCTTTCCATTGCAGTTGATAGGTTGCCGTACCGCTGATCACCTGTTTGGCAAAGTCCACATTAATATCTAACGCCAGGTGCGGCGTGCTCACTTGGGTTAGGTTGGCATAACTGTGTTGGTCTTCTGCCTGCGCGGAAACGCTTAAGCATAGCCAAGCGCTCGCCAATAAGAGTAGGTTGCCGAACTTCACTCGATGTCTCCTTGATCTGCGTTAGGCTTCGCGGCTGACGGATGAGAGGGTTCGACCGTTTTGGGTAACCGGCCGTGACGCCTCAGGGCATCGCGAAGCACATATTCAATCTGTGCGTTCACACTTCGAAGCTCATCATCCGCCCAACGCTGAACAGATTCAAGCACCTCAGCATTAATCCGCAGTGGGTACGCTTTCTTTTTCGCCATGCATAACTCTATTGGGTTAGGTTATTGATAAAGCGAACCAGTATTAATGACCGCTTGCGGTTTTTGGTCTCCGCACAATACCACTAGCAGATTACTTACCATAGCCGCTCGCCGCTCTGGATCAAGTTCCACCACGTGCTTTTCTGCTAACGATTGCAGCGCTGACTCTACCATTCCCACCGCACCTTCAACGATTTTCGCCCGCGCCGCCACAATCGCAGATGCTTGCTGCCGCTGTAACATTGCGCCCGCAATTTCCGCGGCATAAGCCAAGTGGGAAATACGCGCTTCCAAAACTTCCACCCCGGCTTTTGCCAACCGACCTTGGACTTCGTCTTTTAGCTTGTCAGAGATTTCGTTAGCGTGAGAGCGCAACGCGATAGTTTCACCGTTGCCGTCGTAGGGATAGCTTGTTGCCAAATTACGTAAAGCCGCTTCACTTTGAATAGCAACAAACGACTCGTAGTCATCCACTTCAAACACTGCCTCGGCACTATCGACGACCTTCCAAACGATAACCGCAGCAATCTCAATCGGGTTGCCATCGAAATCGTTCACTTTTAGTCGCCCGCTTTCGAAGTTACGCACTCGCAACGATACCCGGCGTTTGGTAAAAAGTGGATTAGCCCAGCGTAAACCGGTGACGGTGGCGGTGCCACGATAGTCGCCGAATAACTGAATTACCCGTCCTTCGTTGGGGTTCACCATAAAAAAGCCGATTAAGCAGAACGCACTAATAGCCGCCACCACCAGTAACACCAGTTTAACCGCAGCTACGGGCAATAACGCTGCGCCCAATAAGCTCATAATAATCAGTAACGGAAACACCACTAACGCCATATAGCCAGAGTAGGTATTCGCTTCATATTGGTTCATTGATTCTTCCTCATGTGATATCAATATGATATCAAATAGACCTAGTTGAAAAATTCGTCAAGGAGTTTTTTTAGAGGCCGCGGTTTGCTAAGCTAAAGCCCACCAGTGACCGCAATTGAGAGCCGCAACGGCGATGCGTATTCCGAGAATTTATCACCCCGAAGCAATCAGCCTTGGCGCGTCCATTGCGCTAACCGATGACGCCGTTCAACACGTGGCACGCGTGTTGCGCTTGGGTGAATCAAGTCCGCTGGTACTATTTAATGGTAACGGAAAAGACTATGCCGCGACCATTATCCGTGTCGACAAGCGCCATGTCGAAGTCAACATTACTGATGCTGAGACGCTCAACAATGAATCCCCGGTGAGCATTCATTTGGGCCAAGGCATCTCGCGTGGAGACCGCATGGATTTTGCGTTGCAGAAGTCAGTCGAACTCGGGGTGCAGCAAATTACCCCACTGTTTACCGAGCGGTGTGGCGTCAAACTGAGTGGTGAGCGGTTAGCAAAGAAGCTCCGGCAGTGGCAAAAAATCGTCATTTCTGCCTGTGAGCAGTGTGGTCGAGCAACCATTCCTACTGTCAATCCGCCGCAGAGCCTGGCTGAATTTATGGCAACCGAATTTAATGGCTTGCGCCTGACGTTAGATCCAACTGCCGAACGGCAACTCATTAGCTACCAGCAACAAGCAAAAGCGGGTGTACAGTTAGTTATTGGCCCCGAGGGCGGCCTCACCGACACGGAAATTGCCGATACCCAAACGCAAGGGTTTGAACCCATCCGCTTGGGCCCACGTATTCTTCGTACAGAAACAGCAGCGCTGGCGGCAATAACCGCCATTCAATACGCATTTGGCGACTTTGCCTAAGTCATAGGAGACCACAGATGGCAAAAACTTTAGGAATGGTGATGGACCCCATCGCCGCGGTAAATACCGCCAAAGACACCAGTTTTCGCTTACTACTAGAGGCGCAAGCGCGGGGCTACCAATGTTTTTATATTGAAATGGCTGACCTAATGTTGGTGAATGGCGCACCTAAAGCCAGCGTGCGCGAAGTGACCGTGCGTGATCAAGCCACCGATTTTTATACGCTAGGGGAACGCCAGAGCGTCGCATTGGAAAGCATGAACATATTGATGATGCGTAAAGATCCACCGTTCGATCGTGAATTCTTGTATGCCACGCAAATGCTGGAGTTAGCAGAACAGCGCGGCAGCTTGGTAGTGAATAAACCTCAGAGTTTACGTGACTGCAACGAAAAGCTGTTTACCTCATGGTTCCCTGAGTGGATCACCGACTGCGTGGTCACGCGTAGCGCCGAAGTCATTCGCGAATTTCACAAGCAACACAAAGACGTGATTGCTAAACCGCTAGATGGTATGGGCGGTGCGTCGATTTTTCGTATTCCAGAAGCAGGCACCAACCTCGGCGTGATCATTGAAACACTGACCGAAAAAGGTCAACGCTACGCCATGGTGCAGAAATATTTACCTGAAATTAAAGACGGCGATAAGCGCATTCTTATTATCGACGGTGAGGCCGTTCCCTATTGCCTCGCGCGAATTCCCTCGGCAGGCGAAACTCGTGGCAATTTAGCAGCAGGCGGCAGTGGTCGAGCGCAACCATTATCCGAGAGTGACAAAATCATCGCGGCGGCCATTGGTCCTGAATTGAAACGGCGCGGCTTATATTTGGTTGGGTTGGACGTTATCGGCGATAAAGTGACTGAAATCAATGTCACTAGCCCAACTTGTATGCGCGAAATAGAAAAAGCCTTCGACATCAATATAGCTGAGCAACTGTTCGAGGCTATTGAACAGCGCCTGAGTTAATTGGGCGCTTGAAATTTGTCGGTTTGCCCCGATATTTAGCATCAGCAGTAACCGACACAAGGTAAGACATAACCTATGCAAAGCCTACAGAACCACTTTTTAATTGCCATGCCAAGCATGGATGATCCCACGTTTAAGCGGACGGTCACCTATGTTTGCGAACACAACGACGAAGGCGCGATGGGGCTGATCATTAATCAGCCGGCAGACGTGCAAATTAGTGCGTTGTTGAAGCAATTGGAGATTGTCTACCCAGAAAATGATGAACGCTTCGACAATCAAGTGTTTCAGGGCGGACCGGTGGCGCGCGACCGAGGTTTCGTCATTCATCCGCCGCAAGATAATTGGCGCAGTAGCCTTAAGCTCAGCGACGATATTATGGTGACCACGTCGCGTGACATTCTTGAAGCATTAGGCTCAAATGCTGCACCGGAACACTACTTGCTGACGCTCGGTTACGCCGGCTGGGACGCCGGTCAATTGGAAAAAGAGCTCGCCGAAAATGCTTGGCTAACGTTGCCGGCAGATGCTGATATTTTGTTTAACACACCGACTGCTGAGCGCTGGCAAAAAGCCACCGAGAAACTCGGTTTTGACATCTGGCAGTTAGGCCCAGACGTGGGTCACGCATGAGTTGCATCCTCGGCTTTGATTTCGGCACCAAAAGCATTGGCGTGGCTGTTGGGCAACCGCTCACCGCTACCGCCTCGCCGCTTTCTGCACTCAAAGCCAAAGACGGTATCCCCGACTGGCAACTGATTGAGAAACTGATAAAAGAATGGCAGCCTGCACGTCTTGTCGTAGGCCTACCGTTGAATATGGACGGTACGGAACAACCGCTAACCGTGAGGGCACGGAAGTTTGGCAACCGTTTGCATGGTCGCTTTGGGTTGCCCGTGGACTGGCAAGATGAACGTCTGACCTCCACCGCTGCGCGAGAACAACTTTTTGCTGACGGTGGCTTTCGCAATCTCAGTAAAGGTCAAGTGGACTGCCAAGCCGCGGTGCTTATTTTAGAAGACTACCTCAGCCACAACGCCAACTGACTATTGGCTAACCCATCATCAGCGGTTATAGTATCGCCAATGTTAAGCCAGTTTTAGAGGTAGCCGATTTTGTTTGGCAATGAAGAACCTTATACCGTAACCGGTAACACCATCACCCTAAAAGACGAATCAAAGCAATTGTTGTTGGTGACAGCCGACCGCTACCCAAACATTTTGGTTAGTAAATATTCGGTTGAATTAAGCGACTGGGAACCGGAACGGCGTCCTGGCGTTAAGAATATTTCCCTACAAGAATTGTTTAAACGCGACAAGACTTACTTCTTTGTGCGCGCTGGCGGCGTGGAATATCAGGTTGACCTGAAATACACCGAAAGCCCGATTACGGAAATGAAATTCTAATGAAGCTATGCCGCCGCCAAACATGGATGGCGTGCCTCCTTCTCCTGAGCGCAGCGCCTAGCGTCTGCGCTCAGCAGCTCGCTTTTGATAAACAACTTAATGATGGCCAGTACCAATTTCATTATCGCTGGCGTGACAGCAACCAGCAGTCCTACGACATCCGTTTTGCTGTCGACCGTGATGAATTTTTCCAACCCTTTGAAAAATATCGTAGTTACCAGCGCGAGCGCGCTAACCGGGAATTGCGTTATCGGTTAAATCGCTATTTTCAGCAACAGCGTTGGAGCCGCATTTATGCCACCCTGTCACCACGCGAACAGACGTTATCTATTGAATACCAAGGGCGCTTAACCGACACCCTGAAAGAGCATCTACAACAAGCGCAAAGCTACTATCAGCAACAATGGCAAGATTACCTCGAAGCCAATTATTATCGCCAATTAAATCTGCCATTGAGCGCGCCGGGGATTATTCCCGACCATTTAGGCATAGCGCGCGCGGTGACACCCAAGATTGCTCCATTAGCTCGTGCTTTTAATAGTATTCTAGGCGACAACACCCAACGTAATTATCTCGATTTGCTCGCCAGTTTCGTGCAGAGCATTCCGTATAACCCACTGACCGACGACAGCGAAAGTCGCGGCCAAGGATATGAGCCGCCAGCACAACTGCTTGCCAACAACCAAGGGGATTGCGACAGCAAAGCAACATTGATGCTGGCTTTGGTGAGGCAGATTATGCCTAACGTTAGCGCTGCTATTGTGTATCTACCGAAGCATGCGCTGGTGGCAGTTAGCGTAACCCAGCGCAGCGACGATGAGACCTTAGATGATAGCGGCTATTCCTATGTGTTGATCGAAGTGGCCGGCCCAGCACTGATGCCAGCCGGCCAAATTGCCGAAGACAGTAAATTGGCGATTAGCCGTAACCAATACCAAGTTGCGCCACTATAAATTCTCCTCCGCGTACTGCGCTAGTGAACTGCGTACCACACCATTCAAGTTAACCGTGGCGCTACCAGGATAATCTTTAAAGCGCTCGGTCACATAGGTTAAGCCTGATGTGACCGCGGTAAGGTAATAACTGTCAATTTGTGCCAAGTTGCCGGATAACACCAATTTGGTATTTTCCCCACAACGCGTGATGATGGTCTTAAGTTGCGACGCCGTTAAGTTTTGCGCTTCATCTAACAACACCACAGCATTTTGAATAGAGCGGCCACGCATAAAGTTCAGCGACTTAAACTGGATGTTGGCCTTCTTCATGATGTAATTCAGGCTCGACTCCATGCTCTCGTCGTTTTTATGCAACACCTCCAACGAGTCGGTTATAGCCGCCAACCAAGGTGCCATTTTTTCTTCTTCGGTTCCGGGTAGGTAACCAATAGATTCGGCGATTTCGGGGGTATTTCGAGTGACAATGATTTTTTCATAAATACCCTGCTCGATCACCATTTCTAATGCAGCTGAGAGCGCCAGTAACGTTTTCCCGCTACCCGCCGGCCCCGTCAAGATCACCATATCAAGACTGGTATCGAGTAACGCATGCAACGCCATGCCCTGATAAATATTTTTCGGGTGGATGCCCCAAGCATCGTAGGCCATCAACCGCTCATAACCGAGGTCTAACAGCTCTACATGGTGCTCGTCGTAGCCACTCACGCGCGCCGCAAACTCGCCGGTTTCGTCAATCACATATTCGTTGTAAAACAGTTGTGGGAATAGTTCGCGGGAAATGGAATGATAGGTATCGCGCCCATCCTGCCGACTTTCAACATCACCGACACCTTCCCAAAAATCGCCCGGAAACTCATAAAAGCCTTTGGTCAGTAGGCGAATGTCGTCGATTAATTGGTCAGTACGATAATCTTCGACAAATTTAACCCCAGCGCCTTTCGCCTTCAGGCGCATATTAATGTCTTTGGTCACCAATACCACGGTTGCCGGAGCGTGTTTACGCTGTAACTCTAAGGCAGCCTGAATAATGCGATGATCATTCTCCTTTAACGACAACACGGACTCTTGTTGCTGCAACTCGTAATCAGGGAAGATTGCCAGCGTTCCCGACGCTTGGTGATCACCCTGAACGCGTTGTAACGGCACACCGTCGACAATCTGTTCTGGGGTGGCATCTTTTAGTACATCCTCTAACGAGCGGATGGCGACGCGAGCATCACGGCTCACGTCTTTTTGCCGGTCTTTGATATTATCCAGCTCTTCTAACACCACCATGGGTATCATTACGTTGTGTTCATCAAAGTTCAGGAATGCGAGCGGATCGTGCAGAAGGATATTGGTATCGAGGACGAAGTACTTGGCAAGGGTTTCCGACATATCAGCACCTACCTTTGTCGTTAGCGTTTTCTTATGGTTTTATGACAAGCTTAGTCTAGGTTCGGCAAAAGCGTGATGACAAAACCGTAATAAACGGAAATTTTTTTACCTTTGCGGGTGCTTTCGTTACTATTGCGCGCGTTTTTTCAAACAGCTGTAACGGTGAGGTGATTTTGGCAGAATTTACGGTGGGCCAGCGTTGGCTAAGTGAAACAGAAATTGATTTAGGCTTGGGCTTGGTGACGGACGTCTCCGGCCGCCAGCTCTCCATTCATTTTCCCGCCGTAGATGAAACCCGTTTCTACGCCACCCACAGTGCGCCGCTGGCACGTTTTCAGTTACAACCTGAGCAACGCGCCCAGCATTTTGAAGGTTGGTGGTTTACCGTGTTAAACGTGCAACAACAAGGCGGACTGATGGTCTACCTAGTGCGTCCTGACGACGGTGACGACGAACACGTAGTGATGGAGTCGCAAATCCACCACCAAGTGGCACTGAACCCAGTGCTCAGCCAAGTGCTTGCGGTTAAGGCTGATCGGCTGGACTTATTTCAACTGCGCCGCCAGGCCCATAATGCCAAAGTGGCATGGCAACAAAGTGAAGTCGCAGGCCTGCTTGGCGCCCGCGTGCAATTATTAGCCCACCAGATTTATGTCGCTAAAACGGTTGCCGACCGCTTTGCCCCACGGGTGATGTTGGCCGATGAAGTGGGTTTGGGTAAAACCATTGAAGCCGGCTTAATTATTAAGCGCCGCATTGCCACAGGACGCAGCCAACGGGTGTTGATTGCGGTTCCTGATAGCTTGTTGCACCAATGGATTGTGGAAATGCAGCGGCGCTTTGCGATTACGCTGAGCCTATTTGACGAAGAACGCTGTCTGGTTGAAGCAGAGCAAGGCGAAAATCCGTTCCTTGCTGCGCAGCATATTTTAGTTAGCCAGAACTTGCTGACCGAGCCGCGTTGGGCCGACGCTATTGCGGAGGCTGAATTTGATTTGTTGGTGTTGGATGAAGCCCACCACATTCATCCACAACAACCACAATTTGCGGCGGTGCATTCGCTGAGCACGCGCATTCCCGGATTGTTGCTGCTCACCGCCACACCAGATCAGGAAGGTCCTGAGGCACAATTTAGCCGCCTGCAAATGCTCGATGCTGAACGCTTCCACGATTTCGCCCAGTTCAACCAGCAACAAGCACAATACCAACAGTTAGCACCATTGGCACAGCAGTTGGCGAGCGAACAACCGTTATCAACCGAGCAATGGCAACAACTCAATGAGTATCTAGATTTAGCCGACGGCAGCGACAACAATCCGCAACATTACCGCAAATGGCTGAACGATTTGCTCGACCGCCATGCAACTGGAAGGGTCATCTTCCGTAACCGCCGCCAATCGGTAGGCGGCTTTCCCAAACGCCGTGTCGAAGCAATACCACTAACGGAAGCTGTAGCGCTTGAACCGTGGTGGGAAGGCGATCCGAAATATGCCTGGCTTATCGATTTTCTGCGTAATAACCGTGGGGAAAAAGCACTACTGATCTGCCAATCCACCGAACAGGTGATGGCGTTGTATGAAGCCTTAAGGGTGAGTGCCGGTATTCATGCCGCTGTATTCCACGAACAAATGAGCTTAATCGAGCGTGACCGCGCCGCGGCTTTCTTTGCCAGTGACGAAGAGGGAGCCAGTATTCTCCTCTGTTCAGAAATTGGTAGTGAAGGGCGCAACTTCCAGTTTGTCCATCATCTGGTACTTTACGACCTGCCCAGTAACCCTGATTTACTGGAGCAACGCATCGGCCGCTTAGACCGTATTGGCCAACAACATGACATTACCATTTACGTGCCGTACCGAGAGGATGAAGACGAGGCGATATTGTACCCTTGGTATCAGCAGGGAATGAACGCCTTTGAACAATGTAATCCAGTCGGCTTTAGTGTCCGCGAAGCAGTCGCTGAACAACTACAACGCGCATTGAATGGCGGCAGTAAAGCCCTAGAACAGTTATTGCAACAAACCCAGCAGCAACATCAACAACTCACCCAGCAGCACGAAGCGGGGCGCAACCGCCTGCAAGAACTCAGTGCGTGTCGTCAGCCCCAAGCCGATGAATGGGTGGATGCAGTACAAACGTTTAACCAAGAAAACGATTTAGCCGACTTCCTTAACCGCTTTTGGGACCGTTTTGGCATCCACTATGAGGCGCTTGATAACAATAGTTGGTTGCTTACCCCTACCGAACATATGCGCATTCCGGCTTTACCCGGTTTGAGTGACGAAGGCAGCCGAGTGACCTTTGACCGCGAAACGGCGTTAGCCCGTGAAGATGTTGATTGGTTAAGCTGGGATCACCCGATGACGCAAGCGGCTCTTGAGACCCTCTGTGATAGGCAGTTTGGACGCGTGTGTGTGGCGCAGTTAAATAACAAAGCGTTACCGGCGGGGACGTGGTTTTTGGAGGCCGACTATGAAGTTCGTGCGCAAGCTCCAAAGCGTTATGCCTTGCAAGAATTTTTCGCCGGCGCCAGCTACCGCTTGCTGGTTGATAGTCAAGGCCGCGATTTAAGCCAAAAAGTCAGTTCCAAAGCATTGGAGCAACAAGGCACCTATAGCGATAAGCAATTCTCTCGTGAACTGCTCAAGCAACTGCGCCAGCCGTTACAAACGCTGCTGCTAACAACCGAGCAACAAGCAGAAGAAATGGCACAAGCGCAGTTACACAGCTTACAACAGCAATTGCAGCAACAATTTGCTGAGCAGCTGCAACGTATGGACTATTTGGCCGCGGTAAACCCGGCGGTGCGGGACGACGAAAAAGCAGCCATTAGCGAGCGCCAAAACGCCCTTAGCGAGGCGCTATCGGAAGCAAGCGTGAACTTAGCCGCCGTGCGTATTTGGGTGAATGTACCACGATGACTGATCGGCCGTTTGTTTATTCGCCACCACAAACCCCCTACTTAGACATCGTTTATCGCGATGACGCATTGGTAGTGGTGAATAAGCCAAGCGGCTTATTGTCGGTACCGGGCAAACAGCGGATTCACTATGATTCGGTGTATACCCGACTACAACGCGTGATGCCAGACATCCGTTTGATTCACCGCTTAGACATGGCGACATCGGGGTTGATCGTGTTTGCTATTGGTAAACCTGCGCAAAGCCATTTGAGTCGACAGTTTCAACAACGCCAAGTACGTAAGCAATATGTCGCCGACGTGTGGGGTCAGCTTCCCGCCTCACAAGGGGTTATTGATTTGCCCATGAAGTGCGACTGGCCGAATCGACCGCGCCAACATTTAGACTTTAGTGCTGGCAAAGCCGCCCAAACTTGGTACCGCGTAGAAAAGCCAATGACCGCCGATATTCAACGTGTAAAGCTATACCCACACACGGGGCGATCACACCAGTTACGCGTCCATATGCAGGCATTAAATACGCCCATTATCGGGGATAAATTTTACGCGCACGAATCCGCCTATCAGGCTGCCCAGCGACTTCACTTGCATGCCGAGCGGATTCAGTTGTGCCATCCGGTATCAGAACATCCCCTAGATTTTTACTTACCGGCACCGTTTTAACCCTCAAGAATTCAACATCGCCACCGATAACAAGGCATGCGAATACATTCCGTCTTTTTGCTTTACGCCAGTCTGATGATCGCGGCGCCAATGGCGACCGCGCAAGACGACCTGCAGCGTTACATTCCACCAGAGCACACCGAGTGGCTGACTGGAGAGAATGATGCCCGCTATTTAGCCTTAAGCTATGCAGAAATGACGCCCTACGTGCGCGGCGCTAGCCTGCTCATTGCTGACTGGAATAGACACCCGCTGCAGTCGCCCAGCATCTCACGGCTCCTAACAACGATGCCAGACTTTGGCTGGCATACCTTTGCCTTTGTCGCACCGCCTGAGCCACTGCAAACCGATATGTTGCAAGTGCCAGCAACCGGGCCGTCGGAATATCCTCAACCAGTGAACGATGACGTTTTGCAGCCGTTACTCGACGACTTAGGCAAACGCTTAGCGGCGTTACAACAACGTGCCGATGCGTTACCTGGGTTTCGTTTGTGGGTCGCTGAGGGAATCAGTGCAGGGATGCTGTTACGCTGGTTGCAACAGCACCCAGAACAAATGCCTGATGGATTGATAGTGATTGATGCCTACATGCCGCAATACCAACTCAACCGCGAACTGGCCAAACAGCTAGCAGAAACCACCTTGCCGGTGCTGGATCTGGTGACCGATAGCGCTAATCGCTGGGCCGCCAGTACGGTCGAGTATCGGCGCCAATTGGCACACAAAAACCAACACTTGAGCTACCGTCAACAGCGCCTTTATGGTCGCGGAGCACCGGCGCTACGACAGCTCGCCGCCAGTGTTAAAGGTTGGACAAAATATCAGGGCTTTTAACGCATGCCGCGGTGCTTTTTGATGGTTTCGTAAGCTGCCTGAATTTCTTGGGTACGCTGTTGCGCTTCTTTCATCACTTTCTCAGGCACCCCTTGCCCCGCTAACTTATCTGGGTGGTGTCGGCTCATCAGCTTACGATAGGTCTTCTTGATTTCGGCATCACTGTCTGACGCATGCGCCCCCAGAATTTGGTAGGCATCGTCCAAATCGTTGTGCTGACTTTTTTGCTGGTAACGTTGTTGCTGCGAACGACGAAAGCGGAATCCCGCCTTTTGCATCATTAACGCTTGGTCTAATTGAAATTTATTAAAGCCGAGAGCTTTCGCAGCCGCCAACAACACTTGGTACTCAGTTTTGTCTAGTTTACCATCCACCAACGCCATCCGGATAAGCTGCTCAATGAACAGCTCAAGCACCTCAATATTGCCGTAAAATGCCGCTTTAAAGTCACACAGTGTTTGCTCGAGTGGAAAGGTCGGTTGTTTGCCTTCACGGAACGCGCTTTGTGCTTCTCGGCGCGCGTCGTTTTGTAAATAGAAACGATCCATTAGCGCACTGGCATGAGCAATGTCTTGCTCTGTAACACGGCCTTTGGCTTTGGCTAAATGGCCGAGTACTGCAAATAGCGTATAGATAAAACTCGCATCACCTACCGCCCTATCAGTACCGAACAAGTAGCGTCCAAAAGCGCCGCGCTGACTAAAGTCTTGCGCTACACCACGGTCAAACCAATGACCTATAAGGACGCCGATAATGGCACCAGGAATACGGGCAAATAAAAATCCCGCAACCGCTCCCAGTACTTTTCCCCAAAACATCGCCTTCTCCTAATCTTGTCGTTGCAACTGCTGCGCTAATTGCTGCAGCCGTTCAGGTGTGCCGACATCCGTCCATTGCCCGTGCCAATAGCTCCCCGCTAACTGGTCATTGGCAATTGCCTGTTGAAAGAACGGCCGCAATGGCTTTTTGGCTACGGCTTGGCCGCAAAACGCTCGCGCATCAAACAAGCCAATGCCGGCATATGTTAAGCGCGGTTCCGCCTCGCGCAAACGCCCATCCTGCAAGGCAAAATCGCCGTTTGGGTGGTGCGGTTGGTTGTCCACCATCACTAAATGAGCCTTATCCGAACCCTGTAACGTTGTGGGCAGCAGATGGAACGGGTAGTCGGTCCAAACATCGCCATTGATCAGCCAAAAGGGGTCATCGCCCAACAGTGGCAGCGCATTAATGATGCCCCCTGCAGTTTCTAGACCACCTTCGGGTTCATCTGAATAATGAATCTGCAACTGCCACTGACTGCCGTCACCTAAGCCTTGATGAATTTTCTCTGGTAGATGAGCGGTGTTGACGACGACCTCAGTCACGCCGAGGTCGCGCAACTTTTCTAAATGATAAACCAGCAGTGGCTTGCCGTTAACCGTTAACATCGGTTTAGGACAGCTATCCGTCAGTGGCCGCATTCGTTGTCCGCGTCCAGCCGCTAAGATCATCGCTTTCATTGACGCCGCTCAACCTCAGGCAACACTCGCTGCGCTAGCCAATCACTGAATTCAGTGAATTCCGGATAACGTTGGCTGATGCTAATTAAGTAACCCAAAGTGCGTGGCACATCTTGCAAGTAGCCCTGCTTACCATCCCGGTAGGCTAACCGTGCAAATATCCCCGCCGCTTTCAAGTGCCGTTGCATCCCCATTAAATCGAACCAGCGTTGCCAAGTTTGAACATCAATAGCGGCGCTAAGTAATTGTTGCTGTTGTAACAGCTCGCGGAAGTTTTGTGCCAAGGTATCAATATCTTGCGCCGACCATTGCACATAGCAGTCGCGTAATAACGACACCGCATCATAGGTTATCGGCCCAATAACCGCGTCTTGAAAGTCGATAATACCCAGCTCGTCGTTGGCTAAAACCATCAAGTTACGAGAGTGATAATCGCGGTGAACACCGACTTGCGGTTGCTCGAGCGCGTTGTCTAATAACCGCTGCTGCACTTCATTCCACAACCGTTCTTCGCGCAATTCTAGTGGCTGCTGTAAGTGTGCCGCCAATAACCATTCACTGAATAAGCGCATTTCTCGCGTAAGAAGGGCTGCATCATAATGCTCAAGGTTGCCAGTAGCCGTGCGTGTAACCCTCATGATATTGGGAAGGGCCGCTAACGCCTGTTGGTAAAACGCCTGCATGCTGCGCGCGTTAAGCTTGCTCAGTAGTAATGTCTCGCCAAAGTCTTGTTGCAACATGAAGCCCTTTTGCGGATGAACAGCAATCAGCTCTGGGACGGTTACGCCAGCGTCACGATAAGCTTCTGCGACATCAACAAATGGCTGCATATTTTCCTTTTCGGGCGGACAGTCGACCGCGATCAGCGAGCGCTTACCATCAGTGGCGCGAAAATAACGGCGAAAACTGGCATCGCCAGAAACCACTTCTAACTGTGGTTGGGTGGTTCCTGTTTGTGCCTCGCACCATGCTCGTAAGGCTATT
Organism: Idiomarina tyrosinivorans; assembly: GCF_003987475.1. Classification (GTDB taxonomy): domain Bacteria; phylum Pseudomonadota; class Gammaproteobacteria; order Enterobacterales; family Alteromonadaceae; genus Idiomarina; species Idiomarina tyrosinivorans. The sequence goes on along the minus strand of NZ_PIQH01000003.1, from coordinate 54,447 downwards.
TCCCGTTGATCTTCCACATTCCCCCCAAAAATCCGTAAAACACCATCTTAGCAAATGGCGGCGTAATGAAAATTGCTTTATCATAGCCCCAATTTTTCGCGAAACCGAGTGGTAATGAAGCGTAACGTCCAAAGCCCACGTTTAACAGCGTCGTTTTTACGGTTGAGTTTAGCTAGCTTGGCGCTGCTGTGCAGCGCTGCAGGCACCGCGGCTCCGCAGCAAGCGGCGCCAGCTCAGTGCCCAGCAACCGATCGCATTGCGGCTTATGCTCCTCCTTCGCCAATCGTTGGCATGCAGCAGGGCAGTATCGGTGTGCGTGCCGATCATGCCACCGTGGAACAAGTCGGTAATAAGGCCAACTTCTGGGGCGACGTTGAAGTTCAGAACCAACAACTGTGGTTGTTTACCGACCAAGCGACCATCAATCAGGCAACCGGCCGCATTGAGGCGCGCGGTAATGTACGCTTTAGTGATGGCTTCGTAAACGTTACTGGCGAAGGCTTTTCGTTAGACGGGCAGAATAACCAAGTCGAGTTACGCCAAACCCGTTACCAAATGGCAACAACCAACGCGACCGGTGTCGCCGAAACCCTGAAAATCGATCAACAGTCGGTTAATTTGCTTGGTTCAACCTTTACCACCTGCCCTGCTGAGGATCCGGCATGGCAACTCAGTGCAGAGCGCATTGCGGTGAGCGAAAATGAAGATTTCGGCGAAGCCTGGAATGCAAAATTTGAACTATTCGATGTCCCTGTTTTTTACATTCCCTACTTTACCTTCCCTGTGAACGACAAGCGTAAAACTGGGTTGTTATACCCCACTATAGATTCGTCATCGACAAGTGGTTTAGAGGTATCCTTGCCTTATTACTTCAATATCGCCGCCAATATGGACGCAACCCTAACGCCGTCGATACTGACCAATCGAGGTGCGATGATTGCGGGGGAATACCGCTACCTATTTGAGCGCCAGCAAGGCCAAGTCAATTTGGAGTTTTTGGGTTCGGACAATAGCATCGAAACTCGTCCAGACCGCTATTTATGGCATGTTAATCACTCAGCCAAGTTTTCCGATCGACTCAGCGGCTACCTCAATGCAACCGGCATTAGCGATGATGATTATATTAATGACTTTGGCAGCGAATTCGCTGGTCGCGCCGATACCAGTATCTATCGCGTCGCGCAACTCGACTACCAATACCACGATTGGCATGCGCAGTTACGAAGCGAGGACTATGAACTGTTGGGGCAATTCAACCCAGCGTTTCGCACCATGCCGCAAATCTCCTTGGATTATCAACCGTTCCAATTAGAGAATGGCTTGAACGCGCGTTGGGAGAGTGAGCTGACCTACTTCCAAAACCAACAGCGAGGGGACGAACACGCGCTACGTTTACATCTACAACCGTCTCTGGCTTTGGCGTATGAAGATCCCGCTTTTGAAGGGCTGGCGGAAGCCAGTATGTTGTACACCCGTTATGAGCAGCGTAGCCCTAATGAACAACTAGCCGAATCTACCGGCCGCACGCTGCCACGTCTGCGTTTGCGTGGCCAAGTAAACTTTGAGCGAATCTACGAAAGTGACGGCGAAAACTTCCGTCAAACACTGTCGCCACAAATTCAGTACCTTTACGTTCCGTTCCGAGACCAAAGCGATATCGGCATTTACGACACCACGTTAATGCAGGATGACTACAATGGCTTATTCCGCGCCCGACGCTTCTCTGGCTTAGACCGAGTTGCCGAAGCAAACCAAGTGACTGTGGGGGCAAGCACCCAACTCTTCGATGCCAGCGAGCACGAGCTGATGCGGCTCAGCATTGGTCAAATTTATTACTTGGAAAATAGTCGAACCGGGTTACTCGACGACAGTGCAGAGATCACTTCGAGTAACTCCGAAGTGGCAGGTGACTTGGCATTTCAAGTGGGACGACGCTGGTCGTTTAGTGCCGCGATTCAATACGATACGGAACTTAATGTCACCCGCAAGAGTCAGACCGCGTTAGAATACCGCAAAGACGACCAACACCTGATTCAGCTTAGCCACCGAAACGTCAGTGATGTTTTCACAACAGATATTGAACAGGTTGGCATGCAGACGGTATGGTCGCTAGGCTCACGCTGGCAAGTCGCAGCAAATGTTTATTACGACTTAAGTAATGATCGCACCAATGATGCAATTCTCGGGTTACAATATCAAAGCTGCTGTTGGGCACTGAGGTTCAGTGCTTATCGGCGCATCAATCGCAACCTTGAATTTGTACAAAACTCAGCACAGCCATTCGGGCAACCTGAGTTTGACAATGGCATCAGCCTGCAATTTATCATTACCGGCTTAACCGGTGACAGTAATAGCCTTATCGATATGCTGCAAAAGAGCATATATGGCTATCGTCGCCCGTTTTATCTCAGTAACTAATGGTAGTCACAATGAAGCGAATTTTTTTAGCGTTCTCACTTATGGCGGTTGCACTCTCAAGCAGCTTTTCTGCAGCTCCCGCTCAAGCACAACAAGTGCTCGACCGCGTCGCGGTGATTGTTGATGAGAATGTCATTCTGGAAAGCCAGATAGATCAACTGGTCGCGCAAGTTAAGCGCCGTTCCGAACAGGCTGGACAACCGTTACCGAGCGAAAAGGTCCTGCGTTCACAAGCGATTGAACGCTTGGTATTGCAAGAATTGCAGTTACAAATGGCGAAGCGTATGGGCATAGAAATTAGCGATGCGCAGCTTGACCAAACCATTAACCGCATTGCAGCCGACCAGGGTATGACAGTTGCTGAACTGCGCCAAGATGTCACTTCCGATGGCACCAGTTGGGCGGCTTATCGAGAGAATGTGCGGACCGAAATCCTTACTGGTCAGGTGCAACGTGCAGCCGTGCAGCGTCGAGTGTCGGTGACCAGCCAAGAGGTAGATAGCTTAGTCGACTTGATTGATGAACAGGGTGCAAATACGGTGGAATATCATTTACGCCAGATCCTTATTCCAGCTCAGTCAGGCTCAAGCCAAAAAGCTATCGACGCAGCGGAAGACAAAGCGAACAACATTATTAGCGAATTGAATAACGGGGGCGACTTTGCCGCCATCGCCATTAGTCGCTCGGCAGGTAATAACGCGTTAGACGGCGGAGATCTTGGATGGATGAGCACCAATGAAATGCCTACCTTGTTCGCTGATGCTGTCGACGGCAAAAGCGAGGGCGCGATCATTGGACCCATTCGAAGCGGCATCGGCTTCCATATTCTTCAGGTTGAAAAAATTCGTGGCCAACAGCAAGTGAAAGTTCAGGAAGTAAAGGCACGGCATATCTTGATCAAGCCTTCAGTCATTTTATCCGACGAAAAAGCCAAAGAGCGGTTGCAAAAATATCGTCAACAAATCATTTCTGGTGAGAAAACGTTTGCCGAGCTAGCGAAAGAGCACTCGGCAGATCCAGGCTCAGCATCACGCGGTGGTGATTTAGGTTGGTCTCGCCCTGCCCGCTATGCGCCAGAGTTTGCGGAAAAAGTAAAAACGTTAGACGTGGGCACGGTCAGTGAACCTTTTAAAACTCAGTTTGGCTGGCACATTGTCCAAGTTGAAGATCGTCGAATGCTAGACGCCACACAAGAGAGCAAGCGCGATAAGGCATACCAAATTTTATTTAGCCGTAAATATCGCGAGGAACTCAATACGTGGTTGCAAGAAATTCGCGACCAAGCCTACGTGGAAGAGGTAGAGAAGTAGATGCTACCCCGCATTGCTTTCACCCCAGGTGAGCCTGCGGGTATCGGTCCGGATTTAGCCATTCGCATGGCGCAACAGGACTGGCAGGCGCAGCTGTGTGTGATTGCCGATGCCGAGTTGTTAACGCAACGCGCGAAACAATTAGGGCTGCCGCTAACCTTGCAGCCCTATAACGCTGCGGCGAAGTCGACCGCTAACCCACCCGGCAGCTTATCCATTATTCATACGCCTTTAGAAGCCCCCGTGGTTGCGGGCGAGCTTAACCCAGCAAACGGCAGTTACGTTGTGCAAACCTTGCACCGCGCCAGTGAGGGTAATCTTAATGGTGAGTTCGATGCGGTGGTTACCGGCCCCGTTCATAAAGGGGTGATCAACCAAGCTGGAATCGCGTTTTCTGGCCACACCGAATACTTTGCCCAGCAAGCTAACTGCAATGATGTGGTAATGTTGTTAGCCACCGAAGGGTTGCGGGTCGCTTTAGTGACCACTCACATCCCTCTCGCGTATGTTGCTAAAGCCATTACCCGTGAGCGGCTAGAAATGGTGCTGCGCATTATCCATGACGATTTTCGTCAGAAATGGAATATTCAGCAGCCACGAATGATCATTTGTGGGCTCAACCCCCACGCTGGCGAGGGAGGGCATCTTGGTCGCGAAGAACTGGATGTCATCAATCCAACACTGCAGCAACTGCGCCTAGAAGGTATGAACCTAGTTGGGCCACTGCCTGCCGATACGCTGTTTCAACCCAAATACCTCGAGCAAGCAGACGTTGTGGTCGCGATGTATCACGACCAAGGTTTGCCTGTGCTGAAATACAAAGGTTTTGGCAATGCGGTAAATATCACCCTAGGGCTACCTTTTATTAGAACCTCGGTAGACCACGGCACCGCACTCGACTTAGCCGGTAAATCCGAGGTCAACGATGGTAGTTGCAGACTGGCCATCGCCACTGCAATCGATATGGTTAATGCAACACGCTCATGAGTAAAACACATTTAGGTCACCGCGCCCGCAAGCGCTTCGGACAAAACTTTCTGCATGACCAAAACGTCATTGCCAATATCGTCCACGCCATAAACCCACAGCCAGGCGAAAACCTGGTTGAAATAGGTCCAGGCTTAGCGGCTTTAACGGAACCCGTCGCCGAAGCTAGTGGGTTGCTGCAGGTGGTCGAACTGGATCGTGATCTTGCCGAACGGCTAGAGCAACATCCATTTTTGCAAGACAAGTTGCAGGTTCACCGCGGCGACGCACTAAAAACCGATTTTCAGCAGTTCACCCGTGAAGGTAAAAAGCTACGCGTGTTCGGCAATTTGCCTTATAACATTTCAACACCGCTGATTTTTCACTTGCTATCGTTTTCAGGCGCGATTCAAGACATGCATTTTATGCTGCAAAAAGAGGTCGTCGAACGTATGGCGGCTGAGCCAGGCAGTAAAGCCTATGGGCGTTTAAGTGTGGGTGTGCAGCAGGCCTGTGAAGTGATTCCGGTATTAGAGGTACCGCCCGGCGCTTTTAATCCCCCACCGAAAGTAGACTCTGCCGTCGTCAGGTTGATTCCTTATGAGCAACCACCGCACTCGGTAAAAGACCGCAAACGTCTACACCAAGTTTGTTTGACAGCGTTTAATCAGCGGCGTAAAACCATAAGAAACAACATGCGTGCGCTAATGACTGCAGAGCAACTAGAGGCGTTGGGAATAGACCCCAGCGCTCGGCCTGAGACGCTGAGTGTTGAGCAGTATTGCGCTATCGCGAATTGGTTAAGTGAGAATAGTTAAGTGGCAATGACGTTACAGGAAGCAGTAGAGATTACCGTGGAAACGCAGTACCTTCCCGCCCAGTCGACGCCTGATGACAATCAGTTTGTGTTTGCGTACACCATCACCATCATAAACCACTCGGAAAAGCCGTTGCAGTTAGTAAATCGTGACTGGCGGATTACCGATGCCGATAACAAAATCACTCGGGTGGCGGGTGATGGCGTAGTCGGGCAACAGCCGCAAATCGCCCCAGGCGAATCGTTTAGCTACACCAGTGGCACCGTTCTCGCAACACCTATTGGTACAATGGAAGGACACTACGGCATGGTCACTGATGAGGGCGAGTCGTTCCGCGTTAACATTCCATCATTCCGCCTTGCCATTCCTAATATCCTGCACTAATGGCCGTTTATTACGTAGGCGATATTCAAGGCTGTATTGCTGAACTAGACGCGCTACTCACTCGCGTCGGTTTTAACCCAAATCTCGACCAGTTACGTTGTGTCGGCGACTTGGTGGCTCGAGGCCCTCACTCTGACGAAGTGGTAAAACGCTTCCAACAGTTAGGCGACGCGGCACTCTGGGTATTGGGCAATCACGACCTCAATTTACTTGCCATTCTCGCGGGAGAACGGGAGCCAAATCCAGCAGACCGTTTGCAGCCATTGATCGAACAGCGCCACGCATTGAACTTAGATGAGTGGATTCGTCAACAGCCTTTAGTACATTATGATAGCCGACGTAACATCTTGATGAGTCATGCTGGGCTTTATCCCCGTTGGTCAATCACTGACGCTTTGAACTACGCCGATGAAGTACATGACAGATTGCGTAATGATAGTGATAACAAGCTGTTGCATAATATGTATGGCAATAAACCTGACAATTGGTGCTCAAGTCTTAGCGGATTCGACCGATACCGATTTATAGTCAATGCATTTACTAGAATGCGTTTTTGCTTTGCTGATGGACGTTTAGATTTTTCCCACAAGGGACCACCGGGTGAGGTTGCGGATAGCCGATTAGCACCTTGGTTTAATAACCGTTCAGCAAGCGAAACACGCATCGTTTTTGGTCATTGGGCGGCCTTAATGGGCCACACAGGGCGTGACGATATAATAGGGTTAGATACAGGTTGCGTGTGGGGCGAGTCCATGACGTTGTGGAACGCCGATAGCGGTGAAGTCATTCAGCAGCCCGCTTTGACATAATTTTGATGATAGTTTTGACAAGCTGTAACAGCGAAATGGTGAGGTACTTTTCATGAAAATAACCGTTGCAATGCGAGTAATTGGTGGATTCGCCATCATTACCCTGCTACTGCTGGTGATAAGCTTAAGTTCAGTGTTTAACATCAACGGTATTGGCGATTCTGCAGAACGCTTAAATGACAAGGCAGTACCTGCCCTTGAGGAAGTGTCGCGTGTGAAAGTCGACATTCTGGAACTCTCTAATATCGAATTACAAGCGTTCTACGATAAAACACAAGACGAACTAGACCATCACAAAGCATTGTTTGAAGAGTCGAAAACCACTCTCAATAAATCGCTTAACCAGCTACAAAACCTCATTGCCGGTGAAGGCCAATCAGACAACATCAAAGCTGTCCGTCAAGAAGCAGAGCAATACATGTCATTGGTCGAACAACTGTTCGCGAAACAATCGACCTACCTTAGCTTAGGCAACCAAGTTAGCGATCAACTGGATAACCTCTCTTTTGGTATTGATGACGCTTCGGTAAAATTGCTAGATACCATGGATGCGGCACAATCTAAGGACGTTAAAAGTGCCGCAAGTAACTTAGAATCCTCGCTATCATCGCTAGTCACTTTGCTTTACGACCTGCGTAATGCCGATAAGCTGGATAAAGCCGACGTTATCCATAGTGAAATCAATATTGCCCTTGAAGGTATCAAACCCGAGCTTGCAAAGCTTGAGAACCAATCAGGTGAAACAGCAGCAGAACTAGTGGCTGACGCCGCTAGTATGACCCGCGATGCCATTTCACAACTAGAAGGTGATGGTTCGTATCCTGATAAAGTCATAAACCGTCTCAAAGCACGTCGCGATGCTCAGAAGCTGCTTGTTGATAGTGAAAGCCAACTTAATGTGGTGATGGGCTTAGCGGAAAAATTGCAGGATGCTGTGCGCAATATTGCCGAAGAAACACGGCAGAACGTCGACTCAACGATTTCAACCGGTAGCTGGGTGAATAGCATCATCACCCTGATTTCTATCGCCTTAGCAGTCGTGATTTCTTGGATTACCGTACGCAGCATCAGCCAACCGTTAGCGAAGGTTAACCACATGCTCAACATCATGGCTGATGGCAACCTTACCGAACGCGTTAACTACAACGCCAAAGACGAATTTGGTGAGCTGGCGAACAACACCAACAAGTTAACCGCCAACCTACGTGAATTGATTAATGGTATCGCTAACCGGGCGACGCAGCTTGCCACAGCCGCAGAGCAGTCATCCACCGTTTCAGTGGAAACCACCAGCGCTATTGAACAACAGCGTAATGAGATCGAACAGGTAGCCACCGCCACGCAAGAGATGAATAGCACTTCTTCAGAAATGGCCAATGGCGCCCAAGAAGCCTTGCGCGAAATTCAGCACTCTGATGAAGAAGCCAGTCGCGTACGTGAAATTTCTGGCAAAAACAAGAAAACTATCGAAGGCTTGGCGTCAGAAATTGAGAACGCATCAACCGTTATTAACCAACTGTACGAGAACAGTAGCAATATCGGTGGCATCCTCGACGTTATCCGTGGCATTGCCGACCAAACCAACTTGCTGGCACTGAACGCCGCTATCGAAGCAGCCCGTGCAGGTGAGCAAGGTCGAGGCTTCGCAGTAGTCGCAGACGAAGTACGGACACTGGCAAGCCGGACGCAAGAGTCTACTGAAGAAATTCAGCAAATGATTGAAAGCTTGCAAACAGATGCGCAACGCGCCGTAACAGTAATGAACAAAGGCCGCGAACAAGCAGAACTCTGTGTCGGCCAATCAGACGAAGCTGCGCAAGCATTGCAGTCAATTACCGACTCCGTGCATCAAGCCGCTGACAGCAGTAACCATATTGCATCAGCCGCACAAGAACAGAGCCGCACAGCACAAGATATCAGCGAGCGCTTGGAAGCCATTGTTTCGATTGCCGAACAAACCGCTTCAGGTTCACGCCAAACAGCCGAAGCATCAAACGAAGTGGCAAAACTGGCAGACGAACTACAAGACTCGATCAAAAGCTTTACGGTCTAAACCGCACAAGCCAAACCACAAAAGCCCGCAGCCGCGGGCTTTTTTGTGCCTGCGTTAAAGTACCAATTCTTTACCGCGACCGGGGGTTTGGGCTCGCGGCATCGTCAGGGTTGGTTGCTCTCTACCACGGCGATTAGCTTGGGTACGTCGGCATCGTGAGGGGCTGGAGGGCGCTTGGTGTGTAGGCGCTTGTTAGAGTCATTGCACGGCACCCCGCCGGTTCACGAAGCTGGGGAAAAAGCCGCTCGAGCTCATCCATGAGGCGCTTAGTCTCCGGCCGTCCATGGCCGGAGATACTTTTTCCCCAGCTTCGCGCCCCAACGTTGTGCGTTAAATGTGGGGGAAGTCGCGCCTACACCCCAAGCTTAGGGCTACGGAGAAGCGATGCCGAAGCCACACCCAGCGCGCCGTGGTAGAGAACAACCAACCCCAAGCAGGCTGTCTGAAGCTGGTGGATAACGGCTAATAGATAAAGGCTGGTACTTCTTTACTGCGGCTTTCCGCGATGGTGGGCGGCATCGCTTCTCCGCACCTATTTGGCTCGGGGTGTGGGCGTGTTTTCCTCGATATTGATGAGCGTATCGTTGGGGCGCGGGGGCTCCGGTAAAAAGCATCTCTGGCCAGGGAGGGCCAGAGACTGAGCGGCCATGGATGGCTCGAGCGTCTTTTTACCGGAGACACCGTGAACCAGCGGGACGCTGAGCACTAACCACCCAAGCGCCCACACTCCGAGCCTTCCCCCAACCCTAACGATGCCGCGGGCCGCAGCCATAGGCCGCAGTAAAGAATTGCCGACGCGCCCAAGCTAGACTCCGTGGTAGGGAACAAGCAATCCCAACCCTGACGATGCCGCGAGCATAAGCCGCCGGTCGCAGTATAGGGTAAACCGCTGCTCGGGTTAGCTTAGTGTCACTTTAGCGAAGCGGCGCTTGCCGACTTGGAGAACGCCAGAGGTTCCTGCTGGGCACTGCCAGCGGGTATCGGAGATTTTCTCGCCGTCGAGTTTTACTGCACCTTGTTTGATCATTCGCAGGGCTTCTGAAGTTGAGGCTACGAGTTCGGCTTCTTTGAGTAAGTTGCCGATCGCCATGCCTTCGCCTTTGCTGTCTACAGTTCGCTCTGGGATATCGTCTGGTAACGCATTTTTAGAGAAGCGCTGGGTAAAATCTTGATGTGCGGCTTCGGCGGCGGCTTCGTCATGGAAACGGGCGATGATTTCTTTTGCTAAGGCAATTTTTACATCACGTGGGTTGGCACCGTCTTCCACCGATTGCTTCAAGGCGTCGATTTCCTGTAACGGGCGGAAACTTAGCAGTTCGAAGTAACGCCACATCAATTCGTCAGAAATCGACATAACCTTGCCGAACATTTCGTTCGCTGGCTCGGTAATACCGATGTAGTTATTGAGTGATTTTGACATTTTCTGAACGCCATCAAGGCCTTCTAACAATGGCATCATCATGACTGTCTGTGGGCGTTGGCCTTCTTCTTTTTGTAATTCGCGTCCCATCAGCAGGTTGAAGCGCTGGTCGGTACCACCGAGTTCGATGTCGGCTTCTAATGCCACGGAATCCCAGCCTTGCACTAAGGGGTAGAGAAACTCATGGATAGCGATGGGTTGGTTCGACTGGTAACGCTTTTTAAAGTCATCGCGTTCCAGCATCCGCGCTACGGTGTGGCGCGCGGCGAGTTTGATCATGCCGTCTGCACCGAGCTTTTGCATCCATTCTGAATTAAAGCGAATTTCGGTCTTTTCGGGATCGAGGATCTTGAACACTTGCTCTTTATAGGTTTCCGCGTTAGCGAGCACTTGCTCTGGGGTGAGCGGTTTGCGCGTTGCATTTTTTCCGGTTGGGTCACCGATCATGCCGGTGAAATCCCCAATCAAAAAAACTACTCGATGTCCCAAGTCTTGGAACGCTCGCATTTTATTGATCAAAACCGTGTGCCCTAGGTGTAAATCAGGTGCGGTTGGATCGAACCCAGCTTTTACGACTAACGGTTTGTTTTCAGACAATTTTTCTTTGAGTTCTTGCTCAAGCAATACTTCATCGGCACCGCGTGTTAATTCCGCGATGGCTTCGTCTACCGACACACTCATTGCAAACTTTCTCCTTTTTGTGCGGTCGTAGCATGGGTAAAAACGGTTATTCTACGCCAACCATGGCAAGGTTTTAAGCATTGTGCACTGGTATTCCCGTTTTTTTCGTATTATCCTGCAAAAGACTCAGTGAATCTGGGGTTATATGGCTTTTGCTGTTTTGATTCACCGACAATAACGAATATGCGCTAACACATGACGTCTGTAATTAAAAAAATGCGCCAGCTGCTTGCCCAGCTCCCGCACCGCCACCAAGTGCTGCTAAGTTTTATCAGCACCTTGATGTTTATTCTGTTGCTGGTCCCCTCCGACCAAGCAACCGCTTCTCGTAATAGCACTCCTGCGGAACAACTTATTCCCGGCCAACGCTATGATCTTGCTTTGGCGTTGCCAGCGCCGGATGTCGATGAACAAGATCCGGAAAATGCGTTAAATTGGCGCTCTTACAAAGTTCGTTCAGGCGATAGTCTGGCGAAAATCTTTGAGCACATGGGGCTAAGTCCGCGACAACTTTATGAAGTGACTGAGTCTGGTGACGAGAGTAAAATTTTACGTAACTTGCACCCGGGTGAACGTCTGCGTTTCGCGCAAGATGGTGACGGTGGCTTAGTGCAGTTAGTGTACCCGCTGTCGGATACCGACACGCTATTGATCACACGCCAAAACGATAGCTATGTTGCCGAGGTAGAAAAGCGTCAGGTTGAAGTCCGCAACCAGTTTGCGCACGCAGTAATTACATCAAGTTTTTGGAATGCGGGTATCGACGCTGGCCTGACCGAAGGCCAGATCATGAGCATTGCGAACATCTTCGGCTGGGACATCGACTTTGCTTTAGATTTACGCAAAGGCGACGAGTTTAGCGTGATGTACGAAAAGCAATTTATCGACGGTGAGTTTGTGGGTTATGGCCGTATTCTTGCTGCTGAGTTTGTCAATAATGGCGAGTATTTCCAGGCGGTATTCAACGACAACGGCCAATATTACACACCGAACGGTCGTGCCATGCGTAAAACCTTTTTACGTTCTCCGGTTAACTTCACCTACATCAGCTCTAGCTTTAATCCACGCCGTCTGCACCCTGTGACAGGGCGCATAGCACCGCACAACGGGATTGATTACGTCGCCCCAGTTGGCACCCCAATTATGGCATCGGGCGATGGCAAAGTTATCGCTAGCTCTTATAACCGTTTGAATGGTAACTATATTTTTATTCAACACGGTGAACGCTACGTGACCAAGTACCTGCACTTGAGTAAAAAGCTGGTACGTAATGGCGAACGTGTTCACCAAGGCCAGATAATCGGTAAACTGGGTTCTACAGGGCGTGTCACCGGTGCGCATTTGCACTACGAATTCCTTGTCGACGGCGTCCATCGTAACCCGCGTAGCGTCGAGCTACCGAAAGCAAAATCGTTGGATGACTCGCAGTTGCCAGCGTTCCGCGCGAAGGCTGACCAGTTGATGGCAATGTTGGAAAATAATAAGCGCGTTTATTTGGCGATGCGCTAATGGCGGGCGACTACTATATCGGCATCATGTCTGGCACCAGTATGGATGCTATCGATGCCGTCGTCGTCGATTTTGCGAATCCCAAACAAGCCGAGCTGCGTGCGAGCTACAGTCTCGCTATGCCAAGGGCATTGCAACAATCTTTACTGGCACTGTGTCACAGCGGCGACAACGAAGTTGAGCGCATCGCTGCAGCGGAAGCCGCATTCGCTGAAGCCTGTGCTTTGGTGGTTGCCGAGGTTTTAGCGCAGGCACAACTTAAAGCCACTGATATCACGGCGATTGCTAGCCACGGCCAAACCATTCGTCATCAACCACAGGCTAAACCACCCTACACCGTGCAAATCGGTGACCCCATGCGCTTAGCTTTGTTAACCGCCATTCCTGTTATTAGCGAGTTCCGCCGCAAAGATATACTGCTTGGCGGCGAGGGCGCACCGCTAGTACCAGCTTATCATCAGGCGGTATTTGCCCGCGCGGATCAACCGACGGCGATTCTCAATCTCGGGGGGATTGCAAATATCACCTGGCTACCAGGCGCCGCCGACGCCGTTACCGGATTTGATACCGGCCCAGCAAATACCCTGCTCGACCAATGGTATCAAGCACACCACAACGGCCAAGGGTTTGATGAAGGCGGTAACTGGGCAGCTCAGGGGCAGGTACACCCTCAACTTTTGGCGCGCCTACTGTCAGACCCGTACTTTAATCGTCAACCACCAAAAAGTACTGGCCGTGACGACTTCCATTTGCCGTGGTTAACTGCGCATATCCAAGCCTGTGGCGACATCGCTGCTACCGATGTGCAGCGCACGTTGGTGGCATTGAGCGCTAAAACTGTCGCCGATGCGGTTGAACGCTTTTTACCGCAACAACCACAGCGACTTTATGTTTGCGGTGGTGGCGCGCTGAATCCGTTATTGATGGAAGCATTACAACAGGCATTGCCGCGCACTATTACGCTGGCAACCACAGAGCAGCTTGGGGTAGAACCGCAGTGGGTTGAGGCGATGGCGTTTGCTTGGCTAGGTTGGTGTTTCGAACATAAAAAACCGGGCAACCTGCCTGCGGTAACAGGAGCGAGTAGCCCGGCAATATTGGGAGTGAAGTACCTCCCCGATTAATTACTGCGCTTCACCTAATTTAGTGAAGGCATCGCGCGTCAGGTTTTCGTTATCGCCATCAGCACCAACCACCACACTATCTTCTATCCGCACACCACCAAACGGACGCAACTGGTCAACCTTCGCCCAGTTGATATCGGTGCTGTCTTTGTGTGCCTCTAGCAGTTGGTCAACCACATACATACCTGGTTCGATGGTGAATACTTGCCCTTGCTCGATAGGACGCAACAAGCGCAAGAATGGGTGGCGATCATCACGGGCATATTCACTGCCATCATCGGCCTTCATAAAACCGCCGACATCGTGTACTTGAAGCCCAATGAAGTGGCCTAGACCGTGTGGCATAAAGGCGCTGGTGTAGCCTTTCTGATAAATACTATCGACATCGCCTTTAACAAAATCAAAGTCAGATAGGATTTGTGCCAGCTTCATATGCTGAGAAACATGCAAGTCGTAGTAGCTTTTACCTGGACGGATTTCAGCCAGAACTGCTTTCTGTGCATCATCAACAGCTTTTACGATGTCTGCATAAAATCCGGTTTCGCGTGCGTAGGTTCGGGTAATGTCTGCGCAGTAACCGTTGTAGGTTGCGCCAGCATCAATCAAGAACGAACGCGATTCGGCTGGCGCGCTGCGGTCATACACGTCGTAATGCAAAATAGCAGGGTGCTCATTCAACGCCACGATGCTGTTATAGGGCTCTTCCGATTCTCGCATGGTGATTTCGTCCAAGTACGCTTGGTGAATGGCGAACTCACTCTTACCTTCAAAGAACGCTGCCTTGGCAGCCAAATGGGCTTTGGCGGCTAAATGGTTGGCTTCACGCAGGTTGCTCACTTCCCATTTGGTTTTAATCGCTCGGTGGAAGTGCAAGTGATCAATTAAGGCTTGCGGATTACGCGCTTTAACCTGCCAGTCTTTCACCGGTTGCGCAAAGTACTCCCCTAAAAATGCTGTGTCTTTCAGGGCGCTGCCTAAATCGCTTTCTAACTGCTTTAGATCGCTGATGACTTTGACAGTAACGTGCTGTTGCCACTCGGCTTCTGGCATATTAACAGGTGCATGCCAAAAATCTTTGGCTTGGAAAAAGTATAACGTCGGCTTGCTATCACCCCGGCGATAGAAAATCGCGCTTTTTGCACTGTCAGTTAGCGGCAACCAATACTTAAATAATGGATTGACGCGAAAGGGGTACGGGTTGTCGTCCAAAAAGGCGACTCGGGGCTGGCCGGCATACACTAAAACCGAATCAAAACCGGTTGCGGCTAATGCAGCGTCAAAACGCTGTTTTACTGTCTCAATATGGGTTGCGTACAAGCTCATTACCACCTCACTGCGTGAAAACTGAGGGGTATTTTATCGCAACTCGGTGGTCACTGCATCCAAAGCAGGATGAACAGCACAGACCCTCGGTTAGATGGAGAAGCTGGCTCCACAGCCACAAGTGGTGGTTGCGTTGGGGTTATCCACGAAGAAACGTGAGCCTTGTAGGCCTTCTTCGTAATTGACGGTACCACCGGCAAGGTATTGCAAACTCATCGGATCGACCACTAGCAATACTCCTTCTTTCTCGATTTCCATATCGCCAGGGTTACATTTTTCATCAAACGTGAAACCATACTGAAAGCCCGAACAGCCGCCACCCGTCACGTAGACACGCAACTTTAAATTAGGGTTCTGTTCTTCCGCGATTAGGCTCTTAACCTTTTTCGCTGCCGCTTCGGTAAATTGAATTGGCATTGCGGTTTCAACTGCGCTCATCGTTCGACTACCTCCCATGATTTGCCCGCGCATTGTCGCTTACCCGACTATTTGGGTCAAGTATTACTATGGGTGGTGACACCCTCTCGTGGTTCGACACTTTGCAGCACTGAGCGCCAGTAAAATCGTCGCTCAAGCTGGCGTTGGGCGCTTTCGGGTAAACTCACTTTGACATCAAAACGTTCTGGTACAAAGTCTTCAGGCAAGAAGAAATCGCCCTCGTACAAGCTAAAGTATCGCATCGCGAATTTGCGGTCCGCATCGCTAATCCGTGCTAAGTCGAGCAGGTCGTACGACTTTACCGCACCATTTGAGCGACCAACCAAGTGAATGCTAATGCGCCCCTCAATCAATTTACGCCGTCGTTCGAGTTGAATAACCGCCAGTTTAAAGTGGAAGTGACGTTCAGCAATATTCGGCGTTAACACGAATGAATCGATAACCACACCATCCGCTTCCAACTCTGGCGCCATGATCTTTTGGTAAAACGCTAATTCCCGACGCAAGCCGAAGTTTTCATCTTGCGCAATCGTGAGCTCCTGTTGCAGGCTGCTGTTGGCTGCCTTTTCAATATCCAACTCCACTTCGTTCACATGGCGTTGATATTCCAACCGCTCAATGCGTTGATAAAGCTGACTTAACTGCTGCCCTTGTTGTGCGACTTTATCTTGCAATACTCCGCCGTACCACATTCCCAAGCGATACGATGCCCACAGCAAAATGGCCAAACAGGCAACCGATATCAACATCACGGGTAACCGCCCATAGCGTTGTTGCCAATAAGAGAGACGCCATTTTTCATTCATAAGTTGTTGACTCATCGGGTGATTGTTATTGTTGGTAATATGTTACACTGAGCTCACTCAGTAACCACATTATCATGACTGATTGCCAAGGACACTGCCCATGCGCCTGCTGCGCACTTTGCAACTTCAGCTTCGATCGCAATTAGCTCGGCCCGCAACCACGCTGGCTATTTGCCTTATGGGGCTGCTTGGTGGCTGCGCTGCGGCATTAGTGATTGTGTTATTCCGCTTCGCCATTGAGCACGGCGGTTATCTTGTCGGAAATAGCACCCAGTGGCAACAGCCAATGTCTGATGTGTCACGCTTTGTTATCCCGCTGGTTGCTGTCGCCATTATTTACCTGCTGTTCAAATTAACCGGCTTTAAACGCATCCGTTTGGGCATTCCTTATGTGATTCATCGCATGAAACAGCACTATGGGATTCTGCCGTGGCGTTCTACCTTGAATCAGTTTTTTGGCGGGATTATTGCCTTAATTGCCGGCTTCAGTGTTGGTCGCGAAGGTCCTGCTGTGCATTTGGGTGCAGCCAGTGCCACTTGGTTGGGCTACCACGTTGATGCACCCAAGAATAGCATCCGTACCCTCGCTGCTTGCGGCATTGCAGCGGCAATTGCCGCGTCTTTTAACACACCTTTGGCGGCAATGGTACTGGTGATGGAAGTGGTTCTGCGGGAATATAAAGTTCACATATTTATTCCCGTGATGTTAGCCGCGGTGGCCGGCTCGTTAATTACTGAGCAGATTTTCGGACCCACCACGGAGTTTGCGATGCTGATTCCGGTCAATATTGAGCCCGCCACTTTACCTTCGGTGGTGTTATTCGGTCTGTTGCTGGGGGTTATTGGCGTGGTCTTCAAAGCGTTAATGTTAGACGTGCTGAAAACCGTGCAACCCATTGCATTATCTACCCGACTATTGTTCGCTGGTTTAATTACCGCAATTTTGGCACTGCTGATTCCCAGCAGCCACGGTCCGGGGCTTTCGGCGATTGCGCAAGTCGCTATGAGTCACCCCGCAATGTCGGTCATTTTTACCTTACTGTTCGCTAAAACTGTGGCCGCTGCTGTCGCTTTAGGAATGGGGGTGCCCGGCGGATTAATAGGCTCTGTATTTGGTATTGGTGCAATCTCGGCAGCACTCTTCGTGAGTTTGCTCAGTCCACTGCATTGGATGCCAGTCGACAGTTTCGACACCTTTATTCTGCTGGGCATGGCAGGCATGTTGGCGGCCTCTATTCATGCACCACTGGCGGCGTTGCTGGCGATTGTAGAATTATCCGGTAGCATCGAAGTGGTGATTCCAGCCATGCTGGTTATCGTGCCGGCATATCTGGTCTCTAACCAGCTGTTTCGGTCAAAGTCTATTTTTATTGCCCAGCTTGAGTTACAAGACTTACCCTACCAAATTGCGCCGGTCACCATTGCCCTGCAAAAAACGGGTGTCGAAGCAGTCATGGAACGCGAATTCAAGTTACTTTTAGACCCCACCCAAGAAGAGTTACTCGATGCCTTGGAGACCGCGCAAGCACAATCGGTCGTGGTGATGACGGTCAATGAAAATAATCAGCCGGAGTATCGCATGGTCAGCTATGACATTGCCGCCGCTTACGGTGAAAATCCGTCATTGAATTATTTGCCATTACAGGGGTTACGGATTACTGCAACCCTGTCCGAAGTCTACGACATTTTGTCACCACAACGACGCGGCGCTGTATATATTTACGATCAAGATAGCAATGACCCACTCGCGTTAGTCACTTGGGAAACAGTCAGAAAAGCCCTACAGAGAGAGTTAGCATGACCACGTTATTATGGATTAAAGCGTTCCACTTAATATTTATGGTGGCTTGGTTCGCCGGTATTTTTTATCTGCCGCGGCTATTCGTGTATCACGCCATGGCAACCGAGCCTGCGGTAGACAAGCAATTAACGGTGATGGAGCGACGTCTGTTTTGGTTTGTCACGCCTTTTGCCGTACTCACTGTGGTGTTCGGCCTGATTTTACTGGTCAGCTACGGTTCAGCGTGGTTCGCTAGCGCCGGTTGGATGCACGCTAAGCTGCTGCTGGTGGCATTACTTTTGGCTTACCACGGTTATTGCTACAAAATCTGGACACAATTCCGGGACGGCAAAAACCAACGCAGTCATCGGTTCTATCGGGTCTACAACGAGCTCCCCGTTATCGCCCTGTTTGCGATTATTTTATTAGCGGTATTAAAGCCCTTCTAATGTTCAGCGCGGTGATTTTTTGCTATCATCGCGCAGCAAATCTGATGTCCAGCCGAGGCGAGCTACGATGAATTTTACTGGGTCGAATATTCTGTCGGTGAATCAATTTGATCTCGATAGCATTCAATATATTTTCTCTGTCGCTGACAAAATGCAGCCTTACGCTCGACGCGCCAAACGCACTCGCGTATTAGACGGCGCCATTCTCGGAAATTTATTTTTTGAACCCTCGACTCGGACGCGGGTGAGTTTTGGCACGGCGTTTAACTTGCTCGGTGGTGAAGTTCGCGAAACCACCGGCATGGAAAGCTCTGCGTTAACCAAAGGCGAATCGCTGTACGATACCGCACGAGTGCTGAGTAGCTACTCCGATGTGATTGCCATGCGCCACCCCAAATCTGGCTCGGTTGCGGAATTTGCGGAAGGTAGTCGAGTGCCGGTGATCAATGGCGGCGACGGCGCTAACGAACACCCAACTCAGGCATTGTTAGACCTATATACTATTCAAAAAGAATTGGCCTACCATGGCCAGAGTGTCGATGGCATGCACATTTGTATGATGGGCGACTTAAAATATGGCCGTACCGTGCACTCGCTGTCGACGCTGCTGTCGATGTACAAAAATTTACGTTTCACCCTGCTGTCGCCGAAAGCGTTGAGCATGCCTGACTCTGTGCTAGCCACATTAGAACAAGCAGGACATCGGGTTACCGTTACTGAACAAGTCACAGAGTCGCTTGACGCTGACATTGTTTATCAAACCCGTATTCAACAAGAGCGCTTTGCTAGCCCTGAAGACGCTGATCAATATCGCGGAAAATTCCGTTTAAACAGCGAAATTTATACCAAATACTACAAACCCAATACGGTCATTATGCATCCACTCCCTCGCGACTCGCGAGCAGAGGCCAACGAGCTCGATAACGACCTCAACCAACACCCAAACTTGGCGATCTTTCGCCAAGCGGATAATGGCGTGTTAATTCGGATGGCATTGTTTGCATTGACGTTAGGGGTCGAAGACCAAGTTCAGCAACATGAATGTGCGGTGAACTGGTTCACCAATAAACCTAATTTGTAAGAGGTTCGAATGAGTCGTTCAGAAACCCTTTTCCAACAAGCCCAGAAAAGCATTCCTGGTGGCGTAAACTCGCCAGTGCGAGCATTTAACGGTGTCGGTGGCTCACCAGTTTTTATTGAGCGCGCCAAAGGCGCTTACATGTGGGATGCCGATGGCCAACGCTATATCGATTATGTCGGTTCTTGGGGCCCAATGATTCTCGGCCATAACCACCCAGCAGTACTGCAGGCAACCTTGGCAGCGGCTGAACGCGGCCTAAGCTTCGGTACCCCTACCGAAGTCGAAATTACCATGGCGGAAAAAATTAAGCAGATCGTACCATCGATTGAAAAAGTCAGAATGGTTAACAGTGGTACCGAAGCGACGATGACCGCTATTCGCTTAGCGCGGGGTTACACTGGGCGAGATAAAATCTTGAAGTTCGAAGGTAATTACCACGGCCACGCCGACTCGCTACTGGTCAAAGCTGGTTCAGGTGCGTTGACACTGGGCGTACCAAATTCTCCAGGCATCCCAGAAGATATCGCCAAACACACCTTAACCGTGGACTACAACGACATCGATTCAGTCGCCAAAGTGTTTGCTGAATTTGGCCAAGACATTGCCTGTATTATTGTTGAACCCGTCGCCGGCAACATGAACTGTATCCCACCGCAGCCGGGCTTTCTGGAAGGCTTGCGCAAAATCTGTGACGACTTCGGCAGCGTATTGATTTTTGACGAAGTGATGAGTGGCTTCCGCGCCGCCCCGGGAGGTGCACAAGAGCGCTACCAGGTAATCCCAGACCTGACGACCTTAGGTAAAGTGATTGGTGGAGGAATGCCAGTCGGCGCATTTGGTGGTAAACAAGCGATTATGGACCATATTGCTCCCGTCGGTCCGGTATACCAAGCTGGAACACTGTCGGGTAATCCGGTGGCGATGGCGGCCGGGCTTGCGACCCTCAACGAATTGGCCAAACCTGGCCTATACGAACAGCTATATGCTCGCGTCGAACAATTACTAAGCGGCATGCAACAACTTGCTGACCAAGCAGGGATCCCGTTTACCACTAACCGTGCAGGTTCAATGTTCGGCTTTTTCTTTACCCGCGAGAAGCACGTCACCAGCTACCAGCAGGCGACGCAGTGCAATATGGAGCACTTTAAGCGGTTCTACCATGAAATGCTGAAGCAAGGGGTTTACTTAGCGCCTTCGGCCTACGAAGGTGGCTTTATGTCGGCGGCGCATAGCGAGGCCGATATTGAACAAACTCTTGCGGCGGCCAAAATCGCCTTCGTAGCGTTGGCGGCGGCTTAGTATTAGTAATAGCAGCTCAGGCGTGCTGGCGCATGCCAGCGCGCCTGAGTTTTTCTACCACTTAATTGCCAAATACTCGCTGCCACCAACTTTTTTCTTCCACCGTCCCTGCACAAGTCATTCCTTCAATAACCGGCTTATCTATCGCTGGAAAGCGCAAAACTTCGGGATCCGCATCACTGCAGGAATCTGGTACACGTACCCCAGAGTCACTCCGAAAGTTAGCATCAATAATGGTCTCTGGACGACGTAATTGCAGTGGCTGCGGTGGCTGTTGCTTGAGCATTTGGCGCAATACCTTTAACGCACCTGAACTGCCCGTAAGCCCGGTAGAGCGATTGTCATCATAACCCATCCATACCGTCATCACTTGCTCCGCATCGATGGCAACAAACCAACTGTCACGTAGATCGTTGGTGGTACCGCTCTTGCCGGCGAGATGCGCGTTTGGAAAAGCTTCGCCCAAGCGCTTACCGGTTCCTTCACGTACTACGCCTTGCATGGTGTACTCGGTTAGGTACTGACTTTCTGGACTAAGCACCTGCTGCAACGGCTGTGGTTGATGATGGTAGACACTCATGCCATCGTGCTGGGTAATCGCTTCTATAGTATGCAACGGGCGAAACCCCTGCGGATTGGCTAAGCCTGCATAAAGTCGGGCAACAGCATAAGGCGACAACGCTGACGCACCCAGCGATATCGACGGGTACGCATGCAAGGGGGTTTCTACGCCCAAAGCTCTGAGTTGCTCAACAATGCGCTCAGGGCCAATATCCAATCCCACGTTTACCGCAGGAATATTACGCGAGGTCACAAACGCTTGGTAAAGCGGTAACTGGCCCAGAAATTCACCGTCATAATTATTCGGCTGCCACGCTTTATCACCTTGCACATCTAAAATCACTGGGTTATCTAACAAAGGCGTCGCCAGTTGATAACGGTCAGGTTGCTGTAACGCTAGGCTATAAATCACTGGCTTAATCAGTGAGCCGATGGGACGCAACGCTAACAACGCTCGGTTAAAACCCGCGGCATTATTCTGGGTGCCACCCACTAATGCCCGAACACTGCCATCGTGATAGTCAGCAACCACTACAGCGCCCTGCAGATCCGGCTTTTTTAAGCGCCTTACAGTGTCTTGTAGGGCTTGTTCAGCAGCCGCCTGCTGCAGTGGATCCAGCCCTGTAAAGATGCGTAGACCCTGCTTTTGCCAATCGGCTGGTAACGGAATATGGGCTAACTCTTGTTGCACTCGGTCTAGATAATCCGGTTGACTGGAACTGACCAAGTGCCCCGATGCTTTAACCTCGAGATCACTGCGTAATGCTGCCAAGTAGTCAGGTTTGCTCAGTAAGTCATGCTCAAACATCAACTGCAAAATCATATCGCGCCGTTGCTTCGCACGTTCCGGATGACGACGTGGGTCATAGTATGAAGGACCTTTGACTAAGCCCACCAGCAATGCAATATCAGCCGCATTTAGCTCTTGCACTTGCTTGCCAAAATAGAACACGCTGGCGAGCCCCAGTCCGTGAATCGCATTACCGCGATCTTGGCCAAAGTAGACTTCGTTTAAGTAGGCTTCGAGAATATCGTTTTTGCTGAATCTGGCGTCAATCACCAACGCCATCATCGCTTCATGCGCCTTACGCAAAAGCGTCTGTTCGCGCGTCAAATAAAGATTCTTGACCAGCTGCTGAGTTAACGTGCTACCACCTTGCACGGTGTGTCCAGCACGGATGTTAGCTACGAGTGCGCGGGCGATTGCCAGCGGTGCGACACCATTATGGTGGTAAAAATTACGATCTTCGACCAGTAATAAGGTGTCAACGAATAAGTTCGGGACCAATTCAAAACCCACCAGTAAACGGTCCTCCCTCGAATGGGTACTGAACCTTCCAATCAGCGGCGGTTCTAGGCGCATAGAATCGAGTTCGCGGCCGTCGGGTAGGCTAATGATTTTAGTCAGCGTTTCGTCATTAAAGTGGAGCGCTACTTTACGCGCCATTTGTGGACCATCAGCAAAATCAAACGGCCGCCGATACAGCACGAAGGCGTCACCCGTTTGCTGAAACTGGCCGCTATCACGCACGTCTGCTACCGCACGGTAACCCAGTAATTGAAGCCGGCGCCGTAATTGTTCCGGAGGCAGCTTTTGCCCCGGGTGAAGGGGTAGCGCATAGCCGTAAACTAAAGCAGGCGCCTGATAGCGGCTTTGGCTAAAGCGTTGGGTCAATGTAGTGTCTAGGTAAATCCAGTAGAAAAACAGTAATGCAGCCGCGACCAGCCCAAGCTTAACGGCTAGCCAGCCAACATGCCGAAAAAAAGAATTTCTACTCAAAAGACTCACCTCAATGACTATCTTTACGCAATTGCCGCGTGGTTTTTGTGGTCGCTAGCGACTGTTGCGGATGCTCCGGCCACGGGTGCTTGGGGTAACGTCCGCGCATTTCCTTTCGCACTTGTGGATAGGCCGTTTGCCAGAAGCTCGCTAAGTCGCTGGTACGCTGCAGTAGCCGTGCTGCTGGTGACAGTAAATCCAAGGTCAATGTTACCTTGCCATAGACCAATGTCGGAGACTGCGGTTCCCCAAACACTTCTTGCAGTTTCACAGCCGCAATCGGCGTTACGGCTTGATAGTCGATAGCCACGCTTCGACCTGACGGCGCCAGCCAGTGACTCGGACAAGCTTGCTGTAACTGTTGTTGCTGTTGATAATCCAAACGCGCTTGCAACGCCGGCAATGGATCCCACTGCTGCAACTGTTTTAATGAGCGAATGTCTTGCCAAAAGGGCAGTGCCCAGTCCGCTAACTCAGCCAGCAAGCGCGATTGCTGAAACTGCGCAAACACGTCATCACCATATTCTGCCAACAAACGACAACGCGCCAACCATTGGTGCGCAGTTTTACTCAACGTTAACACTTCCAGCCCATGCTCTTGCACGTAAGCTATTAATGCCTGTTGTAATTCGACCGCACTGACTTCCCCAGAAAGCACTTCACTACGCAGTTGTAAGCGCCCTAAAGTAACTTGCTTTACGCGTTGTAAACGCTGTTGTTGGCCCTGCCAACGCGCGACAGTTTGCTGTTTAATCGGCAATGCTGGATGTTGTTGCCAATCCAACTCATCCAAATTCACCACGCATTGCAAAACCGCTTCATTGTGCTCGGCAGGAAAGGTCAACCTCAGTGCCAAGAGGTATTCTGGGGCTTGCTGAGGCGCGTCGTAATAACGCGCGGCACCGCCGCTTGTTAAGCGGTAACGTAACTCGCCTTGGCGCTGCCCAATACGGTCGAAAAAGCCCCATAGCAATGCCGATAAACAATGCTCACCGCATCCGTTTAGCTCTGCTTCACTGAGTTTCAATTGCCGTCCCCAGTATTGCCAACGCTGCTGCCAGCGTGCATGCCTCTGCTGCTGACATAACTCACTAAGGTGTTTAAGCTCGAGTTGTTGACTCCGCGGTGGCTCTTCAATGGTTGCGAGATAACGCGCCAGTTGTGCCCGTTCGGCCACGGATAATTGCAAGCCGTGATAGGCGACCAAGGCAATACGGGGTTCAGCAGCAGCACTCGCCACCCACCGCCCAGCATCGGTCAACGCGCCCTGCTCAAGTAACCCAAAGGCCGTTAACCAGTCCTCCGCATGGGCCAGCAATCCAGCATTGGGAGGCGTCAACCACGCCATTGCTGCGACCTCGGTGCCCCACAACTTGGCTTGCAGTATTAACGGTGCTAAATCACTGTAGTCAATCTCCGCCGCCTGAAATGCACTAAGACGTTGATACTCAGCTTCACTGCCTAATCGAACACAGTGCCCCGCCTGTAACCGCCCGGCGCGACCGGCGCGTTGTTGTGCTGAAGCTTGACTCACCCGCTGCGTCATAAGCTTGCTGGTACGCAAGTTCGGGTCATAAACAGCCACCCGCTCTCGGCCACTGTCAACGACGGTATCGATGTGCTGCACGGTAATACTGGTTTCAGCGATATTGGTGCTAAGAATAATTCGTTGTGCGGCTGTTGCAGCATCGCTACCCTGCACCACCTGTTGCTGCTGAGCCACGGTTAAGCCACCATGTAATAGCTGCACCGGCCATTGGCTTGCGTCCGCCAAGCGCTGCTGCAACCAACGCATTTCCCGCTGCCCAGGCACAAACACCAAAATACCTTGTTGCGCCAACCCGGTCGCCAGCAAAATCGCACGCAAAGTTGCTTGCAGCCAATCTTCTTGCGCTTGCAACGGCACATAATGGTAGTCGATAGGGTACTGCCGGCCTGCTGCGGTCAGCGCAGTAATTTGTTCGCTATGTGGGCTAAGGAAGTCTACCAAAGCGTCAACATCAATGGTCGCCGACATTACCCAGACGCTCAGGTAAGTGCGCAGCGGTAATACATCGAGTAATAACGCTAAACTCAAATCACTGAACAGATTGCGCTCATGAAATTCGTCGAACAAGATGGTGCTGATACCTGGTAATTCAGGGTCTCGCTGCAACCATTGCAACAACACCCCTTCGGTTACCACCACTAACCGCGTTTGGGTACCTGTTTTGCGCTGTCCGCGAATTTGGTACCCGATGCGCTCGCCGACTCTCTCACCTAACTGTTCAGCTAGGTAATGTGCAATACTCAAGGCCGCGACTCGGCGCGGTTGCAGCATAACAATCAGGCCGTCAGCCGCGTAGCCTTGCTGCAGAAGAAATAGCGGTAATGCGGTCGACTTCCCACTGCCTGGTGGCGCTTGCAATACTTTCACACCAGCATGGGGAAGTTGCGCGATTTGACGATAAAGTTCGGTAATCGGGAGGGTCAAACACTCTCCTTAAGTATTCGCTATTGAGCAACGGCAACAGACTGTTTAGTATGCCAAAAAAGCCTGTTTTGGGGTAGCGATGAGTGATCACACGAAAACCACACAACGATTATTTCTGGGCTTGGACTTACTCACGCCAGAAAAGCAAGCGCTCGCCGACTGGCAGTACCGCCATCTTAACCATCCGCGCCATGCCGTCTATTGGGGCAACTACCACCTGACCCTAGGCTTTTTTGGTGCTTGCACTCAGCAACAGCGTGATGCTCTGGTGGAACGCATTAGCAACGTTGAACGACCGACATTGACGAGTCAGTTTGGATTGCTCGGCTACTGGCCAGAAAGTCGCACCGTATACCTGGCACCCAGTCAGCCCAATGCCAGTCTGAACGCATTTGCCGGGCAATTGCGCCAACACTTGGCGATCAATGATGAGCGCCCTTTTGCGCCCCATATCTCGCTTATTCGCGGCGCCAAAGAACCCGCACAGATGATGGGCAACCCCGCCAACTTTCGCATCCGCTGGACCGCGTTGACCCTGTTCTGGTCGAAACCGACAGAACAGGGTGTGCGTTATCAACCACTTGCTCGGTGGCCGTTACCCCTGCGTTGAATACCCTTTAGTCCGACAATTGCAATAGCGTCGCGGCAATCGTGCGAATACCGTGACCGGTAGCGCCCGCTGACCACATCGCATCAGCACTGCCTAAATAAGCACTCGCTAAGTCGAAATGCAACCAGCCGTTGCCGTCGTTGGGTGCAAAGCGCAGTAAAAATCCAGCGGCATTGCTCGCACCGCCCGGTCCACCGCCTTTTTGCGGCCGACTGTTGGCGGTATCAGCAAATGGCGACGGGCAGTTATTACTGTGCCAAGGCGCCAATGGCAATCGCCACAACAATTCCCGCTCTTGAGCCGCGCAGTTGATTGCTGTTGCGGCAGCACCATCGTCAACACTGAATAGGGCATTGTATTCTTTACCCACAGCCATCTGCGCCGCACCGGTCAAGGTTGCCGCATCAATCACCCATTTTGCACCACTCTCAGCCGCTGCCTGCAAGCCGTCAGCCAACACTAAACGGCCTTCCGCATCGGTATTGACCACTTCTACCGTTAACCCGTTTTTGTAGGTGATAATATCGCCTAATTTAAAAGCACTACCATCGATAAGATTTTCTGCACAGCAAAGAATCAATCGAACGCGCTGTTTTAAGCCGCGTTGCACTGCCAGCGCTAACGCCCCCGCTAGGGTCGCTGCACCGCCCATATCACATTTCATTGCTAGCATGCCTTCGCTACCTTTGATGCTGTAACCGCCGCTATCAAAAGTAATTCCTTTACCCACTAACGCCGCAGCAACGGGGGCATTGTCATCACCGGTGGGATTAATATCGAGTTGCAACATCAACGGCTGACGCACACTAGCGCGGCCGACGGCATGAATACCCGCCCATCCCTGTTTTAGTAGGTCATCACCTTTAATGATGTTGTAACTGACTTGCGATGGAACGAGCTCTTCAAAGTAGTCAATAACGCGCTGCGCCAGCGTTTCTGGGTACAACTCTTCGGCCGGCGCATTAATGAGTGCTCGAGCCCAACGGCTAATCTCACTCAAGTGACTTAGCTGCTCTGCTACCGCTGGTTCGCTGCTATGCCAGACCACTTCGTTGGTTGACTGTGTAGAGGTGAAGCCTTTTGCTAACGCCCATTGACGTTCTTTATCCCAGCCCTCCGCGCTCGGTTCGATGCGATTCACGCCGTTGTTATCCAGCAGTCGGCCAGCCTTTTGAATACGCCGTAGGTTCTCGGCCTCGTCTTCACCAACAACGATGACCGCGCCTTGTTCGTTAAATATCAATGGCGTGTGGGGCTTCCAATAGCCATCAGGTTGTTCGGTGGTGAGTAAAACGGGTAGTGCGGTAGACATCAAGTGATTCCCCCTATAGCTTATTGATGCTTAACACTTTAGCGGTTTTGAGGTAATTGATGCAATTTAATCCGCCCCTACAACAAGGAAAACTGTTGCGCCGGTACAAACGCTTTTTGGCCGATATCGAATGGCCCAATGGCGAAGTAGAAACGGTCCATTGTCCTAATACCGGTGCAATGACAGGTTGTGCTGAGGCAGGTTTTGGCGCGGCTTGTAGCCGCAGCAACAATCCCAAACGTAAGTATTCACTTACTCTGGAACTCACTCAAGACAAACAAAATAACTGGATTGCGGTGAACACGCAGCGCGCTAATCAAGTGGCTGGCGAGGCGCTTCGCGCAGGCTTTATTGCCGATATTGATGAACGCTGCGAGCTGCAGCCTGAGCGGCGTTATGGTGAGCAGAATAGCCGTATTGATTGGTTTACGCTGGATCACCAACAACGGCAAACCTATATTGAGGTGAAAAGTGTAACCCTCGCACAGGGCGCACGCGGATTGTTTCCTGATACCGTAAGCCAGCGCGCCAGCAAACACGTGCAAGAATTGATGGCGATGCGTGAACAGGGGCATCGCGCCATTCTGTTGTTTGTGGCGCTGCACTCAGCGATTCGTTCCGCCGAGCCGGCCACTGAAATTGATCCAAAGTATGCTGAAATCTGTAAACAAGCGGCACAAAAAGGCGTCGAGTGTTATGCCGTTGGATGCGAGATAACTCCCGAACACATAATAGCGAAACAATTACTCCCCGTACCGACATGGAAAATTGCCTAACTGGGATCTTTCTGGTATATGTAGCGTCCTTTTTTTCACAACCCGTGTAACAGTATTGTTTTAGGAGATCCATGATGCCAAAGGGCACAGAGAAGAAAACGCACGGCATCCTGGCGTTAGCCGGCCTTGAGCCATATAAGGAAAAGTCGGGTGAAGAATACATGAACGATGCTCAACGTGAGCACTTCAGAAAAATTCTTGAAGCCTGGCGCGCCCAATTGCGCGAAGAAGTTGATCGCACCGTTCACCACATGAAAGATGAAGCGGCGAACTTTCCTGATCCGGTGGATCGTGCAGCGCAGGAAGAAGAATTCAGCATCGAATTGCGTACTCGCGATCGTGAGCGCAAGTTGATTAAAAAAATCGAGAAAACCCTTCAGAAAATCGAAGAGGATGATTTTGGTTTTTGTGAATCATGTGGCATCGAAATCGGTATCCGCCGTTTGGAAGCACGCCCAACTGCAGATTTATGCGTAGACTGCAAAACCTTAGCGGAAATCAAAGAAAAGCAAATGACCGGCGCGTAAGCCAATCTGGTCAACGCGTAGTTGTGGGGCAGCAATGACAACATCCTACTGTGGTCGTTTTGCCCCCACACCCTCAGGTCCTCTCCACATGGGCTCGCTCGTTGCCGCCCTCGGCAGCTACTTAGACGCCAAAGCCCATCAAGGGCGTTGGCTACTGCGTATTGACGATGTCGATAAGCCACGAGCCGTTGCCGGTGCCGCTGATACCATTCTCCAACAACTCGATGCTCATGGCTTACATTGGGACGGCGAGGTGTTATATCAAAGCCAACGGGATGCGCGTTATCGAGCGGTGATTCAACAACTGACCGAACAAGGTTTAACTTACCCCTGTGTTTGCCGTCGTAAGCGCCTACAAACATTGTCAGATGGGTATGACCGCTATTGTCTAAAGCACCCACCGTCTAGCAGCGAAGCGCACGCCATTCGTTTTTTTAACCAACAAGCCGTTATCGAGTGGCAAGATCGCCGCTTGGGCCCGCAACTGAGCACTAGCGCAAAAGATGCAGAAGATTTTGTGTTGCGTCGTCGTGATGGCTTGTACGCCTACCAACTAGCCGTGGTTGTTGACGATATTGACAGCGGAGTTACCGACATTGTTCGTGGCGAGGATTTGTGCATTCCAACGTTTTGGCAGTTAACACTGTGGCAGCAACTGCAACCACAACCGCCGAGATATCTGCATTTGCCGTTAGTCATGGGAACCGATCAGCGCAAGCTAAGTAAGCAGAATCACGCGCCCGCCATTGATAGTCGTCATGCGGTTGCTAATCTTTTACAGGCGGCTGACTATTTAGCGCTAGAGCGGCCTCCAGAAGAGTGTATCGATGGGATAGAGGAATTGCTGCAATGGTTAAAAAAATGTTGGATCAGAAAATACCTGAACGGTACAATTTAAATGCTAATCCGTCAGATCTATTCAACAAAAATTACAAATCGCCTATTTATTAAACAAGGATTGTTATGAAAAAAGTTATTATCGCTATTGTCGCCGCTGTCGTTATTGTTTTAGGTGGAGCGGCATTAGCAGACCACTATCTCGAAGGGAAAATTGAACAGCAGTTGCAACTGAGCAAACAACAATTGCCGGCGGGAGCAACCTTAAGCTACGGTGAAATCGATGTAGATTTGCTGGCCTGGCAATGGAGTGTGAGCAACATCTCGTTAAAACTAAGCCAGCCTGATATCAGCATTGCGGTAAAGCAAGTCGTTAACCACAATTTTAACTTCGACGAATTACCAGAACAGTCTTCAGCAAGCGTTAAGGGAATTAGCGTTGACGGCAAATTCATGAGCCTGTTACCGCCTAACCTCAAAGCCTTTGTTGAACCCATGGCGCTGGACGTAAGCGCCGACGTTGAGTTTGATAAACAACCAGGCGTGTTTGACGTAGACCTCAATTACGACATGAAAGATTACGGCCAGTTACAGCTCGATATTCGCTTAAGTCAGGCTGAAGCTTTTATGCAAAAGCTGCAACAAATGGTGCAGCAATCTAAGCAGCAATCACAAAATCAGCTCACGCCAGAACAAACTAAGGCGCTAGTGGATGAACTGAAAACTGCAATGCAGGATGCTGTTATTGAACAGTTTGAAGTCACCTTATCTGATGAAAAATTTATTCCATTTTACAGCTCGTTGATCAGCCAACAGCAGAACATCGAAGAAACCCAGTTTAAAAAACTTCTAGCGGCTAACACGATACAAATGCTGGGCTCTTTCAGCCAAGTCGACGAGCAAGAGTCAAAAGCCATCGTTGGCTTTTTCACGGGCGAAAATGCAGTGAAAATTGCCTTAACGCCAGAACAACCCGTCACTTTTGGCAATCTGAAAACACTGCAGCCCATGCCAATTACCGTGACTGAGGTTACAACCCAGTAAACCCCATTCCAGTTCCGCTCGATGCGCGCTACAATAGCGCCATCGACGGCTGCTGGAGCAGGCAGCAGAAACACTCTGGAGAACGACCATTATTAAGCGCCTAAAAGCACTTGCGAAACGTGCCTTTACCTCGGAAAAAACGACAACCGCAGGCCGCGTCCTCGCCGAGCCGATTATTATTCCGCGTGATCAACATCCTATTTCTCGCAGTGCGTTAAGCAAAAACGCGGTCAAGGTATTATATCGTTTGCATAATAGTGGCTATGACGCCTATCTAGTTGGCGGTTGTGTGCGTGACTTACTGCTTGGCATCCAGCCTAAAGATTTTGATGTCGTCACTAACGCAACGCCAGAGCAAATTAAACGTCTATTTGGCAATTGCCGCTTGATTGGCCGCCGCTTTCGCCTAGCACATGTGGTATTTGGAAAAGAAATTATCGAAGTCGCTACCTTCCGCGGCCACCACGATAGCCCCGACAGCAGCGACAAAATTGCCCAGCAAAATGATAAGGGCATGTTACTTCGCGATAACGTCTATGGCGATATTGAAGAAGACGCCGAGCGTCGTGACTTTACTGTTAACGCCCTGTATTACAACATCGCTGACTTCGCGATCTATGATTTTGCCGACGGTGTGAAAGACATTGAGGCTGGCCAGTTGCGATTAATTGGCGACGCCGAGCAACGTTATCGTGAAGATCCGGTGAGAATGCTGCGCGCTATTCGCTTCGCCACGAAACTTAATATGAAATTGACGCCTCAGGTTGCCGAACCGATTCCACGGTTAGCAGACTTGTTAGGTCACATACCGCCAGCGCGCTTGTTTGAAGAGTTCTTGAAATTATTCATGGCCGGTAAAGCGGCAGCAAACTTTGAACAGCTCAGTGAGTTTGGCTTGTTCCAAATGCTGTTCCCAATGCTCAAGCAATACATCAAGAATCCTGACAGTGAAAGCTTCCAACTGATTCGTCGCTCGTTTGCCGATACCGATAAACGCGTCAATAACGATCAACGCGTCACCCCAGCTTATCTTGTTGCAGTACTGCTCTGGTATCCGTTGCAGGCACGTCAACAACAATTGATGGCAGAAGGGGGCTTACCACCCGTTGATGCACTCAATATCGCAGCCGCAGATGTGGTTGGTAAACAAGCACAGTCTATCGCTATCCCTAAACGGTTTAGTATGCCAGCACGTGATATTTGGCACTTACAGCAGCGTATGGAACGTACCAAAGGCGGAGCCCGAGTTCGCTCGGTACTGGAGCATGGCCGCTTCCGTGCTGCCTACGATTTCTTATTATTGCGCGCGGATATCGCTACGGGTGATGAACAACAGTTGTTGCAACAAGCCGCGCAACGTTGGACGGAATGGCAAAATCAGCCTCAATCTGCGGCGAAACCCAGTAATCAAGGACGTCGCCGCAGTAATCGACGACGTAAGCCGCGTTCACAGAACTCTTCGTCCCCGGCGCGTAATGACTAATTACTACATCGGCTTAGGAAGTAATCAGCAGCACCCAGAACACCAGTTACTGCAAGCACTTCAGGCGATAAAACAGCTTCCAGATAGCCGCCTTTTAGCGCACTCAGGTTTTTACCAAAGTGCGCCGATGGGGCCGCAGGATCAGCCCGATTATATCAATGCCGTTGCCGCAGTGGCATCCACCTTAGCACCCTTCGCTTTATTGCAGCAGTTACAGCACATCGAACAACAACAAGGGCGCGTCCGCGACCGGCGCTGGGGCGAGCGGACACTAGACCTAGATATACTTTTGAGTGACGCAATCGTATTGCGGCATCCGCGCTTGAATATTCCGCACATCGGCCTAACCGAACGCGATTTCGCCCTCTTGCCGCTGTTAGAAATTGCGCCACAAGCCCGCTTGCCTAATGGCAAAGCGCTACAAGCATTTACCTCGACAGTTCCTGACTATCAGCTAAATATGCTAATCTCGGCAGCAGAGATTGCTCAACGACTACAGGAGAGTCAGTAATGGCAACCACCATCGCGACGCTACAAAAGATGAAGGCCGAGGGAAAAAAAATCACCTCGCTAAC
The DNA here is from genome assembly GCF_003987475.1 of Idiomarina tyrosinivorans. Taxonomy (GTDB): domain Bacteria; phylum Pseudomonadota; class Gammaproteobacteria; order Enterobacterales; family Alteromonadaceae; genus Idiomarina; species Idiomarina tyrosinivorans. The sequence continues at coordinate 21,801 of NZ_PIQH01000003.1, read as the reverse complement.
CGCATATGATGCCAGCTTCGCCAAGCTGTTTATTGAGTGTGGTATCGACTTTATGCTGGTGGGTGACTCGCTGGGTAATGTGGTCCAAGGCCGCGATTCCACCATTCCGGTTAGCGTGGACGATATCTGCTATCACACCGAAGCGGTGCGCCGCGGTGCGCCTGCTGGATTCGTGGTAGCCGACCTACCTTTTATGAGCTATAGCCAGCCAGAGCAGGCTTACCAAAATGCCGCACGGTTAATGCAAGCCGGCGCCAACATGGTCAAATTAGAAGGCGGTGAATGGCTGGAACACACCATCCAAGGATTAGTCACCCGTGGTGTCCCAGTATGTGCTCACTTGGGATTATTACCACAGTCGGTGAATGTCCTCGGCGGCTATAAAGTGCAAGCTAAAGAGCAAGCGCAAGCGGACGCGACCTTGGCACAAGCACAAAAACTAGAACAAGCCGGTGCGCAATTGTTAGTACTGGAATGCATTCCAGCCAGCTTAGGTAAACGGATTAGTGAGGCCTTGAGTATTCCCACCATTGGTATTGGTGCGGGTGCAGACACCGATGGTCAAATTTTGGTAATGCACGACATGCTTGGGCTTAATAGCGATTACTTGCCCAAATTCACCAAAGACTTTTTAGCGGGCCAAGGTTCGTTACGCAACGCCATCATTGCCTTCCGTGATGAGGTCCAGCAAGGCCAGTTCCCGGCTCCCGAACATAGCTATCGTTAATCCTATGCAGCAACTTCAAGATCTAAACCATATGCGCCAATGGCGCCGCAATCTTCCAAGCGCTGAACGCGTGGCATTGGTCCCAACCATGGGTAACCTCCATGACGGTCATTTAGCCCTCGTTAAGCATGCTCAGCAAAATGCCGAGCGAGTGGTGGTGAGTATTTTCGTAAATCCGATGCAGTTTGGTGCCAACGAAGACCTCGATAGTTACCCTCGCACCCTTACTGAAGACTGCGAAAAGCTTGCGAGTTTGGGCGTGGATGCGGTTTTCACACCGACCGTGGATGACGTCTATCCGCGGGGTCTTGGTCAACAAACTCGGGTCGAAGTCCCGGGGATTTCTGACATCCTTTGTGGCGCTAGCCGGCCAGGACATTTTACCGGTGTCGCCACGATTGTCTGTAAGTTGTTTAATATGGTGCAACCAGACGTTGCAGTGTTTGGCCAAAAAGACTTTCAGCAATTACAAGTGATTCGCTTAATGACCGCGGATCTCTCATTGCCGGTCGAGATTATTGGCGTGCCGACTCAACGTTTAGCTAGCGGCTTAGCCATGAGCTCGCGAAACGGCTACTTGAGTGATGCCGAGCGCCAGCAAGCAAGCGTTATCTATCAGACCTTAAAAACCTTGGCAGCGACTTTGCAAAGCGGTGGCACAGATTTTTCGGCTTATGAGCAACAAGCCCGGGAAGCCTTGCAGCAGTGCGGACTCAAGCCTGATTATGTCAGTATTCGCAACGCCAGAGATTTGTCAGCGCCAAGCGTTGATGCTGCCGAGCGCTGGGTGATCTTAATTGCCGCATTCCTTGGTAAAACGCGGCTGATCGATAATATCGTCGTGGCTCGCGCCTAACCTAACTCACGCATTTCGGTATACAACGCGCCCAACAAACTGGTTGCGCGGCTAGCAATTTTGCGCTGCTCAGCGAGTACGTCTGCAAGCATCGCTTCGGTAGTTAACGGGTTAGCCAATACCACCCGAAAAACCACGGTGGGCTCGCTGTGGTACTGATGCGGTGTGAGCTTGGTACGCGACACAAACGATTGTCCATCTTCCCGCTGTCGTTTTTGAATATAGCGGGTTAGCGCATTCAAATGTGGTGTTAGCCGTTTTATATGCTCGGCATTTCCTTGCTCTAGCACATGTTTCACCGGCTCAGGCACATAGCGGTAGGTTAACAGACACAACTCAGGATCAGTGATCACTTCAAAATCATCTTGCTGACGAATGAGATCAGCAAAGTAGTGTGCTTTCTCTATGCTGTTATCAATCAATAACTCATAGCCCCGACGACCGATCACGTGCAATGCCGAAAACACCATCATCGCCATACCTGAACGCGATCCTTCCATGGTGTGTGCTCCTAAGTCTTTGGAGCCATGGCGAATAATATATTCGGCGTGGTGTTCGATGGCGCGTACCGCTGACGGGTCTTTGAAAAGCACTAAACCCGCCCCCATTGGTACATACATTTGCTTGTGCGCATCAATGGTTACGCTGTCGGCCAACTCAATACCCGCTAACAGTTGACGGTGCCGCGATGACATCAGTGTTGCCCCGCCCCAAGCGGCATCCACATGGAAGTGAGCATTCACTTGTTGTGCGACTTCCGCCATCTCTTCGAGTGGGTCAATATGGCCGGTTTCTGTGGTTCCGGCAACACCAATAATGGCCATCACCTTGCCACCGTCGGCTTCCACCTGCTGACACTTTTCCCGTAATGCAGCAATTTGCACACGGTTATTATGATCAGTAGGCACCGCAATGAGGTTTTTACGACCGATACCCAACACATCGGCGGCTTTTGCTAACGAATAATGACCGCGCTCGGAAACCATTACCGTCAGCCGCTGATAACCATAGTGTTGAAGTCCAGCAGCTAGACCATCAGCGGCAATGCCTGCAAAGCCATTGGTTGGCTTGAGTAGCTGGTTCCGGGCGACCCAAAGTGCGGTGATATTGGCCACCGTGCCGCCCGAACAAAACGCCCCTAAGGAGTGTTGTGCACTGTGCATCCAGCGTCGATAAAAATCCCCATCGCGCTGATAAACCAAGTGATGCAGCATACCAATGACATTGCGCTCAAGCGGAGTAAACGCTTTCGAGGTTTCTATCTTGACCAAGTTCTGGTTTAAGCCAACCATCAATTTTGCTAGCGGCAGCAGAAAATACGGCAGCGCAGAGGTCATGTGGCCAATAAACCGCGGCGACGCTGTATGTACCGAATGAGCGACTAACTTATCCAGCAGAAACTCGGTATGGTCAGAGACGAACTGTGGATCTTCTGGCACCGTTGCGCCTTGAAAATCCTGTTCGATCGCTTGCAGTGGCTTTTCTCGAGCGACGATATGTTCACCCAAAAAGCCCATCAAATTCTCTGACAAATGCTTTTCAATGCGACCCAAGGTGGAGTCTGGCGCTTCCGGGATGGTAAAAATCCGGTACAACGACTCTTGATTGACCTCGGCATATTGTGGCGTTTTACTCAAATCGCACTTCCTCTGGTAATTGCGCGCGAAGCTGCCATAGCTGCTGTTGCGAACGCTGATATTTGCGTTCGAACGGCGTCATTGCTTGGTGTGACCGTAATAGCGGTGCAATCTGCGCCTGACATTCGATTAAGGTTAGCGATTCTGCAACTTCCGTCAAATAAGTCACCCAGTTGGAGCGCATCACTAACTCCCCGCCAAGTTGCCACAACGACTTCCACACCGGACTCGCATGCCAACGGCGTGATAACTGAGACGCTTTGGGATAGGGGTTGGGATACAACAAATAGTGCTTTTCTAAACGCCATCCTGCTGCGGCCGCCAAGCGCCAGAAATCAATAAGATCAGCGCGTACTAACCAGTAGTTGTGCCCTTGCGACTGACCTTGGTAGGCACCATGACGCGCTAACCTATGAGCAGACTTGTCCACTCCCACCACTAACGCCTGTGGGTATTGTTGCGCCAACCACGCAGTGCTCTCTCCCACGCCACAACAGGAATCCAAAATCAATGGCTTGTCGCTTTCTGCAACACGCGCATTAATCTCATCAAATGCCGCTTGGTTGTGTTGTTGAATAGGCTTTTTAAAGGTCGAGCGAGCTTGCCGCTCGACATGCTTCATCAAATCTTCATGGTTGCCGGTTTGATTGGTGGTAACGGCACGGGCAATAAAGCTCACGAACGAATACCTACACCTTTACTGAGCAACCGGTAAACCAGCACAAAAAATGCAATATTAAAACCAATCAAGACCGCCATCGCAACACCGATCGGCACATCAGCTTGACCTAAAAAGCCATAGCGAAAGCCATTAACCATATACAGGATAGGGTTTGCCATCGATACGCCCTGCCAGAAATCCGGTAGCAAACTGACCGAATAGAATACCCCACCGAGATAGGTTAACGGCGTCAGCACGAACGTTGGAACAATGGAAATATCGTCAAAGGTTTTAGCAAATACCGCATTTGCTAAGCCGCCCAGAGAAAACAGTGTCGAAGTAAGAATGACAGTAAGCACAACGTACAAAGGATGCTCAAGGTGGACGTTGTCGACAAAGAAAAATGATACCGCGGTGACGATCACAGCGACGATCATCGCTCGCGCCATACCACCACCAATATAGCCAGCGATGATCACTGGTGTCGATACCGGCGACACGAGCATCTCTTCGATGTTGCGTTGGAACTTAGCACTAAAAAATGACGATGCAACATTTGAGTACGAATTGGTAATCACCGACATCATGATCAAACCAGGCACAATGAACTCCATGTAGGTCACGCCGCTCATTTGTCCAATCCGCTCGCCCACGATGCTACCGAAAATGACAAAGTACAGCGTCATCGTTATCGCAGGTGGCACCAGAGTTTGCACCCAAATTCGCAAGAACCGCGTGCACTCTTTAATCCAGATGGTTTTTAGTGCAATTAAACTGGTCGACTGATTCATGCCGCTCCCCCTGTACCTTGCTGACGCCCTTTCTCCACTAAATTCACGAATAACTCTTCTAAGCGGTTGGCCTTGTTACGCATCGACAACACTTTAATACCATGAGCTGATAACTGCTCGAATACGCCATTCAGACCCGCGTTTTTATCCACATCCACTTCCACGGTATGCTCATCAGTCCAGCGTGTCGCAAAACCTTCCAAGCTCGGTTGTTTGTCGCTTGCTTCCACATCCAAAATGAAGGTTTCTTGGCTCAAGGTTGCCAACAAGCGCTTCATTGAGGTGTTCTCGATGATTTGCCCCGCGTCAATAATGCCGATATTGCGACAAAGCATTTCTGCTTCTTCTAAATAGTGGGTCGTCAGAATAATAGTGATACCTTCTTTATTCAGGCGCGTCAGGTAATCCCACATCGAACGGCGCAGTTCGATGTCTACACCGGCTGTCGGTTCGTCTAAGATTAACAAACGTGGTTCGTGCAAAAGCGCACGCGCAATCATCAACCGTCGCTTCATCCCGCCCGACAGCGAACGTGCCGGCTCGTCGCGCTTTTCCCATAAACCGAGTTGGGTAAGGTACTTTTCCGCTCGCTGGTGAGCTAGCTCCCGCGGCACCCCATAATACCCAGCTTGGTTCACCACAATCTGGCGCACAGTTTCGAACTGGTTGAAGTTAAACTCTTGTGGGACCAATCCGATTTGCCGTTTTAATTCCATTAACTGAGTATCGAGGTCGTAGCCAAATACTTTCACACTACCGGCGGTTTTATTCACCAGTGATGAAATCACCCCAATGGTGGTCGATTTGCCGGCACCATTCGGCCCCAGCAAGGCAAAGAAGTCGCCCTCCTTTACGCTGAAGTCGATACCCTTTAAGGCTTTAAAACCGCCTTTGTATACCTTTTCCAGTCCACTAATTTCCAGTGCATTCATAACTATTACTTATGCTCCTTTCCATAGCCCCACCGAGGCACCAGCGTTTGCTCCAAGCCCAAGTGGTCTAGTAACCGTGCGACCATAAAATCGATAAGATCATCAATACTTTTCGGTTGATGATAAAAACCCGGCGCCGCCGGCATAATGGTGGCGCCCAATTGGCTAAGCTTTAACATATGTTCTAAATGAATCGCTGATAACGGCGCTTCGCGGGGAACCAAAATCAGTTGTCCGCGCTCCTTTAAGATGACATCGCCAGCACGCTCGATGAGCGTATTGCTTGCGCCCGTAGCGAGCGCTGCCAATGTGCTGGTGGAACAGGGGCAGACCACCATTTGTTTCGGTGCTGACGAGCCTGACGCCACTGGTGAAAACCAATCTTGGCGACCAAACACCTTTAACTGTTCGGCATCGACAGAAAAGTAATCACATAATTGTTGATTCATTTGCTCCGGCGAAGCCGATAAGGACAGTTGTTGTTCGGTTTTTAACACCACTTGCGCGGCACTTGAAACCATCACCAACACTTGGCAACCCTGAGCCAACAGGCATTGTATCAAACGTAGCGCATAAGGGGCACCCGAGGCGCCAGTAATCGCAACGGTAATCTGTCGTTGTTTCATCCTTTGTCCTTACGCAGGTTGCTTAATAAGCGTTCATGAATACCATCAAAACTACCATTACTCATGACCACGATGGCATCGCCTGGTGCCGCATAGCCGACGATGGCTTGGACTAATTCGGCGACCGAATGTGCGACATGCGCTTTGGGTAACTGTTGTTGCAGCGACCAAGCAATCTGCTCGGGCTGCAACACAAAGACCGCATCGGCCTGTTGCAATGCCTGCTCTAACGCATTGCCGTGAACCCCCAGTTTCATCGTGTTAGAGCGCGGCTCTAACACAGCCACTACCCGCTTGTAACGCTGGGTAGCCTGAACCCCGCTCAGGGTGGTTCGAATCGCGGTCGGGTGATGGGCAAAATCATCAAACACCGTTACTCCCGCTACCTCGCCGCGCTTTTCTAGCCGCCGTTTTGGGCTCACAAATTTTGCCAAGGCTTCGCAGGCAGTGGCAACGTCAACGCCAGCATGGCGTGCAGCCAAAATCGCCGCAATCGCATTCTGCTGATTGTGTTCACCCAACAATTCCCAGCTAAAGCGGCCACGCTCGATAGCGTTTTGCTTAACGCACAGACGGCTCGCTGCAGCATCTTCGGCGAGGATATGCCAATCGGCAGCAATCTCTTGGCTGGCAAAACGCAGCACGGGCGACCAACAGCCTTGTTGCAACACCTGTTCAATACTGTCTGTAGCGGCGGGGATAATCACTTGGCCATTGTCAGGAACAATACGGAGCAAATGCGCAAATTGTTTTTGAATGGCCGCTAAATCGGCAAAAATATCGGCGTGGTCGAATTCTAGATTATTGATCACTAGCGTCGATGGCTGATAATGCACAAATTTGGAACGCTTATCGAAGAAGGCGGTATCGTATTCGTCTGCTTCAATGACAAAAAACGGCTCTGCTCCTAGCCTAGCACTGGTATCAAAGTTGCCCGGCACGCCACCGATCAAATAACCTGGCTGTAATCCGGCATATTCCAAGATCCACGCCACCATACTAGCCGTGGTGGTTTTACCATGGGTTCCCGCCACCGCGATCACCCAGCGCTGGGTGAGTATATGATCGTGCAACCAAGCCGCTCCCGATTGATAAGGCAAACGTCGCCTTAATACCGCTTCAACTTCTGGGTTGCCGCGGCTGAGAGCGTTTCCAATAACCACTAAATCGGGTGTTGGGGTTAAATTCTCGGCACTGAAACCTTGCTGCAGTTCAATGCCCAACGCTTCGAGTTGGGTACTCATTGGCGGGTAAACGTGTTGGTCAGAGCCCGTGACTTTGTGCCCTAACTGTTGCGCCAGCGCGGCAACGCCGCCCATAAAAGTGCCGCAAATACCAACAATGTGAATATGCATGGCAAGTACTTGTTCGTGAATAAAAAAACCAGTTTATCAAACCCCGTGCAACAGGGCAGGCATTTTCCGTAGATTTGCGGTAAACTTACGCCCCGTCAACATGCTCCGAACACCAACAACATGATGAGGCCGTCATGAAACGATTGATCCCGACTCTCCGCGCCGATGCTTGCGAGGAGTCATTAATTTCTGTGCTGAACACTGTGCAAACGGCAGCCAAAGAAATTGCCTTTCGTCTGCACCAAGGGGCGATGGCGGGCGTATTAGGGTCAACCCTTGATGAAAATATCCAAGGCGAAACGCAGAAAAAGCTCGACGTTGTCGCAAACCAACTACTGAAAGACTTACTGCTCGAGTGCCAATACGTGCATGCAGTGGCGTCTGAAGAGGAAGACAGTATTGTCGTTGGCGACCAGCGCGGCGAGTACTTAATTGCTTTCGACCCGCTTGATGGCAGCTCCAATATCGACATTAATGGCCTAGTCGGCACCATTTTTTCGGTGTTACCGCGTCCAGCGGGCATCGAAGGTGAAGAAATGTTCCTACAACCCGGCAAAAACCAAGTTGCTGCCGGCTACGTGCTTTATGGGCCATCAACAATGTTAGTGCTGACTACTGGGCAAAGCGTCAGAATGTATACGCTTGACCAAACCGTTGGCGAATTTTTACTGACCAAACCCGAAGTAAAGATCCCCCACCAAACCCAAGAGTTTGCAATCAACATGTCGAATAAGCGCCATTGGTCAACGGCCATGCATGAGTACATTAGTGACTTGTTGGCAGGTAAAGAGGGGCCTCGCGAAAAAAACTTTAACATGCGCTGGATTGCCGCCATGGTCGGCGATGTTCATCGGGTCTTAAGTCGTGGAGGTTTATTTACTTATCCTTGGGATAAACGTAAACCGAATAAACCGTTCAAATTACGCTTGCTGTATGAAGCCAATCCGATGGCAATGCTGGTAGAAAAAGCCGATGGTTTAGCCACCGATGGCTACGATCCGATTATGACCATTCAGCCGACCGATATTCACCAACGTGTTGGTGTGGTATTGGGTTCTAAAGAAGAAGTTGAGAGCTGCATGGCATATCACGCAAACCACCCGAAGCCGTTTTAATTTGGGGTTCGCAGCCGCGCAGCAAAACTATATAATGGGTTAATATTTTTACTGTTCGCATCAGGAAAACATTATGAGCTTAGGAAGTGTACCTGCAGGTAAAAACCTGCCTGAAGAAGTTAACGTTATCATCGAGATCCCAGCTAACGCCGATCCGATTAAATACGAAGTCGATAAAGATACCGGCACCTTATGGGTTGACCGCTTTATGTCGACCCCAATGTTTTATCCGTGCAACTACGGTTTCGTTAATGAAACCTTGTCTTTAGATGGCGACCCAGTGGACGTGCTGGTTCCTACGCCGTATCCATTACAACCAGGCTCAGTCATTAAGTGTCGCCCGGTGGGTGTATTGAAAATGACTGATGAGTCAGGCGAAGATGCCAAAGTGGTTGCGGTTCCGGTAAGCAAGCTGACCAAAGAATACGACCACATTAACGATGTTAATGACTTACCAGAATTACTGCGCGCCCAAATTACCCACTTCTTCGAGCGCTACAAAGAGCTGGAAAAAGGCAAATGGGTGAAAGTGGATGGTTGGGGCGATGCCGCAGCCGCCAAAGAAGAAATCACCAGTTCATTCGAGCGCGCGAAGAAAGCGTAAGCGCAACAATGAACAGTCTCTTGCATAAGCGCCGCGGGTTATTCATTAGCCTCGCGGCGTTTTTTTTAGCCAGTTGTGACCTGTTACCGCAGGACCGAACGCCGACACTCACGGTGACTCTGCAACAGCAGCAATTAGCGCTGCATTTCGAAGGCTCTAACGTATTGCTGTTTGGCGCCAGCAAACCGCACGATATGAGCCAGGCTCGCGCAGTGGCGAAAGCCCGTATTCGGCTGAAGCGCCCTTTCGATTGGATACAGCTACCCAAAGCAGCTGATTGCCAGTTGCGATCAGTTAACGTGGAAGGGCTACCGAATACCAGTTATCACATGCATCCAGACGGCGCGCCAGCCCACCAACACCAACAGCCGCAACCACGGTTCTCGCAGGAAGCGGTTGTGACTAAGGGGACATGGCGTTTCAGTTGCCAACAGCCAGCCGCGTTGTATCGTAACTCTTGGACAGTTCATCTGTTTGATTACCTGCCGCGCTTGACCCAGTTAGCAGTCGATTGGCAAGATGGTGAAACGTTGCTCACCCCTAGCCAGCGAAAGTGGACACCTTCTCAATGAACGCTTCAAGAAGTATTGCGTTATCCGACGTAAAATTTGCATGGCCGCAACAACCGTTAACCTTAGATATTCCCGAGTGGCACGTTGACCGTGGCGCAAGAATTTTGCTGCGTGGCGCCAGTGGCTCAGGAAAATCGACCTTATTATCGTTACTCTCTGGTGTACAAACACCACAGCAAGGCAGCGTTGTAGTTGAAGGGCAAAATCTAACCCAACTCAGCAGCCACCAACGCGATATAGTGCGCGCCAACCATATGGGTTATATCTTTCAGCAATTCAATTTACTGCCGTACCTGACTGCATTCGACAACGTGGTGCTAATTGCACGTTTCTCTAAAGCCCGACGCCAGCAACTACAGGGTAAAGCGCACGCGCAAGCACAGCAGTTACTCAGCCGTTTAGGCTTAACGGCTGCCCAGCAACAAAGCCCTGCTGGCAACTTAAGTGTCGGTCAACAGCAGAGAGTGGCCGTAGCGCGCGCTTTATTGGGAAATCCGCCATTGATCATTGCCGATGAACCCACTTCTGCTCTAGATACTCAGCGTCGTGATGCGTTCTTGGATGTGTTATTGGAAATGGCGTCGGAGCACAATACCACCGTGTTATTTGTCTCACACGATCCGAGCCTTGCGACCCACTTTGACCAGCATGTGGAGCTCGCACAGATTAACCAAGTAGCCACAACAGAGGAGCTAGCGAAATGATTCAACTCGCTCTAGCTAGCCTCAGAAGCCGCCGTACTACGGCCATTTTGACCATTGCAGTGATTGCTATTAGCGTGGCCTTACTCCTTGCTGTAGAACGCGTGCGTGACCAAGTACAAAGCCATTTTGCCAATACTGTGTCGGGCACCGACTTGATCGTTGGAGCACGTACCGGAGACGTGCAACTGTTAATGGCCTCGGTATTTCACATCGGCGCGATGACCAACAATATGAGCTGGAAGAGCTACCAAGACCTCAGCCAACGTCGCGAGGTTAAATGGTCAATTCCGGTATCACTCGGAGATAGCGTGGGTGGAATGCCGGTTGTGGCAACAACCCAGGCGTTCTTTCAACACTTTCATTATGGCGAGCACCAATCACTGAATCTTCGTCAGGGCCAAGTGTTTACTCATGTGACTGGCGCGGTATTAGGGAGCAATGCTGCTGCCAAGCTGGATAAAAAACTGGGTGATGCGCTCATTGTTGCGCATGGCAGTGGAGGGATTAGCTTTACCGAACACGGTGACCACCCCTTTACTGTGGCGGGCATTCTGGCGCCAACCGGCACTCCTGTAGACGAAGCCATTTATATTCCACTACGCGGCTTAGAACAGATTCATGGCGCACACCATGAGGCCGAGGCGGAGCACCAACAGCATCAAGACAAATTACTCAGTGCCTTTTCTGGGCCACCGACTGAATCGATCAGCGCGGCGTTTATTGGCTTAAAAGTGAAACCACTGGCACTACGTTTACAGCGCGAAATTAATACCCAACGAGGTGAACCGCTGACAGCGTTGCTTCCCGGCTTAACCCTGCAACAGCTATGGAAAACCTTACGCTTATTCGAGCAAGCGTTAACCATTGTGTCCTTTATGGTGGTGCTCACAGGGTTACTGGGAATGTTGACATCATTGTTGGCAAGCTTACGCGAGCGGCGCCGAGAAATGGCGATTTTACGCGCCTTGGGAGCTGGTCCCGGTACGGTATTCGGCTTGCTTCTTGCTGAAGCATTTTTACTCACACTGGTTGGCACAGCAGCAGGCGTTGCATTAATTTACTTGCTGCAACTCAGCCTTAACGGCGTCATTCAGCACTACTTCGGCGTCATCCTCAGCATTCATTGGCCCAGTAACGCCGAATGGTGGCGAATAGCCATCGTTGTTGTGGCAGGCTTTGTGTTAAGCTTACTGCCAGCCTGGCGGGCTTACCGCCAATCTTTGGCGGATGGACTTACGGTGAAATTATGAAGTATCTATTGTCGTTATTGGCCGCTACAGCCTACCTTTTTAGCGCAGTTGCGTTGGCTGATGGCAAAACCCTAACCTGGAAAGATCTGGTACCTGAAGGCTTTACTCCGCCTCCAGTTAAGCCACAATCGTTTTATGATAAAAACCCAGAAATGGCGCACCAAGCAAACTTGGATGCACCAGTGGTTGAGGCGTTAGATGGGCAAACGGTGAGAATTCCCGGCTATGTAGTGCAGCTTGAAGGCAACGCGGATGCAGTGACAGAGTTCTTGCTAGTGCCTTACTTTGGCGCTTGTATTCATGTGCCGCCACCGCCACCCAATCAAATTATTCAGGTTGAGTTTCCAGAGGGTGTACCCTACGAAAATACCTACGATGCAGTGTGGGTAGAAGGGACCCTTCACGTTGAGCGGGTTGAAGGTGACCTTGCAGTGGTGGGATATAAAATGGACGCAACCTCAGTGAGTGCGTATCAGTGACCACTCACTTGCTGCCGTTGACGGTTCTTTGCTCGCGCTTTCAATAGATCCGTCAACGCCTCAGCATTCATTGGCTTAGCATAAAAGTAGCCCTGCGCTTCGGCACATCCAAGCTCCGCGAAGTACTTCGCCTGATGTGGCTCTTCAATACCTTCAGCTAACAAGCTCATGCCAAGTCGATGTCCCATGTTGACGATGGTTTCGATGATCACTCGCCCACTATCTGTGGCAGCATTGTTGACAAAAGTACGGTCGATTTTCAGCCGATCTAATGGCAGCTGTTGCAGATAACTGAGCGAAGAAAAACCCACTCCAAAGTCATCAATGGCAACTCTCACACCTTGCTCTTTTAGCCGATTGAGAATGTTAACCACCATGCCAGGATCATCCATCACGATGCTTTCAGTGATCTCGAGCTCTAGCCGGCACGGATCAATACCCTGTTTTTGCAATACGCGTTCGACCACCTCGGGGAAGTCTCGTTTCCTAAATTGCGGCACCGACACGTTAACCGCGATGCGCAGTTCGGGTAAGCCCAGTTCGTCGAAGCGGCGCAGCTCTTCGCAGGCTTGCTCTAACACCCACTCGCCAATTTCTACAATAAGGCCAGTGTACTCGGCAACCGGGATAAATTCGGCCGGCGAAATAAAGCTACCATCGGCTTGTGGCCAGCGCAAAAGCGCCTCCGCACCAATAATTTCGCCATTGTCTAAACTCACCTGAGGTTGGTACCAGACTTCAAGCCTACGCTCCGAAAAGTCGCGCCGTAAGTAGCGCACGAGGTCTAGCCGCCGTTGGGTTTCCTCTTCCATGCTGGGGTGGTAGCTCGCAACCCTTTCTAACGAGTTCAACTTGGCACGCTTTAACGCAATATAGCTTTGTTTTAACAGTTCTTTGCCAACATTTTGTTCAACTTGATTACATGCGCAACGCGTCACACCGCAAGAGACTCGAAGCGGAATAAAGTGTTCGCCAGCCTGGAATGGGCTCTCAAAAATACTTTCAATAACCTCTGCAGTGAGTAACGTTTCAGCACCGATCAAACCAAACACATCTGCACCCGCACGGGAGACAAAGACTTCATCGGGTAACTGACTGCGTAAGCGGCGCGCCACCGAACGCAATAGCTCGTTACCAACGTCTTGTCCTAAGCCATCGTTAACATCGGAAAAATGATCGATATCAACCACCATGGCGACACAACGTTGCTGCTGCTCCTCGCTCAGCGAATCGAGCATCTTGATCATTTCCGTACGGTTAGGAATGCTGGTAAGCGTATCGAGATACGCGGCTGTGCGCAGATCTTCAAAAAGGTTCGCGTTTTCAAAGCCGATGGCGATATTCGCCAAGAATACTTCTATTAACTCTTGGTCATAGCTTTCGATAGACCGCTGAGTTTCAATAAAGGCAGCCGCCTGATGATGCTGCGCATCAATAAAAAACACTGTAGCGTCATTGGCATATATGTGTCGCCGCTCAGATAAACAACGGCGTATTAATGACTCAACCGCCTTCGAGCCCACACTCGATAGGGGCTGATGGATACTTTTGGCATAATGGCCGGCAGCCCCAAGCACCATCACGTCTTTTTCACTCTCGACACGTGCACCGACCACGCCTTCCGCATGAATACCAAGTAGCGAGGCTATCTGTGTGACCACGCCCTCAGAGAAATTAATGATCGAATGCCGTTCCATCAGGTTAGAGGCGGAGTGAATGATTTTTCGTAAGCCCCGACGGTTTTCGTTGATTGTGCGCAGTTGTTGGTAAGAGCGAATAGAAGAAAATACCGTTGTCAGCAACCGACTGCGAGTCAATTCGGTTTTGGTTTTGTAATCGTTAATATCGTAATTTTTGACCACGCTCTCTTCCGGCGCATAGCCAGGCTGGCCAGTCCGCAATACGATGCGTAATTCATCATTTTTTAATTCTTCTCGAATGGCCTTAGCGACTTGCAAGCCAGCGTCGTCAGTTTCCATCACGACATCCAGCAATACCAGCGCTACATCATCGTGCTCGCGCAGATAATCTAGCGCTTCTGCGCCACTGTAGGCGTGCGCAAATTCTAAACGCTTTCCGGCGATATTGACCCCGGACAGGGCCATTTTGGTCACGGCGTGAATTTCTTTGTCGTCGTCGACAATCAACAACGTCCAAGCGCCTTCGCTGACTTCTTGTTCCGGTTCTTCAATGGAATCATCGAAGAACAGCGGTTCGTCATCGCTACTGTGCATCAAGATTTCCCAACAGATTGTAGGCTCCACAATAGAGCCTACATACAGCGTCTTAACAATTTAGCTTAGATAATCGTCAATCAGCAAGGAAAAATCTTGATAAGACTAAATTAAGAAGTAAACCCCAGCGGCCACGATGGCAGCACCGACGACTCTCAAGCCGTTACGGTAACCGACATGACGGGTCGCAGGCAGCGCGATAAAAACGCCAGCAATGTGAATGCCAGCGGTGCCGACAGTAAAGCCAAGCGCATAGGTCCAAGGTTTCGCCAAAGCCGGCATTTCATAACCGTGAGCATGACCATGGACAATCCCGAACAGCGCAACAAAGGCCATCACCCACGTCACCGATAAGCCACGATCAAAAGCGATGGCAGCACCTAATAGGATTACACTTATCGCAATCCCTAGCTCGACACCAGGAAAATATAAGCGTTCCATGCCAAGCAGGCCACCCACAATCATAAACACGACGAATGTCAGCGGGACTGTCCAAATTGCACGGCCACCCATCATGGCGCTGACTATACCAACCGACAGCATGGCGAGCAGATGGTCGGGACCCAGCACTGGATGCTGGATACCCGCTAAGAAGCCACCATCGGTAGAACCACTATGGGCCAAAGCGCTTGGTGAAAACAACGCAACAGCCACTAAACTGATTATCCAAAGCATTAAAAGTGCCCTTTCAGTCCGATGTAAGGCCCTTTGAAGCTTATATCGCTATACAATCCATCAAGATCGTCGAGCTCCACTTTCATGGTTCGATAACCGACTTGTAAGCTGACGTCTGCCGCTACGTTTTCGATAAAACGGTATTCAATGCCTGCATCGATATCGCGCAAAGAACTGTCATCGATGGAGAGTAAATAGCCTTCACCATAAAAATTAAAGCCTGTTCCCGGAATACCAATTTGTGCTGCCAAGTAACCTGTTGGAATGACACCATTAAATGCCAACTCATTGCGGTTACCGTTTTGGTCGATGACGGTCGCATAACCATCGTACTTTTGGCCGCTGACGCCAATATCAAACGACACCACATCGTTGTCTAAAATTTCGTAATAAAGGGTGAAGTCGGTATGGCTAAAATCTAGGTCTGCGCCAATTGTAGAACCGGCGAGGTAGGTGCGGCCATCGTAGGTGAAGTTTGATGTCAGGGTAGTACTGCCCGTGCTTTTCTGCACAGACTGGCGAATTTTCAGGTTGGGCAACAGCGGAATTGGATGTTCAAGTGCGATGCTCAGAATAGCTCGTTGCTCTTGATCAAAATCAAACGTTGCTTGGTCAGAACCACTGCCAATATTACCGTCTGTATCGTACTGCCAATACTTCGCATCGAAATAAACCCCGAATACTGTATCGGCCTGAGCCGAACCTACCATCATCGCTGGCATTAATGCGACCACTAATCCAAGTTGCTTTTTATTCATTACATACCCTTAATATCAACGTTATCCCTGCGATAACAAACTGCGTAAATCAATCACTGCGGCGTTGGCACGAGATAGATAATTTGCCATCACCAACGAATGGTTAGCCAACATACCAAAGCCCGAACCGTTTAACACCATCGGACTCCAGACTGTCGCCTGGGTGGCTTCCAGCTCGCGAATAATTTGCCGTAAACTGACCAATGCGTTTTTATCTTCTAGCACGTCAGCAAAATCGATTTCTACCCCTTTTAAAAAGTGGAGCAACGCCCACGCGGCGCCGCGCGACTCGTAAAAAACGTTATCGATCTGCCACCACGACGTTTGCTGGACACTGAGCGCTGGGCTCTTAGTAGACTGCTTAGCTTGGCTATCGCCGGCTAAATCGGTATTCACTTGGACTCGGGCAACACTGGCACTAAGCCGCTGCGACAATGAGCCTAAGCGCTTCTCAACTTCTGCTAACCAGCTTCTTAAGTTATCCGCGCGGCTGTAAAATTGGGCGCTGTAATCGTTCGGATCGGCCAACGCCAGGCGATATTCCTGCAACGCTTCAATCGCACTTTGGTATTCATCTTCAGCGGTCGGCGCAATCCAACTGGTATTGTCGATATTGAGTGCAGGCTGGGCTTTGGTCAGCAATGGGTTCTGGGTAGATTGTGACTGCGAGCGGCTAAAATCGTTGCGCATTACCAGAGCGAGGTCACGAGACATTTCTAATACCCCGTATTCCCAGGCTGGCATGTTATCCATAAAAATCATTGGCGGTAAGACATCATTACTGAGATACCCGCCGCGCTTATTCAACATGGTTTCCAGCACATTGATTAAGCTTGTGGTCGTCGCATAGCCGGTAACGTAGGTTAGCTGCTGTTGCTGCAAATCTTGTTCAACGCGCGCTTTAACCGAAAAGGTATCCGGCTCTTTATCGAGTAACCAACCGGTAAAGGTGAGTGCAACAACGATGACTGCTACAGCGATGGTAATCCATCGCCAACTGATTTTTTTCATGACATTCACTTATCGTTTAACGATGGGCTTCACAGGCGCATCAAAGCTCAGCGTCTGACCATTATCCAATTGGATAGCAACCGACACCGATTGGCCAACTTTTAACGGTTGCTTAATATCAAATAGCATCAAATGCAACGAGCCAGGCTTAAATATTGCCGACGTTCCTGCAGCAATTTGTAGGTGGTCGACTTTCTCCATCGACATCATCCCGTTCACCATCGCATGTTTGTGTACCTCGGCCTTTTTGGCAACGGGGGTTGATACTGCCTCGATAGCAATGGCCTGCTCACTGTGGTTTTCTAATGTAAGATAAATCACACCCGTGGTGGTCGCAGGAAGTGTTTCCCTTGCCCACGGGTTTTTTATTGAAATTTTGCCGGTGTCTGCAAAACAAAGGGCTGGTAGCATTGCGAGCGCTACCAGCCAAATACGAGATTTACTCATAAACGTTCCGAAGTTTTAGACTGTATGGTTCCAGTTTACACGCTTCGTGGTTTTTTTCTAAGCATCAGATACAGAATTCCGACGCAAAGTAGTAGTGGCCAGAACAACCCGATGCCTGTTAGCAACAACGTGACAAACCCTGCCGCCAAAGCAATCAGTACACTACCGAACACGGTCATGGTAACAAAGAAGACGATACCGACGACCGCTAAGCCTACCAATCCAGCGACACTCAGTTCAATAATAGAACCCACTACATGACCGAGCGCACCTAGGATTTCCTTGCCGAAAAACAGCGCTATGACGATTCCGGCAACAACCCACCATATTTTATGTTGCTGTCTCATTACCTGACCCTCCTAGGCACTGGCACGACGTTCTTTTAACGCCTGCAAGGCCTGTTCAACACTCGACTCAGCTTGTAACTGGTCAAATTCAGCACGGAGTGAGCTTGCACGCGAGCTGTTGCCTAAATCCATTGACTCGACATCCGCTTCCAGCGCTTCAACTTTTTGTTCGTAACGGTCAAACTTTTGCAGTGCTTGTTCTACCGCTTGACGCTGATACTGGCGTTTTGCGGTTAACCGTACTTGCGCCGTGTCATGGCGACGTTCAACTTCCTGTTGACGACTGCGGGCTTCGGAAATCTTGTCAGCCAATTTACTGATATCTCCGTCCATTTGCGTCAACAAGCCATCTAAACGCGCTAATTCGTCCTGCAAAGGTTGAACACTTTGCTCAGCCGCTACTTTTTCTTGTAAGGCTTTTTTAGCAAGGTCATCGCGCTCATGATCTAACGCTTGTTCCGCTTTCGCTTCCCAATCTTTAGCCGCGGTTTGTGCCTGGCTAATTTTCCGTTGAAGTTGCTTTTTCTCAGCAATGCAACGTGCAGCTTGGCCCCGCAATTCAACCAATGTTTCTTCCATTTCCTGCACTAGCAAGCGCAGCAATTTTTTTGGATCTTCCGCTTTATCCATCAATGCATTCAAGTTGGCATTAATAATATCGGTTAAACGTGAAAATGTACCCATGTGACTATCTCCTACAGAATAAATGTCTCGGATGTACACTTCCATTTATCGTGCCAAACTAAAATTATCCTTTTAATTCAGTTGGTTATATGAATTTTGTCGCTTTTATGCAATGCCGAAACCAATAAACAAAAAGAAAAGCCGCCAAAATATGGCGGCTTTCGCTAACTGTTGGTTAAACTTGCTATTTAGAACTGATAAGTCACTTCAGCAAAGTAATAACCCCCGTTAAACCCAATCGGTGAGTTAGTCAGTGGATACTTAAAAATGCCATTAAACTGGTTATTCTCACCACGCTCATCCGGGTACTGATCAAACAAGTTCTGCACCCCAGCTTTCACCTGCCAAGCATCGTTCACCTGATATCCTACGCTAATATCAGTTAACCAATCTGGACCGTAGGTTTCGGCACCTGAGCTATAGTCGATGGTGTATTTACCGAAGTAACTTAGCTGCAGCGTCGATGTCCACGCGCCAATACTATGGGTAAAGCCTAACGACGCGCTACTTTCGGGCGTAGAGTCCGTCATCCGTACTTGTTCGGTCCGGTCGAATAATTGGCTTTCGAGACCATCCAATAGCTGAGGCAAGTGAATCGCATCAATTTCGGTATCGTTGTAACCGTAGGCGAGCTGCGTTTTCAGATCGCCATTGCTGCCTAGGTCAAACGTCTTAGCAACCACGACATCCACCCCTTGCGTTGTGGTATCTACGGCATTAACAAAGAATCGGGCGTTCTGCGCTGTGGTGCCTTCTAGCGCGTCGGCCACCACCGGTGAGTCTTCGGGCGAAACGTCGCCAGAGAGAATAATCCGGTCATCAATCGCAATGTGGTATGCATCTACGGTAACGGCTAAACCGTTATAGCCATTCCAAACAAAGCCCAAACTGTAGCTTTGTGATTCTTCCGGTTGAAGCTCGCCAATACCTAGACTCTGCGCAACATCGCTGATGTTATTGAACGTACCCGACTGTTCTGGCACTAAGCCATCGCCACGGTCAACGAACAGCGTAGAAATATTGGTAAAGTATAACTGCTGCACACTTGGCGCTCGGAAACCGGTATTCGCTGTCGCGCGAATCGAGAACCGATCGGTCAAGTCGTAGCGTCCGCTTAACTTCCAACTGGTATTGCTACCAAAGTCAGAATAGTTTTCGTAGCGCACCGCTGCGCCCCACATAAAGTCCATTGTCAGTTGGTTTTCCAACTCAACATAGAGACCGGTATTGTTGCGCGATTGGTCGACCTCGCTCTCTGGCGTAAAGCCAGTGAAGCCTTGGCTACCGCCCGGGCGATCTTGATAACCACCATTTATGTATGACGCTTCCTCGCCAGCCTCTATTTGATAATTCGCACGGCGATAGCTTATTCCAAACGCGACCGACAAGTCAGAATTATTGTAAAACGGTACAAACCGTGACACATCAAAGGTGGCATTGGTCTCGGTATTAATCAGTGTACCCGCATCAAATTCGGTTGGCGTTGCGTCCGGGCCTAAGGACGCATTCAACGAATGCTCTACGTTGTACTGGAACTTACTTTGTCCCATGCCACCACTCAAATCCAAGGTCCATTCGCCAACCATCCACTTATAACCAACGTAGCCCGAGTAGTCATTGACGTCCGGCGCTAATATGGGCAAGAAGCCGTCTGGATAAATTTCTGTCAGGTTACCGTCTTGCAGCGCGCGACGATAAAAGGCGCCTGATTTCGAGGTACGGTCGCTGACGCCGCCAAAAGCATATAACGTGCCGTTGCCCAACGCTTGTTCGTAATTGGCAAACAATGCGGCATTATCATATTCAGCGTCTCCCACATGGAAGCTGTAGCGGTCGAACGTCGCCTCCCGTGGGTCGGGATCGCCGTTGTCCAATAATGGGTATTGTTGCCGCGGATCAGGGCCTGCGCGGTTGGTACGATTTTTATGGTGTAGCTCTGCAGAAAGTGTCAGGGCGCCGCCATCGCCAACGGCGATACCGGTCGAACCCGACAGCTTCCACTGTTCACCGTCACCTTCATAGGTTTGTCCACCAGTCGCAGTGATCATGCCACCATCAGCATTGTCTTTAAGTACAATGTTGATAACCCCGGCAATCGCGTCGGAGCCATACAATGCTGCCGCTCCGTCGCGCAGCACTTCGATGCGTTTAATCGCAGACATCGGTATGGCATTCAAGTCAACGTTCGAGCTACCGCGCCCTGTCGTACCGTTTAAGTGAATTAATGCGGATTTATGCCGGCGCTTACCGTTTACTAGTACTAATGTGTGGTCAGGCGATAGACCGCGCAATGAAGCAGGGCGCACGGCATCGGAACCGTCGGTAATGGAAGATTGTGGAAAATTAAAGCTCGGTACAGCAAATTGCAACGCTTTAGCCGTTTCGGTGATACCGGTTTTTAACAGATCTTCAGCGCTGATAATATCGACCGGTGCGGCGCCATCGGTCGCGGTACGCATCGACAAGCGCGAACCCACCACCTGAATTTTTTCATCGACATTTTTTTTATCTTGGTCTTGTTGGGCTTCTTGCGCGAAGCTGGGCAGTGCCAGCAGTGAACCCAAAATAGCGACAGTTATTGCATTACGTTTGGTCATGATCACTCTCCCCTAGGACTTCATACGAATATAAGCATAGTTAAAGTTTATATTCTAGCCCAACAAGACCATCGTCGTAGACGTAGCCCGTTGCTATGCTGTAGCCCGTTGCTATTGCAACGGGAATTCCGCGGTGTTTGGGGTTTTCCGGTGTTCGGTGATCAGAGATCGGGGTAGCAGGAGGTGATGTCGATGTCCTGCCGCGGTAGCGGCAGGCTACCGCACAGGGCCGCGATCCAGCCGTAGCCTGTTGCTATGCCGTAACCTGTTGCTATTGCAACAGGAATTCCGTGATGTTCGAGGTTTTCGGTGTTCGGTGATCAGAGATCGGGGAAGCGGGAGGTGATGTCGATGTCCTGCCGCGGTAGCGGCAGGCTACCGCACGGGAATTCCGTGATGCGGTTATACCGTAGCCTGTTGCTATGCCGTAGCCTGTTGCTATTGCAACAGGAATTCCGCGATGTTCGAGGTTTTTCAGTGTTCGGTGATCAGAGATCGGGGAGGCGGCGGGTGATGTCGATGTCCTGCCGCGGTAGCGGCAGGCTACGTAGGCCACTGGCCATAAAATAAAAAATCCCCCGTGCTTTCGCACGAGGGATTATTTATTTGAAGTCTGGCGGTGTCCTACTCTCACATGGGGAAACCCCACACTACCATCGGCGCTGGTGCGTTTCACTACTGAGTTCGGAATGGATTCAGGTGGTGCCACACCGCTATGGCCGCCAGACATAAACTGTTC
>NZ_PIQH01000021.1 GCF_003987475.1 Idiomarina tyrosinivorans | reverse complement strand
CCTGTAAACCCGATATATTCCATATGGATCAAGATGGTAGTGTTAATTTTGTTGAAGTGAAAACAGGTGACGCAGGCTTTTCACCGAACCAATCAAAGGTTATCGAACAGGTCGGGGTGGATAGTGCAGGTAATCCACAATATCGTATCCCCCCTGATGCAACGCCTTCTGGTGAATTAATGAGAACGCTGGATTCAAGAAAAACAGGCGGAACGCTTGCGGAGTTAGGCTACCCAAATGGTATTCCTGTAAAAGTTATCCGAACCGAGGGGGTAGAAGGTTAATCAATGAAAAAAGCAGAAATCATTAAGTATTTAAAGGGGCAATATAAGGCGAAGAAAGTTGATAGTGACTGGGAATTCATCTTAAAAGACGATGGTGAGGGCTACCTGGCCTTTTTTCCAGGCACTTTCGGCACAGGAAGCACGAGAACATTGTTAGGTATGCCATCAATGACCCTACCTTGGTTATTGCAACTAGATCGTTCTATTTTTTTCTCAGAAAGCCAACAAGTGGTGCCTTTTTTTGTGGGGCGTCAATGCAAGCTGTCTGTCTCAGATGGAATCATTCGGGAACACCACGTTGATGAAATGGTTGAGAATTGTTTTGAGTGGTTCCATCAGCAAAATCAGCAGGAGACTATCGCTACAGAATTTTCGCGATGTTACGAAAAAATCACAGGCTTTCCTCCAGCTGGGTGGCAACCAAAGCATATTATGGCTTGTGTATTAAAAGGCGACGTCGACAGACTACGAGGTTATCTGGATGCCTTTAAGCGTGGTGACCGAATGGAGTTTATCCCTATTATCAAACAAGAGTACTTCGAGCGAGCCATTCCGCTGGCTGAAAAATACCGTTCAGGAG
>NZ_PIQH01000020.1 GCF_003987475.1 Idiomarina tyrosinivorans | reverse complement strand
TATTGACCAAGGTGCCGTTGCTGCGCGCCAGGGTCATGCTCTGCTTGGCATACACGCTACCCGCGCCATTAACGCTGTTTTCAATCCGCACATCCCCGGCACTGGCAATACGGCCACCGCTGTTGTCTATCGTGCCCTGATTGCCCAACAACAACTGGCCACTGCCTGCATGGATCAGTTGGCCACTGTTACGCAGATCACCGCCCAGGCTCATACTGTCGCTGCTGTTATGCAACACGCCTTGGTTGGTTAGCTGCGCGACATCCAGCACTAAGGTCTCTGCGCCGGTATCGGCATTCACCAACACCCCAGTGTCGGTGTTCAGCAGCTGCTGACCTTGGTAATTTCCGCGGTCGCTTTCTATCCGGCCGCTATTCTCAAGCAAGTCAAAGCCTGTCACCGCAACATCACTGGCCGCCACCGTACCGGTGTTGGTAAAGGTATCGGTGTCGATAGCTAGGCCCGCGTCACTGTACAGCAGGGCATCGTTGGTGATGTCGGTCACGGCTAATGCCAGTTGCTCGGTCGCCGACAGCGTACCGGTGTTATCTAAGGTATTCGCCGCAAGCGTTAACGCGCCGCTAGAGGCAACGGTGCCACTGTTGGCCACCGTATCGGCGTGCAGCGTCAAGGCACTGCTGTTATCGCCACGGGCTACAATCACGCCGTTGTCATTCAGCAGCTCTCCTGTGCTCAGTTGCAGTTGTGTGGCACTGAGTTGGCCATCGCGATTATTCAGCGCTCCGGCATTGGTTGCCACGATACGCTGCGCCGCCATCTGCCCTTGTTGGTTGCTCAGCGTCTCAGTCTCAAGCGCCAATACACCGATACTTTGGATCAAGCCTTGCTGGTTATCCAACTCACCACTGCGGGTGCGCAG
Organism: Idiomarina tyrosinivorans; assembly: GCF_003987475.1. Lineage (GTDB taxonomy): Bacteria > Pseudomonadota > Gammaproteobacteria > Enterobacterales > Alteromonadaceae > Idiomarina > Idiomarina tyrosinivorans. The sequence continues at coordinate 51 of NZ_PIQH01000020.1, read as the reverse complement.
GGTCATGCGGTCGTTGGTGGCTTGTATCACGCCATCGCGGTTACTTAACTG
>NZ_PIQH01000002.1 GCF_003987475.1 Idiomarina tyrosinivorans | reverse complement strand
AGAGGAAGCCTAGGTATGTTATTCAAAGAAAACCGACCGAGGCCATCAAGACCAAGGTCGGTTAAACTATCCAAAACCCGCTATCCGGTGAATCGCAATGCTGCTCCGCTTAAGTGAACAGCATTGCGCGGTTAGGCGGGCTTTTATGCTGTTTTGCGATGGCTTATTCTGGGAGCTTTGGTCCTGCTGCTACTAGCGCTGCGCCATGTTCGTTATCGGTAAACTTCTCAAAGTTTGCGATAAAGCGGGCGGCTAGATCTTTTGCACGCAATTCCCAGTCTTCTTTATCTTCGTAGGTATTGCGTGGATCCAGAATATGGCTTTCTTCAACGCCTGGCAGTGCATCTGGCACCGCTAAGTCGAAGTATGGCAATTGGTGGAATTCCGCATCTTCAATGCTGCCATCTAAAATGGCATCAATGATGGCTCGGGTGGCTTTAATTGAAATCCGTTTGCCAGTGCCGTTCCAACCGGTATTTACCAAGTATGCTTCTGCGCCAGCGGCTTCCATGCGTTTCACTAGCACTTCCGCGTATTGGGTTGGGTGCAGTGATAAGAACGCGGCGCCAAAGCAGCTAGAGAACGTTGGTGTAGGTTCAGTAATGCCCCGTTCGGTGCCAGCTAGCTTAGCAGTAAAGCCCGATAGGAAATGGTACTGAGTTTGTTCTTTGGTCAATTTTGCCACTGGTGGCAATACACCGAACGCGTCCGCGGTTAAGAAGATAACCTTCTTCGCATGACCGGCTTTAGAAACTGGCTTAACGATATTATCGATGTGATAAATCGGATAAGACACTCGGGTATTTTCGGTTTTGCTGTTGTCATCGAAATCGACTTCGCCATTGTCGTTAACTGTGACGTTTTCTAGCAAGGCGTCACGACGAATGGCACGATAAATGTCGGGTTCAGCTTCTTCCGAGAGATTAATGGTTTTGGCATAGCAACCGCCCTCGAAATTAAACACACCGTCATCGTCCCAACCGTGTTCGTCATCGCCAATTAATGCCCGTTTCGGATCGGTTGATAGCGTGGTTTTACCGGTGCCTGACAAACCGAAGAAAATGGCAACATCGCCTTGCTCGCCAACGTTGGCTGAACAGTGCATTGAGGCAATGCCTTTAAGTGGCAAGAAGTAGTTCATCATAGAGAACATACCTTTCTTCATTTCACCACCGTACCATGTGCCGCCGATAAGCTGCACGCGCTCGGTCAGGTTGAAGGCAACAAAGTTCTCTGAGTTGAGGTTTTGTTCCTGCCAGTCCGGGTTAATACACTTAGAACCATTCATCACCACAAAGTCTGGGGTAAAAGTTTCCAGCTCTTCGGCGCTCGGGCGAATGAACATGTTCTTCACAAAGTGTGCTTGCCATGCAACTTCAGTAATAAAACGTACGGCCAAGCGGGTATCTTCGTTGGCGCCACAATAGGTATCAACCACGAATAATCGTTTGTTTGATAACTGTTTGGTAACCAGACCCTTCAGGTGAGACCAGGTTTTTTGGTCAATCGCTTTGTTGTCATTCTTACCTTGATCAGACCACCAGACGGTATCTTTGGTGGTGTCATCACGAACGATGTATTTATCTTTTGGCGAGCGACCGGTAAAAATGCCGGTGTCGACGGCGACTGCGCCAAGGTTAGTAACTGTCCCTTTCTCGTAACCATGTAAATCATCGCGCGTTTCTTCGGCAAACAACATGTCGTAAGAGGGGTTATGAACAACTTCGGTGACGTCTGTTATGCCGTATTGGCTCAAATCCAGATCAGTCATTGTAAGAAACTCCTGAGGGTGCTCTAGGTCATCAACGTTAACGTAAAGGTTCAGCGCGGTTGCTAGTGCCTCCTGCATGAGCAATTTGGGGCTGAACAGAAAGGCGCGAATAATATCGTGAAAAGTCGCAAAAAGATAGAGCATATCGGCGTCAGATCGGTAGAATAGCGTGCAAACTTAACGAAACAATGCTGCTGTAAAAACGTTATGCGCGAATCCTTCCAATCTCGATTCGGATTTATCCTTGCCGCGGCAGGCTCTGCAGTCGGACTAGGCAACATCTGGGGCTTTCCCACCCAAGTCGCTAATCACGGCGGAGCGGCATTCCTTATTGTCTACTTAATCGTTGTCGTTGTTCTCGCAATTCCCGCTCTGTATAGCGAGTTGCTGATCGGTTATGCCGGTAAAGCTAATCCCGTAACAGCATTATCGAAGCTCAGTCAGGGTCGCGCTCGATATGCCGGCGCAACCATGGGGTACCTCAACGTTTTTGGTGCGCTATTAATGTTGAGCTTTTACCATATAGTGGCCGGTTGGATGCTGGCATATGCGGTGGGTTTTGCCGCACAAGGCTTGGGCTTTACCGGCATTGCGCAGTTTTGTTTCGAGAGTTCGGTCACTCGTGACCTCATCAGTACCAGTATTTTCCTGTTACTCACCACGGTGGTGGTTTACCGTGGGGTGCAAAATGGCATTGAGTTATGGTCGCGACGGCTCATGCCGATGCTGTTTGTCCTTTTGCTTGGATTGATTATTTTAATGGCGCCGCTACCTGGTGCCAGTGAAGGTTTCGCCGCCTATTTAGTGCCTGACCTTAGCCAGTTGGGAAATGATGACATCATTGTTTCCGCGATGGGCCAAGCGTTCTTCTCGCTATCCATTGGTCTGGGTGGGATGATGATTTACGGGTCTTATTTAAAACCCGGCGCTAAGCTTGGGCGCCTGTGTTTCTCCGTCGCCGCCATCGATACCCTCATTGCCTTTTTAGCAGGATTATTAATTATTCCTGCACTGTACGTAGCGCTCGCTCAAGGGCTGGATATTCGCTCTGGCGATGGTCTGGTTAGTGAAGGGCAGTTAATTTTTGCAGTGTTACCAGAATTGTTTGCCAAACTCGGAGGTTTAGGTAGCTGGATAGGCTGTGCGTTCTTTGTGCTTTTAAGCATTGCGTCACTGACCTCAACCATTGCCACCGCTGAAGTGCCCGTTGCATACACCCTAGAGCGGCATCAGTTGCCGCGCCACCATGCGACGGCGTTGGTCGGCGGCATTATTGCGTTGTTCGCATTGTTACTGGTGCTGTTCTTCGACCCATTATTCAGCTTAACGGTCACTTGGGTTACTCAATTCCAGTTGCCGCTATCTGGGTTATTCTATTTTCTGGTCGTTGGTTGGCTCTGGCGGCGTGGCAATCAGCTAACGGAGCACGCACAAAACAGTCGTATAGTCAGCCTGTTGCGCATCCATATTCGCTGGGTGTGCCCGTTGCTATTGGGTTGGGTGTTTTACTACGTGGCGCTGCGTTAGGCGCCATTAAATTTTTCAAGCAGGCGATTGGCAACACGATGGTCAGCGAAGCCGCCAACATCGCCACCGTGAAACGCGACTTCCTTGACTAACGTTGACGAAATAAACGAGTTTTCCTCAGCCGGGGTTAAGAAGACGCTTTCTAATCCTGGGTATAAGCGGCGGTTCATGTTGGCCAGTTGAAACTCGTACTCAAAATCCGACACTGCACGTAGACCACGGATCAGCACCGTCGCGCCCTGCTCTTTAGCAAAATCTACCAGTAAACCGGAAAATCCTACAACACGAACATTGTCCAACCCGTCGGTTACTAATTGCGCCAATTCTACCCGCTCTTCGAGGCTAAATAACGGCTTTTTACTGGGGCTATTCGCCACTCCAACAATCACTTCGGGGAATAATCGAGATGCCCGTTCAATAAGGTCTGTATGGCCGTTAGTGACCGGATCAAAAGTGCCTGGGTAAATCGCCCGATTATGCATTGCCTTGCTCCTTCGCTACATAATTGCTGCTACTGCACCGTTAGTGGCACTAAGAGTACACGGAATTGAACAGTTCGCAAAATAGCGGATCCCGAAATTGAGGATGCGATAACTGCAGAACATCAGTAAAATGGTGGACAAATTGATAAAGGAGCCGATCATGAGCGAAGCATTTTACCAACAGCTGAATGAGCAGCTGGAAGAGGTTAAAAACGAAGGTTTATACAAAAAAGAGCGGATCATCGCATCAGATCAAAGCTCTGAAATCACCGTTTCAGGCCAGCAAGTACTGAACTTTTGCGCCAACAACTACTTAGGTTTGGCAAACCACCCAGAGCTGATTAAGGCCGCAAAACAAGGTCTTGACGAACATGGCTTCGGCACCGCTTCGGTACGATTTATTTGCGGCACGCAAGACATTCATAAAACGCTTGAACAACGCCTCAGTGCATTTTTAGGTACTGAAGACACCATCCTTTACTCGTCATGCTTTGACGCCAATGGCGGATTATTTGAAACCTTGATGGGTGCGGAAGATGCCATCATCAGCGACGAACTGAACCACGCCAGTATTATCGACGGTATTCGCTTGAGTAAAGCTAAGCGCTATCGCTACAAAAACAACAACTTAGATGATCTCGAACAACAACTTCAGCAAGCCGACGCAGACGGTGCGCGGCATAAACTGATTGCCACTGACGGGGTGTTCTCAATGGACGGCGTCATTGCCAACCTGAAAGGCATCTGTGATTTAGCCGAAAAATACAATGCTCTGGTAATGATGGACGACTGTCACGCAACCGGCTTTGTCGGTGAAAACGGTCGTGGCACACACGAGTACTGTGATGTGATGGGCCGCGTTGACATCATTACCGGCACTCTGGGCAAAGCCCTTGGTGGCGCAAGCGGCGGTTATACCTCAGGCAAAAAAGCAGTGATTGAATGGTTGCGTCAGCGCTCGCGTCCGTACTTATTCTCTAACTCAGTCGCGCCAGCCATTGTTCAAGCATCCATTAAAGTGCTAGAAATGCTGGAAGACGGTCATCAGTTACGTGACCAATTATGGCAAAACGCTAAATACTTCCGCGAGCAAATGGAGGCCGCAGGCTTTACGCTAGCAGGTGCCGACCACGCCATAATCCCAGTCATGATTGGCGATGCTAAATTAGCCTCTACTATGGCTGACCGCCTATTAGAACAGGGAATTTATGTGATCGGCTTCTCCTTCCCGGTGGTACCTAAAGGCAAAGCCCGCATCCGCACTCAGATGTCAGCGGCCCATACGCGCGAACAACTTGATAGAACGATCGATGCCTTTACCCGAATCGGTAAAGACCTAGGCATCATCTAAGGAGCTTTTTGTGAAAGCATTGGCGAAGTTACATGCCGAACCCGGCATTTGGATGACCGACGTTGAGAAGCCAGAATATGGTTACAATGATCTCCTCATCCGCATTAAAAAGACCGCAATTTGCGGCACCGACGTGCACATTTATAACTGGGACGAATGGTCGCAGAAAACCATCCCTGTGCCGATGGTGGTGGGTCACGAGTATGTCGGTGAAGTTGCTGCCATGGGTGACGGCGTACGCGGCTTTGAGGTTGGCGACCGTGTATCAGGCGAAGGCCATATTACTTGTGGCCATTGTCGCAACTGTCGCGCAGGTCGCAGACACTTATGCCGCAATACCGTAGGTGTTGGTGTTAACCGTCCAGGCGCGTTTGCTGAGTATTTGGTGATTCCAGCAGAAAACGCGTTCAAATTGCCAGATGATGTGAGCGATGATCTCGCCGCGATTTTTGACCCCTTCGGCAATGCCGTCCATACAGCGTTAGCCTTTGATTTGGTGGGTGAAGATGTATTGATTACTGGGGCCGGCCCGATTGGCATTATGGCCGCAGCTGTCGCTCGCCATGTTGGTGCACGCCATGTTGTGATCACCGACGTAAATCCTTACCGGTTGCAGTTAGCCGAGAAGATGGGCGTGACGCGTGCGGTCGACGTCAGCAAGACCCCGCTAAAAGACGTAATGGCCGAATTGGGCATGAAAGAGGGCTTTGATGTTGGCTTAGAAATGTCCGGCGTGCCATCAGCCTTTCAACAAATGCTCGCCACCATGAACCACGGTGGCAAGGTCGCAATGCTGGGCATTCCCCCAGAAAGTATGGCGATAGACTGGAACCAAGTGATCTTTAAAGGGCTGACTCTGCAAGGTATCTATGGTCGCGAAATGTTCGAGACTTGGTACAAAATGGCGAGTTTGTTGCAGTCGGGGTTGGATCTCAGCCCTATTCTGACTCACCAATTGCCCATTGACGACTTTCAGGAAGGCTTCGAAACCATGATTTCGGGCAAATCCGGTAAAGTCATTCTCAACTGGGACTAATATGGCAGAGTTTCAACACATTAGTGTCAGCGACGCCCAAAAACTATGGCAGCAGCAATCCGCCGTGTTTGTCGATATTCGCGATATTCAGTCATTCGGGGTGGGCCATGTTCCCGGCTCACAACGGCTGACTGATGCCAGTTTTGTCGAATTTTCTCAACAAACCGACGAAGAAACACCGATTGTTGTGGTCTGCTATCATGGCGTAAGTAGCCAAGGTGCAGCGCAGTATTTAGCCCAACAAGGCTACGAAACTGTCTATAGTATGGACGGCGGGTTTACCGCTTGGATGAACCAATTCCCGGAACACGTAGAGAGCCAACCATGAAGCGCTTGCTCGCTAGCCAAGACAGCACTAAAATTCAGCAACTTTACCGTTTTTTACAGCAAAAACGGATTCCTGTTACGGTTAGCGAGAAAGGCGATCAACTTGAATTATGGGTCATCCAAAGCAGCTATTACCCATTGGCCAAGCAGTTAATTGCGGAATTCACCCCCGAACAAGTAGACACTGCCTCGGAGCATCAAGCCGCCACTGTGGAAAACAGTAGCAACATGTTATGGCACAATATTATTCGCAACACAGGCTGGCTCACGCGACTGTTCGCCGCGCTGGTGGTGTTGGTGTATGTGGGTATGGAAGTCGACCTAAGAGCTGTGTTCTCAACGCTGAGTATCAGTACGTCTAGTCACAGCCTCACTGCCGTTAATGAACCGTGGCGCTTTTTCACGCCAGCGCTAATGCACTTCACTGCATTACATATTGTTTTTAATGTGTTCTGGTGGTGGTATTTGGGCGGCCGTATTGAGCGCTATCTTGGCACTCGATGGTTAGCGGCGGTGCTGTTGTTCACAGCGGTGACCTCAAACTTGGTGCAGTTCTACTCCCACGGTCCGGAATTTGGCGGATTATCTGGCGTGGTTTATGGCTTGCTTGGCTTTTGCTGGGTTTATAGCTGGCGACGCCTGACGCCGTTGTACCTTCCAGCGGGGTTAATCGGTTTTATGATTGCTTGGTTAGTTCTGGGCTACACCGATATTCTCTGGGTCAACGTTGCTAACGAAGCCCATCTTGGTGGATTACTGAGTGGTTGTTTAGCAGGGCTGGTGGTTAGAATGCTTGACCCCACTCCGCGCCAAACACGTCGTTACTGATAAATATATTTAGTGAACAATACGTCGGCGATAACCGGATTTCCGGTTTCTTGTCGCATCAATTCACGCGCCTTTTCCAAACACTTCAAACGCAACTGGTCACGCCCTGTCAACGATTTGATTTGCCGTTCCGTTGCGGTACTCATAATACGAATAAACGCATCTCGCAGCAGCGGTGCATGGTGTTCCACTACTTTCACATAAGAATTATTAGGTAACATGACTTCGATAGCCACGCGAATGAAACCAAGACGAAAGCTTTCACCCTCTTTTAGGTAGTTTGTCGTAATGTCGGGCTCAAACCCGTAATACGCAATATCATCTTGGGCATGTGCTGAACCAGACGAAAAGCACAATAGTAGTAACACCCAAACCACCCGAATATAATGCATAACCTAGCTTCCTTAATCAGACTTAATGGTTATCGGCTGCTCAACGGAAACATTGAACACTACCTATGCCCTGTTGCGTTCTCCTGATATGATACGAGCAAGCTCATTAGATACCAACCCCTATGCTCTGTAAGGAAAAACTCACAAGCGAATTTCCGCTCGGAAGTGCTAATCACTGGCAAATCGTCGATGCCGACGCGCTAACGCTCCCGCAACGCCAGTGGTTATTGGACCGCGAATCTCTTACCGCAAGACTCAAGGCACATTGCCAGCGCTTCCACATTGAAGTACTGGGGCAACAACCGGCGCCGTTATTTAGTGATGAAAAGGCCGCATTGTGTTTGGCCGAAGATGCCATCGTCAGAGAGGTTCTGCTCTGCTGCGACGATACACCTTGGGTGTTTGCTCGTTCAGTATTTCCGCTTTCTGCGGCAAGCCATTCAGGGCTTGGGCTAGCAGCGTTGGGCAACCAGTCGCTAGGGGAACAGCTATTCAAAGATCCGAATTTACGGCGTAGTCCTATCGAAATCGCGAGTTTCTCACAGGACAGTTCAGTGGCGTTGTTAAATCAGCAACTCGGCTACCCCAATAGTGCATTGCTTGGTCGCCGTAGTGTCTTTTCCACTGCCCAGCAGTCGCTCCTAGTGGCAGAAATATTTTTAGGGAGCAGCCCACTCTATGGTACTGAATAGCAAAAAATTATTAAGCTACTGGCAACTGATGCGGGCTGACCGACCGATCGGCACATACTTACTCGCGTGGCCAACCATCTGGGCATTGCTCATAGCTGCAGATGGCTTCCCACCATTAGGATTGTTCATTATTTTTATGCTTGGCACATTTGTCATGCGCTCGGCTGGGTGTGTCATTAATGATATTGCTGATCGGAATTTCGACGGTCATGTTACCCGCACCAAGCATCGACCATTAGCAACCGGTGCGGTTACCACCAAAGAAGCGCTTGGACTATTTGTGCTGCTACTGGTTGTCGCTCTTGGGCTGGTGCTATTACTGAATATCTCCACCATTGTATTGTCGATTTTTGCCGTTGCAGTCGCCGCGCTTTACCCTTTTTGTAAACGCTGGACTCACCTCCCACAGGTGGTTCTAGGGGTGGCTTTTAGTTTCGGTATTCCGATGGCATTTACCGCACAAAATAACGACAACTATGGGGTTGCACTGTTATTGGTGGTTGCTAACTTGTTATGGACCGTCGCTTACGATACCGAATATGCGATGGCCGATCGGGATGACGATATCACCGTAGGTATTCGTTCTACGGCATTATTGTTCGGTCGCTTCGACCGCTTGATCATTGGCTTGCTGCAACTGCTAACGTTAATCTCGTTAGTCGCCGTTGGCGTCGTTATCGAGAGCAATTGGCCCTATTACGGGGGACTGGTTGTTGCTAGCGCACTTTTTGCTCATCAGCACTGGCGGATAAGAAAGCGCGAAGCTATGGCATGCTTTCGCGCCTTTCTCGACAACCATTATGTTGGTATGGCAATAGGCGTCGGCTTAGCCATTAGCCTACTTCTCGACTAACCTGCCGGGTTAATCGCCTTCCGGCTTTAACAGGTGCTGTACCGACTGGCGGATGGTCTGACGAACCGGGCCATCGAGCAATTCATCGATATGATCGCTCAGCGCACCTACCTCAGCCGTCGCGACTTGGTCACCATCATCATTGACGGACAAATAGCCCTGCTGTTTGAGGCTGGCAATAAAGCTACCCATGACTTTTTTGTCGTAAAATTCTGGCGCATTAATTCCGTGGATTGCGCTCAAGCGTTCCGCTAATGTGATAGATTGCCGCTCAAGCTCTGCCCGCGCTATCGGCTGTGCTTGCTGCAACAATTCCAACACAATGGCATAGCGCTGTAGGGTCTCGTTTGCTGCTCGTGCCAATAATTGTAGGCGGAACGACTGTGGCTTGTTTGCATCCGCTTTGCGCAGCTCGTCAGCGTCCCCACTGAGTAGCCCCTGACGCAGTAATTCATCAACAATAGCGGAAACCCACAACGCAATATCGGAGGCTTCATGACTCAAAAATAACTCGGCTTGGACCATCGGGTAAATGCGCTCGACATGCGCTATTGCCTGCTGCAAGCTGAACTGCTCTCGTGCCATCGCTAGTGTTGCGACCAACGCCGGCACGATAACCATGTGCAAAACGTTGTTGCGGTAGTAAGTCATCGCAATGGCATTGTGTTCATCCAACTGAATCACTTCGCCCATAGTGTCTTCGGTGATGGTGAACTTATTGGTTCGCTTGGCTAACTGCCACAGTGCTTTACCAGATTCCTTCGGTACGTTCACCTGCTGTGAGTAAGGGACTTCGCTCAGCAGTTGCTGATAAACATCGAGTTGGCTGGTCAGTTCTTCTTTCGTTAACGCATGGTGCTCGGCACTGAGTAAGGCTAACGAGGTTAAATTAACACTGTTTGCGGCAGCCGCATCGTTAATCCGGCGCATCAGGGTTTCCGCCAACTGATTCACCACAGGAGATAACCACTTCGGCCGCGCAGGTTCTTCTTCGCCCATGGTGATACTGTCGCGCCATTGCGGTTCAGCTTTATCCAAAAACTCTTTTAAGTCTAACGGTTGACCAAAGGTCACATAGCCTTGGCCAAAGTTTTTAAGCTTTCGCAACGAACCCAACACTTGGAACATCGACTCTTTTTCTTTCGCCTTGCCGCGAAGTTCTTTTAGGTAAGTGCTCACTTCCATCACGTGCTCATAGCCTAAATAGACAGGCACAATGGACACTGGCCGTTGTTGACCGCGCAACATTCCTTGAACCGTCATCGCCACCATCCCCGTTTTCGGCGGTAATAAGCGACCTGTGCGGCTACGCCCGCCTTCAGTGAAATACTTCACCGGGTAACCTTTCTGGAACAGCCAGCATAAGTACTCACGGAAGACCGCAGAGTAAAGCTTGTTACCGCGGAAACTGCGGCGAATAAAGAACGCTCCTCCACGGCGGAAAATCGGACCGGCAGGAAAAAAGTTCAAATTCACCCCAGCCGCGATGTGGGGGGGAACCAAACCTTCTTTATAAATAACATAGCTGAGTAGCAGATAGTCCATGTGGCTGCGATGACATGGCACGTAAATGATCTCATGTCCGCGCTGTGCTAGGCGTCTCACTTCGGCACCACCACGAACATCAATGCCGTTATAAATACGGCTCCACATCCATGTCATAAAGCGATCTAGTACGCGCACTAAGGTATCGCTGTAATTCGCGGCAATCTCATCGATATAGCTTAACGCGCGCTCTCGGGCGACAGTTTCCGACACTTTTTTGGTTCTGGCTTCGTCCGCAATGGCCTTTTTTAGCGCTGGCGTTGCTACCAACTGAGTCATCAGTTCGCTACGCTCTGACAGTTTTGGTCCTGCGACTGCATGGCGCATGCGCACAAAATGCACGCGGGCGACGCGCGCCAGTTTGTGGGCCAGTACGCTATCGTTATCATCCGTCTGCGCCATGCTTTGCAAACTTACTGAACGCGATAAGCGCACCAAGATCTGCCGACCAGAAAACAATGCTAACCAGAATTTACGGAAGTGGCTGGTGGTATCTAAATCACCGACCATCGCATTACCTGCTCGCGCTTCTTGCCCTGGACTACGGCCCCAGAAAATCCCCAACGGCACCACTTGAACGTCGAGTGTGTGATCTTGATGGTGTGCGCTCATCAATTGTTTAAACGCGGCGAGCGCTTGCGCAGATACGCGCGACTGGCTTTGCTCGAGATATAGTACTCGGTCGACGGTTGTGCCATTGACATTAACGGGTTCGGTGGGATCCGGCAGCCCCATTCGGCGGCAGGCGCGTTGCGCAATCACCAAATCGGCTTTTGATGTCGAGCGCATCACATACACTACCGGCGTGCGCCGTAATGTTGCTAACTCTTCGTCACCGCCATCGACAATGGTTTGGTCCTTGGTGATTAACCGCAATGGATATCGAATTAGTTGAAATAACCAGCCTGCCCGAGCCATATCAATCCCTCTTCTTTAGACGCTGTATAGCATAACAACCTCGGATAAAAATGTCGTTGGAAAAAAAGTTTGTGTTTTAAAAATACCTGTATATACTCACAGTATACTGTACAAATAAACAGGTACGAAAAATGCGTCCATTAACTCCGCGACAGTCTGAAATTTTAGCACTGATAAAAGACAACTTAGCAGCGACTGGAATGCCGCCAACTCGCGCGGAAATTGCTCAACGTCTAGGTTTCCGCTCAGCAAACTCAGCCGAGGAGCATCTTAAGGCTTTAGCGCGCAAAGGTGTTATCGAAATTTTGCCTGGCATGTCGCGCGGTATTCGCTTGGTGGGCGATGAAGACGACATTGAAGAGGGTTTGCCGTTAATTGGTCAGGTTGCCGCTGGCGAACCCATTTTGGCTCAGGAACACATCGAAGCGCATTACCGTATTGATGAAAACATGTTTCATCCCCAGGCCAATTATCTCCTGCGAGTTAATGGTATGAGTATGAAGAACATTGGCATTATTGACGGCGACTTGTTGGCGGTACACCGCACGGAACAGGCACGCAATGGCCAAGTGGTGGTCGCTCGCTTAGAAGATGAAGTCACAGTAAAGCGCTTTGAGCGTAAAGGTCGTGAAGTATGGCTTCACCCAGAAAATGAAGAATTCAACATCATTAAAGTCGATTTAGCTCATCAGCCATTTGCTATCGAAGGATTAGCCGTTGGCGTGATCAGAAATGGAGCATGGTTATGAAACCGATGAACACAATCCGTGGCCAGCATCCTGGACTCTGGCAAGCCGCCTCACAATTCGAAAACCCAGAACAGGGTTCACTTTTTGATGATGACGGAAATCACTCTCAGCAAACCATTAGTCGCGTTGCGGCGATGCTCAGCGATAGTAAACGCTGGGTAACCGTAGTCGGTGCCACGCGAGCGATTGTTCAGCAGCTGGTTAACGCTGGTGTACCGCGCGAACGTATTCGTTGGATCCATGCGCGTGATCACGCTCAGCGTGAATGGGCCACTGAGCAAGCATTGCTGGCGGGTAATAGTGAAATCGTATTAGGGTGGTTTAAGCCCACCAGCCAACTTTCAGAGAAGCGTCTCCGCTGGGCACTAAAAGCCAGCAATACCAAAGGTCTGCTTTTCGACGATTCTGCTTTAGCGGTTGATCTCCACTAATTTTCCACAAAATTCATCCCTAAAGCTTAGAGGCTGTTCCCACAACAGCCTCTTTTTTTTTATGATCTCTTACATCCCCCGCTCGAATTCAAAACAAAGATTTGTTAACGTTATTGAACAGTTTTTGTGCAAACGGTCTATTTAAACGCCGTTTTGACGATTATTTCAACGCAAAAACTGGATCTTTGTTTAAAAATTCGTTAATTGATAACTGCCAATACCCAAATTTTTATAACGACAAATAATCACAACAAAGGGTTGGTGGAGAAAGCGATTCTGGGGAGAAGCTGTTCCTTTTTCTGCTTACCTCTTTGTTCTTCATAGCTAAATAGTTCTGCTATTTGCGAGTGGCAAATGTCACGGATGGAAGAATGAGAGGAGAAGTCGCGTGAAACTAAAACGCATGTTAGCGCTTCCTGCGCTTGCAGTGATGCCAGCCGTTGCTGACGATACGGTTCGCCTAAACCTACGAGAAGGCGTAACGGAAATCAGTCAACGCGTCTATGACCTGCACATGACGATATTTTATATCTGCTGTGTCATCGGGGTCATTGTGTTTGGGACGATGTTTTGGTCGATGTTTCGGCATCGCAAATCGAAAGGTCGCACACCAGCAAAATTCCACGAAAGTATTAGGGTTGAGGTGCTATGGACCATCATCCCGTTTTTAATTCTTGCTGGTATGGCATATCCCGCCACTACCACGCTGATCCATATGGAAAACACCGACGACGCTGATGTCACTGTTCAGGTAACGGCATCGCAATGGAAGTGGCATTACAAATACTTCGACCACGACGTGGAATACTACAGCCTTCTTGCAACACCGGACCAGCAAATCCATAACAAACTACCAAAAGGCGAGAATTACCTGCTCGAAGTCGACCGCCCTTTAGTGGTCCCCACGGGTAAAAAAATACGTTTCCTTATTACCTCTGACGACGTTATCCATTCTTGGTGGGTGCCTGATTTTGCGGTGAAAAAGGATGCTAACCCGGGCTTTATTAATGAGGCTTGGACGATTGTTGATAAACCGGGTATTTACCGTGGCCAGTGCGCTGAACTTTGCGGTAACAACCATGGCTTTATGCCGGTTGTGGTTATTGCGAAAGAGCCTGCTGAATATGAAAAGTGGATCACCAACATGGAAGTAAAGCAGCGTAAAGCCCGCGAACGCGAGCAAGAGTTGCTATCCATGGAGATGAGCAAAGACGAACTGATGAAAATGGGCGAGAAAGTCTATAACGGCATCTGCGCTGCTTGTCACCAACCTAATGGCCAAGGCGTACAAGGCGTATTCCCTGCCCTAGCCGGCAGCCCGGTCACTACTGGAAAAGACAGTATCACCAAACATATTGATACCGTTGTTCACGGTGTCAAAGGTACTGCGATGCAGGCATTTGGTACGCAACTCAGTATGCAAGAACTGGCAGCAGTGATTACCTACGAGCGTAACGCTTGGGGCAATGATACCGGTGACCTAGTGCAAGCCGCTGACGTTAACAAAGTAATGAACCCTTAAGGAGACGGTGATGAGTACGACTGTGGATACCCTTCATCACGAAGAACACCATGATCATAAGCCGTCGGGGATTACTCGTTGGCTATTTACCACTAACCACAAAGATATCGGCACACTGTATTTGTGGTTCAGCTTTCTCATGTTCTTGATCGGTGGCTCTATGGCCATGGTCATTCGTGCAGAGCTGTTCCAGCCAGGCTTACAGTTAGTTGAACCGCATTTCTTTAACCAAATGACCACCGTTCATGGACTGGTTATGATTTTTGGCGCGGTGATGCCCGCCTTTACTGGATTGGCCAACTGGCTGGTTCCAATGATGATTGGTGCGCCAGATATGGCGTTACCGCGGATGAATAACTGGAGCTTCTGGATTTTACCGTTTGCCTTCATTATTTTGCTGTCTTCGCTATTTATGGAAGGTGGTGGTCCAGCAATGGGTTGGACATTCTATGCCCCGTTATCAACCACCTACAGCAATGATTCAACAGCGCTGTTTGTGTTCTCGGTTCACATCATGGGTATTTCCTCTATTATGGGGGCCATCAACGTTATCGTAACCATCATGAACTTGCGCGCACCTGGCATGACCTACATGAAAATGCCGATGTTTGTGTGGACATGGTTTATCACGGCGTTCCTACTGATAGCGGTAATGCCTGTGCTGGCGGGGGCGGTAACCATGGTATTGACCGATAAATACTTTGGCACCAGCTTCTTTGACGCATCTGGCGGCGGTGACCCGGTGATGTTCCAGCATATTTTCTGGTTCTTTGGTCACCCCGAGGTCTACATTATGATTTTGCCGTCATTCGGCATTATCTCCGCCATCATTCCGACATTCACACGCAAAAAACTGTTCGGCTACTCGTCAATGGTTTACGCCACGGCATCAATTGCAATTTTGTCGTTCTTGGTGTGGGCGCACCATATGTTCACTACTGGCATGCCAGTGGTCGCCGAATTGTTCTTTATGTATTGCACGATGCTAATTGCAGTGCCGACTGGGGTGAAAATCTTTAACTGGGTGGCCACCATGTGGCGCGGCGCAATGAGCTTCGAAACACCGATGCTGTTCGCCCTAGCCTTCGTTATCTTGTTCACTATCGGTGGTTTTTCTGGGTTAATGCTGGCAATTACCCCGGTTGACTTCCAATACCACGACACCTATTTCGTGGTGGCGCATTTCCACTATGTCCTAGTGACTGGCGCAATCTTTTCAGTAATGGCTGCGGTGTATTACTGGTTACCTAAATGGACTGGCCATATGTATGACGAAACATTGGCCAAATTCCATTTCTGGGCATCGGTTATTTCCGTCAATGTACTGTTTTTCCCAATGCACTTTGTTGGCTTAGCCGGCATGCCTCGCCGAATTCCGGATTACTCGGTCCAGTTCGCTGATATCAACCAAATTGTCAGTATCGGCGGATTTGCCTTCGGCCTGTCACAACTCATCTTCCTTTGGGTCGTTATTAAATGCGCCCGAGGCGGTGAGAAGGCGGCAGCAAAACCGTGGGAAGGTGCGGAAGGTTTGGAATGGACTATCCCATCACCAGCGCCTTATCACACTTTTGAAAAGCCACCTAAAATCGAAGGCTAAACGTTATGGCGCAGCAATCAAATAACCGTAAGATCATCTTCCGCCTGCTACTGGGTGTAGCAGGCATGTTTGCCTTCGGATTTGCGCTGGTGCCGCTGTATAACGCCTTCTGTGATGCAACGGGCTTCAATGGTCGAACGAAAAATGAGGCGGTTGCCTACACCGCGAGTCATGTAGACAAATCGCGAACCGTAACCGTGCAGTTCCTCACACATAATGCCAAAGGGATGCCTTGGCAGTTTAAGCCTGATATTAAAGAGGTGCATGTTCATCCAGGAGAAGTGAAGTTGGTCACCTTTTACGCGGCCAACCCGACTGCTAGGCGAATGGTGGCTCAGGCTGTACCATCGATTGCCCCAGCAGAGGCATCGCTCTATTTAAATAAAATTGAATGTTTCTGCTTCAATCAGCAGCCTTTGGCAGCAAACACCGATGCCGAAATGCCGGTGCAATTTTATTTAGACCCAGAAATTCCAGAACATATCACTACCTTAACCCTGTCATACACGCTGTATGATATGACAGCCGATGCAAACGCTACCACGGTAGCGCAGACGACAACATCAGAATAAGGAAACGTCGTTATGGCAGAAAATTCAAAATATTACGTTCCAGCCTCAAGCCCCTGGCCAATTATGGGCGCTATTGGTCTTGGTTTGATTGCGTTCGGTGCTGGGCACACCGTGTTAGATGTCACGAAAAACACTGACGGTTATGGCAGCAATATTTTAACCGCCGGCATATTAGTCATTTTGGTCATGCTGTTCGGTTGGTTTCGCGACCAAATAAATGAATCCATGTCGGGTAAGTTTAACCAGCAGCTCGGGCGCTCTTATCGGCAAGGAATGAGCTGGTTTATCTTCTCTGAGGTGATGTTCTTCGCCGCCTTCTTCGGTGCTTTGTTCTATGCCCGCAACGTCGCTGTACCTTGGTTAGCTGGGGCAAGCAACAACGCGATGACCCACAGTGTGTTATGGCCTGAATTTGTTGCGCAATGGCCACTGGTAGAAACGCCTGGCGGTACTACTACGGAAGCGATGGGTTGGTACGGATTGCCGGCAATCAACACCGTATTGTTGTTACTTAGTTCGGTGACCTGCCACATGGCGCATATTGCCCTAGAGAATAATCGCCGTGGGCGGTTAAAACTGTTCCTGGGCGCTACCATTTTATTGGGTGGTGGCTTTTTATTCCTACAAGGGTCTGAATATATCCATGCCTACCAAGAGCTTGGCCTGACTTTGCAGTCTGGGGTATACGGCAATACCTTTTTCCTGCTTACGGGTTTTCACGGTATGCACGTAACGTTAGGAACACTGATGCTGATCATCATGTTCTTACGCATCATGAAAGGACACTTTACGCCGCAAAGCCATTTCGCCTTTCAAGCAACAAGCTGGTATTGGCACTTTGTTGATGTGGTTTGGGTGTGCTTATTCGTGTTCGTTTACGTGTTATAGAAAATGGCAATCCCCGCTCT
Source organism: Idiomarina tyrosinivorans (assembly GCF_003987475.1). Taxonomy (GTDB): domain Bacteria; phylum Pseudomonadota; class Gammaproteobacteria; order Enterobacterales; family Alteromonadaceae; genus Idiomarina; species Idiomarina tyrosinivorans. The sequence continues at coordinate 284,784 of NZ_PIQH01000002.1, read as the reverse complement.
TAGTAGGGGCGGGGATGCAATGGTAAAAAGCCAGTACTGGCAGCAATTAATAGGAGAATTAACACAATTGCTGAAATCATAACTCGCCGACCTAAATAACGAGACATCGGCGGCTTATTGGGATCGTTCCGTAGCATAGAAAATAGTGCGCGAAATAAATTAACCACCATAAAAAGCAGTAGCGCGACAATAATGACTTTAAACAGAATTAACATAGCGGTTCCTTTTATTGCGACAGCAATTACTTTGCTCGCAATCGTCGTACTGGTCAAGTTAGGCTTTTGGCAGCTCGATCGTGCGCACCAAAAGCAGCAACTGTTTGCCGATTTCGAGCACGCCTCGCAACAACAACCTGAAAGTCTTACCTCGCTTGAACAGCCGCAACGTTATCAGTCAGTTGCAGTCTCTGGACACTTCGACCCCACGCATTATTTGTTACTCGATAATCAAATTTTCAAAAGCCAGGTCGGTTATCAAGTGATCGGTGTCTTTACCCCAGACGTTGGCAACCAGAAGCTGTTGGTCAATTTAGGCTGGGTGGCTGCTCCCGCGTCACGCCAGCAGCTCCCGCAAGTAACCATTCCATCGCAACAAATGCAAATCAGTGGTTACGCTTATTCGCCTAGCGACAACGTATTTGCCAAACAAGTTATTCAGTTTGCCGGTAAGCCTTGGCCACAACGGATACAAAAATTGGACATTCCGTCGTTGCAAAAGCAGCTCCAACAACCCTTAGCCGCATGGGTGTTGTTGCTGGATCAGCAATATCCTTGGGCTTGGCCGCGGGAGTGGCGTCCACAGGTTATGCCTGCAAGCCGACATCAAGCTTATGCCATACAGTGGTTTTCTTTAGCCGCTGCATGCGCCATTATCTATATTCTTGCATTACGAAAATATTATTTTAAAAAACAACAAGAGGGGTCGGAATGAGCTCCCGTAAAAGCGCACGCATCGCCATGCTTAGTGTTATTGGCATATTTATCCTGCCTGCCGTATTGGCGTGGTTTTTTCTCAATCAACACTGGTATGCTGCGAAAACCAATAAAGGCAAACTGCTGGATCCGCCAGTCACACTGGCAACGGCTGAGGCAGCCTCCCTTCCAGAAGGCTGGCGAGTGGTGTATTTACAACCCGAGCAATGCACCACCGCATGCCAAAATACATGGTACACCCTGCACCAACTCGACGTTGCACTCGGAAAAGAGAGTGATCGGCTCACTCCTGTCGTGGTTAGTCGCAGCGATACGCACGCGCTCGCAGAGCAGTTCTCTAATGTCACAGCATTGAATAATACGGCGCTGGCCAGCCGTCTTGGGGATATCGCTAACATGCCATTGGTCGTCATCGATCCACTGAATAACGTTATTCTTAGCTACCCCATTCATGCCGATAAACAAGCCATGATATTGGAAGGCAAAAATCTCCTAAGCGATATTCGCAGGCTCTTGAAATTATCTAAGGTTGGGTGAGGACCGCTTATGAAAACATTGGTTAAACTAAGTCTCGTTCTCGCCTTTTGCGTTATCGTACTGGGCGCTTATACGCGGCTGACAGATTCCGGACTGGGCTGCCCAGACTGGCCCGGTTGCTATGGTTACATGAGTGTCCCAAGCCAGCAGCAACATGTTGAGGAAGCGCAATTACGCTTCCCAGACAACCCCATTGAACACCACAAAGCTTGGAGCGAAATGATACACCGCTATTTTGCTGGTAGCTTAGGCCTGCTGATTGCGATTATCGCTTTGTTGTCATGGCGTAAGGCTATGCGAGCAAATGCTCTACAACGGCAACCATGGAAATTACCGACAGTGCTGTTAGCGCTGGTGCTATTTCAGGCCGCATTGGGGATGTGGACCGTCACTCTCAATCTGCAGCCACTGGTAGTGATGGGCCATTTACTTGGCGGCTTTACCACGTTCTCGCTGCTGTATTTACTCCATCTGCGCCTCAGCGACTATCGCTTAGCCGGTGGAGATCCCTATTTACGCAAGTATCGTGGCTTAGCAGCCCTGACTCTGGTCGTGGTCTTCGGCCAAATTGCCCTAGGCGGTTGGGTGGCAGCTAATTATGCCGCGCTGGCTTGCACAGAATTACCTTTTTGTGAGGGTAATTGGTGGCAGCAATTGGACATTAGCGGTGCCTTTAGTGTGCCGACAGCAGAGTCGTACCAATACGGAACCCATGATTACGGCGAGCGCATGACGATGCACATTGCCCACCGAATCGGCGCTATTATCACTACCCTGCTGGTGTTAACACTGGTAATAAAATCATGGCGTCATGCAATATCTCAGTATTTCCGTCAGCGGCTCTTATTGATCACGCTATTAATTTTATTGCAGGTCAGTTTAGGCATCAGTAATGTGTTATTGAGTTTACCTTTGCCTATCGCCGTCGCCCACAACGCTGTAGCCGCGCTATTGCTGCTGTCGCTGGTCGGGCTCAACTACAACCTTTCACGCAAGGCCTAACTGGAGGTGAACATGCTATCGACAGTATTGGCAAAAGTTCAAAGTGCTAATCCACGCGCAGCAACCTGGCGCGACTATCTTGTTCTCACTAAACCACGAGTGGTTGCCTTGCTGCTAGTCACTGCATTGGTGGGTATGTGCTTGGCATCACCGCAATGGATTGCTTGGCAAGTATTGGTTCCCGGCCTTGCCGGCATCGGTTTAATGTCTGCTTCTGCGGCCGCCGTGAATCATCTTGTTGATCGCCATATTGATGCCCGCATGGCACGCACCTTACGTCGACCATTGCCACAGGGCACACTTTCGCCATTGCGCGTGTTAGTGTTCGCCGCCACCATTGGTAGTATCGGCTTCGCCTGCTTAATGATTTGGGTGAATGCGCTCACTGCTTGGTTAACCTTGGCCAGTATGGTCGGTTATGCAGTGGTTTATACCATGTTCTTAAAACGCGCAACGCCGCAAAATATCGTGATTGGTGGTCTGGCTGGGGCAGCGCCACCGTTGCTGGGCTGGACGGCGGTAACGAATCATATCGACCCAATCGCGATTTTATTGGTGATGATTATCTTTACCTGGACACCCCCTCACTTTTGGGCGCTCGCGGTTCACCGGCAAAAAGATTATGCCAAAGCTGAAGTACCGATGTTACCCGTCACCCATGGTATAGACTTTACCAAGACCTGTATTCTGCTCTACACCATCTTGTTGTTTGTTGTGTGTTTGCTGCCGTACCTTGTAGGCGCTGCGGGTTGGATATACCTAACGGGTGTATCGCTGCTTAATGCTGTTTTCTTGGGTTACGCATGGAAATTAAAGTTTGCGCCAGAGAAGAAAACCGCGTTTAACATGTTTGCCTTTTCGATTTGGCATTTACTAGCACTGTTTATTCTCTTACTTGTTGATCACTACGTGTTGTAAAAGGAGATCACTATGCGCCGCGTTATCGCCGCTGTCGTTGCCTTGTTAGCTATTGCTGCAGGGCTTTTGGCTTACCAATGGTATCCGACGGAGAAGCCAAAGGCGCTGGTCTACGAACCACCGCGAGCACTTTCGCCGTTCAGCTTGGAAGGGACGTTCAAAGATCAGGTGACTAACGACGATCTGAAAGGCCAATGGACCTTGTTATTCACTGGCTACACCTATTGCCCAGACGTCTGCCCCACTACTTTGGCACAGCTCACTTCCATTATTCCGCAATTGGCGCTGCAAACCGAAACCCCGATCAAAGTGTGGATGATTTCGGTCGACCCACAACGCGATACTGTGGATCGTTTAAAAGAATACACCAGCTATTTTGGCAAGCATGTCGAAGGCGTAAGGGCTGACCATAAGGCGTTGTACCCATTCGTTCGCGAGCTCGGCTTGATGTATTCGATCCCCGACCCTGACGCCACCGATTATTTAGTCAATCATAGTGGCGCCATTATTCTGGTGAACCCAGAAGGGAAGCGAGTAGCGATATTTAACCCGCACCCGCAAGAAGGTGAGCTGCCCATCGTGAATATGGACCAATTGATTAACGATTTTGGTTTGATTGTTAACCGTTAATCTGGCCAAGAACCGTCGGTGTCTGGGCGTATCAGTGCGACCGAATGCCAGAAGTAACCGCCATCCGGTGCTGGCGCCGTGCAGTTTATACGTGAACGCCCTAGTGGAATTTCACGGCTGGGACTAACGCTGAAGCTATGATCATCTTGCCACTCAGGTTTCAGCATTTCGCTACCTGCGTAGCATCGCAACCAATATTGGCTCACTTGGTGATCTTTCGCTAACCGCAGGCGAATGGTTGGGCGTGCGTTAGCATGGCTTAATAGGGGATCTTGCGGTTGTTGCGCGACCACTGGCATGGCATGCGTCTGTAATTTAACCTTCAGGGTATCAATACTGGCATACTTACCTGACGCCGGATAACGCGGAATCGCTTGCCGATCGCTCCATTGACTCCACACCCCTGATTGTTGCCCAAAGCTGATATAGCCCCACTGTTCGAGGAGCTGCTCAAGCGCCGTATCGTATTCGCCGTAAGGGTAGGCAAACATCTTCGCTTTACTACCGGAGATGTGCTTTGCAATAGACGCCTGCGCACCGTTGATATCCTCGTCCATGCGCGCCTGCCACTGCGCTGCCGTTTCACCGGCCTGACGACGAATTAAGTGGGCATGTGACTGGCCATGATTAACAATGGTTGCGCCGTTTTGGCTTAAGCGGTCAAGTGTATCCCACCCCATATAGAAGCCCTGATGTTGCTCCAGCAGGTCTGGATTGACAAAAATGGCGTAGGGCATATTAAATTTTTGCAGCAACGGCACTGCGTTGTCGGCAACATTCTGGTAGCCATCGTCAAAGGTAATCACGACGGCTTTAGCCGGTAACGGTTGCTGTTGCTCGAGTGCTTGGTACGCCTGTTCAATGGCAATGACTTGGTAATCGTTATCACGCAGGTACTGCAGGTGTTCGGCAAACTGTTCAGGACTGATCGACGTTACCGCTGGCGTATCAGTACTCACGTGATGATATTGCAATACCACCACATCGTTGGCATACGCTGCTGGCACAAGCAACAACATCATAATAACGCTAATCAACCGACCCATTTAATTGTTCCTCTGTTACACTCGCGTGAGACCATTCTAACAGGAGTCAGCATGAAGCGGTTATTTGGATTTGCGGTTGTCGACCATCGCCATGTTTTTGCGATTGCACTGCCAATGATTATCTCCAATATCGCTGCGCCATTGCTTGGACTCGTCGACACCGCAATTATTGGGCACCTGCCTGAGACCCAATACTTAAGTGCAGTCGCTATTGGGGCGATGGTAATCAATGTGCTGTATTTTCTCGCGGTATTCTTACGCATGGCCACTACTGGCTTTATTGCCCAAGCCTACGGTGCTGGACAATTACGTCAACAACAGCGCTATGTCGTTCACGGCTTAACAATAGCTGCAGTGTTTGGGGTGCTGCTGATTGCATTGCAACCACTGATTATTACTCTCGCTTTTTGGTTGGTCAGCCCTAGCCCAGCACTGGCAAAGCTTGCCCAAGACTACCTGAATATTCGATTGCTTGCCGCTCCTGCGGCACTCGCCAACTTAGTGATTTTAGGCGCACTGTTGGGGCGCCAGCAAAGTCGTTCAGCGATGTTATTGGTGATCATTACCAATGCGGTCAATGTACTCCTTGACGTGGTGCTCATTATTGGACTCAACTGGAACGTGCGCGGCGCGGCATGGGCGTCGATGTGGGCCGAGTGGCTCACTTGTTGCGTCGGGGTCTTATGGTTGTTCCGTAGCCTTAAACTGCATTGGCGAACGCTTCCCAGCTTGAGCCTGAGCTTATTTAAACAAGTGCTGGGGGTAAATGGCGATATTTTTATTCGCAGTTTGGTGCTGCAGTTGTGCATGGCAACGATGACCGGTTATGCCACCCGGTTTGGCGAAACCATGGTTGCCGTGAATGCTGTACTGATGCAGTTTTTATTGCTCATATCGCTGGGCTTAGACGGTATCGCTTATGCCGTAGAAGCACTCGCGGGACAAGCTAAAGGACAAAATCGCCCAGACAGAATTCGTTACTGGTGTAGAATTACTTTACTTTGGTCGCTATTATTCGCCTGCTGCTATGCAGCAATATTTAGCATTGCCGGCGAGCAGATCATCCGGCTACTAACGGACTTGCCGGCGGTTATTGAGCAGGCCGTTGAATATCTTCCATGGATCATGGTGTTGCCAATTATTGCTCACTGGAGTTATTGGTTTGACGGCGTGTACATTGGCTTGTCGCTCAGCAACGGCATGCGCAATACCATGCTGGCAGCAGGACTACTCGGATTTCTTCCCACTTGGTGGCTGACCCAAAGCTGGGGAAATCATGGTTTGTGGGCTGCGCTGACGGTATTTCTTGCCATGCGCGGTATCAGCCAAGCCCTTTGGCTGTTACCGCGCTGGCAACGTTCATTTTAACTTATTGAAAATCATCCAATAACATCAGTTGTGGTGGTAGACCACCGCCATCAGCATCGACTGCAACGGCGGTATAAATGCCACCGGCTTCCAGTGTGATCGGCCCTACAGGTCCGATAGCGGCAGTGTCTGTGCCGGCTGCCGTAACGGTTACGTAGTAATCACCTGGGGTGACTTGAAAAGTACCGGTAGAGACTATGGCGGCTGGGTCAAATGCTACCCCGGCAAATGCTGGGGTCGCGTCGCTGATGTCCGCTGTTTCAGTTAAGTAAATATCGACCTCGCCCGCTGAAGGGGAAGCATGCACAATTTGAAGCTGTGCCGCGGTAGCGATAGCGCGCGTAGTTTCTGGTAACACCTGTAACGTCAAACTGCTGTCTCCAACTGCGCCGACAGCGTAAACACTGTACTGTCCAGCAAGCTCTGTGGTAACAGCGACATCGTTCAATACGGTAGCGCCACCAGCGGCCGCGACATCAACCAGGTGGTCTCCGGCAGCGATATTGACATATGCTGTAGCATTCTTGAACGCGAGGTTAGTGACCGCAGCCGAGGCGGCGTTATCCAGCGTTACATCAACATTAGGTGCGTCTGCTGAGGCATGCGCCACACGGATATCAGAACCTGAATTAGCATCGGGCACGGTAACGCTAGCATCGCCGTCGGCGACGAGTAAGGTCAACGGCGAGTCACCTGCGGCAGTATTATTGGTTGCGGCCACGACATAGTCGCCACCATCCGCTAAGCTCAACGTACCGGAATCATAGATGGCGGTTTGTTCACCGGCCAACGTCACACGAACGCGGTAATCGCCCGCGGTCACCTCAGTGGGTGCCAAATATTCCGAAAACGACAATGTTGCCACCGGGGCGGCATCCGCTAATGCAGTGTCTGGTTGGGTTAAATAAACGTCAACCATTGGCTGATTATAAGCCGCATGGACGACCTGCAAACGGGCGTTGCCTGCGGTTACGTCGGTCACATCCGAAGAAATGATTAGTGGTTCTAATGAGGCATCAGCGACCTGCCCAGCAGCAAAAATTTCGTAACGCTTATTCGCTTCAAAGGTTAAATCGGCTGGACCGATAACGGTACTTGTCGATTGGTCTGGAAGGATGGCATCTACGCTGATGGAGTAGGTACCAGGCGCCGTCTCGAGTAGCGCCGTTGACTGCTGGTAAGCGGCATCCTCAACCAATGTTTGCTCACCCGCAGAGACATTGACGTTAGGGGCATCAGATGATGTATGATGAATGCGAATGTAACTATTCGCAGTGGTCTCCATATCATTGTCGTCATTACCATCAAACCAGTTGCAGGCTGATAATGACAGCGCCGATAGTGTAATAATTGAAAGTTTCGTGATCCCTTTCATGATAAACCTCTTCAGTATTAGTAATGGGCAATTACCGATACGCGAGAGAAAATGCAAAGGGATCACACTTTATTAACAACTAAGTGTAAAAATCACGCAAAGTTGTATAACCTAAAATGCTAGTAGTAAGAGTGCTCACCGCGTTCATGTTCAGTAACATCCCGAACACCTTTGAGCTCACCATCAAAGCGCGTTAACAACTCTTTTTCAATGCCTTCTTTCAATGTTACGTCGACCATGCTGCAGCCGTTACAGCCGCCACCAAATTGCAGTATCGCGTAACCGTCATCGGTAATTTGGTTTACCATAACTTGACCGCCATGATTCGCCAACTGTGGATTAATTTCGGCTTGAATCACGTACTCTACCCGCTCAATCAGCGGTGCGTCGTCGGCTACCTTACGTGCTTTCGCATTTGGCGCTTTAAGGGTTAACTGCGAACCCAACTCTTGTTCTTCAAAATCGATGGCCGCATCTTCCAGAAAAGGCGCGCTGCCAGAGTCAATAACGGCGTCAAAACCGTTGAAAGGTAGACGTTCATCATCAGGTTCAATAGCGTCTGGCGGACAGTAAGAAACACCACACTCTGCATTCGGCATACCGGGATTTACCACGAATACACGAATGTTTGTGCCCTCTGGCTGCTCTGCCAGCAACTTACGGAAATGTCCTTGTGCCGCTTCAGAAATACGAATCATAGCCTACCACCTCAATATTCACATCGACTCAACGCAGAGCCGAACTGTATACTTGACTAAATTACTAGGGTATATATTAACGCATTTTCATTCCGCATGCTAGCAACGCTTTGTCGGTGCGGTATAACACACAGTCCATACCGACACCGCTATTGCGCCCTTCGCTCTCACCGCGGCAACAGCGGCTGCAGCCGTCGCCCCAGTGGTCAACACATCATCCAAGATGGCAACGCGATGGCCTGCGCATGAAATACGGCAATAGATGCTGCGGTGCGCTGCCAGTGAACGTTGCGTCGCTGACAGTTGATGCTGAGGTCGCTCCTCCCGCAACCGCCGCAACCCTGCTCGACGATAGGGTACGCTAACAAGCCGCTCCAGTTCTTGAGCAATAAGGCCAATATGATGGTAGCCGCGCCGATACCAACGCTTAAGACTCATTGGCATTGCCAACAACATGGTTGGCCAAGCTTCAGCTTCTCGCCGATAGCTCGCTTGTAACTGCGCTGCCAATAAATAGGCTAACGGCTTAGCCAACTGTCGGGCGTGACGAAACTTATACTGTGCAATAAGGTCGGCCGTGAGCGGCTGATACCAAAGCGCCGCGTAATAGCTATCGATGTCATCTAAATGAGCCACTAGTCGCCTTGCATTTGCTGGATACAGCCGCGGCAACGCCTGCAAGCAGTCAGCACAAAAACCCAGTTCTGTGTACACCGTGGTCCCACAACACCAACATTGTCCGGCGCCAAGACGATTGGCAAACTGCGATAAGGTCGCTAACATGCTCGCTCCAATAGTGCCTGTAAAGATAAAGAGCAAAAGTATAGTGACTATTTACCGCCACACTCAGGGTCAAGGCGAGACCGTTGTTGTACTCCATGGCTGGGGATTAAATCATCAGGTTTGGCAGCCAATAATGGCGCCGTTAGCCGAATCTCATCAGCTCATCGCCATCGACTTACCCGGCTTTGGCCGCAGTGATTGGCCCACTGGTAAAGCGATATCTTTCGCCAACATGGTGGCGTTGGTCAGTGCCGAAATACCCGCTGGTGCTCACCTCATTGGTTGGTCGCTCGGCGGCTTAATTGCCTCAGCGATAGCATTACAGCAGCCGCGGAACATTGCCTCTTTAACCACTATAGCCTCGTCCCCGAAGTTTCAAGCGGATGAGCAATGGCCAGGCATTGATAGTAAGGTACTGGACAACTTTCATCTGCAACTGCAGCGCAGTTACGACAAAACCATAGAACGTTTTTTAGCGATTCAAGCAATGGGCGATGAGCATGCCAGAGCACAGGTGAAATGGCTCAAACCGTTGGTTTTAGAACAACCAGAACCTAACTTAACAGTATTAGACCAGGCGCTCGACTGGCTGGCCGACGTGGATCTACGAGCGCAACTACCTAATATCTCAGTGCCTTTGCTGCGCTACTATGGTCGCTTAGATTCACTGGTCCCGAATCGGGCGATTGCGGAGATTGATAAGTTGGTTCCGAAATCGGCTAAGCATGTCGATCCCCAGGCATCGCATGCACCGTTCATTTCTGACCCGCAGCAATTTATTGACCGTTGGTTAGCGTTCACTAACCCAACCCGTTAGCGCTGGCAACTAGGGCAGTACACGGTTGTGCGCTGCCCGAGACGAATTTCCTTTAATCGGGTTTTGCATACCATGCACTGTTTTCCACCGCGCCCGTATACCTGCAATTGTTGGGCAAAGTAGCCGGGGCTGCCATCAACTTGGGTAAAGTCTTTAAGGGTGGTTCCGCCGACTCGAATGGCCTCTGCCAACACCTGCTTAATAATAGGGACTAAGCGTTGGTAGCGCGCAAGACTCACCTTCCCAGCCGCTCGCTTCGGATGAATTCCGGCCTTGAACAGTGATTCGTTGGCGTAGATGTTACCCACCCCAACCACGTTGTGATTGTCCATAATGAAAGTCTTGATAGCCTGTGTCTTGCCCCGCGAACGCTGATAAAGCTGGTCCGCGGTAAAATACTGACTGAGTGGTTCAGGCCCCAAATTGGCCAGCAACGGATGCGCTGACAAATCGTCGTCAGCAAATAGCAACGCACCAAAGCGGCGCGGATCATTCAGCCTCAAACACTGACCGCTTTCGAATACGATTTCGATATGGTCGTGTTTCACGCGCGGCGTATTAACCGGCACTACCCGCAGCTTACCTGACATTCCCAAATGCAGAATCAAACTGCCAACGGGGGTTTTTAGCAGTAAATATTTAGCTCGTCGCTCAACCCGTTGTAACCGCTGTTGCTCAACATTGTGAACGCTGACCGGTACCGGCCAGCGTAGCTGTCCATTAAGTACCTGCACTGCGGTAATTTTTTGCCCTTCAATATGTGGCGAAATTCCTAATCGGCTAACTTCGACTTCTGGTAATTCTGGCATCGTGCACCTGCGTTATTGCCCTAACAATTGACTGATATCGGCGGATAAAATGGTATAGGCTTGTTGTTGACGTGGTAACCATATCACCGGGTGTTCAGCTTGAAAAAGTGTGACTTTTACTGGCGCTTGCTCAGCAAAGCGCAGTTCAACATCAGTAATTCTAGCGCCCACTTTTTCCGTTTTGGTGATAGAAAGATTAAGCCAATGCTGCGCAAGATTTTGCGCAGCTTGCTGTGAAACCGAGCAGGGAGCCTGACACACCCAACCCTGCGGTGAATTCAGATATACGCGATCGGCAATCCGAATTTGTTGCAGCCGCACATCGCTCGGCATTAATTGCATCGGCTCCAATTGCTCGGCCTGTTGCGAGACTTTTTGCACGTTTCCCGGCGCGATCACGTAAAACACCACCATCAGCAATAAAATGGCGTAAACCAAAATATTATTCCACGCTCTTTGGCTTAGAGTGATTCCAAAGAAGCGTCGTTTTTCGTCGATTTTTACCATCTGCCAACCTAATAAAAGCAGTTGTCGATAACCTAAGAATACCCTATATTCGCGGCTCGGAAAAAATATCCTGATTTGAGCACATTTCCCCATGGTCACTGCTGAACTTCATCGCCATATCGCTGACGAGTTAGCCAACAATGGTTACGCCATCATTGACGACTTCCTTGAGCATGAACAGGCATTGGGGTTACATCAGTACGCCCTGTCATTAGCCGATCAACACTGGCACCAAGCCGCTATCGGGAGAGCAGAACAACAAGCCATTAATACTATGGTACGGCGCGATCGGATCCTTTGGCTATCGCCGACACAACCCATTGAAGCAGCCTATTTGGCACGTATGAATGCACTCAAACTGGCATTGAATCGTGAGCTATTCATGGGACTATTTGATTACGAATGCCACCTTGCCCACTACCCCAGCGGCGCATTTTATAAAAAGCACCTTGATGCATTCGTTGGCCGTAGTAATCGAGTGCTCAGTACGGTGGCTTATCTCAACCCTGAATGGCACGACAATGATGGAGGGGCGCTTGTTATTTATGACGACCGAGATCAGGTACTGCAGCGAGTGACGCCAAAATTGGGGCGCTTAGTGATTTTTCTAAGCACCCAGTTTGTGCATGAAGTCGAACGCTCGTTTCGCGACCGCTTCAGTGTCACTGGCTGGTTCAGGGTCAATGCTAGCGTCTCAGGCATTGTTGATCCGCCACGTTAAACCCATCGGTAAATTTCAAGCAATAAAAAACCCGGCAAAAGCCGGGTTTTTCGATTCCATTCAGCGAAATTATTTAATTTTCGCTTCTTTGAAGATCACGTGTTTACGAACCACTGGGTCGTACTTTTTGATCTCCATCTTTTCTGGCATGTTGCGCTTATTTTTATCAGTTGTATAAAAATAACCGGTACCAGCAGATGATACTAAACGAATCTTATCGCGCATGATTGCCCTTCCTTACACCTTTTCGCCACGGCTGCGAAGATCCGCAAGCACTGTGTCGATACCTTTCTTATCAATGATACGCATTCCTTTAGTAGAAATACGCAATTTCACCCAACGCTTTTCACTCTCTACCCAAAAGCGGTGAGTTTGCAGGTTTGGCAGGAAGCGACGTTTGGTCGCGTTGTTTGCGTGCGAGCGGTTGTTACCGACTACCGGACGCTTTCCTGTAACTTGGCATACTCGTGACATGTCTTTACTCCAAAATTATTCAAGCTCGCCTGTCGCCCAACTTGGCCTTGCCTTGAAATCCGAGGGCGCATTTTATACAGCAAACCAGCCCGCTAATCAAGCCATTGCGGCGTTTTTTTGATCGCTTCTGATCAATTCGCGGCAATTTTACGCGAAACTGCGTCGTCACGCCAGCCTTATTATCCGTGGTTTTACAATAATCCGCGCTCGGCAAATGAGACGGGATCGCCAGATCCCACAATAAAGTGGTCTAGCAACATCACATCCACTAACGCTAGTGCTTTTTTTAAGCGCTCAGTGACGCGTTGGTCAGCCTGGCTGGGTTCCGCCACACCAGACGGATGGTTATGGGCCAATATCACTGCGGCAGCATTATATTGCATGACTTGTTTTAATACCTCGCGCGGATAAACGGGCGCGGCATTGATGGTGCCCGAAAACAGCTCTTGGTAATGAATCAAACGATGCTGACTGTCGAGTAACAGAATCGCGAATACTTCGCGCGGCTGATGGCGTAATTGCGTGGTGAGATAATCACGCACCATTTTCGGCTCGGTGAAGCCTTCGGAGCGAGTTAGTTGCCATTTCAAGTAACGCCGTGAGAGCTCTAGCACTACGTGCAATTGGTTAACTCTGGCGGGGCCAATGCCGGCATGCTTCATCAGCCTCTCAGCACTCGCCGTGAGTAAGCCTCCAAGACCATCAAAACTGGTCAGCAGCTCCCGGCAAAGTGTGAGAACGTCAGCTTTGCGGTTCCCGGTACCAAGCAAAATGGCCAGCAACTCGGCATCACTTAACGCAGCGCTTCCCTGTTGTTGCAGCTTCTCTCGAGGTCGTTCCGTTGCCGGCCAATCACGTATAGTCATTCTTGCGCCATCCTTTGCTAGGCTAAACCGTCAGTATAGCTGGCGGCTACCCTGAACGGCGCGCTCGTGTTATCTTTACGTTGTCTTGACATAGAGGTTGCTATGAGCCATTTAGCGAACAAAAATATCGTCTTAGGAGTGACTGGAGGCATCGCTGCCTACAAAACACCTGAGTTGGTGCGTCGGTTAAAAGAGCAAGGCGCCAATGTCCGCGTAGTATTAACTCGCGGCGGCCAAGCATTTGTTTCGGAGCTAAGCTTACAAGCGGTGTCAGCAAATCCGGTCAGCACTGACTTATTGGATCCGACAGCCGAAGCCGCGATGGGCCACATTGAATTGGCCAAGTGGGCGGACATCATTATGATTGCCCCAGCAACCGCTAACAACCTAGCAAAACTCGCGGTCGGCATCGCCGATGACCTGCTCAGCACTATCGTGCTTGCAACAACCGCTCCCATTGCCGTTGCTCCAGCGATGAATCAGCAAATGTGGGCGGCAACCGTTGTCCAGCAAAACTTGCAAACATTGCGCCAACGAAATGTGCATATCATTGGTCCTGACAGCGGTTCGCAAGCCTGCGGCGATGTAGGGGCTGGGCGCATGCCAGATCCTTTAGACTTAGTGGCCGCAGCGGTGCAGATATTAGCTCCTAGCCCACAGTTACTTGCTAATAAGCAGGTTGTGATTACCGCGGGTCCGACTCGTGAGCCACTCGACCCGGTGCGTTATCTCAGCAATCGGAGCTCCGGAAAGATGGGTTATGCGCTCGCCAGTGCTGCAGCCGCAGCAGGCGCCTCGGTCACATTGGTCAGTGGCCCAACCCAGCTAACGACGCCAGCTGGGGTCGATAGAATTGATGTAAACACTGCCACGGAGATGTTAGACGCCTGTCAGCGAGTGAGCGCCAAAGCGGATATTTTTATTGGCTGTGCCGCGATCTCAGATTATCGCGCGGCGGCGGTGGCAACGGAAAAGATGAAAAAATCCGAAGACAGCGACGCGTTGTCACTGACCTTAGTCAAGAATCCCGACGTTATTGCCACCATCGCTAAGACCTATCCGCAGCTATTTTGCGTCGGTTTCGCGGCAGAGACGCAACACCTCAAAGACTATGCTCAGCGCAAACTCAAAGACAAGAATTTACAGCTCATTATTGCCAACGATGTCGCCGGCAATAAGGCCTTCGATCAAGACCAAAACAGCGTTACGGCCTACTGGCATGAGGGTGAAAAGGTTTTTCCCGAGCAACCTAAACGGCAACTCGCCGACGGCTTAATCGCGCTTATCAGTCAACTATTTAATCACGCTAACTAGGATGGAAAAGTAAGCACCTATGACCACCATTCAGATGAAAGTTTTAGATCCGCGGATTGGCAGTGAAATCCCACTGCCAGAGTATGCAACAACTGGCTCAGCAGGTATGGACCTGCGTGCCTGTATCGACACCAAAATAACTATCGCACCAGGCCAATGCGAGCTAGTTGGTACCGGAATCGCCATCCATATTGCCGATCCAGGTTTGGCCGCGACGTTATTACCACGGTCTGGACTTGGCCATAAACATGGATTGGTATTGGGTAACTTGGTCGGCTTGATCGATTCAGATTACCAAGGAGAACTTAAGATCTCTGTTTGGAACCGGAGTGAGAAACCTTACACCATCGAGCCCGGTGAGCGTATTGCACAAATGGTCATCGTGCCAGTAGTGCAGGCACAACTGCAACAGGTAGAAGAATTTAGCGCAACTGATCGTGGCGAAGGTGGCTTCGGCCATTCGGGAAGCCAATAAGGACACTTAGGTATGACACAGCAAAAACGTAATCGCCGTGAGGATATCCTACAATGTTTGGCAGCAATGCTTGAAACCGCACCTGGAGAGCGCATTACCACGGCCAAACTTGCCGCCAATGTCGGTGTTTCTGAGGCCGCTCTGTACCGTCACTTCCCCTCAAAAGCGCGGATGTTCGAGGGTTTAATTGAATTTGTTGAAGAAGCGCTGCTTTCACGTATTAACCGCATCATGGACGAAGAAAAGCACACCATCACTCGCTGCCAAATGGTGCTGCAGCTATTGCTGACGTTTGCCGAGCGTAATCCCGGAATCACTCGTATTATGACTGGCGATGCGTTAATGGGTGAGCAACAGCGTCTACGCAGCCGCATGGTGAACTTATTTGAAAAAATCGAAGCGCAATTGAAGCAAGTATTACGCGAGCGCCGTATTCGAGAAAACCGTGGCTTTGCGATTGATGAGGGCGTGCTAGCTAACCTTATTCTTTCTTATGCGGAAGGAAAAATTGCGCAGTTTGTACGTTCTGACTTTCAGCGTAAGCCGACCGCACTATTCGCGGAGCAATGGCAAGCGATTGAACAACAGTTATTAGCAGAGCCTGAGGTCGCTTAGGTTACTCTGTGGTTTTAGCCCGACTCAACAAGTCGATCGCGGCTTGTTGAGGGGCTTTACCCTCATACAAAACCTTGTAGATTTGTTCGCTAATCGGCATCTCAACGCCGTGTCGGTGAGCAAGCGCAACCACTTCCTTAGTATTGCGATAGCCCTCAACGGCTTGACCAATATCGGCCAGTGCTTGTTCTACCGATTTACCTTGCCCCAGCGCTAAACCAAAGCGACGATTACGAGATTGGTTATCGGTACAGGTAAGGATTAAGTCGCCGAGTCCCGCCATACCAGTGAAGGTATCGCGCCCTGCCCCCAACTGCAGACCCAACCGCGTCAACTCCGCCAGTCCGCGAGTAATCAGTGCGGTTCGGGCATTAGCACCAAACCCAATACCATCAGCCATTCCAGCGCCAATGGCAATCACGTTTTTGACGGCACCACCGAGTTGCACGCCGATAAAGTCATTATTGGTGTATACACGAAACGACCGTTCGCAATGCAGCATTTCGGAAAGTTCATCAACGAACTGATTATCGGTGGACGACATCGATATAGCGGTTGGCAGCCCTTGCGCCATTTCTTTGGCAAATGTCGGTCCCGAGAGGACCGCGAGCGGATGTTTATGACCCAGAATATCTTCCGCGACTTCGTATAACAGACGCCCAGTTTCTGGTTCTAAACCCTTGGTTGCCCACGCCACTCGCGCTGAATCGGTAAGTAACGGTTTAATATCCGTCAATACTTTTGAAAACGCGTGGCTTGGCACCACAACAACAATGTTTTTGACATCTTTGACGGCAGCAGCGAGGTCGCTGGTGACCGTCAAGCATGGTGGAAATTCGCAGCCTGGAAGGTAATGCGCATTTTGCCGCTGTTGTTGCATTTGTTTCGCTTGCTCTGCATCCCTCGCCCACAGTACCGTTTGATGGTTTTTTCGGGCAAAACACAAAGCAAGGGCGGTCCCATAAGAGCCCGCCCCCAGAATGGTTACATCTGCTGATGTTGCCATAAAAATGCTAACTTACGCGTCTGCTTGCGCTTTTGCGTCAGCTTCCGCTTGCGCGTTTTGTTGTTCGACATGACGCGCAAAAATCGCATCGAAGTTAACTGGCGCTAGGTTAAGCTGTGGGAAAGTAGAGCGCGTTACCATATTCGCGACGCACTCACGAGCGTATGGGAACAACAAGTTAGGGCAATAGGCACCTAACATGTGCGCACGCTGGTTATCAGGAATTTCACTGCCGATAGTGAAAATACCTGCTTGTTGCACTTCGCACAGGAAAGCAACTTCTTCACCAATTTTGTTCGTTACAGTCAAACGCAGAACGACCTCATAAACGCTGTCTTCAAGCGCTTTATGTTCAACGTTCAAATCAAGACTGATTTCTGGTTTCCACTCTTTACGGAAAATTTCTGGCGCATTTGGGGTCTCGAATGACACGTCTTTGGTGTATACACGTTGAATGGCGAAACCCACTTGTTGTTCGTTGTTCGCTGCACCGTTAGTTTGCTGTTCGTCAGCCATGATCCTACTTCCTATAATTTGTTGCGATAGTTTTACTGTTAGTTATTTTTGAGTGACGGGTAACTTTTCGCTACGCCAGCCATTCATGCCACCTTCGAGGATGGCAACTTGGGTATAGCCCTGTTGCAAAAGTTGCGTGGCCGACGCTTTTGCCGACATTCCTGTTGCACAGACTAATACAATGGGGGCGTCTTTGAAGTTTTCAATAGACCCCAATTGGTTTTCTTTGATTTGCTCCGCACTGACTTGTTTAGCGCCGTGAATATGGCCTTTGCGAAACTCGTCTGTGGAACGCAAATCAACAAACACACCATCACCACGATTGACCCAGACCGTCGCCTGTTGTGGCGACAATACTTGGTATCCTTGCTTTGCAGAGCGCATCCAAACTGCGATCAGCATGATCAGCAATGCCACCCACAAAATACTCATGAATAAGTGGCGGCTAGCAAACTCTAACAAGGCGTCCATTTTTACCCTCTGTGGTCATTTCGATTTTTGGAGATGTGGGGCATGAGTATACCGACCCGAGCGCGAGTTTCCAGCAAAAAATATGGTGGATGCGAGTAATCCGCAAATGCAGTAAACTAACGGGCAAACAGAATCCATCAGTGAGCAATATCGAGGTTGTCATGAGCATGCGGAAAAAACCATTAGTTTTGTTGATCTTAGATGGCTGGGGCCACAGAGAAGCTGCTGCTGATAATGCTATCACTGCAGCCAACACACCGGTTATGGATAAGTTGTGGAACGACTACCCGCATAGCTTAGTCGACGGTTCAGGAATGGCTGTGGGCTTGCCACAGGGACAAATGGGCAACTCTGAAGTTGGCCATGTTAACCTTGGTGCGGGACGTGTGGTTTATCAAGATTTCACGCGCATTAGTAAAGCCATCGAAGACCGCAGCTTCTTCGACAATGAGGTGCTCACCGGTGCGGTGGATAGTGCCTCTCACTCGCAGGCAGCAGTTCATATCATGGGACTACTTTCCCCTGGCGGTGTACACAGCCATGAAGACCACATTATTGCAATGCTCGAGCTTGCTGCCGAGCGGGGTGCGAAAGCCATATACTTGCATGCGTTCTTGGATGGTCGCGATACGCCGCCACGTTCAGCGCGAGCCAGCATTGAGCGCATTGAAGCAGTCTTTGCACGGCTCGGCGTTGGCCGCTTTGCGACAATCTGTGGGCGCTTTTATGCGATGGATCGTGACAACCGATGGGAACGAATCGAAGCCGCTTATAATGCCATCGTTCATGGACAAGCGGAGCAGCACAACGATAGTGCGCTGGACGCCCTAGCCAATGCCTACGAACACGATCAAAGCGATGAGTTTGTGCAACCGACAATTATTGGCGACGCCGTGCAGGTCAATGACCAAGATGCCGTAATATTTATGAATTTCCGCGCTGATCGCGCTCGACAAATGACCAAAGCGTTTATTAATAAAAACTTCGACGGTTTCGACCGGGGTCGCACACCAAAACTCGCGCGCTTCGTCATGCTCACGCAATATGCCGCCGAACTCGCCGCTCCCGTTGCCTTTCCTCCGGAACCATTAACCAATGTTTTTGGTGAATGGCTGGCAAAAGAAAACAAAACTCAATTACGTATTTCAGAAACCGAAAAATATGCGCACGTCACATTTTTCTTTAGTGGCGGTCGTGAAGACGAGTTTGCCGGCGAAAAACGTGTCCTTATCCCCTCGCCGAAGGTCAAAACCTACGACCAAAAGCCAGAGATGAGCTCGGTTGAACTGACTGATGCCATTGTTGAGGCAATAGACTCCGGTGAATACGACGTCATTATCGCCAATTACCCGAATGGCGACATGGTTGGCCATACAGGCAACTTTGCTGCCGCAGTGAAAGCCTGCGAAGCAGTCGATACCGCTGTCGGGCGCGTCGTCGAGGCGGCTCAACGGGTGGGTGGCGAATGCCTCATCACCGCTGACCACGGCAATGCAGAACAGATGAGTGACAATGCAACAGGACAATCACACACCGCACATACCAGCGAGCCAGTGCCGTTCATTTATGTCGGACGTCCAGCGCAAGCTCGAGACGGGATTTTATCTGACGTAGCGCCCACGATGTTACACTTGATGGGTTTACCGCAACCGCAAGAGATGACCGGTAAGCCGCTGATGCAATTGCGCGATAAGGGTTAACAGAACTCATGCGGCAGCTATTGGCGCTGGCCATCTTGTGTAGTTGCAGTGCGCTATTCAGCACTGCCAATGCGCAACAAACTGAGCAAGACAAAGCGGCGACAGAACAGCAATTAGCAGCAATCAAGGCGGCGATTGCTGAGCGCCAGCAGGCAATTGATGCCCGTGAAGCTACACTATCAACCGCCGAACAAGCGCTGCGAAAACTCGAACTTGAGACTGCTCACGCGGCGGCCGCCTTAGCCAAAACACAACGCCAATATAAAGCGATAAGCGACAAAATTGACCAGTTAGCGCAGCAGCAACAGAAATTGCTTAAGCAACAAAAGCAACAAGCTGAGTTGTTGAAGAAACAGGTCTCTAGCGCTTACCAGAATGGTTCCAGTGACTTCCTTAAAATGCTGCTAAATCAACAAGATCCTGCTGATATCGAGAGGATGCTAGGCTACTATCGTTACCTCAACGATGCACGAATGGAAAAATTAGCAGCAATAAAAAAGACCCAACAACAACTGTCTTCCGTAGCCGAGCAATTGGCACAGCAGCAACAGGCTTTGAACCGAGTTGCCGACCAACAACAACAGCAACAACAACAGTTAAAGCAAAAGCAAAACCAACAAGAACAGCGGCTTGCGCAACTGCAAGCACAACAAAAATCTGACAAACAACAACTGCAAGAGTTACAACAGAACCAACAACAGCTTGAGCAGGTATTAGCCGCTATTGTGGCAGCACTGAAAAATGATGTGCAGCTAACCGGTTTAAAACGTCAGCGAGGACGTTTACCGCATCCGACCGATGGCCGTATTCAAAAACTGTTCGGAAAGTCGCGCCAGGGTCCGGTTGATTGGAAAGGTATCGTCATAGCCGGTGAAAATGGCCAACCGGTGACCAGTATTGCCGACGGCCGGGTGCTTTATGCTGACTGGCTACGCGGTTTTGGGTTAGTGATTGTGGTGGATCATGGTGAAGGCTACATGAGCCTATACGGCCATAACCAAGCCATATTGAAGGCTCCTGGCGAAATGGTTCACCAAGGGGAAACCATCGCGTTGATGGGGCAAAGCGGAGGACGCAACAGTCCTGCGTTATATTTTGAAATTCGCTACCGCGGTAACGCCGTGAATCCCTCGTCTTGGTTGCGCTAATGTTACGTACAGTATTACTTTTCAGCCTGCTTTTTTGCGCCACAGTGGTTCACGCAAGCCCAGCAAAACTGGCGATTGTCATAGACGATATTGGCAATCATCGCGCTGACTTGCGCTGGACTGAATTACCCGGCGATCTGACCTTTGCCATCTTGCCTTACACGCCGTTTGCTCACGCCTTTGCAATAAAAGCGCATTTTAGTCGTAAAGAAGTATTACTTCATATGCCGATGGAAGCCGTGCACGGTAATCGTTTAGGACCCGGTGCAATCACTATGGATATGTCGGCGCAACAAATTAAGTTAACCCTGACTCGCGCATTGGAAAGTTTGCCCTACGTCTCTGGCATGAACAATCATATGGGCAGTGAATTCACCCAACATACTCTTTCAATGCAAGCGGTAATGGAAACACTGCAGAATAAGCAGTTATTCTTTTTAGACAGCCGCACGTCGGCCAAAACCATCGCCGAAGATATGGCAAAGCTCTATGGTGTGCCGACCACTCGGCGAAATGTGTTTTTAGACAATCAACGTGACTCGCGCTCACTGCAACGGCAGTTCGATCGAGCACTAGAAATCGCTAAACAGCGTGGACATGCGGTACTTATTGGGCATCCTTACCCAGAAACGCTCAGCTTTCTTCAGCAAGCACTGCCGCAACTGAATAATAGCGATATCGAACTGGTGTATGCCTCCCGTCTCAGCCGTATCGCTGAACCAGGCTCAAGTGGTCTGTTGCTCCAACCGCGTCAACAAAATTAACCCCTGCTCACGGCTGTCACCACAGCTATCTTCGCTCGCATCAAATTGCTCGCACACTTTCGGTCGTGAGGGTAAACCGAATAGCGCACACAAGTGATCATCAGTTAAATGAACGCAATGCACTCCGGCAGGTTTACCGTGCGGCATATCGGGGATTGGGGAGGAAATTGAGGGCGCGATGCAACACGCACCGCACCCTACTCGACATTGCATCTTTAGCTCATTGCTGAGCGAAGCTTTTTCATCGCATTTTGTTCAAGCTGGCGAACGCGCTCAGCGGATACTTGGTATTTTTCCGCAAGGTCTTGCAAGGTGGCTTTATTGTCACCTAACCAACGCGATTGCACGATGTCTTGGCTGCGTTCATCAAGCGCTTTCAGTGCGCCAAGAAGACGGGTCTGATTATACTGCTCGTAATCTTCTTGTTCGATTTCTTGCGCCAAGTCAGAACGCTTGTCTTCCAAATACATCGCGGGTGAATAGTTTTGCCCTTCACGCGCATCGTCGTCGTCTGAACTCAACTCAAATGCTTGGTCATGGGCGCTCATCCGCGCTTCCATTTCCATCACTTCGGACGGACTCACACCGAGCTCATCCGCGACAGTATTGACTTCGTCTTGGCTGAACCAACCCAGACGCTTTTTCATTTTGCGCAAGTTAAAAAACAGCTTACGTTGTGCTTTTGTGGTTGCGACTTTAACTACGCGCCAATTGCGCAACACGTATTCATGAATCTCTGCTTTAATCCAATGTACCGCAAACGATACCAAGCGCACGCCGACCGAGGGGTCGAAGCGTTTTACCGCTTTCATTAAACCAATATTGCCTTCTTGGATTAAATCCGCTTGCGGCAAGCCATAACCCGAGTATGAACGGGCAACGTGCACCACAAAGCGCAAGTGCGACATGATCAGCTCTTTCGCTGATGACAAGTCCCCTTCGTCATGGAGTTTGTGCGCTAGCTCTTTTTCGCGCTCAGCACTCAACATTGGGATGCGGTTTACTGACTGAATATAGCCTTCCAGTCCGCCCCCTTGAGGCACGGATAATGCGACGCTTTGTAATTCAGTGCTCATAAAATACCTCTAACTAAAACCGACACGACATTGACCCAAAATGCACCCAAAAGTTCCCGAAAAGGCGTGCTTAAGAGATAGATGCCTGACCCTTGAGTGTACCAAAATCACTGTCGCTGACAAGAGCCGATCGGAAAAATGATCACAGTGATCTCAGGCTAGCTTGTTTACGTGACAATTTGATGAATGGATGACTAACTCGGTTCTATCATTTTAATGTGGCGACGCACCGCTAGAAACGAACCCAGCAAACCTAAACCGATGGCAAACGCCCACACCACAAGCATTTCCGATAAGGTTAAGCCGGCTAAGTTGAATTGTGATTGGTACAGGTCAGTCACTCTCGTGACCGCGCCTTCAATCCACCACAGTAACAACGATGTCGCACACCACGCGATGACACCGCCGACAAAGCCATACCACATGCCGGTATAAAGGAACGGACGCTGGATAAAGGACGCCGTTGCACCCACCAACTTCATCACGATAATTTCGTCTTTTTTACTCAATATATTAAGCCGAATGGTATTGCTGACAATGAGTACAACAGCTAAACACAACAGCAACGCCAAACCACCGAGAATATCCTGCGCCAATCCTAACAAGGCGTGTAAACGGGTCAGCCATTGCACATCCAGTTTGCCGTAGGCGACTTCCGGATTCTGTTCTAATTCAAACAACAGTCGCTTAGCCGCTTCGGAACTGCGAAATTGTTGCGCCGGGGTGACCAGCAATACATCCGGTAACGGGTTGCTATCTAGTGCGTCTAACGCTTCACCAAACCCCGATTTTTCCCGAAACTCTTGTAATGCCGCGGCTTTGTCTACCCATTCAACAGCGGCTATCTTTTTGTTTAAACGCAGTGTTTGCTGCAGTGTTTGTACCGCTGCGGGTTTGACGCCATCGCGGATAAACACAGTGATTTGTGACGCTTGTTGCCACTCAGCGCTGATGCTTTGCGTATTCTTAACCAGCACATACAGCGTTGTTGGCAAGGTTAAACTTAAGCCCAACACCGCCATGGTCATAAATGAGGCAAATGGATTTCGGGTGAGTTCACCTAAACTGGCGACGCCTTGCTGAACGTGGTGCACCCAATACATAACAAAGCGCCGTGCAGGAGAAAGTTTTAACCGCTGCGAGGCGCCTTTTTCGATCTCCCGATTACGGAACAACAAACTCATGGCTGCGCCTCCGGCTGTAAACCGTCGTCAATCAGCCGTCCCTCACGCAGCGTCAGCGTGCGGTAGCGTAAACGCGCAATCAGTCCGAGATCGTGAGTGGCAATTAACACTGAAACACCCACTTGGTTAAAGGCTTCGAATAGCCGAATAATTTCCATCGATAATTTTGGATCGAGATTTCCGGTCGGCTCATCGGCTAGGAGTATTGGCGGCTTAGTGACCACCGCTCGGGCAATGCCCACGCGCTGCTGTTCACCACCAGACAACATGGTTGGATAGTGTCGCACTTTATCCAGTAACCCCACCTTATCTAAGGCCGCATGCACGCGCTTGCGTGCCTCCTGCACACTGTAACCCTCAATAATCAGCGGCAAGGCCACATTGTCGAACACAGTTTTATCCATCAACAATCGATGGTCTTGAAAGATCATTCCGATATCACGGCGCACATAGGGTACTTGTGAGGCGCTCATTTTGCGCAAGTCGTGGCCGTTGATGAGCACGCGGCCCGTTGTCGGCCGCTCCATTAAACTGATCAGTTTGAGCAAGGTACTTTTACCCGCACCTGAATGGCCGGTTAAAAAAGCCATCTCGCCAGGCTTTACCTGGAAATTCACCTGACTTAAGGCTTGGTGGCCGCCAGGGTAGGTCTTACTGACTTGTTCAAACTGAATCATTGCCGTGACTCTTCAGCGTTTTCGGATGCTGTAGCTACGGTACGTTGAAATAGCGCCTGAATAAAGTCTTTCGCTATGAATGGGCGTAAATCGTCTAGTTGTTCACCCACGCCAATATACCGGATTGGAATACCAAATTGGTCAGCTACGGCGAAGATAACGCCACCTTTGGCGGTACCGTCGAGTTTGCTCATCACGATACCGCTAACACCTACCGCCTCGGTAAATAGCTTCGCCTGACTGATGGCGTTTTGCCCTGTACCTGCATCAAGTGTAAGCATCACCTCGTGCGGCGCTTCAGGATCGAGCTTTTTCATCACCCGAACGATCTTCTTCAGCTCTTCCATTAGATTGGCTTTATTCTGCAAACGCCCCGCAGTATCCGCAATCAACACATCGATACCACGGGCTTTTGCTGCCTCAACCGCATCATAAACCACCGACGCACTGTCAGCACCGGTGTGTTGTGCTACCACTGGAATATCGTTGCGTTCACCCCAAACCTGCAATTGCTCTACCGCCGCGGCACGGAAGGTATCCCCCGCCGCTAGCATCACCGACTTACCCTGTTGTTTAAATTGCTTTGCCAACTTACCGATGGTGGTGGTTTTACCCACGCCATTAACACCAGCCATCAAGATTACGTATGGCTTCTTGCTGGTATCAATTTCCAGCGGCCGGTCGACCGGAGCAAGGATTTCACTCAGTTGTTGTTGCAACAAATCGTACAGCGCTTCGGCATCTTGCAATTGCTTACGGTCAGCTTGATCCACTAAATTGTCGATAATTTTTTGCGTGGTTTGCACACCCATATCGGCCATTAGCAATTGCGTTTCTAATTCTTCAAACAGCTCATAATCGATTTTTTTACCACGGAAGATACCGAATAGTCCGCTACCGATAGAACCTGACGTCTTTTTCAGCCCATCGCTAAGTCGTTGCCAAAATCCTTTTTTAGGCGTGCGTTGCTGCGCCTCATTACCCGCACTCTCTGCCGTTACCTGAGCACAGGCCTCGGCGGCATCCGGTGCCGATGGGCTTTGCGGTACTGCGGTTTCATGCTCCGCGGGCGCGTGCTCCGGGGCTTGTTCGTCAGCCTGTTGTTGCTGCTGTTGCGGCTTCTCGTCTTTCTCTGACTTATCTTTGCCGAACCACGAAAACAATGAACCTTTTGCCATAACTGCTTACCTTGGAACTGTGCTGATAGAATCGCTACAATAGCGGCATCTGATATTGACCGCGTAGTTTAGCATGCTGATGGAAAGCTGACGACACTGCGGCTAACCTGCAAGAGGATTCTCATTCGTGGCCAAACCTAGCCATACTGGAACAGGGAAATTTCGCATTATTGCTGGCCAATGGCGCGGCCGGAAATTTCCCATCGCTGACGCCGAGGGCCTGAGGCCGACCACTGACCGAGTGCGCGAAACGGTGTTTAATTGGTTACAGCCGGTGGTTGTGGACAGCCAATGCTTGGATTTGTTTGCCGGTAGCGGTAGTTTGGGGTTTGAAGCCGCCTCTCGCGGCGCCAAATTTGTGACCTTTATCGAAAAACAGAGTGCCGTTGCGAGGCAGTTACAACGCAATATTCAAACGCTGGGAGAACCCCAATTGCAGGCGATTGAAGCAGACGCGTTGCAATGGCTACAGCATACGCCAGCAGCACCCTATTCACTGATATTCCTTGACCCGCCGTTTCAACAACAGTTATTGATGCCCGCTATCGAACTCTTGCAACAGCCTGGCTACACTGAGCCAGGCTCCTATATTTACATTGAACACGAAAAAGGTTTAGCGTTGGCATTACCACCGCACTGGCAAATTCTGAAAGATAAAACCTTTGGTCAAGTACAATCAACACTTATTGAGGTGACAGAATGAAATATGTGGTTTGGACTGGGAAGGCCATTTTCACCCTGATTTGGTTGGCGTTATTCATTACCCTGTTCGCTATGCAATCGGGACAATTACCTGCCAGCCCGCAAGCCCAAGGATTGTTGTGGTTGCTACTCGCGGTGATTGTGGTCATGCACCTACTGCTACTGATGGTGTTTTTAGGGGTACTGAAATCCCAGGTGCATTGGCGTAGCCAAGATATTTGGCACATTATGGCCTTTGGAGTGTTTGCTTGGTTGGCTATTCTTCAGCGTCCAGCGCAAGCCCCACGTTCGACACCCCCTCGTCAGTAACCATCTGCCGAACCATGCTCACTACCGGTTGGCTGATTTGCGGCTGCGACGCAAGAAAGTCGATAATCGCCAACTGGATATCAATCTCGTACTGCGTTAATTCGTGTTCGCGTAACAGTTGTGGCAGTTGCTCAGCATCAATGTGTTCACCCTCGGTTAACTCAATAAACTTGGCGACACTGGCTTGAGACACTTTCGCGACATCAACCAAGGCATTGGCATTGTTATCCATTAAGCCCTGCAATAACGTACTGAGCGCGGTGCAGGCATCCATTGCCGGATAGACCCCAAGCATGTCGTGGCCGTGTTCGCTCGGTGTAACATCATCCACCTTTTCTTGCCAGCGGCTAAAGTTCACCTTGCAAGCACGCGGCGCGGCAATCCAATCCCAACAGGCATTCAGCGCACTTTGTAACGGTTTTGGATCGCCAAAGCCAGTGAGGTGGTGAAAGAGTTGATAGTTTGGCAGCATCCGCTCGCACAAATACAGGGCAAGCACCACTTGGTGTTCCCAGGCGAGTTCACGTATCTGTTGAAAAGTATTTCTGCGCGTCATACCGCTCTCACATGCTTTAGGACTATTGGCTATTGTAACGCACTGCGAAGCGCACGCCCACTAACCAGTCGTGTGTTGTAGGTAAGAAGCGATACCGTCCAAGAACATTTGTACTGAAATCATCACCAGCACCATGCCCATCAGGCGTTCCATTGCGGTAATACCGCGCTCGCCCAGTAGCCGATGAAACAGGTTACTGAATAGCAGTATAGACGCGGACAAAGCCCAAGCGCCGATGAGCGCAATGGTCCAATCCAGCATTCGCCCCGGGCTTTGATTAGACAGCAGTAACAGCGCCGCTAAAATCGAGGGGCCGGAGATCAACGGTATTGCTAGCGGCACAATAAAGGGCTCTTCACCCATTGCTAAGCCAATGACTCCGCCCGGTTGCGGGAAAATCATCCGTAGCGCAATAATAAACAGAATGATACCACCGGCAATGCTGACCGCTTCCTGTTTGAGGTTTAAGAAGCCGAGAATGGACGTACCGGCGTAGAGGAATAGCAGCATAATCGCCAAAGCGATAACTAACTCGCGGATAAGAACAATTCGCCGCCGTTTAGCATCGATATTGCGTAAGATCGACAAAAATATGGGTAAATTACCCAACGGGTCCATAATCAAAAAAAGTGTAACGGCTGCCGACCAAGTATCCATTCGCGTTGCTGCACTGCGTCTGTCTGTAGATGTCTGCTAACATACCGTTGCCACTAAAAAAACACAAATACTATGGAGCTCAGCATGGACGATGTCACCCCAACCAGCGTGGATGTCTTCGACGCCCTTAAACGGATATCCTCATACGTGGTTGAGACGCCGTGTGTGCGCAACCGCGTGCTCGACCAAGCCGCGGGTTGTGAGCTGTATTTCAAGTGCGAAAATCTACAAACCGTGGGCGCATTTAAATTCCGCGGCGCATGTAACGCCGTGCTCAAACTCACGCCTGAACAGCGGGCTCGTGGTGTCTTCACCGTTTCATCAGGAAACCACGGCGCAGCCCTAGCGGAAGTCGGGCGTCAACTCGGTATTCCGGTGACTGTGGGCGTTCCACGCAACGCACCCAGTATTAAACAAGACAATATTCGCCGCGGCGGCGCGACCATCGAATGGCTAGAACCGGGAATGGCTGCACGGGAAGCATTCACGCAACGCTTTCAACAACAAACGGGGCAAACCTTTATTCCACCTTACGATCATCCTGACATTATCGCTGGACAAGGAACCGCGATGTTGGAGTTTGGCCGCCAAATCGAAGGTCTAGATACCATCGTTGCTCCGCTTGGCGGCGGTGGCTTGTTGTCGGGCACTTGCCTCGCTGCACAGGCCTTAAATGGGCAAACGGTATTCGGTGCCGAGCCTGAATTAGCACGGGATGCCTACGATTCTTTACGGTTGGGCGAGCGCCAGCCAGCATTACCGCCAGCAAGCGTCTGTGATGGCTTACTGACACAGCTAGGTAAGCACCCGTTTGCGATATTGCAGAACAATGTCGCAGGTGTGCTTCTGGTCAGTGACGACGAGGTGCTCGCGGCAATGCAAAGCTTGGTCGCCGCGCTTAAGTTAGTCATTGAACCTTCGGCCGCTATCACTTATGCCGCGGTATTAAAATATCCAGAGCACTTCCGAGGCAAACGGGTGGGGATTATTTTAAGTGGTGGTAATACTGACCGCGTTCAGGTCGCGAAAATGTGATCATCACTGGCAAATGCTTTGAATTCTAAGGCGTTGCCACATAAATCATAGAAAAACATGGTGGCTTGCTCGCCAGGCTGACCAGCAAAGCGCACATAAGGCTCAATCACAAACGGTACCTCGGCGGCACGTAACTTAGCTGCCAAGGAATCCCAATCAGCACGTTGCAAAATTACGCCAAAATGCGGTACCGGGACAGCATGACCATCGACTGCGTTCTGGTGCTTTTGCCCCGCAATGTCTGGCGCTAAATGGGTCACAAACTGGTGACCGAAGAAGTTCCAATCAATCCAGTGGTCACTGCTGCGGCCTTGTGAAAGGCCCATAATTTCACCGTAAAACGCTCTGGCATTCGCCAACGATGAAACTGGGATAGCAAGATGAAAAGGGCGAACTGCCGACATCTATCGCCCCTATTATTACGGTAAGATTTTCGCTGCAATGGTTTGTGGAGAACGACGCCACAAACGCCACGCAATGGCTAGCATAACAAGGGCCCAATTTAACGGCGGCACCAAGCCTGCAAACAACACCGCTAACAGATTCCATAATGGCTTATTCTGATATTGCCCTGCCAATACATAGAAAATTAGCGTGGCCACGAGTCCCTGCAAAACTAGGAGGCTCAGTAGCATAGTCTTTTCCTTCTATTGCTTATCGTTGTTCTGATTTTTTCAGCGTATTAAGACTACCCAATTATGACGAAACTGTAAAATTTTGTTTAGCTATCTGATTTTTATGAATAAATATGTGATTTTGAGGAAGGCTGAAGGAAAAAAGGAGCACCGGGCGGTGCTCCTTGAGTCGATTATTTAGGCATTTAATGCCTGATCAAGGTCGGCTTTTAGGTCATCTAAATCTTCGATGCCTACCGAGACACGAACAAAATTATCTAAAATACCGAGCTTCTCACGATTCTCTTTAGGTACTGACGCATGGGTCATAATCGCAGGGTGTTCAATCAATGACTCAACGCCCCCTAAGCTCTCTGCAAGCGCAAAGATCTCGACGTTTTCTAAGAATCGGCGCGCTTTAGCGAGGTCCCCTTTAAGCAAGATAGAAATCATCCCGCCAAAGCCGGTCATCTGGCGTTTCGCCAACTCGTGTTGTGGATGGCTGGTTAAGCCTGGATAAATGACCTTTTCCACTTGTGGATGCTGTTCCAACCACTGCGCCAAATCAAGCGCTGCTTGGTTGTGATGTTGCATCCGTAACGCTAAGGTTTTCACACCCCGTAACGCTAAGTAGCTATCAAATGGCCCAGCGACCGCGCCGACAGAGTTTTGTAAGAACAGCATTTGCTCTACCAACTCGTCGTTATCGCCGACTACCGCCATACCGCCAACCATGTCTGAATGACCATTCAGGTATTTCGTCGCAGAGTGCATTACGATATCAGCTCCCAGCGCTAACGGTTGCTGATTAAATGGTGTGGCGAAGGTGTTGTCCACCACCACAATAATACCTTTCGGTTTTGCCAACTTCACAATCGCTTCGATGTCGACCAACTTCAGCATCGGGTTACTTGGCGTTTCGACCCAAATCATCCGCGTCTCATCAGTCATCGCCGCTTCAACAGCGGCAATATCGGCTAGGTCGATATAATCGAATTTCAGCCCTGCCGAGCGCTTGCGAACTTTATCGAACAAGCGGAAGCTACCACCATATAAATCGTCCATGGCGATCACGTGATCACCGTGGTCGAGCAACTCTAAAATGGTTGAGGTCGCCGCCATGCCTGAGGCAAACGCTAACCCTTGCTTACCACCCTCAAGGTTGGCAACGGCACGTTCCCAAGCAAAACGCGTGGGGTTGTGCGAGCGAGAGTATTCAAAGCCTTTGTGCTCACCAGGGCTTTCTTGCGCGTATGTAGAGCTGGTAAAAATTGGCGGCATAACCGCACCCGTTACCGGTTCTGGCGATTGCCCACCATGAATGGTGCGCGTGGCAAATTTCAAATGCTTGTTATCAGCCATAACAACATGACTCCTTACAATATTTTTGATTACAGCAGATCTTGAGAGCGCATCCACTCATCATTGAATAATTTTGATAGATAGCGATTGCCGGTATCACAAGCTAGCGTTACGACACGTTTTGCTTCTGTTTGCTCACGGCAGTAGCGTAATGCCGCAGCGATTAAATAGCCGCTGGATGATCCCACCATAATACCTTCTTGCTTGAGCACTTCGCGGGCGGTGTTGAAACCTTCTTTGTCATCGATGGCGTAAGCCTTATTAGCCAGTTTGATTTCACAAATCTTGGGCACGAAATCTTCACCAATGCCCTCTGCTAACCAGCTCCCAGCTTCGACTTCTTCATTACGGTTAATCAGTGGTTCTAGGATCGATCCCGCAGGGTCAGCAAGAACCAAGTCGACCTCACTGTTCTGTTCACGCAGGTAACGGCCAATGCCGGTTAAGGTGCCACCTGAGCCCACGCCACAGACGAACGCATCTAGGTTGCCGTCCATTTGCTGCCAAATTTCTGGGCCGGTGCTGTTGTAATGCGCTTCTACGTTTGCCGCATTTTCAAATTGGTTAACGTAAAAGTAGCCATTTTCTTCGGCTAACCGCGCCGCCATATCTTGATAATATTCCGGGTGACCTTTTTGCACATCTGAGCGCGTCATCACCACTTCTGCACCCATCGCGCGCAGGTTATTTACCTTTTCTTGGCTCATTTTGTCGGGCATGACGATTTTCAGTGGGTAGCCTTTGCTGCTTGCCACCAACGCTAAACCTAAACCGGTATTACCGGCGGTGGCTTCAATAATGGTGTCACCGGGCTTCAGTTTACCTTCCGCTTCGGCAGCGGCGATCATCTCCACCGCAATGCGGTCTTTGATCGAACCGCCCGGGTTGGCCAGTTCCAATTTCAAATACAACTCACATGGACCGGTATCCATGTTCGAGACTTTTAACATTGGCGTGTTGCCAACCATTGCTAGTACGTTTTGGTAAACATTCATAAGCGTTTCGCTTCTTTTGCTGATTCGCGGATTAATGCACGGTATTATCACTGATACTAGGGGGTTACCACAACCGCAATGCCTATAACAATCTGTTTGGCTTAATAACCAATTGGAGTTAACCATGTTAGATCTACGCAGTGACACCGTAACCAAGCCCACCGCGGCAATGCGTGAAGCGATGGCAAAAGCCGAAGTGGGTGATGATGTTTACGGAGAAGACCCGAGCATTAATGCACTTGAACAAAAGGTCGCTGCGCTATTGGGAAAACCTGCGGCGATTCTATGCAGTAGCGGCACTCAAAGTAATTTATTAGGGTTACTGAGCCACTGCCGCAATGGCGAAGAATATTTGGTGGGTCAGGAATACCATACCTACCGTTACGAAGCCGGCGGTGCTGCGGTGCTCGGCGGCATCGTTCCGCAACCCTTCGAGGTCAACAACGATGGTACCCTAGACTTAGCGCTAGTAGAAAAACGGATAAAGCCCAATGACCCGCATTTTCCTATCAGTCGACTATTGGCGCTAGAAAATACACATACCGGTAAAGTGATGCCGAATCACTTTATCCAACAAGCGCGAGTGTTAGCAGACCGTCGTGGTTTATCACTACATTTAGATGGCGCACGGCTCGCCAATGCTGCAGTCGCCAGTGATCGCACAATGGCTGAACTCGCCGCACCATTCGATTCGGTTTCATTGTGCTGTTCAAAAGGCTTGGGGGCGCCAGTCGGATCGCTTCTTGCGGGCTCAGAGGCATTGATCGGTCGTGCCAGACGCTGGCGGAAAATGGTCGGTGGCGGAATGCGTCAAGCCGGAATTATTGCCGCAGGCATCAATTACGCACTCGATAATCATTTCCAACGTTTAGCCGAAGACCATGACAACGCACGTTGGTTAGCAGACGCATTGCAACACGCCTGCAGTGACAACGCGGATATTCGCGTCGACGCTGCACAAACCAATATGGTGTACGTGCATTTTAGCCATGCCGAACATGCCGCTAACGTCAGCCAACAACTGGCACAACAAGGCATCAAAGTACCGGCGAGCGCCACCATGCGCTTAGTCTTCCACTTGGATATCCCAGCCAGTGAATTGGAGCGCCTACGCGATGCTTTTGTTGCAGCGGTAAAGGGCTAACACCCTAGCCGCCCTGCAACTGTTGCAGTAGTCGGTCAAGGGCGCGGTAACTCATGGCTTCGGCTAAATGTTTGCGAGCAATCTGAGGTTGTTGTTCTAAGTCCGCAAGGGTGCGGGCTAAGCGTAATATCCGATGGTAGGCACGGTGGGACAGCGTCAGACGTTCCAGCGCCTTAACCAGAAACGCTTGGTCGTCTTCGCTGAGGGGGCAATATTGGTGCATTTGTTTGGGCTTTAGTTCGCTATTAAGACACCCCTGACGGGAAATTTGTCGCTGTCGTGCCTGCTTCACACTTTCCCGCAACATCGCGCTAGTCATCAGCGCTTGCGACGGCTTCGCAGAAACATTGATTTGCTTCAACGCGTCCATATCGCGCGGTACCATCACCTGCAAATCAATGCGATCAAGTAGCGGCCCCGAGAGTTTGTTCAGGTAGCGCAAAATTTGCTCTGGTGTCGAACGGCAACTAGCAATATTGCCGTCGAATAGACCACAGGGTGAGGGATTTAGCGCGCCGACCAATTGAAAATTTGCCGGGAACTGAACTTGATGCGCCGCGCGACTAATCGTTACACTGCCAGACTCTAGCGGCTCGCGTAACGAGTCCAACACATGACGAGAAAACTCCGGCAGTTCATCTAAAAATAAAATGCCTTGGTGCGCTAACGAGATTTCTCCCGGTTGGGGTGGAGAGCCCCCTCCAACCAGCGCCGCCGCCGAACAACTATGATGTGGAGCTCGCAGCGCCGACCCTAGCGACGGCGATGTCCAGTCGATGGCGTGCTGCTGCGACGATATCGAACGGATCGCCGTCAGTTCTAATAGCTGTTGCTCGGATAATTCCGGCAATAGGCCCTGCAGGCGCTGCGCCAGCATGGTTTTACCGGTGCCCGGCGGGCCCACAAATAAAATATGGTGACGACCCGCGGCGGCAATCAGCAATGCGCGTTTTGCCTGTTGCTGGCCAACGACATCAGCAATATCGTTACTACAGTCTTCGGCTGCTGGTGGCTGGTAAGGTCCAACGTCACGCAGCGAGGCATCACCGTGAAGGCTCTCGAATAGACTGACTAGGTCCGGCACCAATTGGCATTGCTGCTGCTTTAAAATGCTGGCTTCCTGCTCATTCTGTACGGGAATATAAGCGCAATGTCCGGCATCGCGGCACGCCATTAACGCCGGAAATAAGCCGCTAACCGGTCGCAATTCTGCATTGAGTGCCAGTTCACCATAAAATTCGGCTTTATCGATGGTATTTTCGGGGATTTGCCCCGATGCCACCAACACCCCTATCGCAATCGCTAGATCATACCGAGCGCCTTGTTTGGGAATATCTGCGGGTGCCAGATTAACGGTAATATTGGTTGCCATGGGGAATTCAAAACCCGCATTGATCAGCGCAGTTTTCACCCGGTTTCTGGCTTCCCGAACCGTAGTCTCCGGCATGCCAACAATGGTAAAGGCGGGCATGCCCCGCGCCAAATCCACTTCTACACTCACTAAAGGCGCTTCGATCCCTCGCAACGCACGGGTAAATACCGTTGCCAAAGCCATGGCTCTCTCCACTACGAAAAGCCCTTAGCTTTAGTGATTTACGCCAAAATAGCGTGCCGACGAGAACGCATTAGGATGCCCGAGATCGGCGGCAAAGCCACCAAAACCAAACCCCGGAAACGGCTAAATAGAGCAATGCCAGAGCCGTGACCACTAATAGCGTGAGTAACGCCCCGCCACCAACACTGGCAATGTGCAACGGATAAAATGTTTGGAAGATTTGATAACCACGATCCTGCTTTAAGGCATTTTGTAGTTGAACACTGTGCGTTGTAGGAAAGCGGAGATAACTGCGCCCGTTTGGGTGCCATTCTTGCGGCAGTTTAAGGCGTAAATCACCACGGGTTAGGCTAGCTAACCGTGGCTTTGCCGAAGGCAATAACTCTGCCGCTAATCCCAATTTTTGCTGCCAAGTTTGGGGTACACGGGTAACGCTTACCGTTTCGATGTAGGGTTCGCTGGTCTCGGAAAACACCACTTGTAAGCCACTGATAAAGGTGCTGCTAAAAAAGAAGCCCATTCCGGTCACCAGCGCTAGCAATATGCCCGGTAAAGCGAGGGCACCGAAGGTACGGTGACTTTGCCATAGGGTCGCGCGCCATAAGCGGCTACCGGGCTTACTCCAGCGAATAGCAAAGTGGCGCAGACTCCAGCGCCGCGGCCACCAACGAATCAGCCCCGTTAGTAATAGCACTAAAGTGAGTAACGAAAATGCTTGCATTGGCAGGTCGCCGTTGTCACCTAACGCTAAGTGGTAGTGCAATTGTACCAACCAGTCCAGCCAATCGCCTAAATGTTCACGGGTTAGGAGTAAGCGACCGTTAGCATCAAAATAACGGTAATTGCCCTCGGCACTCACAATCTCTATCCATGGCCGCGCCGCGTCAGGAAAGTACGCATAGGAGCCAGACTGTTGGTCAAACACCTTTGCCGCCTGCTCGACCGTTGGCACTTCAGCAAGCTGCAATTGCGGATATTGCCATTGCAGTAATGAGGTTTTAAACAATAACGCACCGCCGGTGACCGCCATCAACGCTAACCACAGCGCCAACAGCAAGCCTAACCAGCGGTGTATTGTGGCGCTCAGTGAACGCCCAAGCGAGCGTGTTACCACGCGTATTGCCAATTCACACTGACAACGCGTCCACGCCCAGCAAAGTTGCGAGAATCGTTGCCTGCCGTTTGGGCGTAGTAGGTGAAGTAGAATTTATCGGTTAGGTTTTCTATCCCCACGGTAAATTCCCCGTAGTTAGCGGTCTCGATAAGCGCGGTCAAATCCCACGTGCTATAACCGTCAAAGTCATTGGCGCCCATTGTGCCGTCATTAAACGCGCGGCTAAACAACTTATTCCACTGTAAACGGGTACCGATACGGTCGCTCCATTGTTGGTTCCAATAGATGTTCATGCGTTCAGGCGCAATGTTCTGACCGCTTAGATCCGTGTCCACTTTACCGTCGGCGTTACTGTCGTATTCGCCATCAGTATTGGCATAATTAAAGCCAACATCCGCATTCGTTGCCAATGCATAACGACCACTCGCTTCAATACCATTAATTTCGGTACGTTCACGTTTTACGCTGTAAATACCATCGGCATCGGCTTGCAGCCGCGAACCCAAATCTGAGTCAGATTCGAAGTAACTGAGCGACAATTGGCCCAGATTACCATGGTACTCGATGCCAACTTCGCGGTTGTCGGCTAACACTGGTTGCAGATTCAGAAAGCTCTCGACGCTCTGATTCGGCTGATTAATACCACGCAGTACGCGGCCGATGTCAGCCATACTGAAACCTTCCGAATAACTTGCGAACACACGCCAGTTGTCAGTTAACTGATAAACCGCACCAACATTACTCAACAACTCATTAAATGAGGGCTCGCCCCCTTCGACGAATTGACTACCGTAAGACGCTAAGGTTGTGAAATCACCAACCTTTAGTTGGCCATATTCGTAGCGCAAACCTGCACTCAGGGTTAGTCCATTTTGCTGGTAACGGGCTTGTAGATAGGGTGCCCAGTTATCAAACTCGGTTTCTGGTACCCACTTACGCCCGGACTGCGCCAGTTCCTGGTAGGTACTGTCGTTCAAGTAATCGATACCTGTCGATATATCAACCGGGGTACCCACAACGTCGCGCCAGCTAAGCGTTAGGCGCGAACCATACTTTTGCGAGTCGTTGCGAGACTGGTCAAAGAAGTTATCCGGCAAGGCGGGATCTTGGAAGGTCGCGTAAGTTCCACCACCATACAATGCCGAAAAGTCTTGTAAGAATAATTGCCACGTTAGTTCGGCATGTAAAATATCGCGGTTTTGATAAGTCGCGCTGGCCGTAGTCACACGGTTTTCAGCCGCATCGCCAGGCACCGGCTGCTCAATGGAAATAGTCGGCTCGCCCGCAGCGCGGTCGCCACCAAAAGCGTTATAGTCGCCGTTACCCTGGATATCGTAATGATTAACCATAACTTGCAATTGCTGAGTGCTATCGAGCATAAACTGCAATTTGGCAAATACGTCAAAACTGCCGCTATCCATGGTATCGCCTTGGGTACTGTCGATACCTACAAGGTCACCATTACCGTCAACGTACATCCCGTTTTCACGCAGATGAGCGCCGATCAACATATTCCAGTCTTGCGCTTGGTGACGAAACAGATAGCCAGCGTGGTAGCTTAACCCTGTCGAGGTTTCACTGGTTGGCGCTGAAACACCCGCCGAGACTTCGTTCTGTTGGCCTCGCGCAGCGGATTTAGTGACGATATTAATAATCCCGCCGCTGGCGCCCATGCCTTGAATAGCACTGGCGCCATGAATCACTTCAACCCGCTCTATTAACATCGGGTCAATGGTATTTGCATCACGCGAGCCATTCCGCAATGGATTGGATTGTGGGACGCCATCAATCAGGTATAACGGTTCCCGCCCTCGCAGTGATTCACCGGCACTGGTCATCTTCTGCCGAGAGGGCGAAAAGCTGGGCAATAAGTTACCCAAAATATCTGATAGCGAGTTCGCCACGCTTAACTGACGGCGCAAACTTTCGCCGTCTATCACGGTAACGGTAGAGGGAATACTAGCCGCCGTTTCATCGGTGCGCGACGCGGTAATGGTCAGGGTTTCATCGACTGCTGCCTGCTGCGCAAACGCCGGCGCAGTAGCTGCGATTAACAGTAAAGCAAGATAGGTCTTTTTCATCATTAACTCATTACAGGAGGTGAATTCCTGTAATGATAATGATTATTATTTGTAGATCAACCGTTATTTTACCAGTATTGCTCCGCGGTCACTTGTCCGGGCTTACGCCTTAGATTTTTTTTCAACCCCATACTGTCCAATAACGCCTTACAGTCTCTGATCATGTCTGGGTTACCACACAGCATAACCTGCGACTTATCGTCAAACGCTTGCCCTACTGATTGCTGCAATTCGCCCGTCTCAATCAACTGAGGGATACGGCCTTTTAGTATTCCGGGCACTTGCTCTCGCGACACCACTGGCTGGTAAACTAATTGCTCCGGATGCTGTTGCTGCCAAGCTTCAATTTTTGCTTGATACGCCAAGTCTTCCGCATGCCTAACCGCGTGCACTAAAACAATCTTATTGAAACGCCGCCAAGGCGCGTCCGTAGACAAAATAGACAAATAGGGACCGATGCCCGTTCCGGTCGATAACAGCCACAACGTGTCACCGTCAGGAATTTCATCTAACACAAAGAACCCGCTGGGTGGCTGGCTGACTTCGACTTCGTCACCAGGTTGTAACTTGTCTAGCGACGGCGACAGTAAGCCGTCTTCGACGCGCGTAACAAGAAAGTCTAATACTGATTCATGTGGCCCATTAACCAACGAATAGGCTCGTTGGATACGTTGCTCTTCCCCTTGCAGGCCTAGCCGCACGAACTGGCCTGCAGTAAAGGGGAAGTGTTCGGTTACGACGCGGAGACTAAATAAGGTGTCATTCCACCGATAATTTTCTACGACTTTCCCTGTTAGCCACTGCGCCATGGTTACTCCTTTCTGCTGTTATTTACTCGTCCCAATCGGGAGCGAAATCTGGATCGACAATACGGTCGTTACGATCAAGTTTATCTATCGCGACGACCTCATCTTCTGACAACGATAATTGCTGTGCCTTAAAGTTGCTATGCAAATGCGACACTTTCGTGGTTGACGGAATAACCACGCGGTTATGGTGCATCAGCCATGCTAACGCGACTTGCGCAGCCGAGGCATCATGGTCTGCGGCAATACGCTTAATCGTCGCATCCTCCATAACCTTGCCCACGGCCAATGGCATATAGGCGGTTACGCTAATATCATGTTGGTCGCAAAAATCGCACACTTTCTGGTTTTGTAAAAACGGATGCAATTCAATTTGGTTTGTCGCAATATTATCTGCACCGACATGGTCAATGCTCTGTTGCATCAGCTGGGTGGTGAAGTTCGATACGCCAAAATGACCAATCAGCTTCTGCTCTCGCGCCTCCATTAACGCATCCAAACTTTCCTTGAGCGGCACACCGTCGGGTGACGGCCAATGGATAAGCGCCATATCAATAGTGTCGACTTGCAAATTATCACGGCTTTGCTTTAACGAGTCGAGCACGTCTTGATGCTTAAGTTTTTCGTACCATACCTTGGTGGTTACCCAATAATCATCGCGAGCAACAGACGTCGTGGCTAATGCTTTGCCAATGTCTGCTTCATTTTCATAGAACTGTGCGGTATCAATGTGACGGTAGCCAGTGTCCAAGGCTTCCTCCACCAAGTCGGTGATTTGCTGACCTTTGATACGGAACGTCCCAAACCCTAATTGCGGAAATAACATACAACCTCCTTTTTTGCCTTTGCTATTTCCTACGCCGCGGCGCCCTTATCCGTTCAATCTACATCGCGACTCGGCTTTTGTGCTCGCTCTAATGCGTCAAGTTTGGCTTCCAACGCAGTCACTCGCTCACGTAGCTTGAGCACCATTTGTTGCTGCACATCCATCTCTTCGCGAGTCACCAGGTCGAGTTTACTGAATTGCTGTTGCAAAACTTGTTTCACTTTTCCCTCTACGTTGCCTGCGGCTTCTTTCATCTGCGCTGGAATCGCATCACTAATTTGTTTGGCCAACTCTTCAAACTTCTTACTATCCATGGTTTGCCCTCTACTTAACGGTTGTTGTCGTTTAGCTTAGCAAGAGTTTCAGGTAAAATCTCGATTCCTCACCACTAATAGAAGGTTTGCCATGCAACTTAACCCTCGACAAAACGAAGCGGTACGCTATGTGTCGGGTCCTCTATTAGTTTTGGCCGGCGCGGGTAGCGGCAAGACTCGTGTGATCACAGAAAAAATAGCTTACCTGATTCGCGAGCGGCAAATGAAGCCACGCCAAATTGCGGCGGTAACCTTCACCAATAAAGCCGCTCGAGAGATGAAGGAACGGGTTGCACAAACCATGGGTCGACAACAGACTCGAGGGTTAACGGTTTGTACCTTCCACACCCTGGGGTTAAACATGTTGCGCCGCGAACTCAGTGCCGCAGGCTTAAAGCCGGGGTTTTCGCTATTCGACGACCAAGATACCTTCGCGCTGTTAAAAGCGCTGACTGAAGACGTGCTCGACGGCGACAAAGATCGTATCAAGCGTATTCAATTTCAACTTGGCCATTGGAAAAATGCGATGCTGAGCGCCGAGCAGGCATTACAGCAAGCAACCAATGAAGAAGAGCAGTATGCTGCTACCGTGTATGGCGATTACCAACGCCAACTCAGCGCATGTAATGCGGTGGATTTTGATGACCTCATCCGAATTCCCACGCTGCTGTTGGCACAAAACCAAACGGTCCGAGAGCGCTGGCAGAAAAAATTTCACTATTTGCTGGTCGATGAATATCAAGATACCAACACCAGCCAATATCAATTGGTGAAGCTATTGGTTGGTGAACGCGCAACCTTTACCGTGGTTGGCGATGATGACCAGTCTATCTACTCCTGGCGCGGCGCGCAGCCACAAAATTTGGCACTGCTACAGCAAGACTTTCCCCGCCTTAAGGTGATTAAACTCGAGCAAAACTACCGCTCGCATGGGCGCATTTTGAAAGCCGCCAACATCCTGATAGAAAACAACCCCCACGTATTTGATAAGCGGCTTTTCTCAGAAATGGAATATGGCGCACCACTCTCGGTGATATACGGTCGCAACGAGGAAAACGAGGCAGAACGGGTCGTCGCAGAAATCTTGCGGCATCGCTTTTTACGTAAAACGCCCTACCACCATTTTGCGATTTTGTACCGCGGCAATCACCAATCGCGGGTGTTTGAGAAAGCGTTACTGAGTAACCGTATTCCGTATCGTGTCACCGGTGGCCAATCATTCTTCGCACGAGCAGAAATCAAGGATGTAATGGCGTACTTGCGGCTGGTGGTTAATCCCAATGACGACACCGCTTGGTTACGTATTATTAATGTGCCAAAACGCGGTATCGGACCGCAAACAGTGGAGCGGATTGGGCTACTGGCCCAGCAGCACCAAGTCAGTTTATACAATGCCTGCCTGCTGCCACAGTTAACCACGCAGCTTGGTGAGCGCACGCGCAAACACGTTGAAGCGTTCACCATGATGGTCGAACACCATCGTCGTTTAAGCCAGTCTAGCGATCCTGCCGATGCCATTGAGGCTGTTCGCAGTCTATTGCAGGAAAGTGGCTACGAAGACTGGTTATTTGAGACCAGCCCGTCGGCGAAAGCGGCGGAAATGCGGGTAAAAAATATTCATGAGCTGCACCGCTGGGTGTCAGACATGCTTAAGGGCGATGAAGAACACCCTGCAATGACGCTCGAACAAGCGGTTAATCGCTTGGCTTTGCGCGATTTGATGTCGCGTCAAGAACAACAGGAAGCTGTTGACGAAGTCCAGTTAATGACCCTGCATGCCTCCAAGGGGCTGGAGTTCCCACACGTGTTTTTAGTGGGGATGGAAGAAGGCCTACTTCCGCATCAGAGCAGTATCGATGAGGGCAGTGTCGAAGAAGAGCGACGTTTAGCTTACGTGGGTATTACCCGTGCACAACAACAGTTAGTGTTCACTATGGCGAAAGAGCGCCGTCAATTTGGTGAGTTGCTTCGCCCGGAACCGAGCCGTTTTCTATTTGAGTTACCGCAAGACGATGTTGAATGGGAATCGGATAAAGCGGCCCCTAGCTCCCAGGAGCGCGAAGAAAAAACCGCACAGGGTTTGTCGATGCTGAGAAATGTGTTGAACAAGCCAGAATAATACGGCGTTGTCAGGCAGACACTTTGCGTTTTCGAGTGAGTTCTGCCAGCGGCTTAACGCCATCAAGGTAGCGGCCTTGACCGGTTTTCACACCCAGCTCTTTGACCAACTCCAGTTGCTGAGCAGACTCAATACCTTCAGCAAAAATGTTGATGCCCAAATCATCGCATAAGGTTACCACGTGACGTAACATTGCCTGCGCGCGCTCACTCGTGACTAAGCGACCCACGTACTGGTGATCGAGCTTAAGAATATCGAACGGATAGTTGTAGATGAATTGCAATGGCCCGGAACCGCGACCAAAGTCATCGATGGCGAGATTAAAACCTTTGTTTGATAAGGTGCGGAGGCTTGCGAGCACTCGCCGACCATCGTAAATTAATGCAATTTCGTTAAATTCAAAGACTAACTGCTGCGGTCTTACCCCTGCTTCTTTAACGATTTGCTCAATCTTCCGCAAATAACCACTTTTCAGCAGGTGGCGCACCGATAAATTGATGTGAAACAGTGGGAAGCTCTCGTTCCGCTTACTTTGTTGCACAATAAATTCACACGACTTGCGCAAAGCGAACCGGTCGAGTTCTAGAATAATTCCCGACTTTTCTGCCAGTTGCATAAAATCGACGGGTAACAGCTTTTGACCATGCTGGTTCCAACGCAACAAGCCCTCGTAACCCATAACCTGACGCGTTTGCAGGTCAACAATAGGCTGCGCATGTAGCTCGAATTCTTCGTCAAAACGCGCATGCCGTAATGCGGTTTCTTTCTTAATCGACTCCACTAAGCCATCGTGAATACTTGAGTCAAAAATGACGTAACGACCACGGCCCAAGTTTTTCGCTTGGTACATGGCAGCATCGGCGTCGCGCAGTAAACGGTCGGCGGTATCCACTGGCTCGCTGCAATCTGCAATCCCAATACTTGCGCCCGAGTAATATTCTCGCCCTTCAAGCTGGAAGGGTTCCGCCATTGTCCGAATAATTCGGCCGGCGACTTCTTTCGCGTCATCGAGTTCTTCAATGGTGTCTAATAACACCACAAACTCATCACCGCCCAAGCGCGCCAGCATATCGTTTTCACGAATACAGCGGCCCAGGCGTTGGCTCACTTCCAATAAGAACTTGTCACCTACAGAATGCCCGAGGGTATCGTTAATATTTTTAAAGCGGTCTAAATCGATAAACAGCACCGCAAAGTGATGATCGTTATGGCGACGATGGTGCGCTACAGCTTGCTGTAGGCGCTCTGTGAACATTGCCCGATTCGGTAATCCAGTCAGCGAATCGTGGTGTGCATCGTGGAACAAGCGCGCTTCAATTTTCTTCCGTCGTTCGATCTCACCCACTAGCTCTT
This sequence comes from Idiomarina tyrosinivorans, assembly GCF_003987475.1. Lineage (GTDB taxonomy): Bacteria > Pseudomonadota > Gammaproteobacteria > Enterobacterales > Alteromonadaceae > Idiomarina > Idiomarina tyrosinivorans. The sequence continues at coordinate 241,635 of NZ_PIQH01000002.1, read as the reverse complement.
CGGTGCGTTCGCTGACTTTTTTCTCGAGGAAAGCGTTCACGCGCTGAATCTCGTCCGCCGCTCGCTTACGCTCGATCGCCACAGCGACATGCTGGGAAACGAAGTTAAGGAGTTCTAAATCTTCAGATTTGTACAAGAACGCGTCGTCATAGGTTTGCACCGCAATAACCCCAATAACCTCTTCATCGACGATCAGCGGTGATGCCAACCATTGCAACGCAGTGCGACCATGCTTTGCGCTGAGTTCAACTTCATGTTGCTGAATCAGTCGCTGGCGTTGTGCTTCATCGACAAAAATCGGCTCACCAGAACGAATAACGTATTCCGTTAGGCCTTTACCGAGCCGACGCGGCTCTGCAGCTTGTTCCATTTCGTCGACATGATAAGGGAAGTAAATTTGTTTTCTGTCGTCGGACAGTAATGCCACGTAAAAGTTATCGGCGTGCAATAGGTGGCCAATTTCCTCATGTAAACTACGGTAAAACGCGCGCATGTTCTCCGAGGTATTGGTGAGCTCTGAAATTGCGAACAACACAGACATCTGTTGTTCCGCCTTTTCACGCACAGTAATTTCTTTCATCAAACTTTCGTTGGCATGTCGCAATTCAGCAGTCTGATGGTCAATTTCCGCTTGCATCAGCTCGCGTTGGCGCAAACGCTCTAAGGCATTGACAACGTGCTGAGAAACGAAGGTGAGCAGTTCCTTGTCGCTCTCATCGTAACGCACCTGCTCGTTGTAACTCTGCACCACCATTGCACCAATAACATGGTCGCCAGCGATCAACGGCACGCCTAACCAGTCAACTGGAGCGGCGCCCATTTCTTCTACTTCGCCTTGTTGCTTTAATTCTTCAAACGCTTTTGGAGTGCAAAGTAGCGAACGACCGCTGCGAATGACGTAACCGGTCAGGCCACGGCTCAACGTTTCCATGGGGATTTGTTCAAACATCGACATTTCATCGTACTCATCGACGAAATAGACGAAGTTCACCACGTCACTCTGGACATCGTATAAACAAATATAGAAATTTTTAGCGAACATTAGCTCGCCGATAATGGCATGAACCGAGGAATAAAAATTATCCATCTGACGCGCGGACGCCGCCAGCTCACTGATTCTAAACAGCGCCTTTTGGACGACTTCGGCAGAACGATACTTCAACGTCAAACGCTTGAGACGATCAACCACTTTACTTAAGCGTTGATTCTCAAGTTTTAATGTTGTCGATTCACTGACCTTTGATGACTGCCTATCGGCCATCAGAGAGCGTCCCCCAATGGTGAATACCTAGATTATTCACTCAGATGAATGTTACAAATTCGTTATGAGGGATAGTATACTCCCAATTTAAGATGATTGAAAAGCAACCAATCACTTTCTGTACAAATTTTCCCAAAAAGTCTTCAGAAAACGCAACAAAAAAGGCCGCTAAAAAGCGGCCTTTTCATTGCATTTCAAAAGCTTAAAGACCTTTGGTCATAAACTCAATTGCACTCTTAATTTCGTCTTTTGAACAGTCACCACAGGTGCCTTTGGGTGGCATTGCGTTGTAGCCGTTCCAAGCGTGCGTTAACAATGTATCAATACCTTGGGCCAGACGCGGTTTCCAAGCCTCTTCCGAGCCTTTCTTCGGTGCGCCTAAAACACCAGAACCGTGGCAGTTAACACAGAAAGAGCCGTAGACGTCCTCTCCGGAACGTGGGCCACTGCTGCCGGCATTACCAGCATCGGCTTGTTGTTCGCCGGCGACATAAACTTTTGCGAGCGGTTTAATACGGTCAGCAATTGCCTCTTTTGACATTGCTTGCTGCACCGGTGCGGCGTTAGCAGCCACTGTAAACAATGCGATCAACGTCGCCACAACCACGTTTTTCGTTAATACTGTCAGTGTTTTCACTTGAATCTCCTACAGGTAACTGGTGATATAGCACGCCCAGTAAGCGGAACGATTATAACCACAAATGGCGAAAGGATAAACTGTTGTCGGAGTCTCCTCGAAAAATAGCGTTGCTTGATCTTGACGCCTTCTTTGCTGCTGCTGAAGTTTTGCGCGATCCGAGCTTAGCGCAGCGTCCGTTTGCGGTCGGTGGTGGCGAAAATCGTGGCGTGGTGGCGACCGCTAACTATTTAGCCCGGCAATTTGGTGTGCATAGCGCAATGCCGGGAAGCCAGGCCAAACGATTGTGTCCAGAGCTGCTGTTTGTCCGTCCTGACCACGGTTATTATCGGCAATTATCGTCTCAGGTTTTACAAGTGCTACAGCAGGTCACCGAGACTATCGAGCCCGCCTCAATTGATGAATTTTATCTCGACCTTACCGACAATCAGCACTATCAGGGTAGCGCAACCCGCACCATGAGCGCCATTAGAGACCAACTTCGTGAGCTGGGTCTATCCGCCTCTGCGGGCATCTCCAACCAAAAAATGGTTGCCAAAATTGCCAGTGAAGAACGCAAGCCTGACGGTCAATTCGTCGTTCCACCCGAGCAAGTGTTGACCTATATCAGCCAACTTAGCTTAAAAAAAATTCCTGGGGTAGGACCAAAAAGCCAGCAGCGACTAGCGTTACATGGATTTCACAAAGGCCAAGATATTCAACAAGCAGAGATGGCCGCACTGCAAGACATCTTAGGTGAGAAAGCCGGGTACATTCTCCACCAACGCTGTTTGGGCATTGACCCACGGCAGGTCATTACCGAGCGTATTCGCAAAAGCGTTGGCGTCGAAGAAACGCTCTCAGCAGATATGCTTTCGAGTGAGACTGGGCAGCGCTTTTTATACGATGTGTTGTTACCGAAACTAAAGAAGCGGCTGAAAATAGACCGCTGGCAACAGCAGCCAATTCGCGCGCAAACGGTGAAGGTAAAATTTTCAGACTTCTCGCAAACCACTGCGTCAAAGGCCTGCAAAAGAGTATCTAGCGCATTATTTCATCAGTTATTGGGTGAAGCTTGGCAGCGGGGTAGTAAAAAGGGTGTAAGGCTCATCGGGGTCTCAGTGACACTACCGGACCCCGATGAAGACCGCCAACTCGAACTCGAGTTAGAGTAACGTCCTATTTCGCCTTCACTTCTACCGTAATCTTTTTCGACACTACAGCAGGTTTCAGTGGTACGTGTGACATATCACCCATTATCAACTGCAGTGTGTGTTTACCTGGCGATAGGGTTAGCGTGGTTTCGGTTTGGCCACCGCCAAAATGCATAACGTCTGAACCCATTGGCTGGTCCAGTGCCGGTAGTTCATCATGGTCAACCAGCAAATGATGATGACCCGTATTAGCCTTATCAATGCCAGCTGGGGCGACGCCCATGCCAGACAAACCGAATTTCACTGTAAAAGTTTCAGGCACCACTTCGCCATCCTGTGGTGAAATGATGTAAACGTTCGCATCAGCCGGAGCGGCTGTACGCGGCATATCTTGTGCCATTGACGATGCTGGAATCGCTGCTAATGCCAACAATACCGAACTGATTGCTATTGCTTTCATAATTGCCTCCATTTAATGAGTAGTGCTTTTAGCCTTACGCGTGCAAGCCGTAATTAGATTATTACGATAGTTTAAATCGACGGACTAACGTCTCTAACCGTTCAAACTCTTGCTGCAGACTCTCACACGCCTGCTTCGTTTGGCTAAGGTTAGCAACACTTTGCTCGTTCATGTGGCTAATGTCCAATATATCTTGATCTAACGACTTGATAACCGACGTTTGTTGCTCTGTTGCTGATGCCACAGAGTGATTCACACTGTCCATCTCTGCAATACCGGCATTCACCCGTTGCATTTGTTCATTCGCCTCATCCGCTGAGCTGACGCAGCGTTCACTGGTCTCACGGCTTTCTTGAATCACCGCAATAACCGACCGAGTTCCCTGTTCAAGCTGACCGATCATGGTTTCAATTTCATTCGCCGAATCTTGCGTCCGTTGCGCCAAGCCCCGTACTTCGTCGGCAACCACTGCAAAGCCGCGGCCGGCTTCTCCCGCACGCGCAGCTTCAATAGCTGCGTTCAACGCTAACAGGTTGGTTTGCTCAGTAATACCTTTAATCACTTCAAGAATCTGATTAATGTTCTGGGTGTTCTGGCTGAGTTCATTAATAACATCAGACGAAGATTCCATCCGCTGCGATAGCTGACTAATGGCTTCGTTATTTTTGTTCAAAGCATCACGACTTTGGTTCGACCAATGGCTGATATCCGATGCCTGTTGCGACGCCCGACTAGCATTCTGTGCTATTTCATTGGCACTGGCATTCAACTGGTTAATTGCGGTCGCAACACTATTGGTCTTGGCCGTTTGTTGGTCAGAAACCTGCAATGATGACTGGGTGGCGTTGACCATATTACTGACATTATGCTCTAACTTCTGGGCGGAATCGTTCACCTGTCCGATCGCCACATGGATCTTTTCAATAAACTGATTCATCCGCTTGGATAGCGTGCCGAATTCGTCATTCGACTCCACAGGCAAACGCTGCGTGAGGTCGCCCTCGCCGCTGGCCAAATCCGACACCGCAAGGTTTAATCGGATAAGCGGACGCATAAGGATTCTCAATAAAGCGGTTAATGCCACGACTACAGCGATCACCCCAACCACTAAATAAATCACCGCCATCCAGGCAAAGTTATCTACCTCTGCAAAGGCCTTGTCGCTATCTATCGCCACCGCAAGGTACCACTTTACCCCGTCAATGCCACGTATCGGCCGAAATGACACCATAAAGTCTTTATCATTGATCACGTAGTCGCGAAATTCGCTGGCGATGCTGGCGTCGCTACCAAGTACGCTATTGAGTCCCTTACCGACATTGTTCGCATCAGGGTGACTTAATACTTTGCCTTCGTCGTTAATTAAAAAGGCGTAACCAAGGCCCATAAAGTCGATATCGTTCACGATATTAGAAATCGTATCTAACATCATGTCACCACCGGCCACTCCGAGCAGACGGCTATCTTGGTACATTGGCACGACCGCCGAAATGGTTAGCTCGTTCGTCGTTACATCAATATAGGGTTCGGTATAGGTTGGTTTACGTTGGTCCAATGCGAGTTGGTACCAGGGACGCTGACGTGCGTCATAATCGGCGGGTAAATCAATCGAGGTATCGTCAAGAATGAAGGTGCCATCTGGCAGCCCAAGGTAAACGTTCTTGAACGAACCAGCTTGCTTTGCTTGCTGCACTCGAGTCAGCGCCATGTCGTGACCTTGGCTTGGCTGATAACTTTTTGCCGTGGCCTTAACAATCTGCATATGGCTGTTCAGCCAGTAAGCAATGTTCTCGGACACCGAATCGGACAATGCCTGCAATTGCCCCCGCAAATCGTCCTGCGTTTGCGTCCGCATCTGTACGAAGTTAGTAACGGTAAAAGCACCAAGAATCACCACCAGCAACAAAGATGCCGTGGCGATCACCTTTTGTGTGAAGGTGAACCGATTAAACATGACTCGCTGATCCCCAAATTATTATTATTCTTGTCATCGGCATATCGCCGCGAAGCTTGAGCTTTACAAAAACCCATCAGCCGACTTGTACATCCGTTTCCGGGTATCGAATAAAGCCTTTCTTCGGTGTTGCCAAAAAATACGCCAAGGTAATTGGGCCCACACGGCCAACAAACATCAATAACATAATCACCGATTGACTAAAGGTCGATAAGTCAGAGGTTATACCGCGAGATAATCCGACCGTACCAAACGCCGAAACCGCCTCAAAAACGATATCTAAAAATGGTAGATCATCGTTCGCTACCATAAGAAAGATGGCGCTGAATAACAGTGCCAATGAGATCAGTGCAACGGCCAAGGATTTCATCACTAATGATTGGGCCACGGTACGGCGCATAATAGTGACCCGCTCGTAACGCCGCAGAAACGCTCGCGTTGCTGCCCATAACACAATAAAGGTACCCAATTTAATGCCACCGCCAGTACTCATTGAACCAGCGCCAATGAACATCAACAACAAAGTGAACACCGCACTGCCATGGGTGAGTGCGCCGGTATCAACGGTATTAAATCCTGCGGTACGCGGCGTTACTGCTTGAAACCACGCCGCTAACGCTTGGTCGCCAAGCGTTAAGTGACCGAGCGTTGCCGGGTTGTCTTTCTCCAACCACCAATACACCGCGAAAGCAATCAGGTTTATCAGCAATGTGGCTAATAAAATAATTTTTGTGTAAACCGCCATGCGCTGCCAACGACGCTCGTCATAAATATTGACTAATACGCCAAAGCCGAGGCCACCAATAATGAACAACGCGGTTATCAACAACACCACAGGAACGCTGCCAACGTAACCCATTAGGCTGTCTGACCAAAGCGCAAAACCGGCATTGTTGAAGGCCGAAATGGTGTGGAATAACGCGTTAAACGCGGCGTCCGCGAAGCCCTGCTGCGGCCACCAGACAAGGGTTAATAGAATAATGCCAATAAGCTCTACTGTAACAGCGATCAGCAGCACCGCTTTTGCCGTGCTTCCAACTTTGCTCATGTTGGTTTGGTGCAGTGCTTCTTGGGCGACGATCTGCTCTCTAACAGAAATACGACCCCCTAGAGATAGCGCGGCAACCACCGCAAAGGTCATAAAACCTAATCCACCTAACTGAATCAGTCCGGCGATGATGAGCTGGCCCCAGTGGCTGAACTGCGTCGCGGTATCCACCACAATCAAGCCCGTTACAGTCACCGCGGACGTTGCGGTAAAGAAGCTTTCAAACCAGCTAATTGGCGATGTGGTAGCAAACGGTAACTTTAATAGGCAAGCGCCCAGCGCTATTAACAGAGCAAAACCGCCAGCGAGAACAAACGGAGGGCTGGCATTAATGACTCTGTGGGACGTGCGTGGGTGACGTCGAAATAGGTGAAAACCGGGTATCCACTGTCTCATAAGCCTAACAAGACCTACTACTCAAGCCGTTCGGCGATAGATTTCAAGGCTTTTAGGCTGCCGGCTAACACCAGCAGATCTTTGTGTTTTAGCACTAACTCATCTTGTGGCGAGGCAAATACTTGGTCCTTGCGTTTTACCAGTAAGGCGTGCAAGTGTTCTTCCTCGTCGCCAAGCACTGACTTCAGGGGTTCACCATCGAGGCTCTCAGACGCATCAACTTCCACAATAAACCAGTTATGGCCGAGCGCTAAATAATCATTCACCATTGGATAGTTGAGGGATTGTGCGATACGAATACCCATCTCTTCTTCGGGGTGGACAATCCGGTTTACCCCGAGTTTAGTGAGTATCATATGGTGCTCTTTGGAGGTGGCTTTCGCCCAAATTTCTTTTACCCCCATGTTTTTCAGGTGCAAAACGCACAACAAGCTCGCTTGTAAGTCCTCGCCTATTGCCACCAGCACCGCATCACACGACGCCAAGTTTAATTCTTTCAACGCCCGCTCGTCGGTAACATCAGCAATCGCCGAGTGCGTTAGGTCGTCGGCTAAGGCATCCACCAACTTGGCATCGTTATCTACGCCGATTACGGCGTGTCCGAGATTAAGCAACTCTAGCGACGCCTGGGCGCCAAATCGACCTAAGCCAATAATTGCAAACTGTGCCATCGACGATTCTCCCTGTTAATCACAAAGCGAGGAAACCGATTGCGCAATCTCCTCACACGCTGTCGCTGTTGGGCGGCCAAATAGGAAGCCCTGAAATATGCCGCAGCCTTGCTGCTGTAAAATTTCAAACTGCTCGGGGGTTTCTACCCCTTCAGCAACAACTTTTAATTCCAGTTGCCGCGCCATTGAAATGATGGTCTGTGTGAGTGAACGTTGGCTTTTCAACTGCGTGATTGACGCTACAAAAGCCCGATCGATCTTCAATTCATCCAGCGGCAATTGATACAAATAAGACAATGACGAATAGCCTGTACCAAAATCATCCAGCGATAATCTCACACCCATGCGTTTAATCTGTAACAACTTTTCACGAATTTCGTCGCGCTCATCCAATAGCATCGACTCCGTTAGTTCAAAAATAAGGCGTTCAGGGTCGCCCTGCAGCTCACTAACAGCTCGACGCACGGTCGGAACAAAGCTGGCGTCACGGAATTGTCGTGGACTGATATTTAACGATAACGTCCAACCACGTTTTTCCGAATCAGTCTGCCATTGATTGAGTTGCGCCACCCCTTGTTGAATGACCCAACGACCCATTGGCACGATTGCGCCGCTCTGTTCCGCCAGTGGAATAAATTCAGCTGGGGATACCATACCACGTTCAGGGTGGTGCCAGCGGAGCAACGCCTCGTGGCCGATAATATCGCCGTGACGATTCACTTGAGGTTGATATAACAGTTGTAATTGCTCACCGTGCTGCGTATCACGCAACGCTTGATCTAAATTGACCCGCTCTAAAACATGCGCTTGCATGCTGGAGTCAAAAAACCGAATCCCATTCTTGCCTTCAGCTTTTACCATCGCTAAAGCATTGGAGGCTTGCTGCACATAAAGTTCTGGGTCTTGTTCAGTATCGCCAAATAGGGTGATACCAACACTGATAGTTAGCTGGTGACGTTTGCCTGAAAACTCAAAAGGTTGTTCTAACGCCTCGCAGATTTTCTCGGCAATGCGCTCACATTGCTCGGCTGCTCTATCGATGTTCTGGTCAAGATCGGTCGCAACAATAGCAAATTCATCAGAAGCAATTCGCGCGACCGTATCATGGCTGCGCATAATGCCTTGTAACCGTTGCGCTGCCTGTAACAACAGTTCGTCGCCACTTTGATGGCCAAAGGTATCGTTAACAGCATGAAAATCATCGAAATCGATCATCACGATAGCGCCGTAATTACGCCGCCGGCGAGCGACTTTCTGCTGGTGCTGGAGGCGTTCAATAATCAGTTGCCGATTCGGTAACTCCGTCAAACTGTCATAAAATGCTAAATGCTGAATATGCTGTTCGGTTTCCATCCGCTCAGTAATATCGGTAACGACCCCGTTCAATATTCGCCGCCCTTGCTCATCGGCCTCACTCGACTGCGACTGGATAGAGAACCAACGTAACTGACCATTAATGACAAAGCGTCCCTGCCAGTTGAACGGTTGGCGGTTTTTCAGGGCAAATTCTTGGGCGCGATAAAAATCAGGAATATCATCCTCGTGGAGACAATCATTCAGCGTGTTGATGTCATCGACAATGGCTTGTGGATCGGCCGCAAAAAGGCTCGCCATGCGTTCGCTAACATAAAACATTTCAATACTGCCATCGCAGTGAACATAGGCTTGATAGACGCCAACCGGAATGACCCGAGTGAGTTCATCATACTGTGCCAACGCGCCTTTAAGCTTTTGTTGCGCTCGTTCGGTATGGGTATTAGAAACGTACAAACTGTTCCGAGCACGCCAGTAAATACCCGCCAATAACAGTAAGCTCAATAATAAGAAGACCAGCGGTAAGGCAAGTTTATTGGCCCAATGCTGCCAAAGGATTTGTTCCGGAAAGGTCACCACCGCCGTCATTGCATAATCAGCAATGCGGTTCACATAAACAAAATGGTCAGTATAGGTACCCACATCTAGTTGACGCTGATGTTCGTAGAGTGCTCCGGGCTTTTCAGTGAGCTGCCGTAGGTGCTCTGAAACTGGCTCTCCATACATTCGTTGTAATGCCGCTTGGCGGTTTTCACGAGGGATTGGGAAGTAATAGTTGAGATAACCGTCATCGCGAACCAACGCAATCGCAAAGCCTTCTGGTAAGCCGCTATCAGCCCAAGGGATAGATTGATTATCCAGCCGGATGCCTGCCCCTAAGACGGCAACCACTCGACCATTTTCATCGAGCATGGGTTCGCGCACTGGAATAATCCATTCCTCAGTGGTCGGCAAATAATAGGGCCGCCCAACGGCGAATGTTTTGCTGGCAACCACTTGTTGAAAGCTTTCAAAAGAGCGTTCATCAAACTCTTTTAAATTAGGAAGATTCTGGGTTCGTTCGCTCGATGCCCGCATTTGCCCAGAGGTATCAGTTAAGGCTATAGCAGCAATTTCATCAGCACTGGCACGAATATTCGCCAAATACGTCTGCGCTCGTTGCGGGTTTTTCAGCGCGTCAATCAGTCGTAGGTGCTCGTTAGTCTGCCGCAAAATCACGTGATATGCCTGCATCGCACTTTTTACACTTTGCTCTAACCGTTGACTAATGACACTGGAGCGGCGAGCCAAGTCATCGCGAGATTGTGAGTAGGTATACCAAGCCGTAGCAAGGGTCATGACAATCATTATTGCCACGATTAACCAAGCAAATTCCTGCAGGATTTTTGCGTTATTTTTGGTTCCACGTTCGGCCATTCCGAACTCCCTGGAGCTACTTTAGAACTGCCATCCTAGCAATTTTTCACGAGAAAGGAAGCCACGCCGTGAGGCGTGGCGAATATCTTAGTCCGCGAGTTCTGCGTTGTGGTAAATATTCTGTACGTCGTCACAGTCGTTTAGCATATCCATGAACCGCTCAAACATTGCCACATCATCACCACTCACTGCGGTTGTCATTTGTGGCACAAACTGAATATCGTCGGTATCAAAATCAATGCCTTCAATTTCGCTAGTCAGCGCTTGCCGTGCTTTTGCGTATTCGTCATGGGGCACGAAAACCGTGACCATGCCGTGCTCTGATTCGATCTCAGAAACATCGACATCGGCTTCCATCAAAGCCTCTAAAACGGCGTCTTCGTCGTCGTGAGCGAAACTGAAAATGCCGCAGTGATCGAACATATGCGAGACACTGCCTTGAGCGCCAATTTTGGCGTTGGTTTTGGTAAAGCAATTACGCACTTCACCAAAAGTACGGTTGGGATTATCCGTTAGGCATTCCACAATAACCATACAGTTGCCTGGACCGAAGCCTTCATAACGCGCCGGAGAAAAGTCCTCACCTGCACCTCCAGTCGCCTTTTCAATTGCCTTTTCAACAACATGTGATGGCACTTGGTCTTTCTTTGCACGCTCAATCAAGCTGCGTAACGCCAAGTTGGCATCAGGTTCTGCCCCACCTTGCTTGGCACAAACGTAAATTTCTCGGCCATAACGGCTATAGACACGGCTTTTTGCTGCCGCGGTTTTGGCAATGGATTCTTTTCGGTTTTGGTAAGCGCGACCCATAACAGACCTTTTGCTGCGGATAAAACTGCGCAAAATTCTACACAGAGGTTCGGGGCAAGTCTATTTTTCCTCTCAGTAACGTATTAACGATCAAGCTTTTGGCTATAAGTCATACGCAAATAATCTTGTTGGGTTGCTATTTAGCACTACATTAATCAATGTCGACAATCATTTTTTGGAGGTTAGATCATGAGTTTACGTATCGGAGACACTGCACCAAACTTCACCATTGCTACCACCGACGGGGAAATCGATTTCCACCAATGGAGCAAGGGATCTTGGGTATTCTTTTTCAGTCATCCGGCAGATTACACTCCGGTTTGCACAACAGAAATGGGGCGCACAGCGCAATTAGCGGATGAATTTGCGAAACGCGGCGTTAAGCCACTGGGCCTTTCCACCGACACTGTTGACGAACACAACGGCTGGATAAAAGACGTGAATCGAACCCAATCGACTGACGTTAAATTCCCTATTGTTGCCGATAAAGAACGCCACGTTGCGGAGCTCTACGGCATGATTCATCCGAATGAAAGCGCCACTGCGACCGTTCGAACGGTGTTTATTATTGATCCTGAGCATAAAATTCGTTTAACCATGACCTACCCAATGACAGTGGGCCGTAATTTCAACGAAATTTTACGCGTTATCGATGCCTTGCAAGCCACTGACCGTGATCCGATTGCTTGCCCAGCAGATTGGGAGCCGGGTAAAGAGGTTATCATTCGCCCAACGGTTAGCGATGAGGAAGCTAAGCAACATTTCCCACAAGGTTGGACCGCGCATACGAGCTATCTGCGCACCACTAAATTGAAAGACTGAAGACTAAGTTGGTAATAACAAACGGGCCGCATATGAATGCGGCCCGTTAATTTTCTCAGCGAATGCGCTGACTATTCAGTATCGTCACCACCCTCACTTTCGCTAGCGGTTTTGATTTCAGCCGAATGAACAATCACGTAGCCCGCGTCTTGCCATTCTCCCTCGACTTCAACGGTAACGCCGACTTCTAGGGCATCAACAAATGCTTGCAGATCTACACTCTGGTCGTCGATTTCAAGCTCAGCTTCAGTCACCAAGTGGAACTCATAGTCACCCACAACAAAGGCTTCGCCGTTTACTTCTGCGACTGAACCTTTAACCTCTACCTCGCCATGGTGTTGCTCACCATCATCATCACCTTCGGTTTTGACCTCAACTTTGCTCGCGACTAAGGTGTCGCCGTCGTAATCACCTTTTACCTCAACTCGAGGTTCCTCCATCGAGGCTAAAAGGGCTAACAAGCGCATAGGGTCATCCGTACCCTCGGCTTCAACTTCGGTGGATTCGTTAACGATGACTACAACACCTTGAACAGTAAAGCGGTCGTCACCAATGTCGGTGGCAACGCCCTCTAATTCACCGTCTTTATCTTCATCGTTCAAGCGTTTGATTTTCAAAGCAATATGGTTGCCTTCTGCGTCATTTTTGGCGATAACTTTCAACACATCATTGACCATGATGTCATCAAACGTGAAGGTCCGTAATTCGGCATCAGATTCGTCTTTAAAACGTGTGGTATCGGTGACTTGAAACTCGGTATCGTGAATTACGATGGTTTGTGTATCGGCGTCCACGGCGGTCACTGTGCCTTCCGTTTTTCCAGTGACGCGCTCGTGCAGGAACTCAACACTGTCGACTACCCAGGCGCTATCAACACGCTCGGCTTCAATCTTAATTCGAGCACCGTTGGCCAAGTCAGCCATCGCACCATCTTCGAATTCAACAGTATCGGCTAAAGTTACCGAATAACCAGCAATCACAAAGCTTCCCGCTTCGGCATCGTAGTTGCCTACAACGCCAGCGACCTCAAGTTCATCAACCTCTTCATCAACGGATTTTTCGGTTGATTTCACTTCGCTTGCTACTAGCGTGTTGGTTGTACTGTCAAAACTATCGCCCTCCACCCGAACGCCGCTACCATTGGCTAAATCGGCTTCGCTCATCTGTTCGAAGGTTGCTTGGCTGTAATCAACGGTTAAGTCATTAATGGTGAAGGTCTTCGCAGTGGTATCGAGGGCTGCAACATCACCATCAACTTTATACACCTGCTCATCGGTTTCTAAAGCGATGCGTGTGGCATAAAAACCACTGTCTGTTTCATAACCACTGACTTCGACCAAATCACCAATCGCCAGCGTGTCGATGGTCACATCGTCAAATTCGGTAACCTCGTCGTAGCTGACCTGTTGGCCCATAATTTCAAGCGTCTGCGCAGTCGTCGAGATAAGTGTTACAGCACCTTGCAGCGTCTCTTCGTAATCGATTTCGGAGGCTTCAGGGTCGTCACCTTCAGCGGTTTGCGCGCGCACAGAAACCACCATACCGATTGCCAAATCCGAATCGGTGGCATTACCCGCTTCATCCGTTTTGATTTCCGCATTTTCCGAACGGTAACGTTTGCCGTTTACATAAACACTGCCAAACCCTGTGATCACCCCTTGGGTCACCACGGAAGTTGAAGTTTGTTGCGTACCACCCGATCCATCGGCGCTTGAATTATTCCCTGAGTCACTGCCGCCACAGCTTGCCAAAACGGAAGCAATCGCGATTGCGGTAGTGGATTTTAATAGTGTTTTCATAACAGCCCCCCAACGACTGGTAATGGGTAGATTCACAACATTTGTAACAACTTATGTCAGTTGACGTCAAAACATTTACTTGCTGTTTACTTTTCCACCGTTCGTAATGGTGGCTTTTTTCTGGGTTTTGCCATTCGCAACCTCTATGTCGTTAGAAGGTTTGCTTAACCTGCAATCCCCACTGCCAACTGTCAACACTTGGCGCATTTGCGAGTGGCTTAGAAAAGTTCATGTGTACCACGTTGCGGTGACTCGAACGATTAGAGTATATACGCAAGCCAATGCCGACACTGGAGAGCACACCATCATACTCATTAAACTGCGATTCGAACCCTGACCATGCGCGACCAGCATCAACAAAGCCGACAAAGCCTACATCGAATAACTTGTAGACGTTGATGTTGGGGTAGAAACGCGCTTCTGCGGATGCAGAAATACGGTGTTTACCATGTTGGTATTGCAACGGATAACCGCGGACGCCGCTTTCCCCACCTAGTGCAACTGGATCGTCGGCAAACTGATTTGACCCCTCTGTTGCTGTCAAGCGGCCATAATAGCCAATCCCTTCACTGGCACGCTGGAAGTACTCAAGTTGTGCCGAGACCAGATTGCGATCGACTTCAGCAACATTAATATCGCTTTTAATATCCGCACTAAACAGCAGCAACGAGTGATTCCACTCGGTGCCTTTACTGGCGTGCCAACGTAGGTGATAGCCTAACCCAGATATCGACGCGGGTTGCTGCGTTTCGATACCCACCCGGAGGCGTTGTAACCAACCTAAATTGATATCTTCAATCTGGTTGATCAAATAGATATCTTCCATCTCTTGGTAGTTGAACTGGCGATACTCATATTCGAGCCAGGGATAGACAAAGTCACGATCGCGTGGCAGAAACACTGAATTTTCCAGCGGTTCACCGTTAGGTAAACTGAAATTTGCAGTATCTTCAGTAACACCCACGCGCCAGCGGTGCGAGGTATGGTTTTGCAGGCTGCCTAGGAAGCCGTAAGATACCTCGTAGTTATGACCATCGAACAAGTAGCGGTTGCGAGTATCGTCATTTTGAAACACCTCTTCCACCCGACGATCATCAACGTAATTGAGGAATAACGCGGTATCCGTCGACTCTTCGTAAAACGGTTTATCGAAGGTCAACTGAGTGCGTTGACCATCGTCATTGTCCTCAAGTTCGGTATAGATGGTGGCGTGCTCCATCCAAGTGACTGGTGCTCCGACGGCAAAATGATAACCCGTGCGTTGTTCATCGCGTTTATAACGCAAGTTGGTGGCAATCCCTAAGCCGAGGAAATTGTCCTCTTTCATACCGACAGAGAATTTATTTTTGCCACCTTTACGGCCGAAACTGATAGTTGGCATTAATGACCAGTTATCCCAGGTGTTCACCGACACCGCGACAGGCTCTCCGGTTTCCGCATTCTCGCAACCGTTAATTAAGCTTATTCGAGCATCGCGCAAGTAGGGTTCCGCGCGCACCAAGCGTTCTGCTTCGGCGAGGTCTTGCAGGGTAACTTGGTCGCCTTCCTTAAAGGTTAAGCGATGCGCAATAACATGTGGTCGGGTATTAATGTGGGCCCAGTTGGCGAAGCGATGAATGGCCAGTGTGTCCGGATCAGATTCATCAAAAATCGGATTCGGTATAATCTCGACCTTGCCCACCGTAAACTGTTTTTCAGTCGTTTGCTGGGGCTTACAGTCTGAAACGGTTGTGGCGTAACTACTGCTACTACAAACCAGCAACCCTAAAGCTATCCATTTTTGCGCCATGCATGCCTCTCAAGAGTAACGAACAATGCTGCTGGTGCAAACAGCATCGCTTTATACTGGTTAAGTGTCAGTGTTAAACCTTAACTAAAACTTAGCGAACCATGATTTTTTCAAATTGTAAATTGTTTGCTTTGGCTTTACCGTAACAACGGTAGTAGAAAGGAGTCGCCAACTATGTCATTAACCCCAGGGTTTATCGTTGCCCACAGTCACCGCCTAGAGGATCTTACCGAGGTGGCAGTGACCTTTACTCGGCGTTTTCCGTTGCAGCCTTTGCAGCAGGAAACGGTGTTGGTACAAAGCAACGGGATTGCCCAGTGGTTAAAAGTGAACTTGGCGCAGGCTAATGGCATAGCGGCGATGTTAGATATCACCTTGCCAGCACGATTTCAGTGGCAGGCGTACCGGGCGGTATTAGGTGATGATATTCCGAAAATTTCGCCGTTCGATAAAGATCGGTTGACTTGGCGGCTACTGAGAATTGTTCCCGAGTTGGTAGCAACAGACGATCGTTTTACGCCGTTACAACATTATTTGGCGACCGATAACGACGGCCGTAAAGCTCACCAATTAGCCGCAAAGCTGGCAGACTTATTCGATCAATACGCCGTTTACCGAGCCGACTGGCTGGCACAATGGCTGAATAACAACGACACCTTAAATAATGGCCAAGCCATTGACTCTGAACAATTGTGGCAACCGGCATTGTGGCGTGCAGTAAGCGCTGACGTTGGCTTAGATCAATACTGGAATAATCGGGCCGCATTGCATCAGGCGTTTTTAGAAAAAGCTAGAGGGTTAAGCGCCGCGCCCGCGGGCATTCCACCGCGAATTATTGTGTTTGGTATCTCATCGTTACCGCAACAAGTGTTGGAAGTGCTTGATGCGTTGAAAGGCTGCACCCAAATTTTGCTTTGTGTGCATAACCCATCGCAATACCACTGGGCCGATATCGTCGACGGTAAAGAGGCACTGAAAAAGCAAGTTAAAGCCGAAGCGCGAAGACCGCGCAAGCAAGACTATCCCGAGCAAATCGCCGAGCAAGACCTGCACCAGTTTGCCCAACCGCTATTGGCCTCTTGGGGGAAACAAGGACGCGACTATATTCGCTTGTTGGACAATTACGATGAGACGGTAACCAAACAAGAGGCGTTGAACCAATTACGTTTAGACATTTTTGATCCACACCCCACCGAACATTTGCTGGGACAATTGCAGGACGATATTTTGCAATTGCGCTCATTGGCCGAAACGCAAGCACAGTGGCCAGCGCCGACGTCTGCAGACTCATCTATACAGTTTCACCGTTGCCATAGCCCATTGCGGGAATTAGAAGTCTTGCACGACCATTTGCTCGACGCCTTCGCTGAGGATCCAACGCTTGCACCACGCGATATTATGGTGATGCTACCGGATGTAAATACCTATGCGCCTTATATTGATGCGGTATTTGGTAAATACCACACCGGTAATGACCCACGAGCCATCCCTTACACTATTGCTGACCAAGGTCAGCGCCACCAACAACCGTTAATGATTGGCTTAGAGCTGTTATTACAAGCGGAGCAGATACGGTTTAACCAGAGCGAGTTACTGACCCTGCTCAATGTACCTGCGATTCAACAGCGTTTTGATATACGCGCCGACCAGATACCAACGTTGGCGCGTTGGATCGAAGGTGCCGGCGCTCGCTGGGGCTTGTCCGCAAAGCAACGGCAAAGTTTCTTTATGCCCGTTACTGATGAAACCAATAGCTGGTGGTTTGCATTAAAGCGTATGCTCAGCGGTTACGCGATTGGTGAGAGTGAAAATGCAGAAGGTTGCTGGCAAGACATAGCCCCCTTCACCGACATAAGCGGCTTAGAAGCGGCAATGGTTGGGCAGCTTGCCGAGTTGATTAGCGCACTTGAAGCATGGTGGCAACAGGTACAAACGCCATGTTCCATGCAACAATGGCGGCAGCGCAGTGAATGGTTACTGGATACCTTCTTTAGTGCAGCCGACGAGCAAGATACGTTGTTGTTAAATCGTCTACTGGACGAATCTATTGCATTAGACAACATAGCCACTGAAGCTGGACACTCTCAGACCATTGCACTGGCTGTATTCCGTGACGCATGGCTTGAGCGGATAGACCAAGCCTCTTTACAACAACGCTTTTTGGCTGGACGTGTTAACTTTGCCACCCTCATGCCAATGCGCGCAATACCGTTTCGGCATGTGTGTGTTTTGGGTATGAACGAGAGCGAGTACCCTCGTGACACCCAACGGGTCGATTTTGACTTGATGCAAGACGACTATCGTCCCGGCGACCGCTCGCGCCGAGACGACGACCGCTATTTGTTCTTGGAGGCATTACTTTCAGCGCGGGATGTGTTTTACCTGAGTTGGGTTGGCTTTAGCAGCAAAGATAATAGTGAACGCACCGCTTCCGTACTGGTATCGCAACTGCTCGACCATCTGCAGCAGGGATGGCAGTTACCGCAGCAGGCGCTGATCACCGACCATAAATTGCAAGCTTACGACGCTGTTTATTTTACTGATAGCGATGCACGCTATTTTAGCTACGCTGAGGAATGGGCAAAAGCCTATGACGTCAAACAGCACGCAGAGCCTAATGACCTCGAAACAGAGCAAACGACGGAACCACGTAATGTTCGCCTGAGCGATATCAAGCGTTTTATTCGAGAGCCCTCACAGCTGTTTTTTCAATGGCAATTGGAAACGTATTTTCAGTACCAAAGCCAAGACATTCAAGACGCGGAAACTTTCACCCTGAGTAGTCTCAATCAATGGCAATTGACTTCAGAGCTGGTGAGCAGCGGCCGCCAAGCAATTGCTCAAGGTAGCGCAGACGTAGAGCAGCAGCTAAATCAGCAGGTGTTGTCGATGAAACGCCGCGGCTTGTTAGGTGTTGGGGTAATCGCCGAGCATTCAGCTCAACAACTATCACAACAAGCCGCAGACATTATTACTACCTATCAACATTGGCTGGCAGGTGGTGCTCAGGTTATTGACGCCGCTCATGAACTGCACTTTCGCTACCAACAACGCTCCCAGCAATGGCAAATAAGCGACGCCATCCGCGGACTACATCAACAACCGGGTGGACCGCGTATTTGGGTAGCTACCTCAGTCAGTAATATCGCCGCAAAAAACGGCAAAGGGGTAAATAGCGGAGGCTGGAAGCACCTTGGCGACTACTACTTGGGCTATTTGCTGCTGAACCGCGAGCAGGCGACAGAATTTCTGCTGATCTCGAAAGGCGGTTGCCAGATTCATTTGCCATCGCTGGACAGCACCCGTGCGGAACAATTATTAACAGCGCTGATGGATGCCCTACTCACCACCTTAATGCATGCGGTACCAATGCATGTCGAGTTAGCAATGGTCTGGCTAGATGCATTTGAGAAGGCTGAACAGCGCAACCAAGACAACCCGCAGCAGGTTGCCGACCAGCACGCACAACACTGCTACGAAATCGCGCACGATGCGCAAAAACCCGCGTTACTGGAAACCAGCGATTATTGTGGTCGCTTAGCAAAAGACTATTCGCAACTTCGCGAACACCCACATTTTATGACACTCATTAATAATGTTTATCGCCCCATGCGGGACGTTTTTGCACAAGCGACGAGGGACCAACAATGAGTCAGGCGCTCACCGATCCCAGTCGCTTTCCGTTACATGGCAGCCGTTTAATTGAGGCCAGTGCCGGTACAGGTAAAACCTATACCATTGCCGCGTTGTATGTACGCTTAGTACTCGCACATGGCGATGCCGAAACACGCTTCTTAGCGCCGCTGCTGACCAAGCAAATCTTGGTGATGACCTTTACTAAAGCGGCAACAGAAGAGCTCAGCGACCGTATTCGCCAGCGTTTAGCCGATGCGGCTCGGCATTTTCGCGATCCACAAATCCATGCCGATGATCCGTTCCTTAACCAGCTGCGCCAGCAATCGCTGGAGCAGCACCAGAGTTTGGCAGTACTGGCACGACGACTCGAACTTGCCGCTCAGTCGATGGACGAGGCGGCGATAAAAACCATCCATGGTTGGTGCCAGAGCATGTTAAACGAACATGCTTTTGCCAGCGGTAGTTTATTTAGCCAACATGTTGAAACTGACGATGAGACCTTGCGTCAGCAAGCCGCAGAGGATTATTTCCGACGCTTTATCTATTCTGCCGATGCAACGCTAGCGGGCTTGTTACTCGATACCTTTGCTTCACCCGCGAATATGCTGAGCCTGACCTACGGCGATTTATCGAGCTCCACGGATGAAGATGATGATGCCCCAAAACAGCTTGTCAGTGCGCAACAGCAAGCGCGGCAACAAGCTGCAGAAATAAAAGCACAGCTTGCGCCTATTTTCCGCGAAGTTATTACATTAGCTGAGCAAACCTCAGGCACCGCACAAAAAGTAAAACAGTTGCAGAAATTTGCCGATTGGTGCGCCTCGGAAGAGCTAATGCCGAATGTTACTCCAGCTAATTGGAATACCATTAGCCTCGAAAGCTTTACCGATTGGGCGACAAAAAAGTTGGGAGGTATGCAACCACAGTGGCAACCCCTCACGACTTTGCAGCAGCAATTGCAACAGATCCAGCAGCAACAACAACAAGCGCTGCTGGCGGTAAAGCGACATGCAGCGCAATGGGTACTGCAGCGCTTTAGCCAGTTACAACAGCAACGTGCGCAAATGAGCCACAACGATATGCTCACTCGGCTTCGAGACGCGCTGCGCGGCTCACAGGGTGAACGTTTGGCGCGAACCATTCGCCGCCAATTTCCCGTTGCATTAGTGGATGAGTTCCAAGATACCGATCCGATTCAATACGAAATTTTAGACCGTATTTATCGCGTTGCCGATCCTCACCCCAATACCGGCATCTTTCTGATAGGTGACCCGAAGCAGGCTATTTATAGCTTCCGCGATGCCGATATTTTTACCTATTTGAAGGCGCGCGAAGCTACACAAGGACGACATTACAACTTACTGGTTAACTATCGCTCCTCAGAAGATATGGTCGCGGCCGTTAACCACCTATTTGGCACAGCCGAAGATTATCCCAAAGGGGCGTTCTTATTTAAACGAGCTGACGACAACCGACTACCGTTTCAAGCGGTCTCGGCAAAAGGACGTGATACTCACCTACGCCATACCTTAGCCGGGACTAATCAAGCCTCAGCAGCATTGAATTGGGCGGTGGTAGATGAGCCTTTTACTAATAAGACGGAAATGTTTGAACAGCTCGCCAGCCACCATGCCAATATCATTGCAAAATTACTGAATGATCCACAGGCAGGCTTTTACGATGCCAATCAGGAACGCAAGCGCAACGTTAATAGTGAAGATATTGCCATACTGGTAAACAACTTTACCGAAGCAGATGCCATCCAGCTGGCACTTCGCCAGCGCGGGGTTCGCAGTGTTTATTTGTCTGACCGAAATTCGGTGTTCGCGCAACGTATTGCAAAAGAAGTGCTGCTTTTATTAAGCGCCTGCGAAGACCCGCGTAATCCCGGAAAAATCAGTAGCGCGGTGGCCTGCCGTTTGCTTGACCTTTCGACGTCAAAGCTAGCACAAATCCATAGCCAAGAGAGCGTATGGGAAGATTACGTTGAAGCTTTTATCGGCTATCAAGAGCGTTGGAATAAGCAAGGTTTACTCGCCATGTTCCAGCAGCTATTACACGATTTTTCAATACCTACAATGCTGCTTCGCCAAAGCGAAAGTGGTGAACGCCAGCTTGCTGACTTGCTGCATATTGCCGAACTATTGCAGCAACATAGCCAAGTTGTGGAAAGTCCGATTGAGGTGGTGAATTACCTTGCCGAACACATCAACGCCCACCAAGGAATAGATGGCAGCGCTCGCACCCAAGCCGATGAACAGCAGATGCGTCTGGAAAGTGACCAAGCGCTAGTCAAAATCATTACGATTCATAAGTCGAAAGGCTTGCAGTATCCGATAGTATTTTTGCCTTTCGCCTGTTACGGCAAAACGGAACGTTTTCGCCTCAACTTTCCTGCAAGTTACCATGACGATAACGACCAATTGCAGTGGGTATGGTCGAAAGATGATGAAAACACGGCTCGCGTGTTAGCCGAACAAAATGCCGAAGAACTGCGCAAGATCTATGTGGCTGTAACCCGGGCTCAACACGCAACTTTCGTTAACTTAGCGAGCACCAAGCAACAAGGGGATAATCCCCTATTCTATCTGCTGCATGGCGATGACAAGGCACAACTGCCGCTCACCCAGCTGGCAACAGAACGTTGGCAGCAGCTGCCGCACACAGAAGTACTACCGCTAATAAACGAACCTGCAGTAAGCGCAAAAATAGCCGTGGAAACATCGCGTGCATCGTTGTCAGCGCGTCATATGCCTCACAGCCAGCATCTGCGCCCGTGGTGGATTGCCAGTTATAGCGCTCTGGCGCAACATAGCGCGGCGGAGCTGGCCGCAGAACCACAAAGCGCAGAAGAGATGAATTTGTTGGAAGCTGACGAGACTCTGACTGCTGAAACACCGCAACGGTCAGCGCCGGTAGTCGCGCACCAGCTCCATGACTTCCCTCGCGGAGCAGAACCCGGAACGTTATTGCACAACCTGTTGGAAGAAGCGGCAAATCAGGGTTTTGCTAACGTAGCAGCGCATTCGGCGACTTGCCAGCAATTGGTTGCCGAGCAGTGTCAAAGAGGAGATTGGCAACCCTATGCCGACCCACTCAGCGAGTGGTTACAGCAATACCTACAACAGCCATTGCCGCTGGCAGCAAATGCTGCGGAGATATCGTTGGCAGAGTTGGTCCATTACCAAGCCGAACCCGAGTTTTGGTTCCCAGCACATCAACTACAAACCGCTGAGTTAGACCATTGGGTTAGACACTATATTCAACCTGGTGTAGCCCGACCGCAACTGCGGGACATTCACGTTAACGGCATGCTAAAAGGGTTTATCGATTTAGTGTTTGAACATAATGGCCGTTATTTTGTAGTGGACTACAAATCCAATTGGCTGGGTGAAAATGATGCCAGCTATCACTCACAAGCGCTGACCGAAGCGATGCTTCACAGCCGCTATGACTTGCAGTACGTGATTTACACCTTAGCGTTACATAAGTTGCTGCAAAGCCGGTTAGGTGCCGAGTACGATTACGACACCCACATCGGCGGTATTGCTTACTTATTCTTGCGTGGCCAACACAGTGACTCGGCTGGGTGCTACCGCGACCGACCACCACGTGAATTGATCGAAAGGCTGGCCGAGCTTTTTGCGGAAGATAGGCGCACAACTGGGGGTGAACATGCCGGTTAATCAGTTATTCGAATGCCTAAAGCAATGGCAACAACACGGTTGGATCCGCGCGCTTGACAAGGTTTTTGCTGAGTTCTTATACAATCAAGGGGAACAGTCGCCTTGGGTATTATTCAGCGCGTTTGTTTGTTCTCACCAAGTGGGTCGCGGTTACACCGAGGTTTCGGTAAAGGATTTACTCGAACAGCCTAACGCATTGCTCAACCTTCCGCCTGAGTATCAACCCCATGACGGATTATTAACGCCAGCAGACATTGTTGCACAACTCAATCCTGCCGAGCTTGAACGAGCACTTACGGCTAGCGTGAATGTTAGCCACAACGGTACATCCGCAGCGCCGCTGGTATTTTACCTCAATCGACACGACCAATCTGGTATCGCCTTATACCGATTCTGGCGCTATGAGGCGATTATCAGCGACAGTCTGCAGCAACGAATGGCCGTTGTCCCAAGTGTTGATGAATCTCTGCTAAAGCAAACACTGGAAACATTATTCGGCGCAGAGAAAGCGCTTAATTGGCAACGCCTTGCCTGTGCCAACAGCGTATTGCATAACTTTAGTGTGATCACCGGCGGGCCTGGCACGGGAAAAACTCATACCGTGGTGCGCTTGCTCGCAGCATTACAGCGCCAAGCGCTTGAGCATGCAGACCAGCCATTACGTGTCGCCTTAGCCGCGCCAACGGGGAAAGCCGCGGCTAGACTTAGAGAGTCTATTATTAAGGCTCGCGGCGAGCTTACCCAACAGGTGACTGATAGCGCTATCCAACGTGCACTTGAGCAGGTTCCTAGTGATAGTCAGACACTGCACCGACTTTTAGCAGTCAATCCGCAATCAAGACGACCGAATTATCACAGTGAAAATCCATTGCGATACGACGTCATCGTGGTCGATGAAGCCTCAATGGTAGACAGCGAAATGATGCAGGCACTGCTGCAAGCCACAGCCATTAGCGCGCGCGTTATTCTGCTTGGTGATAAAGACCAATTAGCCTCGGTTGAGGCTGGCGCAGTACTCGGCAACCTGTGCGAGCAGGCTGAAGACGGCCACTACCAACCAGAGCATGCCGCTCGACTCGCCGCTGTAGCTGATAGCACAGCTATTCCATTAGCCTACCAAGATAACCACGGTCCGCAGCGGCTGCAGCACGTGGCGATGCTGCGCAAGAGTTATCGGTCGGAAAAGGATATTTTGGCTTTAGCGAAGGCGGTCAATCAAGGAGACTTAGCCAATTGGCGTTCCCTTGTTGGCTCGGCTGAAAAGGCAACTGCCGATGCGCAAGTACAAACGTTAATCGTGAAAACCTTACAGGATCACGCATTTCAGCAATTCGTGAAGCAGGGTTTTAGTCCTTTTTGGACGGCACTAAATCAGATGGATGGCGCTACCGACACAGATGCCGCCGTAAAAGAAGTGTTAGAGCGCTTTAGCGATTTCCAACTGCTTACCGCCTTACGCAAAGGTGAATGGGGTGTGGCCGCGGTAAATCAGCGGATAACGGAAATCATTGGCGCCAGCCGGCAAAGCTGGTATCACGGACGGCCGATAATGGTCACCCAGAACGACTATGGACTGAAACTTAGTAACGGAGATATTGGCATAGCAATTCGCGACCACAAGAGCGGACGGCTAAGGGTGGCTTTCGCTAGCATCGATAAGCACATTAAATGGGTATTACCCAGTCGCTTAGTGCATGTAGAAACCGCTTACGCAATGACGGTACATAAGTCACAGGGGTCGGAGTTTGCGCACGCGGCATTAATATTACCGGACTATCCCAGCCCAGTGCTTAATAGGGAGCTAATATACACTGGCATCACTCGCGCCAAGCAGCGGGTCAGCTTAGTCGGTAGAAACCTGCGTATCGTCGAGCCATTGCTGCAAAGCCGCAACAGGTAAAAGCATTACTCAGTAAAAGCCGAATTTGGCGTTTTGAGGCCGATATTCTATCAAAGGTAGCAGCGTCGCGGCGAGCTTCAAGTGTCTGTTAGCTCGGTAACAACATGCTCGCAAACTCGGCTAGGTCACTGACGCTTGCATCTACCGGCAAACCCAACGGGTATTGGCTTTTCCCGGGCGTTCGCTAGTAGCGTTTCGTTCGCATCAAAATACAGTACTTTCGGTGTTCGCATACCATCCTCGTTTTCTCAACCGCTTTTTATTACCATAGCTGAAAGCATGGCTTGTGTAGAGCCTCTATTTATAAGCGCTAAGGGCGCCAAATGGACCAATTAAAAAACCAATACCAATATGCTGCGAGTAGCGCAGAGCATTCTATTCTGCGCCACCCAGCACGTTCGATGGCCGAGGTGCTGCGTCTTTGCGCAGAGCGCGCGGAAGCATTTGATGGCGCAGATGAGTATGGCAAAGGCGAACTGATTGAACAATTTGAAGCACGCATGGCTAAAATGCTTGGCAAACCCGCGGCACTGTTCCTACCCAGCGGCACGCTGGCGCAGCCGATGGCGTTGCGTATTCACGCCGACCAACGAGGACGTAGTGGCGTGGCTTTGCACCCTAGTTCACATCCGGTGCTGCACGAACAAGATGGCTATGAAAAATTATGGGGATTACAGGGCTATCAGGTCGGTGATCACTCACGGGTTATTGCAGCGGCCGATTTTGCCGAGATTTCTGCACCAGAAAAGCTTTCTTCCATCTTCATTGAGCTACCCATGCGCGAAATTGGTGGTCAGTTACCGAGCTGGGAAGATCTGCAACAGCAAGTTAATTGGGCTCGCCAACACGGTTTAGCCGTGCACCTAGATGGTGCGCGGTTGTGGCAATGCGAAAGCTATTATCAACGCAGCTTCGCTGAAATCTGCGAATTATTCGACAGCGTTTATGTGAGTTTGTACAAAGACTTAGCTGGCATTGCTGGTGCAGTATTGGCGGGAACCGAAGCGTTTATTGCCAAAGCGCGCATTTGGACACGCCGCGCGGGTGGCAACCTCATCTCAATGTACCCATACGTGCTTGCCGCAGAGCAAGGTCTCGCTGATAACTTAGCGGTGATGCCAAAGGTTGCCTCTTTCGCCCAACAGCTTGCGCCATTGCTGGCGAGCATACCTGGGGTAACAGTGAACCCGGAGCAACCGCAAGCCGGCATGTTTCACTTACACATCAAAGCCGATGAATCGGCGCTGATCAGCGCCGTCACAACGTACGCTGAAAAACACCGAATTCTGCTGTTACCGTTACCTCGGGCGAAACAAAACGGCCGCTGCATTTGCGAAATCCCGCTCGGCCGCAACGCCCTGCAGCACCCTGCCAGCTTCTGGCACGAGCATTTAGCAGCGTGCTTGGCGGGGCTGTAGGTGGGTAGCGGTCACCCTTGCTATGTATTTCAATGTAGAAATGCTTATTTATGATGTTTGCTTCATTTCTTAATATTTATGTACTAAACTTCATTTAAGTGCATTTATGAACCGAACTACATCTCTGGAATATGCCCATGATTATTCAACGACCAACCGACTTAGCGGCACTGATTAAATCACAACGCAAGAAGCACGGTTATACACAAAAAGAGCTCGCTAAGCTTACCGATCTATCCCAGAGAAGTGTCTCAGTCATTGAGAACTCCGGCGAAATGCACATATCGACGTTGCTGCGGATTTTTGCCGCACTGAATATTCAATTCGATGCCGCTACTGATCAATTAAAGCACCCAGATAGCACCGAGGCCATTTGGTAATGAGTCAGCGCAAAGTAGAAAGCACACTCTTTTGCCACATGAACGACCAGTTTGTTGGCACCTTAACATCGCGCTTGAATAACCTGAGCTTTCGTTATTCCGAGCACTGGTTAAATTCCGAGTTTGGCCGTGCCATTTCCGTGTCTTTACCACTAACGGATCAAGCGTATTCAGGCGATGCAGTCAATGCGTATTTCGATAACCTGTTACCTGATAGCACAGAGGTACGTAAACACATTGTCGATCGGTTGGGGGCAAAAAGTACCAAGCCTTTTGATTTACTTGCGGCAGTGGGTAAAGACTGTATTGGTGCCCTAACCTTCACCAATAGCCCTGAGTCAACGCCGGTTCCTAACACTGAAGTGGTGCCATTAAATGACGCGCAAATAGGCAAGCTCGTGGCGGATTCGCGAACAGGAAAAACGTTAGGCATGCAACCTAACGAGGGTTTCCGATTTTCGCTTGCTGGTGCACAAGAAAAAACCGCATTGACCTTTTGGAAGGGTCAGTGGGGTGTCCCTGTCGGCCGTACACCCACAACCCATATTCTAAAACCACGGATACTCACCCGGCCGGGTGAACCTGACTTATCGAGTAGCGTCGAAAATGAATGGTTTTGCATGCGCGTGATTCAATTACTCGGTTTACCCGTAGCGCATACAACCATTGATAGCTTTAACGGTGAAGATGTCTTGGTTGTCGAGCGTTTTGACCGAAAAATCGTTGGAGAAAAAATTTATCGGTTACCGCAAGAAGATTTCTGCCAGGCACTGGGTATAGCTGGCGGCTCGAAGTACGAAGAACATGGCGGACCTAGCGCGAAAGACATTATGCAGGTTCTCTCGACATCCATTGCAGCGGTGAGTGACCGAGACACTTTCATGTCGGCACAATTATTGTACTGGCTTTTTGCCGCAATCGACGGGCATGCCAAAAACTTCAGCTTAGCATTAACCCCTAACGGATATCGGCTAACACCGCTGTACGACGTGCTATCTGCGCACGGCTTTGCGCAAATCGGTAACCTACATCCAAAGAAAATAAAAATGGCGATGGCGGTCAATAGTAAGAATCGGCACTACCATTGGCATACGATTTTCCCTCGCCACTGGGCAACGCACGCGAAGAGCTTGGGTTACAACCCAGAACGGATGGACTCTGTCATTGCAGACATTACCGGAAAGCTTGGAAACTGCCTTGATATTGCATCAGAGGAGGCAGCGTCGATAAGCGCTCGGGCAGAGCAGACAGCTGAGGCCATTCGAGCCGGCACATTAAAAGCGCTTCAGCGGTTTAGCGTTTGACGCGTTGCGAGATAAGGCGGAATTACTGCAGGCTGAGGAAATGGCGCACCCTGCAGGAGTCGAACCTGCGACCTCTGCCTCCGGAGGGTAATACTAAAAGATCGTCTAAATCGTAAAACCGAGTAATAATAAGGGGTTATCTGGTATCTTAAAGGGTAAAACAACTTTGCTCATAACCATTTTAAGCCATTTCATATCAAAAGTTGTCACATAGTTCCGATCTAGATATTATCAATTTTGACATTTGCCCTTAATCAATCTTGATGAATAAAGACGAACAGATCACGTTAAAGCTCTCAGAAATTTCCGGTTATCATCCAAAGGTAGCGCAGCTTGTCGCTAAGCTTGCAGATAGAAGTTTCACCGCCTCCATTGCAGACTTAAGTGAGCAAGCGGCAGAGCATTTTCTACGTATTCATCCAATTTGTATTTCTCGATATCGTGGCAAATTTTTCGTCGTGGCGGGTTTTAGAGCGTTTCAGGTAGCCGAATTGCTGCTCAACCAAACAACGATACTCAGGTTCTCGCTCATCAATTCGAAAAGTGACATTCTCGATATTGCTCGAACAGACATTCTGTTTTCACCTTTAATATTTTCGTTATCAACTAAAGTTGCGCAGCAGACAGGGAGACTCATCGAAATTGTCGGAACTGACTTTACTAACGAGCATCACTCCGATTTAGCATCTGAACGCTCACGCACCCGTTTTCATACCCAAGGCCAGTGAGCTACGAGCATATGACCGATGTTGAGTTGCTTGCTTCAAGAGCAAACATTGATGAAAGTGAATTATTAAACTATTTGAGATTTATAAAGGCCCCCCCCAGACTTTAAAAACGGTCAGGCTGCTATACATGGCCTCAAACGGATGTTGAGTGTTCCCTGGATATCCGATCTAAAAGATTCAAACCTTGGTCATCTACTTGCAATCAATTCGCGTCTTGAACGCGTCCTCGCCACCTATCCGGATTTAGATAAATTAACCGTTTCGGAAAAGTCGAATGCGAAACAGCTAACACGTGGAATGTTAACTGACTTTCCTATATACACTGTGTTGTTCTTCCGCTCAAAAAGCCATCACAGGTTACTTGAGCAAATGAAACAATTAATTTGGTTGGAAAGCCCGTTGGCAACAGATAACGACATTTCCGATTACTGTCGCTTTATTCGCGTGCTATCTGAAAAGAATATTCCGCAGTTTATTGTTGAAAGATTCCCAAAGCACGAGCCGTCCGCAAGTGAAATCTATGAATTTTTGGACTACTTCTCAGAAAATGAAGCCCAGAGCGTTACCGATGATAGTGACTACAATAACAACCTAAAAGAAAACACCAAAGCTGCAATTAGGTATCTCAAAGTCCTAACCGGACGAACCGTGAATCGACGAACATACAGAGGCAAGAGTAAGTCTAGTAAGAAGCGTCAGTCGCTGGGCATACGAGGGTTTACCGAACTCGATGGTCACTCAGTTGTAAAATATTTAACCATTCCAGATGAGGATGAGTTATTTGACACAGGTTTTGTAAGGGCTCTTGAGAGTCTTGAACTAGACCAAGACGAACTTGACGATATCGGTGCTCAAGGAGTTGAGCCAGCTGAGTTTGAGAAACGTTACCGACTAGCCTGGTACATTGATATTTCTTCGCCGTTGTATGCTCAAAACTTTAGAGCCAAGGTGAAACAGAAGGGGCAAATAGCAAAGATAGAAAGACATAACCAGTACCTACCGTCGACTGTCCACCTAATGAATGAAGTTGAAGCGACTGCACTTTTCGAACGACTTGAAAATTATCCCGTTCAAAGCAAAAACGAAGCAGCGGTCGTGTTAACGCTTTACATAATGCTTCTGACGAGCTCATCATTTGAACGCGCGAAATCCTTCAGTTTGCTGTTTACTCAAGACCAAGGCGCTTCGAGGATAGCTGATAGCATCGGATATGACTTATCTTTAAATGTGTGGCTTGTGCCCCGCCTTCGATTGCCGTTTACAACAGCTGAAGCCAACTTACCCGATGCTTTGATTCCTCAAGAAACCATAGAGCTTCCCACCTATACGGATCGCGTAAAGGAACTTATAACTCAGTTTTTCAAGTCCCAAAAAGCACCGGCGAAGCCTCTACTGAAAATGCGCACGAAGATTTCACAAGTAACCAATTTCTTGAAGTCAATCAGTGAGCGCCTAACACCGGCCAAGGTATCGAATTACCTCATTTTGAATCTATCATCTTCTACCAGTATATCGGTGGCCGGCTACCTGTTTAATAGAGCACTCCCGGGTTCGATGGCACGTTACTACTACTCCTCGCATACAGAATATGAGTACCAGAGAATTTACGACGACCTTGTAAAGAATACGCTTCCGATATGCAATTTTCATCGAAGTAGCGGCCTCTACCTCGGTAATCCAGTATCAAATTTTAAATATAGCTTTGGTGCGCGGTACGTGCCCAGTGTAGATAGCATACGAAAAACCCTCGCTTTAATGAAAGCTAGCTTGCACGAAGAACGGCATAAGACAAAGAGCCTCTCTTTTATTGATTTTCACAACTGTTACACGGTCTACTGTATCTTTGCGCAGTCATTGCTAACAGGTATTAGGGCCGTTGTAGACCCGTTTATTGGAAGCCGGCAGGTTATAGAGCAAACGGGCCTTGCGATTTTTAGAGATAAGGACACAAAAGATCAGTTTCATACCCGAGTTTTACCGTTCCATTCTCTGGCATTAAAGCTTTCGCAAGAGTATGAGCGGCACAGTAAAATCATTTTGGAAAAAATGTTGCTAATTAATCCACTATTCTGCCGAAGTAAAATTTTTGAATCTGATACGACGTTTTTTATAGAGCCTGAAACTACTCAAGCACTTACCGCGCGCCCTCGGGAAATCAAACGATTTCTCAGTCCGTTTAGCGAATTACCAATTAACTCAAACCGAAAGTTTCTTCGCTCCTATTTGGAGAAACAGAGACTATCGCCTGAAACGGTCGATGCAACCCTCGGTCATGCTTCTTTGGGTGAGCCTATCGGCGACAGCATGTCGACGTTTAGCTTCCTCGATTTGAGGGAAGAGCTTTTCCCAGCGTTGGATAGTTTGATAGAAGAAGTAGAGTTAGTATTGTTAAAAGGAATTGCTGAGTGAGCTTTGAAGGGCTTTCAGAAGATTTAAAGGGGCTGCTTAGCGATGTGTTCAATATCGACGAGTCGAGTCATGACATTCCCTTTTTCGACAGAGAGAGTGTTGAAAGAATTTTTTGGGCGCTAACAAGCTTCGACGCAGATTCTGCAAAACAGCTTGCAGAAGAATTATCTGTCTTTGTATCTAGTCTGAGAAGGCCAGAAGACCAAATATTAGTAACCACTGAAATACGACGGCCTCCTGCAAGGTTGACTGAAACCGACGTCTCTCTCATCGCGCAGCTCGATAGATCGGAACGTGATTTCCACACTACTCTTGAACAGGAACAACGAAGCTTAAAAATAGACATGGGCTTGGTGCTATTCAGCGCTATACGCTACGGCGGGCTGCTTAATCAGCACAATATAATGCAATTCTTTCATAAGTTGAGACGAGATGAGCCACCTAATGTCATTGGCAAAACAGCTTGGTATACGTTCGAACACGATATTGGTGGAAAAGCTATCTGGTTGCCAGACCCTTTATCCCTGGGTCTCATCACGCGTTGGTGTAGTCAGAAAAAATCAGAAGCCATGAGAGAGCGATCGGCAAAGCGATATGGGTGGCACTATTATCTGAACCAAGTAACGAGTGTAGGAATTAAAAAAAGGACAACTTGGAGTCAAACGTTATTTTTAAAAGCCTGCAGTTTGCGTTTAGCTATGGATATTGCACCCGCTCTAGTCGACATTGCAAACGGTAAAACTCCAGTGTGTGCCTTTCATCAGGAGACTTGGCTAAGGTTGTTGACCCAAAAATCTCCATCATTATCTCCTGAATTTAAACAGCTAGCGACTGCCAGCGACGCTTCGAATATGAATCATCTCAGTCATGTGCGATCATCATTCGATACAGAACTCCTCAGACGAGCTAGGCGGATAAGTGAAAGGTTGAAAGGTAGGCCTGTTCAGCAACTTGTCGACGCGATAACTGAAGAGCATTGTGTGTTTTTCGCGAGGCTTTCTCCAAACTTAAACCTGTTATTTGAGTGGATGCTTTTTAGAGTATTAAACGCAGGCTCATGGTCAGGCCCACTTAAGATATCCTCTGCCCTGAGTCGCTTAGAGCTAATGCATCGAGCATTTAGCTCTCAAAAGCAACTTAACGATGTTTTTTTGCTTGACACTCAGGAACTCAATGAGTTTTACAAAACCGTCATCGAGTCTTATAAAACTGTCCGACAACTAACAATTGCAAGAGCTTTACGCGATTTTCATGATTTTCTCATTCGAGTATATGGCGTTGAACCCAATTACACGCCAGACAGATATATACTTAAGGACGGCAAAAAGAACGAAGCGTTGTCTGTTGATGCAGAAGTCCTGATGCCGTGGGAGTACATGCAATTAAAAAAATATTTAACGCATGCAAAGAAATCATCAAAGCACCAGGAAATTGCCAAGTTTATCTATGCTGCTCTCATATTGGGTTATCGAGCAGGATGTAGACGATCTGAAGTTCATTATCTTAGGGTGAAAGATTTCTGCATTTTGGACAAAAAACCTGAAGCCACAGAAATCATCGTAAAAGAGCACCAGCTGCGGTCTCTAAAATCCCCTGCTGCTTATCGTCGAATAAAAATCGGTGTTTTACTCACTCCACCAGAGCGTCGATTTCTGCTCAAATTAGTTATCGAACGAAAATTGCAAGATGGAAACGAAGCATATCTGTTCCGCAATATAGGCTGCGATAGTCCCTACATGTCCTCTAAGGTACTCTTTGAGCCTCTAGTGCAATTATTAAAGCAAGTCACTGGTAATCCAGCTATGCGTTTTCACCATTTACGTCATAGCGTTGCCACTTGGAACTTTTGGCGATGGATGGCACCGTCAAGCACTAGCCATTCAGCGATACCCGCGCTGACTAAGATGGTCAGCTTTAAGCAAGTTGCAGCTGAGCGTCGGGCGATTCTCGGTGTTCGTGAAGGACTAAAGCCAAGTCGAAAAACGCTCCACGCGTTATCGATGATGATTGGACATGCACATCCAAGAACCACATTACGCCACTATATTCATAGCTCTCATGTAATACTTCATGATCAATTATGCACGGTACAGCCTCGTCTTAAAAAGAAAGTATTAGCAGAGATATCCGGCCTCACGCCTCGTGGATTGCTAAAAGCTGTGACGAAAAAGAGAAGCGATGATGATGGGCCGATGATTGATGAATGGCGCGCGAGCGGTGTTCGCGATAAATGCTTAGCCACTATAACTAGACTCAGGGGTAAGAGCCCAGTAACAGCTGCTTGGCGAAGAAAAACCGCCCTAAATCTTACGTGGCATGATCGCGAACCTAGCGGAGAGCGGTCTGATTTATTTGACTATTACTTGGCAGCGAAAGACTTTTTCGACGGTTTTGAAAATATTGAATGGCTCGAAAACCGATATGCCATATTTGGTACAACATTGAATCACGTGGTCGATCAAGCAAATTTACTTTTCGAGCTACAAATGGAGGTTCGCAAGGGCAATAGTGCTGTTCAACGCCCACGACACTGGGAGCGGATTGCTGTCGACCGGCTGGATTATTCAACCGGCGAACTCTATAAAGAGCATGAGTACGTTAAGCAGCTTCCGAGTTTACCAAGACAAATACGTGAACGCATTACGGTCGAGAAAATGCTAATTGCAGCGCAGAGTTTAAATAAAACTCAAAAAGCTAAGCTGGCAAAAGCACTGGAATACTTCGTCAATAACTCTAATCGACGCGATAGCGGTATCGCTTTTAAAACAAGACGCTCTTTGGATGCATTCGTTTCTGCCATCCGCCTGCTCAACCTTACGACTGCAGGTCGAGATGGTCAGCCCCATGAGCGAATGAGGATTACTATCAGTTCGCCGGACCTAGATCCCGCAGCTGCTAGGCAGATTGCTTTGACAGACTATTGGAATAAGAGGATTGGCTTTAAACGCTACCAAGTAAAATATAGAGAACGCAGCCTTGGCAGTAACTATAAACATGGTCTTGCACATTTGGATCTCATGGCTGTAGAAGCAAAAACCTCAAACTCGAGACCGAGCAAGCGGCGAGTTGCTGATGCTGGATTTCGGGTTGGTCTTTATATTTTGTACGTCACGCGAGTGGTTTGGTTAAGACGCGTTTGAATATAGTCCAGGGACTATAGTTAGCATAGACAAGTCAATCGAGTTACCCATCCCTAGTCATCAATGTATGCATGATGAAGCTTCAAGGATGCGCCTAACGATTCGACATCGTGGGTATATTTGACCAAGCACGAACTTGTCGAAGCCCAGAAATTCGACAACGCGTTTCGCTCCATCTACTCTTGCGCGCCGCGAAAGTGCTTGTAACCGCTTAATGGCTATGCAAAAAAAAGCCGGAGCTCTTCGCTCCGGCCCATGTAATAACGCAGGTGATAAAACTACGCTATTCACTTAGCTTACATCAGACGACTTTGATTAAAGCATTTCTGTGTCCGGCAAACAAGGTATTCTAACTGGAACAACCAAACGGCAGCAGCCAATTCCTTAGAGATAAGACGTTATACGCTTATTACCTGGTTAATCAGTTTTTTCGATCAAAGGTCCACTCAGCCACTGTTTATCTTCCGTCGTTAAAGAGAAAGCGCCTTTGGGATTGACTCTCAGTAACTTGTCAAGGCAATAGATCTTAACTACCTCTTCCTCGTCACCACTAGTTTCTACCTCTGTCTTTTGCACTTGGGCCTTCATTGAGTAACTCCTGCACGTTTTTGATCAATAGTGCGCCCCTAAACAGCATTTGAGACGACCAGTATAGTACTAAAACAAGGTGATTGTTATCGGCAGTATAAAAGTGCCCCCCTCAAGTAAACTAGCGTTTTTAACACAAATGGCATTTATATCTCTTTCTCATCCATGTAAGGTAAGTTTCTATAATTAGGATGCTCTGAATAAAGGGAATTATTATGAAACGCTCACTGTTAGTTACGAGTCTTGCGCTGTGCTTCGCTGGCTCAATTCACGCACAGGACGGTACCGCCAAGCAACAGTTGGTACCAACCGACAACGTCGACTACTCTCACCAAACTATTAAAGCGGCGCATAATGCCAGCAAAGATGTGTCGTTCGTCATGACGCGAGAATCGACAGCAAGCAGCGTTGCCGACGCGGAAGCTAATGGCATCGCAACAATTGATGTGGCCGTGTATTACTCCCCGCTTTACCGCGACTACATGACGCGCTCACAAGTAGTGGCTCGTATTGAGGAATACTTTGAGCAGGTGAACGCGAACGCTCTTGAGTCGAAGGCTTACATTCGCTTCAACCCGGTATTTGTTCGTGAAATTAATGAAGATTTCTCACGCTTTTGCGGAAACGTAAATTTCAGTCCTAGCTGTACTGCCGATGAAGTAGAAAAATTCAATCTTAAAACCTATTACCCACTAGGTCGTAGCGGTTGGATTAACGCACTCATGAGCAATATCGATGCTTGGGAGAATCTTCCAGAAATCGCTGACTACGCAGAGGCGTCTGAGCAGTATGGCGCTGACTTGCACGTTTGGTTTCAGCCTGCTACCGACAAAGAGCTTCGTGAAGGCCCGTTAGGCGTGGGCTCATATCTTGGTCAGAGCGCACTAATGGCAGATACGCCATTAGCCAGTATGGATAGCTTTTCTGAAGAATTCCGTCCCGACCCACAAGAGTTAAAAGACGTGCAAATGGCAAACACGCTGATGCACGAACTTGGGCATAACCTTGGTCTATCGCATGAAATTGAAGACTACGACGACCCAACAAGCTTTGGCGGTGAGCCTGACCAATTCGCTTGGACGTGCGGTGTAGGTATGCGTCCAGGTAACGCGCAAACAGCGATGTGGGCATATACCGATTTACTGCGCCCTGCTTACCCGCTTTATTCAAACCCGGACATTATCCGTAACGAGCGCGTTTGCGGTGATAACGCTGTAGCCAACCAAGCACGAGTGCTAAATGAGTACGGCCCAACGGCAGCGGCAATGGCTGAACGTCCAGCGGTTGTGGGTACGGTCAGTTTTTCTCAAGCAGAATATACTGCCGCGGCCGGTCAAGATGCTATTTTGATTGAAGTGACTCGTACCGGCGATATTAATACTGATGCCGAGGTTGCTGTATTAACGAAGAACGGTGGCGCTATCGAGGGCGAGGATTATACCGTTGACACGCGGTTGGTGAAGTTCCAACCCGGACAATCAACCAATACCGCTCGCATTGAACTGTCAAATACTGACGGCAAAGCAAAAACCTTTGATGTAGTGTTGAAACATCCGCTAGCACTCGACATTACCGGCAATGACCGTGCTTTAGTGAAAATGGACGGTACAGGTAGCGCATTCAGCGGCACAGTTTCAGTCAGCACTGACCAATTATCATTTGGCGAGACTCAGACCCATACGGTAACACTGACGCGTGACAATAACCTTGATTCAGAATTGGTGGTAACAGTACAAACTCAAGGTGGTAACGCGGTACCGAATGTGAACTATCAACCCATTGATACAAACATTCACTTTTTACCTGGAGAGTCTGAGGCAAGTTTCGATGTCACTTCTGGCTCGGCCACCGAGGTGAAAACGTTTAACATTGCACTAAGCTCACCAATGAGTGCAACGTTCAGCGCAGATACCATTAGCGCGACCGTTAACCCCGGCAACCCTGGTTACATCGTCTTTGACAAAACAGTTGGTGAGATCTACTTCTCACGCGATGAGGACTTCACAGAAGTTTGTGAGGACCAAAAAAACGCGAACCCAGAAACACACTTTGTAAATGATGAATACTGTCACTACCTGCGCGTGTACGGAAAAGACTCGCAAACATTAACAATGAATCTACGTCGCAAAGGTGGTACCAGCGGCACCATTACCAACACCGTGGCCTTGGCCACATTAAAGGAAATTCTTGAGCAAAATCGATTCATTTCAATTGAGTGGGATTCTAAGCTTTCACAATATTACGAGGCGATAGGCGAAGACCGTCCGAGTGATGATACAACAGCCGATGTGGAGCAGTATTATATCGAGCCAGAATTTTATAACACTCAAAAACAAACCGTAACATTTGAAGATGGACAAGAAACGGCTACGGTCACTTTCATTGTCAAAGAAATCCCTAATGTGGATTATATCGACGCGCACGGCTACAACACGCTGGCCTACCTTGAAACGCCGGAAGGTAATGATGCGTTCTACTATACAGAGCCAGGCGGCATGTTAGCTACCGTAGAGGACTGGTCACCACAAACTGACAACGGCGGCTCTGGTGATGGTGGCTCGGATAATGGCGGGTCAACAGGCGGCGACACCGGCTCTACTGGCGGGTCAACCAGCGGAAGCGGTAATGACTCTAGCGCCAGTTCGAACACACAGGGCGCGGCGAGTGGATGGTTGTTCTTGCTCTTGACATTGCCGCTGGCGTATAGACGCAAGAAATAGACCCCCTCCATAACAAAAAAGCCGGCTCTCTGAAGCCGGCCTTTTTGCAGCTCGGTATCGGAAAGAGGGGCTATTAATCTAGTAATGCTTCGTAAGTAGTGGTCACGAAAGGTTGGGGGCTATTTTTAAAAGGGAAGCCGCATAGTGGCTTAAGCCGCAAATATCTGGAGAGCCTAACAACTCAAACGCTTAACCCCTAAATCACTTCCAAAGTCGGCGCGGCGATCAGGTTTCGGCTACCACGCAAGGCTCTTAGCACGAGCTCTTAATGAGAGCATTTTATCGTAATCGTCAGATGACAATACCTCTAAAGGTGTCTCACCATTAGAGAGCGGTCTTTTTAACCAATTTGACATCAGCTCATTGGATGAGGTGGCGGCTCTTAAATCCCCCTTTAAGCCAATGATTATAGATAATCGGAACTGGAGCTCCGTACTAGCTGAGCTTGCTATATCGGAAACATTGATTGCGGTGCTGCTCTGAGTAAGTCCGAGAATTTTGTGCTTTTCATCATCACTCAATGACCATTTATCTAAAATATTTAGAGCAACATTTAACGCCCCTTCAGTTTTCTTAGGCGTGAATTCAGTGTCATTCATATAGTCGCTAATGATATTAGTGTTGTTCATATCGGTCCCTTGTCGTCAATGTCGTACGTAGCCGTCATCCTTTAACTCAATGAGTGTCGTGCCTTTTAGGACTAGACTCTTTCTATTACCTAACGACGGAGATGACTATGCCTATGCTAACACTACTATCTAATGATAACGCGATACGCCATCTTGTATTAACACGTATCCCAGCGGTCGGTGAATATATTTTTCATGAGCATCAAACGCTTTTTGTTGAGCGTATCGTTCACATCACACAGAGCGCTGACTCTCACGCCTTAGTCTCGGTTTGCACCGTGGATGCGCGTCCGCAAACACTGAACAACCTCTCTTAACTCTTATTGTGTGTTGTGAGGTGTAGCGGCAAACTAAATTTTGAATCGCCACTAGTTCACTAGACTCTTACTAGCCTCATTCTGAGGCATCAGGGTGTCAATGATACTGGGGGCATTCCAGAAATGTCAGCGACAGATTTCATCATTAAGTTGTTTCTTCCTTATTCTTCGGTTCGCGCTTTCCGTAAGACCGCGAAGTTTTTCGTTACCACCGCTACAGTTCTTGCAATACGTGACACCCATCATCAATAGCCCTGACTTTTCAGCCCCATTCCTATGCAATAGCGCCAATATTCACTTCGTATAACGTGGCTATCGACAACTGTGCGAAGCCAAGCGTGATCGGTCTCGTAAAGTGTCATTACTTTCCATATTTAAATGAGGACGATATATGAAATATGATGATGAAAAAAATGCCCCTCGCAGCCGATTCTTGAACGATGGCTCGTTGAAGCGACTGATAATGGTCAATGTGCTGCTATTACTCTTATTTAGTATCCAAATTCCCGAAGAGTGTAACTTCTGTGCCATCCTAGTGCATGTCGCTATGCTGCTGCTAGCGATCTATGCCTCTATTATGAGTGCTAGAAGTATTAAAGCCCTAGATCAAGTAACGGGTGGTTGGAACAGAGGGGATGGACTGACGTCGGTTGTGATACTGATTTTGCTTTGGTCTGGGTTTACTGCGCTTATCGCGCTAGATCACAGCATCCCGGCTCTGTGGCGATTGGGATAACCTTCCAATGCCACTAACCTATGTAACGCATAACGCGTCACATAGGACTAGAGGATTATTTTTTGACTGGCTTGGCTTTACTCGCATCGAGTTTTTCTTCCAGTTGCTGGTGGCGGCGTTTCGCCTTTGCGGGCATGACGTAATAGTGGTCGCACACTCCAGTAAAATAACCACAAAGTTGATTAGTGAAAATCGAAGGAGCCGTTCAGGCTCCCGTTTTATGGTCTTTCAGTTTGTCAAATAAGGACTTCCGCTAAATAGCGTTCAAGCGATTGTCTATAGCGTCGGGGGGATATGCGCAATTCCTTGCCACATGAAAGTCGAGCAATACTATAACGCCCCAGTTCACTATTAAGCTCCAGCAGACAGTCGGTATTGATAATGTAGCTGTGTGCAACTCGAATAAAGTTCTCCGATAAACGAGCGCTGAGCGCTTTTACAGTGATTCGTGGCATAAATCTTTTTCCGTCTTTAGTATAAATTTGACAGTAATTTCCGGCTCCTTCGACATAGCTAATATCGTCAGTGGTAATGAAGCTGATTGTCCCAATATTGCGGACGGCTAGTTTATCCATTTTTAATCCTCGCTTTTAGTGGGTTGCTATTAGCGGTCATGTCATTATCCAACTCTTTTTCACTGCGTTTATAAGCGAAGCTCTGCGTGCAGCTAATATAATTCTTGTTCATCACGTTTCTCCAAGACAGGTCTATTTTCGACATACCTATCAATCACTTGGCTTGTGTTCACGTATCAGTAGTTCACGCTTGCGGCCAAGATCTTGTAATGCATTAGGCTGATAAAGCTCAATTGCTCCGAGTAAAAGTCGCTCAAGGTTAGCAAGTCGGTTCTCAATCGATAAAAGCGTCCCTGCCTTGCTAGATTTCTGATTGAGGTAGTTTCTCAGCGACTGGCTAACGATAAGACGACGCCCCTTAACCTTTCGAGACGTCAGTGTTTTTCTCACTATCAACCGAGCAACGGTTCGTTCAGTTACTCCCAGCATTACCGCTGCCTCGGCAACACTGAGCATATCCGACTGCTTTTCCTGACAGCGTCCGGACGCTGTCTCAGACTCGGTCATGTCACCGTCAATCGACTCAATCACGACAGAAAATATTCAAATTTTCTTGTTCGCAAATGCAACCAATGACATCCGCCAAAATACAGGTCAGCATTTCCTGTTGCGATGAATGAAATGGCAGTTTCATATCTGTGCACATCTGATAGACCCAGGTTTCTATAGCCTCAAGATTCGATTGCTCGTAACCAAAACCAATATAGGGAACCAGCTCTCGGCCGTTTTTAATGCGAAGTTCATTACAAAGATTTCGTGCAAGCAGGCCGACGAACTCGCGGCGCTCGTGCTGAATAACACGCAAATGATAAAGAATGTCTTGTGTTGATTGAGGCATAATAGCCCTCCTTATGCAGAGAAATGTTGAGCTAGAAGACGTTCGAAAGCAGAGCCGTCCTGACGGGTCAAGTTAGGGACATAACGCGAGTAGACCCGAAACAACATTTCGGTCGTTGAGTGCCCCATCTGCCGGGCAATCCACTCAGGGCTCTCCCCCGCTGCCAGCCACAGAGTGGCAGCGGTGTGACGCGTTTGATATGGACGGCGTTTACGCAGTCCGAGGTGCCGAAGCAGCGGATACCAGACACGTTTGGTGACGTTGTTATGCGACAACGGCGAGCCGTTGCGCGCACAAAATACGTACTGTTGGTCACCTGTTGCTTCGTACTGATGTTTCAACGCATCGAAGACCAACTCGCTCATATCGATGGCGCGGAACGACCCATCGTTTTTGGTACTTTGGATTTCGCCGTTAACGATGGTGCTGCGTACCATGATTTGCCGGCGATCGAAATCCACTGCATCCCACTGGAGACCATCGATTTCTGCTGTCCGCATGCCGGTAAAGAATCGAACGGTGTAGTAGTCCCGAAAGTCGGGACGGACCTTTTCAGTAATGAGGCGAACCTCATCAATGGTGAATGGCTCAACATCCGTGCGCGGCACCTTAAGCGATTTAATTCCCTGGTAAGGTGAGCTAAAATTGTAGCGGTTGGCTGCTTCATTCAAAATCATGCGCAAAGGCGTCATGATGTGGTTTATCCGCGACGGAGATAACGACTTTTTGCTTCGGGACGTAACTTTGGCGAGTGAGGCCCGAAACTCAAGTACTTCCGCTTTGGTGATGCGGCCAACTTCCCTTTCTCCAAAGGCCGGTACGAGATACTTATCCACCGTATTTCGTACCGTATCAGCGTGTGATGTTCGCCACTGAATACGCATTTCAGCAAACCACGTATTGGCAAAGTCGCTGAACAAGGGCGTATCAAGGTACTGACTACGCACCTGCATCTCCTTAAACTGCTGCGCCTTGGCGCTGCCGGGGAAGTGCTTACCATAATCAAAGGTGCCGAGAGTGATTTCCGCTTCAATCCGATCGAGTAACTTCTGTACTCGTTTCCGGTTTTCTCGCGTGTCCTCAAGAGAGGTTTGTTCACGACACCGTTTGCCACGATAACTAAAATCAATAACCAAACGGTTATTCTCCTTACGAGCGTATATTCTAGCCATGAGCGACACCTCCTCGCGCCATTGGGATCGATAATGAGTCATCAGAGCCGCTCATCATGTCGTTCTGAATAGTTTCCCAAATAAAAAGAAGCTTGCGCCCTCCGAAAGGACGAATGTAATGAATCCCCTCCAACAAGACCGAGTCTTTAAACTGCTCCCTAATTGTTCTAGGGTCATATTTGATGCGCTCAGATAATTCTTCAGTGGTAAGGTATGTTCTATTCATGCTATTCTCCTAGTATCTTGAGAGAGCAAAAATGATGCTCTAAAGACACACTATATGCCTATTTAAAACTTGTCAAGCATTTTTGAGTCTCTAGAGAATTAAAATGGGTCGCCAAAATGATAAAATGCAACTTTGCGGAACTTTTAGGGGCGCGGAAATTGAAGATAGCGGATGTAGTCAGAGATACGGGAATTAACCGCAGTACTCTGACCCGCCTATATCATGAAACAACGTCACGAATTGACTTCGATACGCTGGAGACGCTTTGTAGGTATCTGGAGTGTGATGTTGGTCAGTTGCTCGAGGTAACTGATGAGTAGCGTTTCGTTACTAAAGTTGGGGCGAGGAAAAACCTGATGATTTACTTTGATAGTTTGGCATCGTATCCAATGCTCCCAGAGGTAAGCGAAGAGCTTCGGTTAACGATGCAGGCTCATTTCGCAAATCCTTCCGCTTCTCACATGCTTGGAGAGCAGGGAAAGGAGTTGATTGAGGATACGCGGGAGGCGCTAGCGGAGTCGATAGGAGCCTTCGCGAGCGAAATTATTTTTACTAGCGGCGCAACTGAAACTAATAATCTAATAATTAAGGGGGTGGTTTTACCTTTACTTTTAAAGGGTAAGAAACCGCATTTAATAACCTCTGTACTAGAGCACAAGTGTGTATTATCGATAAGCAATTATCTTGAATCATTAGGCTGTGAAGTTACATACCTGAGACCTAACTTTAGGGGTGAAATTAAGCCAGAACAGGTAAAAAATGCTTTAAGAGAAAATACCGTCCTAGTGTCGCTAATGCATGTAAATAATGAGCTAGGCACAATCAACCCTATTAGCGAAATTGGGTACATTTGCACGACAGCAAGGGTCCCTTTACATACTGATGCAGCTCAAAGTTATATGAAAATTGAAACAGATGTCGACGACCTCAACGTAGACTTTATGTCCCTATCTGCTCACAAGATAGGTGGACCTAAAGGCGTGGGTGCTGCCTATATAAGAGACCTCAAGGGTTTAGATATTAGTCCTATCATACATGGAGCAGGTCAAGAGTTTGGTGTGAGAGGCGGTACTTTACCAACACCATTAATTGCTGCTTTTGGCACAGCTATTGGTGTATTCAGCAATTACTATTCGTTACAGCAAAATATGGAGCTAAAACAGCAACTGCTCATCGGGCTTCAAAAACTTGGAGTAAAATACAGAGTGAACGGTGGGGAAGAGGTTTTACCATCTTGTATTAGCCTTACGTTACCATGCAGTAATATAGAGGGGCTGCTCCGTGGAAGCCATCAATCGTTAGCGCTATCACAAGGTTCAGCATGTTCAGCAGGCTCAATCGAACCTTCACACGTTCTAACATCACTACATTTTAATAGGGACGAGGCATCTAAAACGCTAAGAATCAGCTTCAGCCATATAAATACGGCTGAAGATATACAAGCATTACTAAATGAAATAGCCAAGTATACGAAATGCTGAAAAGACCTAATAGTGCTCTTGTGTAATGCTTATTAGAACGACTATTTATAGCAAGTTATACAAGCGCCGCCGCCCTCGACATCGTCATAAATTTCATCAATATCGCTAGACTCATACACCCCTTCGATATCACCTAGAAGCGCGTTCCGCCTTTTCTTCTTCTTGAATCGTTCGACTTTCTTTTCATGATTCTCAATAATCTGAGCACGTCTCTCAGGGTCTTCGAGGGTCTCTAACGGTTCACCTTTTCCCATC
The DNA here is from genome assembly GCF_003987475.1 of Idiomarina tyrosinivorans. Taxonomy (GTDB): domain Bacteria; phylum Pseudomonadota; class Gammaproteobacteria; order Enterobacterales; family Alteromonadaceae; genus Idiomarina; species Idiomarina tyrosinivorans. The sequence continues at coordinate 197,987 of NZ_PIQH01000002.1, read as the reverse complement.
CAGTAAAATCTTTCACCAGTGACGTTATTATCCTCTCCTTTCTCAAATTCTTTCGCTTGCTCAAACAGATCGGGGTGATTTTCTTTCAAACGGATCCACTCTATCTTTTTTTGATAGAAGCAAAACGAGCAACCTGAACGAGAGCGCCAACTGTAGTAATCGGGTAAGTCTAATCCATTTCGTTGGAGAATATTTTCAATATCCGACTTTACTATACCGTCCTCTCTAAACGGCATAACGGTAGTAATCGGTTTATCAATAGTTAAGAGCCCTGTTCTGCTTGGTTCATCAGCTCGAATACCAACATAATTTACAATGCGATACCCTTCTTTGATGAAGTTGTCAGCCCACTGCTCAAAAGGTTTTAATTTAAGCTGAACAGTACACCAACGATCTCGCTGAGACGGAAGAAAATTCTGATGCTTCTTAAGCAATGATTTAAAGTCTAGCTCCCCTCGTCCATCTATGTCATTTAGTGAACGAGCATTCAGCCTGTGAATAAATCCTAAACGCTCCTCGAGCTTGTCAATGAAATCATTAGTTTCGGGAAGTTCATACCCGGTGTCAGTAAAGAAATAGTCGATATCTAAGTCAGGGCGAGTTTCTTTCATGTAAAGAGCCAGAGCACTGCTATCTTTTCCCCCTGAGAGCCCAAGAACATGTTTTATTTTTTCACTCATTAGTTCCCTCCAAAGCTTCGACAGGATGCATAAGCTCACTAAGTAACTTAACTAAAACCTCTCTTTTTAGATCGTTAGAAAGTGGTGTAAGTTCCTTGCTCAAAGATTTCAGAAGCCCCTCTATTTCAGGAGCGTTTTCTGAAGTCTTAGATATGTGACCCTCAAGCTCAACCAAAGCACCAGTTTCATCAGTTGTAATTAGTCCAACAGGTTTCGCTGAGGTTTTCGACGTCAGTTTTGTGAAGGTCTCCTCTCGCCTAAACTGACGACACAAGTTATAAATTTCATGCAACCCGTTATTGATATGTTTATCAGTCCAGCTCCGCTCAGCCGCTCCAAGTGCTGTTGATACAACCCATTCGAATGAGTTTTTGTTGTTTATATATCCAGCCAAGCGACTTGCGAATTCCTTTATCGACGGCCTATGGGCGGCCTTTGCTACACGCTCACTTCTTTTAGCGAGTTCCTGGTCAAAGTTTCCACTCAGCTCTTGCCTGACAATCTGTTTAAATGCATCAACCAGAAGTGTGTGCTGTGATGTTAATTCGTCTATTGCTGACTTTAAGCGTACAGACAATTCATCAATAGATTCTTCAGATCCCTGGCCCTTCTTGGGAATGTTGAAAATTTCAGGAATATCTTCAAGCACAAGCTTGTATGGGTCATTTGCTCTCAGCACACTATTTCGGAGGGCCTTAGCCTCTTTAGATAGTTCGACGCTCTTTTCTTCACCGTCAAAAAGATGGCCTGAGGTTTTCTTCACCCAAGGCGGCAAAGTATGGATTAGCTTCACAATATGCTTTGCTAGCTCTAGAAGGTTCGAGTCTTCCTTTGACTGCAACTCCGCAGCTGTTGCAATGCTGCGAACCACGGTGGTTTGGATCGAATCAATCTCAAAATACCTTACTGCAACCTCGTGAGAATGCTTATGTAACTTCTCAACAATAACTTCATCGAGCTGAGGTATGAATATAAAGCTTTGAGTTGAATCCTTGTCGTAAAAAGCTACCTTTCCCTCTAGAGATTTTAGTAGAGCTAAGGCATAAATACGGCAAAGGCCAGCTGTCAAACCGAAAGGCGGACGCATCCACATTTCATAAAGCTCTGACAAAGTAACCATTTTGTCTGCCGATTTGATAAAGTTAAAGCCACTTTCCCATAGTCTATAAGCATCTTCGAATTCTGCTTTTAATTCAGGACTCCAGTCAGATACGAACGCATACCCACACGGAGTCTTCTGGTGCCAACCTTTGCTTTTCAATACGGATAGATAAACACCTTTTTCCGGCGGGAAAGTGTTCTCATCAAAACCAAGATCAGATTCATGCTCGCTATTCAGCATTGCGAGCATCAACTTGTTCGTAGCTGAATTGGCGTTACCGGATGGCTTTGAACGATTTACCAGTTCGTTAATAACTGTAGGAGAGCGGTTGTACATTGAGTCAGCAGCTAGAGAGGCCAACTGTGACAACGGAGCAATGCCTTTCGACTCTCCCTTATAAAACCATTTCGCACTGGAAAACAACGCTTCAAGCTCGTTGGAAAGGCGATGACGAGCATCTGATAAGCGATTGTTTAATTCCTTTTTTGCTACGTGGTCGTGCGCTAACCTATCTTCTCGTTTAAATACGTTATTAATAGCAATTGACTCAATCGCTGATGCTTTTAGCTTACTTGTACTCTTCGGAGAGCCTAATAGTAAATAAGGGTATTCCTTAGATAACTTTTTCAATTCATTGTGGTTTAGTGACTCGCCGATTAGAACAAAGGTACTAAACGGCTCTCCTGCCTTCGGTTGCTCTTTCGAATCAACCTGTGAGATCGCTTCTGCGTACTCCACAAAGGTAGTCTCTGTCCACCTCATGGCACCAGTTCTGTGGTAGTGTGAGGATGCTAGTATGTGAGTTGCAGAGTAGCATTCATTCGCCCAATTTACCCCGTCCTTAATCGACTCAACTTCGCTAGCAATAAGCTCATTTACATCAACGTCACTTCCTTGGAAAACAAATAGAGCATTATGTTTTTTTCTAAAAATAAGAACCGACGATTTTTCTAGTTCATCTATTACGCCTTCAACCTCTGGCCTTTCAAAGCCGTAACCTTCGTAATATTTAACTAACAGCTCGCGAGTTGCATATAAGTGGAAAGATTGACCAAAAACTGTTAGTAAAGCAACCAGAGAAGTGAGTTTACGGTACAGCTCTCCATCTTTAGCTCCAGCTCTATAAATTGCATCGTTTGCTTCGAGCCAAGCCTTTCCATCTGGTGAGCTATTAATGAGATGTCCTAAATTAGTCTCTAAATAGTCCCACAGAAGATCCGGCCCATAGAGGTGTAATGAGTCCGGCGACCATTCATTTTCCAGAAACCAACGGAAGCCATACCTTTCACTTGAAGCTAAAAAACCAAAAATACTCCGCTCATTTTGTGAAAATCGCCGCCTAGAAATTGGCCCCAATAGTAGGCTGACTAGTGGGTCGATGGGTAAAGCGTTGAGCAACGGAGTAGTTGCAGATATTGCGGGCGGTAACTCAGTCGAAATCGAGTCAACTAACCCTGTGTATTTATTCAGTAGCTGTTTTTCTACCTCAGGCTCGACCCTTATAGAGTCTGCTATCAGAATAAGAGACTCATCCACTGTTGGGTTATAGCTCAAATCGCGATAGCGACCTTGAACTTTTGCCCATTCTTGCTGAGTAAGTGCAGCTTTGCCTTTTGCATATTGATTAAATGCTTGGTGTAGAAAACCAATGATGATAACTGGCTTTTCGGACTTTTGTGCCAAGTCAGCGAGTTCTTGAAAGAAGTACAAATCTCCATCATGACTCGACTGATAATCCAATGCCTTTCCGAGTTCATCGAGTAGAATGACCACTCCATCTAAGTTCTTCAAGGCTTCTTGAATCGAATTACTAATCGCCTTTAAACAATCGGTATCAGACATAGGAGCGTTGATACGACTAATCTCACAGTCCAACTGACTGCAAACTGATTCTGCTATAGAGTGTGCAGGGTTATTTAAACCGCACACATGTTTTATAACGCCCCAGCCATTTTTGTAAGGAAACGCTCTTTCAATAGTTTCATTTAATGAGTCTGCATTTTTAAATTTATCTAGAGTAGATTGTCTGTGGTTGCTATTACGCCCTACCGCACCCGATATCAGAGCCGCAAGAGTTGACTTACCCGAACCGTAAGGCCCCGTAACAGTGAATGCTCTTTGTGAACTTCCTTGAATCTCGCGCGCTACAGTAGATATTGTTGATTTCAACGTCCCATGAATGATAACTGCGTTTAAAAACTCATCGAAATTATCAGCAACCGCATCGATTCGAACCGAACTCTTGTACTTATCATTAATATAGACACTAGTAGACATAGCCGTCACCGTAATAATCATCTAAAAATTGGGCAGGGTACTTCTTCAGAAACGGGGCGACCATAATTTGTCTCAGCCCAAGAGAATCGGTCCAAGATACTTTTCCGTTTGAAATGGAAGCTAGATCATCTAGCTTATTCGATAACCCTTGCTCAGATAGGCGAAAAATTCTACCAGGGGAACACGGTTTAGAGAGCAAGGAGTCAAAATCAATGGTGTTAACACCTGACTCAGCCGTCTCATTACCAACAAAACGACAAAGAGCATAGGCGAAAATCTCTGTAGGCAAAGATGGTCGCTCTGTGAACTCGCTAACGCAAAACCCGCCAGAAACCTCCGTAATGAGCCCCAGTTCAGAAAGTGGTGATGCAAAATGGTCTTCATCAACGGCTTTTGATTGCCGTGTTTTTTTACTATAGGTATGCAAAAAGCAATCTACGTCTTTCTTCACAGTAGATTTCTTTCCTGCTTCCATATTTGTCAAACTAATAGTGCTCGACATAATTTCGTCGACCAACTTAGGTTTTTCAAAGCTTTGAAAATTACAATAGTTGAAAAAGTAGCGATATGAAGTTAATAGATCCGTAGAAGCATTCAAGCGGTAGTGAAGCAACCAAATAGAACCGGTCTTTTCGAGATAAGGATCAGCATTACCATAACTAGCATCTTCCTTAAAAAGAAAGCTACCTAAATCCGTCACTGCTAACTGACTTCGTGAATTAACCAAAGAGGACGAAATGACATCAGTCATCTCAGCCCAATAGCGAATTGCGTTCACCATATTTTTACCGACGCCTAATGAAACAATGGCATCGCGCACAAAATCATCCGATGACTTTGCATTTTTACTATTATTTATCAGTAGGTTAACAGCTTTATATAGCCACCCATACCGTAGGGGAAACGTATCGTGACCTGAAAATTTCGGTTTCATACCAATATCCTTTTTGGAGAACCTCTCCAAAATATCATAAGAGATACATTGAGTCAGCCGTAACCGGAAAAGGGGTTGTACCTTTTATCGTTTACTGTTTACTGTTTACTGTTTACTGTTTACTGTAATATATCATTTGTGATAATTGATAGTTAGCCATTCTAAGTTTAGTCAATTTGATCTACAGTGAATGGGCTTTATCTCTGGGATGAGTAGGATGTTTATATGGAAAGTTCTTCACTAAAAGAGCTTCAACTGAAAAGAGTTTATAGAACCGATGACGATGATCTCTACCGAGACTTTTACACTAAATGCCTCTCAGTTTCATTGAGGTACGATCGAGCGGTAGGTTTTTTTTCGTCAAAACTAATCTCTAAAAGTGTTGCGGGTATTGCAAACCTAGTGAGGTCAGGCGGGTACATGCGCCTTATAATCGGGCACCCTTTAACTGATGAAGAGTTCGTAGCAGTTACCCACGGTAATAAAATCCAGCAAATTTTGACCGATTACGAAGATAAGCTGCTAGAAATAATTACCTCAGAGAGTGCGGACGCCAACCGGCTTAAAATCCTGTCATGGCTGGTGGCAAGCAACCGCTTGGAAATAAAATTTGCCCTCCGTCGTTCGGGCATGTACCACGAAAAAATTGGAGTCTTTCAAGATAAAGAGGGTGATATAGTTGTTTTTCAAGGTTCCGCAAATGAAACGGTAAATGGTTTTGAAAGCAATTTAAATGCTGAAGCGCTTAGCGTTTATCCAAGTTGGGACGATCAAACTTTTCAAAATTATGGGAATGAATACCTAAAAGGGTTTGAGCGCCTTTGGAATAACGAAGGCACTAATACTGTGACTGTCGGAGTAAACTCATCTACTTATGAAAAAATAGCTAAGAAAGCAAAAGAGATCTTAGCAAATCCCGACTTAAGTTTGTTTGACCTTCTGGATGAGTCGACCGAAGGGCAATACGATTTAAGTAATACTGGTCCTCATATCCCTAAAACACTTGCAGGTTCTCCTTTCAAACTACACGCACATCAAACTGACGCTTTAAACTCCTGGAAAGCAGCTGAATACAATGGCTTGATGAAACTAGCAACCGGCAGCGGAAAAACTATTACCTCAATATATGCAGCCGTGAAAATATATGAAGCAATCAAGCGAAAGAACGGTTCTTTATTTCTTCTTATAGCGGTCCCATATAAAGAGCTTGCTTATCAATGGATAGATAACCTCAGGCTGTTTGGTATAGCCCCCGTCAAATGCTTCGAGTCGAAAGCATCTTGGTATCATAGGCTAACAAATGAAGTCGCAGGCGTTTTGACGGGTGCAACCTCCTTCGCCGCTGCTGTAGTGGTTAATAAAACACTAGCTACTCCGACTTTTCAAGATGTGATTAAAAAGCTAGAAAAGTATCACTTGATGTTTATTGGGGACGAGTGCCATAACCATGGCGCCAAATCCATAAATGAAGCTCTACCTGCAGCATCTTTCAAAATAGGTCTTTCTGCTACTCCCTTCCGCAGCGATGAGGACGAAGTAGACTCTCCATTTCCGAATGAGTCAAAACAAAGAATTATTAATTACTACGGCGATATAGTGTCTGAGTACACTTTGCGCGATGCCATAAACGATAGTGTTTTAACACCTTATGACTATCACATTATTCCAGTATATTTAACGATTGAAGAACAAGACGAGTATGACTCGTTGTCCAACCAATTAATGAGTATCTTGCAAAAATCCCCTATATCTAGGGCTGATAAAGAACGTATCACTCAAATTTGCGGCAAAAGAAGCAGGTTGTTGGGTTCAGCTAGCAATAAAATCTCAGAACTCGAAAAAGTTATCAAATCAATACCTCGAGATTATCGCAGTCATACACTCGTCTATGCTGGAGAAGGAAAGAGTACTAACTCTCAAAACGAAGAGGTAAAAGTCATTAACGAGTTGACTACAGTTTTAAATGAATCTGGCTGGCGCGTTGCTAAGTTTACGGGCGATGTTGGTACTAAAGAGAGAAGGCGACTAATGGAAGCCTTTAAAGAGGAAACGTTCGATGCACTGGTAGCAATGAAGGTCTTAGATGAAGGTATCGACGTCCCTATCTGTTCTCGAGCGATTATCACCGCAAGTACCCGAAATCCTAGACAGTATGTTCAGCGCCGCGGACGGATTTTGAGGAGAGCTCCTGGAAAACATTCAGCTACAATTTATGACTTCGTTATATTACCGATCAATGAAGGTAAAGCGTCCCGCACCTTAAAAGAGGCTGAATTAGAAAGAGTAAGAGACTTCACTGAGCTCGCCTTAAACAAAGCTGAGATTGAAAACAAACTAACAAATTATGGATTAGTTTATGACTACGATAGATGAATTTAAAAAAAGCCTTTTAGAGGCGGCACAAAACTCTTCAGATGAAGAACATCCCTTAGAAGATTTGGCAAGACGGCTCATAAATGTAGAGCGTAAATGTATTTACGGAGATGAACCCTCACATACTCGTTTGAAAAAATTCAGGGAACTAATTGCGGAGGAGGTCGCGAACCTCAAGGATGACGAAAATGAAGCTTAAAAAACTTGAACTAAAAAATTTCAGACAATTCTATGGTGAGCAAACGGTTGAGTTTTCGACAAGCAAAACAAAAAACGTGACGTTAATTCATGCGGAAAACGGTGTAGGAAAAACGGCATTCCTTAACGCCATTTTGTGGTGCCTTTTCGAGACGTTTACTGAAAATTTCAAAGATCAGCATAAACTATTAAACGATAGTGCGAAAGACGAAGGGCTCACTACCTACTTCGTGGCGATAGATTTCATTGACGAAGATGAAAGGCACTACTATGCAAAAAGAATCTATTCGGGCTCCACTAGTAAGTTTATGGTTTATGAGATAAAAAATGGGCAACATACCTCCGAGATATCGAATCCGAATTCTTTTATTAACTCGATTATCCCCAAAGATATGGCACGCTACTTCTTCTTTCAAGGAGAAGGTCTAAATAGTACGTCGGGCAAACAAGGTAATTCAATTGTTCGCGAAGCAATCAGAAAGATATTAGGATTCACGGTGGCCGAAGAGGCGCTAAAAGATCTTAAGAAAATTAAACAAGAATTTCGTAATAAAGCAAACTCTGCAGATAAAACTGGCGATATACGTAGGCTTCAAACACAAATACAAGCTATCGAAGAAGAAGTTTCCTCAAGCAACTCATCTTTAGAGAAAAGCCAACAAGCCGTTGAGGAGTTCGAAGAAAAAGTTAAGAAAATCGATTCAATACTGATGAGCTCTAATAGCGAAACAGTAAAATCTTTACACCGTGAGAGAACGACACTCGAAAATAATTTAGTAACTGAGAAGCAAAGGTTGAAAGATGAACTTACCGATCGAAGGAAACTAATTGCTAAACATTCAACGGTAAGTTTCAGTCAAAGGTTAAGCAAAGAAGCCTTAGATTTCATCAAGGAAGAGGAATATAAAGGCTCAATCCCTGCCCCATTCAACCAACAGTTAGTTAAGGACATAATTGATCAAGCTAAGTGTATATGTGGCCGAGAAGTCCATCCAAATAGTTCAGAATTCAACACAATTCAAAATTTGCTTAAACAGGCCTCAAATCCGGAGCTCGAACAAAGGGTTATGAGAGCTAGAGCTCAATTGATCAATCTCTCAGGTTCGGTGAATGAATCCGCCAGAGAATTTAAACTAAATATTGAAAGAGTTGGCAGTTCGGAAAGAAGAGTTGAAGAGATCAAAGATAAATTACAGGAAGTCTCTACTAAAATTTCTGGTACAAAGGATATTACGGCTATAAAACGGTTCGAAGAGGACAGGCTTAGATTAAAAAGCTATTTAGATCAGTCACACTCTGATATAGGAAAATATAAACAGCTACTCGAAAGCGCTAAGAAGAGGCTTTATGCTACGAAGGAAGAGTTGAAACGGCTAGATACGGCCTCAGGCGACTTAGCATACTACCGAAAAACGATAGACTATATAGAGAATATTGAGAATTATATTTCCCAAAAGTTATATGACTCCGAAAAAAGCGTGGAGCAGAATATAATACTGTTAGTTAATAATTACCTCAAAAAATTTGTCACGAAAGATTATAAAGCAAAATTAAATCAATCTACATACGATATTCGATTGGTTGACCGCGTTGGAAATACTGTTCCAGAAAGTGATGGTGAGAACCTTCTTTTAGGCTTAACTTTCATTTCTGCATTAATTGAACTATCTAAACAAAGAAAAAATGCTTCGGGCCAAATTTTTACTCCGGGAGCTATTGCTCCCTTTGTCATAGATGCGCCGTTTGGAGTGCTCGACAATAAATACAAAGGAAATATTTCTAAAGCGATCCCTGAAGCAGTCGACCAAGTCATTTTTTTACTTTCATCGAGTCATTGGGAAGGCTCTGTCGAAGATAATATAAGAGATAAAGTAGGAAGGGAATTTAATATGGTCGCTGAGGTAAGTTCTCCAGCAGAGTCGAAACAAGATATTAAGTTAAAAATACGAGGTGAAGAATTTGATCGGGTTAGGTATAGCTGTGCTGTTGATCGTACAATTATAGAGGAGGTGACTGTAAATGATTAATATCGATGACAATGAATGGAGAAATATTCCAATCAGGCGAGAACGAAAATTTGAGTCATTGGTTGAAAAATTTTGCACAGATAAATATAACTCAAGAATTTTTAGGTTTAATAAGGACTTAATGCTTTTTGCAGCAATGGTTGGCTTTTCAGAGGGTAAATCAAAGCCCGTTTCTGCTAATGGTATCCAGATAGTTCTCGGCACTTACGCCTCAGATCAGAAAGATGGTTATATTTACCTTCTAGCCTTATTAGATAAAAAAGATATTACTTCACTAAAAAACGAAAACCTTTCTGAAGCAGTAAAAAGCTTCGAAGGCTACTGCAACGCCGGTTTAGAAATCATTCAGAACTGGATTGACGAAAACCCCGGTGACCCAGAAGGTGTTGATACAATTATGAATAAGGTTTTTGAAAGAATTCAGCTAAACGAAATAGATAATCAAAAGTCTGGGGATTACTCGGGCTTGGATCCTGAATTCTAGGAAATTTTGATAGGCTAGAGTTACTAAGCCATTCAGGCTTTACTTTAAATCAAAAAGCGCGTTATAGGCTCGGCAGCTTTTACTGAGGGTCAAATATGCAAGTCTATACCGCTAGCTAACCGCGACGTTTAAAATCAGTATTTTTTTGTGTTTATACGATTTTGTAGCTAAAGGTCAAATTTGGAGACTAGGCTTTCACTAGCAAATCTTTTTGTCACAGATTTGTCACAAGAACGTCACAGAATCTTCGATGTTAGTGTTTACTATCACTTAGAAGTCTTGCAGTAATGGCGCACCCTATAGGAGTCGAACCTATGACCTCTGCCTCCGGAGGGCAGCGCTCTATCCAGCTGAGCTAAGGGTGCGTATTGCGTTGAAGCGTGGGCATTATAGGGATACTGCGCTGCGCTGTCCATAGTGGGGGTGATGTCGGGCGTTTTTTTATGCATTTTCCCTTAAGCGGTTTCCGTCTTTTTGCCGCCGGCCCATTGGCTGGTGCCATTATGCTTGCTCGGTCTTTTTCGCAACGGAGCATTCACTATGCGCTACTGGCTTATTACTTTACTGGTCGCATTCACCAGCCATCAGCTTCTGGCTGCAGAACAATACCATCTGAATAACCAACAGCTTGATCAAATCCTGCAAGCGACACGGGCAATCAGGGATCATATGATCACTCATCCGCATGCTATGCCCGAAGCGGATGGCAATGAGGACGACAGTGACGACAGTGACGACATTTATACGGCGGAAAACTTCAGTCCTGACGAGCTTCGCCAGCGTATGGAAGACTCAGCGGATGAAGGCCTTGATGAATTAGTCGCCATTCTAGCAGACCGTAAAGACCACAAAAGCATCGTAGAAATTGCTCGTGCTATCTGTATTGAATCATTCGGCAATTCCATGGGATGGCATTTTCTCACTACCAAGGTAGCGCTCAGCGCGTTTTCTAACCACGAAGACTTTTGTACCGCTGCGGGCACTTTTATGGTGACTGTGGGTACACTGAAATTGGAACAATCTGATCAGCCCAATTTTTTTGGCGACGCCATCGTTTCCGACGCACGGAAAAATATCAGTGCCGATACCTTTGCTGCCGTGCAAAACCGTTTCACAGAAATCGACCAGCTCCTGCAATCATTTCCCGGCGATTAAGCCGCGTTGCATACCACCCGCAAAGCCGCCACAATATGGCGGTATTTTTTTCGTTGAGAGCTTGTATGACCAACACACTTCGTTTGCAAACCCAAGTGAAAGAACCGAAAAACCCCGCCGACGCGGTCATTATTTGGTTACATGGGCTGGGCGCGTCGTCCAGTGATTTCGCCGATATGCCGCAGCACCTAGCGTTAGGCGAAAAAGCCAATATTCGTTATATCTTGCCCGATGCACCACGCTTACCGGTAACGGTCAATGGCGGGATGGTGATGCCCGCTTGGTACGATATTAAAGCGATGTCGGTAGAACGTGAAATCGATACGCCGCAATTGGAACAGTCCGCAGCAGCGGTCCAGCAACTGGTCGATGAGCAAATAGCACAGGGCATCGATAGTCGGCGCATTATCATTGCGGGGTTTTCGCAAGGTGGAGCGGTGGGCTACCAAGCGGCGCTAAGCTACCCCAAACCACTGGCTGGTTTGCTCGCACATTCAACCTATTTTGCCACGCAGAATACGGTTAAAGCACACCCTGCCAACGCGCAGTTGCCGATTCTGATTCAACACGGAACCCAGGACCCAGTGGTACCGGAAATGTTGGGCCAGCAGGCGCGCGATGCGTTAACCGCACGGGGTTATGAGGTGACGTATCAAACCTACCCCATGCCGCACTCACTCTGCTTGGAGCAAGTGCAAGACATGGAGCAATGGTTACTCAAGCGCTTTGCTTAAGCGCAGTGCCTTAGTGCGCAGCAGTTATATCCTGCTGCAACTTCTGTAACTGCAGGTCTTGGAAATCAAAACTGAAATCCGTGAACGGTGCTGCCGCCTCTACGGTAGCACCCTGCACTTGGCTGTCTTTATCGACACTGAAGTGTAAGAACGCGTCGGCTTCTAGTAGCGGCTCATCCCAGCGAATAATAAAGGTATCACCGTTGTAGTGCTCAAGCGTGCCCTTCAACATGGGTGTATGGGTAAAGCTCACGCGCAATTTACCATCTTGCAGGGTTAACGATACATCACCATACCAAGCGTCATGGTAGGTTCCCGCATAGTTCTCTAGCGCTAATGCGGAGCGCGGGTTCGCTGGCTTTTCGATAGCAAACTCAGTCTTGTTCTGCATCGATTCGTGATATTTCTCGGCCTGCTCTTTCACCCAATCACGGTCGGGTAAATTTAATAGCTGCTCTAAGGCCTCTTGGGTAATGGCGGTTAAGCCACCGAAGGCTTGTTGATTGCTCAACACTACAATGCCGAAGTTTTTCTCAGGAATAAGGGTGGTTAATGACAACATGCCAAGAATACCACCACTGTGATACACCTGCTTCACCCCGTGGTAATCTTTTAAGAACCAACCCATGCCATAACCGGCAAAGTAGGTGCCGTCGTTGGCGCGTTCATCCGATACTGGCAGCGGTGTGGTCAATTGCCACATTTGGTGCTGTGAATCTTCACTGAAAATGCGTTTACCGGTCGGGCTCACGCCACCATTCAATTGTGTGATCAACCAGTTACTCAAATCATCAACACTCGCCGCAATGGCGCCAGCGCCACCAAAGTCCTCAAGGAAATCCAACGGAAAGCGGTGTAGCTCGCCATCCATCTCTATGGTGCCGACCGCTACGTTGTTATTACTCTTTGGAATGTGCGAGAAACCGACCGTGGTTTTGTCCATGTTCAATGGCTCAAGGAAGGTTTTAGTGATGTAGTCGCGATACGGCATGCCGGTTACGCGGTGAATGATTTCGCCAGCGGTCAAAAACATCAGGTTGTTGTAGGCAAATCGCTCGCGCAAACCATGGTCAATTGGCACGTGCGCCAGCCCGGCAATGATCTCATCAACTGACTTATCGGTGTTTGGCCAAATCATTAAATCGCCCGCACCAAGGCCAAGCCCAGAGCGATGGCTCAAAATGTCACGAATAGTGAGCGATTGGGTAATCGCTGGGTCCGCAAGCCGGAACTCTGGAATGTAGTCGATGACTTTATCGTCCCAGTCCAACCGTCCCTGCTCTACCAAGGTTGCCATTGCCGCGGCGGTAAAGGCTTTGGTGTTTGACGCAATACCAAACAAGGTCTCAGCATTGACCGGTTGTTGGGTTTTAATATCGCGCACCCCAAAACCCTCAGCCAAGATCACTTTACCGTCTTTTACGGCAACGACGGCAAGGCCCGGAATATTAAACGCCTGTAGCGTTTGCTTCGCGGTGTCGCGAATATGCTCTGCAGTTTGTGCTTGTGCAGTCGGTGAATAAAGGTTGCTAACGGTGGCTAGGGTTAAGCCAGCCATCGCCATACAAGCGGACTTCAACAGCGGTTTCATAGAAAATTCCTTCTGCTTATCTGTGCTAGTTTGATAGCATATTGGCCTGCAAATTACGATGACCTTGCGACTATTCCATGCCTTATCACGCTGAATTGGCCTCATCGGTATTGATGGTGCCGCCTAAAGAATTCGATTTTAACGCTGAAACGGGCGTTGATAACGTGTTTCAAGCACGGCTCGACCGCGATGTGCAAAAAGCGGCAATGGCAGAATTTCATGCCATGCAAGAACAACTGGATAACGCCGGCATTGGTGTCGTCAGCATGGACTATACCGTTGACGATATTGCGACGCCCGATGCAGTATTCCCTAACAACTGGTTTTCCACCCACCCCGACGGAACCGTGGTGCTGTATCCGATGGCCACCAGTAATCGCCGTGCCGAAGTTCGTCAGGCGTTGCTCGCTGAAACACTAAACCAGCAGGGTTTTCAGGTACGTCGTTGGCTTGACTTGCGCCAGCACACGAATGCGGTTCTGGAAGGCACTGGTGCGTTGGTTTTTGCTCATCATCAGCCGTTGGCGGTGGTCGCTGAATCGGCACGAGCGCAGCCGCAGGCGCTAGACGCTTGGGAAACGTTAGGGTTAGGTATGCCAACGTTGCGTTTACAGTCGAGTTGGCAACAACAGCCGGTTTACCACACCAACGTTTTGCTTAGCACTGGTCCAGCGTTTGTGGTGGCATGTGAAGCTGTACTAACGGACGCTAGCCGCCAGTCTTTGCGTGAAACGTTTGAAGGGTTGGACTTTTGCGCAATATCTGCCGAGCAGATGGTGAACTATTGCGGCAACGCGTTATTGCTGAAGAACCGTCACCAGCAACCGCTGTTGGTGCTCTCGTCAACCGCTCTACATGCCTTAAACCACCAACAAAAGCGGCTGCTAGAGCGGCACGCCGAGCTACTGCCGGTGGAGATTCCAACCATCGAGACGGTGGGTGGTGGCAGTGCGCGGTGTATGTTAGCGGAGCTATTCCTGCCCCGCTAGTACTATTCCGCCAACTGCTGTAACTGCGGCGCCCACTCTTGCGCTAATTGCACACCGCGTTCGGCGTTATCAATGATCATATTGATATGGCCAACTTTTCTGCCTGGGCGTGGATCTTTACCGTACCAATGGCAATCAGCGGCAGCGGCTTTCCATAGCAATTCAGGATAACCGGCCACGCCAATAGCATTCAGCATCAACGTTGGCGCACAGAGTAATTCTGGCAGTGGCATGCCAGTGATTGCGCGAATATGCAGCGCGAATTGGTCATAGTTGGCACCACTCATGGTCCAGTGCCCAGAATTATGCACTCGAGGCGCTACCTCGTTCACTAAAAGCTGTTGCTGCTCACCTTCGCCAACCACGAAAAACTCAATCGCTAAAACGCCTACGTAATCTAGCGCTTCACAGAGCTTAGCGTGATGCTGCTGGGCTAGCTGCTCAAGCTTATTACTCCACGATGTGGTGCCCGCCAAGCTATACGACAAGATGCCGTTTTGGTGAACATTAAGCGTTAACGGGTAGGCGCATTGCTGATTGTCGTGTGAGCGCGCGGCAACCACCGATACCTCATCGGTAAAAGCAATCATATCTTCAACAATACCGGGGCGCACACCCGCTTCAGCGGCAACAGTATCAATCTCTTGGCCCGGCTTCCAACGCCATTGGCCTTTGCCATCGTAGCCGCCCTTAGCCGACTTAATCACTACGGCTCGGTCGCAATGCTGTAGAATTTCAGCCAATTGCTCAGCGTTTTCGTAGGCGCGCCACGGTGAAGTAGGAATACCCAGGTCATCACAAAGTTGCTTCTGGCTGCGGCGGTCAGTAATACGAGCAAACTGTTCAGGCTTCAGTAAAATTTTATCGGCACTGGTAGTAATAATTTCTTCCGCAAGGTGTTCATGCTCCCAGGTCGCAACATCAGCCCATGCGGTTGCCTCAGCCAAACTCATGGCTAACGCCTGTTGGCTGCCTAACGCCTTAACCTTGTGTTCACGATCACTGTATAGCAAACATTGGTGGCCGTGCTGAATCACGGCCTTACCCAACATCTGGCCCAGTTGGCCATTACCTAAAATCAGGATATTCACTCAGGTAACTCCAGGTCAGCGTTAGCCATAACTTTTTCGCGTTGCGCTTGGCGGAATTGCTGCACCCGTTCGCGGACTTCTGGCTGCGTGGTACCGATCATCTGCGCAGCCAGTAATCCGGCGTTTGCCGCACCTGCTGCACCAATTGCTAGCGTCCCCACCGCAACACCTTTTGGCATTTGCACAATAGAAAGCAGGCTATCTAAGCCTTTCAACTGCTTGCTCGGCACCGGTACACCAAGTACCGGAATGGTGGTAAACGCCGCCAGCATACCCGGTAAATGGGCAGCGCCACCCGCGCCCGCAATCACCGCCGGCACGCCGTCTTTCTCGGCTTGCTCCATGGTGGTTTGCAGCAGGTCTGGCGTGCGATGTGCCGACACAACTTTGGCCTGCCATGGTACTTGCAGGTCTTCGAGCATTTGCGCAGCCGCTTGCATGACTGGCCAATCTGATTGTGAGCCCATGAGGATCAGGACAGGGGTCATAAGTGCTACCTTTTGTCGCCGCTTTGGGAAAAGGGGGGAATTTTAGCCACCCCGTGGCCTAACTGCAAATTTATTGAGCAACCAGCGAGGAAAGTTCGCGCTTCATTAGCGCCACTTCTACCCCCAACGATTGCCGATAATCGATGCGTTCCCAGCCCAACTTTTGGTAAAACGCTTCGGCTTGGTCGGTTGATAAGTACAGCGTGCGGATACCATGTTGGGCAGCACGTTGTTCGCAGGCACGTACAATTTTGCTCCCTACTCCGCGGCCACGGCCTTCGGGAGTCACCACTATGGCTGCCAGCCAAGGTTCGAGATTGGCATCGGTAAACAGCTCAGAATCCTTTACCGCACCACAGCCAAGCAAACGTTCCTGTTCATCTAGGGCGATCAAAAAAAACGGTACGGTATCGGTACAGCGGCTTTCAATCATTGCGTGGACATCAGCGTCAGACATACCTAATTGACGGTAAATATCGGCCCATTGTTGCACCAACAGGTCAGCGACCGCAGGCTGGTATTGCTTGGCGTGGTTTAACGAAATCACCCGCATCGTTCTATCCTCCGCTTGTCGCTACCGACTTTTGTCGAATGGTTATTGCATCTTAGCAAAGCATGACGCATCTTATTTATCTGACATTCGACGGAGTTATCGAGGTAGCAAATGTTACTGAATTCGAACAATACGCTAGTGCTGATTGTCGACGCACAAGAGCGCATCCTGCCAGCAATACATCAACGCGATGGCGTGGTCTCAAGAATGCGGTGGCTCGGTGAAATTTGCGACGAACTGTCTATTCCTATTCTCATTACTGAGCAATACCCAAAAGGCTTAGGCTATACCATTGAATCGCTAACCGAGGTGCTTAGCCACGCTCGAGTGGTGGAAAAAACGCACTTTAGCGCCCTCCGGGAACCGGTATTTCGTGAGGTTTTAGCCGAATATAAGGCAAAACAAATTGTTATTATGGGAATGGAAACCCATGTTTGTGTTATGCAAACCGCGCTCGATTTACTCGCCGAAGGCTACCAAGTGTACGTTCCCATTGACGCGGTGGGTTCACGCCGCCCAGCCGATAAAGAGGCAGCGTTAAAGCGTATGGAGCGCCATGGCGCGGAACTTATTACTACCGAAATGGCACCGTTCGAATGGTTAGAAAAATCCGGAACGGACACTTTTCGCCACATCAGCCGTAATTGGCTTAAATAAGCTTTTATTGACAGGTCAAAGATTAGGCGTATACTCGCTCGTGCTGAGAAAGTTCGGCTATTGATTTGAGATTTGTACGAAGTCCCATTGCTGTACCTCGTTTTGTAAGTCCAAGTAATACCCTAGTTTCTGAGCAATATTTGTTTTTTACATGCACTACGAGGAAATTCAGCATGTCGACTATTACTGGTAAAGTAAAATTCTTCAACGAAGCAAAAGGTTTCGGTTTCATCGAACAAGATAACGGCGCAGACGTTTTTGTTCACTTCAGCGCTATCCAGTCTGAAGGTTTCAAAACCTTAGCTGAAGGCCAGCAAGTACAATTCACTATCGCTCAAGGTCCTAAAGGTCCTCAAGCAGAAAACGTTGTTCCTATGTAATAACGTGCTTTCGAGCAGAATTCTGAAACGCCGCTTCTAGCGGCGTTTTTTATGTCCGCATTTTATCCCCGCATAAGAAATCAATGGTCGTGATGTTCCTCATCAATGTGTGTCGCCATATCAATCAGCATGTCGCTCACATGGCGGTCATCAATGTCATAAAATACTTGTTTCGCTTTGCGCTGCCCTTTTACCAGCCTAGCGCCGCGCAACAAACGCAAATGATGGCTAACCAGCGTTTGCGAGAGCTCAAGCTCGTCAACAATTTCACCCACCGATTTCGGCCGTTGTAAGCAACAGAATAAAATCCGCAAGCGGTTTGGCTCGCCCAACAGACGAAAGGTCTCTGCCAATACGGTGAGGTTATGTGCGGGAATATCGCTTTCACTCATTACAGCCTCCTCGCACTTGAGAGCGGTTAACGGTTACGACAAGCTGCATGAATCCCCCTCTTCGCTCCAATCCACCGCGACCGTTGCATGTTCAATCGCAAAGGTTTCACTCAACTCGCGTTCAACGGCGCGCACCACGGTTTTCGGGTCTTCACCCGCTTTCGGCTTAACATGCATTGTCGCTAATACTTTGCCTGAGGTAATCGACCACACGTGAATATGGTGCACCGAGTCGATAGTAGGAATCTGCTCATACAAGTGGTCAGCAATGCGGCTTGGCGTCACACCTTCTGGGGCGCCTTCTAACAGAATGTGCGCGGACTTTTTCAGTAATTTCCAAGCACTTCGTAAAATAAGTAATGCCACTACCACCGAAAGAATCGGGTCGATCGGTGTCCAGTTGGTAAAGTAAATCACCGCTGCAGCAACAATAGCACCAATGGATCCGAGCAAGTCTCCCATCACATGCAACGCTGCCCCTTTGATATTCACGTGTTCGCTGTCGCCTCGGATAAGGATCCAGAACACCACAATATTGGTGAGCAGACCAGCAACCGCGACGCCAAGCATTGGTCCAGCAAGCACCGGCGCAGGTGATTGAAAGCGTTGCCAAGCTTCATGCAGAATCCAAATCACGATCACAAACAACGTGATCGCATTAATGAATCCAGCGATAACTTCGAACCGCATATAACCAAAGGTTCGTTTTGAATCGGCGTCTCGCTTACCAATCCGAAACGCAAAATAGGCTAAAGCCAACGCTGCGGAGTCGGTCAGCATGTGCCCAGCATCGGCTAACAGCGCTAATGATCCAGACCACAAACCGCCGACCACTTCCGCCAGCATAAAAGCAAACGTTAACCAAAACGCGAGCAACACTTTGCGTTGGTTATCGCTATTGACCTCAGGAGCATGCGAGTGCTCATGGTCGTGGTCATGATGATGCGAATGTCCCATACTGAATCTCTTAACTAGAAAACATGAACATATTTATATGTGTTCATGTGTTTTTAGTCAAGTATCTCTGTAAAGCCGATTAAACTTTGTTTCATTGGTGCCGATATACCGTATCTCATAGAACGAAATGCCAGTGACTGCTAAACTTCCGTTTATCGTAATGGCTATAAGGACATTTCATGCGCAATAATGGCCCTGTCACCCACAAAGAGAATAGGTTCCCCGCACACTATCGGCTAATATCGTCGACTGATCTACGTGGCGTCATTACCCACTGTAACGAAGATTTCGTTAAAGTCAGTGGTTATACGCGTAATGAACTCATTAATTCCCCGCACAACATTTTGCGCCATCCCGATATGCCAGGGCCGGTGTTCGAACAAATGTGGAAGACTATAAAGCGCGGTCGACCATGGATGGGATTGATGAAAAACCGCTGCAAAAATGGGGACCACTATTGGGTCAGTGCCTACGTTACGCCGGTCATGGAAAATGGCAAACCCGTGGGGTTTGAATCAGTGCGGGTTGCCGCAGACGATGCAGAGAAAAAGCGCGCGCAAGCCATTTATGACCGCCTTAATCAAGGCAAACATGCGTTACCGGTCACCGAGCGGGCAATGCTGACCTTTAAAGATCTGTCGCCCATTTTAGTGCCAGGAATTATTGGTTCGGCAATTATTGGCGCGGTCAGTGGTTGGGTTCCTGCAGCCATCGGTTTAGCGACTACTGCAGTGGCTACGGTCAGTTATGGTATGTATATCGGTCAGCTGTTGCAGAAATTGTTGGACTTGCGCCCAGAAGCCTTTAGTTCTGAACTGGTTGGGATGACGTACTCAGCACGCCAAGGCCGAGAAGCCCAGATTGCGTTAATGCTAATAAGCGAAGGCGCACGAAATCGAACCGCGTTAGCGCGGATCCAAGATGCAGTAGGGCAACTGGTGGATATTGCGGATGACACGCGTACCCAAGCGAAGTCGAGCTCAGACAAAGTGCTGCAGCAAAATCAGGAAACCGAGCAAACCGCCACCGCGATGAACGAAATGGCGACGTCTATTCAAGAAGTTGCTGATACCGTTGAACGCAACGCACAGTATGCTGAATCAGCGGCGGAAAATGTGCGTGAGAGTGTTAGCTTAGCGCGCCAAGCCAGCGATGTAATTCGCGGTTTGCATCAAGCCGTCGACGAGATTGCCAATACGGTTAAGGCGCTAGATGAGTCGACCGGTGCCATTGGCGAAGCAGCCGACCTTATTTCATCCATTGCCGACCAAACCAACTTACTGGCATTGAATGCCGCGATTGAAGCGGCTCGCGCAGGTGAGCACGGTCGGGGCTTCGCGGTAGTAGCCGATGAGGTTCGCTCATTAGCTGGCCGCACACGAGACTCAACAGAGAGTATTCATAGCGTTATCGAAAACTTACGCCAACGTGCTAAAGAAGCTGTGGAGGTGTCACAGCGTGGCGAATCAGCGGCTGCTGAAGGTGTTGAGAAAGTTCAGCAAGCAGATACCGCTTTAGGGCAGATCGCCAATGCAATTGACGAAATTTCGGATATGTCGACGCAGATGGCATCCGCTGTGGAAGAGCAAAGCGGTGTAGCTGAGCATATTAACCAGCAGATTACGGAAATTTCTAACTTAGCTCACGATACGTTAGATAACGCCGCTTCTACCGACCGTTCGAGTGCGGAGCTACAAGACACAGTGAAAACTCTGCACTCACTTATTGCGCGGTTCGACTTACGTCGCGACTAAACTACTCTTGTTTAGGTTCTGAAGCGCGGGCTTTTTCTGCTCGCGCTTTTTCTTCCAAGAATTCCACATCATCCATGTCGACTTCTGGTAACTCACCACAGACATCGCCACCCAAGTTATTTACTGCTTTGCATAAATCCTGGACTTTGTTATCTAGTACACTCACATGGTCCAACATACGGCCTATTGCGGTTGCTACTGGATCGGGATTATCGGCCGAAATCGCATAAGCGTCAAAGCCATATTGTTTGGCCATAGCCTCGCGCCGAGCCGCCTCTTCTTTATCTCCAGAACGTGCTACGCGGGCAGGAATGCCTACCACAGTAGAGCTTTCTGGAACATCACGGACCACCACAGCGTTACTACCAATTCGCGCATTCTTACCGACTGTTAACGGCCCCAATACCTTGGCACCTGCACCGATAACGACGTGATCACAAAGCGTTGGGTGACGCTTCCCTTTATTCCACGAGGTTCCACCCAGAGTGACTCCATGGTAGATGGTGACGTCATCACCAATCTCTGCCGTTTCTCCAATCACCACGCCCATGCCGTGATCAATAAAAAAGCGTCGCCCGATTTGAGCGCCTGGGTGGATCTCAATGCCCGTAAACCAACGCGAAATGTTAGAAATAAAACGCGCTAACCAAAATAGCTTCCATAACCAAAAACGATGGCTGACTCGATGCCACCAAACCGCGTGAAGTCCCGGATAATTGGTCAAGACTTCGAAGAAGTTGCGAGCGGCGGGGTCACGTTCAAAGACGCTATTGATATCTTCCCTAATTCGCTTAAACATGCTGGTTCCTTATAGCGGATAATCGCTAAGCAATTTGCGTATGTCGGCCAAGATGATGTCCTTCATCTCAACTTCATAGCCTTCTCGCTCATTATCCAATTTGCGGATTTCCTTTTTCGGGAATTGCTTGCGCGCTTCATGGGTTGGCATATGCTTAATCCGCTCGTACATGTCGTGCATTGCTGGGAAGTCCTCAGCAAAATCACGCTGCTGAGAATCCGGCCGATGGTCAAGTAAAACCACGATCCGTAAACACCCTTCAGACAGCGGACACTGCTCTTGCTCCATTGCTTTGGCAATGGTCACGATACTCTCATTAATGCGTTCAATGCGCTGCGAAATGGCCTCATCGCGGCGCTGGTTTTGGCGCTTCAAACGCGCCAGCAAGCTGCCAGCATAAAAGGCTAACCAAGCAATAATCGCTACCCCAATGATTGCCGCAACCCACAATCCGACTTGCATAGACATTACTACTCCTCGTCGTCCCAGTCGTCGTCCAGCTCGATTCCCAACTGCGCTGCTAACTGCTCATAACGCGTTGATTGTTCATCAACATAACGTTGTTCCTCGGCTGTGAGGATCTCTCCTCGCTCATCTTTTTCCATCAGTTGCTGTAAACGTGGATCGTTTTCCAGTTGTTGCAACTGCTGTTGAGGCGACAACGCTTCAGTGTCTTTAGCTGCCGTTGACATTGGCTCTAGCGGAATTGGCTTTTTACTTCCAAGGCGCGCGTCAGGCTTATTTGCCGCGACGTTTTCCGCACGCTTGACCGACGGCTTCGGCGTCTGCCTTGCACCAGAGGGTTTACCTTTGCCTTTTTTCTTTCCATCAAGTTTCAGGTCGCGGGGTGATTTAGGCGCTTTGCTGGGCGCCAGAGGACCGGTTTTACGGGTTTTCTTTTTGCGAGTCATTGGCTGACCCCTTAATCGTGAGTTCTTCGCCTATTGTAACTGATCAGACAAAGCTTCGTCACTTACCACTGTCATGCAACGGCCGTTTCATTATCACAACGTCCTTATCGGCCAGTTCCATCGACCAGCCCAAACTCTCAGCCAAATAGGCGAATGTATTGTCATGGTAAAAGCAAACGTGTGTAGGGTCATTTTTATAGTGCCAGCGACTGAAGGCTTCCGCGTCCAGTACGCGCTTAGTCATTACCACTAATAGGCCGCCCGGCTGCAAACGCTGGGTTAACTGCTGCCAGTCTCGTTGCGGCGTATGAAAGTGTTCTACCACTTCGGTACAGGTTACAACATCATATTGGCGTTGCAATGCGGGACGGTTTGGCGCGAACAATGGGTCATAGTTATCCACCGTTAAACCGAGTTCTGCTAACAATATCGCTAAGGTTGGTGCTGGGCCACAACCGTAATCGAGTGCGCTGTTATGCACCGCAGTAAGATGCTTAGCCAGCGGCGTGACTGCGCGTTGCAAAAACCGGCGATAGCCCTCATCGCTTGGATCATTTTCGTGCAGCTCGTAAATTTCGCGCTCTTGGGCACGGGAAAGCAGGTATTCTGGTTCGACAAAAACCAGTTCGCAGTTTAAGCAATGCCAATAGCGGCGTCTTTTATCTTGGTGATAAAAGTGAGTATGTTGCGACGCACACAAGGGGCAAACGAGCGGCAGAGTTTGAGAACACATAGATGGGGCTGGCATCAGTAAAATCGCTAAAAGACAAAATAAAAAGGCGATGTAAAAACATCGCCTAATTTATCTCATGGTGCTGCGCACTTCCGAGAAAGGTTGTCGCTTCTTCCGTATTTTTCGATCATCTTCCTTGATCGCGTTTTTTATTGTTTTTATTTAAATAAGAAGGAGCCAGTGTCTCAGCACATGCTGTGATTTAACTCCCTGGACATTGACAGACTTCCTGCTGCCAGTTAGCTCGACGTGTTGTTATTTTTCTGTGTCGATTTTCGATGCCTAAAGACATTCTTTTTATTTTTTTCGAAGCCAACGGTCACTGAATTAATCCAATTCTGACTGTCCGCTATTTCATCAAACCGATGATGGGCGTTGGCTCCAGCGGTATTAAGACTACTGTAACCAAATATTAATTCAACAAATATATTGATCTAAAAAGGCCGTTTCTTATTCCTAAATGTTTAATTATGGTAAAGATATATCCGTTTTAGATCACAACCATAACAAATGCATAAAAAAGGCAGCGTAGTCGCCGCCTCTTTATGCGTCGTTATCTGAACCTTCTAGCGCGGCTTAGTGTAAGCCGTTTAAGTAGTTAGTCAGTAATTTGATGTCTTCGTCAGTAAGATTTGACGCAACGCCACGCATCATACCGTTCGGGTCATTGTTACGCTTGCCGCTACGGAACATTTCTAACTGTGACTTCAAGTAAGCCACATGCTGACCAGAAATGTCAGGAAACGCTGCTAAGCCCATACCGTTGCCGCGAGGACCATGACAACCTGCGCACGACGGCATACCTTCTTCTGGTTTACCACGCCGGTATAAATCCGCTGCTTTCTCGATCATGTCTTTTGGCGTTGCACCAGGCTTCATCTCTTTAGAGGCAAAGTACGCTGCCAAATCAAGAATATCTTGGTCCGATAAATTTGCCGCTTGTCCCATCATGATAGGGTTATTACGACCTTTTTCACCGCCTGTTTGCGATGCCAAACGGAATTCCCGAAGTTGTTTTGCAAGATACTTCGGATGCTGTCCTGCTAACTTTGGATACATATCTGATGCAGAGTTACCATCTGCACCATGGCAAGCAGCGCAGACTTGCGCTTTCTTTTGCCCAGCATCAACGTCGCCCTGTTGAGCTTGTGCTGCTGCTGTAAAACAAATACCACCAAACAATCCTAAAATAATTGCGAGTTTTTTCATGATTAAGTCTCTTATCAAACGTCGTACCGGTCGGCACTGAGTCACGAATCGCATTAGCCTTCGCTATTTTACACAAAACTTGTAAGGATTAAACGACTAATCCGTGATCAATGCGTGGAATCGAATTGGCTGGGGCGCGCAGATCGGTCATAATAGTGGCCAATTCGCTAGAGAGAGGAAACGTAGTGGCGACTGTTGAGCTGGCTTTTCAGAACACGCATTTTATCACTAGCGCCCCCAATATTGGGAAACTCCCCCCTGATGAGGGAATCGAGATTGCTTTCGCAGGCCGCTCTAATGCCGGAAAGTCGAGCGCGCTGAATACCCTAACCCGACAAAAGAACTTGGCGCGAACGTCAAAGACGCCCGGCCGTACTCAGCTAATTAACGTGTTTGAAGTTGCCCCAGATAAGCGTTTGATCGATTTGCCCGGTTACGGCTTTGCCAAAGTACCGATGGCGGTCAAGGAAAAGTGGCAACAATCGCTTAGCGAATACTTACAGCAACGGGATTCCTTGCAAGGATTGGTGGTGATGATGGACATTCGCCATCCGTTTCGTGAAACCGATCAGGAACTGATTTACTGGGCGGTTGCCTCAGAAATTCCGGTGCTGGTGCTGCTCACTAAAGCTGACAAGTTAAAACCTGGGCAACGCAAAAGTACGCTATTGCAAGCACGAGAGGCCGCATTGGCGTTTCAGGGCGATGTTACCGTCGAAGCCTTTTCATCACTGAAAAAATTCGGCGTAAGCGAGACCGAACGTGTGCTGAATCGCTGGTTTGCTGGGGGTGAGAATGACTGAAGCGGCTAAACCACCGCTACGTGCCTGGTTGCTTCTGGCGCTGTTAGCGCTTATCTGGGGGAGCTCTTTCTTACTTATAAAAAAAGGTCTGATGGCGTTTACCGCTACAGAAGTTGGTGCCATTCGGATTTCGGCTGCCGGTTGGGTGCTGCTGCCTTTTGCGCTGAGCCGCGTGGCAAAATTGAGCAAAAAGCACTGGTTGAAGTTAGCCTGTGTTGGATTGGTTGGAAGCTTTATTCCGGCATTTTTATTTGCGATTGCCCAAACCCAACTGCAAAGCGGCATCACTGGCGTTTTGAATGCGTTAACCCCAATCACCACACTCATATTAGGGGTGAGCTTCTTTCACCAACGCACGGCAAGAGCACAAGTGATAGGTGTGTTATTAGGCTTAGTTGGTACCATCTTATTGGTCACAGCAACAGCATCGGGTGACTTGCAATTCAACAGTTATGCGTTGTTAGTGCTTGGCGCAACCATTTGCTACGGTCTAAACCTTAATCTCATTAAGCATAAAATTACCGACCTAGGTCCACTCACAATCACCGGGGTGTCGTTAGTCATGGCTGCCATTCCGGCAACCGTTTACTTGTTCTTAGGAACCCACGTTATCGACCATGCCCAACAAACTAACGGTTTGTTTTCACTGAGTTGCATACTCATCCTTGGGGTTGTCGGAACGGCGGCGGCACTGATCATCTTTAATTATGTGGTCAAACTCACCAATACCGTATTTACCAGCTCGGTGACTTATTTAATTCCAGTGGTTGCGGTGATTTTGGGCGTATTAGATGGTGAAGCATTTTGGCTGCAACACGCTGTTGGCATGGTGGCCATCCTGTTTGGCGTTTGGGTCGCTAACCGCAGTGGGCGTAGTGGTCTTGCCGGAATGCCAGAGCGTGACAACCAGAAAAGAAAAAGCCCGGCGTAAAGTGCCGGGCGAAAACATCCAGGGAGAACAATGTTCTTTGAGAGCAACGCTCTCAGTAATAAAGACTCCCTGTTAACTGAAAAGTTCCTCGGCTGGCGATTTTTTCGCCAGTTTTTTAATGCGCTTCTTCCCAGCTTCCGCCAATTCCCGCTTCAGCGATCAATGGCACATCTAATTTTGCCGCCTGCTCCATAACATCAACCAACTCATCAATGACGCTCTGGTCGACGGTTTCTGCTACCTCGAATACCAATTCATCGTGCACTTGCATCAACATTTGTATGTCGTCATTACCGCGCTGCGTAATCCAATCAGCAACAGCCAACATCGCACGTTTGATAATATCAGCCGCCGTACCTTGCATCGGTGCGTTGATTGCAGCGCGCTCTGCCGCTTTACGGCGTGCGCCGTTACTGGCCTTGATATCAGGTAATTGCAGGCGGCGCCCAAACAACGTTTTCACGTAGCCCTGCTGGCGAGCCGTCTCCCGCGTTTGCTCCATATACGTTAATACGCCTGGGAAACGCTCAAAATATTTATCCATGTAGTGCTGCGCTTCGTGGCGAGGAATATCTAACTGCCGTGCTAAACCAAATGCTGACATGCCATAAATCAAACCGAAGTTTACGGCTTTAGCGCTACGTCGTTGGTTGTCGGTGACATCCTCCGGAGCGACCGAAAACACCTCGGCAGCGGTCGCTCGGTGAATATCCTGTCCGGTCGCAAAGGCTTCGAGTAATGCTTTATCTTGCGACAGATGCGCCATTATGCGTAATTCAATTTGGCTATAGTCGATAGCCAATATCCGATTCCCTTGTTCCGGCACAAAAGCTTTGCGCACACGGCGCCCTTCTTCAGTGCGAATCGGAATATTTTGTAGGTTCGGCTCACTCGATGATAGCCGCCCAGTGGCTGCCACCGCTTGATGATAAGAAGTATGAATGCGGTTGGTTCGCGGGTTAACCATTTTCGGTAACTTATCGGTATAGGTCGACTTCAGCTTAGACATACTGCGGTGCTGTAAAATAATGTCCGGTAACGGATAGTCGTGAGCCAGCTCCTGCAGCACCTCTTCCGCTGTTGAAGGTGCACCTTTCGGGGTCTTTTTAATGACCGGCAATTGTAACTGTTCGAACAAGATTTCTTGTAATTGCTTGGGTGAGCCTAGGTTAAATTCTTTGCCCGCTATCTCATAAGCCTTTTGCTCTAGCTGCTGCAGCTTTTCGCCCAACTCGTGGCTTTGCTGTTTAAGCTGTTGCACATCAACGCGAACCCCGCGCTGCTCCATGTCGCAAAGCACCGGAATCAGCGGCAACTCAATGTCGGTGAGTACCGATTTTAACTCTTCGCTCTCCCCAACCTTTTGCCACAATGTTTGATGCAATCTCAGCGTAATATCGGCGTCTTCGGCAGCGTAAGGTGCAGCCTCTTCCAGCGCGATATGGTCAAAGCGTAACTGCTTAGCCCCTTTGCCCGCTACTTGCTCATAACTGATCGTCTTATGGTTCAAGTACTGCAAGCTTAGAGTATCCATATCATGGCGCGAGCCGACGCTATTAAATACATAAGACGCCAACATGGTGTCGTTATAGATACCAACTAAGCGGATGTCGTAACGGCGCAGGATATGGGCGTCGTACTTCAGGTTTTGCCCAACCTTCTTCCAGTTCGGATCGGTGAGCAATGGCTCCAATAACGCCAACAAGCGTTCACGTGACACTTGCTCTGGTACCCCAGGGTAGTCATGAGCCACTGGTATATACACTGCCTCGCCGGCTTTTTGCGCTAACGATACCCCGACCAATTCGGCCTCCATGTAGTTCAGACTGGTGGTTTCGGTATCAAATGCGAGCGGCTGATTACTGTCCAAGTTTTCTAAAAAGGCTTTAACATCACTTTCTGTTAACAGCGTTCTATAGCCATCACGGCTGATTGCTGGCTGTTCTGCTGGAGGTTCCTCACCAAGCGCTTGATCGGTCGCCGCCCCTTGCTCCAGTAACTCGCCTAACCAGCGTCGGAACTCGCACTTACCGTAAAGGTTCACCAATTCGTCGTGGTTGGCTTCGCTAATGGTTAGGCCCTCGGGCTCGCAGGATAATTCGACGTCGCATTTAATGGTCGCCAGGGTCCGGGACATCAGCAGTTGCTCGCGAAATTCTTCGAGTTTCTCAGGCATTTTCTTAGCCCCCCGAAAGTCGAGCGCTTTAACCGCATCAAGATCCTGATACAGCTCATCAATGCTAGGGATACCTTGCAGCATGGCCACTGCCGTTTTTTCTCCGACTTTGGGCAAGCCTGGAATATTATCTGAGCTATCCCCCATCAACGCTAAGTAATCAATGATTTGTTCCGGGTTAACGCCAAACTTGTCTTTTACCCCAGCGCGATCTAGCACGGTATCGGTCATGGTGTTAATCAACACCACGTGCTCATTAACCAGTTGTGCCATGTCCTTATCACCCGTACTGATAAGCGTGAAGCGGCCTTTTTCACCGGCTTTCTTGGCCAAGGTGCCGATGACATCATCGGCTTCCACACCCTCAATCGAAATCAACGGTAAACCCATGGCTTTAATGATGTTATGTAGCGGCTCTATCTGTACCCGCAAATCATCTGGCATCGGCGGTCGGTGCGCTTTGTACTCCGAATAGATATCGTTGCGGAAAGTTGGCCCTTTTGCATCGAATACCACTGCCATGTGGCTGGGCTGATAACGCTTCAACAGTGAGCGCAACATATTTACCACACCGTAAATAGCGCCAGTGGGTTCTCCGGCTGAATTGGTTAAATGTGGCGGCGCGTGAAATGCACGGAATAAATACGATGAGCCATCAACCAGAATGAACGGATTTTGTGGAATATCTGCTGCCATGAACGGGTGCTCAGTTTAGGTTTCTTAGAATGCCTATAGCATGCCACATTTCGGGGGCTAAGGTCACTGTTGGGCTTTGGGATAGGCTGTGGATAAGTCTGTTGACAACGACAAGTCCACCGCAAAAAATTTATATTTTCGCAGTGTGAAATTTTCATTAAGTGCTTGTTTGAAAAGGGATTTCACGGAGATACCACATCCCAACAAGCCGCTTTTTATTATTTTGCTTCGCTGTGGAAACGTTTTTTTTTACGGCTCATGCTAGGCAGGAATTGAAGAGAACAATTTCGCTAGCAGGTCGATTAGACTACCATAACCGAACCGAAGATCCAGCGATCCTTTTGATCTTTTTATACTGATTTGTTCATTAATTATGTAGCTCTATTTAAGCGAAGGCATAAGCCAATAACCAAGCGAGTTGTAAGCAATGTGGCAGTTGAATGACGCGACGCAGTCAGACTATTACTGGAAAAATTTCGAGCAGATCCTGGGTTGGGTAAAATACTGGCATGCCGAGTTACTGTCGTCCGAAGACAACGCTCTGATCGAAGAATTCTTTGCCTTGCCGCTGGATGCACGCAAGCTTTGGTTGCGGTTGAGCAGCCGCAAGCCCACATGGTTTCGTTCCGATAAACTGCACTATGCCGACATCGATAATCTGACACAAGCGCAGCAGCGGCTCTGTGAAACAAACTGGGCTCAGCGCCCACCGCTGAGCTTGGCCGATTGGCTACAAGCCATGACGCAAAAGGAACTCAAGCAATTTGCGCTTGCACAATCAGCAACCATCACGCCCTCAGCCACCAAACCGAAACTACTGAAACAACTGGCCAGCCAACTTGCTGCGGATCAAACGCCACCCTTTAAGGCAATACAACCTCTCCGGCAACAACAGTTTCAACGCATCCTTTGGCTGTTCTTCGGGCACAGTAATAGCGACTTATCGGAATTAGTGAAGACAGCTTTAGGGCATGTGCAATACGAAAATTACACCATTCGTCCGCGTGGCATTTTTGATTCGAAGGTGGCGTTAACCCAATTCGAGACCCTAACTCTGTGGCAACAGAGTTGGCGAGACGCTTCACCGCCACAACAACAGCGCCTGATTGCTGAGCTGTTGCTATGGCTAAAGCAGACCACACTGCGGCCCCAATTTGTGGGTAAATGTAGCCGTTTGCTCAATAGCGTAGCGCGGCAATTAGAACGTCAAGGGCTATTCCAACAGGCGCTCACCCTCTACGCATTTAGCCAACGCGAACCGTCGCGCGAACGCGAAATTCGTTGTTGGTTAAAACTCGGCCAACAGCAACAAGCGCAACGTCGTTATCAAGCCGCCCTTGAGCAACCGCAGAGCGCTAACGAAACGCTTGCACTGCAACGCATGGGCCACTATTTTGGCAAGCCGCGCATGCGCCGCCAGCAATACCGTGCAATACAGCAGATAACGGCTCCGCGAATGGCAACAGAGCAATTAGAGTATTGGGTACTCCAGCAGTATCAACAGCAAGGTTGGGAGGGTCTGTTCGGCGAGAATTTGCTACCGCAGGCGGTTTTTGGTCTGGTTTTTTGGGACATTATTTTTGCTGACATAGATAGTGCGTTTTGTCAGCCTTTTCAACGTGGGCCGCGAGATCTCTTGTCACCGACGTTTATCCGCAAGCGGCAGCGACTTATCGCCCGCCGCATGCGCAGCATCCAACACTATCCGCAAGCTGTAGCAAATCGCATTGCACGCTTGGTGAAAACCAAGTTTGGCATCGAAAATCCATTTGTGGTCTGGCGCTGGGCACAACACCACGCGCTCGATAGTTGGTTTAAGCGGCTTGCTCCGGACTATTGGTTGGCGATATTTAATCGGCTGTTAGACGATATTCGGCAGTATCGTAGCGGCTTCCCGGATTTATGGTTGTGGCATCCAGAATTAGGGACATTGTTAGTCGAAGTTAAAGGCCCAAAAGATAGTCTGCGTGGTAATCAACGCCACTGGTTAGCCTTTTTAGCCGAAAACGGACTGCGCTGTGGTGTGGTCGACGTCCAGTTTTTATCGACCAAACCATCGTGACAGGCCTTTCGCGTCAGGCGTTTTCTGCTCTTGTCGAGCAAACAAGGGCTGCCACAGCAAGGGCAGAACAGCAGCCAGAGACTGATAGAAGTCCGGCTGCAACTGTTTCACCGCACTATTTTGATTGAGACTTTTCACCGAGTTTAATGGGAAGCTTTGTTGCCATTGACCAATGGTAAACGCTATCGTGCTCAACAGGGTTGGATAGACTCGCTCATCACTGCGCCCTAACAACCGTTCTAGTTCTCGACAACAATGTTGCAAGCGGTTCGCCGTACGCGCTCGATAAGCCAGCAATTCATTCTGTTTCAATGCGGGCTCAAGCGCAGAATAACTGAGTGCGGCCAACGCCCAAAGGTGTGGTTGTTGCTCACGAAAACTCAGGAACGCCTCTTGCCACTGCTGTAGCTTATCTTCCTCTGAATAGCGTAGGCGCTTTTCAATGCTCTGTAACCAGGCCGTCTGCTGTTGCTCGTACAACGCTAAAAAGATCGCTTCCTTGGTTTCGAAGTATAAATAGGCAGTGCCCTTTGCCAAACCGCATTCACTGGCAATTTGGGCAACCGTCGGCAATTTATTTTGGTTGGCAATGAACATCTCAAACGCCGCCGTTAGGATAGCTTCTCGACGTTGTTCTTTTTGTTTTGGTTGGCGCGCACGTTGATGCGGTTCCAGGCTCGTCGATTCAGTCACAATTGGCTCCGTAGGCTTTTATGCAGTTCATGGGTATCGGGTACAACCGCGCTATTCCATGCCGCATAACTAAGAGCGGCTTGCTCAATGAGCATTCCCAGCCCATCAAAACTGACCACCCCTGCAAGCTCGGTTAGCTGTTGTTGGAACGCCGTAGCTGCGCGGCTATACATCAAATCATAGCCTATTGTTTCGGAATGCAATAGATCTGCAACCAAGGGTAGCGCATTGCCGCTGATACTGGCACTTGTGGCATTAATAATGAGATCAAACGGCGGCATGTTAGGGTGCGATAAGTCGGCTATTTGTAACACCCTCGTTAACACCGAGGGCAGTTGCTT
Source organism: Idiomarina tyrosinivorans (assembly GCF_003987475.1). Taxonomy (GTDB): domain Bacteria; phylum Pseudomonadota; class Gammaproteobacteria; order Enterobacterales; family Alteromonadaceae; genus Idiomarina; species Idiomarina tyrosinivorans. The sequence goes on along the minus strand of NZ_PIQH01000002.1, from coordinate 165,817 downwards.
TTGCTGCGCTAACAGCAAAGCCTGAGCGCGCTCCGAACGGCGATTCCATAAGCTTAATGCGCTCGGCTGCTGCTGCAGAAGCGGCAACAGTATGCCCCTGGCCGCGCCGCCGGCGCCTAATAGCAACAGGCGTTTGCCCGACACGCTAATGCCTAGACGTTTTAGGTCGTTTACCAGTCCTTGGCCATCCGTATTATCCCCTAATAAACCGCCATTCACGGTTGGGATCAGTGTATTCACCGCACCGGCGTTGCGCGCGCGCTCGGTTACTTGGTTAGCCAGTTTAAAAGCCTCTACTTTAAACGGCAGGGTCACATTCGCGCCGTTACCTCCGGCACGAAAAAACTCACTCACTGCGCGACGAAAACGCCCAACAGATGTTAGACTACGCCCATACTCAACGTTGTTGTGCTGGCTTTGTTGTGCAAACTGCTGATGGATCAGCGGTGATAAGCTGTGTGCAATAGGATTACCGAATACTGTATAGCGCGTCATGATAAAAAACGTTTTTCGCAAACTATTAAAGCTCGACAATAGCAAAACTTCCCCACAAAACCCATCGCCAATACCACATAGCGATCCCAACTCGCCTTACTGCAAACTCGGTGGCGAAGCGGGCGTGCGCGCGATTGCTGAGCGGTTCTATGATGTGATGGAAAATGATCCAGATACTGAGGAGCTATTGGCGTTGCACCCACAACCGATGACACACATTCGGCAGAAGTTTTTTGAATTTTTGAGTGGTTGGCTTGGCGGTCCGCCGCTATTCGAAGAAAAGTACGGCCATCCGCGCCTGCGAGCCCGCCATTTACCCTTTAAAATCGACACCAAGTTGCGCGACCAGTGGCTTCATTGCATGTTTATTGTGCTTGAAGAACGCGTTGATGACCCGATGCTAAAAATGCAGTTGCGCCAGCGTTTTGCCGCACTGGCGCACCACATGCTCAATCAGCCTCAACCGCCAACCAGTCACGCGGAGTAAGAAACTCCGCCAAGCGTGCTTCCTCTGATCCTGGTTGTGGTTGCCATTGATATTCCCAGCGAGCCAATGGCGGCATCGACATTAAGATCGATTCAGTTCGGCCGCCAGTTTGTAGCCCAAACAGTGTGCCTCGGTCCCAGACTAGGTTGAATTCGACATAGCGCCCACGACGGTATAGCTGGAACTGTCGTTCGCGCTCGCCATAGGACATTGCTTGGCGACGTTTTACAATGGGAATGTAAGCATCACAAAAGGCATCGCCGACCGCCTTGATAATGGCAAAGGCCTGATCGAACGGCCGATCGTTTAAATCGTCAAAGAAGATACCACCAACGCCGCGCGCCTCTTCCCGATGTTTGAGATAGAAATATTCGTCACACCACAATTTAAACTTCGGATAGAGCGCTGGGTCGATGGCGTCGAGTGCATCTTTCGCTTGTTGATGCCAAAAAATCACATCTTCTTTAAACGGATAGAAGGGCGTTAGGTCGAAGCCACCACCAAACCACCAAACCGGCTCCTCGCCCTCTTTCTCAGCAATAAAAAAGCGCACGTTCATATGTACAGTAGGCACATATGGATTCTCGGGATGCATGACCAGCGATACTCCGCAGGCATTAAAATCACGTCCCTCTAGCTCTGGACGATGGGCCGTCGCTGATGCCGGCATACGCTCGCCGTAAACATGGGAAAAGCCTACGCCGCCCTGTTCAAATACTCCGCCTTGCTTAATCACTCGCGAACGACCGCCGCCGCCGCCAGGCCGTTGCCAGTTTTCTTCGGCAAACTGCGCTTTACCGTCCAACGCCTGCAGTTGCTGACAAATGGTGTCTTGGAGCGCTAATAAATAGGCTTTTACGGGTTCCAGAACTGCATCAGACATTGTCACGAAGTACCTTGTTGGTGAGTGGATCGATAATTTTTGAGGGCTTGCTTGCTCCGCCAGTGGGTCCAGGCATGATCCAAGCTAAGCGATCGTCGAATTGCTGTTTAACCTCGTCGGCGGTGGTTGCGGCTGGCTTGCCAGAGAGGTTGGCACTGGTTGAAACAATGCACGAATTCAACTGCCGGCAAAGTTCACGCGCTGGCTCGAACGCGGTAACACGCACAGCAATCGTTTCTCGTCCGCCGGTTAGCAATGTCGAAACAGATTTCTTTGCCGGTAAAATCAACGTCACTGGCCCCGGCCAGTGAGAAAACACTTGGAACCGCTTATCTTGGCCAATCGCCTGATCATCAATGTAGGGTAAAACTTGGCTGTAATCGGCAGCTAACAAAATTAGGCCTTTTTCTGGTACCCGCTGCTTAAGATCCAATAATTTTTCGATAAATTCATCGTTGCTCGGGTCGCAGCCAAGGCCAAAAACCGCTTCGGTGGGGTAGGCAAACACGCCTTTAGCGAATGCTTCGCGCGCCGCTTGCCATTGCTGTTCGCTCATAGGTTCTCTCCGCCAAATTATCTGCGCGGATTATACCGATTCTTGTTTATATCCGCACGATTTTTGTGGGCATTGCAGGTAACGCACACCGTTACGTCTTTTTTCCACTAGCACTGGCCACTGACACTTGGGGCACGCCTGATTTACCGGTGGGTAGTTGAGCGAATATTGGCATTGGGGGTACTGGTCACAAGCAAAAAAACGCGTACCACGGCGAGAAGTTTTGCCAATCAGTTTGCCCTTGTGGCATTCAGGGCAAGCAATCTGTTGTTCAGCATCATCGTCAGCTTCAGCAACAAAGGTACAATTGGGGTAGTTTGAGCAACCTACGAATAGGCCATAACGGCCACTCTTTATCTGCAACTCCGAACCGCAATCAGGGCAAGGTACGCCAAGCGGTTGCGGTTCAATCTCTGATTGCTCGCGCAAACCTTGGGTATATTCACAGTCAGGGTAACCACTGCAGCCAAGAAAACTTCGCTGCCCAACATGTTTTACCACGAGCTCACGCCCACATTGTGGACACAATCCGGAGCTTGATGACATGGCCTTCCCCTTGCGTACGATAATTTTACTAGTAGCAGAGCTATTAGTGTAACAGACCTTCCGGCTCTTCGAAGAGCAAGCCTTCCATCTGGTCGTACGCTGCTTCCTGCCCGGGAACGTTGAACAACACCATGAGCACCACCCACTTTAAATCGTCGATAGTAAACTGCGGTGTTTCCAACTCCATGACCCGATCAATCACCATTTCTCGCGTCTCAAAATCCAACACCCCGAGCTTTTCTAAATACATCAAAAAGCCTCGGCTTTGCGTGTCCATACGCGCAGCTTCAGCCGCGGTATAAACCCGTGTAGATTTACCTGGAGAATGGTCAAGATAGGGTTTTGACTGACTATCCTGAAGGTCAGCTAAGCGTTCCAGCCAAGCCAAAGCTTTCTGGATTTCTTGACGATGAAACCCTGCTCGCGCTAACTCGTCGGTTAGCTCATCATGGTCTACGACCACTTCCACTTCAGAGTGGATATAGTTCTCGAACAGGTACATGAGGATATCAAACATGGTTAGCGCCTCCCCACTTTCTTATAACCGCCTGCTTCGGCGATCACCCAGCCTTCGACTTCTAACATCACAAGTTGTTCAGCAACGTCGGTGACCGATAACCCTGTCTGCTCTGCAAGGGCATCAACAGACATAGGCTCAAACCCCACATTAGCTAACAACGGCCAGTTTGCCAAGACTTTCTCCTCGGTTTCGACAGAATTTATTTGTTGCTCCACCCAATCGCTCTGCAGATTGCACCACGCCAACACATCGTTGACATCTTTCACTAGCAAAGCGCCCTGTTGAATGAGCCAATGACAGCCTTCAACGGCTGGGTTCCAAATGCTCCCCGGAACGGCTCCAACTTCGCGCCCCAAATCCAATGCATATCTCGCGGTCAGCAAAGACCCGCTGCGTCGTTTAGCCTCAACCACCACGACACCAGTAGCGAGACAACTAATAATACGATTTCGCCGAGGAAATTGATCGCTTTGCGCCCCAGTTCCTGGAACAAACTCGCTAATAACTAAACCTTGTTGTGCCAATTGCTGCTGCAAACCACGGTTGCGCTTCGGGTAATAAATATCGGGGCCGCAACCCAACACCGCAATACTATTACCCGCGGCTAACGCACCCTGATGCGCTGCGGTATCAATGCCGGTGGCTAAACCGCTGGTTATCGTGACCTTCTGTGCAGCAATTTTAGCCGCTAACCAATTCGCGGTATTTCTACCATCGATGGTGGCGTTGCGGCTCCCCACAATGGCTATTTGAACACTGTTAAGCAGTTCTTTGCGACCAATATAAAACAGCAACCAAGGTGGTTGGCTGAGTTGTTTTAAGCATTCCGGATAGTCTGCAGAAAAATAGTCGATAACACCTTGCTGAGGTTCAGCCTGCCAACGCTGTACTCGATCGCACCAATCGCTTTTTATAGCAACACCGCTTAAGGCAAATCGCGTTCGAACATGGTCCCAACTGGTGCATTGCTGCGCGTGCTTTTTAACTGTTGCTGACGCCATCATTAAGCGCAGTGCGGTATTAATATCATCGGTGTGCATGGACTGTCCTTTACCTGCCATTTTGCGTTAAAATAACGCTAGTTGAAGTAATGAGGTTTGAGTGAAATGGCGAAATTGACCGTATTGGAATATCCCGATGAGCGCCTGCGCAAAGTCGCAGAACCCGTACAACAAGTGGATGACGAGTTGCGTGCGACCATCGACGACATGTTTGAAACCATGTACGAGTCGCAAGGCGTAGGCTTGGCCGCAACCCAAGTCGACATTCACAAGCGCCTGTTTGTCGCCGACTGCAGTGAAGATCAGGACGAACCCTTAGTCTTCATTAACCCAGAGATCACCGAAACTGAGGGGCACTTCAGTAACGATGAGGGGTGTTTATCTTTCCCCGGCGTTTACGCAAAAGTTGAGCGTGCAGGCAAAGTCACCGTAAAGGCGCTTGACCGTAACGGCGAAAGCTTTACGAAAACGGCTGAAGGGCTGTTGGCTATTTGTATTCAACACGAACTTGATCACTTGAACGGCAAGCTTTTTGTTGATTATCTGTCGCCACTTAAGCGTAACCGTATTCGCAAGAAACTCGAGAAAGAACATCGCTTACGGGCTAAGGCTGACGCCTAACATGCGGATTATTTTTGCCGGTACCCCGGAGTTTGCTGAACAGCACCTCGCTGAGTTAATCGCTCACTCTGAACAACAGGGTTGGGACACTGTTGCTGTGTACACGCAACCGGATCGCCCAGCAGGGCGCGGAAAGAAATTACAGCCAAGCGCGGTAAAAACCTTGGCTTTAGAGCACAATATTCCTGTCGAACAGCCAGAAAGCCTGCGGACTGCAAAAGCTCAGCAGCAGCTCAGCAACTACCAAGCAGACGTCATGGTAGTCGTCGCTTATGGCTTGATATTACCCCAAGCGGTACTCGACATTCCCCGTTTCGGTTGTTTGAACGTTCATGGTTCATTGTTACCAAGGTGGCGCGGAGCTGCGCCTATTCAAAGGGCTATTGAAGCCGGTGATGAGCGCTCTGGCGTAACGATTATGCAGATGAATCAAGGGTTAGATACGGGCGACATTCTTTACACCGAAAGCTGCCCTATCGAGCCACAAGAAACCTCAGCGAGTCTATACGCAAAGCTTGCCAAACTGGGACCTAAGGCGTTAGTGACGGTGCTAGCCGATTTAGAAAGCTATCGCGCAACCGCAAAGCCGCAAGATGATCAGCAGGCTAACTACGCGCACAAACTCAGTAAAGCAGAAGCTGAAATCGACTGGCACCAACCTGCCGCCAAAATTGAACGCCAACTAAGGGCGTTCACGCCATGGCCAGGGTTGTGGTTCAGTTGCCCGACGCAACCCGATAAACCTGTGAAAGTTCACAAACTGCGAGTCGTAGACCAACCCGCAACGGCTAAGCCTGGAACCGTGGTTGGACAGAGTAAGTCGGGCTTGGCTGTTGCGACAGCAGAGGGCTGCGTGAACATCGAAGAGCTGCAATGGCCAGGTAAAGCGAAACAACCTGCCGAGGTTTTCTTAAACGGGTATGGCAGCCACTTTCCCGCCGGTTTACCACTGAGTTCTGGCAACCATGGCAACTAACGCGCAAGGCGCAGCATCGCGCGCAGCGGCAGCACAAACGTTGTTTGCCGTGTTAGAAAAGGGACAATCCCTGAGTGAAGCGTTGCCACATTACAGTCAATCCTTACCGGCGCGAGACCAGTCCTTAGTTCAAGCCATGTGCTATGGTGTGTTGCGCGATCTGCCTAGCCTTAACGAGGCGATTAATCAACGCTTGGAAAAGCCGTTAAAAGGCACCTTAAAACCACTCCATTATTTGCTCCTTGTTGGTGCTTACCAACTCATATCGATGCGTACTAAAGCCCATGCCGCGGTGTCTGCGACTGTAGAAGCCTGCGTCACCTTGAAAAAGGGCAAACAAAAAGGCTTAGTTAATGGCGTGTTGCGTAATCTACAACGCGCGCTCGACAACGCTCCTCTTGCCGAGCGTGACGATGCCAATCACCCGCGTTGGTTATTAGAAAAAATTCAAGCCGCATATCCACAACAATGGCGGCAAATCACTGCAGAAAATAATCAGCAGGCACCCATGTGGCTGCGCATTGATGAGCGCCAGCAAAGTGCCGCTGAATACCTGCAACAGTTGCAGCAAAATGGCATTAAAGCGGAGTTAGATCCGCAATTGGCTTGTGCGATAAAGTTACAGCATCCCGCCCAGGTGACTGACCTTCCAGGCTACGCAGATGGCCTTGTTTCAGTACAAGACCGAGCCGCGCAGTTTGCCGCTATCCACCTTGATTCACAAACCAACGACCGGGTGTTGGATTGCTGTGCTGCCCCTGGCGGTAAAACCGTGCATATTGGTGAACACTCGCGGCCGCAGCAGCCGATACTGGCTATTGATGTTGAAACTAAGCGGCTACAACGAGTAAAAGACAATATTGCTCGCAGCAATATTAATGCTGAGGTGGTATGTGCCGACGTCCGTGAGCGAGAAAAATGGTGGGATGGCACGCCGTTTCAGCGAATTTTGCTAGATGCCCCGTGCTCAGCAACCGGTGTTATACGCCGTCATCCCGACATTAAGTGGCTGCGACGCGCCAGTGATATAGCGGCGCTGGTGGCGTTGCAAGCGGAGATACTAGATAGCCTATGGCCAACACTGGCTCCTGGCGGTACCTTGTTGTACGCCACGTGTTCCATCTTGCCTGAAGAAAATGATCAGCAAATTCAGCAGTTTTTAGCGCGCACGAAGGATGCTAAGCTAATCCCATTGCAAGCCGATATGGCAACCATCCAGTGGCTGCCGGGGCAACATGCTGGCGACGGCTTCTATTACGCGAAATTGGAAAAAGCGCTATGAAAATCATTATTCTGGGTGTTGGACAAGTTGGCGGAACACTCGCTGAAAACCTCGTTGGTGAAAGCAACGATATTACTATTATTGATACCGACACACAGTTGCTGGAAGAACTGCAAGATAAGCACGATTTGCGCGTTGTAGTCGGCCACGGAGCGCATCCCGACACATTGCGCCGTGCGGGTGCCGAAGACGCCGACATGCTGATCGCGGTTACCAATAGCGACGAAACCAATATGATCGCCTGTCAAATTGCCTACTCGCTGTTTAACACGCCGACCAAAATTGCGCGTATTCGCTCAGAAGATTATATCCGTTACAAAGACCGCTTGTTCCACAACCAAGACATCCCAGTGGACCATATTATTTCGCCAGAACAGCTTGTGACAAAATACATCAAGCGCTTGGTTGATTACCCGGGCGCGCTACAGGTCATGGAGTTTGCCGGCGCGCGAGCGAGTTTGGTAGCGGTGAAAGCTTACTATGGCGGTAAGCTGGTGGGGCATGCCATTTCAACGTTGCGCGAACATATCCCTAATATCGATACGCGAGTGGCCGCCATCTTCCGCCAAGGCCATGCTATTCGGCCAACCGGTACAACCGTTATTGAAGCCGACGATGAAGTCTTCTTTATTGCCGATACCCGCTACATTCGCACCGTGATGGAAGAATTACAAAAGCTGGAGAACCAGTATCGCCGGATTATGATTGTGGGTGGCGGTAATATCGGTGCTGGCTTGGCCAAGCAGCTACAAACCGACCACCGCGTTAAACTGATAGAACGCTCTCAGGCACGCGCGGAAGTTCTGTCCCAACAATTAGAAAATACCCTAGTGTTCTGTGGTGATGCCTCAGATCAGAAACTGCTACTCGAAGAGCACGTGGAAGATACTGACGTCTTTATTGCAGTAACTAACGACGACGAAGCGAACATTATGTCGGCGATGTTAGCGAAGCGCATGGGCGCCCGCAAAACCATGGTATTAATCCAACGCAGCGCCTATGTAGACCTAGTGCAAGGCGGCGAAATTGATATCGCCATCTCGCCACAGCGAGCAACAATCTCGGCCTTATTAACCCATATTCGTAAGGGTGATATCGTCAACGTTTACTCGCTCCGTAAAGGCGCAGCGGAGGCTATCGAAGCGATTGCTCACGGCGATGAGAATACCTCAAAAGTGGTCGGCAAAGCCGTTAAAGACATTAAGCTGCCGCCGGGGACCACTATCGGTGCCGTGGTAAGGGGCAATGAGGTATTGATTGCGCACAGTGAAACGCTGCTGCAATCAGATGATCACGTCATCCTATTTTTGGTCGACAAAAAATATATCGGTGAAGTCGAGCGCTTATTCCAGCCCAGCGCGATGTTCTTTTAATTGCACTCGCCCTTGGCTGGCATCGGCCAATTGCTGCGCTAGCTGTTGCCGTTGGTCAGCGGCGACAGCAACCACTAACTGAACGCTGGCAGCAAAGTTACGGTGAAGTTGCTGGACGTCGTATTCAGCAAGCAGCCGTTCAACTACGCCTTGGTCGCTGTAATCAAAATGAATCGCTACTGCTTGGCGAGCGACCACTGTTCTCCGTTGTAACTGCTGTAACGACTCACTGACCGCTTTACCGTAAGCACGTTGTAAGCCCCCAGTACCGAGTTTAATGCCTCCGAAGTAACGCACCACAACCACACCTATCTCGCCAATCGCCTGATGCAACAACACATTTAGCATGGGTCTACCGGCGGTTCCGCTTGGTTCACCGTCATCACTGCTAACGTAGCTTTGGCCGTCGTTGGGCGCGCCAAAAATCGCTGCGGTGCAGTAATGATTCGCCCCTGGCCATTTTTGTTTAACCTCGGCCAACCATTGGTTCCATTGCTCGCGACTTGAAACACGCTTTGTGCAGGCAATAAAGCGGCTTTGTTTAATTACCAATTCATGCTCCAACGTATGCGCTGGTACATCGTATGAATCGGACATATCCACTCCTAGGGTTGCTGGTCGAGGTAGTGCTCCGCTTCGCGCGTCAAATTGCGATTACGCTCTCGATATACCACCACATTGTCCTCAATCCGCACACCGCCATACGGTTTAAACTGGTTGATTCGTTCCCAGTTTAACAATTTGCCATGGCCGTCATCGCGTGCTCGCTGGAGCAATAAATCGATGAAATAGACACCAGGTTCAACGGTATAAACCTGGCGCGGCTCAATGTTTCGTGTAGTACGTAAATGCGGATGTTGTTCTGGTGCGGGTACTGATGTGCCACGCTCGTCCAACTGCGTCGCGCCAACATCGTGGACTTGCACACCTAACGGATGCCCTAGCCCGTGCGGAAAAAAGTAACGGGTTAGGCCTTTAGCCATAATTTCGTCAGGCGAAGTGGTGATAAACCCAAACGCAAACAATAAGTTGGCCATTTTTTCGTGCGCCAACTGATGAAGCTCTGGGAAGCCCAATCCCGGTCGCAGTTTTTCTGTTAACGCTTGGGTTAACTGGTCAACAGCAACAACTAACTCAGTAAATTCGTTCTCTCTTGCCGAGTGAGTGCGGCTGATGTCCGAGGCGTAACCGGCGACCTGTACTCCAGCATCGACCAACAAACTGCGATGATTCTGTGGTGCCTGTTTGGACTGCCGCATGTAATGAAGGATGGCAGCATGCTCATTTATACCAATAATTGGTTTGTATGGCGCATCAGCTTCGTTCATTTTGGTCGCTTCGCAAAAGGCCAGCAAACAATCAAACTCACTACCTTCATTAGCAAACGCCGCGGCCGCAGCGCGATGACCATGAACCCCTAGAACATTCGCGCGCGCTAAACAATCGATCTCATAGTCGGTTTTGAACAAGCGGTGATAATGCCAAAAGTTAAGCACTGGGTCTGGATTGATTTGCTCAAACCCTAGCGCTTTGGCAACCTCGATATGCTCGCCAATGTAAGCGCCTTGGTGCTTATCGTAAGGTAAAAACTTCTCGATGGCCTCCGGTGTGGCAATGGTTTCAATATCCACCGCATGGGCCCACTCACAATCACCAACCGGTAAAGTAAAATGCCAGTAATCTTGCGGTTGATAGACAATTAGCTTTGGTCGTTGCCCTTGTTGCAGCAGTACCCAGCTATTTGGTAATTCTTGTGCGTCGGGGCACCAAGGGACGAAGTGCGGATTAACCTTGTAAGGATATTCCATGTCGTCCAAGAAGCGCTTTTTCAGTTGTCCAGAATGGATGGCAAGAAACGTCATGCCCTCGCGTTCAAACATTAATTCGGCACGATGCTGAAGCTGCGCGATATGGTCTGCAAAATGTCGAAAGATATGCCCTGCGCCGTTCATCAGTTATCCTCTTCCGCTGGCTCGATGGTCATTGTCGCAACCTGCTGAAACAGGTTGTCGTGCTTGTCTACTAACATACGATAAATTTGCTGATAAGCCAGCACTGCTTTCACATAATCTCGCGTTTCGTGGTAGGGGATGGTCTCTATCCAACAATCCGCAGGCATTGGCTTGGTTGGCAACCAATCCAGCACACGATAATAGCCGGCATTATAGGCAGCGGTTGCTAGCACCCAATTATTGTTCACCCGCTTATTCAGTTGTCCAAGATAGGCGGTTCCTATTGCAATGTTGGTTGCCGGTTGGTGGAGTTCTTGCCAACCGAGTTGTCGATTCAGCACCCGCTCGGCAGTGCTCGGCAAAATTTGCATCAACCCGCGGGCTCCAGCACTGGAATAGGCATCGCTACGAAACGCGCTTTCCCGGCGAGTCACCGCGATGGCCCAAAATGGGTCAATGCCTGCCTCGCCTGCGGACTGTTCTATCTGTTCTAAATAGGCCAGTGGAAAGCGCAGCTGCACGGCATCAAAATGACCAACTTGTGCCACCCCCCAAATGGCTTGGTCATGCCAGCCCCACTCGCTGGCTAAAGCCGCTGCAGCTAGCTGTTCATCGGCAGATAAATGGGACAGCAGCTCATGCCACTCGCGGCGTGCGTCCACCCAACGTTCTAATTGTAAAAATTCGTAGGCGCGGCGTGCTGCTGGTCGAGAGCGCACTGCTTCCATTCGCTGCACACTCACATCTAACGGTTGACGCTCCAAATTGACCGGTTGTCCGATTTTAGCTGCGGCCAAAAAGCCATAATAATGGCGTTCATTAGCCAGATCTTGGTACAGCTTTTGCGCCTGCAAAGCGTTACCTGTCTCTTCGTAGGCGCGAGCGCGCCAATAACGCCACTGATTACCCTGCTGAATAGCATTAGGGAACTGATCAATGACTTGAAGTAGGCCACTAAAGTCTTGGTTGCGCAAATAAAACGCTAAGCGCCACTGGAGCAACCGTTCAGTCAATGCGGTATTGCCAGCCTTTTGTTGCCAGGCCTCGGCAGCTGGGTGATTCTTTAAGCTTAATGCCACCGCAAACTCATTCACGACTTGCTGATTTTGCTCTGCGCTGAAGGGCAGGCGCTGCACTATGCGATGATAAGCGGTAATGGCCCGCTCTGGATCGTCCCAGACTTCACGCTGTAGGGCATAGGCCGCTATGGTCGCTTCTTTGTGCGGGAAAAATGCCGGAAATTGTGTGGATTGCGAAACCCGCTGTGGATAGCGCCGTAAAATCCGATAGAGCTCGCCCAAGTAGCGCTGGTCATCGGGTAATAATCTTGTTAGGTAAGGCAGTAATGTTGCGTCTCCCCCTTCTGCCGCTAGGCGGAGACGTTGCCAGACCTTTTCTGGTGTCCGTGCACCCATATCCGTCCACTGCTCGAGGATCGGGTTACAACTATCGGGAAGTGAGTAGCCAGCGTTCCATATGGCATCAACGCGCTTAATAAACTCATCATCGGTCATCGCGTTCATTCGCCGCTTGGCATCAATGAAATAGCATTGGTGGTTGTCGGTTCCGGGGTAGCGAAAATCTCGTGCAAAACGGCGATACAAATCCTGCTCTTGCAGATAATCTAACCATTGCCCGCGAAGCTGCCAATCTAACGGCGTGCCTTCGTACTGTTTGAGAAATGCCAGAACTCGGTCCTCGTTAGCGAGGTAACCGACTTGTTGCAAACGTTCTAATTCTAGGTACGGCTTTAATGGGTAGTCTTGCAACTTTTCCAGCAATAGCTGGTATTCATCTAGGCGCCCTCTTTTTGCGGCATACTCTGCTTTAACAAAGAGTTCGCGTTGTTGCTCAAGGGTAAGTTGTTGCGCACCAACAGCAACGCTTACCAACATGGCGATGACCAAGCTAACAGCCTGCGTAAACTTTGCCTGACGATAAAACACGATCTGCCACCACCTCAATTTCAAACGCGTGTTTAAATAACCGTTGAAAATTCGCCGCTTTCGCGCCAAACTCTGTCTACCATAACCAAATCATGGGTCAGAGTCAGTACTCTGCCTATGTAAATATTTACCGGAAGTCGTGGGAGATAAAACATGATCTACCAAGGTGAGAGTATCCGGGTTGATTTTGTCGAGCCGGGGTTCGCCGAATTAACCTTTGACGCAGCAGGTTCAGTCAACAAATTCGACCAAAAAACGTTGGAAGAATTCAGCGACGCACTAACCAAGCTCGCTGCACTGTCAGATCTTAAAGGCGTCATTGTAACCAGTGCCAAGCCAACTTTTATTGTTGGCGCTGACATTACCGAATTCTTACAGCTATTTGCTAACCCTGAGCTCACCAAAGATTGGGTTGCAAAAGCATCACGGGTATTCGACCAACTGGAAGATTTACCAGTCCCGACCGTTGGGGCAGTAAAAGGTTTTGCCCTCGGTGGCGGTTGTGAAGCACTGTTGGCCTGTGATTATCGGGTTGCCGACCCGACAGCGACCATTGGATTACCCGAGGTTAAGCTGGGGCTTATTCCTGGCTTTGGCGGCACCATGCGTCTGCCGCGCGTGATCGGACCGGACAATGCACTGGAATGGATCACTACCGGTAAAAACAATAGTGCCGAAGATGCCATGAAAGTGGGCGTTGTCGATGCTGTTGTAGCACCAGAGAAACTCACAGAAGCAGCATTAAACCTTGCCAAAGCAGCCGCTGCCGGTGAACAAGATTGGAAGGCCAAGCGTGCACCAAAACTGGCTCCTTTAGCGGCCAACGACACCGAGCTACTGATGAGCTTAACCACTGCTAAAGGCATGGTAGCGGCCAAGGCAGGTAAACATTACCCAGCACCCCATAAAGCCATTGAAGCCATTGAGAATGGCGCTCGCGAAGCGCGTGAAGGTGCATTGAAAGCAGAAAACGCCGCATTCTTTGATTTAACCCAAACCGATGCCTGTCAGGCACAAGTCGGTATTTTCTTGGCTGACCAGCTAGTGAAAAGTAAATCGAAAAAGCGTGCGAAAACCGCCAGCAAAGAAATCAAACACGCTGCAGTGCTTGGCGCAGGTATTATGGGCGGTGGTATCGCCTACCAATCTGCCTACAAGGGCGTACCGGTGGTAATGAAAGACATCCGCCAAGACGCACTTGATTTAGGCATGAAAGAAGCCGGCAAAATTTTAGAAAAAGCGGTTAAGCGTGGCAAAGCAGACAACAAAAAAGTGGTTAAAGTGCTTTCTTCTATCACCCCGACGTTGCTCAACGAAGCGGTCAAAGACGTCGATATCGTGGTAGAAGCCGTTGTCGAAAATCCGAAAGTGAAAGGCTCGGTGTTGGCAGAAATTGAGCAGGTGGTCAGCGACGACGCTATTATCACCTCGAACACTTCTACCATCTCGATCACCGAATTAGCGAAGAACCTAAAACACCCAGAGAAATTCTGTGGCATGCACTTCTTTAACCCTGTGCACAAAATGCCGCTTGTCGAAATTATTCGTGGTGAAAAGACCTCAGATGAGACCGTCGCAGCGGTCGTCGCTTATGCGCTGAAACTGGGTAAAACCCCGATTGTCGTGAACGACTGCCCTGGGTTCTTAGTCAATCGCGTGTTGTTCCCTTACTTGGCAGGCTTTGCTGAAATGCTCAAGGAAGGCGTCGACTTTGTGGCTATCGACAAGGTTATGGAGAAACAATTCGGTTGGCCAATGGGTCCAGCGTACTTGTCAGATGTTGTTGGCATCGATACCGCTGACCACTGTACCAAGGTAATGGCTGAAGGCTTCCCAACTCGGATGCCGCGTGATGAAGCCAATGCGGTTGCGCAACTGGCTAACGCCGAGCGTTATGGTCAGAAAAATGGTAAAGGCTTTTATGATTATGGTACCGACAAAAAGGGTCGAACCACCAAAGATGCAGCAGAGAAAGCCTATCAGTTAACCGGTAGCCAACCAGGCAAAACCATTGATGCTGATGAAATCATCGCCCGTTGTATGATTCCAATGGTCAACGAAGTGGTGCGCTGCCTAGAAGAAGGCATTGTCGATACGGCTGCCGAGGCGGATATCGCAATGCTGTACGGTTTAGGCTTCCCGCCATTCCGCGGTGGACCTTTCCGTTACCTCGAGACCATGGGGCTAGAGAAATTTATCGAGCTTGCCGATCGCTACCGTGATCTGGGCGAAATTTATCATGTGACCGATGGCCTGAGAGAGATGGCTAAATCGGGCAAATCTTATTTAGCGCCAAGCGCAAAATAAGGTAGAGGAGGTTTTACGATGAAAGATGTAGTCATTGTCGATTGTATTCGCTCGCCCATGGGACGTTCAAAAAACGGGGTATTCCGTTACACCCGTTCAGAAGACCTCTCTGCAAACCTGATGAAAGGCTTGTTGGAGCGTAACGCCGCGGTTGACCCTAATGAAATCGAAGACATTTACTGGGGGTGTGTGCAACAGACCCTTGAGCAAGGTTTCAACATCGCACGTAACGCTGCATTGTTGGCTGGCCTTCCTCATTCTGTTGCGGGTGTAACCGTTAACCGTTTGTGTGGTTCATCAATGCAAGCCATCCACGATGCCGCTCGTGCCATCATGCATGGCGACGGCGATATTTTTATTGCCGGAGGTGTCGAGCACATGGGCCATGTGCCAATGATGCACGGTGTCGATTTTCATCCAGGGTTAAACAAGTCCGTGGCTCGTGCTGCTGGTATGATGGGAATGACCGCCGAACTGCTTGGTCGTAAGTTTGGCATCAGCCGGGAGCAACAAGACGCATTCGGTGCACGTTCACACCAGTTGGCGCACAAGGCGACCGTAGAGGGCCGTTTTGCTAACGAAATTTATGCCATGAACGGCCATAATGCCGATGGTGAGTTAGTTAAAGTGTCGACTGACGAAGTCATTCGTCCAGAGACGACTGCTGAATCGTTGGCGCAATTGCGTCCGGTATTCGATCCAGCGAATGGCACGGTCACCGCGGGCACCTCTTCTGCACTGTCTGATGGTGCTGCAGCAACGCTGATCATGTCGGCAGACAAAGCCAAACAACTGGGCCTTACGCCGCGGGTGAAAATCCGTTCGATGGCAGTTGCTGGTTGCGATCCATCTATCATGGGTTACGGCCCTGTCCCGGCCACAGAAAAGGCGCTGAAACGCGCTGGCGTAAGCATGGATGACATCGGCGTGGTTGAACTGAACGAAGCCTTTGCGGCGCAATCACTGCCGGTGTTGAAAGCATTGAAACTGCTCGACAAAGCCGATGAGAAGGTGAACCTTAACGGTGGTGCGATCGCGTTAGGCCACCCGTTAGGCTGCTCAGGCGCCCGCATTTCCACCACATTGATCAATTTGATGGAAGACAAACAAGCGGAGCTTGGCCTAGCCACCATGTGTATTGGTTTGGGTCAAGGCATTGCGACGGTCTTTGAGAAAGTATAAAAAACCGTATAATAACAAGCCGCCCACGGGCGGCTTTTTTATTGGCAAAGGAACCTATTGCGATGACCGCACACCATTATGACGCAGAACTCGATACCCTAGGGTTGTTATGCCCGGAACCGGTAATGATGATCCGTGCTCAAGTGCGCAAAATGGCTGACGGCGAAGTATTGTTAGTGATTGCTGATGACCCCGCGACACGACGGGACATACCAAGTTTCTGCCGCTTTATGGACCACCAACTGGTCGCAGAGGAAACGGAGCAAGCCCCGTTTCGCTACTGGATTAAAAAGGGCTTAGCTTAGTCTAGGTACAACTGCCAGAACTCAGCTTTACCCACATCACCCAATTCATAAGGCTTAAAGCCAAAGTTCTTATAAGCGTGCTTTGCGGTTTCGTTACCCTCAAGTACTTCCAACGTCACTTTGCAACAGCCACGAAATTCCGCCAAGGTTTTTACTTCCTCTAGCAAGCGGCGCGCAATACCTTGACCGCGGTATTCACTGATCACCGCAATATCATGGATATTCATCAGTGGCTTTGCCGCAAATGTAGAAAAGCCTTCAACGCAGTTGGCTAGTGCTACAGGCTGTTCACCATCAAACGCTAATAGCGAGAACACGTGATCACGCTTCGCCATCTCATCAACTAATTGCTCTTTAACCTCATCTTCCAGACCTTCGCCGCCGCCCATAGGGTCGCGAGCGTAGTCATCTAGCATCGCCACAACCGCTTGTCGATGTTTCGGGTTTTGATAATCAGCAATAGTAATTTCAATCATAATCTATCCAACTAAACCTGTACTTCTGTATGTTGCATTAATTGATCGACTTCTTGGTGACAATGGCACGCCACTAAGTGATCGTTCACTAACCCGACAGCTTGCATGAATGCGTAGCATATTGTCGGCCCGACGAACCGAAAGCCGGCCTTTTTAAGGGCTTTTGACATCGCTTTAGACGTCTCAGTTTCGGTGGGTATTTCAGTAAAACTTTGGCGTTGATGGCGCAGTGGGCGGCCATCGACAAATTGCCAAATAAACCGGTCAAACGACATACCTTGCTGCTCTAACGCCAGATATGCCTGGGCGTTGGAGAAAATCGCATCGATTTTGCCGCGATGACGAATAATCCCTTTGTTGGTAACTAATGCTTGCCGCTCGCGGTCACTCATCGCCACGATCTTCGTTGGGTCAAAATCATAGAAAGCCTGACGAAAATTCTCCTGTTTGCGAAGGATGGTAATCCAACTTAAACCGGCTTGCTGACCATCCAGGCACAGCTTCTCAAATAACCGTTGCGGATCAAGCTCAGGTCGACCCCAAACGGTATCATGATAGTGCTGGTAGTCTTCTGCGTGACCACACCAGCCGCAGCGAGGTTTTTGGTCGTTAATAATGTCTTGCACGCTATGCTGCCTGTGATTTCTGCGATTTCTTTTGATTCTTGCTGTAATCGGGCTAGAGCCCTATATCATCGCCGAATGAACGGGTATAATCCCGCATAATGCCTGATTTTCCCATTCATTCGCAAATAGAGATAAGCACCTGATGGCTGATTACAACGTAAAAACCTTTCAGGGATTGATTCTTGCGTTGCAAGATTACTGGGCGCAGCAAGGCTGTGCCATCGTTCAACCCCTAGATATGGAGGTGGGTGCCGGTACCTTCCATCCAATGACCTTCTTGCGCTCATTAGGTCCTGAGCCAGCAAGCTATGCCTATGTGCAACCCTGTCGCCGTCCAACCGATGGCCGCTATGGGGAAAACCCAAACCGCCTGCAACACTACTATCAG
Source organism: Idiomarina tyrosinivorans (assembly GCF_003987475.1). Classification (GTDB taxonomy): domain Bacteria; phylum Pseudomonadota; class Gammaproteobacteria; order Enterobacterales; family Alteromonadaceae; genus Idiomarina; species Idiomarina tyrosinivorans. Next base: position 147,895 of record NZ_PIQH01000002.1, on the reverse strand, counting down.
TTTCAGGTCATTATGAAGCCATCGCCCAAGGATATCCAGCAACTGTACTTAGGCTCACTAGAGCGCCTCGGTTTCGACCCGTTAGTGCATGATATCCGTTTTGTGGAAGACAACTGGGAATCGCCAACATTGGGCGCCTGGGGTCTGGGCTGGGAAGTTTGGTTGAACGGCATGGAAGTCACCCAATTTACCTATTTTCAGCAAGTTGGTGGGCTAGAGTGTAAGCCTGTTGCCGGTGAAATAACCTATGGTTTAGAACGCTTAGCAATGTACATACAGGGCGTGGATAGCATCTACGACTTAGTGTGGACCGATGGCCCGCGTGGAAAAATTCTGTATCGTGATGTATTCCACCAAAACGAAGTAGAACAGTCGACCTACAACTTTGAGATTGCCGACGTCGACGTTCTGTTCGGGCGCTTTGATGAATGCGAAAAAGAATGTGAAACGCTGATTGAAAAGCAATTGCCATTACCAGCCTACGAGCAGGTGATGCGCGCATCGCACGCCTTTAACTTGTTAGATGCTCGGCATGCGATATCGGTCACAGAAAGGCAGCGTTATATCTTACGTGTTCGAACAATGGCGAAGGCCTGCGCCGAAGCCTATTATGCCGCGCGCGAAGCGTTAGGTTTTCCAATGTGTAACGACAGCACAGACGTCAAGGAGCTGAGCAATGCTTAAGGACAAGTTACTGATTGAGTTGGGAACCGAAGAACTGCCACCAAAGGCTTTGCGGCAGCTAAGCGAAGCCTTCAGCAACAGCATTGTTGAGCAATTAAACGCAGCGGAGTTAGCGTTTACTAACACAATGAGTATTGCTACGCCTCGGCGGTTGGGGATCATTGTCGAAAACCTCGATGCCGAACAAGCCGATAAAGCGGTAGAAAAGCGCGGTCCTTCAGTGGATGTCGCCTTCGATGCGGATGGTAACCCAACCAAAGCTGCTGAGGGTTGGGCCCGGTCAAACGGTATCACGGTCGCAGAAGCGCAACGCTTAACTACCGATAAGGGCGAGTGGCTACTTCATAAAACGGTGGAGAAAGGCCAGCCGATCGCGAGCCTGCTTCCTGCTATGGTAGAAAAGGCGTTGAAGCAATTACCTATTCCCAAGCCAATGCGTTGGGGTAACAGCAGCTATTCATTCATCCGCCCCGCACATACCTATACCGTCATGTTTGGTAGCGAACTCATCGACGCGTCGGTATTGGGCATTCAGTCGGATCGCCATATTCAAGGTCACCGTTTCCACAGCCCTGAAGGGTTTGAGCTGGCGCATGTAAACGATTACCTTGAGCAGTTGCGCAGCCATTATGTAATGCCTACTATCGATGAGCGTAAATCATTGATTAAAAGTGAGATTTCTAGAATTTCGAACGATCTTAATGGTCATGTCGTTGAAGATGAAGCGCTGCTGGAAGAAGTCGCCGCGCTGGTTGAATGGCCTGTGGCATTGCATGCATCGTTCTCTGAAGAATTTCTGCAAGTACCAAAGCAAGCGCTCATCGTTACCATGAAAGACGACCAGCGCTACTTCCCAGTAGAAGATAGCCAGGGTAATTTGTTACCGGCATTTATTTTTATCACAAATATCGAGAGTCGCGATCCGCAGCAGATTATTCTAGGAAATGAGCGCGTGGTTCGCCCTCGCCTTGCTGATGCACGTTTCTTTTTTGAAACCGACAAAAAGCAAACGCTAGAATCGCGCCTGAAAGATTTGGAAAATGTTTTGTTCCAAAAGCGCTTAGGTACTATTGCCGATAAAAGCGAGCGTATCGCCGGATTAGCAAAAATTATTGCCAGTGAACTGGGTGTGGACCCTAATGTGGCATACCGTGCCGGCCTCCTGTCAAAAGCCGATCTGACTACACAAATGGTCTCAGAATTCCCTGAAACCCAGGGCGTGATGGGCTATCACTATGCGCTTAACGACGGTGAAAGCAGCGCCGTTGCAGAGGCCATTGAACAACATTACTGGCCTCGTTTCGCGGGTGACGAACTACCGGCGACATTGGAAGCTTGTGCTGTAGCACTGGCCGATAAACTGGATACGATGGTCGGTATTTTTGGTATTGGACAGACGCCAAAGGGCGATAAAGATCCTTTCGCGTTACGCCGTGCCGCAATTGGCATTTTACGCATTATTGTCGAACAAAATTTGCAACTCGATTTGGTGTCGTTGATTGAACACGCGCAAGTGCAACTTGGTGATCGCTTAACCAGCAGTACCGTTGCTGATGACGTGCTGGAATTTTTGCTCGGTCGTTTCCGCCCAATGTATCAAGATAAAGGCATTGCAGTGGATGTGATTCAGGCGGTATCGGCGAACCGGCCCACCCGTCCAGCGGACTTCGATAAACGCGTACGTGCTGTGGCAATATTTAAAGACGAGCCGGAAGCTGAGTCGCTAGCCGCAGCGAATAAGCGCGTGGGTAACATCTTAGCGAAAGTCGATAGCGATATTCCAAGCCAAATTGACGCGGATAAATTGCAAGTGGCTGAAGAACAAACGCTAGCTGCGAAAATCCACGAAGCACAAAGCACCGTGGCACCGGATATTGAAAGTGGCAACTACGAAGCAGCGCTAAAACGTTTAGCCTCTTTGCAACAGCCTATCGATGCATTTTTCGATAATGTGATGGTGAACGACGATGACCCAGCTATTCGTGCAAACCGCTTAGCCCTGCTTAAACAGCTACGCGCACTGTTCCTCGAGATTGCTGACATTTCAATGCTGCAATAATGGCTTGTGTTGCAACCTTTGCGCTGCAACCTTTGTCTTACAACCATAGCTAGGCAAAAAAAGCCCGCGTCAGTTCCGACGCGGGCTTTTTTATTACTGTTTTATTCTAGACGTCTAGGTTTGCCACCTTGAGCGCATTCGACTCGATGAATGCTCGACGCGGTTCAACTTCATCGCCCATTAGCGTAGTGAACAGTTGGTCCGCACCAATAGCATCTTCAATGGTAACTTTCAGCATCCGTCGCGTTTCTGGATCCATGGTGGTTTCCCAAAGCTGCTCTGGATTCATTTCGCCCAAACCTTTGTAGCGCTGAATGTATAAGCCACGCTTGGACTCACCGATTAACCATTCCACCGCTTCAACGAAATGCTCTATCGATTGTTGCTTATCACCGCGCTGAACAAATCCGCCAGCCTCAACCAATGAATCGATTTGCTCACCCACTTCGATAATTTGCTCATAGTCTTTCGACATCAAGAACTCATAGTTTAGTGGGTAATCATTGTCGATACCGTGTTGGCGAACGGTCGCTAATGGCAAGAACAGGCCACGTTCTTCATCACGTTGCACTTTAATGGTGTAAGTCGCTGAATCGGTCTCTCGCGCTGTCAGGTCGTCGTTAAGTGTCATAGCCCAACGCTCCATATAAGATTGGTCTTTTAACCGCTCTTCGGTCAATCTAGGCGCGTAGAACAAACGCTGTAAGAAGCGCTCAGGCATTCTACGACTCAAACGCTTGATATTCTCTTGCGCCATCTGATAACCCAGTACTAACGTTTCTAAGTGCTCACCGGTTATACCGGGCGCATCGGCATTAGGATGCAGAGAAGCATTATCCAATGCCAAGCTAGTTAGGTACTTAATTAAAGCTGGGTCGTCTTTGATGTACGTTTCTTGCTTGCCCTTCTTCACTTTATAAAGTGGCGGCTGGGCAATATAGATGTATCCACGTTCGATAATCTCTGGCATTTGACGGTAGAAGAATGTCAGCAGCAGCGTGCGAATGTGAGACCCATCAACGTCGGCATCGGTCATGATAATGATACGATGATAGCGAGTTTTGTCCGGGTCATATTCATCACGGCCGATACCGCAGCCCATAGCCGTAATCAACGTCGCAACTTCTTGCGACGACAGCATTTTGTCAAAACGCGCTTTTTCGACGTTCAGGATTTTACCCTTCAACGGTAAGATGGCTTGGTTTTTACGGTTACGGCCCTGCTTCGCTGAGCCCCCTGCAGAGTCACCCTCCACAATATAGAGTTCAGAGAGTGCGGGGTCTTTTTCTTGGCAATCGGCCAATTTACCCGGTAAGCCAGCTAGATCCAGCGCGCCTTTACGGCGAGTCATTTCCCGCGCTTTACGCGCAGCTTCACGCGCCCGAGCCGCATCAATGATTTTGCTCACAATCACTTTAGCGTCGTTCGGATTTTCCAATAGGAATTCAGAAAGTTTTTCGTTCATCGCCTGCTCGACCGCAGTCTTCACTTCCGACGAAACCAACTTATCTTTGGTTTGAGAAGAGAACTTAGGATCTGGAACTTTCACCGAAATAACCGCAGTAAGGCCTTCACGAGCATCATCACCTGTCGCAGATTGCTTCATTTTCTTGGTGAAGCCCTCTTTCTCCATAAACGCATTTAGCGTTCGAGTGAGTGCTGCACGGAAGCCTGCTAAGTGGGTACCACCATCGCGCTGGGGGATGTTATTGGTAAAGCAGTAAATGCTCTCTTGGAACGAATCATTCCATTGCAAACTTGCCTCGACGGCTATGCCATCCTCTTTCTCAACAGAGAAATGAAAGGTTTGCTGGTGGATAGGCGTCTTATTTTTATTTAGATAATTTACGAATGCGGCAATACCACCTTCATATTTGAAGTGGTCTTTTCGATCGTTGCGTTCATCTTGCAGGATGATCGAAACGCCAGAATTCAAAAACGATAACTCACGTAAGCGTTTGGCAAGGATGTCGTAATGAAATTCTACGTCGCTAAAAATTGTTGGGCTCGGCCAAAAACGAATTTCAGTACCCGTTGCATCGGTGTCACCAATTTTACCAAGGTCTGCCACCGGCTCGCCCAGATTATAGGTTTGTTCGTAAACATGTCCTTGGCGGCGAATGGTTAACTGCAACTTATCAGATAACGCGTTTACAACAGAAACGCCGACACCGTGCAAGCCACCTGAAACCTTGTAAGAGTTATCATCGAACTTACCACCAGCGTGCAATACGGTCATAATAACCTGAGCCGCTGATACGCCTTCCTCTTCGTGCATATCGACAGGGATACCCCGGCCATCATCACGCACTGAGACAGAACCATCGGAGTGGATCGTAACAACGATATCAGAGCAATGCCCTGCTAACGCTTCATCAATTGAATTATCGACGACTTCGAACACCATGTGATGTAACCCAGTACCATCATCGGTATCGCCGATGTACATACCAGGTCTTTTGCGAACGGCATCTAACCCCTTTAGCACTTTGATACTGGATGAACCGTAGTTGTTATCTTCCATAGTGTTTGATCTCTATTTATTTATCAGTAATACGTCCATGTTCCACGTGGAACACGTTATTAGCGACCTCAGAAAAGTAGTCATTCGTGAGCTTCTCAGAGATCGCCGTAACAAAAACCTGTGACTCTGATTGTACCAGAGCTGAACACAACTTTGCTTGATTCTGTCGGTCTAATTCCGCCGTTAAGTCATCAACCAAGTACACACATTTCCGTGATGTTGTGTCAGTAAAAAACCTGCCCTGAGCAAGTTTTAGGGCTGTCACTAAAAGCTTTAGCTGCCCCCTCGACAATAACACTTTTGCGTCTTCACCGTTAGCTAAAATTCGTAAATCTGCCTTATGGGGACCCGCTGTTGTATAACCATATTTTGTGTCTTGCTCAACAAGACGATTTAGCGCGTCAGCTAGACTTGCGTCTTGTTTTGACCACCCCGAACGAAGTTCAAACGAGAAATCGTATTCCGGCAAAAACTCTACAATCAATCTGCTTAGATACGGACGAAATCGTTCGATATAGCTTTGGCGTAACTCATCAATCTTTTCCCCAATATCAGCAAGCTGCTGGTCCCAATATTTCCCTTCCTTGTGCCAGCGTCGCTGTTTAAGCAAGCTGTTACGTTGTTTAAGAAGCTTGCTATAAGAAACCCACAAAGAATAAAACTGATGTTCCACGTGGAACACTCCCCAGTCTAAATACTGTCTGCGATTTTTAGGACCGCCTAAAATAAGCTCAACAGATTCAGGAGTGAGCAACTGCAGAGGTACATGCCTAGCAAGATTAGAAAGTTTGGGTTCATTGGCGCTATCGATACGCAACGTCGTTTCGCCATTGACAGAGCGCCGAAATCCCAACTTATGAGTACTTTCACTTTCTAAAGTCTCTGCGAATAGGGTAAATTGTTCGCGTTCATGCTGGATTAGCTGGCGAAAACTCCCAGGCCTAAATGAACGACCAAATCCAAAACAATAAATGCTCTCAAGCAAGCTTGTTTTGCCGGAGCCGTTGGCTCCAGCAATAACGTTGATACCTTTAGAAGGAGATAACGACGCATTGGAGAAATTTCTGAAATGCTCCAAACGAAGCGTCTTTATGAACATAAACGTTGGATGTCAGTGTCCAAGACTACAGCCGCATTGGCATAACAACGTAAACGGAATTGTCGCTGCTCGCCGGCTCAATTAACGCACTGCTGTTTGAATCGGCTAACGTCAGACGAACCTCGTCTTCGTCGATATTATTCAGCACGTCGAGCAAATAACTCACGTTAAAGCCAATTTCCAAGGCCTCACCGTTAAATTCAACTTCAATCTGTTCTTCCGCTTGCTCTTGCTCAGGGTTGGTCGCTGTTATGCAAAGTTCTGAAGGTTGCAGATTTAGGCGAACGCCTCGAAATTTTTCATTAGAAAGTATTGATGCACGAACAAACGCTTGCCGCAATAAGTCACGGTCGGCGACAACGATGCGATCACCGCCTTGCGGTAGAACTCTGCGGTAATCTGGGAAGCGTCCATCGACCAACTTACTGGTAAAAGTAATGTCTTTGGTTTTTACGCGAATATGGTTATTACCCATCGCCAACTCTACTTCACTGTCGTTATCGGCGAGCAATCGGAGTAACTCAACCACACCCTTGCGCGGTACAATAACTTGGCGTTGCGGTAAGCCAGGCTGATTCACTGTACAATGACTCATCGCTAAACGATGCCCATCAGTAGCAACCGTACGAAGCAGGCTATTGTCGGTTTCAAACAACATACCATTCAGGTAATAACGAACATCTTGGTTGGCCATCGAAAAATGGGTCTTTTCCATGAGGTGACGCAATTCACCCTGCTCCATCACCCAGTGACTATCGCCTTCCCAATCATCAATATTCGGGAAATCACTCGCAGGAAGACTACTCAAGGTAAATTTACTGCGGCCTGAACGAAGGGTTACCCGGTCATCTGCTGCGACAAACTCTAGTGATGCACCGTCGGGCAAACTGCGAACGATGTCTAGCAGCTTTTTCGCAGGTACGGTGATTTCACCAGCATCGCCATCGACCGACTGTACCGCAGAAACGAGTTCGACTTCGAGATCTGTGCCGGTCAGCTTGAGCTCATTTCCGTCACATTGAATAAGAACATTAGCGAGAATCGGTAGCGTATGTCGACGTTCAACGGCACCACTCACAACCTGGAGTGGCTTTAAAAATTCGTCGCGGCTTAATGTAAATTTCATGCTCCCGATCCCCTTCTATGAAGATAGTGTCCGAATAAGATTACGATAATCTTCTTTTATATCGTGTTGTGATTCTTTTAATTCTTGTATCTTTCGGCAAGCGTGCAGCACAGTCGTGTGATCGCGTCCGCCAAACGCATCGCCAATTTCCGGCAAGCTATGGTTCGTTAGCTCTTTCGCTAACGCCATCGCTAACTGTCTAGGACGCGCGACCGACCGACTGCGACGTTTAGACAAGATATCTGCCATTTTGATGTTGTAATACTCGGCAACGGTCTTTTGTATATTGTCTATAGTAACTAACTTTTCCTGCGCGGCAATTAAATCTCGCAAAGCTTCTTTGACGAAATCGATCGTGACTGCCCGACCGGTCAAATTCACGTTAGCAGCAACACGATTAAGGGCGCCTTCGAGTTCACGAACGTTAGAGCGCAATCGCTTGGCAATAAAGAACGCAACCTCGTGCGGTAAATGTAAGCCACGCTCCTGTGCCTTACGCATCAAAATCGCCACACGGGTTTCTAGCTCCGGCGGCTCAATGGCAATGGTCAAACCCCAGCCAAAGCGTGACTTCAAGCGGTCTTCAACGCCGTCAATTTCTTTTGGGTACAAATCACTGGTCATAATGATCTGTTGATTACCTTCAAGCAAGGCATTGAAAGTATGGAAGAATTCTTCTTGTGACCCCTTCTTATTTGCAAAGAAATGAATGTCATCGATCAATAGTGCGTCGACTGAGCGATAGTACTTCTTAAATTCGTTAATCGAATTATTCTTTATCGAATTCACCATGTCTTGCACGAAACGCTCAGCTCGCATATAGAACACTTTAGCGTCTTTCTTGTGCGCTAAAATACCGTTACCGACCGCGTGCAATAAGTGAGTTTTACCTAGACCGGTACCGCCGTATACAAATAGTGGGTTGTAAACCCCACCAGGATTCTCAGCAACTTGAACGGCGGCGGCGCGAGCAAGCTGGTTAGACTTACCCTCGACGAAGTTGTCAAACGTGTATTCCGGGTGAATGTTGCTCTCAAACGCAATGTTGTCGTCCTGACCAGACGATGGCCGCCACGGTGCCGGTTGTTTAGGCGCACTATTCGCCTTTTTCGCGACATCTTGCGCCATCGGCTTAGCTGCGCTGGAGAGCCCTCCAACTTCTAGTGACACGCTCGGCGTTTTTTGCGGCAAGATCTCCGCGAGGTATTGCGTGATCTGCTGGAGGTATTTGTCCTTTACCCAATCAACGACATAACTGTTGGGGGCGAATAGGGTGAGCGTCTCGTCTTCGTGCTGAGCCTGAAGCGGACGGATCCATGTGTTGAAATGCTGCGTTGACAACTCTCCTTGCAAGCGTTCTGCGCACTGTTGCCACAGCGATTTATTCACATTGATCTCCTACTCGTTATAGTTATTTGGGAATCATTTGATTGTACTGTATCGGCTCCCTACGATCCAAGGGAAAATGCGATAAAATTCGGCGCTAGATCGAAGTTTTTCTATTGACTTTAGTTCATATAATCGCGCCTCAGGCGAGCTGACGCCCCCACTAAAATTGATTGCTTACTCACATATAATTGAAAAACCAATCAAATTTTGTGGATAACTTGACTTTTTGACTGACCCACCGAATTTGCGGAAGGATCGTTTGCGATCCTTCCCTAACTAATCCGCTAAATTGCGTTGACTTAGCCGCCTAAAACCCTTATCATCCGCGCTCTAAATTTTTTGATCATCACGTTTGGTACTCTCTAGTTCGGCCAGCGTGAGTGGCTTTATAACTGACCGACGGAATTAACGTTATGAAAAGAACATTTCAACCAAGCGTATTAAAGCGCAAGCGCTCTCACGGTTTCCGTGCTCGCATGGCAACTAAAAATGGTCGTAAAGTATTGGCTCGTCGCCGTGCTCGTGGCCGTAAAGTATTGAGCGCATAAGCATCAATATAGGTCACTTGGTGACTCATCACGCCTATTCGCGGGAGTTACGTCTGTTAACTCCCGCACATTTCCAAGCTGTCTTTCAAAAACCCCCTGTTAAAGCGGTAACTGCCGAATTAACCATGCTAGCCACCCCAAATGGCTTGGAGCATGCAAGGATTGGTGTCACAATCAGCAAAAAGCGAGCAAAACGCGCTGTCGATAGAAATCGAATAAAAAGACAGATTCGTGAAACTTTCCGCTTAAAACAGTATAAAATACCAGCTTTTGATATTGTGGTGATTGCCAAGCAAGGTATTACCTCACTCGAAAACCCTGAATTACGCGAACGGCTTAATTACTTATGGCGAAAACTCAGCAAACGTTGCGAGCAATACCAATCTTCGGTATCAAGCTCTACCAATGGCTAATCAGTCCGCTGCTTGGCCCACGTTGTCGTTTTTACCCAAGTTGTTCGCATTATGCGGTCGAAGCGATCGAAACTCACGGTATTCTCCGCGGTAGCAAATTGGCTGTCACTCGAATTGCCAAATGTCATCCCGGTAGCCACGGCGGTTTTGATCCGGTACCGAAACACTCAACGAAGGAAACTTCCTCTTTTCAGCCAACAGTAGAGACGAAATCATCATGAATTCGCCACGTACTATCCTTTTGATTGCGTTTGCTGTCGTTACTTTCTACCTATACAACAACTGGGTTATGGAAAGTGCGCCTGGAACTCAACCAGCAAAAACTGAGCAAACGACTAGCACAAATACCGCATCAACCGCCGACGATGAAGCAGCTAGTGTTCCTAGCAACGTGGTCAGCGACGACGGTTCTGTTCCCAACACCCAAGAGCGTCAACTTGCACCTCAAGATGGTGTTATTCATGTTTCGACCGATGTGCTTGACGTTACTATCGACAAGCGCGGTGGCGATATTATTGCAGCAGAGCTGAACCAATACGCGAAAACACAGGGCTCTAAAGAGCGGTTCCAGTTGTTGCACCAAACGCCGGGCGATATTTATGTCGCGCAATCAGGGTTAATTGGTGAAAACGGCATCGATAATCAGACCGGACGCCCTCTCTACAAGGTGAACAAAGACAAGTTCGTGATGGCTGGCGACACCCTGAGTGTGCCTATGACCTACACCGATGCAAACGGCAATGTTTTCACCAAAATTTATACCTTCACCAAAGGTCACTATGACGTCGATGTATCCTATGAAATCACAAACACGTCAGACCAACCATTAAATGTGCGCTTCTATGGCCAACTGAAGCAAACAATGGGTGAAGGTAGCGGCAGCATGGTAATGCCGACCTATCGCGGTGCAGCATACTCATACCAAGAAGACAAATTCGAGAAGTACGACTTTGACGATATGCGCGACAAGCCGTTGAAGCTAAATGCAACAACAGGCTGGGTCGGCATGTTAGAGCACTACTTTGTCTCAGCGTGGGTTCCACGTGGAACAAGCGAAAATACCTTCTTCACTCGAGTCGTTAATGGCGATCAAGCCATTATTGGGATGATTTATCCATCGGTCACTATTGCTCCTGGAGAAACCAACAAAATCAGCTCAACGATTTTTGTAGGACCAAAAGACCAAGACGCTATGGCTAAGGTCACTGACTACTTAGACCTGACCGTTGATTATGGCTTCCTTTGGTGGATTGCTCAGCCAATCTTTAAGTTGATGCAGTGGTTACACAGCTTTTTGATGAACTGGGGCTTAGCAATTATTGCCACGACTATAATCGTTAAAGGCTTATTGTTCCCATTAACCAAAGCGCAATACGAGTCAATGGCGAAAATGCGCCTGATTCAACCAAAGATGAAAGCTCTAAGAGAACGTCATGGTTCTGACCGACAAAAAATGTCGCAAGCAATGATGAAGCTCTATCAAGAGGAAAAAGTGAATCCATTAGGCGGCTGCCTGCCGATGATTCTGCAGCTACCGATCTTCTTAGCGCTTTACTGGGTGTTCCTAGAAAGCGTCGAGTTACGCCATGCGGATTTCTTTTTATGGATTAATGACTTATCGGCTAAAGACCCGTATTACGTGCTGCCTATTTTGATGGGTATCAGTATGTTCATCATGCAACGTCTGCAACCAACCCCTGCTACCGATCCAATGCAGCAGAAGTTGTTCCAGTACATGCCGGTCATCTTTACCGTATTCTTCTTATGGTTCCCATCAGGCCTAGTACTTTACTGGTTGGTCAGTAACTTACTAACTATCACTCAAATGACCATTATCTACCGTGGCCTTGAGAAAAAAGGCATCATGACACGGAAGAAAAAAAAGCGGGCCTAACCGATAATGGACAGCTTTACCAACGATACGATTGTCGCACAAGCCACGCCCCCTGGGCGTGGCGGTGTCGGTATTGTTCGAGTAAGCGGTCCTGATGCAAAAACCGTGGCCGAGGCATTACTCGGCCATTGTCCTAAACCGCGTTATGCGGAATATTTGCCGTTCTACGATGCTCAGCAACGCCTGCTTGATGAAGGCATTGCGTTATATTTTCCTGGACCGAATTCCTTCACCGGAGAAGATGTACTTGAGCTTCAGGGGCATGGCGGTCCCGTGCTCATCGACATGATCATTAAGGCAGCTTTGGATATTCCCAACGTACGCCCTGCTCGCCCCGGCGAATTCAGCGAGCGCGCGTTCCTTAACGATAAGCTTGATTTAACCCAAGCCGAGGCCATTGCTGACCTCATTGATACCACCTCGGAGCAAGCGGCTCGAGCGGCATTACAAAGCCTTAAAGGTGAGTTCTCCTACAAGGTCGACCAACTGGTTGATGCGGTTATCCAACTGCGCATGTACGTTGAAGCCGCTATCGATTTCCCCGATGAAGAAATTGATTTCCTCAGTGATGGCAAAGTTGCGACTGATCTTGATGCGATTATCGACCAAATTCGCGCAATAGAGAACGAAGCCCGCCAAGGCCAGTTGATGCGTGAAGGCATGCGCATTGTTATTGCCGGTCGCCCTAACGCCGGCAAAAGCAGCCTGCTCAATGCTCTCGCAGGACGAGAATCTGCCATTGTAACCGCTATCGCGGGAACAACGCGCGATGTATTGCGTGAGCACATTCAAATAGATGGCATGCCGCTACACATTATCGATACCGCCGGCTTGCGCGAAAGTCCCGACGAAGTTGAGCAAATTGGTATTCAACGTGCCTGGGAAGAAATCGAACAGGCAGATCGAGTGTTGTTTATGGTTGATGCGAATGAAACCGCAGCCACCCACCCGCAGCAGATATGGCCAGAGTTCTTCGCTCGCTTGCCCGAAGACATGCCATTTACGGTTATCCGTAATAAAGTGGATTTAACTCATGAGCCTACTGAACTTCACTATGAAGATGAGGTTCCGGTGATTCAGCTATCGGCAAAAACCGGCCATGGAATAGAGTTGTTAAGGGAACATCTTAAGCATTGCGTGGGTTACCACAGTACGTCGGAAGGACAATTCATGGCGCGCCGACGCCACTTGGAAGCACTTAAAAAAGCGCATAGCCATTTAGTGATTGGCCAAGCACAATTGCAGCAACATATTGCCGGCGAAATTCTTGCCGAGGAGCTACGACTCACTCAGCAACACCTCAACGAAATTACTGGCGAATTCACCTCAGACGATCTTCTCGGAAAAATCTTCTCCAGCTTTTGTATCGGGAAGTGAACCTCATTCTGAAGTGGTAAAGCCCCGTGAAACCTATCAAAACATATCAAAATAACTTATTGTTTTCTAAGGACAATATTCGCTTTTACCTCAAAAACCTTTTTCCCGCGTTTTCTTCTAATTTGCTCCGTTTCACTATAAATTGATCCCGATTTGCTCCAAGGTTAGAATTCGGGAGCAATGGGATCAAAATTGGAGCAAACATGAAGGTATCTGTTAACAAGCGGAACCCCAACTCGAAGGGGCTACAGCAGCTTCGCCTGGTGTACTACTACGGTGTGGTCGAAGGGGAGGACGGAAAAAAGCGGCCTAAGCGGGATTACGAGCCTCTTGAGCTGTACGTGTATCACAACCCCAAGACCCAGGCTGAGCGGCAGCACAACAAGGAGATGATGCGTCAGGCAGAAGCTGCGAGGTCTGCACGTCTCGTTGAAGCACATGCCAATAAATTCCAGCTTGAAGACCGCGTGAAACTGGCCTCAAGCTTCTTCGACTACTACGACCAATTAACCTCGACCAAAGAATCCGGAAGCGCATCTAATTATTCAATCTGGATCTCGGCAGGTAAGCACCTCAGAAACTACCACGGCAGAGCTGAACTCACCTTTGAGGAGATTGATAAGCAGTTTCTTGAAGGCTTACGGAAGTACCTACTGGAGGAGAAGCTCACCAAATCGAAAACCAAGCTTGCCAAAAATACTGCATCGAGCTACTTCAATAAGATCCGAGCTGCTCTGAATGAAGCATATCGAGAGGGCATCATCAGGGATAATCCGGTTCAACGAGTGAAAAGTGTCAAGCCAGAGAACACTAAGCGAACCTACCTCTCACTGGATGAGGTTCGAGCGTTGACAAAAGCGGAATGTCGCTACGATGTCCTGAAGCGGGCTTTTTTGTTCAGTTGCACTACCGGTCTCCGGTGGAGTGACATCAATAAACTCACATGGAGTGAAATCGAAGAGTTTGAGCCTGGCCACTATCGAATCATTTTTGACCAGAAAAAGCTTAAGAACGGTGGAAAATCCCTTGTATATCTGGACCTTCCAGATTCGGCTGTAAAGCTGTTGGATATAGATCGAAAGGGCGAACCAGAAGACAGAGTGTTCGTCGGCCTAAAATACAACAGCTACTTTAATGTGGCTTTAGAGAAGTGGGCAATGAGAGCTGGAATAACAAAGCATGTCACGTTTCACGTCGGGAGACATACATTCGCCGTAGCCCAACTTAACCGTGGTGTTGATATTTATTCTCTTTCTCGGCTCCTTGGACACTCAGAGCTGAGAACAACTGAAGACTATGCTGATATTCTCGAAAGCCGTCGAGTAACGGCCATGAGAAGCTTTCCAGACATATTCAAAGAGCGTGAAAGTGAGAATAACAGATGCTCCCATTGCGGGCAGGCAGTCCCCATGGCTATCGCTTAGGCGCTTTACGTCCAGGACGGCGAGAGTTCTTCATAAACTCCTCAACGTCGTTCTGCACATCCTTCTGAGATTTGATGCGGTTGGCCTCAACCCAATCCAAAAGGTCCGAGCGTTTAATCAATACACGATTCCCCCCCGGCTTTGTAAAGCTGATTCGCTTCTCATGAGTCAGCTTGTAGATATAGCTCCGCTTTGAACCGATCAAAGCTGCCGCCTCATCGACAGTAAGATACTCCTTTCCAGAAGGAGGGAGGTTCACGTTACTGGTGTCGTTCGACGCTGTTCCCGAAACGAAATCAGCCAAGATTTTTTTGATTTCTGCCAATTCATTCATCACGCACGATAACTGTTCTGTTTCAGACATCATTCACCCACATTGTCTTTGATTCGCTTTGATGGGTTTATGATGAAGGAGAGAGGTGCGAAACGACGGGTCTGCTTTTGCCCATTTTGGGCGGTTTGAGCGGAATTGAGAAAATTTTCTGGAAAGTGCCTACGTCAGTCCGACCGACTAACTGTCCACATTTCCCCTGTCACCAATAATTGTAATTTATTATTTGTTTAAAACTACTTGAAAGAACTACTTGCAGACTGTCCAATGCAACGATTTTTCCTTTAGATTCATTGGTTTATTGTTAAAAAATCAATTATAGGCGTGGCGCTAGTGTCGTACAGGCGTGGCGCTAGTGACGTGACTGGCGTGGCGCTAGTGTCGTGGATAACTTGCCAAAACTCGCCGGAGCCCTTGATTTCACAGGCTTGGCTACTGCGTGGCGCTAGTGACGTGGATAACATTGGTTATAAACAGGGTTATCCACCATGGGAGCGAATTCGACTCAACCAGAATACCGCCCGTAGGGGCTGTAATTATCATAATTACCGTAATCGAAGTAGACGAGATAGGGCTTTGAATGAGGAGATGCGAACAAAGAAGGATTCGCCCCGAGGCTTTTTCACTTAGGGGCGATATGAGGGTTCGTCTTGGTAATTATCAGTTTATCGCTTTGAAAAAGCGTGCTGTTGAAAATCTCATGATGGAAAATAGACGCTAATATAGCGGCATTTTCCAGCTTTCGACGGAAGTCTCTCCGCTCCTTCGTTTCACTGCTGAACTGAAGCTTCAGGGCATCAAGCGGGATTTCAATCTGCCTTCTGCGCGACATCGAGTGGACTCGCCAATTCCACCAACAGTAGAAATCGATGGCGAGCGGGTTTTTAGTCAAAGCTTTGATCGCGTGGGCGGAAACTGGCACAGCATTGCTCAAAATGCTTTGGTAGAACTCTTCATCCAGGCTGATTGTTGATGACCAGCTTGAATTTTTGCCATGGCGCATTGAGATAAGCGCCTTACGGGATACAAGAATATTCTCAATTTCTACCCCGTTTCCAACCACTCTCTCTATCTGAAATGTAGAGCGAGCCAAACGATTGACCTGTTCGCGCAGTAGAGCTGCATATCGACCACTATTGCTTAGTCCAAGACTTTTCAGGAACTGGCTTTGGCTTGTATCAATCGCTAGCTCAGGACTCCTCTGTCGCTTGGCTTGTGTGGTTAACCATGCCAACAAAAGCCTTACCAGGCCCCCTGCGGGAACACGCTCGCTGGACAATACCGATACTTTGACATTGCCATTGGTGCGCTGAAAAAGGTTTTTATCAGTATTGGCCGCCGGTAATGGGCTAAGTTGGCAAAACAATTGCGGCATGAACCATGTTTCAGGGTTCAGCTCTTGATTTTCTGCCTGCTCAATAAGACTTTGATGGTAGGCAGTAAACGGCTTGCCTCCCATCAATCCACCTTCCGACGCTCAAGCCAATCCTCTACGTCGGCGCGCTTCCAGCGGACCGCTTTTGTGGTTACGGCAATGGGTTTTGGAAAATCAGCGTTCTTATCTGCCCGAATGCGGCTCAGCGTCGGATTGGAAATGCGTAAAAGTTGTTGGACATCACGTACCGTTAAAAGCACGTCTGACTCAACGCCAGCCCCTCGATCTTTCTTTTGGGATTTCATAAACAATAGCTCCTTCGATTTCTCTAGGAGCTATTTTCGGTTTAACTACCTTTGACCGAAGAACGCGCTTTTTACCATTTTGGGCGCATAAGGCAGTTTTTCAGTATTTTTATCGTTAGCTTCCCGGACCGCCCGGATTCACTTCTATTTTGTCCATTGCCTCCCGACGCTTTGCGTCCACGTCTATGTCATCAACGCGATCCATTGCACGCTGATCAGCAGGCAAACGGTCCCCATCAACATTGAAGACGCTGCCAGAACCTGTGAGGGCATCCATAGATAAATTGGCTCCACTGGGGAACTGACCGTTCTGCTGAAGAATAGCCAGCCACTCATCGAGATTTACCTCATCCCAATTGATTTGAGCGATTTGCTCAAAGGGAATACCTCCACAACTCGGATTCTTAGGAGTTCCGAAGTCCTGACCAAACTGAGGCCGAACCTGTTCCTGGATGATTCGAGACAGCGGTGAATTGAAGCAGCAGTACGCTTTACGCTTCTCGATACAGGCCCCAAGAACCTCTTCCTTACAGTAGGAGCCAACGTAGGTGCAGCTATCCGTTGCCCGCTTGGTGTTCATCTCCAGCTCTTCCTGCTCACAGGCGTAGACCATTTGAATTACGGCCACAGCGACCACGTACACCGTGTAGACCGTCATCGCCGCACCCAGCATAGAAGCGGCTTGGTTCGCCATTTCCGTCATTGCCTCCTCAGCCGCTCTATCTGCTGTAGCAGTGGCTGCCGCCTCGGTCGCGCCATCCTGGGCCAAATTACCCATCACGTCCTGCAACATACCTTTAGCCTGCTCCTTCAGCTTTTCTATGAGCTGGTTCTTCAGTTCCTCGATGGGCGACCATATCTCCTCAACAGCACCAGAGATGTTATCCATGTAATTTGTGAACGGCTGAGATACCTCCGTCCAAGCATTCATAACTGGATCACGAAGGGTTTGGTACGAGCTTTTGATGACGTTGGTGTCTTCAAGCGCCAATACCGCACCATCAAGCTTCGGAACCTGACGAATCATCATCAGGTAATCAGCCATGCTCACGTTAGAGGGTTTCTCACAGCAGTCCGACACTCCGCCGACTGCAATCTTGCATTCGCCAGCCTCGCCCCCGAACGCAGTACAGGTCACGTTCTCTTCACCGGTTGCGTTGCCATCGTCATCTTGGCCGGTGCAGCTCATATCCTGGGTCATGAACTGCGCCGCATTGAGCAAAGCCGAGGCTTTGGCAAAGTTCGCGGTCTGGTCGGTGGATTGTGTCGGGTCTAGGCAGTCGTCCCCCATGCAGCGGATAGCTCCACCACACTGGTATTCGGTTTTTTTCTCTATGGTGTCGATGTCCACACTACTCCCGCAGTCCCACGTCTCCTCTTTGACGTAACACACACCGGAGTTACCCTGAGCACCATCAACACACTCCGAGCTTATAAAGCCGCACTGCGGGTTTTCTTCGTACTGCTGGCACGTATTTAGATTCCCGCCTTCGTTGACCGGGCACTGCTCCTCACCGTTGACATCGGTGTAGCACTCCATATCCCCTTTGTAGAAATCGAAGTCCGCATCTACGGCGACTTTCTTGCAAAGGTTGGGGATACCAGGAATGGGAGAAGGCTTCAGGCTGTCCTCGCAGATTTTGATGCCATTCGTATAGGTGCAGCCTTCCGCGTCACGCGGGTCGTCCACGCAAGTCAGGCTCCCCTCTGCAAAACCATCCACCACGCCAGTCGCAGATTCGATGCAGCTATCTGGTGACCATTCATCTTTGATGATGGCTTTGGAGGGGTCGTACTTAATGCGGATCTTCCCGAAGCCTTCACCCTCGCCGGAGACGGATACGCGAATTTTGAAGCGAATCACCGAGTCTTCCGGCGCGTTTCGGAAGTAACTGGTCAGGTCGAGGTTAGGATTTTGGTCCCAGCTTGTACTCAGCTCACACTTACCGGCTGTCTCGGGAGGAAAATTGTTATTGGGACCAGACCATACCTTTACTTCTTCGCCAGGCTCACCAATCCATATCTGCATGTAGTCATCCCACTTGGCACGTATCAACGTAGCCTGAGTAATGGCAGCAGGATTGACGACTTTGATTTCCGTGAATTCTTCGTAAATCGAGCAGCTACCACTCCAGTAGTTGTCTCCCACCTTACCAATCCACACGTCAGAACACCCACCGCCAGCACCATCGCATGGTGAAATGTTGTATGGACCGTCATGGTGCTTGACCACTGCCGCTTCATAGTCGTGAATGACCTCGCAGGTGGCGCTTTTGTCGGTCACACGGTCGCAGGTTTCGTACTCCGGGTTATGTACCGACATGGTGATTTCATCGAAGGTTGTTTCGGCGGAACAGTCACCAAAGCCCTCAGCGATCACATCAATGTTTTCGTATGTGGCGTTGGTGAGCCCCAACATCGGGTCGGAACTGAAATCCGGGCGACTTTGATTTGAGGAGTCCACCAGAACTTTATACGCCGCACCTGAGATAGAGGGGGTGTCGCTGTAGGCATCTTCCCAGAGGGAGTCCTTTGCCTCGCTACCGGTTTCGCCCATCCCCTCTTCCGAGTCATAGATCCCCTGGAGCTGGTCGAGGTCAGGGGCTACGCCATCAGAGAAATATTCGTTCTGCACCGAGGCATTGGAAGGGTTGCTGCCTGGGTACAGGCTTTGAACGCTGAACTGAGTTCCCCCTTGGTATTGCAGGTTACCGTTTTCGTCCATGGTGGGGATGGTGATTTGCCCGTTCTGGACCTTGGCTGGAGTGTTTTTGGCTTCGTTACCAAGCTCCATACCCAGATTCTGGCCTTCGCGACCGAGCTGACTTAAAAAGTCCTGGCTATCAACTTCAGGTGACTCTTGAGCCACGCCGTGAAGGGGCATCAGAGTCGTGGTGACAGTTAAAAGGTAGGCAATGGCTCTCATCAAGCCTGGTGAATTTCGCATAATGACCTCTCCGAAAATCTTTTCGAGAGATCATATCGAGCATCCGGCGCTCCCAGCGGATGTGTAATTTACCGTTTTGGGCGCATAACGTTAAATTGGCCAAATTTTCTTTCACATGTGAAAGTTTTTCAAAGGTAGCTCAAGCTGGCTCAGCGAAGACTTCAACCGCTGGCATCGCCGCACCCTTCGCATTCTGAGGATGAAAACAGTGCGGGCAGTGTATTCCCGTCGCCTGATTCACAGAGGTGAAAAATTCACACCCGCAGTCGCAGCAATGCTCAAACATCGCGTCCCCAGACCGCATCTCCGACGCTAAGCACCAGGCATCCGAAATTGTGAACATCTGAAATGCCTCCTTGCCCATCGGTGAGCTGACAGGGGCAATCTCCGCGATGGCTGCACGATACATCCGATATGCGCGATTCAGCGCCGCAATGCAGGTCGAGGATTCAACGGGCCTTCCACCTATCTGTCGATAGAACCCCATCAGAAGCGAAGCATGGAGTTTGGAAAGCTGATTCGTTACCAAAGAAGCACCACTTTTGATAGCGTTGGAAGCTCTGTTTTTGCTGACATCCATCCCATCGTCTTCCAGATCTCGGTAAATCCTGCGCACCTGTTTATCGGTCAACCCAGTTTCCAGAATGATTATGCGGGTTACATAACCCATTAACGCCATCTCACGTGCATGAACCCACAGGTGCAACGGATTGTTACGGGTATTCATACGTTACCTCCTACCGACAGGCACTGCTGATACTTGATGAAGAACCCCTGTCTGCGTTTCCGAAGGTCTGCTGAAGGCAACAGGCCCTCGACAACCTGTGGGTCAAATCTTAGGGTGCAGGCTGTACAGATCTCCGTCACCAACTGACGGATTTGATTGTCAGTGGCCTCGGCCACAGCCTTCGCCAGTGACTGGCTGACACCAAATGCGGTTGCGGCCATTGGAGCGTCTCGGCGGGCCAAGTTTCTAAGTGTCAGCCAGTACGTCACGTCAAACTCTCGCTCCACACCCTCCATTCCTGCGAAACCAGGTGGAATAGCACGTTCGTATTCAGCGGACAGGAAATCACATACGTCCGGTTCCGGCGTGTGTAACTGAAAGCTTAAAACTACGCCTGAACTCAACTTGGACAATTCGTGAGATGGCGTGACAGCTAAGGCCACAACCGTACTTTGTGGTAGTGAAAACTGTTCTCTGGCCACACTCGGAGCATGGCGGCAGAGAGTTGCCAGCAGGTTCCAAAGGGTGAGATCCAACTCAAACACATTTTGGTCTGGGCGCTGCTCAGTAATCTGAGCAGCCTGGTTATCCAGATCGGACATTGAAAGTAGAGGTGACATTGCTACGCCTCCTCTGCGAATCGCTTCTTGTAAGACGTTGGCAGATACAGAGTAAGTGCAACCCCACCGGCAACAGACAGTGCAAAATAGGCTAAATCACCTGAAGTCAGCAACTGTCCTATAACAAAGTAAATGAACCCTACAAGCACAAACCAAAGACATTTTTCAGCAAACATAACTACTCCTCAATCAAAGCAAAGCATTGCAAAACATATCAATATAAATACCACGAGATCCCGGATATGCAAGGGGTTTTACTGTGTTTTTTTACAGTATCATTTTATGGTTATTTGAACAGAATATTGAGCGACTTGCATTTATAGAGAACAGGGGTAGGATTTAAGTTAGGGTAATTTTCATCGGAAAATAGGCTATGAAACTATTAATCTTCGTCCTTTCAACTTTGTTCGTTAGTTACAAACTTGCTGGCATCGGCGGCTTGATATTATCGCTCATTCCGCTCGCGTTAATTTTGAGCTTTACTGTTAGCAGAAGGAACGCACAATCAGGTTGCAACGTACATTCATCACAGCAGGATCGTTCGTCAGTTTGGGATGACAGCCAAATAGACAGGATTCCGTTCACATCGCCAGATGGTTCAGGATCGCAATTTGAAAAATGGGACGGTCAACCTTGGACAGGCCAATAGAAGAGAGCTGGATGAAACCAGCTCTCTAAGGTACGTTATCGAGTTAACAAAATTTCAATCCCTTTTCCCGCTAATCGCCTAGTGTCATATCTCCGCCCGATTGGTAACCGAACGCTTAGAGCTGCGATCTTCATTTCGAACGCCCTTACACCCGCTTTCTTCGCCAGCTTTTCAAGCAGAGCATTAGTCAGAATGATCGAGCGCATATTTTCTCTATGAGCGTATATTCGCATCCTCATCTTTTCCCCGCAGGGTGCCATGAATTCGCCCGCTTCCGCGTGTCCAATAATCTTATCAATCACTGCCACAGCTTCTCTTTTCATGAAACGCTCCTTTACTCTCCATTCTGTACAGCCATATAGCGGCTTACTGGCATCAGATAACCCCCGGCCTGCTCGCGCCCGGCACCCGCAGAAGCCTCAATAATGTCTGCTGCTTTGTTTGCCAGATCGGCGTCACCGCCGAACTCACTTTGAAGTTGCTGCCTGTATTCAGCTTCACGCCCGTCACTTGCTCCCAGTAGCGACGACGCAAACAGTTGCGCACCGGCTTCAGACTGAAGGCCATGCTCATTAACAGCCGTTTGGGCTGCCAGCTCACGGAACTCGTCACCGTATTGCTCAACAAAACGCTGTGCGTGCTCCGCACCTTCCTCCGATGCACTGGCAAACGCTGCCGCAAAGAACATTCCACGTTCCCTAATGGACATGTCTTTAGCAGCTTCCGACAAATCACCTTCTCCAGTAATCCACTCTTTGGCCGCTGTGTATCCGCTGACTCCGGCACCGATAATCGAACGCCCCAGGTCTGCGGCTCCAGTCGCGATATGACCCGCTACGCCGTACTCATCCTGGATGTACTGATCACCACGGTTTGAATCAGCGATAAACTGGTCGCGTTCTTGGGGAGTCATGGCCGCTAGGTGCTCCATCGAACCTGCGAAATCATCCGAGAAACCGCCTGCTCCAGCACTAACCCCACCAACTACTTGGTCGAAGAATCGGCCAATACCCTCGGTAGTAGAGAAGATACTCGCCGAGGTAGATGGCTCGACTTCAGACGCCATAATTTGACTTCTCAGAGCACCGAGCCGCTCTCCCCGGTAGTCGTCTCTGTTTTCAGAGTCTGCCGCTTCTACGTGGCTTAGGTTTTGGTTATGACGCTGAAGCACTACGCTCTCCCCAGGCACGCCTGCCCTTGCCTGATTTCTTTGTTCGTTCGACATGTTCTGGGGTTCTTGAAGCTCTCGCGCACCTATCCCATGCGTTATCGCTGGAGAGCTTTCCAAAAGATCTTGCTGTGCATTGGAATCTTTCACGGTTGTCGCGCTGCCCGTAGCACTTGCGATGGTTTCGGCAGCAATAGCCTGTTCCGATGCTTTACCAGAGTTAAGAAGCGCATAGAGCTGACCACCTGCGGTTGCTCTTGCTGAATCCATTCCCAACGCTTCATAAAACTGGGATTTCTCAGCCGCAAGTTGGCGTGTTTCGGGTGAAGCCATCCGCATCCCATCTCTTAGCTGTGAATGAGCTTCAGGACTGCTGGTTACTGTCTCCGCTAGGGCTCTCATATCCATTGCACTCGTCGTTCCAATGCTCGATTGAGCGCTGGCGAGACGCTGATAAGTATTTTGTGCTGTTATGGCTTGGGTCGCGGATTCAGAAAACTGCTCACGCTGCTCCTCTCCAAGAGAGTTCGTAAAGCGCTGACCACTCTGCGTATTGACCTGACGAGCTATATCCCTAGTCAAAGCTGCTGAATCGCTATCAGTGAAACCGACATTTTTGGCAAGCCGGTCCATATCACCTGTCAGTTGCTGACGTTGATCAGTGGACGTAGAAGTTGCCGATCCGGAAATACCTCCTTTTACATCGACAGGTGCAGCCTTTGCTATTGCCATGCCAGCAGGGCCAGCCAACAGGGCTCCCGCAACCTGCCCGGCATCGACGTTCGCACTGGCCTGCATACCGATGGCTCCTGCAATGGCATCTGTATGACTCTCGTTCAAGCCATATTGCCGAGCGTAATCCTGAGCTTGGCCGTAAATCGCCTGTGCCTGTGAAGAGTCAGATGCACGAAGGGATTGCCCAAGCCCTTGTAAACGAGCGTAGCTTTGTTCAGCAGAGGCCCCAGAGAAAACCGAATTAGAAAGCTGGGATGCAAATGACTGTGTTGCCTGGGCTGACGATGCCTGGGAGGAACTAACCGCACTACTGAGCATGTTACCGACGTTCACCTTATCCACCATGCTCTCGGAACCGGTAAGTTGAAGCCCTCGGAAGTCATCAAATTGAGATTTCGGCATCATGTCCAACGCTGCTGAGGGCTTAATGGCGTCGGGAGTAGTGATTTTCTCGTTGATATGGTCACCGCCATTCAAGCGTCCAGCGAGAGAAGTCATTGCGTAAGTGGAGCCGGTAACAACAAACAGAGTAATCACTGGAGTGGCCGCAGCCAACATGCCTCCCGTTGCAAGCCAATTAGATGTTATCTGGTATGCCTCGCTTATTCCGTGGAACGTGGAAAACGGGTCGTTCTCTAGGGCACTCAACGCACCTGTAGCGGACATATGAATATAGAGGTTAATAATTGACAACACCGGCATCCAGAGCTGAATCCATGCGAGTGTCACCAAATACTTTCCCACCAAACCGATACCGAACCGGCCCATCAACATAAAGAATGCAGCCAGAGGTGTTACGGCATAAACGAACCCCTCGAAAAACGTCATCATCGGGCGAACGATGGTCATAAACATTGATTGTTCAGCAGCCCATTGAGTATTCCTTTGCTGGATTGCTTGGTTCAGCATAATTGCCGACGAGTAATCCCGCATATCCTGATACTTTCCCTGGGCAGCATCTTCATATATCGGCTTAAGCACGGTTGTTAGTATGTAGTCCTGAGCATTAGATCCCGTCATGCCAAGACTCGCTAATGCATCATAAAGGCGATTTGACACACCGACTCCAGCGACATCGCCACTAGCGTCTCTCATTCCTCGCTCGATGGCTTCATGAACCAAATAGTTGCCTTTAACTTCATTCAGTGCGTTGCTAAGCGCCACAAACCCATCAGAACAATTGTAATCCTGGGGAGAGCCACCAAGATAAAGCCGAGTTCCATATAAGTCTGATTCAAAACGAAGTGCCTGCATTGCAGGGGCGGTAAATAAGTCTTGGATTGACGCTTGATGCAAATCAATTTTTGTTAGCGTGCATTCTCGTATGTAGTTGTGAATTGAAAGCTCGACGTTGACACCCTCTCCACCAACAGCGTTATCCATTGCTTTAAATACAACCGGGTTAACGGCAGCATCTTGAAGCTGATTTATCAGGTGAAGGGAGTCGGCAAATCGATTCTGTGTCGAAGCCGGTGAAATAAATGAATACCCCTGCTCAAACAGGCTTGTAACTGAGTACCCGACATTTGAGACAACAGAACCAACCGCTGCTGGCCCCACTGGGACATTATCAACGACCCGAACTTCGCCAGAGTACGCATCTTCAATAAGGACAGTCGTGGATGGTCCAAATGCCATAGCATAGAAAATCCATGCCACCAAAACAGTGCCAATCTGTATTTCCTTGGCTCCATTCATAATAGATTGGAAGAAAACTATTAAGACACCGATAAGCAGCCCTACCGATGCCATTTGTGTGAAATCGCCGGTTCCGGTGATCATGGA
Organism: Idiomarina tyrosinivorans; assembly: GCF_003987475.1. Lineage (GTDB taxonomy): Bacteria > Pseudomonadota > Gammaproteobacteria > Enterobacterales > Alteromonadaceae > Idiomarina > Idiomarina tyrosinivorans. Next base: position 122,716 of record NZ_PIQH01000002.1, on the reverse strand, counting down.
AACGGCTATCAAAACCTGCTCCAAGAATGCCGAATCACCGACAGAGTGTATGGTCCACATTGGGGAATCTCCTGTTAAAAACTCCCCCTCATACTAAATTCACCTATCACTAGAGCACGCACGTGTTCTTGCCCATTTTGGGCGCAAAGCCAAATTTAGGGTAAGTTTGTACCGTCAGTACAAGCCATTGTTTTTTATGGATTAACCAATGTTATTGGGTTGCGTTTTCTTAAAGTCGTGAGACACTTTTTAAAGATAACGGAGGATAAACCCATGAAACGATACATCGAGATTGCAGCTTCTGCTGCTGTAGTTCTGTCACTGGCAGGTTGTGCAACCACCGGGTCATCCGACCCCGCAACCTATGAGCCGGCTAAATCCCGTGCGTACAACCTCGCTCAAGCCGGGGGTATCACTGAAGCGCGGGATACGGAGAGAAAGCACCTTTCAGAAAACGAGCTTTACAAGGTCGCCTCCAATGCCGACATCCTCATGTGGGATCGAGGAGCAAATTGGAGCGGGGGAGAAGCACTGGGAGCCAGCCTTTTGTTTGCAGCCCTGGAGCCAACGTCGAACTTTGCGAAAGACTCATTGTTCGGCTGGATGCCTTCCAGCATGGCGACAGATGCCGTGCAGGCCCGTGCGAAGATGTCAGAAGTGACTACCTCCGCAATGAAAAAGGCTCTCGGTAGCCTTGACTATACGTATGAAGCCACGCTAGAGAACTACGACCAAAAAGCAGTGTTTGGGGGCGGAAGCGCTTTTCTGTTCAGTCAGATAACTATTATCGACCAGGATAAGGGATGCCCAGCACCAGATTCCGTCGATCACTACTCAAAGACATGCTATGTCTCCTCTCAGATCATAGAGCCAAGTCAAGGCTTTGAACCTGCGTTCCTGGGAGGTAGTCAGGCCTGGTCGTTCAAAACTGACGGCGTGAAGGCCTCATCTGTGAAACTGAATTTCCCGGCAGGGGTGACCGTGGACAGAGTGTCCATCATCGGCGCAATCAGCGAGAATCTGCCCGATTGGGCCTACATGTTTACCCCTCAAACCGATGACACTCCTCCCATGGTCGTAAACAAGGGGAAACCCTTGTACTTTGTGGAGCCGGTTAGTAATGATGGTAAGAATTCGCCCAACACACAAAGCGACTGATTGGAACGATGACCTTCAGAAACTTTCACATGTGAAAGTTTCTGAAGGCATCCGATAGCAAGAAAGCGAGGTTTGCAGTCATGGCAAGAACACTAGATCAGCTCCTAGAGCAGGAGAAGCCCGAAGTTGTGGCCGAGGCCAAACGAAAGGCATCGGAAATTCTCGCCACTTTGGATCAACAATCTACAAAAGAACGGGAGCGTGAAGACAATTCCGTAAACGCCCCTCCTCAGAAATAGCAAAGGGCCAGACAAGCTGGCCCTTTGTTGGTGTTTAACTACAACCTTCATCTTCAATAACAATATACCGCTCGGGATCATCATAAATCTTGATCGCTTGGTAATACGTCATTGAAGTGAGATCGGTATCTACGCTCGGCTCAAGTTCTGAAGCAGGCGGCCTCTGATCGTAGACATCAATTTCGAACACTCGTGTTCTGTCAATACATAGCTCCACACGGAACGCCCGATCTTTTGATTTCCAATAGTAGTACCCAGACGCCTCACTAGAACAAAATGGACTGTAAAGGGCAACTGGGTCTTTACCATGAACGTGGATAAAGTCTTCACTTTCCGGTATTGGAAAAGGGTCTACTCCACCATTGCGATAAAATATCTCTGAAATCATAATTACTTTCTCCTTACGATAGGTTGTTAAATAATACCAATCTAAGTGGCTCTATAAAGAAGCCGAAATTGCCCAATAAGAGCAATTTCGACCGTTTCATAGAGTGTTTACCGTGGTGCATATCCCGATTCAGCAAGACCCTTCTGCAACGCAGATAAAGCCTCTCTCATCAAATACGCCTCGTCATCGTCAACAGCATTAATCCTCACTTCTTGCCAACCAACTCGCTTTACAAGCTGCGCTAAAGCCAAGGCCTGCGCATCGGACAGCTCAGTCAGGACGGATACTGTGTTATCCATAAGGACCTCCTATAGGAAGGAGGGAAGCCCCCAAGGGCATCCCCAGGGGCTTCATTAATGCACCGCATCGTAGTGCGACTTCGCGTAGGCAAGATCGAGCGTAAAGGTAATCTCAATCCGGTCCACGACGAGGTCGAACTTACGGGCGTGTTCCAACAGATTGGACCGGAACACTGATTCGGCTTCGTCATGCGACGTTGCGTTAACGGTTTCAGCGATTAACTCACCTTCTGCGTTGTCGTAACAGACGTCGGTGTAGTACACACGTCCGCACACATCGAACTGGTGATTCCCTGATTGATTTTGAGTTTGTCCCAGCATGTCTATTCTCCAAAAATGAAAAGCCGGGACTTCGCCCTACCGGGCTTAGTACCCGGCTGGGTGGTTTAATACTTACCGAGGACCGGCAAGTGATTTGTTGCAGTGGAGCGCAGGTCGAATGACCTCACCATCAATGATGCGGCCAGTGATGAATCCGACAGGAGGATTCTGTTCTGATTGCTCCGGTTCAATAACGTCCCCAGTTATTGGCGACGCGGTTTGACTGACGACCCGTACGGGCCGCGCTTTGAACATTGATCGAACGATGACGTTAAGAGCGCGGGCTACCAGTGAGGCACCAAACGCAATAACACCAACCGTGACAATCATGACCAAAACGAATGTGGAAAAGTACATATAAAGCTCCAAACAATGGTTAATTGAAAGGGGCTTATCCGTGACCGGGAAGCCCCGGTTACGGGTTTAAATGATTTATCGGGAACGCGAGAACCAATCTGAAACTGGCTCAAACTTGTCGCCCGACTTCATTATTTCGATGAAGTCATCCTCGTTGTCACATCGGGCCAAACCGAAATAGCTTTTCGTAAATCGGCCATCAAGGCACCGAAGGACCGTGAAGTGGAGATTTCCTTTTGACTCACAGTGAGCCATGACAATCCCTCTGCGTTGATACACATGGGAATCATTCAAAGGAAGCACCAAGCCGTTGACTTCGAGTTTTTTCATCTTGCACCTCAAATAGTTTTGAGGGGTCTCCCAGTACAGGGATACCCCTGTACTGGGATGATGGTTAAACTTGCTGTTTGTTTGAGGAGGCCAGCTACCTCTCTATTTCCGGCGGTTCCGGAAATTGAAGATAGGTTATCGGACAATGGCCGTGAGGCACGAAGCTACTTTTTCCCTTTTTGGGCGCAAAGAGGTTTTTTGTCTACTTGGGCCTGGGAGGTTCGCCTGGTCTGCCTAACAGCTCCCATAGAAGTCTGAAGGCATAGAAATGATCCCGTAGGGTTGTACTGCTCAGATGGCTCTGCCGCGCATAGTACCGGTGGATATGTGCTCTACCCACCTGATTAGGCTGGCTTACGCCTTGCTCATGGGCCGCAATATCTGACAGTGCAGCAATCAGCCGTTTCACCATCGCCCGTCTGGCTGTCTTGCCACCATGGCGAACATACACATGTGCTCGCTCTCTTACCCATTTTTCCATCGCTTACCCCAAATATGAGTTTGTTACGTCAATACGACCGTGTCCCAGCTCCCGCGCTATCTCAGCACGAATCTCCTGATCCAGTGTCTTGGCCTGGGCGACCGAGATCCCCAGTTCCTTGGACAGGTATTCATGATGAGCCCGACCGTGGGCCACACCAGCGCGGATAGGGCTATCGGCCCCCATAAGGACCCTGTAGCGCTCCTGGGCATAGTGGTGACGTTCACCATGGAAATTCACGGGGTGACGCCCAATCTCCCGATATGCCTCTTGTCGAAACTCTCTGTATGTCTGGTTGCCTGGGATCATACTGCGGCCATCCTGGATGGCCGCAGCTCTCTGAAGAGCGGTTATCTGAGAATTAGAGGTAATCGGCACCATACGCTGGCGACCACCTTTGGTTCCGTCCTTGATGGCAACAACCCCTTCTTTCTCTGCCTGTTTCAGCGCCCGAGTCGCATCAAGCTTGGCCGACTCCTCGAATCGCAGGCCAAAGTTGCGCTGCACCTCCAGCAGCGCTCCCAGCCGTTCTGAGACAGCCCCTATAACTGTCTGGTGGGCCGCTTCCGAAACGCTCCGGTCGCTCGATGCGATCCCTGAACGCTTGGGAAGCCCGCCCTCAGCGACAGGCGCTACTCTGACCTGTCGGTCGCCACGAGCAATCTCCATCACCCGGTTTACTGCCGACAGGTAGTTTTGGGCCGTAGAAGGAGAAATCTCGCCACGCTCAAACCTATCGTTCAGATGGGTCGCGTAGGCCACCAGATGGGCCTTCTCGATGTCCCGCATGTCCTTTATGCCCTGTTCTGTCTTGATCCAGGATGAAAAAACGCTCCAACGGTCATGGATCGTTGCAATTGAAGCAAAGCTTCTCATCCCCTCTTTGAGCGCGTTGAGACCCGCCCGCGTCATATCACGGCTCTTAAGGCCATAGTTTCTGGCATCCGGATTGGATCGTTCTGAGCGCATAGTGCTATTCCTTCTTGTTCTGGTTCTGGCCTGCCCGAAAATCATTGGTAAGTGATAAACGCGATTTTTTTAATCAGCTTCGCGTGCTGAGGCCAAATCAGGGTTCTTGCCCTGGCAAAGGGTGGATAAACCGAACACCCACGGTCATTTACATACGATCAACACTGCTATGGAGCGGGCTGCTCTCGCCACTGGCTGGTCTGTTCCGTTGGAACAAACTGCCAGCAGCTCCGGCTGGTGAAGTCGCTTTTCTTGGAAAGTTAGCGCGTAGCGCTCGCCGCCTTGCGCGGCGGTGTTCGCGCACATTCGTGCGCGGGGCGAAAGCCTTGAGCCATTGAGGCACAAGGCTTTCGGCGGGGTTTGCTACCCCGTCTCTGTTTTCGCCGTTGGCGACAGAGACGGGGAGGGGCATGGTGCAAGCTCGGCATACGCCAGGCTCACATGGTTGAGGCAGAGGTGATCCTCTGGAATTTGGCTGCTCATGATCGAGTGCCAGGTACGCCACAAATTCAAGAGAACAGTAGCGAGGAGGGGCATTTGCCAACTGCAAGCAGCGGCAACGATGACGATCTAGCGTCAGGGGTTCACGAATGGGGATGAAGTTCATCAGGGGTTCCTCCGAAGGGTTACAGACGGAGGAATGCCCATGGGGGACAGTCCCCCAGAGGGTTGGTTAGATAAAGGCAAGCGCCTTGTTTACATAAACTGCTGTTTTCGGCCAGCTACCATTTACGTCATTAATATTAATAGGTTTTTTGGATCGGTCAAGCCCCAAAAGAAGGTCTCGTAAAAGGCTGTTGTGAGACCCATCTCTCGAAATGCCTGGACTTTCTGATACTGAAGTCGGAATTGGGCCTCACAAAGTCGCTTTTTGAGACTCGCCCTTGGGAAAGTAACAATTTCATCGCTTAAAACCCTAAAACGGGTCTCTAAAAGCAGCTTTACGATTGACGATGATGCAGGAGGAGGAATTTGACTAGAAGAACTTACTTGAGGGAGCAATTTTTGATGGGAATTGCGGAGAATAACTTGATTAACTGCCTGGTGAGAAAGTGCCTACTTAGGCTTTAGCGGCGAATTTCATTTTTACAAGATCCTTTACCTCCTCTCGAAGGCGCGCATTGCCTTCGAGAATTTTCATCTGTTCACTGTCCCACTTTTGGTGCTTCTCTAAATACCCCATCCACGGGGCAGCTCCGCAAGTAGATCGAATGATTCGAGAGTCGTAGTTAAATTGTTCGAGAATTTCGGGGATTGGTTTAGCTACAGCGTCAACGATAATAATTTTCAGACGTTCGTTGAGAACCATGGCATTGGACAACCGGTAATTGACATGCTTATCACCGAAGCCATATCCGATAATAGTAAGTTCATCCACTTCATTCAGCTTACGACTTAAAAGTCCAAGCTTTTCTTCTCCTGATTTTTCATTTGTAGTTAAACTGTATTTACTACCGCCAGTCAGCATAGATTGACAAATAATATCCAACTCCCCGTCGGCATTAGTTATCACTCTATCTCTGCCGGAATGCACTTTTTGACCGCCAATATAATGCGCCATACTCTGAACTTGAATAAAATCGTGCATTAACTCTGGTGAGCCGTTCGACAACGATAGTGATTGGTTACAAAGCATAGATCCATCACGATACTCAAGCTCAGACAACCCACCATGTAGTTTTACAAGGTTTACGCCAAACTCATCTTGGAAAAAACCGCTCGATTCATATAATTTTTCTCTGATGGAATATGTGAGTTTAACTGTCTTTTCAGTATCTTTATTATCTAGAGGAAATGAAATGTTGTGTTCATCTCCATATGTAATAGGAATCTTATAATCCAGTGCCAGACACTCGAAATACATGTCATGATTAAGGGTAAAAACCCAAGTTTCAGAATCCGATAAAAGAGCCCTTAGAGATTTAAAACATGGAGCATTTTTCAGATAAACTTTGGGGTATGAGGTAAGCTGATAAAGATTTAGGATTTCGTGGATTACTGTATAGAAGACTTGGAATATATAGTTAAACGTATCTCTATCAGACTGAGTTATATCATGGCGTTTAGAGTAATTTTGAATAGTTGAAAGTAACTCTTCATAATTTTCCCCTCGGTACTCGACAACCATATCTACAGCCAGAGAAAGAGCTTTTTTGTTGATAGGCCTGTCTTCCCCATAGGGGACTTTAAGCGCTAAATTCTCTACAAAGCGTTTGTTCGCATGTTTATTTGAAAAAACGCTCAAGAATATTTCCGTCAACTCGGACGCAATAGGCATGCCCAAGTCGTACGAAAACCCAGCACCGAGAAGTAGGGCCTTTTTCATTAATCAGTAACCATATAGTAGCTGCTAGCTATTATGATTACTGCGATGAAAAATACGAGTAACCCAATGTTCCAACCGATCAGCATTAACATAAAGAACACCACACAGAGTTAATACAAATCCTATAAAACCAAGGGCTGTATACATTGTTACTGTTAAATCAATCATATATCCCCAAAATCAAAGTAAGATTTGTTCATGTTAAAGAGAATTCCGATAATGTGTGAGATTCACCATCCTTGAGTTCAATAATGTTAGTAGGCTCTGAACAAAACCAAGCATATGTACCCCACGCCAACTCCGACATAGCTTTCTTGAATGCTGGTGCGGAGCGATCCTGGAAGGCAGTAACAAAGGCTAAATGCTCACGGCTAAATCCCGCTTCCACCGCAATCTCAGTTAATTTCTTTTTACGGACAGAATTTACTGGGCCATCAGAGGCTACGATCTCAATGAATACGAAAAGCATATCGCTGCCATCTGTCTTGGTTCCCAAATCAACCAATATGACATCCGGTAGTGTCTTTGATGGGTCGATCTTCAGTTTCAACCTACTGGCGAGATCAATTCCAACTTTTTCACCGGATTGTGATAACCACAATACAGCAGGATTCTTGAGGAACTTAGGCGCAAAATCCTCGATAACACACTTTCCAATCACACCAGAAGGCCCTGACTCAAGGGTTACCACACCGGAGTTGGGTAACGTAGCTGTGATGGTATCTGAGTTGGCCGCAGCCGCGTTCGCTCCTAACAATCTTATCCGGCTGAGTGCCGCCGGATTGAGGTGTGCTTTCTGCCAGGCAAGAATCGCATCCTCCAACTGCTGGCCGACTAAGCTCTCATCAAAAAGAGCCGCAAATTTTTGAGTCATCGCATATTTTGGTAGTGGCGTAGTGACTGGCAAACCAGCTCTCTCCAAAACCGCCCCCAAAGCGATGAACCCATACCGTATAGTCTCATCCCTGACGGGCTCTCGCGAGTTCGGAGCGTACCAAGTGTTAGCTGGCCGTTCCTTCTTGCTGGAGAGAGCCTGTTCGACCCAAGCGTTGCGCTCCTCGTCCGACAGCAGCACTGCCTGCTCATCCGACATGTCAGTAACTTGGCTCGGACGAATCCAGCGCTCCTGTCCGTCAATCGCTCCTGCATAGAACATTACATAAAGCGTGCGGGCCGCCATTTCGCGGGTAACGTAGTTACGATTTTCTGTCCCATCTGGGAAGATCTGTGGCAATCGCTCAGCGATTACCTCCAGTTTTGGTACTTTCGGCCAGCTCAACTTTGTTCTCTCCATACAGTTTGGCTACACATTTCTCAATCGTGAGTCTATCAGAACCGGCCAAAATGATCTTCTGCAGCTTTGTCAAGCCTTCAATCGTGGGTAGAGGAACCGACATCAGCTCATAGGCAGAGACTGCAACACTGCCGCTTATACAGCGATATATGCGGTCGAAGACCTCTGAGTTGAGGAGAGCGTTAATCGTTTCGACAGTCACTTCTCTGATCAGACCGTCGGAGTAAACAATATTCAAATGATTCTCAACTACAACGCCGTTGTTTCGGTCGATAAAGTCTTGGGGGATGACTGCGCCCAAAATCCGACGACTCTGTTCTTTTGATGTAGTTCTCTGGACTAAAACACATGACTCCCGTGTAATAAGGTGTTGTTGGTTGTTCTTCACCTCGATATAGGGGACATGATTCCGTTTCACTGCTGAGAATTTAAAGCCTTGAGCTGTAACTGACTCGGCCCATATCAACGGTAACGAATTTTTCGTCTTTTCTGATTTAAGCTGAGTTTTATGCCGATTCCAAACCAACTTTCCAGTGGATACAACATATCCAAGGTCAGGAAGCCGTGTTTGCATCTTCTTAATACGGTTAAGTAAAGCTGCGTCTTTTGATACCCTGGGAATTAGCCAAGGCCCATCGCCCTTAACAATACCCACTTTACCAATGTGCTCTACTTTAGCTTCATTAAGCCCTTGCGGGACGAGAAGTGATACTTTAGAGGGGCCACGTCGCGCTCCCTTCTTAAAGGTCGTCAGTAATGTTTCCTGGAGCACATCATCAAACACCCCTTCTCGGTTAGAAATGAAGTCGAAAGCTCGTGGTGCCGCTTCAGTAAGTAACAATTCTCGTAGCGCCTTGAAATACTGACCGCCCAGAAATGATGTTGGCGTGAGGTAGGCGATGACTCCATCTTCCTTAGCGGTTCTCAATGCAAGGTCAGTAAACAAGCCATAAAGATTGGCGTGACCGAACAATGAACGTGCGTATTTATCTCTTAAACCTGTATCAAGCGTAACTTTCCCATATGGGGGATTGCCAATCACCAAATCAAATTTTGTCGATGACTCATATGCAAGTGCGTCACCAACAGTTATTACGTCTTTTGGTAACCTCTTCCGGGCCTTAATGCACAAATCAATGAGCACCGATTCAAGAAGAACATGCGTCATCCAGGCGGCAAAGGGGTCTATCTCCACCCCCTTCAATCGCTTACCTATCTGCCGAATCTTCCATTCTGCTGATGTGCTTTTCGATTTTTCAAGCATTCGTGTTGCTACAGGTGCTAAGAATGCTCCACCACCACAGGCTGGATCTATTATGGACGCTTTGCTGAAATCAACCCCAGCATCTTCGGATAAATCAAGTAGACGGGAAACTAAAGGAGGCGGCGTATAGTAAGCTCCCAGCTTTGAGCGGAAAGCCACTGGTAACATCGCTGTGTAGATTGAGCCAATCAAAAATCCCGCATCAATATCGGGAAACTGAGCGATTACTCGCCCTGTGCTTTTTGCAACGTCTTCAGCATCTGACGCAACATCAGCGAGAAATGTATCACGGGGAACTGGAAAAATTTTAAGCTTAGAGCCGTGGCGCGAATTAACCTCATTCCAATACGAAGTCACCAGAACGGCGCAATATGATCGAGCTACAGCCAGACGATACTCATCATCGGAGATGGAGCTAGCATACCCCCGTGCCATGCTTTTACAAGCATCATACCTGACAAGGGGCTCTTCCGATTCGCTTAAAATATCCTGAAAGTGATACGCATTCATGCCTTCGTACCCTCGCGGTCAGGTTTAACTACCCCGACCCTGTTGTAAATAGTTGTTCTAGAGACTCCAAATCGCTTGGCAATATCAGAGACGGGTATATTTGGATCCTTGAGTAGAGCTTTAATCTCTCGAATGTCTTTCTGTTTCAGCTTTGGTTTACGTCCACCAAGTCGGCCACGTGCCCGCGCGGCCTTCAATCCAGCTCGTGTTCTCTCGCTGATTAGATTTCTCTCAAATTCGGCAAGTGCAGCAAATACGTGAAAAACCAGCTTGCCAGAGGCACTTGTCGTTTCGATCTTTTCTTGAAGACTCTCAAATCCGATTTTCTGTTCTTCCAGGGTCGTCACGAGTTTGACCAAATCACCCAAGCTTCGTCCCAGACGATCCAGCCTCCAAACCACCAACGTGTCGCCTGAACGCAGAGCTTTCAGGCAAGCCTCAAGCTCCGGCCTTTCAGTGTTCTTCCCACTGGTTTTATTTTCATAGATGACCTGGCAGCCCGCTTTCTCCAAAGCATCCCTTTGGAGGTGCAGGTTTTGATCATCCGTTGAAACGCGGGCATAGCCAATACGTTGATTCATGTACAGTTAATTTACATAGAAAAATATACGAGTATTTTAACAGATTGCACACCGAGAATCCATGCGAAATGTGTCGTTTTCAGAAGACGGCTGCACTGAACGTCAGAAGCCGACTGCACTATAGCAGCGGAGGGGTTGGATCCATCAGGCAACGACGGGCTGCTGCCGGCCATCAGCGGACGCAGGGAGGACTTTCCGCAACCGGCCGTTCGATGCGGCACCGATGGCCTTCGCGCAGGGGTAGTGAATCCGCCAGGATTGACTTGCGCTGCCCTACCTCTCACTAGTGAGGGGCGGCAGCGCATCAAGCGGTGAGCGCACTCCGGCACCGCCAACTTTCAGCACATGCGTGTAAATCATCGTCGTAGAGACGTCGGAATGGCCGAGCAGATCCTGCACGGTTCGAATGTCGTAACCGCTGCGGAGCAAGGCCGTCGCGAACGAGTGGCGGAGGGTGTGCGGTGTGGCGGGCTTCGTGATGCCTGCTTGTTCTACGGCACGTTTGAAGGCGCGCTGAAAGGTCTGGTCATACATGTGATGGCGACGCACGACACCGCTCCGTGGATCGGTCGAATGCGTGTGCTGCGCAAAAACCCAGAACCACGGCCAGGAATGCCCGGCGCGCGGATACTTCCGCTCAAGGGCGTCGGGAAGCGCAACGCCGCTGCGGCCCTCGGCCTGGTCCTTCAGCCACCATGCCCGTGCACGCGACAGCTGCTCGCGCAGGCTGGGTGCCAAGCTCTCGGGTAACATCAAGGCCCGATCCTTGGAGCCCTTGCCCTCCCGCACGATGATCGTGCCGTGATCGAAATCCAGATCCTTGACCCGCAGTTGCAAACCCTCACTGATCCGCATGCCCGTTCCATACAGAAGCTGGGCGAACAAACGATGCTCGCCTTCCAGAAAACCGAGGATGCGAACCACTTCATCCGGGGTCAGCACCACCGGCAAGCGCCGCGACGGCCGAGGTCTTCCGATCTCCTGAAGCCAGGGCAGATCCGTGCACAGCACCTTGCCGTAGAAGAACAGCAAGGCCGCCAATGCCTGACGATGCGTGGAGACCGAAACCTTGCGCTCGTTCGCCAGCCAGGACAGAAATGCCTCGACTTCGCTGCTGCCCAAGGTTGCCGGGTGACGCACACCGTGGAAACGGATGAAGGCACGAACCCAGTGGACATAAGCCTGTTCGGTTCGTAAACTGTAATGCAAGTAGCGTATGCGCTCACGCAACTGGTCCAGAACCTTGACCGAACGCAGCGGTGGTAACGGCGCAGTGGCGGTTTTCATGGCTTGTTATGACTGTTTTTTTGTACAGTCTATGCCTCGGGCATCCAAGCAGCAAGCGCGTTACGCCGTGGGTCGATGTTTGATGTTATGGAGCAGCAACGATGTTACGCAGCAGGGCAGTCGCCCTAAAACAAAGTTGGGCGCACAATAAGGCTCCTCGCAGAGTTGCTTGAAAGTTGTTACGATTCAAATTCAATCATGAGATAGTCGGCAGATGAGCATTTCCAAGAACGCAGACAAGTAAGCCGCAGCAACCTTCATTTTTCGGTTGTTGCGGCGTTCTCAAGAATCCTTTTGCTCTACGGGAGCGCCGCCAAATCCTTTGTTCAAGGAGATGGTTTCGTGAGCTCAAAAAATTTTAGTTGGCGGTACTCCCTTGCCGCCACGGTGTTGTTGTTATCACCGTTCGATTTATTGGCATCACTCGGCATGGACATGTACTTGCCGGCAGTGCCGTTTATGCCAAACGCGCTTGGTACGACAGCGAGCACAATTCAGCTTACGCTGACAACGTACTTGGTCATGATTGGTGCCGGTCAGCTCTTGTTTGGACCGCTATCGGACCGACTGGGGCGCCGCCCCGTTCTACTGGGAGGTGGCCTCGCCTACGTTGTGGCGTCAATGGGCCTCGCTCTTACGTCATCGGCTGAAGTCTTTCTGGGGCTTCGGATTCTTCAGGCTTGTGGTGCCTCGGCGTGCCTTGTTTCCACGTTTGCAACAGTACGTGACATTTACGCAGGTCGCGAGGAAAGTAATGTCATTTACGGCATACTCGGATCCATGCTGGCCATGGTCCCGGCGGTAGGCCCATTGCTCGGAGCGCTCGTCGACATGTGGCTTGGGTGGCGGGCTATCTTTGCGTTTCTAGGTTTGGGCATGATCGCTGCATCTGCAGCAGCGTGGCGATTCTGGCCTGAAACCCGGGTGCAACGAGTTGCGGGCTTGCAATGGTCGCAGCTGCTACTCCCCGTTAAGTGCCTGAACTTCTGGTTGTACACGTTGTGTTACGCCGCTGGAATGGGTAGCTTCTTCGTCTTTTTCTCCATTGCGCCCGGACTAATGATGGGCAGGCAAGGTGTGTCTCAGCTTGGCTTCAGCCTGCTGTTCGCCACAGTGGCAATTGCCATGGTGTTTACAGCTCGTTTTATGGGGCGTGTAATACCCAAGTGGGGCAGCCCAAGCGTCTTGCGAATGGGAATGGGATGCCTGATAGCTGGAGCAGTATTGCTTGCCATCACCGAAATATGGGCTTCGCAGTCCGTGTTAGGCTTTATTTCTCCAATGTGGCTAGTGGGTATTGGTGTCGCCACAGCGGTATCTGTGGCGCCCAATGGCGCTCTTCGAGGATTCGACCATGTTGCTGGAACGGTCACGGCAGTCTACTTCTGCTTGGGCGGTGTACTGCTAGGAAGCATCGGAACGTTGATCATTTCGCTGTTGCCGCGCAACACGGCTTGGCCGGTTGTCGTGTACTGTTTGACCCTTGCAACAGTCGTGCTCGGTCTGTCTTGTGTTTCCCGAGCGGAGGGCTCTCGCGGCCAGGGGGAGCATGATGTGGTCGCGCTACAAAGTGCGGAAAGTACGTCAAATCCCAATCGTTGAGAGAATGTGGCAAGCTATCGCCCAACAAATCGCTGCAGCCGACCCAAAACCGCTACGCGGTTTCGGTCGGCTGAGCTCAGGCGTTAGACATCATGAGGGTAGCGGTGACCATCGAAATTTCGAACCAACTATCAGAGGTGCTAAGCGTCATTGAGCGCCATCTGGAATCAACGTTGCTGGCCGTGCATTTGTACGGCTCCGCAGTGGATGGCGGCCTGAAGCCATACAGCGATATTGATTTGTTGGTTACTGTGGCCGTAAAGCTTGATGAAACGACGCGGCGAGCATTGCTCAATGACCTTATGGAGGCTTCGGCTTTCCCTGGCGAGAGCGAGACGCTCCGCGCTATAGAAGTCACCCTTGTCGTGCATGACGACATCATCCCGTGGCGTTATCCGGCTAAGCGCGAGCTGCAATTTGGAGAATGGCAGCGCAATGACATTCTTGCGGGTATCTTCGAGCCAGCCATGATCGACATTGATCTAGCTATCCTGCTTACAAAAGCAAGAGAACATAGCGTTGCCTTGGTAGGTCCGGCAGCGGAGGAATTCTTTGACCCGGTTCCTGAACAGGATCTATTCGAGGCGCTGAGGGAAACCTTGAAGCTATGGAACTCGCAGCCCGACTGGGCCGGCGATGAGCGAAATGTAGTGCTTACGTTGTCCCGCATTTGGTACAGCGCAATAACCGGCAAAATCGCGCCGAAGGATGTCGCTGCCGACTGGGCAATAAAACGCCTACCTGCCCAGTATCAGCCCGTCTTACTTGAAGCTAAGCAAGCTTATCTGGGACAAAAAGAAGATCACTTGGCCTCACGCGCAGATCACTTGGAAGAATTTATTCGCTTTGTGAAAGGCGAGATCATCAAGTCAGTTGGTAAATGATGTCTAACAATTCGTTCAAGCCGACCGCGCTACGCGCGGCGGCTTAACTCCGGCGTTAGATGCACTAAGCACATAATTGCTCACAGCCAAACTATCAGGTCAAGTCTGCTTTTATTATTTTTAAGCGTGCATAATAAGCCCTACACAAATTGGGAGATATATCATGAAAGGCTGGCTTTTTCTTGTTATCGCAATAGTTGGCGAAGTAATCGCAACATCCGCATTAAAATCTAGCGAGGGCTTTACTAAGCTTGCCCCTTCCGCCGTTGTCATAATCGGTTATGGCATCGCATTTTATTTTCTTTCTCTGGTTCTGAAATCCATCCCTGTCGGTGTTGCTTATGCAGTCTGGTCGGGACTCGGCGTCGTCATAATTACAGCCATTGCCTGGTTGCTTCATGGGCAAAAGCTTGATGCGTGGGGCTTTGTAGGTATGGGGCTCATAATTGCTGCCTTTTTGCTCGCCCGATCCCCATCGTGGAAGTCGCTGCGGAGGCCGACGCCATGGTGACGGTGTTCGGCATTCTGAATCTCACCGAGGACTCCTTCTTCGATGAGAGCCGGCGGCTAGACCCCGCCGGCGCTGTCACCGCGGCGATCGAAATGCTGCGAGTCGGATCAGACGTCGTGGATGTCGGACCGGCCGCCAGCCATCCGGACGCGAGGCCTGTATCGCCGGCCGATGAGATCAGACGTATTGCGCCGCTCTTAGACGCCCTGTCCGATCAGATGCACCGTGTTTCAATCGACAGCTTCCAACCGGAAACCCAGCGCTATGCGCTCAAGCGCGGCGTGGGCTACCTGAACGATATCCAAGGATTTCCTGACCCTGCGCTCTATCCCGATATTGCTGAGGCGGACTGCAGGCTGGTGGTTATGCACTCAGCGCAGCGGGATGGCATCGCCACCCGCACCGGTCACCTTCGACCCGAAGACGCGCTCGACGAGATTGTGCGGTTCTTCGAGGCGCGGGTTTCCGCCTTGCGACGGAGCGGGGTCGCTGCCGACCGGCTCATCCTCGATCCGGGGATGGGATTTTTCTTGAGCCCCGCACCGGAAACATCGCTGCACGTGCTGTCGAACCTTCAAAAGCTGAAGTCGGCGTTGGGGCTTCCGCTATTGGTCTCGGTGTCGCGGAAATCCTTCTTGGGCGCCACCGTTGGCCTTCCTGTAAAGGATCTGGGTCCAGCGAGCCTTGCGGCGGAACTTCACGCGATCGGCAATGGCGCTGACTACGTCCGCACCCACGCGCCTGGAGATCTGCGAAGCGCAATCACCTTCTCGGAAACCCTCGCGAAATTTCGCAGTCGCGACGCCAGAGACCGAGGGTTAGATCATGCCTAGCATTCACCTTCCGGCCGCCCGCTAGCGGACCCTGGTCAGGTTCCGCGAAGGTGGGCGCAGACATGCTGGGCTCGTCAGGATCAAACTGCACTATGAGGCGGCGGTTCATACCGCGCCAGGGGAGCGAATGGACAGCGAGGAGCCTCCGAACGTTCGGGTCGCCTGCTCGGGTGATATCGACGAGGTTGTGCGGCTGATGCACGACGCTGCGGCGTGGATGTCCGCCAAGGGAACGCCCGCCTGGGACGTCGCGCGGATCGACCGGACATTCGCGGAGACCTTCGTCCTGAGATCCGAGCTCCTAGTCGCGAGTTGCAGCGACGGCATCGTCGGCTGTTGCACCTTGTCGGCCGAGGATCCCGAGTTCTGGCCCGACGCCCTCAAGGGGGAGGCCGCATATCTGCACAAGCTCGCGGTGCGACGGACACATGCGGGCCGGGGTGTCAGCTCCGCGCTGATCGAGGCTTGCCGCCATGCCGCGCGAACGCAGGGGTGCGCCAAGCTGCGGCTCGACTGCCACCCGAACCTGCGTGGCCTATACGAGCGGCTCGGATTCACCCACGTCGACACTTTCAATCCCGGCTGGGATCCAACCTTCATCGCAGAACGCCTAGAACTCGAAATCTAACGTCCGTTCGGGCATCGAGGTCCATGTCGGGGTGGGACGGGCCCGTGGCTTCAAGATCACTTGCAGTCCGACCGCGATGTCTTGGTTGCGCGAGAGGTTGTCGACAGGCCATGCTGAGTGTGCGATGGTTGATCGCTTCCTCGCCGCTCTCCACGGCGACGATGGCCGCCGCCATCAGCAAGTGCGCCAGTTCCCCTATGGTGCCCTCGCTGCGTGTGAGCAGGTAGCGAGCCATGTCCAGCGTGGCAATTGGGGAAGGCCGGCGCAGCGGGAGCGAAGCGGCGAAGCTGGCCAGCAGTGAGCAGCAATCGTCGTTGGCCTCCCATACCGGCAGCATCATCGGCTCGAAGCGATTTTCCAACTGGTCATCGGAGCGGATGGCTAGGTAGGCGTCGCGCGTGCCTACCCCAACCAACGGGATGCGCAGTTCGTTGCCGAGGAAGCGCAGCAGGTTGAGGAATTCCCGGCGGTTGACGCTGTTGCCGGCCAGCACGTTGTGCAGCTCGTCGATCACCAGCATGCGCACGCCGACCTTGCGCAGCAGTGCCAGAGCCAGTTGCTCCATTTCCGGCAACCGTGGGCGTGGGCGCAGCGGCGCGCCCATCGCGGCGAGCAGCGCGACGTAGAAGCGGATCACGGACGGCTCGGACGGCATCTGCACGACCAACACCGGGATGTGCTCCTGGTCGGCGTCGGAGCTGGCCGGGTGGGTGCGGCGGAACTTCTCGACGATCATCGACTTGCCATTGTTGGTCGGGCCAACCAGCAGCAGGTTGGGCATGCGTTGCTTGTTTGGCCACGCATAAAGGGCTTCCAGCCGGTTCAGCGCCTCGACTGCGCGCGGATAGCCGATCCAGCGGTCGGCGCGAAGGCGCTGGATGCGCTCGTCCGCCGGAAGACGGGCCAAGCCCTGGGCCGCCGGCAGCAGGTGGGACAGGTCGATGATGGGATATTCGTCCACGGCTACCACTCCTCAATCTGGTCGAACGGTTTGGCGGGTGGCAAGTTGTCTGCCTGCGGGTCGGCAATATCCGTATCCGGCGGAACGGGCTTGTCCGGCCGAGCTGATGTCTTGAGGTGCTGGCGGCGATCCGCGTCACGCCGCGCCTTGCGTGTGGCCTTCTGCGCGCTGGTCACAATCTCACGCATCTGGCCGATCATGCGGAACAGCGCCGACTCATCCACCTGTTCGCGCCCTTGCTGCCGCAGTTTCGCCAGCGCCTGCCGTTGTTCCCAGAGGGTGACAGCCGGATGCGACAAGGTACGGTAGGGAATTTCCAGGTAATGCTGTCCCTCCGGTTCCAGGACCCAGATACGGCTGATGTCGCGCGGATCGCGCCGGATCAGAAAGGACGGCCAGCGTTCACGCCGCGCAATCCACGGCTTGAGCGCATCGGCGTAGTAGTGGATGTGGTCGATGACAAAGCCGGTGCGGGTCAGCGTGCGCCGGAGGATCGGCAGAAAATCGACCAGGAACGAAGTAGCGCGTGTGACGACGGCCGGTACGCCGACACGCGCCACGGCCTCGGCCCAGCGCGCGGCCGGCGGTTGGAGCAGGCCGTTGTGCACCGAACCGTGGTAGGTGCCGACCGCCAATGTGAGCCAGCGCTCTAGCTCGCGCAGCGTCAGGGCGGCCTTGTTTTCGGAATCGTAGTCGCCGCGCTGGTCAGGGTTGGAGAAGGTCGTTCCCGGCAGTTCGTCGTGAATCATCTGCATCGCCGTGCCGATGATCCGTTCCACGATGCCGCCATAGTGCGGCTGTCCCAGCGGGCGATAGTCCAGCCGGATGCCATGCTGCTCGCAACCCCGGCGCAGGGCCTCGCTCTTGAACTCGGCCGCGTTGTCTAGGTAGAGCAGCAAGGGCTTGCCGCTCATCTGCCAATCCATTTCCACGTTCAGTCCTTCCAGCCAAGGGCGCTTGTCGCAGGCGACATGCACGAGGCACAGGC
Organism: Idiomarina tyrosinivorans; assembly: GCF_003987475.1. Taxonomy (GTDB): domain Bacteria; phylum Pseudomonadota; class Gammaproteobacteria; order Enterobacterales; family Alteromonadaceae; genus Idiomarina; species Idiomarina tyrosinivorans. The sequence continues at coordinate 104,505 of NZ_PIQH01000002.1, read as the reverse complement.
CAACCGAAACGGCAGACGGCGCTTCCAGCGTGACGACCATGCCGAGCACGCAGCGGGTGAACACGTCGATGGCGAGGGTCAGGTACGGGCGGCCAATAGGTTGCCGGTCGCGGTCATCGACCACGATCAGGTCGATGACCGTATGGTCTATCTGCACCTGCTCCAGCGGCGCGGTCACGGCAGGAGGCTCGCCGCCCACACCTTGTAGGTCACGAGCGGCATCCTGGCCTTCCCGCCGGCGGATGACCTTGCGCGGGTCAAGGCTAGCGATCCGTAAGGCCACGGTATTGCGCGCCGGCACTCGCAGTTTTTGAGCCTTGCACACCTGAGTGACTTCGCGGTGAAAGGCCGCTAGGCTGCGCTTCTGCTTGGTCAGGAACCGCTTTTGCAGTAGCTCGTGGATGACGCGCTCGACCGGTTCCGGCAAGCGCCCCTTACCTTTACCTCCACCGGACTGGCCGGGCACCAGATCCGTCACGAGGCCGCTGCCTTGCCGGGCACGCCGGATCAGAACGTATACCTGGCGCCGAGACAAGCCCAGCGCCTGAGCCGCCATATCGGCCGCTTCGTGCCCGACCGTCTCCGACTGCGCCAACGGACTGATGATCTCCGCACGACGGCGCGCACGCTCCCAAGCCTCATCAGGCAGAGTGGCCACGCCTTGTTCTGGAATCCGTGGGGTGTCCGTCGCCATGCTCACCTCGCTTTGGTGCACACGAGTATTGAGCATAGTCGAGATTGGTGCAGATCACTTCTGATATTGAACTGTCAGGAGCTGGCTGCACAACAGCCATTACGCCCAATCAACTGGTGCAGTCGTCTTCTGAAAATGACAAAATGGCACCTTCTCACGGTGTTCACAAAACGGTGGTTTTATGGACATAGACAGTATTAATTGATAAGTTTCATATTCATAGATATTGCAAATCGAGCTGGTCGCCAGAAAGCAGACTCTCCTGTACTTGCTGCAAGCTCCTAGCTAAGGCAGACTAAGTTATTAAATTAGTAAAAATTTAAGGTAATCCTCTCAGCTCATTACATAGAAAGAGGATTCGCCAAAGCGAATTGTAGGTTCAGGGGAACGGGTTATGGAAAAGCTATCTATTGAGTTGAAAAATTGCTTTGGTATATCGGATTTTAATGAGACGTTCAGCTTTGAAAAATCAAACGCACACTTAATATATGCTCCTAATGGGGTAATGAAAACTTCTTTAGCTAAAACATTTGATTGCCTTAGTGTGGACGGCGGAAAGCCAAAGGAAGTTCTCTATAATCTTGAGCCTGAATGGAGCATCAAGATCGATGACCAAGAAATACTGCCAGATGAGATATTGGTAGTTAAGCCCTTTGATGCAGAGTTTGACTCAGACAATTTATCTACATTGCTTGTTAATAGCGAGCAAAAAGCCACTTATGATTCCATCTATAAAGAAATATTAAGCGCACGAAATCAACTCTCAAAAGGATTGAACAAGTTATCAAAAGTCCCCCAAGACAAAGTAGAACAGCAATTAATTGACGATTTCGAAGTTGATAATATTTTTGAAGCGATTGAAGCCGTCCAAAATTTTGATCAAGGAAACTCAGAACTTTCAAAAATTCCATATTCAAAGATATTCGACCCGAAAGTTATTGAGTTGCTAAATGATGAATCTATTCGCGATAATATAGATGAATACAGCACTCGTTATAATGAACTCGTCGATAAATCTCCTTTATTTTCTAGGGGTAAATTCAACCCAATAAATGCCGCGTCAGTTTCGAAGTCTCTTAAGAAAGAGAAGTTCTTCAATGCCGAGCATAAACTTTTGATGAAGGGGAATGATGAACCTATATGTGATCAGAAGAGTCTCGATGAGCTGCTAAAAAAAGAAAGTGAGTCTATTCTTGGCGACGGTCAACTACAAACCATATCAAATAAAATAATTTCTGGCGTCGCACCAGTTAAAGCATTTCAAGAGATCATTGAGAGTAGCCCATCAGTAACCGCGTATTTAGGAGACCTAGCGCACCTTAAGAAATTGCTCTGGTCGTCTTATTATGCGACTGACAAGTCAGGATTTGACAGCTTACTTAGCTTATTCCAAAGCAAAAAATCAGAGCTTGCAGAAATAGAAAGGCAGGCAAGCTTAGAAAACACATTGTGGCACGAATCAAAAGAAGTTTTTAAAAGGCGCTTTTACGTTCCCTTTGGAGTCGATATTGAAGATCATAAAAATGTAATTCTAGGAACATCAGCACCAAACATGGTTTTCACCTTTCCAAGGGAAAATGGTGAACCGGTTAGATTCGACAGAGGTCAACTAGATTCTCTTGATTGTCTCTCACTAGGTGAGCGGAGAGCTATGTACTTGCTTTATGTGATTTTCGAGTTCAAAGCAAGATTAAAATCAGGTCAAAGGTCAGTAATCATTATTGATGATATTGCAGATTCGTTTGATTATAAAAATAAGTATGCGATTGTCGAGTATCTGAGGGAGATGGCCGGAGAAGACCTGTTTAGATTAATTATACTGACGCATAACTTTGATTTTTACAGGACAGTTCAAGGACGAGTCCTCGATACAGCTCAATGGGATAACTCTTTCATAGCTCAAAAGAGCGAGGGGAAAATTTTACTTCTTAAAGGGGGAAGTAAGGATGTATCCAGCCCATTTGATCTCTGGAAAAAGAGTTACGATTCAAATGCCGAAATGTTCATTTCAATGATACCCTTTGTAAGAAATCTTATCGAGTACCGAGATGGATTTTCACCAGATTACAAAAAGCTAACATCAATGCTTCATATTAAAGACAATGATGATGAGCCTGATTATAAAACACGATCACTAAAAGTAGAGGATTTAGAAAATATCATTGCCAAAGTCGTACAAGGAAGAGATGTTGGCCAAAACTTCGATAAAGATGAGCCGGTCCTAGATCTTATTTACAGAACTGCTGACGATTTAGCAAACGCTCCAATTCCTACAGACACAATAGCTTTAGAGCGTAAAATAGCGCTTTCCATAGCTATACGCCTAAAAGCAGAGGAGTTTATGTGGAATCATGTGAACGATAAAACTCCCATCAAGGGTTCACAAACCGGGCGGTTGTTCAATAGAATTGTGAACGAACAGTCAGGCAACGGTGATTTTGAGCAAGTAGAGAGGGTGCTATCCCAGGTAACATTAATGACACCTGAAAATATTCACCTTAATTCGTTTATGTACGAGCCCCTAATTGATTTAGCCATGGACCATCTAATTACCCTATTCAGAGATATTAAAGCGCTCACGTTCCCTGGTGCATAAGGCTGGGTACTGTGAGTCCTGGATCTTACGAATTTTGATCCATATTTACTCCTTAAGTGATACAACCTATTGTTTTATAACGATATTGCATATTCTGCATCGGGAAGTGAAGCGGCCACCAAGCCTTGCGACTGGTCTACTATCACGGTTTCAAGACAGGTCAGAACGGTTCTCGGGCGCAGAAGCGCTCATATGAGCCCCTGAGCCGATTGCTGGTATGACCGCGATGCCGATGGCAAGCTGGAAGTTACAGTCTACTACTACCTGGACAATAGCCTGCCAATGCTTGAACGCATGTTCCGAAAGCGCGAGAAAGGTTACAACGCGATGGGATAACAGTTTGCCCAATCCGAGCCACAAACCCGGCTGCTGTAACTTTCTAAAGAAAGGGTAAACAAGGCTGAAACGAAATGTGCTTCAGGCCTGCTTCAGAGGTAACTCGTGAGGCGTTACGCGTCTCACGTTTTTAGCTTCTTGTTCATAGGCACGATGGCGGACGTCCCATAACTCAACGGCGTGCTGAATATTCAGCCAGAACTCTGGCGTGTTCCCCAAAGCCGCTGAGAGTTTGATTGCCATGGGTTCTGTCAGCGTACCTTTGTCATTCGCAATCCGGCTGAGTGTATTTCTGTGCACACCCATTGCTTCGGCAAGTTCACTGATTTCTATGTTCATCGGTTCCAGAAACTCGGTGACCAGCATTTCGCCAACGGTCACTGGACGACGTTTTGTATTCCTCATTACCATAACCTCCTCTAGCCCTTGTAAACATGCGGGTCTAGATATGTATCTTGGGCGGTGCCATCTTCCCAGCGAAAAATCAGGCGATACTGCTTGTTAACCCGAATGGAACACCATCCAGAAAAGTTTCCCTGCAAATGTTCAAAACGGTTACCCGGCGGAATCCTTAAGTCTGACTCCTGCGTCGCGGCATCCAGAATTTGAATCTTTCTGAACAGAGCGCCTTCAATAGTGCTGGGTATTTTCTTGTGGCTTTGGTCCTCGTCGTAGAAAGCCTCCAGCCATATATCCCTGAATTCAACCGCCATAGTTACCTGATCGCTTTTTAATCATTCTATGCACAACAACGTTGTGCGTCAAGTCCGTTCAAAATGAGAACGGATCCGTTTAGAAAACGATTTTACTATAATTTTGTTTAACCGAAGGGGCTGAAAGAGCGAGTTCGAGGCGCTGATTTCATAGAGATAAAAGCGTATACAAAGGTACCTGTTTCCCACTTATCCCAGTTTAAAATGGATCGTCAGGAGCCGATGAAAAGGAAATTTGCCAATATTTCCACTTTTTTCGCAAATTTCGGCACTCCGAGAGTGCTCCGAATAACTTACACGTCATTGTTTTTAAAAGATATTAAATATTCTGCATCGGCAAGTAACCTAACCATCGTCCTTGGCTTTTAATAAACTTTTGATGAAATTGTTCCGCTGGGAAATGAATTCAACAATCGTTTCGGTCATTATCCCGCGCAGCAAGACAACTGCTTTACATCTTTGGTGAAGGTTTGAGCACATAACTTCAGCCCCTCGACCATGGTGAGGTACGGAAACAATTCATCGCCGATGGTCTGTACGGTCATACCGGCCCGGATCGCCATCACCGCGGTCTGAATCAGCTCACCGGCTTCGCCAGTCACCGCCTGCACGCCCAGCAGGCGGCCGGATTCCCGCTCTGCGACCATCTTGATGAAACCCTGCGTGTCGAAGTTCACCAGCGCGCGCGGAACGTTCTCCAGATCAAGCGTTCGGGTCTCCACGGCAAAACCCTGCTTTTCTGCTTCCGCTTCTGTCAGGCCCACCGTGGCCACCTGGGGATCGGTGAAAATCACTGCGGGCATGGCGCTGAGGTCAAGGCTGACGTCACCGCCTGTCATATTAATGGCTGCTCGGCTACCGCCGGCGGCGGCCACGTAGACAAACTGGGGCTGATCGGTGCAATCACCGGCGGCATAAATGCCAGGCACGGTGGTTTGCATCTGTTGATCAATCCGGATGGCGCCTCGCTCGGTGGCAACGCCGATGGCATCCAGATTCAGATTTTCGGTGTTGGGTGTGCGACCGGTGGCCACCAGCAGTTGCTCTGCCTGCAGTGTCCCGGCATTGATCCGAACCGTAAACAGGCGATCGTCGTGGCTGATCTCGCTGGCCCAGGTCTGTTTGAGCACGTCGATGCCCTCACGTCGGAAGGCGGCTTCCACAGCCTCGCCGACCGCTGGGTCCTCCTGAGAAAGCATCCGGCTGCGGGCCAGAATGGTGACTTTACTGCCGAGGCGGGCAAAGGCCTGCGACAACTCCAGAGCAACAACTGAAGCACCAATAACAATGAGTCGCTCGGGAATATGACTCAGTTCAAGCGCCGTGGTGGAGGTAAGATAGGGCGTCTCGGCCAGTCCAGTAATCGGTGGTTCGGCAGGACGGGCACCGGTGCCAATGAAAGCTTTGTCAAAGTGAACTTCCTGTTCACCGCCGTCGTTCAGCGTGACCTTTATTGTTCGGTGATCCAGAAAACGGGCCTCGCCCTTGAGGACAGTAATCGCGGCATTGTCATCGAGAATGCTCTCGTATTTCGAGTCACGCAGTTCCTCCACCCGTGCCTGTTGCTGAGCCAGAAGTGCAGGGCGATTCACCTCAGGCACGTGGTGACTCAGCCCGCCATCAAAGGGGCTTTCCCGGCGAAGGTGCGCGATGTGAGCGGACCGGATCAGGATTTTGGACGGTACGCAACCAATGTTGACGCAGGTTCCTCCGATCGTACCCCGCTCGATCAGGGTAACCGTTGCACCACGTTCGGTGGCTTTCAGGGCAGCCGCCATGGCTCCCCCACCACTACCAATAACAGCAATGTGCAGATTATTATCACTAATAACGATCACTCCTGTGTCGTTTGACTTTGCTTCAGCGAGGACGGGTAACCCGCGTTTTTCGTTGCCTGTGTCAGTTCTTCAACGTTGGTTTTGGTATCGTCGAAGGTGACTGTCGCATCACGCTCTTCATAACGCACCCGGACAGAGCTTACGCCATCGACTTGATTAAGAGCCGCATTCACGGTTATCGGGCAGGCAGCACAGGTCATACCGGGAACGGACAAGGTAACGGTTTGCTCGGCCGCCAGAGCGGGCAGGCTGAATACCATAAGCAAGGTTGTTGCGATCAGTGATTTTTTCATGGTGTTGTGCCTCTCAGTAAAACATGGGTAAAACGTAAGGGAACGCCAGCGCAACCAGGATAAGCAGCGCGACGACCCAGAAGACGACTTTGTAGGCCGTTCGAGCGTGCGGTGCTGCGCAAACGTCACCTGGCCGGCAATCCCTGACGGGCCGGTATATCCGGCGCCAGGCAAAAAACATCGCGATCAATGCCGCCCCGAGGAACCACGGACGGTAGGGCTCCAGGGCCGCCAGGTTGCCGATCCAGGCGCCGGAAATACCCAAGGTGATCAAGACCAGTGGGCCAAGGCAGCAAGCGGATGCCAGGATCGCGGCAATCCCGCCTGCAACTAGCGAGCCGCTACCTGTTTTTAGTTTTGACATTACGATGCTCCTGTAATGAATTGACCAGTTATTATAAACTTACTACCGTAGTCAACTACGGAGTCAAACCCTATGGCGAACAAACCCTGCTCAATGACCATCGGAGCGCTAGCCAAGGCTGCCAATATTGGCGTGGAAACCATCCGCTATTACCAGCGCAGAGGCCTGGTGGCGGAGCCCGAAAAACCCTATGGAAGCATTCGCCGCTATGACGAACACGCGCTGGCTCGCCTGCAATTCATCAGAACAGCCCAGTGGCTGGGTTTCAGCCTGGACGAAATTGGCGGGTTACTGAAACTGCAGGACGGCACCCATTGCGATGAAGCCCGCGCGTTGGGCGAACAAAAACTAACTAATGTGCGGCAAAAAATCACAAGCCTGCGACGAATTGAACTTGCCTTGGATGGGTTGGTGAAGGAATGTTCCGCCCAGAAAGACGATGTCAAATGCCCTCTGATCACCTCAATTTACGATGGATTGGAAAAGGGTACATCGGGGCGTAAATAAGGATCTTATGGACACAGGGACCCCACCCAGACAGGATTAAAAGGTTTCGTTTGGGTGAACTGAGAGACGGGGTTAGAATGAGATACATCTAGAATATCAACAGGTTACGAGGCTAGGCATCAGACTTTTTTGATCCCTATTTACTCCCTATCAGTTGCAATCAATTGAAAATAAAAAAATTTTACATTCTGCATCGGCAAATAACCGCGTTTAGCCCTTAATCCACGCGTAAGTTGCTAAGCCCAGCATGGTCATTAACAGCGACCCGATAACATGGGCACTAATAGCGCCAGCCGCCCAAAACATTCGGCTTTGCTGAATAAGCACGGTTACTTCTGCGGAAAAGGCAGAAAACGTGGTAAGGCTACCCAAGAATCCGGTGATTACGAAGAGTCGCCACTCTGCTCCTACTGCGGCTTGGTGACTAAAGAAGGCGAGCGCCAACCCCATCAGATAACCACCCAGTAAATTCGCGATCAACGTGCCTAATGGTACCGTTTGGTAGGCGGAGTTGAATCCTAAGCTAATGAGCCAGCGTAATATGGCTCCACCGGATGCACCGAGAGCGACTGCTAGTACCATTTTTATCATTAACTGAAATGCCTTCTAACAATGGTGTTGGTGCTTGATAATTTCATCCTACCAAGTAACTATGGCAGATACCACACTACATGTAGGCACGCTGATGACACAAAAAGTTATTGCTTACTACGCCGCTAACCCCATAGAAGCAGAGCTTGTAATAGGCTTATTGCAAACCAAAGGGATTTCAGCAGCAGTTAATTCCAATAGTAGCGCTGGAGGCATTGGCGAGTTACCGGCCGATGTATTAGAAACCGCTATTCAGGTACCCGTATCACAGCTCAGTGCCGCACGCGAGATTATCAATGACTACGAAACGGCCAACCACAGCAACGAGTGGTTTTGCCAAAACTGCCAAGAGAAAAACCCTGGCAGCTTTGAATTCTGTTGGAGTTGTCAAACACCACAACCCTCTCAATAACTACTGGTAGAGTTCCGTGAGTAACTGCGCCAAACGATTTGCCGCTTGCTCTGCACGCATGTGATCAATCTGTTGATAGTGCTCAAATGCCTGTGGTGATAGCGCCGTGTTCGGTTTAAGTGCTTGGTACACACCATGCGTAACTTTTACGGATTCATTCGCCCACGCCAAAATATCGCTGTTCGGCAGGCTCTGTTGCATCGGGTCAGCGGTAAACGTATGCGGTAGTTGTGCAACTTGCTGCGGCGTAATCAAAATGCCATCCCACAGCCAATGTAGCGAAATCTGCTTATCTTGCCAGCTTAAGTCGAACGTGTTGCCGCCCTTGTCTTCAGCGTAACTGACATGCAACGGTTGGTGCATGTCGGCGACAAAGTGACCGAGAAACAGCAGTGATGCCAAGCTTTGCGGATCGGACTGCAATACATCGTAGTGATGGCGAATAGCGCTCATCACGCAACCACTTGCTGGGCAATCTTGCCACGCTATGTGGTCCGCCATAAATGGCACGTTTACATAGTGGTGGGAAGCCGTCCAGCGAAAGCCGTCCTGGTGTTTAATATCATCAGGCCATGAACAACCCTCAGCAAAACTGGATATACTGCTGCCCTTTACCACGTTATCGATATTTTGCTGAATACTGCTCGGCAGTTGGTCGTAGGCTAATTGGCAAATAGCTTGGTGTACAACTTTCCCATAAGCCTGTGCAGGCTGGCTTAGCGTTGCAAATAGGAACAACAGGCTAAGCAGTGAAATGTTACGGATCACGATAGCTTTCCTTCAATTAATTGCTGTTTCTCAGCACGGCTGAGTTGTTTAATGCGGTATTCTTGTTGGCAGGCCGCTGAACGAGAGTCAGCGCGACAATGCCAAACCAGCGTAACGGGCCGACGTGCTCGAGTATACCGAGCGCCTGAGACCAAATGATTATGCTGGTGCAGCCGTCGCTCAAGATCTGTGGTAACCCCGGTATAGAGCGTGTCATCGGCGCAACACAAAATATAGACAAACCATTGCGTTGGATTGCTGTCGGACATTTTAAACTCTTACAAACGATTATTGTGCAAAATGGCTAATTTTTTCATTAATGCAGCGTTAAGATTTGCTGACTACCCTTTATAATCAAACGCAGTCTACTGGTTAGGAGTTGAAATGAAAGCAAAATATCAGGGTTGGCGCAGAATAGCCTACGCTAACGTCTATTCAATGAAAGGATTCATCGCTGCCTGGAAAGATGAGGCGGCCTTTAGGCAAGAGTTGGTTGCGCTAATCGTCTTAGCCGTTATTGCTAGCTTCTTTCCGCTAACCACGCTCGATATTGTACTAATGACAATAACCGCAGGTTTAGTGCTGATTACCGAACTCCTTAACTCTGCAATCGAAACCTTAGTCGACAGAATTAGCCCAGACTTTCACCAGCTTAGCGGTAAAGCTAAAGATATTGGTTCAGCCGCAGTATTTGTGGCATTAGTGGTATTCATTATTACTTGGGCGAGTATTCTCTGGCCAAAAATCCTGTAAAGACGGAAAGCTTATGCGGTTACTACTGGTAGAAGACGATCACGAAATTGCCTCAGGAATTATCGAACGTCTGTCGCGAATGGGTTACACCGTCGAGCACTGCACTACTGGCTCCCAGGCCAAACAGGCGCTATCTACCGATGAGTTTGCCTTGGCGATTTTCGACTTAGGGCTACCCGATGGTATTGCCATACCGATTATCCGCTCGGTACGACAAACCGGACTGACCTTGCCAATACTGGTACTGACAGCTTGGGACCAAGTCGAAACCAAAGTTGATGCACTGAATGCCGGTGCCGATGACTACATGGTGAAACCCTTTGATGTGCGTGAATTAGAGGCCCGTATCCGCGCTCTCGTGCGGCGTAATCACGCGCGTCAAACCGATGTCTTAGCCATCGCAGATATTTCTCTGGATTTAACCAACTACCAATGTGAATACCGAGGAGAGCCGGTAGACCTCACCCAAAGAGAGTGGTTGTTGCTGAAAGAATTTATGCTCAACCCTAACCGAATACTGACCAAAGACCATTTAGAAGCCGTTTGCTACGGTTGGGATTCAGACGTGGAAAGTAATGCTCTGGAAGTACACATTCATCACTTGCGGAAAAAATTTGATCGTTCGCTTATCCGCACCGTGAGAGGTATGGGTTATCAACTCAGTAAAGGCTCAAGCTCATCATGACCTTCCGCTCGATTCGCTTTCTATTATTAATCAGCGTTAACCTGGTAGTAATCATCGTACTAGGGCTGACGGCTTGGAGAAGTTATCGCAATACACTGCACGAGCTTGACGAATTGTTCGATGCGGAATTGGCGCAAATCACTCGCTTTATCCAGAGCATGGTTCAAAATGATCAGTTTTTGCATGATCTCGAGCACGTGAAAGTGATTAAAATTCCTGAGGTCATCAAAGAGATCGAAGCTGAGGAAGAATTAGAAGACTACGAGGACGACAGTGAGTCGGAACGCCATACCGAAGGACATAGATACGAAACAAAAATAGCCTTCCAAGTATGGACTGCGGATAAAAAACTGGTGATGGCATCAGAAAACGCTCTCGACACCGCGTTAGCAAAAATGACCGAAGGCTACCAAGAGACCTACATTAACGGCTTTCAGTGGATCGCTTTTGCGCATTACGATGAGCAAACGAATTATTGGATTTTCGCTGGCCAAAGAGAGGATGTACGCAACGAACTCAGTGGTTATCTAGCAGACGATCAGCTGTACCCTATTTTGCTCACTTGGGTGCCTATTTCTATTGCCGTGTTCTTTTTGGTTAACCTGACTTTGCGCCCTATTAATGAATTTGTCGAACAACTTACCCGTCGCAAGGCCGACCAACTTACGCCCATTCAAGGGAAGCTGCCACGTGAAATAGAACCCATACGAAAAGCGACCAATGAATTATTTGCTCGAGTAAACACCTATATTGAACGAGAAAACCGTTTTATTGCCGATGCCTCGCATGAATTAAGGACACCTCTCGCTGGCTTGTCTATTCATGCCGACAATTTATTAGAGGCAGACAATCTGGAACAAACGCAAACCTCAGCGCAAGCGATACGTCGAGTTGTGCGACGGATGACCCATCTTGTTAACCAATTACTATCGATGGCCCGTGTCGACCGGCAACAGCAGTTATCTTTGGAAGCGAAAGCCATCGCTATTGAACCCATCGTTACCCAGGTCATCGCACAATTACCGGCCGACTGTGTGGAACGGGTGCAATGGAATATTGCTATCGAGAAATCCGCTAAAGTGTTGGGTAACGACACACTTATTTACGCTTTACTGCGTAATCTTATTGAAAATGCAGTGAAATTTTCTCCCGAGAATGGTGAGATAAACGTTTCCACCACGGCTAATCAAGACACACTCGAATTAACCGTTCGCAATGCTGGGGCGCAACTGAGTGCAGACGATCTCAGACGCTTGGGTGAACGTTTTTATCGCAGTAGCACTTCGCAACAAACGGAAGGCGCTGGCTTAGGATTATCCATCGTGCAACGCATTGTCGAATTGCATCAAGCAACAATTTCATACGCTTCACCAGCCACTGGCGGGTTAAGCGTCACTATTACGTTTAAACAATAACAAGGAACAGCAACAATGAACCATCAACCACGTTATGGCGCTATTAGCACCCTAAACCATTGGATAACCGTTATTCTGGTAGTGGCTATGTTCACACTAGGTTACAGCGCTCACGAGGCTCCTCGCGAAGCGGCACGTTTCTTAATGGGTGCGCATATTGGCCTAGGCTTTTTCACCTTCTTCTTTATTATCTGGCGAGTGGGTTTTCGTTTATATGAAGGCTTCCCTAAGAGCGCAGAGAGCAACCCTGCTTTCGCTGGTATTGCCCGCATCGTGCATTGGTTATTGCTATTAACCCTATTAGTGCTGGTGATTTCTGGACCATTACATATTTTCACCGGTGGCCATGAGCTCAATGTATTTGGTTGGTTTAGCATCGCCTCACCAACAGGAGAGATTGAAGGGATTAATGATTTCAGTGGCGAATTGCACGAGTTCTTGGCCGCTGATGGCTTATTGATCCTGCTCGGTTTGCATTTTCTTGGCGCAATCCACTACTTTTGGACTAGACGTCAAGCAACTCCAGCGGATATGTAATGGCAGAAACAATCCATATTCTTATTGGTACCACCTCCGGCAATACCGAATATCTTGCCGACCAATTGAGCGAAGCCCTGCACCAACAGGGCTTTGCCACCCAGCTCCACGATGAACCCGACTTAGGAACGCTGCCGACCGAAGGCACCTGGTTGGTCTGTTTAGCCAGCCATGGCGCCGGTGACTATGCCGATAGTATGTTGGGTTTTTACGACCAAATTAGTTTGCATGAAGACCCGCTAAAGCAGCTCAAATACGCAGTGATAGCCATTGGTGAATCGTGCTACGACACCTATTGTAAAGCCGGCCGACATTTAGATTCTCGCCTGCAAGAATTGGGCGGAAAACGCCTAACTTCGCGCTTGGAGATCGATATGTTGGAAGACGACCCAGAACAAAAGGCTCTGCAATGGTTGCCTAATATGGTCAACGCCCTCAACTCGGAAGAATAGTTTTATCCACTACACAGGGAGTTATTCATCGGTAAATGGTGAACAACTCCCTGATTTACCCCCAAAGCTATCCACAATAATTGACGTTTGATCACAACCAGAGGATAACTTCTGATCAACCTCCATGATCATCATGGGATAACTTTGGGGATAATGATCACTGTGTATAACCCGATCACTTATCCAAAACTTATGATCGGGGGTATGAGTCGTTAACACACAAGTTAACTAACAGAAAAATTCTATACAAAACAAACCGATCAGTGAGTTTTCAACAGAAAGTGGAAAACTAGTAGTAGTAATAAAAAAGGATCTAGTAAGATCAAACCTAGATCTTTTTTTCGATCCCTTTTCACCAGACAACCATTGTTTACTATTTAACCATTTCGATCATCGCCAATTCACGTTAGAATATAGGGCTCGATTTTTAATTTCTGTCAGCGAAAGAAGTAAGGCTTAACACGACATGACAACGCATTTTCACGAACACTATGATGTGATCGTTATTGGTGGCGGACACGCCGGCACAGAAGCAGCCCTAGCCTCAGCAAGAATGGGGGTGAATACCCTATTGTTGACGCACAACATTGATACCTTAGGGCAAATGTCGTGTAATCCTGCTATTGGTGGCATCGGTAAAGGTCACCTAGTTAAAGAAATAGATGCTTTGGGTGGTGCAATGGCGATCGCTGCCGATCGCGCTGGAATCCAATTTAGAACACTTAATTCATCAAAAGGTCCTGCAGTAAGGGCTACCCGCGCTCAAGCTGACAGACAGCTATACAAAGCCGCTATTCGCTCGATTTTAGAGAACCAGCCGAACTTATCGTTATTTCAACAAGGTTGTGATGATCTGGTTATCGATAATGGCCGTGTGGTGGGAGTAAAAACCCAAATGGGCTTAGCCTTCTCGGCTAAAACCGTAGTATTAACAGTGGGAACCTTCCTCGGTGGTCGCATTCATATCGGTTTAGACAATTATCAAGGTGGCCGTGCTGGCGATCCACCAGCGAACCGTTTAGCAGAGCGCTTACGAGCATTGGACTTACGGGTCGATCGGTTAAAAACGGGTACCCCACCGCGAATTTCCACTAATAGCATCGACTTTTCTGTAATGCAGGAACAACCTGGCGATACACCAACGCCGGTGTTTTCCTATTTAGGTTCAGTGGCCGATCATCCGCGGCAAATTCCGTGCTACATCACTCATACTAACGAGAATACCCATGAGGTGATCCGCCAAGGGTTGGATCGCTCGCCGATGTATTCTGGCGTTATTGAAGGCGTTGGTCCGCGCTATTGTCCGTCGATTGAAGACAAGATCATGCGTTTTGCCGACAAAGCGTCGCACCAGATTTTTGTTGAACCTGAGGGTTTAAATAGCGCTGAAGTTTACCCCAACGGTATTTCAACCAGTTTGCCGTTTGATGTTCAGGTACAGCTAGTGCGTTCCATTAAAGGCTTTGAAAATGCCCATATTACGCGTCCAGGTTACGCCATTGAATATGATTACTTTGATCCTCGCGATCTGCAGCAAACACTAGAAACAAAAGCGATTAAAGGCTTGTTCTTTGCTGGTCAAATTAACGGTACCACTGGCTATGAAGAAGCCGGAGCACAAGGGTTAGTTGCTGGAGCGAACGCGGCATTACAAGTACAAGATAAAGCACCTTGGAGTCTGCGTCGCGACCAAGCCTACATGGGCGTGCTTATCGACGACTTATCGACATTAGGTACACAAGAGCCTTACCGTATGTTTACTTCTCGAGCGGAATATCGCTTGTTATTGCGCGAAGATAACGCTGATATTCGGTTAACCGAGCAAGGCCGGGAACTTGGTTTGGTGGATGATCACCGCTGGCAGGTATTCCAACAGAAAATGGAAGCGGTTGAACAAGAGAAACAACGCTTACGTGGTTTGTGGATCCATAAAGACCATCCAGCGGTTGCGCAATTGAATCCACTGCTGAAAAGTCCGATCAATAAAGAGGTCAATGGCGAAGAACTGATTCGCCGACCTGAAGTGAATTATCAAGACTTGATGCAAGTAGAAGGTATTGGCCCTGGATTGACTGAACGCTTAGCGGCAGAGCAAGTTGAAATCCAAATCAAGTATGCGGGGTACATTGCTCGGCAGGAAGAAGAAATTGCCAAGCAACGCCGCCACGAAAATACCTTATTGCCGAAGCAATTCGACTACGCCACCATCAAAGGCTTGTCGAATGAGGTCGTTGCTAAATTGAACGATCACCAACCAGAAACGGTGGGTAAGGCATCTCGTATTTCAGGAATTACTCCTGCTGCCATTTCGATGTTGTTAGTGCATCTGAAAAAGCAAGGATTGTTGCGTAAAAGCGCTTAGGAAAAGCCGTGAGAGCAGTATTTGATGCCCTATTGGGGCAAACCGCGTTAACCCTTAGTGAGTCCCAAGCTAATCAGTGCGTGGCGTTGGTAGAGCAATTACATAAGTGGAATAAAGCGTATAACCTAACGTCGGTACGCGATCCTGAACAAATGCTGGCTCGCCACATCATTGACAGTTTGGTGGTTGCGCCGTTGCTAACCGGGCAACGGTTTATTGATGTAGGTACAGGACCCGGATTACCGGGATTGCCGTTGGCGATTGCCAACCCCGATCGAGAATTTGTATTGTTAGATAGTCTGGGTAAGCGCATTCGTTTTATTCGACAAGTCTGTCACCAGCTAGGTATTGATAACGTAACAGCGGTTCACGAAAGGGTCGAAGCCTACCAACCAACAGAAAAGTTTGACGGGGTTATCAGTAGAGCCTTTGCATCTTTGGATGATATGCTAAATTGGTGTAGTCATTTAGCGCAACCTGATGGAACCTTTTTCGCCTTAAAGGGCCAATATCCAGAACAGGAAATTAACGCACTACCCCAAGGTTTTCGTGTTATTCAGGTAGATAAGCTTGAAGTACCCGGGGTTGAGGGTGAGCGCCATTTAGTGGCTATAAAATACGCCTAAAAACGATTATTACAAAGAGGTCATTACCGTGGGCAGAGTCATTGCAATTGCGAATCAAAAAGGTGGTGTGGGCAAAACCACAACTGCAGTGAATTTGGCTGCTTCAATGGCAGCGACACGGCGTAAAGTGTTGCTGATCGATCTCGACCCTCAAGGCAACGCCACCATGGGGAGTGGTGTCGACAAATATGAGGTCGAGAACACGGTTTATGAATTGTTGGTGGATGAAAAGCCCGCCAGCGAAGTGGTTGTTACCGACACCAACGGCAAATATCACCTTGTCGCGGCTAACGGTGATGTTACCGCCGCAGAAATTAAGTTGATGGAAGTGTTCGCTCGCGAAGTGCGATTGCGCAACGCCTTAAAGGCCGTTCGTGACCAATACGATTTTATTTTTATTGATTGTCCACCATCACTCAACATGTTGACCGTGAATGCAATGGCGGCGGCCGACTCGCTACTGGTGCCTATGCAGTGTGAGTATTATGCGCTTGAAGGCCTGACAGCGTTAATGGATACTGTGCGCCAGTTGGCCGAGGTGGTTAATCCCGAATTAGCAATAGAGGGCATTTTACGTACCATGTACGACCCTCGTAACCGCTTGGCCAATGATGTTTCCGAACAACTGAAACAACATTTTGGCGACAAAGTTTACCGTACGGTTATTCCACGCAACGTGCGCCTGGCTGAAGCTCCTTCATTCGGTGCTCCGGCGATGTACTATGACAAGTCATCAACAGGTGCGAAAGCGTACTTGGCGCTTGCGGGGGAACTGATTCGGCGCGCTGAGAAAAAACAGACACAGGCCGTTAATGCCTAATCCGCAAAAGGGACTTAAATAACATGTCAGCAAAAAAACGTGGGCTTGGGCGCGGACTTGATGCGCTATTAACCAACAGCCAGAAGCAGAGTTCTGGTGACGCTTCGCAAGCAGCGAGTGAAGCAGTCAAAGGCGAATTGCAAAAACTGCCAATTGAATGGTTGCGCCCCGGCAAATACCAACCGCGTAAAGACATGTCGCCAGAGGCGTTGGAAGATCTTGCCGCCTCAGTGAAGGCGCAAGGTATTATCCAGCCAATCGTTGTTCGCCAAGTGGGTGAAGACAGTTACGAAATTATTGCCGGCGAACGGCGCTGGCGTGCGGCGCAGCTAGCACGTCTAGCGGAAGTCCCCTGTTTGATTAAAAAGGTGGCTGATGAAGCAGCCATCGCCATGGCACTGATTGAGAACATTCAGCGTGAAGATTTAAATGCCATGGAAGAAGCCACGGCATTACAGCGGTTATTGGACGAATTCCAACTCACCCACCAAGAAGTGGCTAATGCTGTAGGTAAATCGCGCACCACCGTCACCAACTTACTGCGCTTGAATAACCTTCATGATGAAGTCAAAACCTTTGTTGAACGTGGCGACCTAGAACTTGGCCACGCAAAATTATTGCTTGCCTTACAAGGTGAAGTTCAGGCGTCGGTTGCCCAGCAAATGGTGGCCAAAGAACTGACCGTGCGGGAAGCAGAAAAACTGGTTCGGCTAACGCTAGACCCACCGAAAAAGACCGAACCGCAGAAACCGGATGCCAATATTCAAAAGCTGGAGACTCGCCTCAGCGAAACCTTGGGTGCCAAGGTCTCGATTAACCATGGCCGAAAGGGCAAAGGCAAGTTAGTTATCGACTACACCAGCTTAGATGAATTAGACGGCATTTTGGCGCACATAAAATAACCAATTTTCCAATAAGTTACAGTTGTTAACGGATTGTTGAGTGCCCGAAATCTGGTTGCTCAGAGCCGATTTTGTTTGCAATTATGTGGCAGATCTTTATACTAGCGCGAGTTTTGAGTAGGAGACGCTGAGTCGTTAAATTTTCGTCCAGTCAGGCTAAAGAAATGCAAAAAAATAAAGGCAAAATACTGGCTAGACGACTCATTACTGCGCAACTGCTGATCGTGTTAGCTGCGTCGCTGTTCCTTACACTCATCAACAATATTCAATGGCTATGGTCGACAGCGGTCGGCGGTGGCCTGGTAATTATCGGCAATGTGCTGGTCGCTTGGTTGACGTTTCAACGCAGCGGTGCACGTGCCAGTCGAGCAATAGTCAATAGAATGTACTTGGCCGAGGGCTTAAAAATCGCTCTCCTAACAATAGTGATGGCCTGGCTATTGTATTCGACGCCGCTGCTTAAAATCGGCTTAATCGTGGGCTTTATTGTCGCGATTATCGGGCAGTGGCTATCACCGATTTTGTTTTTAAAAGTTAAGGAAAATTAGGTGTTCAACATGAGTACGGGTGAAGAGCAAACAGTCTCGCAATACATCCAGCACCATTTGACCAATGCGGCAGTGGGTGAAGGATTTTGGACGTGGCACATCGACACCATCGGTTGGTCGGTATTCCTCGGTCTATTGTTTTTGTGGGGCTTTCGTAAAGCGGCGAAAAAGTCGACCACTGGCGTGCCAGGTAAATGGCAGTGCTTTGTCGAAATGTGTGTTGAGTTCGTTGATACCAGCGTTAAAGACAGTTTCAGCGGTAAGAGCAAATTAATTGCGCCGCTAGGTCTGACGATTTTCGTTTGGGTATTCCTAATGAACTTGATGGACCTGATTCCGGTAGATTGGTTACCAATGGCAGCGCAACAAATCGGCGGCGCCATGGGCTATGAACCACATAATGTTTATATGAAAGTGGTCCCTACTACCGACTTGAATACCACCCTTGCGCTAGCACTGAGTGTATTCCTGCTAATCATTTTCTATTCAATCAAAATTAAAGGTGTTGGTGGCTTTGTCAAAGAACTGACCATGCAGCCGTTCAACCACTGGGCGTTTATTCCAGTGAACTTTATTTTGGAAACCGTCACGCTTATCGCTAAGCCAGCGTCACTTGCGCTGCGTTTGTTCGGTAACTTATATGCCGGTGAATTGATTTTTATCTTGATTGCCTTGATCGGTTACTTCCAGTTACCGTTGCACTTTGCGTGGGCGGTATTCCACATTCTGGTCATTGTGTTGCAGGCATTTATTTTCATGATGCTGACCATCGTTTACTTGAGTATGGCATCAGAAGAACATTAATCAGTTTTGTTTTTACTTTTTAACCTTTAACTATTAATTGGAGATCTACATGGAAACAATCATCGCTTTTACCTCAATTGCCGTTGCAATCTTGATCGGTATGGGTGCGTTGGGTACTGCTATTGGTTTCGGTATCTTGGGCGGTAAATTCCTAGAAGCAGCAGCTCGTCAGCCTGAATTGGCGCCTCAGTTGCAAGTTAAAATGTTCATCGTTGCAGGTCTTATCGATGCGATCGCTATGATCGGTGTAGGTATCGCGCTGTTCTTCACCTTTGCCAACCCATTCATCGGTCAGCTGTAAGCTTAAGAATTCCACTTAACGTGGCATTCGAGCGCAAAGGAGGTTCGTTGTGAATATCAACGCAACGCTAATAGGTCAAACGATCGCCTTCATCGTGTTCGTGTGGTTCTGCATGAAGTTCGTGTGGCCACCGATCATGAAAGCGATTGAAGAGCGCCAAAAGAAAATTGCGGACGGCCTAGCGGCTGGAGAGCGTGCTGAGAAAGATCTTGAGCAAGCTCAACAAGCAATTTCTGAGCAGTTAGCAGAAGCTAAAGCTGAGGCAGCTCGGTTAATTGACCAAGCGAAAAAACGTGGCAGCAAGATTGTTGAAGAAGAAACCCAAAAAGGTAACGCAGAACGCGAGAAAATCATCGCGTCTGGCTATGCCGAGGTGGAATCTGAGCGCAATCGTATCAGAGAAGAACTGCGCAAGCAGTTAGCCGTATTAGCTATCTCTGGTGCTGAAAAAATCATTGAAAGAGAGATCGATAAGCAAGCGCACAATGACATCATTGAAAAGCTTGCTGCGGAACTCTAAGCGAGGGGTCGCGAAATGTCTGAACTGACTACAGTCGCTCGCCCTTACGCCAAAGCGGCTTTTGACTTTGCACAAGAGCACAAAGCCATTGAGCAATGGCAAGACATGCTGGCATTTGCCGCAGCAGTCGCTGAAGACGAGCACATGGTGTCGTTTTTAAGCGCTGCTAATAATGTCGATAAGGTTGCCGAGACATTTATCAATGTCTGCGGCGACCAGCTTGATGCTCATGGAGCCAATTTCATCAAAGTATTGGCTGCTAATGGCAGATTGATTGCGTTGCCGGAAGTGAAAGCAATGTTCGATGAGTTAGTTGCACAGCAAAGCCAGCAGCTAACGGTTGATGTTATTTCACCGGCGAAATTGTTAAAAGCGCAACAAACAGCAATTACTGAAGCGTTGGAAAAGCGTTTCGGTGGCAAAGTTAAGCTTAACTGCAGTGTCGATAAAAATATTATCGGTGGTCTGGTCATCAAAGCGGGCGATACCGTGATTGATGGCACTTTACGAGGCAAGCTAGAGCGCCTTGCCCACGCACTGCAATCCTAATTGGGGACTTGAGCATGCAATTGAATTCAAATGAAATCGCAGAACTGATCAAGCAACGAATTGAGAAGTTCGAAGTCACCAACGAAGCCCGTAACGAAGGTACTATCATGTCGGTCACCGACGGTATCATTCGTATCCACGGCCTTGCAGACTGTTTGCAAGGTGAGATGATCGAGCTTCCTGGTAACCGTTACGCTATCGCCTTGAACCTTGAGCGCGACTCAGTGGGTGCGGTAGTTATGGGCCCTTACGCAGACTTGCAAGAGGGTGTAAAAGTTAAGTCAACTGGTCGTATTCTTGAAGTACCGGTAGGCCGTAACTTGTTGGGTCGTGTGGTTAACACCTTGGGTGAACCTATCGACGGTAAAGGTCCTATCGATGCTGACGGTTTTGAACCTGTCGAAAAAATCGCGCCGGGCGTTATCGACCGTCAATCTGTCGATCAGCCAGTGCAGACAGGTTACAAATCTATCGACTCGATGATTCCAATCGGTCGTGGCCAGCGTGAGTTGGTTATCGGTGACCGCCAAACCGGTAAAACGGCCCTAGCCGTGGACGCTATCATTAACCAGAAAGACTCTGGTATTAAATGTGTGTACGTTGCGATTGGCCAGAAGAACTCAACCATTTCTGCAGTGGTTCGCAAGCTAGAAGAACACGGCGCAATGGAAAACACCATTGTGGTTGCTGCTTCTGCATCTGAATCTGCGGCATTGCAATACTTGGCAGCCTACTCTGGTTGTACCATGGGTGAATACTTCCGTGACCGCGGTGAAGATTCATTGATTGTATACGATGACTTGTCTAAGCAAGCTGTTGCATACCGTCAAATCTCATTGCTATTGCGTCGTCCGCCAGGTCGCGAAGCTTACCCAGGTGACGTATTCTACTTGCACTCGCGCCTACTAGAGCGTGCAGCACGAGTGAATGCTGATTACGTAGAGAAGTTCACCAATGGTGAAGTGAAAGGTAAAACCGGTTCACTAACGGCATTACCGATCATCGAAACCCAAGCCGGTGACGTATCAGCGTTCGTTCCGACCAACGTTATCTCAATCACCGACGGTCAGATTTTCTTAGAAACTGACTTGTTTAACTCAGGTATTCGTCCTGCGGTTAACGCGGGTATCTCGGTATCTCGTGTTGGTGGTGCAGCGCAAACTAAGATCATCAAGAAATTGGGTGGCGGTATTCGTTTGGCATTGGCTCAGTATCGTGAATTGGCAGCGTTTGCGCAGTTTGCATCTGACTTGGACGAATCAACGCGTGCGCAATTGGAGCATGGTCAACGTGTGACTGAGTTGATGAAGCAGAAGCAGTATCAACCAATGAGCGTTGCGCAAATGGCGGTATCAATTTTCGCTGTGGAAAAAGGTTTCCTTAAAGACGTCGCGTTAGAAAAAATCGGCGACTTCGAATCAGCTTTGCAAGCTTACATGAAGAGCGAGCACGCTGAGTTGATGACGGAAATCGATAACACTGGCAACTATAACGACGACATCGAAGCTGCGTTAAAAGCGGCGCTTGAGAAATTCAAGCAAACGCAATCGTGGTAATCGGAGATGGCCGCTACTAGCGGCTATCTGTCGTTGAGTTAACAGGAGATTCGTCATGGCCGGCGGTAAAGAAATTAAAACCCAGATCTCGAGTATTGGTAATACTCAGAAGATCACCAGCGCGATGGAAATGGTCGCTGCGTCGAAAATGAAAAAGGCGCAGGAACGGATGGAAACTAGCCGTCCGTATGCCACTGCTATCCGCAAAGTGATTGGTCATGTTGCGCGCGGAAACCTTGAGTACAGCCACCCATTTATGGTGGAACGCGAGGTTAACCGTGTTGGCTATATCGTTATCTCTACCGACCGTGGTTTGTGTGGCGGCTTGAACTCGAACGAGTTTAAAGCCGTGGTTAAACACGCAAAAGCGTGGGAAGAGAAAGGCGTAGAAGCAGATTTCGCAGCAATTGGTAGTAAGGCGATCGGCTTTTTCAAACGCTTCGGCGGTAAATTACAAGCACAAGTATCGGGCTTAGGTGATAAGCCAAGCATGCAACAAATTACCGGTTCTGTGCAGGTAATGTTAGATGCGTTTGAGGAAGGCAAGATTGATCGTCTTTATGTCGTGTTCAACCGTTTTGTGAACACCATGAGCCAAGAGCCGACCATTCATCAATTATTGCCATTGCCGAAAACCGAGGCAGGCGAAGACGTGCAAAAAGGTAGCTGGGATTATCTCTATGAGCCTGATCCAGAAGCTATTTTGGACACACTGATTCGTCGTTTCGTGGAAACACAGGTATACCAAGGGGTTGTCGACAACTTCGCCAGCGAACAAGCTGCGCGGATGATCGCGATGAAAGCTGCAACCGATAATGCAGAAGACATTATCGAGAAGTTACAGTTGCAGTACAACAAAGCGCGTCAGGCAGCGATCACCCAAGAAATTTCGGAAATTGTTTCCGGTGCCGAAGCGGTTTAACGGCAGGGTTTGAAGAATTGAAGAGTTAGAGGAATAGTCATGAGTCAAGGTAAGGTCGTGCAAATTATCGGCGCGGTTGTGGACATTGAATTTCCACAAGACGCCGTGCCAAAAGTTTATGACGCACTGAATGTGACCGAAGGTGGCCTCGAAGGTCTGGTTCTTGAAGTTCAGCAACAGCTGGGCGGCGGAATCGTTCGTGCCATCGCTATGGGTACAACAGACGGTCTGCGTCGTGGTATCGCTGTACAAAACAGTGGCGAGCCAATCATGGTTCCAGTGGGTAAGAAAACCCTGGGCCGTATTATGAACGTGTTAGGTCAGCCAATCGATGAAGCGGGCCCTATCGGTGAAGAAGATCGCATGTCTATTCACCGTGCAGCACCAAGCTACGAAGAACAAGCGAATACCAGCGAATTGTTGGAAACCGGCATCAAAGTTATCGATTTGATTTGCCCGTTTGCGAAAGGTGGTAAAGTCGGTTTGTTCGGTGGTGCCGGTGTTGGTAAAACCGTTAACATGATGGAACTTATCCGTAACATCGCTATCGAGCACAGCGGCTACTCTGTATTCGCCGGTGTTGGTGAGCGTACACGTGAGGGTAACGACTTCTATCACGAAATGAACGATTCAAACGTTCTAGACAAAGTATCACTGGTTTACGGTCAAATGAACGAACCACCGGGTAACCGTTTGCGCGTTGCATTAACCGGTTTGACTATCGCCGAGAAGTTCCGTGACGAAGGTCGCGACGTATTGTTCTTCGTCGATAACATCTACCGTTATACCCTAGCCGGTACTGAGGTATCAGCATTGCTAGGCCGTATGCCTTCAGCAGTAGGTTATCAGCCAACATTGGCAGAAGAAATGGGTGTACTGCAAGAGCGTATTACCTCTACTAAGAAGGGTTCAATCACCTCGGTACAAGCGGTATACGTACCAGCGGATGACTTGACTGACCCATCACCAGCAACCACCTTCGCGCACTTGGATGCGACTGTGGTATTGTCACGTGACATCGCGTCTTTGGGTATCTACCCTGCGGTTGATCCACTCGACTCAACGTCACGTCAGTTGGATCCGTTGGTTATTGGTGAAGAGCACTACGACATTGCGCGTGGCGTTCAGTCAGTATTGCAGCGTTACAAAGAGCTGAAAGACATCATTGCGATCTTGGGTATGGACGAATTGTCTGAAGAAGACAAACGTACTGTTGCTCGAGCTCGTAAGATTCAACGTTTCTTGTCACAGCCGTTCTTCGTTGCTGAAGTATTTACTGGTGCGCCAGGTAAATACGTTTCTCTGAAAGATACCATCGCTGGTTTCAAAGGTATTTTGGAAGGCGACTACGATGACTTGCCAGAACAAGCGTTCTACATGGTAGGTACCATCGACGAAGCGGTCGAGAAAGCCAAAAACCTATAACCACTGTGGAGGTTTGAATGGCGACTAAAACGCTACAACTGGACGTGGTCAGTGCCGAGGACAAATTGTTCTCTGGCACTGTGCAAACCGTTCAGGTCAGCGGTAGCGAAGGTGAATTGGGTATTTACCCAGGTCACGCACCGTTATTGACAAAAATTAAACCTGGTATGGTTCGCTATGTTGCCGAAAACGGTAACGAAGAGATCCTTTACGTTGCTGGTGGCGTGCTAGAAGTTCAGCCGAGCAACGTTACAGTGCTAGCCGATGTGGCTATCCGTGCTGAGGACCTTGACGAGCAAGAAGCGGAGCAAGCGCGTAAGCGTGCGCAAGACGCTATTGCTGATAGCGCTGCCGACCTAAGTTACGCAGAAGCAGTGGCGGAATTGTCACGCGCCTTGGCGAAACTTGAGGTACTGCGTAAGTTACGCCGCTAAGCCTTGGTTTAAGCGAATAAAGAAGCCCACAAGGGAAACTTTGTGGGCTTTTCTTTTGTCTGTAAAATAGCGTGAAAAACGGTAAACTGGACTCTAGGTAGTAAGGATACGAGGTTACTAATGAACAATTCACTTCGGGTCGTGATTTTGGCGGCCGGAAAAGGAACACGGATGCGTTCCGAACTCCCCAAAGTGCTTCATCCAGTGGCGAAGAAAGCCATGGTGCAGCATGTCATCGATTGCGCTGATGCGCTTAAGCCGGCAGCCATTAACTTGGTGTATGGGCACGGTGGTGAATTGCTGCAGCAGCGCATTCAACACCCTAATATCGAATGGGTTGAGCAAGCCGAACAATTAGGTACTGGCCACGCGGTACAGCAAGTGCAGGCGCAGTTAAAAGACGACGAACAAGTGCTAGTGCTTTATGGTGATGTGCCATTGATTCAACCACAGACGCTAGAAGCGTTGTTGAAAGATAGCGTGGACACCGAGTTGGGTCTGCTGACCATGCACTTGCAAGATCCAACAGGCTACGGCCGCATTGTGCGCGATAATGACCGCGTGGTAGAAATTGTCGAACAGAAAGATGCGTCACTGACGCAACTTACTATCGATGAAGTGAACACCGGTATTATGGTTGCCCGCGGCTCAGCGTTTAAACGTTGGCTGGCGCGATTGTCGAATGACAACGCGCAGCAGGAATATTATTTAACCGATGTGGTGGCAATGGCAGCGCAAGAAGGCGTAAATATCGCCACCACTCACCCTAGTAGCCCGATGGAAGTGGCTGGCGCCAATAATCGCCAACAACTCGCTGAGCTTGAGCGCTATTACCAGCGCCGTATTGCCGAGCAGTTAATGGTAGACGGCGTGACGTTGATTGACCCGGCGCGGATTGATGTTCGCGGAAGCTTAACCACTGGGAATGATGTCACCATCGATATCAACACGGTATTCGAGGGCGAGGTTGTGTTAGGTCATCAAGTTACCATAGAGCCCAACTGTGTGCTGAAAAACTGTCGCATTGGCGATGGCGCAACGGTGAAAGCGAATTCTCATATTGAAGGGGCAGAGCTCGGCGAAAACACCGCTGCCGGGCCTTTTGCCCGATTACGCCCCGGTGCGGTATTGAAAGCCGGCGCGCAAGTCGGCAACTTTGTCGAAATGAAGAAAAGCACTTTGGGTAAAGGCTCAAAGGCTGGCCATTTAACCTATTTGGGCGATACCGAAGTTGGTGAAGGGGCAAATATTGGCGCCGGAACCATTACCTGTAATTACGATGGCGTGAACAAGTTTGCCACCCATATTGGTGATGGTGCATTTATTGGTTCAAACAGTTCCTTGGTAGCGCCGGTGACTATTGGCGCGCAAGCCACTGTTGGAGCTGGCTCGGTAGTAACCCGCGACGTTGAACAAGGCGAGTTGGCGGTCGCACGGGGCAAACAACGAAATATTAGCGGTTGGAAACGGCCGGTGGATAAAAAGGATTAACGACACATGTGCGGAATTGTAGGCGCAACATCTGAACGCCGCGTAAGCGGTATTTTGTTAGAGGGTTTAAAGCGGTTGGAATACCGTGGCTACGACTCAGCCGGCTTAGCCGTTATTGATGACCAAAACCAATTACAAAGCATTAAGCGCACCGGCAAAGTGCAAGAGTTAGCCGATGCCGTGGGCAAAGAACCATTAGATGCAACCATTGGTATTGCCCATACCCGTTGGGCGACGCACGGTGGTGTCACCGAAAACAACGCCCACCCACATATTTCCGACGGTCAAATTGCCGTGGTGCATAACGGCATTATAGAAAATCATGAGTCGTTACGAGAAAAGCTTAAAGCGTTAGGTTATGACTTCCAGTCACAAACTGATACCGAAGTGATCGCTCACTTAATTCACCACGAGCGCAAGCAACACAGTGACTTGTGTGATGCGGTGAAGGCCGCAGTTAAGCAATTAGACGGTGCCTATGGCACGGTGGTAATGGACACCCAAGAACCACAACGATTGGTTGTTGCGCGTTCTGGAAGCCCGCTGGTCATTGGCGTGGGCATTGGCGAAAACTTTGTCGCCTCTGACCAACTGGCGCTATTGCCAGTGACCCGCCAGTTTATCTATTTAGAAGAAGGCGACGTTGCCGACATCAACCGCACCGATATCGCGATTTATGACCATAACGGCGATGCTGTTGAACGCGAATTGGTGGAGTCGACCAGCCAATATGACGCCGGTGGCAAGGGCGAATATCGCCACTTCATGTTGAAAGAAATTCACGAGCAGCCGATTGCTGTACGGAATACGCTGGAGGGTCGCCTAACCCTAGACTCTGTTCGCGATGAAGCCTTTGGTGAAAAGGCGGCAGAGTTGTTTCGTGAAATCGAGCACGTACAAATTGTTGCCTGTGGTACCAGTTATCATGCCGGCATGGTGGCGCGTTACTGGTTAGAAGCCTTGGCGGATATCCCCTGCTCTATCGAAATTGCCTCGGAGTTCCGTTACCGCAAATCGTTCGTGAACCGTAACAGTTTGTTGGTGACCATTTCGCAAAGTGGTGAAACCGCCGATACGTTAGCTGCATTACGGTTATCCAAAGAGCTGGGATACAAAGGCAGCCTGACGATCTGTAACGTGGAATCATCATCAATGGTACGCGAATCAGATTTGGCTTTCCTAACCCGTGCCGGTACCGAAATCGGTGTCGCTTCTACCAAAGCGTTTACCACGCAGCTTACTGGGTTGTTGATGCTGGTGGTAGCCTTGGGTAAATATCGCGGTATGAGCGAGGACAGCCAAAAACGTATTGTGACGGCGTTGAAGAGCTTGCCAGCGCGGTTAGAAGAAGCGGTGGCGCTAAGCGATGATATTGAAGCATTAGCACCTGACTTCGCCAATAAGGAACACAGTCTATTCCTCGGTCGCGGCAACCAATACCCGATTGCGATGGAAGGTGCGTTGAAGCTGAAGGAAATTTCCTACATTCACGCCGAAGCTTATGCCGCCGGCGAATTGAAGCACGGACCATTAGCGTTGATTGATGAATCTATGCCGGTCATTGTGGTGGCGCC
This sequence comes from Idiomarina tyrosinivorans, assembly GCF_003987475.1. Lineage (GTDB taxonomy): Bacteria > Pseudomonadota > Gammaproteobacteria > Enterobacterales > Alteromonadaceae > Idiomarina > Idiomarina tyrosinivorans. The sequence continues at coordinate 76,717 of NZ_PIQH01000002.1, read as the reverse complement.
GAATAACGAGCTACTAGAAAAACTGAAGTCGAATGTAGAAGAAGTGCGCGCCCGTGGCGGCTTAATGTATGTGTTTGCCGATAAGCAAGCCCGCTTCGCCAGTGACGACACCATGAATGTGTTAAACGTCTGCCACTGTGACGAGCTCATCGCCCCTATCGTCTACACCGTGCCGCTACAGTTGCTCTCGTACTTCGTTGCCATCATTAAGGGCACCGACGTCGACCAACCCCGCAACCTCGCGAAATCAGTGACTGTTGAATAGCTAATCTAGGGCCCGCAAGGGCCCTTGTGGTGTAGTAATAAAGTTCCATACCTAGTAACAAAGAATCATACTTAGCAATAAAGTTTCATATATAAAAATGGATCAAGCGAGAAGTAAGAAGTGGGGGACTCACCTTATTCGGTGGGTGTTAGTATAGGGCAATGTTAGTTTGATACCTAATAGTGAAAAGAGTAATAACTCGATAGGCTTACAAAACCTGCTAAACTAAAATTTTCCCACATTCCATTAGTTGCCCCTTACATTTTTTGGGAAGGTTAAATCCGATAACATCTCTGTGAGCTGCGCTGCTATTTAAAAATATCTTGGGCTCTACAGTTACCATTATCAAAGAGAATAATTTACATACTTCAGAGTACTTTTCTTCCCATAAATTAAGTTGTTTAGTATCTATATGAGGTAGTTGAGCTAAGACCGAGATATCGCATTGAACAGAGTCATCTGAGTGGACATATTTACAAAGTTCTTTATATATTGCTCTGAGCCTGCCAAATGATTCATCAGTGAAGAAAAGTACACTATGGAATGCCCCCCAGTATCATTGACACCCTGACGCCTCAAAATGAGGCTTGCTCAAACTGCTCGGGGCTGATGCCGCCGAGGTGACTATGTCGCCGTTTCCGGTTGTAGAATACTTCAATGTAATCAAAAATGTCGGCTCGCGCTAATTCTCGCATTTTATAGACCCGTTTTTTAACCCGCTCTTTCTTTAAACTACTAAAGAAAGACTCTACAACGGCGTTGTCCCAACAGTTAGCCCGACGACTCATGCTGGGCTCTAAGTTATTAGATTTACAAAACCGGAACCAATCATCGCTGCCGTATTGTGACCCCTGATCAGAATGCACTAAGACTGGGGAGGCTGGTTTTCGACGCCACACAGCCATCAACAGAGCGTCTAGAACAATTTCTTTAGCGAGACTAGGCTTCATCGACCATCCAACAATATTACGGGCGTAAAGATCCATGACAACCGCAAGAAAAAGCCAGCCCTGCCAAGTTCGGATATAAGTAATATCAGTCACCCAGGCTTGATTAGGTCGTGCCACGGTGAATTCCCGCTGTAATGGGTTAGGAGTCACAATAGCTGGTCGGCCGGCTCCGTATCGAAATCTCTTATATCCCCGTGAAGCCTTGATATTATGTGCATTCATAATTTTCAAAACACGGTTTTTACCAATCGACTCACCGAGCTCGCACAAATCGAGATGAATGCGCCGATAGCCGTAAACACCGCAACTGGCGCTATGCGAATCTTTTATTAAGGGAAGCAGCCGACGATCTTCTAAGGCACGATCAGATAACGGTTTATCGATCCAAAAATAGAAACCAGCACGCGCAACCTCAAGAACTCGACACATCAAAGCAACCGAATGAATGCGGCGATGTTCATTGATGAACTGGTACTTTACTCTGGCTGGCTTGCAAAGTACCTTGCGGCCTTTTTTAGAATGTCCCGCTCTTCCTCGGTTCGTTTTAGGTCAGAACGTAGTTTCAGTATTTCTTTTTTTGCCTCTATCAGTTCGTCGTCCTTTTGCTTGGAGGGGGTCGGGTTGGCTGCTTTTACCCACTTATAGAGACTGTGTTGAGATACCCCCAAGTTCGCTGAAACTTCAGCAACGGTGTACCCTCTTTCTATCACTTGACGGACTGCTTCATCCTTAAATTCTGGACTGTATCGTTGGTTGTTCATAAACTTTCCTCCTATGCTCAAATAATAGTCAGGAATTGTCTATGATTCTCGGTCCACTCCATATCTAACTAAGAGGTGTCTAGGAAATTAGTGGCGATTCAGTCAGATGATGATTGGCCACATAATATGAATAATCTCATCAAAGGAGTGATGCTAGTTTGGGGGAGAGGTCAAGAGGTCAAAAGATGAATGACTATTAATGAAGTTTGAAAGTACTAGTGGAGTCTGACTTTCCGAGAGCACCCTTGCATGGGTTCAATCATTACCAAATTCCCGACCTTGTGGATTTTATTTTGGGCTGGCAACAGTTTCTACTTACTACATTATTTTCATAATAGGAATAAGATGTTAGATTAATGTAGATCTTTTAGATTTTATATGGATGTAGAATTTGAAAACCTCATTAGTAAGCTTTGTGATGCAGCTCACGGTGTTAACCCGCGTGTCGCATTTTATGGTTTGGCCCCTTGTTACACTTATACTAAGTAGAGACTTGGAAGAGGGGCCAGCCCAAATCGGCTTGTACATGACTTTAGCAATGGCCGCGTCGCTCCTTATAGGCGCTTTTTTTGGTGGACTTTCTGACCGTGTAGGCAGAACTAGGATTTTAGGGGGCGGCCTACTCTTAACTCTCGTTTCATTTGTTATTTTAACTGTAATTGATAATGCCGCTTTACTATATGTTGGCGTTTTTTTAAACAGTCTAGCAAAGGGTTTAATTGAACCAATAAGTAACTCCATTATCTCCAACTCTTCAAAAGATAGAACCTTCCGAGAGAAGTTACTAAAACGCCGTTACTTTTTAATGAATGTTGGTGCCGCTATAGGTCCTGTTATTGGGATATTTATTGGGTATAGATACGCAGTTGATGTATTTACTGTAGCGGGATTAGTTACTCTAACAATGTTTGTTCGGTTTCTATGGGTAACTTTGGGTGCAGAAAAGGTAGCCCCTGATGAATCGGATCTCGCTAAGGAAGGGTTGAATAAGAACGGACTCAAGAACGCCTTATTAGATAAACCATTTATGTTGCTTCTGCTGTGTAACATCTGTGTGATGGCTGTTTACGGCCAGATCGATATCACTCTACCGCAAGTTTTGTCAACTTTATTGCCTAACGACCCGACAGGTTTGCTAAGTCTCATGCTGACGTTGAATGCAGCCATTATAATTTTACTGCAATTCCCGCTAGATAAGCTCTTGTCTGTAAAGAGCCTATCCTTTCGAGCTAATTTTGGTATTACCTTATTAGCGCTATCTCAAGCAATTTTCTTACTTGCAGACTCAGGTTGGCTGTATTGGATTGTTGGCGTAGTTATTCTAAGTGTAGGAGAAGTAGTTCTTTTTCCAACTATAAGTATAAAAGTCGACCGGCTGGCTCCAAACAATATGAAAGGGGCGTATTTCGGAGTTGCTCAAATGTATGAATTTGGATTTGCAATTTCTCCTCTTGTCGGCGGCCTGCTCTTATCTGAATTCGGAATGCTATACCTATGGGGCGGAATGACGGTACTTACCTTGGCAGTGCTTGCTCTATATCAGTTGATAAACTTATTGGAACGAAATAATAACTTAAAAGGAGAAACAAACAATGGAATTTGATTTAGACACTTTCAATCGAGACACACCAAGCAATTTAGATTATCTAATTAATGCTTCGAAAAACTCAGGCTTTGACATGTGCAGCGACCTGAATACTGGTTGTCTATTAAGACTTCTTGCTTCAAGCAAGCCAAATGGAAATATTCTTGAAATCGGAACTGGAACTGGGCTAAGTGCTCTTTGGCTTCTTGAAGGAATGTGTCCGAACTCAAAACTTTTGTCGATAGATAATGACAGAGGGCCCCAGGGAATCGCGAAGGATAATATAAGTGACTCTCGTGTAACGTTTCTTGAAATTGACGGTATGGAGTTTCTAAGAGAGCCTCGAGACGAGAAGTTTGACATTATCTTTGCGGATGCATGGCCGGGTAAATATGAGTTAATCGAGGAGGCCTTTAATCTTCTTGCTGATGGAGGAATCTACATTGTCGATGACTTCCTGCCCCAAGACGATTGGCCGCCAGAGCACTATCCTGACGCCGAAATGTCTTTTAGAAAGTTAAGCAATATTTCGAATACTCATTCAGTTGGACTTAACTGGTCGACAGGATTATTAATTATGACTAAAAAGGCCTCTACTAGTTAGAAGCTTTAAAAAGTTGGACATGTACTTATGGATAAAGTAAGAGTCTTTGACTCATTAAAGGAATTTAAATCTGACTTCGATCTTGATAAAGCCTATAGCCATCTTGGATTAGGAATATTTAATCCGCAGTATAAACAGTTAAATAAAGTTTTGGGAAAGTTTCGAGAGAAGTTAGATAGGAATCCTGATCTGTCTCGCCGGTACCGGCACAAACTCAACGAAAATTCTCGCAAAGCAATCGGTCAGTACTTGCAAACCTCGAAAGACAATATTGTACTCACAGAGAGCACTACAATGGGTTTGAGCATGGTTCTAAATGGATTTAAGTTCAATAGGGCCGACGAAGTGTTGGCATGTAACCAAGATCATTACTCGGTGCTTGCCAATTGTCACTCACTTGCTAGAACTCAGAGGTGTTCTGTCAAGTTAATTGAGTGCCTTGGTGAAAATGATGTAGACCTGACCAAAGAAGAATTAAAGGCACGGTATATAGATGCAATCTCAAATAATACTCGCTTAGTAGTGCTTACTTGGGTGAACTCGTGTTTTGGGCATAAGATTCCCGTGAAAGAGATATGTGATGAGATTCGAATGATAAATCGACATCGCTCGCATGAACAGAGAATCTATGTCCTCGTTGACGCTGTTCATGCTTTAGGAGTCGAGAACTTTGACTCCATTGAGTCACTAGGTGCTGACTTTGTCGCATCAGGTTGTCACAAATGGTTGTTTGGTCCTCGAGGAACCGGCTTTCTATATGGTAAGGACGGTGCTCTTGCTTTGTTGGAGCCTCTAGTGCCGTCATTTGAAGGAGAATGTTGGAATTGGTTCACAGATCCTAAGTTAGACGTTCATGACTGGAAAAATATTAGCTCACGCGATAGGTGCGAACCGGGTGGGTTTAGAGCGTATGAAAACCAATGGGCCTTGGCTCATTCTTTTTCACAACTCACGAGAATCGGTAAAAGTGCTTTCACGAGTCATATATACAGTCTATGTCAACTTGCTAAACATTTGTTATGTTCCTCGGATAGCATTATTCTTCATACGCCTAAAAGTTCTGCGATGTCATCGGGCTTTGTGTGCTTTAGTTTAAAAGGTGTCTGCTCGAAACATGTATCCCATATCTTTAAAGACAAAGGGTACATGCTCGGTTATACACCGTACGAAAAATCAACTTTGAGGCTTGCTCCTAGCGTCTTAAATTCAGAGGACGAAGTATCGAAGGTATGCTTGGAACTTATTAGCTTCGCAGAAAGAGCTTCATGCCATGTATGACATTGTCGTATTAGGGGCTGGAGCTTCGGCCACAGCCTTTCTGCAATCCATTAAAAAGTTAGCCCAAATGTCAGGGGGAATAGAATCCCCCCTAAAGGTTGCGGTTATAGACAGACAGTCGCAATATGGTACTGGTAGAGTTTATCAACAAGACTATGAATGGCTCATCATGAATACGCCAGTCGAGGATTTATCGTGCGTTTATGACGACTCAAGCCACCTGGCTAATTGGTTAAAAAAAGAAGTTAGCACTTCGTCAAAATATATATCGAGAAATCTCTTTGGGCTTTATCTGGCGAGATGTCTGGAAAGCGTTTGCGAGTCCTTAAGCGTACATTTTATAAACGATACAGTAGTTGATGTGGAGCCAATAGTTGAGTCTAGCAGTAATGTAGTTAGTATTAGCTTGACTTCGGGAGATCGATTCCAGTCTAAAGCGATTGTATTTGCCACAGGATATCCATTAGACTTAAAAGAAGACTTATACGGTATTGAGAACGTTACTAAGTCTCTATATCCCCTCCAAAGTAACCTACCGTGTTTAGAAAAAAATGAAGTTCTTGTCTTCGGAACAAGCTTAAGTTCGGTAGATGTAATATCTACATGCCACCACTTAGAATACGACTGTAAAATAACTATATGCTCGCGAACCGGTTCACTCCCTAATGTTAAAGGTCAAGTTATTGAACCTGTGCAACCCAAGTTTTGCTTATATAGCGAGTATTATAAAGATTATAGAAATAAAGGCTGCGCTCTGAGTCTAAGAGATATATTGAGAAGGGTTCGTTTAGAACTAAAGAGCCATTGCATAGACTGGAGAAGTTATCTCTTTCCCAAAAGAGGGATTGAGGATCAAATCAGCATATTTAGGCGAAGATTAGATAGTGCCAGAACTGGTAACAGCAGTTTTGACTTGGTGTTAGGAATGATACCTGAAATAGCAGAGACTTGGGCCTTAGTAGACACGAGTCAGTTGCGACTTTTCATGGAGAAATTTCAGTCAAGAATTAGAGCTATCCATGGCGCTATACCACTACATAATGCACAATTACTTGCAAATAAATTGGATAACGGAACAGTGAGGTTAAGCCAACTTCCAAGTAGCTTAGTTGAGAGGAATGGCAAACATATAGCTACGTTCCCAGACGGCGGGCAAAAAGTATATGACCATGTGATTTTTGCAACTGGCAGCCGTAGAAGCTTAAAGTTTCATACGGACAGTCTTATTAGGGCTACGTTAAACAAACTAACAGACAAGCCGTATACAGAATTTGGAGCTGAGGTACATTTACCATCAGGGAGACTTTGCAACTCTGGCGGCCACAACTTATATGCTATTGGTCATGCATCTGAAGGCAGTCACCCTTTTATGAACAACTTCGGGTGGATAGTCAAATCCAGCCACATGTCCGCTAAAGCTATTATAAAAAAGCTAAGGGAGAGCACGAATAATGAAAGTTTGTTTAGTTGATGCCTTATCTACTGGTCAAGATCTCGCCAAGGAATTCCATGATCGAGGGGTTGAATGTTTTCATGTTAGAACCTCTGATTATAAACTTCCTAACCAGGGAATATTTAAACGAAAATTTTCGCTTACAAGCGCGAGCTCAGAAACCGAATATAACGTCGTTAAAAACCTTAAGGCCCTGCAAGTCGATGTTGTGCTAGCTGGCTCGGAAATGGGGGTCGAAGTAGCGGATAAACTATCTACAATTCTCTCACTTAAATTCGGAAACAAATTAACCACTACTCCTCTAAGAAGGAACAAATATCGAATGCAGGAGCGGCTGCGAGAGTGCGGGCTTAGTAGTATAAAGCAATTTATGTCATCGGATATTACGCAAATTATAACTAAAGTCGAGACGGAGAAAATGCTACCAGTAGTCGTTAAACCCTTGGAGGGGGCTGCAAGTAACGGTGTAGCTATCTGCGAATCTATAGAAGAGGTGGAAATTGCATCGAGGCAGATACTGGGGCATACAAACATTCTGGGAGCTTTAAACGAACAAGTCCTTGTCCAGGAATTTCTTGATGGAGAGCAGTATTTTGTTAACTGTGTCTCTTGTAACGGAGATTCTTATGTTACGGATATTTGGCTTCAAGATCGTGTCAGACGTTCAGGCGGGGCCTATAATTTCATCGGCATGCATTTAATGCAGACAGATAGCAAGCTTATAAAAGAGATTTGCGACTATACATTAAACGTTTTGGACTGCTTAGATCTTAAGAACGGCGCATCTCACAATGAGATTATGGTATGTAATGGACGACCAGTCTTAATTGAGACAAATGCACGACTTATGGGAGCATCTATTCCAACGGAGTATTTTAAAAAGTCGCTGGAGCAATCACAGGTTGAAGCTCTTGTAGATGTAGTAATAGGCGATCAATCTCCAAAAGGCGCAAAAACTGGGATCTATTCTAGAAAGGCCCCTCTATCAGAGATATCACTACTATTTAAAAAAAGTGGAGTACTAAGAAATATCCCGAAGAAATCAGAAATTCAGCAACTGAGAACATTTATCGGATTTTCGAATCTACCACAAGAAAACATAGTTGTTTCGAAAACTGAGGATACGCTAGGCGAGCCAGGGTTTATTTATTTGGCTGGTCAAGACGAAATCGAAGTTGCGACTGATTACAGAACAATACAAAAGTGGCAGTCCAATGATGAAATATTTGAAATAGATTAGTGGGGAACACCAAGTTTTTCCGAGATTGATTTTCAGATCTTTCGCCATTGAGAACATGAAGCGAGGAAGGTGACCTTGTGATGAAGGCGAAGCCTCAATGAAAAGGGCGTCCGGCGGGCATCGGCAGCGAATTGCTGCGACTTGTTAAGCCTCCGGGGTCAGAAGTCTCGTAATATGGTCAAACGCTGCCAACTTGGCTTGGTCTTCGGTCTTGAAGTTTCTCCTGCTGTGCAGGACCCGAGAGTTGTCATCTGAACTTAGAGTAGCCGCCCAGCCTGACCCACGCCGATAAACCGTAATCCGGAAGCCGTCGGCCTTAATCCATGGGTTACCTTTAGCAGAAATCCTCCATTTTCTGGAAAGCCAGCGCTTTCGCTTCCCAGATCTACTCTTCATTGAGGACTCTCTGGTCCTAGCCGCAGCAACGTCCCCCTCCATGTGGCCTGCACAGATACAGCCTACTTCTAAGATATCTGGATAGCTTGGATGCTCCATGTGATGCACGTAGCGGATCGTTTGCGATTCACACATACCACATTCTATTTGCGGCTTCCCAAGATCCTCGATGTCGACACAATGCCAACCTTTATGAGGCACACCAGCCTTTGACTTACGTAGCCAGTGCACCCGATTATGAGGAGGTATTTGAAGCACGAAAAGAGAAATACTCAGAGCTTGGATTGCAAGCAATAAAGGTCCTAGACGAGTTATGCACTTTAGCAGGTTTGCCAAATGAACTTCACAATTATGATGATGACTGGGCTCCAAAAACTAAATTGAAGCAAGCTTTAGATGAAGTTAAATCAGAAAAGGCTGAGCGAAATGCTCGTATTAAAGTACCGCCTCCGTTGGATTAAATTATTTGATTATTAAAGTTGCATACCGATAACTCACTGACTAGTATGAATTAATGCCTAAGTCAGGGGTTCGTGATGGCAGCGAAGAAGAACCTAATTTCCGAAGCAACTTTCTTAAAATGGATAAAGGAAGGGCGCGGTAGCGGCCAGAATGAAGAATATAGGCCCTGGCTCACAGTTAGAGATGTACCCTCTCTTGGCCGTGTCCACCGAGTATTCGGCCATAAATCCAGACGAACCCACCACTTACTGTCCGATCTTGAGCTCTCAGTTTTTCTTCTTCTTGAATGGTTTCCTGATGTTACCCAAATACGTGAACAGTTCCCATTAGACCGAACCCTTACCAAGCAACTTGCTGCTGATGCAGGTATTAAGCATCCAGCACAAAATGGTTTTGATCATTTCATGTCGAGCGACTTTCTAGTCGACTCGTCAAATGAAGAAACTCCAAGATTCGTGTTTCAAGCTAAGTATGCGAGTGCACTAGATGATGAGCGCACGGTTGAGAAACTTGAATTGGAACGCAGGTACTGGGTGGAGAAAGGTGTGCCCTGGTACCTAATAACCGATCATCAGATACCCAAGGAAGTTAGCAAAAATTTAAACTGGCTATATCCTGCTGGCCGCTCAGAAGAAGATGATGAATTAGCGTCTGAGCAGATAGAATTTTATCAACATCAGTTCACGCAAAACCCTAATCAAACAATCATTTCACTGTGTAAGAGACTCGATACCAGTTATGGCCTGAATGCCGGCGAGTCGTTGTATGAGGTTCGACGTCTTTTAGCTAAGCGTTACTTTGAATTTGATATTTTTACTCCCGTCACGAAGTTAAAGGTTGGCGATTTGCGTGCCTCTGACTTAGGCTTTATCAAGGAGGCATATCGTGTTTCGAATCAATGAAGTAGTTAAGTTTCATGATGAGCGCTTTCGAATTCTTGAAAGTCTTGATGAACAACTCGTCTGGATAAGTCTGGACGATGAAAAAGCCCTGCCCGAGTTAATTCTTACGGGCGAAATTTATAAGGCAATTGATGATGACGCCTTTGAGCGTATAGACGACCCGTATAACTACCTTGTATATGAATCGCCGGGCGAGGGAACCGTTGCCCGTGATAAACGAGATAAAAATTTTGCGGTGTTGAGGCCTTTGATTGAGTTAACTGACTTTTATAATCCGAAAAGGCGAGGACCGGTAGTTGATAAAATTGTTACTGAGTTTGGCACCACGAAGCAGACAGTTTACCGACTAGCGCGGAGATATTGGCAACGGGGACAAATACCTAATGCCTTACTGCCTGACTACAAGAATTCTGGTGGCAAGGGTAAAAAGCGTGTTGCCAAAGGAAAAAAATTAGGCCGCCCGCGTAAGTATTCACCAGGTACCGGGGCAATTGTTGATGAACAAACTGAACGGTTATTTCGGATAGCGATAGATAAGTACATTTTAAGCGATAAGGGGCATTCATTTCCCTATGCACATCGTCGCTTAGAAACTATGTATCACAACTACTTTCCGGATGTTACTGAGGAAAACCTACCAAGCTTATGGCAGCTGCGTCATTTCTATAAACGAGAATATAATCAAACGGAAGCGCTGCAAAAAAGGATATCAAAGAAAGACTACAGCAAAGATATACGACCGTTACACGGAACTGCAGCATCGCAAGCTTTGGGACCCGGTTCTCGTTATGAAATTGATGCGACGATAGCGGATGTTTATCTGGTTTCAGACTCCGACAGAGGCAATATCGTTGGTCGTCCGGTTGTTTACATGGTTATAGATGTATTCAGTCGAATGGTGGCAGGATTTTATATCGGTTTTGAAAACCCCTCATACGCCGCTGCGCTTCAGGCATTGCACGTAGCGATAAGCAGTAAGTCAGACTATTGTCGCGAGCTTGGTTTTGATATCACTGACGATGAGTGGCCATGTATTGGTTTGCCTGATGCTCTCCTGGCCGATAGAGGGGAATTACTTGGTCATCAGATTGAAAATTTAGAGAGTAGTTTTTCTATGCGAATAGAAAATACTCCACCGTATCGAGGCGAAGCCAAAGGTATTGTCGAAAGGCATTTTAAAACAATGCACGAATCTTTTGGTCCGTTTGTGCCTGGTTATGTAACTGGTAATTTGGTGAAAAAGCGTGGAGGCTCAGATTACCGTCTTGATGCCAAGTTAACGATTACAGATTTCACTCAAATTGTTTTGTCGTCAGTGCTGCAACACAATCAATTTGCGGTACTTGATAAATACGATCGGGAAGTTGATATGCCAACGGACTTACCGAGTACTCCAATCCACCTTTGGAACTGGGGTATTCAAAATCGTACTGGGCGTCTCCGTCAGACTGATAGTGATGCACTTAAAATTGCACTGCTTCCCAGGAGTGAGGTAACGCTTTCAGAGCGCGGTGTGGGGTTATTTGGCTTGTATTATACTTCTTCAGAGATCGACCGGTTAGGTTGGACGCACCGGGGTCGTGATGTAAAACGAACTAAAAAAATGATGGCGGCATATGATCCGTTGAGTGCAGACAGTATTTATCTCTTTTATGAAAAAGGAAGCAATAAGTACTGGAAGTGCAGCTTGACTGAAATTTCTCGTCAATACCGAGGCTCATCATTTTGGGATGTTTGGCAACTTCAAGAAGAGCAGAAGAAAGTTGCTGCAAAAGCAAAGTTAGCAGCTAAAGAAAGCCGTCGAGAACATGAAGAATTTGTGCTTGATAAGATTTCTCAGGCTGTATCTGATTCCCCTGCTCGCTCTGATCGGCCGAAAGCCGAACGAATAAGAGCGATAAATGACAATCGGTCGAATGAGAAGAAGTTAGAACGTCAAAGCAAAACACCTAAAAATGTTCCGTCCGATAAGAAGTCAGCGGACGTTATCCCTCTCAAGGAAAGCAGCCCAGACCTTGATTATCCAGATTATATTGATGAACTCTTTGAGGATGACGATTAATGCCGCTACCCAATAATTACGTTTCAGCGGTTTACCAGCCTCTTAAACCTGAGCGCTATCAGGGCAACCCGTTGATTGAAGCTCTGCCTCCGATAATGGATCGCAAAACCCTTCGAAATAGCCTCACCGGAAAGGTCAGGTTCGACCAAGAAAATCGATTTGCAGAGCCTCAAGAAAGAGCCCATAACATAGCGTCTTTGCTGGATGATTTCTTTCAACCTCTATCAATGCATTTACAGTTAGAGGAGAAGTTGTCAATCATGATTCGGGCGGGTTACGTTGGTCGTAACCCTGCAGATGGCTCCCTTAACAAAAAAATGCAGGAGGGATATCAGCGCATAATGGAGGGGGCGACGAGTGACTTTCGTTTTTCACAGTCGAATTCAACGGCTAAATGTTTGTCCTTGATAGGTTGTTCAGGGTCGGGGAAAAGCACTACGGTTAACCGTATACTCGCTACTTATCCTGAGGTGATTTTCCATCCGGACTATAACTTTATTCAACTCCCCTACCTGCGCATTGAATGCCCGAGTGATGGCTCTCTTAAAAGCTTATGTTTGAACTTTTTCCGTGAAGTCGACCGGACGCTTCAGACAGGCTATGAGAAAAAGTATGTTCGAAAACGTCATGGGCCTGAAGTTCTTCTGGCTTTGATGGGGCAAGTAGCTACTCAAAAAGCGATTGGCGTTCTTGTTATCGATGAAATTCAAAGACTAGGGTTGAAACGTACTTTAAGTAAAGAAGCTATGCTCGAGTTCTTTGTTGCGTTGGTAAATGTCATCGGTGTACCGGTTGTATTAGTTGGAACACCAAAAGCCAGGCCGATCTTTGAAATGGAGCTGCAGGCCGGGAGGAGAAGTGCTGGATTTGGTTCATTGTTTTGGGAACCAATGCAACGAGGCACTCGTCGATACCACCCTAAAACGGGAGAGCCAAGGCTGAGCGAATGGGAGGCCTTTACTAATAAGTTATGGAAGTACCAGTGGCTAGAGCGACGAGATGAGACGCTCAGTGACGAAGTTCGAGACTGTTGGTATGACTTATCACAAGGCGTTCTTGATATCGTCGTGAAGATTTTTGTATTGGCTCAAATGCGGGCAATAGCGACGGGCCTTGAGCGTATTACCGCAGATTTACTTCGAAAAGTTTATGAACAAGAACTCATTCCTGTTCACCCAATGCTTGAGGCCTTGAGACGCAATGATGCTGATTTGATAGTGAAATACTCGGATTTACACTTACCCTCGATAGATAAGCGCTTACTTGAACTCAGAAACCTAATTGCACAGGAGCAGGAAGAGAAGAAAAAAGAGGTGTCGTTTGGCAATAACGAAAAAGCATTACGGCTTTATAATATGCTCCAGGCGATGGGCTGCGAATCTGACTTGCTGCCGGCACTGGTTGAGAAAGTTTTCAGTGAACATTCTGAGCTTGAGCTGCCGGAGCTAACCCGTATCGTTCTGGAGTGGTATAAAACGGAGCAAGAGCCTACGGTATTGCAGAAGTCCAAACCGAAGGCAAAAACAATAAAGTCAAAAGAATGGCACACCCTTCCACCCGATGATTTACGCTTTAAATACTCACAACGGAAAAGTCAGTTTTATGGTGAGCTTGCAGTAGGCCGTGATATTTTCGATATGGAAGCTAGGTTAAAACAGGTGGGATAGATGCTCGGTTTTCCGTTTCCTTATCCCGATGAGCTTATCTATAGCACGATAGCCCGTTATGGTATTCACAGCGGTTTAACCTCACCTAAAGAGCTTTTACAAGAAGTATTTGGGAAGAACACAATCATTGCTACGTCTGACTTACACGGCCACTTAGAGCAGGTAGCGGAACTATATCCAGGCCAGCTGAACGTTCAACCAGAGAGTTTGCTTTATAAACATACATTGTTTCCTCTGTACGCTCTGTTTATTGGCGAATCACGAAGAACAGAACTGAAAAAGCAGCTTTTAGCCGATAAAGTGCATTCGGTACATGTCATGTCAGGATTCGCCGCATCCCGAATCACTCAACCTTACTACTTACGATATTGCCCTAAATGCATTGAACAGCAATGGAATCAATTTGGCGAATGCTTCTGGCGACGAGACTGGCAAATTGCGGGTATGGATTACTGTCCTATTCATGGGGAGCTAAAGGAAACAGCAGTAAGACGGACTTCTTATAAGCGCCATGTGTATACGGCCGCAGACCTAAACTTATGTTCTTATAAGCCGCAAAGCAAAACGAATAGGCAGAGCTATGTCTTGAATTCAAGCATTACATCGATTTTGAACCTGCCTGAGCAGCCGGTACCAACAGTTATCCAATGGGGGTTGTTTTATAAAGCTCTTGCTTGTGATTTTGGATTCAATAGAGGCTGCAATATAGAGCATGAAGAAGTCGCTCGGAAAGTCACTAACTATTGGTCAGAAAGCTGGTTGAAAAGTGTTGGTCTGAAACTAATAGACTCTGATACATGCTGGCTAAGAAGCCTATTTAGAAAACATAGGAAAAGCTTTAGTTACCTTGAGCACCTTGTCGTATTACATGCATTTCTCGGAGATACGATTGCGTTAAATGACGTCATTAAAGACGTCAAATCATATGAGCCGGGAAAGTCAGTTACTCACAGCCTTATGCTGCAGGCTGATAAGTTAACAATACTTAAACGGCGCAGAATCTGGCTTAAAGCGATAAAGAATAAAGGGACGAAAAGGGCCCGTCTTGAAGGTGCCGGAGGAGACTATGCTTGGCTGTATCGCCACGATAGAGCTTGGTTATTGTCGCTTAATGCAAAGTTGATGTGTAAAAGGTCAGCACTGTCTGCACGAGTGAATTGGAGCTCATTTGATCGCGGCTTGTTAAAGGCTCTGATATCCATTCGTGACTGCTTTGAAATAAAGCTGGAGAGCCCTAGGAGATCAAGAAACTGGTACTTTAACCAGTTGGATCATAAGTCAAAGGTGGAAAAAAACTTATATAAGCTTCCCCTGTGTAAGCTGTTTCTAAATAGATACTCAGAAACAATTTCGGATTATCAGATCCGCCGCATAACACACGTGGCGATTGAGCGGCATAAACAAAGTGAGCACCTTAAACGATGGGATGTTTTGCGTAGCGCAGGGCTTAGTGAAGAGCGCTTAACGGAAGAAGCAAGAGAGTTTCTTTATGAGGTAATGGAGTTGTAAGAGATGGATAGGCTTGGTGGGTTCGAAGATAACACCTGGATAAATGGCATTGGTTCAGTGTTTAAACGAGCTGATGGAAGTCAGTGGGGAATAAATCTGAGTATTTACCCGAGGAAAACGAGAGGCAGCGATAGTGTTCTTTTGTCTCAAGCCCCGATTCTAGTCAGAAAAAATGTTATTAATCCCACGCGACCATTTCGGAAACAAGGTTCTGAGATAGAGTTCACCGTCGATAACTTACAAAAATGGGAAGTAAGCAATCTAGAAGACTGCCCTGCGAAAGAGCGAGATTTGCCAAAAGAGCGGAAGTCTCGTTGTTTCGTTAAAACCTTACCTGATGGCATGACAGTGTATTTACCGCAGTTTGAATTAGCCAGGGCGTTATTTTTTCATAATGCCTACTTCTCTCGTGCGTGTTTGGAGCACGGAATACTGCAGAATGAGTTTTCAGTAGAGCATGATGCAACTAATTCAGAGCATGCCGTCATTACTGTGCTCCCAAATAGTACCTGCCCCGATAACGTGTTTTCAGATCCCGGTTACCGGCGTTACTTAGCTTGGCTTCTCTTAGATAACGATGCTCGGCTCTCCTACGAAAGTATCAGTACGGCGCAGCTAGAGTCTGGCTTTAACCGAGGCTCATACAGGATTTGGAACTTTGAGTTTGAGCCTCCTCCCCTTCAAGGAGTTAATTTAAAAGTTCGCGGAAATTTAGATTCAGAGATTAATACCTTGTTGGTTTATGAAATCACTGAATTAACAGGTATTCCGACAGGTGTGCCTAGTGACGTTGAGTTCTTTAGTCCCAAATTCTATGTACCTGAACTGAGCAGTGGTAAGGGTGGCCGTGATGGAGATTACCAACCGCCTAATCATGAAGTAGATGAGGATCAAGACTCCAGCGGTGAAAATGACCCGGTGCAAATTGAAGGAGTTAAAACAAAAGTAGAGTTTGCAAAGGCGGTAAACACGCATAAAACGGCGAAGAAAAGGAAAAAGGTTGGTTCCAGCGGCAACTCTGAGGGAGGCGAAGCATCCAGTCTAGTTAGTACAGAAGAGCAATCTCCAATGGGGGATTTACCCAGTGCTGAATGGGATGGTCTCGATGAAGCTACAGATGACATGCATTTGTACGCCAGTAAGTTCGAAAGTTTTTCAAAGATGCTCGAACTCTTAGTTATTAATCATCAATGCAAAGTCGAGCGCCTAGCTTTCAGGAAACTACCGGCTGTCGGGCGATGTAAAATGCATCTAATGAGAAATGATTCAACGCCGAGGTGTTGGATGCTGGTTAGGGTGACTGTCAGTGGTCACCAATTATACCTTATGGAAGTTGATACCTCCGATGCAGCAAAGTCCTTATCAACAAAAGTGGTTATGGCTTCTTCAGAGAAAGCAGTAATTGAACGATTATCCGAGATCGAGATAAAGCTACTCAAAAAGTCGCTGAGTTGGCCGAAGGATTATTTTGATGGTGAGTTTGGCAAGGAAAGCCACTTTTTTATAGTGCATCAGGCTTCAGATAAAGCAGGCGTGATACGTCAAAAAAAGGTAGAACGTTGGGCTAACAATGTTTATCGTAACTTAGTAATAAAATTGGGGTAAATGTGTGCTAATTGATGAAAATAGCTTAATTTTTCCAAGTTTAGAATGTAAGTTTAGTATTAATACATGTCTCAATTTAAGACGACTACAGTCTGTTTTTTGTTGATTTAGTCAACGTGAGAGGTATTGAGAAAGTAAACTATATAAGGAGATAGTAATGGGAGGTTCGAAGGGAACGGGAGGATATGCTCCACCTAGAAGACAAGCTAGATGCGAAACACTTACTCTTGACGCATCTATTAACTCGCCAACATCAGCGATATCGCAGCTTGCTTTGGGATGCGTTGTAGATCTTACGCCAGGCAATGGAGCGGGTTCGTCTGTGCTTGTTCATTATCAAGGACAACTAATGGGATCACTTACAGGGGTCAAAGTATCACAACTTGCACGTTGCCTCGCGGATGGCTTCACATTTTCTGGTGAAGTAACGATTATAAGTGGAGGATTTGTCACAGTAAGGGTTAGTCCGCGATGAGAGAGATAACTATTGTTGGCGGCGTATATGGAGAGGTTTGTGACTTTCCTAGAAATCAAACTATACGGGGTAGTGCGGGACGCTCGGCAGTGGCGCTCGCTTCGGAAGCGAAAACGTCCTTGTTTGCATTCATAGATTCCGAAATGGAGCGTGAATTTCGGGCAATTTGTAATAACAACAATGTCCATGAAACATTATTCTCTAGGGAGGATCCAATTTGGTTTCGCTATCGGCATCCTCTCTCAAGTCCAGTTCGTTACGATACAAATAAAGAATATACTCTTGGAAGTGAGGTTACGGCGGATCAGTGTTTAGTTTTCGGAACAATTGAGAATCGGCCTGAGGTGCACGCCAATAATGTTGTATATGACCCGCAAAACGTTAATACAGCGTCTTCATTTTCTTCTAATGGGTCGAAAGCTAACTCAGTTATTTACGTAGTCTCCTTATTAGAGGGAAAAGTTCTAACTCAGTGTGAAGAGCCTAAAAATATAGCTTCCAAAATAATGACATTTGATAATGTTACTGGAGTCATCGTTAAATGCGGACCTTTAGGAGCGTTCGTCACAGATAGGAATGAAAGTGAGTGGGTCCCATGTTTTCCATCAACCAAGGTTTATAAGATAGGCACTGGCGACATTTACTCAGCGGCAATAGCGTTATTTCACCTTTTAGATGGGGTCAGCCTGCGAGATAGCGCCTGGTATGCGTCTGCTGCTGTATCTCGTTATGTTGAGTCTCCTATAGAGAGGCTATTATTTGAAAAGAAGGACGAAATCGTCAATATAGCTAAACGGATGATGGATCAAAAACGACCTTATCAGCCGAAATCTTTGTCTAATAAAAAAGTGTATTTAGCCGGACCGTTTTTTAATACTGCACAACAGTGGCTAATTGATGAAGCTAGAGAGACGCTGCAGGGTTTTGGTTTGGAGGTTTTCTCTCCTATACATGACGTTGGGGAAGGAGCATATGATGAAGTGGCGTCTCTAGATATTGCTGGGATAGATGCGTCTGACATTGTATTAGCTATCGTTGACGGGAACGACTCGGGGACGCTTTTTGAAGTTGGTTATGCCAGGGGGCGTGATATCAAAGTTATCGCGATAGCGGAGTCGTGCGATGAGCAAAACTTAACGATGATTCGCGGTTCTGGATGTGGTGTAGCAGGTGATTTTGCTACAGGGATTTATGCGGTTTGCTGGGAGCTCTTGGCTGATGACTAACTCGGTATTATTGCTATCGGGCGGCTTAGATTCGATAGCGTTGGCTTATTGGCTTAGACCGTCTCGATGTCTTTTTGTTAATTATGGGCAGTTGCCCGCATCAGCTGAGCATGCGGCGGCTGGCCAAATTTGCAATTCCTTGAATATTCCTCTTGAAGAACTAACTTTGCCTCTAGAGAATTTAGGAGCAGGAGATATGTCTGGAAACTCCTCTTCCGAGCACTCACCTCATAGTGAGTTTTGGCCATTCAGAAATCAGATATTGATTACATTAGGGGCGATGATGGCTTTAAGGTACGAATTAGATTCGGTGTTAATAGGCACTGTATCTACAGACTCCAAGCACAAAGACGGCACCGTAGATTTCAGAGACGCTTGTAATAAGCTACTTGGTATTCAAGAAGGAAGTGTTTCGGTAGAAGCTCCAGCTGCTTCTATGACTACCGAGCAGTTAATACATGAAAGTGGCGTACCGGTCTCTTTGATGGGGTGGGCTCATTCGTGTCACACATCGAATGTCGCTTGTGGCGAATGTCCGGGTTGTTATAAGCAATCCGAACTTATGGGTTCTATGGGGATTAACCGTTAAACAAGCTGCAGTTGCTTTTCTTCCACGGATAGACTAATTAATTCAGCCCTATTCTTAGGTTTATGCATTGCCCGTTCGAATAAACGCAAGCCAAGAGGGCCTATCTCTCGCATTTGATCCCAGATTAGGCAGTCCAGTCGAGAGGGCTGAGCTCCTAACTTTCGGCAAAACTCAATAAATATGGACTCCATCTCGGTGTAGTGTTTATCCACATTGTGCTCTGGTTTGAATATTCCGGTAATGATACCTGCCCGTATGAGGTGAATATCTAAAATAGCGACTTCATCGGAATCCTCTAAGTTTCTTACAATCCAGCTAGCAGTTTTTGGTCCGACTCCCTTTAGTGTTAGTAAGCGATCTCTCAGTTGCTTGCCTTTGAGATGATTCCAGTTGCAGCTTTTCAAGACCTTCATTGCTGAAGATAAGTATTTCGATTTTTGTCGAGGATAGCGGTAGCGTCTCGACTTACCTTCGAGCTTCAGGGGGTGAGATAAATAATCCTCCCAGCATCTGGGGTCTGTTTCATAGTTATCTATAAGCCCAACCTCCTTACACCTTTCAAATGCTGCGGTCGCTAGTTCAGCGGTGACGCCAAATCCCCCGAGTAGGCAGAAAGTTAATTCCTCAGTAAGAGTAGCATTTGATTTGTATTTAGATTCTGACATTCTGTCGAATCCGTTCATCCAATATTGTGTAAGCCAATAACATGGTGTGAAAAATTCATGAGCCTCTCCCCAAGTAAGACCATTCATAAAATTGTCTTTTGGGTCAGGAATCAAGCGCTTTTCCACTACTTCATTTAGTTGATAATAGAATGGCTTAATCATACTTGAACTCTCCAGCTTGTTGCTCTCGCATCCATTGGTAGAGGGCTGATCGCTCTTGCAGTGATAATGAACTAATACGATCTTGTAGGCGTCCCAGTCGTCTTTTTACGACTTCTCTTTCTCTAAATGTATTACCTATGTATCTGCTGTCATGAAGGTGTTCAGGCTTCTCATAATTGAACCATACTACTTCGTCTCGATTACCATCGTGTGCTTTGGAACTGAATGTATGACGATTCCAATCACTCAAAGTGCTTTCATAAAGGTCGTTTGAATAACCTGAGATCAGCACATAGCAATTAAGGCTTTTAGCTAGCTTGAGTAATCTTACATGGTCGTGATGAACGTAATCGTGACGATAAACGCGTTTTCTTTTTCGTGTTTTGGGGTGATAAGGAGGATCAATATAAATCAGTGTCTTAGAATTTAGCTCCAATTTGCTCAAGTACTCGACAGCATCTCCTTCAATAAGGGTACAAATATCACCATAGTTACGTTGCCACCTCTCAACTACGACGGGATCTCGCTCAATTCCTATCTGTTTAAGAGCCGGCTTTTTATTGCGCATGACCGCCCCTCCGCCTAAATGACTCTCGATGTAGCAGTCATGAGGAGGCATAAGGTTTATAATGTGAGGGAAACTTTTTCCCTTTCCACCAGGGTATTTCATGTCACTATCATCGACAAAACTGTCGATGATGTCAACTATTAGATAGAGCTGATTGGCAATAACTGCTTGAGGGATGCTGCTATCGTTCAGAGCGAGTCACAGTGTTAAAGTACATACGTTTATCGTTACTTTTAGGAAATCAAATGAGTATAGCCGACCCCAATAAAGCAACCAGAGAACTTATTGAAGATTATATTATTCGCGCAGAGTCGGGAGAGTTTGCTGTGATGCTTTCAGGGAGCTGGGGAGTCGGTAAAACTCATTTCATCAAAAATTTATTGGATAAGCATGAAGTCTACTCTGACTATGTCTATCTCTCACTAAATGGTATTTCGAGCGGACGAGAGGTTTACGAGCAGTTAATGGCTCAGTTGAATCCTTTTTGGCACTCAGATAAGAGTAGGAAGGTGCGTAAAGTTGTTGCGGGATTAGCGAGCGCTGCACTTCGGTTTGATTTAACAGACGATAATGGGGTTAGCTTGCAGCTTAATCTTAGTGAACTTGACTTGAGTTCATCCAAGGTAGGTACGAATGGCTCCCGGATATTGGTGTTTGATGATTTAGAGCGTGCAGCTATGCCGGTTGATGTTGCGCTCGGGCTTATTAATGGTTTTGTAGAACATTCACACGCTAAAGTGATTGTATTGAGCAATGAAAAGGAATTGGATGAAAGACTGTGTAACTATAGATCGATTAAAGAGAAAGTCGTTGGTATAACGGCTCCAATCTCACCAGATTTTGGTAGCGCAGTACAGAACTTTATTGATGCTGAAAAGTCTTGCTCTTTGAAAGGCTTCTATCACGATAAATTGAATATAATCGAGGAGGTCTTTCAGGCCTCTGGAGCTGAAAATCTGCGCCATATTCGCTTTGCGCTAATGGAGTTTACCCGACTGGTTAGGGCTATAGATCTACAAGAAGATATAGAGGCTGATAGTGGCCTTGTTACTCGCCTTTTCCGAATTCATTTGATCATGCAAATAGAGGGGAAAAGGGGATATTTAAAATCTAAAGATGACTTTTTATTTAAGTATAGTTCGCCGAGTGAGACCGACAATGAGGAAAACAAGCTCCAAAATATAACTAGGAGATATAATTTTCACATCTCCTCGCAGAATGTAATTGGTTTACCTAATTGGTCGGACTTTGTTATTAGCGGACTAATAAATAAGAGCAAGTTGCGAAAGGCTTGGGATGAAGCTACTACTGCCGAGAAAGGGAGTCCATGGCTGAAGCTTTGGCATTGGGGATCGCTCTCTATAGAGGAGTTTGAGACAACAAAAGAGTTGTTTTTGGCCGATATAGAAAAAGCTGATTTTGAGTCCATTCATGAAATTCCGCATTATCTAGGCTTATTGCTTTTCTTTTGGAAGGAAAAGACGCCTCTGGTGGATTGGCCTTTGAAAAAAGTTACTTCCAAGTTGTGTTGTGCCACAAAGAAATACTTATCTATGTATCCTGAAGAGAGCCATATCGCAGGGTTCTCAAGTGACAGTTATGGTGGTTATGCTTACTACCAAAGGGGCGAAAATGATTTTTCTGAAGCGAAAGTTAAGCTAGAGTCTGTTATACAAAAAACACGTGAAAAATCACTCAAGGCATTTTCGGATGAAGTAAAAAAATCTATTGAAATCGGTCAAGATGCTTACGAAAAAGCAATGAGTAAACTATATCAAGAGGCGGCGAAAACCGACGTTCAAGATGTATTTGAACATTTGGATGCTGCTGAACTGGCGAAAGTGTTAGTACGCAAAGCACAGGATAGCTTCGACTTGTCACGAGTCATAAGGTTATTTACAAATGAACACGAGTATTATGAGCCAGGAGATCAAACTGAAGCCTTTTTTCATTCATTCCTGAATGCTCTAAAAGAAGAGTTGCAATCAGATAGGCTTAAGCCTTTCACGTCTTTGAAAGTAAAGAGAGCAATTGAAATTTTAGAGTATAAATACCCAGTTCGATCTGCGAAACAGTGTCAATAGATACGTTGAGAATTTGGCTTCTCCCCGATAAATAGAGCTACTACAACTAAAATATGTACGCAATTGTTGATGAGTAAGCCCTACTCTTTGTTGTTGGCAAATAAACACTTTTTTACAGTAGCCCAGTTTTTTACTACCACTGGGTATTTGTATGGCTCAGTCGTAGACAGTGCATACTCCGCATCATTGGATGGCAAGAGGTTATCTTGAAGGAAATACTGCACAACGAAAGCTTCTACTTCGTATGTTCGCTCTTGCTCAATCTGAAATTCATAACCGATCAGCGCTTGTACTTTTTTAGATAGTTTTGCATTAGGTACAACGATGATGGGTACTTTTTTTATGCCATCATCATAGGGCAGCTCTGAGACATTTAGTCTGGTTGAGGTTTTGCGTGGAATGGTATTAAACCTTGAGATACTAAAGTCGCGATATGAATTATGTTCAAAACAATAGGCTCGAACATGCAATCGATTGGAAGCTCTAATCAGTTTCGTAGGTAAGATAGTACGCTTATGGCCTACTGGATTTTTTACAGATGAATAGATAGCTTCGATGACATACTGATTTTCAATAGCTGCTAATAACGCAGATATTACGCCATGGGGTTGTATGCGCTCAAGAAAAGGCACTTGCCCCACATATGCATTATTATCCAAACCCCCTTTACTTAAAGCTCTGTCAAAAGAAGCGACCTCACTAATTAACTTTGGTGAAAATTGCGGATAGGGTCGAAAACACTTATCTGTCGCCGAATAGGGTTTAATATTATCTGGAAACAGCGACATATAGGTTTTTATGTCATTGCTGGCAACTGGACGAGTTATCCCAAACTCCTCTATCAACTGCTTGATGACGATGCGGCGATGAAACAATAGTTGCGCCTCTAAGAAGCGCAATCTCTCTACCTGTGTCCGTGGCAGCTTTGCCATGCCATCTATTTCAGTCATGCAATTTACCCTTTTCTTTATGCATTACGACAATTTTATGTTTGCCACAGATGAATTTTCAGTATTTATACATAAAATCACTTGATATATCAAATAACTTTACATGTTAAATAAGTTGATATATAAAATATCTTTATATATTTGGGCGCCTTAGAGAAGCCAGGCAGGTAAGTGTATGTTTTGGAATACTATCAACCTAGATTTGTTTAAGCCTTTCGGTTCGCCAAACGCTAATGCTTACTGCGTGGCACTATGGCGGCTTTATGAGACGTTAGTCCAGAATCAATTAGAGCTTGATGAATGCACTCCCAAGGAAGCCAAAGAGGAAATCCGTTTTGCGTTTCTTGAGAATAGTCAGCAAATAGATTACGACAGAGAAAGTGAGTCTGAACGCTGTGACAGCGACGAAGAATATACTTACCGTTATTTAAGGAAATGCGGTTGGCTTCGTGAGATTGATGAGGTGGGATATCGGCGAGTTACTTTTATGCCCCAAATTGCATCTAATTTGTTAAGTGCCTTAGACGGCATTAAGCGGGGACCGGGCGCTAGATTGGCAACAACGTGCCAAACAATATTTGTTGGTATCAATAGTGTATTGGAAGAACCGTCGCGTAATGCTTTTGTTATTTCAAGTGCGGAGGAAACAGCGCGTAGCTTTCAAGATCAGCTCAAAGCGATGGCTGCAAGTTGTCGTGACATTGCATACCGCATGCGTGAAGAGCAGCAAGGGAACGAGTTGTTTAGGACGTTTTTCAAAGAGTTTACTAGAGAAATTTTATTAGAGGATTACTCGAAGTTAAAAACGACCAATCATCCCTATCGATATCGTCAAAGAACTTTATTGGCGGTGTCTGAGATTTTATATACCAAACGCATTTTTGACGAAGTGGTTGCCTCAATCGAGCGTACATTTGAAGGAAAAACACGAGAGGAAATTGAATCTGAAGTTAAAGAACAGCTCGTCAATATCACGATTATTTTTAAGAATATAGATAAACTACTAACTCGAATAGATGAGTATAGAAGTGCCATGACTAGGCGTACTCGAGAAGCGATGCAATATGCTCTAACCGCTGTCCCCGAGTTAAGCCAAAAGCTAGATGAAGTGATTGGTTTAATGGTGAAGCATAATGAGGATATGTGCCCAAGCGGACTTCTATCTGAAAGGTACGTTGCTAGATCACGGTTTTTCAAACCAATTGTTAAGCGACCTGAGCCTGAACCAACACGTGTTAACCGAACTTCCCCGCCAATTGAAAAAATTGCCGAACAACGAGCATACGATAGCTTCATAAGAAAACGAGCGCCAAACCCGAAACGCTTAATTTTAATGTTAGAAAAAAACCTTCAGAGCAAAGCAGTGATCACCACTGATGATATTACTGTCGATTCCTTAGATGACTTTTTGGCTTATCTACAACTGCGGGATTTATTGCACGGCTGTGTACCAAAAACCAACCCTTATCATTCTCTGCTTGACTATTATGACGTAAGAACAGTGGAGGGTGAACTTACTGAAAACCGCTATTTGACTGCACCTAAGTTGGTAATTCGTCGTAAATCAAGCGCTTCAATAAAGAGAACTTAAGCTATGTTAAGAGACTTACGAGCTATTCTGGATAAAACAGAATATGAATCACTTGAAGAAGAGCAATTCCAAGAAGCTGCTGCGTTCTTACGTAGAAAACAGTTTATATTTTCAGATGGGCATGGTCATCGTAAACATTATGAGTTGATAAGGCGGTTTAAAGGATACTTTGCTCACCTTTTCGATGCGTTCGGGGATGAGCTAAAAATAGATGAAAGCTTCGGCTTCATTGGTTTTATTCCCTCTACCTCTAATCCACCAATGAAAATGTTGGATACTATATTCCTACTGATACTAGCTAAGCTGCATGACTTAGAAGCTCGGCGAGCGAATACACAGAATGGTAGAGCATCCCCTTCGCCAGGTATTCTAATCGATAGCTTCATAGAGCTTACAGGACGTGAAAAACCCAAAAAGGTAGAGACAAAAGCGGCATTAAAACGACTTGAAGAAAGTGGTGTGATTCGTTTGGGAGAGAACGACAAGGTTTCAGAACTCCCATTAATTGAAGTGCTTCCTACCATCCATGTCGTGGTTACTGACGATTACTTGGATATTTTGAAAAATTTTGCGAAGTGCGATGAAGAAAAAGCTTCAAGTGATGAACGAATGGTGAACGAGTATGAGCAGGAAGACCCAATTGCAAGTGTTAATGAAATAGCTACGTCGGGAGATAGATTATGAGTGCTGAGGTGACCAAGAGAATGCACACGTTGACACATATTACGTTGGTGAATTGGTATCTGTTCACCGATGTGACTATCCCTGCCGATGAAGGTTGTATATTAATAAGAGGATTTAATGGTGTCGGGAAGAGCTCTTTAGCTGACGCGATCCAGGTTGTTTTGGCTGGAGCTGACGAGACAAAAAAGAATTTAACGCTCAATGCTGCTAGTAGTAATGATGGGAAAACAGGTCGCTCCATTCGCTCGTACTGCCTTGGTATCGTTAGCGATACAGATGGGGAAGACTATGTTCCAACTCGTGAGTCTAGTAACACATATATTGCGCTTGCTTTCAAACGACCGAACGGAACTGAATATAGTATTGGTATCCACCTGTATTGCCGTAAAAGCGAATCAGGGGTAGTTCAAAAACACAGGTTTACTGTCGAGGGGGCACCCCTTACTTCTACAGATTTTATGGAAGGCGAGTATACGGTGTTGCCATGGAAAGATATGGAGCATCGACTAGCCAATACTATCAATGGGAAAGCTAGCTTTTTCAGAACGGCTCAGGATTTTCGTATGAAGTACTGTGAACTGATGTCTTACGAAGTAGCAGACCACCAGATTTCTCCTGACATGATGCTACAGGCATTCAAAAATGGAATATCATTTAAAGAACAAAAAAGTATTGACGAATTTACTCGTGACTACATTTTGCCAAGACGTAACATTGACGTAATGCGAATTGAAAATGACTATGAAGAGTACGCTAAAATTGAGAAGCTCATAACTGGCGCTAAAGAAAAATTAGAATCCCTTTACGCTATCATAAAGCACTACAAACGTTACCAGTTGAAGTCGCAACAAAAAATTGCTTTTGACTGGTCCGTCAAAGAAGCAGACAAGGGTAAATGTAACTCGGAAATTGAAGCGGCTCAGGAATTGATTGAAGCTCTCTCTAAAGGGATTGAACAGAATGAACAGAAACTGGCTCTGCTTGAAACAAAGTTACCAAAGCTGGAAAAAGCAAGAGATAGCTCAAAATCAGCGTTTGATAACTCTGAACCTAAGAAATTACTAGATCAGATAGAGAATCAGTTATCAGTACTGACTATCGAGGACAAGCAATTTGTAAAGCAGGGTAACAAACTTAAGGAGGATATTAGTGCGTTATGCTCTGGAAAATTTTCATTTCCTAGTGAACTTGATCCTTCATTATCCCAAGCTTTTGATCAGGGAAATCAGGTTCTTATGCCATTGGATAACTGCTCTCAAGATGATTTGTTAAGTCCCTGGTTTCTTGAAGAAAAAACACCATCTATTTTGAGTGCGTTTTTAAGACTTAAGGAGTCAGTGAAAAACTCTATTGAACAAGGGTTCGATGAGGCCAAGCAATACCATGAATCGCTTCAGAGTGAGTTTACTGAGCTGACAGAGGCTTATAAAAAGGCTTCTGAAGGCAAGGCTACTCTGCGTGACACAACCAAGCACATGATCATGCTGCTGAAAGATTCAAATATTGAAGCCATTCCGGTGTGTGAACTGGCAACTATAACAGATACAGAATGGCAAAAAGGGATTGAACATTTTCTTGGTAGTAACCGCGAGTCATTAGTGATTCAGGCAGATAAATTCGAGGCAGCACTAAAGGTTTACCGTGCGGCTAAGGATGCAATACCTAAACTACGACAAGTTAAGCTGGTTAACCCTGATAAGAACATCTGGCCTAATGTAGAACCAGACGAGAGAACAGCTGCAAACCTGATTCAATCCAATCACCCGGTTGCGAAGCGCTATTTGCAAGGATTACTTTTTAAGGTATTTCTGGTAGACACGGAATCCGAGTTGCGAGAGGCAAAACGAGCAATTACTAAAGATGGCATGGTTGCGGGTAACGGCGCAATTGGTGGTGGAAATAGAGTTGATTTCGT
This sequence comes from Idiomarina tyrosinivorans, assembly GCF_003987475.1. GTDB lineage: Bacteria > Pseudomonadota > Gammaproteobacteria > Enterobacterales > Alteromonadaceae > Idiomarina > Idiomarina tyrosinivorans. The sequence goes on along the minus strand of NZ_PIQH01000002.1, from coordinate 49,069 downwards.
ACTGATTGGCAAAGATGCTCGACGGCAGGATGCCCTAAGAATACAGGAGCGCGCGTCAGAACTAGCTCCAAAACTTCAGTCGGCATCTAACCGTCAAAATGCCATTAAAAGCTTTAAGGTGGAGTACGAACAAACGACAATGCGTATTCAAGATCTTTGGGATGAGATTTCATGCAGTTTGGATGAGTTTCGCAAAAGAAGAATAAAAATTAACGCGCTTAAAGTGCGACAGAAAGAAATAGAGGAATCTTCTGACGATACGCTAAAGGCACAGTTCAAAGACGCAGAAAAAGAACTGAAGGAGCTAAGAGAAGAGCAAAGAGAACTGGAGCTAGGGATACAAAGAGACAAGACAATAAAAGAGCAGAAAGAGGAAAGTCTCCAGACTCTAAATGAACAGTTTACTATTATCAGCAATGAGCAGCATGCCGTTGAAAATTCGCCATGGTATGAAGCTCAACTCGCCAGTGACATATACGAGAGTCTAGTAGATGAGCATGGTAGTGAAATAGAAGCGCTAATTGCCGCTCAAAAAAATGCTAAAAATGCTGACAACGCTGCAAACAAAGCAAAAGGAGAAGGAAAGGAGCTTCTAGTAGAGTACTGCACCAGATACGAACCTGTTGATAAAAAAGAACTACTAGCCATGGATGAGTTATCTCAATTGGCACGTTGTCAGGCGTATGCAGACCGTATCCAGAATATCGATATTGTTATACATGAGGATGAAGCAAAGACCGCTCGGGAGAAAATGCTTGAAAACTTCAGAGCTGAAGTGGTAGCAAAGCTTAAAGAGTCCTTTCAGGAAATAGATTATACTTTTGACGTGCTTAACTCACAGCTTTCCGGTTTGACATTTAATGATAATACGTATTACTTCAAACATCCGGTTACTCGGATAGAGTCACTCAAAGAAATCCACGACTATATTACGGATACAAGTGATCTATCTGAACATGATATTGGTGGGTTGTTCGACGAAGATAAGGACTCACCAGCAATAGAAAGCATCCAAAATCTTTTACTTGATAATCGGTTACACGAGATATCTGATTATAGAAATTTTTATACTTACGACATAATTGAAAAAAATTCTCGAAGTGGAGAGGCTCGCTCGGTCAGTAAGCTTCTCAGCACGGGCTCTGGGGGTGAAAAACAAACTCCTTTTTATGTAGCTCTCGGTGCATCGTTTATGTCGGCGTACAGAATTAAGAGAATTGGCAACCATATTCATGGGGGGGCAGCTCTTGCGGTTTTTGATGAGGCTTTTAGCAAGATGGATGGTAATAATGCGCAATCCGCTCTTGCTTTCTTTAGAGACATTGGTTTGCAGGTGATTTTAGTGGCTCCCCCTGAAATTGACTTAAAAAGCGGACGTTTCGCCGACAAAATTTACAATGTATTGCGAGACGGTAATCGCATTTACCTTGATTCTAAAAGCTATACGAGCGAGGGAAAAGACTTGCTAGACAGTGATAATCCTTACCTGCATTCAGAGATCATGAATGATTATATTGCACAAGTAAGAGAAGATATAGGCATCGAATAATATGTTTGACCGGTTTCTCCAGCGCGTGATTAATCAGGTAAATTTGCCAAGTCAGCTCATCCAAATTACTACTATTAATTTTACCGCAGTGCGTTTTGATTTCTATTTCAAAGCGCCGCTTTCTGTACGACTAAAGTTTCATGATGAACTCGAAGCCTTACGCACGACAACTGGAGCGTTGTCTTTGTTGTATGCAGCGAAAACTTTCAACGAAGAGCCAAAACTTAAAGCCGTTCATATCACAGATTCTCGCAGGCTTCTTAATGCTTTAAATGTTGCAATCCGAGCTGATCTAGTTCGCAAATCAACTTCGTTGATTGAAGAGACTAATCAAAATAGAGTCACCTGGCTAAGCGATATCATTAGTGAGGTTACTGCAGGATGGCACCGTGGTAAAAAACCTTATTCTATAGGGCCTGAGGATGTCCAAAAGCTAAGGGATGCGTTTGTTTTCATAGATTGGTACGAACAAAAAGAAGCAGATAAGGTAGATATCGATACCCGAACTCTGAGTGCTCAACTATATGGTCCTACCAAACGCTTAGAGGAGATCATGGGCACTATTGCCAGCATTTACAAAGGTCGCCTGTATGAAGAGGTTGCAGAATGTAAGCCAAGTGAAATTTTAAGTTATCTCGGTGTGAGCCGTTTTCCACCGCAAATAAGAGTTAAAGGTCCCGTAGTTTTCTACCAAAAGAATGGGGGGGTATTGGACATATCAGCCAGTTGGCCATCCGCGAGCTGTCCACCAGATGTGGTAGAAAAAGTGTCTCTAAGTGGCGAGCCAAACTATGTCTTGTTCATTGAGAATAGAACCACATTTGAACGGTATACCAGAGAGATAAATGATAAGGGGCTGGTATTATATACGAATGGTTTTCCTTCACGCACTTGGCTAAGAATTTTCAAGTGTTTGGATGAACTATTGCCATCTCATGTTCCTTTTTATCATTGGGGGGATGTCGATGAGGGTGGCTTCAAGATTTTAGCTTTTCTAGATAAATTACTTTCTAGGGAGCTAACTCCCCATTGCATGGTTCCTTCTACAATTAAGACTTATGAAGCTCAGAAAGTTCTTAAACTTAAAAACCTTTTGACCATATTAGCTCAATCAGACTCTGACCAAATTAATGGGCTCCGGCAAACAATTGAGGACTTATTAAAGAGCGGAGACTACTGCTATTGGGTGGAGCAGGAGCACCTTCCCATAATTTCTTGCCAGCCTCTGAACGAGAGTGACTAATTTGGCAGGCTACAACCAATTGCTGAATGAATTGAGCTGTTCTGGGGAACCCGCCGCTGTAGCTCTTACTAAACACGCTACGTGGCGTACTACTCCAATATTGCAAGACAGAAACGCATGGAAAGGTTTAAACCACTAAGAGCAAGCGTGTTCCAATGACTATCCATAAGAGGTAGAGTAAAAAATAACTTTGAAAACGTTTACTGACAGCCTTAGTGAACTAATAACGACTTCACCTTTTTGGGGTATTATGGAGATTGATATGGAGTGGGAAGATCAGCTCAAGTTAAAAGTGCGGTATTGGGTTAGGCAAGGACTGAAAACTTTAGACGAGATAGTACCCCAGTGCGATGGGGCTTCACCCATTGAGGTTGAAAGGATCCTGAAAAAAGTTAAAAGGGAAGACTTGAGCGACGTTAGTAAGTCTTTGGAGTATAGAAATAAATTTTTTTATAACTTACCAGCTTCTAATCCAAAACATTACCAATGGTGGTACACACTCGCATCGCAAGAAGATTTCGTGGGGAGGCTTCTTAGCACGCATGATAAACTTAGAGTCTTATGTATAGGAACACCTACTATAGCTTCCGTTCTGAGCTCTAATGAAGTACCAACTGTGTTGCTTGATATTGATGCTGATATCATAGAGTTATATAACAGAACGTATTCAAATAAAGGTAAGGGAGTACGTTATGACGTATTTAAAGGGCTGCCCTCAGAACACCATAAAAAGTTTAATATATCAGTCATAGATCCTCCGTGGTATCTAGAATACTTTAAAGCCTTTTTGTCTCGCGCTATTAGTGGAACAAAAAATGGAGGGCTTGTGTATTGCTCCATTCCTCAGATATTAACGCGCCCAGGTATAGCTGCAGAACGCCAAAGTATAATTGAAGAGCTAACGAACTGTGGTCACGAGGTGCTTTGTATCGAAAAATCCTCTTTCAAATATATCGTTCCCGAGTTTGAAGACGTCTCTTTTAAAGAAAAAAAACTTAGTCTTTCTAATCAACCTTGGCGAGCTTCTGACCTTCTTATTATAAAAGTTCGCGGAGATAAATTACTTGTCAATTCGGAAGAAAAAAGTCCTTTAATCCACAGCTTTTCAAGAGCGAGTAGTCAGTCTATATTTAGAGTTTTCTTACAAGAGGAAAATATTAAAACAAGTGTAGGCCCTCGTCGAGCCATAGGCTTTAAAGAAAGTATTAGCAGGAGAGATAAGAAAGAAGAAGTGAATGTTTGGACCTCCAAAAAGGATGGATTTCAATTTGAAGACTATAGTATCTCAAAAGAAATTCTCTCCAGTTGGGCGTCAGGAAAGTCAAAATCAGAAACTGTTGAACAGCTCAAATCAAGCCAAAATGAAATACGAAACATTGTAGAAAAGCACGATGAGCTTTTGGAGCTGTGGAGCCGACATGCCGATGGTGATGTCCGTCGTTCTGACAAACATATCAAAGAAATAAGTGAGCGATCTCACAGCCAATGGGCTACGAAACCTAGCGCTAGAGAATATGGAAGTAAATCAGATGGATTCAGAATAGAGTACCAGCGAGATAGAGATCGAGTCATTTGGTCGAGTGGCTTTAGAAAGCTAGCTGATAAAACGCAACTGTTTCCGCTGGGTGAAGACGAAAATTTACGTCAGCGCCTAGCCCATAGTATTGAAGTGATGCAGCTAGCCACGACGATATCAAATAGCTTTGGTCTAGATAAAGATTTGGTGGAGGCAGGAGCCTTAGCACATGATGTTGGTCATACTCCTTTCGGACATGCTGGAGAAAATGCACTTGATCGTTTGTTTGTCCACCTCGGCGTTACTTGCGGTTTTAATCATTATGAACATGGGGTTGATGTAGTACGGTATTTAGAGGGCTCGTATCAAAACAACGCTTATGAAATTCATCATGGATTAAACCTCACAGCAGAAGTTTGCGACTGTATTTTGAAACATACATATTGTCACTCTGCTGAAGGAAGCGGTCATCATGACGTTTGGAAGAAGTCCAAGCATAAAGACTATTTAAAGTGTTCTGGCTTTAGTCACCTTGAAGGGCAAGCAGTTAGAGCTGCGGATAAGATTTCTTACCTTTTGTCAGATATAGAGGACGGAATACGTTTAGGAGCCGTTAAACATGAAGACCTTATGTTCTGTCGATTGTTTAACCGTTCCCCTATCGACTTTAGAATGAGAAAAGGTGAAAGTCTCTACATGAAGTTTATTGAGCAAAGGGGAGCAATAATAAAGTTATTAATGGAGGACGTTATTCTTGAGTCGTCTAAAAGAATTAGCTCTTTAAGTTCTATAAACGAAGTTCGCAATGCTAATGACTATTGCATATATCACAGCCCAGAAATAATGGCTGACACAAATGAAATATGGGAAAAAATTCAAGTTAGGCTATTGCATAATGATCCACGAGTGATAACAGCTAATTTAAAAGCGTCAAAAATAATAACTGAGTTAGTCATCTTGTTCACACTCTTTCCTGAGTATATTGACGAAAGGTTCCGTATTGAACATGAAAGGCTGCGAGCCTCAGTTTACATGAAGCATTATGAGTTGGATTGTCCCAAAGTTACCATTCCTACTTCTTTTACGGTATTTTTGCCGTTGAACTTTATGATAGGTTTTAATGAGAAAAAACTAAAAGACATACCGATTTATAATTTAGTGATTGCTAAAGATTATGTAGCTAGCTTTTCTGATAATAAATGTAATCGTCTCCACCGCGAATTACTCACCAACTAACTAATTATGCTTTCTACTAAACGTCCCCGGGAGATTACATGGAAGCTATAGATGCTATAATGATTTTAGCTGTTATTGCTGGACCCGTCCTAGCTGTTCAGGCGCAGAAATACGTTGAATCCATAAAAGAAGCGAGAAATCGAAAGTTACGAATTTTCTATACTTTAATGTCTACGCGTGCAACTAGACTAACCCAAGAGCACGTAGCGGCTTTAAACATGATCGATATTGAATTTTATGGAAAAAATCGCTTTGGTAAACGTAACCAATCGGATGGTGAAAAGAATATTACGAATGCATGGAAGATATATAATGATCATCTAAATAATAAAAAGCCTGACGATAGAGTCGAAGCGTGGATAGATAAAGGTGATGAGCTTTTTACTTCATTGCTTTACGCCATGGCCCAGCATCTCGGATATGAGTTTGATGAGGTTCAACTGAAAAGGGACTGTTATCGCCCGATAGCGCACGGTAATATTGAGCTCGAACAGCATAAGTTAAGGCAGGGGTTAGTCGATGTTCTAGAGGGGAAAAAGCCTCTACCAATGGCAATAACCTACCTACCGCCTTATCATCCAATTGATTCCGTTCAGCCAGTAGGATCAAAGCCAAGCGCTGGGCAGAAAAGTTCTAAAGAGACTAATGAATAATCAAGAACGTTACAGAAGAAATTTTGGACTTGATAATAAGTGTCAGGACCGTGATAAAGCGGCTTTGGCATTAGAGTACGCGCTTGATATCAGAAAGTTCGAAATAGAGCTTTACTGGAAAAGAGCAACCTATTTCTGGGCATTGATTGCAGTCGCTTTCACTGGCTTTTTTGCTGTTTTAGCGAGTGAAAATATAGAACTAAAGAATTTTTTTGCATTTGTGATTGGTGTAATTGGTTTTGTGTTCACATGGGCATGGTTTTTGGCAAATAAAGGAAGTAAGTTTTGGCAGGAAAACTGGGAGAATCATGTCGATATGCTTGAAAGCGCAACGATAGGTCCGCTGTATAAGACAATATTGCACCGACCTAATCATGAGTTAAGACTTGATGAGTTGATAACGAGACCGGCCAAAATATCAGTGTCAAAATTAAACCAATGGGTGAGCTTTTTTACACTGCTCATTTGGTTAACTCTTTTATACGTGATTTCATCACCATTTGACTTCGATGAGAGCTTAAGTGGAAGCAAGGTTTTTATAGCATTCGTTGGTATAATTTCTTGTTCAATGATGTGCTGCAGGGGAAAGACTCATTTAGGGGCTCATAGGCATAAAATGCGGACTAGAAAATCTAAAATACTATGATGTGATTTCATAAACGTAATCAGCCAGCGTTTCGGCTTCGCGACTGTATTTATTTCCTACAAAGGAATGGTAATAGATGTAACGAATCTATCTGAACTCTCATCGTGCTTCGCCAATCCATTTGCGACTAATCGTTGCCACATTTTGGTTGCGGACTCTGAACGCCCGTAGTCGTCAGAAGCGTGATATGTTGAGATTAATTGTTTTTTAAAGTATCTCGCAGATTCCACAATTATAGCTTCTGCCACACCTTTGCCTACAAAGGCCTCAGTATCTGACCTCTCTATATATTTTAGCCAAAGCATTTCACCTTGAGGCTCCAACACCATCTCAAGCTTCCCTGCTCCAGTATCAGACGCTTCAACCTCTATCCATATGTCATTGACACAATTGGATATAGAAACGCTGTACTCTCTAATTACACCATCAACCCCTCGACAATGTAATTTCTCCATAGGCCTACGGCTGTTCATAGTGGGCTTCCTAATGTAATGTCACTGTTTTCAAGTAACGTAGTGTTAGTATCTCTATACCTAAACACTTCGAGTATGATTCTTTATTATACGGTTTTTAGATTATCTAGACTTAACAGCAGAGTCTAATATGATACTTTACTTTTAAGTTCTGGTTCATCAGAACCGAAAATTAATATCTTACACCATACTTTAAGTATGGAACTTTATTACTACGCCACAGCCCTTTTTATTAAGGAACGCCAATGACCACCAAAACCTTCACTGTAACCTTGCTGGAAAGTGGCGGGATGAATGCGATTCCTGTGCCGTTTGACCCTAAGATGGTGTTTGGCAAGGTGCGGGCGCCGGTGGTGGTTGAGGTGAAGGGTTACCGCTATCGCAGTACGGTTGCGCGAATGAAGGGTGAGACCTTTGTGCCATTGCGCAAAAGTCACCGACAAGCGGCCGGAATTTCGGCAGGTGATACAATAACTGTCAGTCTAACGCTCGATACGGAAGAGCGCACGGTCGAGGTTCCGCAAGATTTAGCTGCAGCGCTTAAACAACAGGGTGGTTGTTGGCAACAGTGGCAAGCACTCAGTTATACCCTGCAACGCGAGAGTGTGGAGTCGGTATTGGCGGCGAAAAAGCCCGAAACACGAGCGCGTCGTATCGACAGGATTGTTGCTTTGGTGGCAAGTAAACAAGACTAATTGCTCTCTTTTCCCCTATTTCCGGCAGGTGTGTGACGTTCTAAACCGTCATATTTTAGTGGTAGACTAGCGCCTCTGAAAAATGCTCGGAAAGGCCAATTCTATGAATATTTTAAGACTGCTTGCTATTGCCTCTGCAACGATTCTGTTCGCTGGCTGTGCAACAACGCCCTCTGCTTCACCTGCAACGGCTGACGCTGCAGCCACTGCTGAAAAAACGCCGGCGGTTGCTCCGCTTAAAGTCGTAACCTGGAATGCCGAACACTTGGCTTTCCCGCGGGATACCGGTTGTCGACCGCGCAGCGCGGAAGAAATTGCGGCAATGAAAGACTATGCGGCAAACCTTAATGCCGACATTGTTGCAGTCGAAGAAGTGGCATCCATTGATGCGTTAGGCAGCATTTTCCCAGAACAAGATTGGCGGCTGATTATTTCTGATCGGCCTGATAGTCCCGCTTATGAGTGTCGCGGTAATGGGTTTACCTCGACCCAGCAAAAAGTCGCGTTTGCGGTTAAAAAAGGCGTGCCAGTACTCAACGTTAATTCGTTCAGCGCTCTAGGGTTAAATCGTCCGGGTTTACGTTACGGGTTAGTACTGACGATTGCGTCGCCAAAAGGCCCTATGGACATTATGGCAGTACATATGAAAAGCGGTTGTTTTGTCGATGACTACCGTCGCAACGACTCTGAAGCCTGCCAACTGTATGCGCAACAAGCGCCGATTTTGGACCAGTGGGTTGCGCTACATGAAGCATCTGGCAAGCCGTATATGATCTTGGGGGATTTTAATCACCGTTTATCCGCACCCTACAACCAAGTCACGCGGATGTTGATGGCTAAAGGCCGCTCGTTAACTAACACCACGCGCAATCTGATTGGCTGTCATCCGCGCTATCCGGCGCCTATCGACCACATTTTAGTGGGCGGCATGGTTACCGATAAAATTACGCAGTCGGCTAAGGTTTATCCTTATAAAGATATGGCGGAAGATGCCATGCTAAGCGACCATTGTGCGGTATCAGTTGAGCTGTTTGATAACAGCCACAAGGTGTCGACGGCGGTCCAATGGCAAACTGGAAGTAAAGAACACCAATTACTCACGGCCGGGGTTTACCAGCAGGCACAAGCCGCATTAGCGACACTCCCAAAAGATCTCCAGAACTGGGTGGTGGTGATGGATGTGGATGAAACAGTGTTAGATAACTCCGCGTACCAGCAGCATCGCGAGAGTCTGGGTTTAGGCTACTCGTCGGAGTCTTGGAGTGCCTGGGTAGCGAGTGAAAAGGCCGGCCTCGTGCCAGGTGCAAAAGGGTTTATTGAAGCGGTATTTGAACACGGCGGGCAAGTGGCGCTGATCACTAATCGCGATAAAGCACTGGACGCGCACACCTGGAATAACTTAATCGCACAACATATTCCGGTAACCGCGGAAAATACGTGCTTGGTTGGGCGTTCGGCAGCGGATAAAGCCGCCGTTGCGCAGCCGCAGTTTGTGAATGATAAAGACCTACGTCGCCAACAGTTACGCGACGGCAGTATTGCGTGTTCTAACAGTCAAAATGGCGCAGCTAGCAACTGGCAACAGCCGCATCATATCGTCATGCAAATTGGCGATAACATCCAAGACTTTGCCGGCATCACGCAAGAAAGTGCTGACATCAAGGCGTTATTACCGAAGCTGGGTAACAGCCTTTTCTTATTGCCAAACCCGATGTATGGATCTTGGCAATGAGCTAAACTGACAGTAGTACACACCCTAAAAGGAACGGCACCATGGCAATCAAACTCGGGATTAACGGATTAGGCCGTATTGGTCGATTAGCGTTTCGGATTGCTTGGCAAACACCCGGCATTGAAATTGTTCAAGTGAACGATCCCGGTGCCGATGCCGCCACTTTTGCCCATTTACTGAACTTTGATTCGGTGCATGGTCGTTGGACGTCCGAGGTCCAAGCCAGTGACAAGCAGTTAAAAATTGGCGACCACCACATTGCCTTTAGCGCCAATAAAACCATTGCCGATACCGATTGGCGTGGTTGCGATGTAGTGTTAGAAGCGTCGGGAAAAATGAAGCAGAAAGCGCTGTTGCAGGCTTATCTAGACCAAGGCGTAAAGCGGGTTGTTGTATCTGCGCCAGTGAAAGAGCCAGGCGTGTTGAATGTGGTAATGGGGGTGAACGATCACCTCTTTGACCCAGCGCAGCACGCTATTGTAACCGCTGCTTCATGCACTACTAACTGTTTGGCGCCAGTGGTTAAAGTGCTGCAACAGCACGCCAAAATTGCGCATGGCAGCATTACCACCATCCATGACATTACTAATACTCAGAGCATTCTTGATGCGCCGCACAAAGACTTACGCCGTGCGCGTGCTTGCGGGATGAGTTTAATCCCAACCTCGACGGGGTCTGCTACCGCCATTGTGGAAATTTTCCCTGAGCTGAAAGGCAAGATCGATGGCCATGCCGTGCGCGTGCCGCTTGCCAACGCCTCACTCACTGATTGCGTGTTTGAACTGCAACAACCCACCAGCGCAGAGCAGGTGAATGGCTGGTTTAAGCAAGCTGCCGAGGGTGAGTTAAAGGGCATTCTGGGTTATGAAGAACGGCCACTGGTATCGATTGATTATAAAACCGACCCACGCTCCAGCGTTATTGATGCCCAATCCACCATGGTGGTCAACGGCACTCAGGTTAAGCTGTATGCTTGGTACGATAACGAATGGGGATATGCTAATCGTACCGTGGAACTGATCGGTAAGGTCGGCGCATGTTAAAACGGCTGGCGCCAGCCGTTCGGCAATACTTACTGGTTACCGGCAACTACTGGGCTTTTACCCTCACCGACGGCGCTTTGCGGATGTTGGTGGTGTTGCATTTTCACCAATTGGGCTATAGCGCTTTAGACGTCGCTATGCTGTTTCTGTTCTATGAATTCTTTGGCGTTGTCACTAATCTCTTTGGTGGTTGGCTCGGTGCCCGTTGGGGCCTGAACCATACCATGAATATTGGCCTCGGCTTGCAGGTGTTGGCGCTAGGCATGTTATTGGTTCCCAGCACTATGTTAACTGTGGTTTGGGTGATGGTGGCACAAGCGGTTTCGGGAATTGCCAAAGACCTCAATAAAATGAGTGCGAAAAGCACTATTAAATTGTTGGTTGCCGACGATCAACAAAGCCAGTTATACCGTTGGGTTGCGTTGCTCACCGGCTCGAAAAACACCCTAAAGGGTATCGGCTTCTTCCTTGGTGGGTTGCTATTGACCACGGTTGGCTTTCATAACGCGATATTGCTTATGGCAGCGGGGCTGACGATGGTGTGGTTGGCAAGCTTGATCCTTTTGCAAAAAGACGCTGGCAAGTCTCGGTTTACGCCAAAGTTTACCGATTTATGGTCCAAGAGTCGGGCCATTAATGTTCTCTCTGGCGCGCGGTTATTCCTGTTCGGTGCGCGAGATGTGTGGTTTGTGGTGGCGTTGCCGGTATTTCTTAGCAGCCAACTCGGCTGGGACTTTTGGCAGGTTGGAAGCTTTCTCGCCATTTGGGTGGTTGGCTATGGTGTGGTTCAAGGTATAGCCCCCAAATTAACCAAAGGTTCTCGAGAGCAACTTCAGACGCATGCAGTGCTATGGGGCGCCTGCTTGGCGCTGGCGCCATTACTATTGGCTGCTGCGTTATGGTGGCAGTGGCCAACCAGCGCCAGCATTATTGTGGGTTTAGGCTTATTTGGTGTGCTGTTTGCGGTGAATTCTTCGCTACACAGCTATTTAGTGGTGTCCCACGCGCGTGCAGACGGTGTATCGCTGGACGTCGGCTTCTATTACATGGCGAACGCTGCAGGGCGACTACTCGGTACGATTCTCTCTGGTTGGCTCTATCAAACCAATGGCCTCATTGCTTGCCTGCTCGTTTCGACCCTTTTTCTGCTGCTTTCCAATCAGGTCATCCGTGGCCTACGTTCCGCCTAACTTGAATGTAAAGACGGCGGAAAAATATCCCCTTTACACCTAACAGTTCTAGGTATATAAATACCTAAATGTTCTAGGTATAGCCTTTTTGGGCTTAAAGGGTGTGTCATGAATTTATCCAAAGATCTGATGGCGGCGTCTTCAGCGCCGTTGATTCTCGCCATTCTCGCTGATGGCGAGAGCTATGGTTATGAAATCGTACAGCGTGTCGCTGAGCTGTCTGGCGGTAAATTACACTGGACCGACGGGATGATGTATCCACTGTTGCATCGGTTGGAAAAGCAGGGTTATTTAGCTGCGGTATGGCGAGTGGCAGAAACGGGACGTAAGCGTAAATACTATGCCCTTACGGATGCGGGTAAAGGCGTCATCAGCGAACAACAAAAGCAGTGGCAGGTGGTGAACAACGCCTTAAATAACGCCTGGCGGTCAACAGATAATATGATTGGCACGGGAGGATCTAACGATGGCTTCCAACCAGCATAAGTTTGCTTTGCCAGAAGCCCTTAGTGCATGGCGCCAGGCACTTTGCGGTAATCCTGCCTTGCGCCAAGATGATATCGACGAGCTAGAAGACCACCTGTTAAGCGAAATGGCGCGATTACAGCAATTGGGTTTAGCGGAAGATGAAGCATTCTTTGTTGCTGAACGGCGAATGGGTACTGACCATCAACTCGATCAACAATACCAGCAAGTGCATTCCGGTAGGCTCTGGCGCAACAGCGTCGCTACTGAACAATCGCGCGCTAGCGAATCCCGATTCACGTGCTATTTGGCATTCATTTGTGCCCTCTTAGCGGCGCTGGCTATAAAGTTACCGGCAGCATTCGGTATTACCCTCACAGACGAAAACGCGGGCTTTTATTTACGCCACGCCAGTCTGTTTTCCTTCCCGTTTATCGCGGTGCTTTTTATTGCCAAGCGTCAGCTTAGTTTGCGCTATACGCTGCTGGCAGTGGCCACAGTGGTTTTCGCCAGCCTGATTATCGATGTTTACCCCTTTGCCGATGGCGGTTCTACCCAGCAGTTAACGGCCCTGCATTTGCCGTTATTGCTGTGGTTAGTCTTAGGGGTATTTTACTGTGGTGAGCGCTGGCGCGATGTTGCTGGACGTATGGACTTCATTCGTTTCAGCGGCGAATACTTGATCTACTATGTGTTGATTGCACTCGGTGGCATGGTACTGGTGGCTTCTACCATGGCGACCTTCTCCATGATTGGCTTAGATGCTGAATGGCTGGTACAGCGTTGGGTGGTTCCGTGCGGCGCGATTGGCGCAACGGTTATTGCGGCGTATTTAGTGGAAGCTAAACAACTGGCATTAGAGAACATCGCGCCAGTACTGGCGCGTATTTTTACCCCCTTGTTCGCGCTATTATTGCTGAGCTTTTTGGTCACGCTATTGGCCACTGGCAACGCGTTTGACTTGAACCGTGAATTACTGATTGCGCTCGACCTGCTATTGGTTGTGGTACTCGGGCTACTGATGTATTCGGTCTCTGCCCGCGACGGAAATCAGCAAGCAACGTTATTTGATCGCTTGCAGTGGGTGTTAGTGCTATCGGCGTTGTTGGTGGATGTGCTGGCACTGCTGGCTATTTCGAGTCGCATTGCAGAATTGGGCTGGACGCCAAACCGCATCGCCGCTCTCGGTGAGAATATTGTGTTGCTGCTCAGCCTGGGCGGTTATGCCTGGCACTATGGGCAGTTTATTCGCGGCAAAGCGGGGTTTTATCCTCTGGAGCAGTGGCAGACGCGATGGCTACCGATTTACGCCGTGTGGTTTGCAATTGTGGTCGCGGTGTTCCCGTGCCTATTCGACTTTGTGTAACGATTATTTACACAGTTTGCATTCGCCACTATTGGCTGCGCTACCTTCTTTGTAGCGCAGCCTAGAGTTACCCGCAACAACTGGAAACGCTCTCTCTTTCGCCGCGTTTCACTTGTTTGGCTTGGCGGATAATGCCAATGGCTGAATTAACCACTACCAGCGCAATCACGGTTGCGATCAATAAATCTGGCCATGCGTAACCGCTCTGTTTTACTGCAATCGCAGAAACAATCACACCGGTATTCATCAGCATGTCGTTACGTGAACAAATCCAGCTAGAGCGAATGTTAATATCACCATTTCTGTGGCTAAACAGCATGAGGAAACAAATAACGTTGGCCACCAGAGCCAAGCCTGCAATCCACAGCATCGTATTGGCTTCAGGCTGGCTGCCAAAGATTAACCGTTGGCCCACATCAATCAATACCAAGCTTCCCAGCAACAACTGTAATGAGCCGTTAAGCAAGGCCGCATTGGCTTTGTGGATGGCGGTTTTACCCACCGCGTATAAACTTGCGGAATACACTAGGGCATCGGCTAACATATCCAGTGAGTCGGCTAATAGGCCACTGGATTGTGCTAACCAGCCAGCGACAAATTCCACCACAAACATCACGGCGTTGATCACCAACACCGTATACAGCAACCGCTTCTGTTGCTGATCCAAAGCTTTATCGGTATTTACACCACAACAACTTTCTGCCACGTTGAGTCCCAGATATTCGAGAATGAATCTATTTTCTAGTATGATCACTATACTATTTTTACGAGCTTTTCACTAAGCCTTATCACTCAATAACGGCAACGGCGTAAACGTGACACTGAAGTTTCTTGGTAAATTGACAGCGTATTTGCTTATCAGCGCGGTTCTGCTGGCCTTCGTTGGCGCGCAGAGTGCCCGTGCGCATCAGTGTGTCCATCACGCAACGCCACATTCCATGGCGAAAATGCAAGGTTCACCGTGCCATCACAGTATGGACCAAGACGGTGACTGTTGTACGGCGATGTTGGCTCAGCATTGTGCCAGCGCTCCCGTGGCTTGTGCCGTGAACGCCCACTGGGAGAGTAAAGGAACAACACAATTACCAAAAGTGGTTGCCGACATAGACACCCGCTTGCGCGATCCCCACTCATTTGATCTATTCAGACCCCCCATTGCTGCCTAAACGTTTCGACTAATTCAACATTTTGTTCAGTGAAGCGTCACTTGCTACGGCAAGTGCTGGAGGTAATGCAGTATGAGTAAAGTCATTAATCCGCCACGGCGAAAATTTATTAAATCGGCAATGACGGTCGCGTCTGCCATGGCATTGGCCAAAGTGGCACCCACTTGGGCTGTGCCGCAAGGGCGAAAATTTCGTGACCAAGTCATTCACGACGATACCGTTAACCTTAAAATTGCCCGTACACCGCTAACTATCGGCAATAAAGTCGGTAACCCGATCACCATTAACGGCCAGATGCCGGGTCCACTGATTCGGTTTAAAGAGGGACAGCGGGCAAAAATCAATGTGCGAAATACCCTAGACGTGGATACCTCTATCCACTGGCATGGAATTATCCTGCCAACCAATATGGATGGCGTGCCAGGGGTTTCTTACGAGGGTATAAAACCGAGTCGAACCTTCCACTATGAATACGATGTTCAGCAAAGCGGAAGTTACTGGTACCACAGCCATTCAGGTTTCCAAGAACAACTGGGTCACCTTGGGCCGTTAATTATTGAACCAAAAGATGGAGATATTGGTGCCGACCGTGAGCACACAATCATTCTTACCGACTGGACCTTTAGCGACCCTGCCGAGGTATTCCGCAACTTAAAAGTTGCTGAGGGTTACTACAACTACCAGAAGCGCACGATTTGGGACACCATCAAAGACATCCGTAAGCAAGGTTGGGATAAAACCCTCAATCAGCGCGAGATGTGGGGACAGATGCGGATGAGCCCGCGGGACATCGCTGATGTCACTGGCAGTACTTACACCTACTTAATGAACGGTCGTGATTCAGCAATGAATTGGTCCGGACTGTTTAAACCAGGTGAAAGCGTGCGTTTACGGATCATTAATGGCTCATCGATGAGCTACTTTGACTTCCGTATTCCCGGCTTGGAGATGACCGTAGTGGCTGCTGATGGGCAACCTATCAAGCCTGTTAACGTGGACGAATTCCGCATTGCAGTGGCGGAAAACTACGACGTTATTGTTCACCCGAAAAATCAGCCGTATACGTTGTTTGCTGAAAGCATGGACCGCAGTGGTTTCGTGCGCGGAACGCTTACTCCCGAGCTTGGCTTAGAAGCGGCAGTGCCTGAGCAACGGCAAATCAGCGAGCGCGGTATGGCGGCGATGGGAATGTCGCACGACATGAATATGGACATGGAAATGGACGGTATGTCGGGTATGAAACACGACATGAAAGGTGATATGAAGCACTCGATGCACCATTCCATGGATAATATGACGTCGATGAAGCACGATAAAGCCGTGTTACCGGTTGAGAAGATCAAGATTGAGCATGACGAGGATGGTCACGGTCCGGGTGCCGCGATGTTAGCCAAAAATCCTACGTCGCGGCTTGATGAGCCGGGCATTGGCTTGGAGGATGCCGACCACCGAGTTCTCGTTTATAAAGACTTAGTGGGGGCGCACCCGTGGCCCGATGAACGTGAGCCAGAACGGCAAATTGAATTGCACTTAACCGGCAACATGGAACGCTATATGTGGTCGTTCGATGGTAAGGAATACCAAGAAGTCGACGGTTTTGTAGAGTTCAATTATGGCGAACGTTTGCGCCTAGTGTTAGTGAACGACTCCATGATGGACCACCCAATTCACCTGCATGGTATGTGGATGGAATTAGAAAATGGCCATTATCCGCGCCCACGCAAACACACCATCAGTGTCAAACCGAGCGAGAAAGTGTCATTGCTAATCAGTGCTGATGCCCCCGGGCGTTGGGCTTTCCATTGCCACCTGCTGTACCACATGGAAGCAGGTATGTTCCGTGTTGTCCGCGTATCGTAAGGGAGGAGGAATGATGAAAAAGTTACTAACAGCCATTGCTGTCAGCGTGCTAGCCACCCCCTTAGCCTACGCTGATACGCCAGACGATTGGTCACGCCCAGTCCCTGAGCATTACTTCGCTAAAGTGTTGTTCGATAGGCTGGAATGGGCAGCGCCCGACCAAGCTGAACAGCAGGCTGTGTGGGATATGCAAGCGTGGTATGGCAACGATTATAACCGTATTGTGTTTCGCTCTGAGGGCGGTAAATCGACAGAGTCTAGCGCCGCGACTGAGCTGGAACGTGCAGAAGTGATGTATGACCGCATCATCAGCCCGTTTTGGTCAGCGCGCATTGGTGTCGGTACCCGCGGTGAATTGTCGAGTGATAGCGAGATGGAAAATTACGCGGTTCTAGCGCTTAACGGTTTGGCGCCCTATTGGTTTGAGATGGACCATTCGCTGCTCATTAACGATGAAGGTGATGCGCAGTTAATCAGTGAAGTTGAGTACGACGTAATGCTCAGCCAAATCGATTATCTGCAACCGCGCGTCGAACTGACCACCAATATTACCGATTCGGAAAAATATGACCGCCACGGTGGCTTAAGTCATTTACGCGTAGGCCTCCGCTATCGCCACGAGTTTGCTCGTGAATTTGCGCCCTATATCGGTGTGTATTGGGATAAATCACTTGGGCAAACAGCCAACCAATTGCAGCAGCAAGGCCAAGGCACCAGTGACTGGGGCTTTGTCATCGGTGCTCGGCTTTGGTTCTAAGTTGTGATGGCGGCTTTTAATCAGGATAAAAAAAGCGCTCCAGCCGGAGCGCTTTTCTTTTTCTTGAACGCTGAGGTTAATCAAACAACAAGAAGTAAGTCACTACCGCAATCAATACCGGCGATAACACCGCTGCAATTAACCGAAAGAAGGTAACAACAAGCGGATGACATTCGTCTAACAGTAAGGTTTTAATGTTTGGCCATGTGCGCCAGCCGACAAATACCGCTGCTAACATTCCGCCAAGTGGCATCAGTACGTTAGACGCAATAAAGTCCATTAAATCAAAAGGTGTTCTGCCAAATAAGGTTAGATCGCCCGCCCAAGCACCAAATGATAGGGCCGCGGGAACACCAAGAATAAGGTAATTGGCAGTGGCTACCGCCAAGGTCGCCTTTTTGCGGTCAATGTTGTATTCGTCGATTAAGAAGGCTACCGCAGGTTCCAAAATAGAGATAGATGAGGTGATCGCGGCAAATAATAGTAGCGAGAAAAATACCACCGCCAGTAACTGCCCTGCGGGCATCTGTGCAAACAGCGCTGGCATGGTGATGAAGGTTAGGCCAGGCCCTGCTGCAGGGTCGACATTGAACGCAAATACCGCAGGTAAGATCATCAATCCAGCCAGCACCGAGGCTAATACCGCAATAAATGCAATCCATAACCCGGCGTTCACAACCTTGGTTTGTTTATCTAAGTACGAACCGTAGGCGATCATTAACCCGGCACCCACCGATAAAGAAAACACCGCTAAGCCGAGCGCGTCTAGTACCATCCGTACTGAAATCCGACTCCAATCAGGGGTAATGAAATAAATCACACCATTAATGGCACCGGGTAACGACAAGCTGTTGTAGACCAAAAACAACATCAAGATAAACAGTGCAGGCATAAGGATTTTGCAGATACGCTCAATACCAGAGTGCACGCCGGCAATAACAATAGAGGCAGTAATGCCAATAAAGGCGGCGGTATAAATAAGCGCTGAGCTCGGGTCACCAATAAAGTCGGTAAAGATGGTATTTAATTGGTCTGCATCTGTGGTCATAATCGAGCCTTTTGCAGCTTCGACGATATAGGCGATGGTCCAGCCGCCGACCACAGCGTAAAACCCAAGCAATAAGAAAACACACAGTACCGATATCCAGCCGGCATAGTGCCACTTTGCCCCACCAAGCTTACGATATGCGGATGTTGCCGATTTATTCGCGCTACGGCCGATCATCATTTCGGACAACATCATCACTACGCCTACGGTAAATACGCAGGCCAAATACACTAACAAGAATACGCCACCGCCGTTGGCACCAGCTACATAAGGGAACTTCCAAATAGCACCAAGCCCTACTGCAGAGCCAGCTGCCGCGAGAATAAAGCCGATCTTTGAGCCCCAGCTTCCGCGACTATCGGACGAGACAGACATGTTTATCCTTGTTGTTGTTTAAAACGGGTACAGCAATTTAGCGGAAAATTCACCCCAATAGCAACGGTAAATAGTAAGAATACGTTAATGCGATGGAAGCTAGCGATAAAGTGAAGGAAAGGCTATTATTGTCAATAGATACATTTATAATGTATGATTAGTAAAAAACGGCACCATCCAATTTATGTTGACCATTACCGATTTAGCCCAGGAACAACGCATTCAGCCTATTTGGCGCCAAGCGTTTCGACCATTATTTTTATTCGGGGCGCTATTTGCTGTGCTGGCAGTGGCGTATTGGATTGCCACCATTATTTTCCAGCTACGGCTTCCACATTACGGTGGAGCGATGTTCTGGCACGCTCATGAGATGCTCTACGGTTTTGTGGTCGCCATTATTCTGGGATTTTTATTAACCGCGGTTCAGAATTGGACGGCAATTCGTGGCATATACGGTAAGCCGTTGATTTTTTTGGTTGCGCTCTGGGGGCTCGGCCGATTGCTGATGTTGGTTGAGCTGGAGTCATTGCAATGGCTGGCTGCTATAGTGGATTTTGCACTGCTACCCATCGCTTGCGTCATTCTTGCTCGACCGATTGTTGTTAGAAAGCAGTGGCGTAATTTGGTATTTGTTCCAATCCTGACGTTGTTAGCAATCAATAATGCTCTCATGCATATCAGTGTACTTGCAGAAATTAATGGGCTCTATCAACAAGCCGCCTTTACTACCGTACTGCTCATTAGTTTGTTGATAACCATTATTGGTGGACGAGTTATTCCAATGTTTACCGCCAATGGTGTTGGTTTTAGCAAACCGCAACCAATTAGAGGCTTGGAGCGCAGCGTTATAGTCGCAACAGGCGCTATTTTTGTGTTGTTTTTCCTGCGTCTCGACCGCCTGCTTGCAGATAGCTATATTGCCTTAATATTTGCGCTTACCGCCTTGTTACATCTGTTTCGGATGTTGCGTTGGAAGCCATGGTGCACGGTTAAGCATCCGTTGGTTTGGTCATTGCATGCTGGCTACGGCTTTTTGGTGATTGGATTTGCTCTATTGGCTATTCATTGGCAGTGGCATTTGTTTACCCGCAGCACAGCTATGCATGCACTAACGGTGGGTGCCATGGGGGTAATGATCTTAGCGATGTTAACGCGCGTATCTTTGGGGCACAGCGGGCGGCCGTTAGTGGCGCCCAAATGGCTCGGTGGTTTCTTGCTCTGCGCGATTTTTGCGGCGCTGTTGCGAACGATAATGCTGGCGATTTATCCACAGTATAGTTTATGGTGGATAGCCAGTGCTGCATTGCTTTGGTGTATTGCGTTTAGCGGCTATCTTTTACGTTATACGAAAATACTCACCGCACCCCGAGCAGACGGACATCCAGGCTAAGCCCTGCGTTTTCATGACTGCAATGTAAAGAGGCTAGAATGAAATTATACGGAAGCTATACCTCGCCCTTCGTGCGCCATTGTCGCATTGCCCTGACTCACCTTGGCATTCCTTATGAGTTGGTGGAGACCGATCATCAAGCCAGTAAAGAACAATCTCCGACCCACAAGGTGCCGTTTTTGGAAGATGAGCACCACCGGCTGACGGATTCAGTGAGTATTCTTAAATATGCGAAAGGCTTAGCAAAAGAAGCATTTTTTAATGATATCGATGACTTCGATTTGTTTTTGCAGGTGAATACTGCAATGGACGCTACGGTTAACGTGTTTTTGCTGAGTAAAGAAGGCGTGACACCAGAAAATAGCCAATATCTAAAGCGCCAGCAATCGCGTATTGATACCATTTTGCAAAACCTCAACGATAGCAAGCAAGCGGTGGTCGATGGTGCGCTCACTGATGGTCAATGGCGTTTAGCCTGTTACCTCAGTTGGGGGTTGTTCCGTGAGCGGTTTTCGCTGGACGGTTTGGATAACTTACAAGGGGTATTGGACGCGGCGCAGCAGGACGATGCGTTTAACCGCACCGACCCGACCTTAACGCCGAATGATATTTAAGGTTTCAACGCTTTACTGCGTTTCGGAATGTCCTCGTTGAGCAAGCGATTATTTTGCGAGTAGTCAACGGGGACATCGATCAAATGCACACCGCCGCTAGCCAAGCAACTCTCCAGTAACGGCTGCAAATCTTCGGTTGCTGCAAGACGGTGGCCTTTAGCGCCAAAGGCCTTAGCGTACTCGACAAAATCTGGGTTATCAAAATCCAAACCATAGTCGTTTAGCTTCATATGCTGCTGCTTCCATTTGATCATGCCGTAACCACTATCGTTGAGGATAACGACGACCAAATCTAGCTTCATCCGAATGGCTGTCTCCAACTCTTGAGAATTCATCATAAAGCCACCGTCACCACAGATAGCCATGACTTTCCGCTTCGGATGCACTAATTTAGCAGCCATTGCCGACGGCAATCCCGCGCCCATTGAGGCTAGGGCATTATCTAACAACACCGTGTTTGGCTGGCGCGCGGGATAGTTACGGGCAAACCAAATTTTATAAATACCATTATCTAGCGCGATAATACCGTCGTCCGGCATGACCTCGCGTACGTCCTCCACCAAGCGTTGTGGTAGGACGGGGAATTGGTCAGCATGGGCATCTTCGTCACTGTGGTCGAGCAAGCTTTCACGCACCCGCAACATAAACGAAAAATCCCAGTGCGCTTGCGGTTCAATGCCTTCTTTCAATTGCCAAATGCTGTTGCCAATGTCGCCAATCATACTGGCGTGTGGGAAATAGACAGGATCGACCTGAGCGGCTTGGAAGTTAATGTGCACGACTTTACGCTGACCCGTCTTCATCATGAACGGTGGCTTCTCTACCACATCATGGCCCACGTTCAATATGAGGTCGGCGTGTTCAATTGCGCGGTGGGGGTAATCGCCGTCTGAGACTGCAGCGTTACCAATCCAGCGCGGGTGGCGCTCGTCGATAACGCCCTTACCCATCTGTGTGGTGATAAAAGGAATGCCAGTTTTATCAACAAAGGCGCGCAGCATTTTCGCAGTGATTTTACGGTTTGCGCCAGCGCCGATTAGCAGCAATGGACGCTTCGCTTCGCGCATCAGCTCCAACACATGATCAACCGCTTTGTGCTCTGTCACTGGACGGCGTGAATAGCTCGGACTAATTGGAGTTGCATCCGTTTCTTCATCAGCTACATCGTCCGATAATTCGAGGTGTGCTGCGCCAGGACGCTCTTCTTCAGCAACTCGGAAGGCTTCTCGAACCTGCGCGGGAATACCATGAGCACTGATAAGCGGCTTAGTGTACTTAGTGATGGGGGTCATCATGTCCACCACGTCAATAATCTGGAACTGCCCTTGATGACGCTCACGAATTGGCTTCTGACCTGTGATCACAACCATCGGCATCGCCCCGAGCGTGGCGTAGGCCACCGGTGTTACTAAGTTTGTTGCGCCCGGCCCTAAGGTGGCTAAGCATACTCCCGGCTTGCCGGTTAATCGGCCGTAAGTCGCTGCCATAAAGCCGGCGGCTTGCTCATGTCGGGTAAGAATGAGTTCGATGGATGAGCGCGATAGCGCATCGAGTAAATCGAGGTTCTCTTCGCCGGGAATACCAAAGACGTATTCCACGCCTTCATTTTCTAGCGCTTTGACAAGTAAGTCCGCTGCCTTCACGTTAAACACTCCCTGCTTTGTTGAATAATTAGTTAGTGATCGCTACGTTAGTTGGGCAGAGATTGATCACCCAGAAAAAGAAAAGGCGACCCGTGGGTCGCCCTATTTTCAATCACTCTGCGATAAACTTATTTATCGCTCATCATGTCTTTTAAGCGTTTCTGTAACTCAGGCGAAGATTGCGCTCGTTGGACAACCTGGTTGTATTCTTTTGGTGTCATACCCGCATCTTTAACTGCCTGCACCATAGCCTGCTGGGCTTCTTTTTGAATCGATTTAGCCTCTTCCTGGCCACCCGCATTCTGTAGCTTAGTGGTGAATTTTTGTGTTACTTCACGAACACCTTTCATCGCATTGATGAATTTTAGTAATTGCGCATCGCTGATTTTCACGGCGGTTTGTGCCTGCTGCATTGCGGCATTTTGTTGCATACCGCTTTGCTGAGTGGCGGCGCCTGCTGTTGCTGATGCGGCTAATAGTACGCTGGCAATAATCGCTGTCTTTTTCATAACAAGTACTCCTTAAGTGCAAAATGTCGTTGTTATTTAAAAGGTTTCCATTCAATAGATAGCGATAATCATGCCAATAAATAAATCCTTATTTATCAGTAATGTAAGAGTTCGGCTCGATCACGCGTACGGTTTAATGTATCGTTTGTATACACATTTGACGCCGAAAGGTGACAAAAATGAACATAGTGAAGTTGAATACGCTTCAACGGCGGTTACTGGTGTATGTGATTCTGCCAATGGTCGCAATTGCCGGACTTACCATTCGGTTTGGTTTGGAATTCGCTGAATCGGCGGTAACTGCGCGGCTAAAAAGCGATCTCGAATTGGTGGGCAGAGCGATTCGACTGCCGATCAGTGACGCCTTACTGAAAGGCGATCTGCAGGCAGTGCAGGCTAACCTCGACTCAGTGTTTAGCATTGGTCGGGTCTATGGTGCTTCTGTCTATAACACCGCAGGCCAATTGGTTGCCTCAGCAGGTATTACTGAACGCGATTTAAGCAATAGTTCAATTGCTGAAGAGGCGGTCAAGACTGGGATAAAGCAAGATAGCTATCGGCAAGTGGCGGGACTAAATATGTTTTCCCAGTTTCTGCCTGTGATCGATCGTGGTGGTCGAATTATCGGCTTATTGCAGATTAACCGTCGTGCCAGTGACTTTGAGCAGTCGTTGGATCAACTGGCTAGTTATGCCTGGTTAAGTTGGGGCATATTTGCCTTGATCATTGTCGTTGTCCTTATTCTAGGGCATTACCGCAGTGTTGGGCGTTACGTCACACAATTGGTCGATAGTATGCGCCGAGTCGCGGATGGCAATTTACAACACCGTGCGAAGCAACAGGGACCGGATGAACTGAAGGAAATCGCGACCGGCCTTAACCTGATGCTCGACAGCTTGTCGCGCGCGCAACAGGAGCTAAGTACCCGGCAACAGCACGAAATGCAGTTGGAAAAAGCACTAAGGAAACAAGAAAAAATGGCCGCCATAGGCTCTGTTGCTAGCGGTGTCGCACATGAGCTTGGCGCGCCTCTAACGGTGATTGATGGCCGGGCTCAGCGCTTGCTGCGCCAGCAAGAGGACGCCTCGACTCGCCAAGAATTGGGTAAAATTCGCGGCCAGGTTCAACGGTTAACGCAGTTGGTGAATCAGTTGTTGGATTTCACCCGCTCTCCACAAAATGGGTTACAGCCAGTTGCTGTTAGTGACTGGGTGAATGCAGCAATTTCGAGTGTGAAGTTAGAATTAACTGATGATGCGCCCAAGATTGTTTTACAGGAAGCGTTGCCGGTGGCTGAAATTGCCGTAGATGCAACGCGAATGGAACTGGCGATGGTGAATTTGTTGCGCAACGCCCTACAGGCTGCAACCTCGGAAGTGATGGTGAGTTGCCAACTAACAGCGGATAAGCTGCGAATCAGCATTACCGATGATGGCGAAGGATTGCCCGCGGATTGGTCGTTTGACGACTTAATTCAACCCTTTCAATCAACCAAAGCACAGGGTCAGGGAACCGGGTTAGGGCTAACGATTGTACAACAAATTGTCGAAGCTCACGGTGGGCAGTTACGGTTGCACGATCGGCCTGAGCATGGGTGCATTGCCGAAATGATTATTCCAACCCGCTCGGTAAAGGAGTCTTAGCATGAACATCGCTAACCAAACCATTCGCATAGCCGTGATCGAGGACGACCCGGATTTGCGAGAATTACTGGTAGAAACCTTGGAAGAGCAAGATTATCAGGTGGCGAGTTTTGGCTCTGTGGAGGATTACCAACTGCAACCGGTTGATATTGTCGTCAGCGATGTGAGGTTGCCAGGTGCTTCAGGGCTGAGCTTGATTGACGCATTGCAACAGGTAAAGCCGCAACCCAGTCTATTATTAATTACGGCATTCGCGACGGTGAATCAGGCGGTCGAGGCGTTGAAGCAAGGCGCCGACGATTTCCTTACCAAGCCGCTAGATATTGAACACTTGTTGATACGGGTGCAACGCTTGGTCTCTAATCGTCGTCTTCAACAAGAAGTTAAGCAATATCGCTCGGCCGCAGAGGGGCCAGCAGGAATGATCGGGCAAAGCCGCGCGATGCGCAATCTGTATAGCCAAATCAGTCAAATTGCTGCTGCCGATGGACCGGTGTTGATTCAAGGTGAAAGTGGCACCGGCAAAGAGCTAGTGGCGAAAGCGTTGCATCAACAAAGCGCGCGTAACTCGCAACGGTTTGTTGCAGTTAATTGCGCCGGTATTCCCTCAGAATTGATGGAAAGCGAGTTTTTTGGCCATAAAAGTGGTGCCTTTACCGGCGCAAACGACGCCCGTAGAGGATTGTTTATGCAAGCCAACGGTGGCTCACTGCTGTTAGATGAAATTGCGGAAATGCCAATGGCTCTTCAAGCTAAGCTTTTGCGCGTGTTACAGGAGGGAAAAATTCGCGCAGTTGGAAGCGATGAAGAACAGCTTGTCGACGTGCGGATATTCGCTGCAACCCATCAAGATCTGGCCCTAGCTGTTAGTGAAGGTCGATTTCGGCAAGATTTGTTTTACCGTTTAGAGACTTTCACGCTGAATGTTCCACCGTTACGTGAGCGGGGCGAAGATGTTGAACGCTTGGCGAAGCACTTTATTGCGCAGCTAGAACAACAACAGCAACGCGGTATTACCGAGTTGGCCGATGACGCGCTCGATCAGCTACAGCACTATCCCTTCCCGGGTAATGTTCGAGAATTACAGAACGCTATTGAACGGGCATACACCTTTACCTCTTCCGGCGCAATTACACGTGCGGTGTTACCAGAAAGGATCATTAACGCACAAAGACAAAACCTTAGCGACAACGATGAGTGGCCAACATTAAGCCAATTTCAGCGTGATTATATTGCGCAAGTGTTGGCGCATACCGACGGCAATAAAAAACGCGCCGCTGAAATCCTGGGTATAACACGCAGAACCTTATACCGCTGGCTCGAAGCTGATCAAAATACGCAACAATTGCGTAGTGAATAGCGTTAACTCATCATCCATAAAGGAGTAGGTTGTGAAAATTTTAATGGTACTGACGTCTCACGATAAATTGGGTGACACTGGGCATAAAACAGGCTTTTGGGTAGAAGAATTCGCGGCGCCCTATTATCAGTTTGTCGATGCAGGTGCAGAAGTCACATTAGCTTCCCCCAAAGGCGGGCGTCCGCCAATCGATCCAAACAGTCAGACCGAAGATGCTGAAACCGAGGCGACGAAGCGTTTAGAAAACGACAAAACGGCTCAACAAAAACTCGACTCAACCTGTAAATTGAGCGAAGTAAAAGCCGAAGAGTATGACGCCATTTTCTATCCAGGCGGCCATGGTCCATTATGGGATTTAACCAACGACAAAGACTCTATTCATTTAATCGATACCTTCTGGAGCCAAGGAAAGCCGGTGGCAGCAGTGTGCCACGCTCCGGCCGTATTATTGAATGCTTCAACGCCAGCGGGTGAACCTTTGGTGCGCGGACGCACAGTAACTGGGTTCAGCAATTCCGAAGAAAAGGCCGTTGAGTTAGATAAGGTTGTGCCCTTCTTGGTAGAGGATGCACTACAGGAAAAAGGCGGTCACTACCGTAAAGGTAACGATTGGGAGGCCTATGCGGTGCAAGACGGTATGTTAATTACCGGGCAAAACCCTGCATCGTCGGAACAAACAGCGGTGCGTTTGTTAGACGTACTGCGGGCGATGAAATAAGCGCGGCTGAGTAACCGTTAGATCAAGTTATTCGAACAAATCGTTCGATAACTTGATCTAAACCGTTGTTTAGACATTAATAATGGATGTTGTAACGCAAGAAAGTTCTTACCAATAAAATAAGGAACAGGGAATATGAGACTGTCACGTCCTATAAAAGCCGTTGCGGGAATTTTGTTGATGTCCCATCTAGCGGCCTGCGGTACGATTTTATACCCAGAACGTAAAGGCCAGATTGACGGGCGGATTGACCCCTCTGTCGCAGTTCTCGACGGATTAGGCTTACTGTTTTATCTAATTCCTGGCGTGATCGCGTTTGCGGTGGACTTTAACAACGGTACGATTTACTTACCAGATACCGCCAATGTCGAAGGTGATGACGATGGTGTTCGCGTGGTAAAAAGCGACGAGCCACTGTCGATGGATAACTTGGCAGAAAAAGTTGAACAAGCGACAGGTGAAAAAGTCGACTTGAGTAAAGCCCAAGTAAGCCGCACGGCTAAATAAATTATGGAATCTCTAGGCATACTGAATAACCACACGCTACTCGTTATTGCGCAGTGGTTGGTGGGAATATTCGTTCTAGCGTTAGTTGTTGGCCTGCTGTCCATAGCAGTGATGTACGTGGTCGACAAAATGCAAACAAAGCATACCATCCGCCGGAATTACCCGGTGGTTGGTCGCTTTCGTTATATTTTCGAGCGCATGGGCGAGTTTTTGCGGCAATACTTCTTTGCTATGGACCGCGAAGAAATGCCGTTCAACCGAGCACAGCGCAGTTGGGTGTATCGGGCGGCAAAAAATGCTGACCGCACCGTCGCTTTTGGTTCCACGCGTGACTTAACCCGCACCGGAACCATTATTTTTAGTAATAGCCCTTATCCACCGCTTGCCGAAGAAAATACCAAGCCGCGCCCCATTCAAATCGGCCCGTATTGTGATACCCCCTACTCACCAAGTTCATACTTTCATATTTCTGGCATGAGTTATGGAGCGCTGTCGCCCGTTGCGGTAAAAGCGCTATCACACGGTGCAAAGCTGGCGCAATGTTGGATGAACACTGGCGAAGGCGGCTTATCGCCCTATCACCTCAGTGGTGGTTGCGATATTGTATTTCAAATCGGTACCGCGAAATATGGTGTTCGAACGGATGATGGCAAGCTTGATGAAGGCCGTTTAGCCGAGCTGGGTCGCCATGAAAACATCAAAATGTTTGAGGTTAAGCTAAGCCAAGGCGCAAAGCCTGGCAAAGGTGGCATTCTTCCAGCGAAAAAGGTGAATCAGGAAATTGCCCGAATTCGTGGTATTCCTGAGGGGCAAGATTCGATCAGCCCCAATCGCCACCCTGAAATTAGCAACAACGAAGAGCTGTTAGATTTTATTGCTAAGGTGCGCAAAATCACCGGTAAGCCCACCGGCTTTAAGTTCGTGATGGGTGACCCATCTTGGATTGATGAGCTCATCGATAGTATTTTAGCGCGCGGAGATGAGTCCGCACCTGACTTTATTACGTTAGATAGTGCTGACGGCGGTACCGGTGCAGCACCGCAGCCGCTCATTGATTATGTCGGATTAAAAGTCACCGAGAGCCTGCCTATTTTAATTGATAAGCTTACCGAAGCCGGCTTGCACGAGCGCATTCGGGTCATCGTCTCGGGCAAAATGATTTCTCCAGCAGACGTTGCTTGGGCGCTCGCCATAGGGGCTGACTTTATTGTTTCGGCGCGTGGCTTTATGTTTGCCTTAGGCTGCATACAGGCGATGCAATGTAACAAAAACACCTGCCCCACAGGGGTTACGACACACGACCCGCGCTTGCAGAAAGGGCTAGACCCAGCCGACAAATCGGTTCGTGTTGCCAATTATCACAAGTATCTCGAGTACGGTGTGAATATTATTGGCCACTCTTGTGGTGTCGAAGATCCACGCCAGCTTACGCGCAAGCATGCCCGAGTGATCAAACCGGATGGCGAGAGCATTTCGCTGGCAGAGCGTTACCCACTGCCAGCCATTCGACGCCGCTAATTCAGCGTGTTTTCTGGAAGCAGGCCAGCAATTTCCTCGGCGACCTTACGGAAGGTTTGGCGGCGACTGGTGGTTGGCCGATAAACTAAACCAATCTCCCGAGCGGCATCCTGGCCAATCGGTTTTAATGCAATCAAATCTGTGCCTTGTAGAATGCCTTTATCAATTGCCATTTGCGGAATAAAGGTTGCGCCTAAACGGGCATCGGCCATCTGCACCAAACTGTGCAAGCTGGTCGCGGTGAACGGATTTACTTTGGTTGATTCAGTTAACTGGCAAGCGGAAACTGCGTGACCGGTCAAACAGTGTTCTTTCTCTAATAAGAAAATACTGCGATCCGGCAGCTGGTCGTAATCGACGGGCTCCCTGATGGTTTCCGCCAGCGATTTGTGCATAACCAGTTTAAACGGGTCGCGACCCAGTACCCACTTCTGATTACCATGTAAATCCATCGGTAGGGCGAGTACCAGTACGTCTAAATCACCGTTGGCTAAGCTGTTGAGCAAGTTGTTGGTGGTGTCTTCACAAATATCCAGCGTCAGCTTAGGAAATTTTTCCAGTAACTGCTTACTTAAAGTACCAATCAAGAAGGGAGCGATGGTAGGAATGCAGCCTAATCGTAGTGGCCCTTCCATGACGTTGCCCTGACTTTGGGCAAAATTCAGTAACTCTTCGGTGGAGCTAATGATCTCACGAGCTGACTCCACTACCTGTTCGCCCATTCCAGTAAACAGAAATGACTTATGGTCGCGTTCGATCAATTGGCAATTGAGTTGCTCTTCCAAGTTTTGGATCCCGCTACTGAGCGTCGACTGGCTGACATTACAGGCTGCCGCAGCACGGTTGAAATTTTTGTGTTGGTGTAACGCCAATAAGTAACTAAGATTTTTTAAACTGGGTAGCTTGCTCATAAATCATTCTCCTTGATTGGTCTTTTCGATTATAACAATAGTTTTTGTTCGTTTTAAATGATTAACCAATCAAATTATTATCCTCCTCGACATAAACAACATCCCATTCAACGTTTTTCGAGGAGTAACAAACGATGTTAACTGTAGGCGATAAATTACCTAACTTCAGCGTAGTAGCAGCAAAACCTGGCTTTAATATGCCAGAAGAAAATGGTGAGAGTGCTTTTGAAACGATCACCGAAGAAAGTTTTGCCGGTAAATGGAAAATCATTTTCTTCTATCCAAAAGATTTCACCTTTGTTTGCCCAACCGAGATTGTTGAATTTGCCAAACTCAATGAAGAGTTCGCTGACCGCGATGCGATTGTTATGGGTGGTAGCACAGACAATGAATTCGTGAAGTTGGCATGGCGCCGTGAACACCCAGATCTTGACCGCTTGAATCAGTATTCGTTTGCCGACTCAGGTGACTTAGTGGATGGTTTAGGCGTACGTGATAAGGCAGAAAACGTTGCGCTACGCGCCACCTTTGTGGTGGATCCACACAACGTTATCCAGCACGTATCGGTGAACAACTTGAACGTGGGCCGAAACCCGGCAGAAATTCTGCGTATTCTCGACGGTTTACAAACTGACGAGCTATGCCCTTGTAACCGCGCTGTGGGCGGCGATACCTTGTAATTAGAAATGAGAGACGCGCATATGAGTATTGCAAATTTTAAACAGCAGCTAGGCGACCATGGCAAAGATACCAAACTTAACCTATCGAGCTTGTTTGGTAATATCGAAACCAGTGGCCTAAGCCAACAGCAATTTTATGGTACTGCGTTGGCGCTGGCATACAGCCTGAACCATCAACAACTGATCGATACCGTTGAAGCGGAAGCGGCTGATCAAATTGATGACAACGTAAAAGGCGCGGCGAAGCTCGCCGCAACATTGATGGCGATGAATAATGTCTACTACCGCTTTGTTCACTTAGCATCTGACAAGCAGTTTGCGACGATGCCTGCCGGACTGCGGATGAACGGCATGGCGAATCCCGGCGTGGCAAAAACTGACTTTGAGATGTTCTCGCTTGCAGTTTCGGCGCTCAACGGTTGTGGCTTATGCATTGATTCGCATGTGAAAACGCTTCAGCAACATGACGTTTCTGCCCAAGCCATCCAGTCGTTGATTAAGCTGGCTGCGGTGCTAAACGCGGCGAAAACGGCTCGTGTTTTAGCTGCTTAAGGTTACCCTAAAGTTTACAGCCCGTACTTTGTTACGGGCTTTTTTTTTGCCCGCAGTGTCCTACGCTTAATGCATAAGCAAGAAAAGGAGTCGCTATGACAAGCGTTGACGGTTCAAGACTGAAAAAGACCTTACTAGAAATGTCGCAGTTTGGTTACAACGAGCAGGATCACGGGGTCTATCGTTGGGGCTTTACCGAGGCTGATATGGCGGTGCGCAAATGGTTATTGGAGCAGACCAAAGCCGAGGGTTTCGAAAGCTTTATGGATGGGGCAGGCAATGTTTTTTTCGGGCTTGGGGACTTCCACCAAGCGCCAGCCATTTTAATGGGTTCACACGCCGATACCGTTCCGGCGGGGGGAATTTTTGACGGCGCCTTAGGTGTGGTTGCCGGTTGGGAAGTTTTGCGTGTTTTGCAGCAGAGTGATACGCCATTATCAACGCCGGTCTGGGTGGTTGCCACTGCGGAAGAAGAAGGCCGTTTTGGCGGTATGATGGGATCCCAAGCGATTGCTGGCGCATTAAATCCAGACTGGCTGATGGGCGCACATGATGCCGACGATGTGTACTTAAAGGATGCAATGGCAGAGCAGGGACTAAACGTTATGGATGCTTTAGACGCCGCTTGGCCTCCTGAGCGTTTGAAGGCGTTTTTTGAATTGCACATTGAGCAAGGTCCGGTGCTGTTCAATAAAGACATTCAAATAGGTGCCGTTGAGGGTATTTCTGGTGTGTTTAAGTGGATTGTACATTTAAAAGGTAAAGCCGATCATGCTGGCACTGCGCCAATGAACATGCGCAGTGATGCGTTCATGGGTCTAGCAGATTTTGCTCACGAAATTGAACGGATTATTGCTGAAAATGGTACCGATAAGACTCGAATTACCGTGGGTAAAGTCGATTTAAAACCGGGCAGCCCGCACACCGTGCCCGGCGAGGCAATCTTCACCATCGTTGGGCGAGATATGAGCAATGAGGTGATGAAAGAATTAGCCGACGCTTGCCGAAAAGCGCTCTCAGCGATAGCTCGCAAGCATCGCTTGATGTTCGAATACGAGGAGGTGAGTTGGCTCGCGCCAAAAGACTGCTCCGCGGCGCTCACCGACTTGATTGAAGAAAAAGCCGCAGCGCGCAAACTCAGTTGTCTAAGGATGCCAAGTGGGGCTGGGCACGACACCCAATTTATGGCAGAAATTACCGATGCGGGACTGATTTTTATTCCTTCTGTTAACGGTGTCAGTCACGCCCCAGATGAATGGTCACATTGGCATGATGTCGAGGCAGGTACCAATGTTTTGTTGGATTGCGTGCGCGCAGTAGCAACGGAAACTATCGGTGACAGCTTGGGCCATAAACGTGGCTCAGCGTGATACAGTCTGGGCGCAGTTTACGTTATACTGGCACCCTTGGTAGTCACTCAGATGTGGTCGTGTGATGAAACAAAATATTGAAGTTAAGTCTGCCAAAAGCGTCAAAATTGAGCGCCCTGATCCCTCCAGTCAGCAATCGCGAAGCCGTATTTATGTTCGCGATGTGAAAGGTACTCTAGAGTATTTCCGCCGTAGCTTTGGCTTTATTCTATTGGCAATGTTCGTGCTTATTCCTTGGATAACCTACGATGGTCAGCAAGCGGTGTTGCTGGATATTGGCGAGCAACGGTTTCGAATTTTTGGCATGACCTTGTGGCCACAGGATTTTACCCTTGTCGCGTGGTTCTCTATTGCCGCCGCCTTTGCGTTATTCTTTGTCACCACGCTGTTTGGCCGAGTGTGGTGCGGCTTTATGTGTCCGCAAACCACGTGGACCTTTATTTTTATGTGGTTTGAGAAGAAGTTTGAGGGTTCACGCAACCAACGTATGAAGTTGGACGAGCGTAAAATGGACTTCGATAAGTTCTGGCGTAAAACGGCAAAGCAGACGGCTTGGGTAACGGTGTCGCTGCTAACGGCATTGGTGTTCGTTGGTTACTTTACCGATATTCGCCAACTCTTTATTGATTTCTTCACCTTGAATTGGAGCTTCTGGGCCGCTGGCTCAGTTATTTTCTTTGCTTTTTGCACCTACGGAAATGCTGGTTACATGCGTGAAATCATGTGTACCCACATTTGCCCGTACGCGCGTTTCCAATCCGTGATGTTCGACAAAGACACCTTTACTGTGTCCTATGACGTTGAACGTGGCGAACCGCGAGGCCCTCGTGGACGGAAACAGGATCCTGAGAAACTCGGTTTGGGTGACTGCATCGATTGTAACCTGTGTGTACAAGTGTGCCCGACCGGAATCGATATCCGCAATGGCTTGCAATATGAGTGCATTAACTGTGGGTTGTGTGTAGATGCTTGTAATGGCGTGATGGAAAAAATGCGCTATCCGAAAGGGCTTATTCGGTATACCACGGAGCGCAATCTGAGTGGCAAGGTGACCCGCTTGTTCCGGGCTAAGTCAATTGGCTATTTCATTGGTTTGATCGCGGTCAGTACCCTATTGGTTTGGACCGTTATTTCACGTGTTCCGGTCGATATCGAAGTGATTCGTGACCGCAATCAATTGTTCCACGAAAATATTCAGGGCAATATCGAGAACGTCTACACGCTGAAGCTATCGAACAAGTCGCAGCAGGCGCAAACCTATGAATTGTCGGTTGAAGGTATCGAGAACTATCAGCTGAAAGGCGAAACAGTCCGCCAAGTGGGCGCGGGTGAGGTAGCCAGTGTTCCTGTCACGGTAATTGTGCCGCCACAGCAACTGAAAGAACAGTTCACCGATTTTAACTTTGTGATTCGCTCGCAGGAAAATCCTGATATTGTTGAGCGCCAAACAACCCGGTTTATTTATGACCCAACCCGATTCGGAAGATTTTAGCTTCCAAAATCTGACCCCTGATACCCTAATCAACGCCCTCGAAAGTGTGCAGATTTACCCGGTATCAGGGCTGTTAGCGCTAAATAGTTATGAAAACCGTGTTTATCAGTTCGCTGCTGATGATGGCCGCCGCTATGTCGCGAAGTTCTATCGGCCTGGGCGTTGGAGTACGGAACAGATTCTTGAGGAACATCGCTTTACTCTGGAGTTAGTAGACGATGAAGTACCGGTTGTTGCACCGTTAGCGTTGGCTGGGGAAACCCTTCATCATTACCAAGGGTATCGGTTTTGCGTATTTCCAAGCGTTGGCGGTCGGGCGTTTGAGCCGACTGACCTCGACAGTTTGGAACGCCTGGGACGACAAATTGGCCGACTCCATCGGGTCGCGCAAGCTGCGCCATTTACGCAGCGCCCTTCGTTGAATTACCAAGACTATGTGGCAGATGCAATACCGATGCTTGAGCAAGCGAGCTTATTGCCGGATGCCAATAGAGAGGCGTTCTTTGCTATTATGTATCCGCTAGCAGAGCGGCTGCAGCGTATCTCCTTAGCGGAGTACGATATCCAACGTCTGCACGGCGACTGTCACATCGGCAATGTGCTGGAATATGAACAACAGCTGACGTTCGTGGATCTCGACGATTGTCGCAGTGGACCGGCCGTGCAAGACTTATGGATGATGTTAAACGGTGATCGCCAAGAACAAACCTTACAAATGGATGCACTGTTGTGCGGTTATGAAGATTTTTGCCAGTTTGATAAAAAACAATTAAGCCTAGTGGAACCTTTACGCGGTTTTAGAATCATTCAATATATGGCATGGTTAGCTAAACGTTGGGAAGACCCTGCATTTAAGCGAGCTTTTCCTTGGTTTGCAGAAAACCGTTATTGGGAACAACAGATTTTAGTCATGAAAGAGCAGTTGGCGGCACTTGAGGAGCCACCGATTGCGCTTGGATGGTAGTTAACGTAGGAAATTAAGAATGAAAAAGTGGTTAATAGGTTTTGCCGTAGTTTTGACAACGATGCTAGGTACCGCACAAGCTCAACAGTTTGAAGAGGGTAAACACTTTGAAGTGATTGCTGATAACCCCACTGACAAACCGGTGGTGCAAGAGTACTTCTCGCTTTACTGTGTGCACTGCTACCAGTTTGAGCCAATAGCTGAAGAGATTGCGAAAACCTTTCCTGAGAAATTCGAGAAAATTCACGTTTCGATGATTAACCCAACAGGCGATATGGGGCAGACCATGAGCCGCGCCTATGTTGCAGCAGAAAAGTTGGGCATCGCGCGTAAGTTCATCGATACCGTATTCGACTACCACTTTAAAAAGCGCACCATGCTTACCAGTAAAGAAGATATCCGTAATGTATTTATTGTAAACGGTATCTCGGGTGATGAATTTGATAAGGCAATTGCCAGCTTTTCGGTTCGTGCAACGGCCAGCCAAAACGATCGTATGGCGATGAATTATGATGTTTCCGCGACACCGACGTTCATTGTGAATGGTAAATATAAGTTGTTACCGACAGGGTTTCGCGACAGCGAAGACTTCAGCGGGGACTTTATTAAGTTAATTAAATATCTACTTTCAAATCCAGTGTAAGTGATTGTTATAATAAGAAAGCTCGGCAAAAGGCCGAGCTTTTTTTGCGCTGAATATGCGGAATAGCATATTTTTTTTTGGAAAAGTGGTTGCATTACATGCCGCCATTCTTTACTCTTCATTGCAGGATTAGAAGTACACGGATGTACATTCCTTCCTAAAGCCCCTATTCCTTAACGCTTTTCGATGCTGTTTTATGCAGGTATTGGTAGTGGCGTAGACCGAAGTTGCGCATGCTAGTGTATAGGGTCTCGGTAATTGAAGATTGAATGGCCTCATACCCTGTCCAGTTGGTGTCGGTAGAAAAGCCGTAAAGTTCTAAAGGAATACCCGCAGGCGTAGGCTCTAGCAGTCGTGCTATGGTGGTCATTTGTTTATGAATCTTAGGATGTTGTTGCAAGAACTGATTGGCATAAACACGGAATACCGTGAGGTTTGAGACCGGCTTTTGCAGCTCGTTTTGTGCTAACCAGTCATCCACGTTTTGCTGAAAATAGGTCTCTGTCCATTCACTAAGCGTTTCGTCGTCGACAAGTTCGCTAGTGTCTAAATCGATCATCAATGCACGTTTAATGCGGCGCCCACCAGTATTCACCATGCCCTGCCAGTTTTTGAAAGACTCGTGAATCAGTGCATAAGTGGGCAGGTACACAATCGTCTTATCCCAATTCTCGACCTTTACCGTAATTAATCCGATTTCTAATACGACCCCATCAACTAAATGAGCTGGCACCTCAATCCAGTCGCCGATGGCAACCATGCGATTAGTGGCTAGTTGAACCCCGGCAACGAACCCCATTAGGGTATCGCGGAAAACTAACATCACGATTGCCGTCATAGCACCAATGCCGCTGAGTAAGTACAGTGGCGATTTATTCATAATAATGGCGACGGAGATGATGATAGCGGTCAGTACAATGATCAGTTTGGCGACCTGCACGACCCCTGTGATAGGAACCTCTTTCGCTTTACTGCTGTATTCATAAGCGCATTCAATAACATTCGTTAATGCGGTAAGAATGCTGGTGATAACCCATGTCAGATAGACGGCTACGACAGTCGATGCAGGCTCTTGCCAACTTTTGTAATCGCCGGTGAATACCACGGGTATTGCTGAATAGAGCACAATAACCGGTGCTAGGTTTGCACAACGCCAGAAGAATCCGGTAGTGACCAAAGCGCTATACCAGCGCTCTGGGGCGTGCTTTAGTGCTCGATGGACGCCACGGTTAATAATCAGTTTGAGTATTTGATAGGCCAGAAAGGCAATCACTAGCACAATGGCAAAGTCGATAAGTAGCGTGACTAGATTGAGGTGCTGGTCGACCCCTAACGATTGTAACCACGATTTAATGCTGTCGAACTTTATACTCATAATATCTCCTAGCCCGCTTTTAGTTCGGCAATCTTCTTATCTTTCAGTTGCCAGCGCTGATTTAGCCAGTGCTGAAAGTGCTGGCGAAACGCTGGATCGTTGCCGTAGTCACCGATCAAGTCATCAGTGACTGGCAAGGTTTCGATATCTACCGTCACGGAGTCTAGACGCCCACTCAGCAAATCCCAAATAACGGGTTTGCCGCCATTTTCTGGATAGACAATCGTAATGTCCAAAATGGCATCAAATTGTTTACCCATAATTTGTAAAGAAAACGCCGTACCACCAGCCTTTGGAGGTAACAAATAGGTATAGGGGCTATGTTTCTTTTGATGTTTTTCTGGGGTAAACCGAGTGCCTTCACAAAAATTAATGACCGTGGTGGGTAAATGACGGAATTTTTCGCAAGAACGCCGCGTGGTAGCAATGTCCTTTCCTTGTAAGTGCGGCTTTTTGGCGATCTTATCTTTGCTATAGCGCTTCATAAAGGGCATGTCTAAAGCCCAGCAGCCTAAACCGACAAAGGGTATCCAGAACAACTGTTGTTTTAAGAAAAAGCGCGGCATAGGCATGTGACGCCGAGATAGGTGCATTAACACAAGAATGTCGACCCAGCTCTGGTGGTTACAGATGATCATGTACCAGCGAGATTTCTCTAGCGCGAGATCGCCATTGATATGCCACTGCATGGTGCCGCTAAGTTGAAACAGCAATGACATGGCATAACCCCAAATGCGGAAGGTAGCGTTAGCGAGCGAAGATAATCCGCGTTGCACCAAAGGAATAGGTAGTAGTAGCTTCAAAATACCAATGAGCGATACCAAAGCACCAATCAAAATGGTCCAAAAGAATCCCCAAAATAAATGGACAAATAGGTGTATGGGTATCATTAGCGTACGCCCCATAAGTATTCCTTTTGATCAATCAACGAGTTGCAACAGCTTTCATAATAACTGATGGCGAGGGGCTTGTCTGTTAGCAAAAAATGGTCAACAATATACTGTACATTTATACAGTATTTAGAGGGTCGCATGCAGACAGCATTACAGCAACTGGTCCGCAAAGGCTGGGTCTGGCAAGGACGCGATCAACAGCAATCACCGGCTCAAGAAGCGCATTGTTTGCCGAGTGGCAGCGCCAGGTTAGATCAATTGCTTGGTGGTGGTTGGGCGCCAGGGAGTTTAATCGAATGGCAGTGCCAAACATGGTTCAGCACCGAACTACGATTATTAACATCGTTACTCCGCGCCGTAAAACAGCAGCCTGTGTTTTGGTTAAATCCACCTGCGCGCCCTTCTGCTTTGGGGTTAGCGTCGATGGCTTTGGCAGACAATCAGCATCTGGTGATAGAAACCAACGATAGCCACCAAGCGCAGTGGGCATTTGAGCATATTTTGCAGAGCTCACGGCAAGGCTTGGTGCTCGGCTGGTTTGCTGAATCTTCAGCGGAGGCGGTACGCCGTTGGCATAAAAGTTTGACGCAATCTTCTGCGCTGGCAGTGGTATTACAACCGCATCAGCCACTGGTAGAAGCGCGCGCGTTTAGTCATCGGCTGCGATTATGGAGCGATGATAGCGGTCATTGGTTCGATATTGTTAAGCGTCGTAACGGTTGGCCGGTATCTCAGTTAGCGTTATGAAACGTCAGCATTGGCTTTATTTATATTTGCCGCAGCTCGCGTTAGACCATGGCATGCGTGTGCAGCCGGAGTGGTATACCCAACCGCTGGCTTATATTGATGAAAGCCGACAAAAAATCTTGCAGCGCAATGCTGTCGCTAAGGCGGCGGGTGTACAGGTGGGTATGGCTGTTGCTACTGCGCGCGCGTTAATTCCCGATATCACCATGGTGAACTATCAGCAACAGGCGGAACAACGTATTCGGACGCAGTTAATGGCTTGGCTGTACCGTTGGATTGACCCGATGTACGGTACCAATGATAGCGACATTTTGGTCGATATCGATTCGCTGTTCTCGCTATATCACGATGTCCCAAGCTTAGTGGCGTTGCTGAAAAAGCAGTGCAAAAAAGCTGGCATTAATGTCTTGGTCGGCTATGGCTATAGCCCTTTAGTAGCAAAGCTACTGGCTTTTAATGGCATAGAACTGACAACAAAAGATGAATGCCGAGCGGCGTTACAGGATCTCACGATAGCGCAAACAGATTTACCAGAAGCGGTGAAAAAGCGACTCAACGGCTCAGGAATAAAAACCCTCGCACAATTTATGCAATTACCCGGGGCCGAAATTGGCCGCCGTTTTACGCTTGAAGTATTGCGCTATCATCGCGCACTGCATGGTGAGGAAGCCTTAACTCAAGCCGTATTTCAGCCCGCTCAACAGTTTGATGAAAAAGTTGAGTTATTAGCCGAAGTACAACAGTGGCAGGGCTTGTTGTTTCCGTTAAAACGGCTACTGATGCAATTATCGGAGTTTTTGTACTTACGCCAACAGAGTAGCCGGCAAGTATTGGTCAATGTGATTTATCGCGAGCAAACGCATCCCGCTATTGTGGTGAAAGCTGCGCGCCCTATTTGGCGTTATCAAGATTGGCTAACCCTGTTGAATTTGCAGGTAATGGAAAAAACATTGCCCGCTCCGGCGTTGGGGATCCGGCTCCGTTGTCATCAGTTAGAGGCTTTGAGCAGCGAATCGCCTGAGTTAGTGGCTAATAGTCAACAACAAGGCGATGGTTTGCATGATGTCGTTGGGCGTTTACAAGCACGGTTAGGCGATAGTGCAGTGTGGAGTCCTGCGGCAACCGATGATCCTCGACCAGAAATTGCTGAATACCGCGCCCAACCTTTGGCACAACGCTTTGCTCAACTAAGACGTAAGCGCCCATTGTGGTTATTGCCGCAAGCCCAAGCGATTGATATTGAGCAATGGCAATTTATTCAAGGACCAGAGCGCTTAATCACTGGGTGGTGGGACGCACAGAGTGTTGCCCGTGAGTATTGGCAAGCAAAGGATCCACAACACCGTCGAGCGTGGATTTACTTTGAGCAGGGTCAGTGGTTTTTACAAGGGTGGTTCGCCTAATGCAGTACAGCGAATTACACAGCTTGAGCAATTACAGCTTCTTACGAGCCGCCTCCCACCCTGATGAACTGGTAGCAGAAGCGGATGCACTTGGCTATCAAGCGTTGGCGATTACTGATGAATGTTCAGTGGCGGGTGTAGTCAGAGCATACCGGGAAGCCAAAAAACGAGCAGTTAAGTTGATTGTTGGCAGTGAATTTCAATTGCCAGAGATAGGTGTATTTGTTGTGCTTTGTCCAACACGCAGCGCCTATACCCAACTCTGTCGTTATATCACTAAAGCTCGAGGGCGAGCCGAGAAAGGCCGTTATGACGCACAATTCTTAGATTTTCTTAGTGAGTTTGATGATGCCTTATTACTTTGGTCTCCAGCCCCAGAACTTGAACAAGCGGTAGCGGTCGGCAAGCGCCTGAAAAGCTATTGGCAAGATCGCATGTGGTTGTTGTACGAGCGTCATTATCAAGACAATGATATCGACCAAGTGACTCGGCTAAAAAGCCTACAGCGCAATACTCAGGTTCCGATTGTCTGTGCTGGTGGCGTATTAATGCATCGGGCAGATAGGCAGCCATTGCAAGATACCCTGACTGCGATACGGCTGAACCAGCCTATCAGCGCTTGTTATGCAGAATTACTGACTAATAGTGAGAGACATCTGCGTAGCCTGACTGAACTGCAGCGCTGTTATCCCGATAAGTGGCTAGCAGAAACACAAGTGAT
Source organism: Idiomarina tyrosinivorans (assembly GCF_003987475.1). Classification (GTDB taxonomy): domain Bacteria; phylum Pseudomonadota; class Gammaproteobacteria; order Enterobacterales; family Alteromonadaceae; genus Idiomarina; species Idiomarina tyrosinivorans. The sequence goes on along the minus strand of NZ_PIQH01000002.1, from coordinate 8,403 downwards.
CGCCGAGCGTTGCCATTTCTGCTTGAGCGAACTGGCTTACCAATATCCTGCGGAGCTGGTTCCCGAGGGGATATCGGCGAGTGACTATCTGCGTCAACTGACCTATGTCGGGGTAAAAAAGCGCTTTCCCAATGGCCCCTCGGACACCGTAAAGGCGAAAATTGAAAAGGAGCTGGCGCTAATAGCGACGCAGTCGTATGAATACTTCTTCCTAACGATTTACGATTTGGTGCAGTTTGCGCAACAGCGCAATATCCTTTACCAAGGACGTGGCTCGGCGGCTAACTCAGTGGTCTGTTACTGCTTGGAAATTACTGCGGTCAATCCAGACCAAATTGATGTGCTATTTGAGCGTTTCATTTCTGAAGAGCGTGATGAGCCACCAGACATCGATGTGGACTTTGAACATGAGCGGCGCGAAGAAGTTATCCAGTACATCTATCAGAAGTACGGTCGGCAACGTGCCGCTTTAGCTGCTAGCGTTATTACTTACCGTTTTAAAAGTGCTTTCCGTGATGTAGGTAAAGCCTTAGGTTTTACCGAGCAGCAATTACAGCATTACCTACAAAAAATTGACCGGCGGACAAAGGCCCATAGTTGGCAACAGCAACTCATCAGTGATGATCCGACCCTGGCGAACGATCTGCGTGGCCGCTGGTTAATGCAGTTAGTGGATGAAATTCGCGGTTTTCCCCGTCACCTCTCGCAGCACGTGGGTGGCTTTGTGATTGCTGCGACCGAGCTTTCCGAATGGGTACCCACAGAAAACGCGGCAATGGCTGAGAGAACCGTTATCCAATGGGACAAAGACGATTTAGAAACCCTCGGCTTACTCAAAGTTGATGTGCTGGCGCTAGGCATGTTGACGGCGCTACGAAAGATGCTTGAATTGGTTAATCAGCAGCAATCGGAGCCGCTGACGTTAGCGACCATTCCGCAAGAAGACAGTAAGGTTTATCGACGCTTACAGCAGGCCGACTCGATTGGCATTTTTCAGATTGAGTCGCGGGCACAAATGACCATGTTACCACGCCTTAAGCCTGCAACTTTCTATGACTTGGTGATTCAAATTGCGATTGTTAGGCCTGGGCCTATTCAGGGCGATATGGTGCACCCTTACTTGCGACGCCGTAATGGTCAGGAAGCGGTGGATTACCCCAGTGATGAAACACGGCAAGTGTTACAACGTACGTTGGGCGTACCGATTTTTCAGGAACAAGTGATCAAACTGGTTATGGTTGCGGCAGGATTTTCTGGTGGTGAGGCTGACCAGTTGCGGCGAGCGATGGCAACCTGGCGTAGTCGAGGGCAATTAGAGAAATTTTACCGTCGACTGGTTGAAGGAATGACCGCTCGAGGTTATAGCAACGAGTATGCCGAGCGAATATACCAGCAAATTTGTGGCTTTGGCGAGTATGGCTTCCCGGAATCTCATTCCGCGAGTTTTGCGAATTTAGCTTATGCCTCGGCCTGGATGAAAACCTACTACCCCAGTGCCTTTTATGTAGGATTGCTGAACAGTTTACCGATGGGATTCTATTCCGCGTCACAGCTTATTCAAGACGCGCAACGCCACGATATTCTCTTTTTACCAGCAGATATTAATCATAGCCAGTGGGATTACCAGTGGTTGGCTCCGGATGATGCCATCCGAATGGGATTAAGACAGATAGCCGGTGTTTCAGAGTCACGCTTGTTAGACGCGTTAAAGCAACGCCCTGCTGCTGGTTTTAGGAGTATTGATGAGCTCCGCAAATGCGGTTTATCAAGCCATGACATCGATGCGTTAGCGGCCGCCGACGCGTTATTCTCTATTGCTGGGCATCGGCACCAAGCACGCTGGCAAACGTTAGAGCAAAGCGACGACCAATTGGCGTTATTTGATGGTAAAGCGCCTACATCCAGTACAACTGAAATGTTGATGCCGCAAGCCAGCGAAATCGAAGATATCAGTGAAGACTATGCCAGCATGGCGTTGTCGCTTAGGCGTCATCCACTCGCTTTACTAAGAGAACAAGGGCTGCTGCGCGGGATAAAAACCGCCACGGAACTGCCGCATTGTCGTTCTGGCCAAATTGTCACGGTGGTCGGCTTGGTGACCTGTCGGCAGCGTCCCGGCACTAAGAGCGGGGTCACTTTTCTAACCTTAGAGGATGAAACCGGCAACATGAATGTGGTGATTTGGGCGCATACAGCGACACAATTTCGAGTGCCCTATTTAACCAGCCGTTTATTATGGGTTCGGGGTGTGGTGGAAATAAAAGACAATGTTGTGCATGTGATTGCTGGCCGAATCAGGGATGAGACTGAAGCGCTCCGCTTAGAGCGCGTGCAGTCGCGCAACTTCCACTAACTAGATCGGATGTACATCAATAAAGTATTCGTCTTTCAAGGCAACATAGTTGCTCGCGGACACACGTAAGAACTCTCGTTCTTTATCGGTTAATGGACGTTTTTGTTGGACTGGACTGCCAACGTATAAATACCCACTTTCTAGTACTTTGCTAGGCGGCACCAAACTACCGGCACCAATGATGACATCATCTTCAACCACGGCACCATCCATTATGGTTGCCGACATCCCAACCAATATGCGGTGACCTAAGCGGCAACCGTGGAGCATAACGTGATGCCCTACTGTAACGTCATCACCAATAATTAACGGGTGCCCTTCGGGTAATGATGGAGACTTACGGGTTACATGAAGCACTGAACCGTCTTGAATGTTGGTGCGTTCGCCAATCACAATTTTATTCACGTCGCCCCGAGCGGCAACCAGCGGCCAGATACTGGAGTCGTTACCTACTTCAACTGCGCCAACAAGCACTGAACTAGGGTCGACATAAACCCGTTCGCCTAGCCACGGCTCAATTCCACGATAACTTCTACTATCAGCCATCAGTTTCTCCCTTATAAACATTCACCACGGAATACCCTATATACTGTATACCAAAATCGCTAATACTGCTTATTCTGTATAGAAATAAAGCGGATTGACGAAAAACCCAGCGAACGACAAAAAAAGCAAAGAAATCTCTGAAAAAGCGCTTGACGGGACAAGTTAAATCTCTAAAATGCGCCCCACGTTTGAGGCAGGCAACGAAGCCGCTAAAAACAGCAGTTTTCTGAAAAACAAATTTGCAAAAGGTGTTGACAGAAAATTGCGGGTGTGTAGAATACGCACCTCTTCGCAGCGAGGCTGCGAAACGTTCTTTAACAACATAATCAAGCCAAGCAAACTGTGTGGGCACTTATCGTTTGTTGTTGTGCAGAAGAAATTGTACTAAGACGACAAATGAATGAAGTGTTCGAGCTAGAAATAGCAAAGCACACGTAATTCATTGAGTTGATTAAGCTTTTAAATTGAAGAGTTTGATCATGGCTCAGATTGAACGCTGGCGGCAGGCCTAACACATGCAAGTCGAGCGGTAACAGGAAGAAGCTTGCTTCTTTGCTGACGAGCGGCGGACGGGTGAGTAATACTTGGGAACTTGCCTGATGGAGGGGGATAACTACGGGAAACTGTAGCTAATACCGCATAATGTCTACGGACCAAAGCGGGGGCTCTTCGGACCTCGTGCCATCAGATGGGCCCAAGCGGGATTAGCTAGTTGGTAAGGTAACGGCTTACCAAGGCGACGATCCCTAGCTGTTCTGAGAGGATGATCAGCCACACTGGGACTGAGACACGGCCCAGACTCCTACGGGAGGCAGCAGTGGGGAATATTGCACAATGGGGGGAACCCTGATGCAGCCATGCCGCGTGTGTGAAGAAGGCCTTCGGGTTGTAAAGCACTTTCAGTGGTGAGGAAGGCCAGTAGCTTAATACGTTACTGGATTGACGTTAGCCACAGAAGAAGCACCGGCTAACTCCGTGCCAGCAGCCGCGGTAATACGGAGGGTGCAAGCGTTAATCGGAATTACTGGGCGTAAAGCGTACGTAGGCGGTGTGTTAAGCAAGATGTGAAAGCCCCGGGCTCAACCTGGGAATGGCATTTTGAACTGGCACGCTAGAGTCCTGAAGAGGGTGGTAGAATTTCCAGTGTAGCGGTGAAATGCGTAGAGATTGGAAGGAATACCGGTGGCGAAGGCGGCCACCTGGTCAGAGACTGACGCTGAGGTACGAAAGCGTGGGGAGCAAACAGGATTAGATACCCTGGTAGTCCACGCCGTAAACGATGTCGACTAGTTGTTCGTGACATAAAGGTCGTGAGTAACGCAGCTAACGCACTAAGTCGACCGCCTGGGGAGTACGGCCGCAAGGTTAAAACTCAAATGAATTGACGGGGGCCCGCACAAGCGGTGGAGCATGTGGTTTAATTCGATGCAACGCGAAGAACCTTACCATCCCTTGACATCCAGTGAATTATTTAGAGATAGATAAGTGCCTTCGGGAACACTGAGACAGGTGCTGCATGGCTGTCGTCAGCTCGTGTTGTGAGATGTTGGGTTAAGTCCCGCAACGAGCGCAACCCTTATCCTTAGTTGCCAGCGGTTCGGCCGGGAACTCTAGGGAGACTGCCGGTGATAAACCGGAGGAAGGTGGGGACGACGTCAAGTCATCATGGCCCTTACGGGATGGGCTACACACGTGCTACAATGGCGCGTACAAAGGGCAGCGAGCCTGCGAGGGTGAGCGAATCTCATAAAGCGCGTCGTAGTCCGGATTGGAGTCTGCAACTCGACTCCATGAAGTCGGAATCGCTAGTAATCGTGGATCAGAATGCCACGGTGAATACGTTCCCGGGCCTTGTACACACCGCCCGTCACACCATGGGAGTGGGCTGCACCAGAAGTGGTTAGTTTAACCTTCGGGAGAACGATCACCACGGTGTGGTTCATGACTGGGGTGAAGTCGTAACAAGGTAGCCGTAGGGGAACCTGCGGCTGGATCACCTCCTTACATACGCACAACAAGATAAGTGCTCACACAGATTGCTTGGATTGATTAATCAGAGAAGAGATAACTGGGTCTGTAGCTCAGCTGGTTAGCGCGCACCTGTCCCTGAGAAAGCGGGTGAGGTCGCAGCGACCGAAAGCGAGTTGCAGATGTGGGACAAATACTGGGTCTGTAGCTCAGCTGGTTAGAGCGCACCCCTGATAAGGGTGAGGTCGGTAGTTCAAGTCTACTCAGACCCACCAAATTTGAACGATGGCTGCGTTGTTCGGGTACTCGCATGGTAGTCCATGCTTCGCACCCTCACGCCTTGCCCTCCTTCAAATTCAAGTTTCTTCGGTTATGCCGAGAAATCCCTTATCAGAATTTGCCGCGATGTTGAACTTTTGGTGTTGTATGGTTAAGTGACTAAGCGTACACGGTGGATGCCTAGGCAGTTGGAGGCGATGAAGGACGTACTAACTTGCGATAAGCCATGACGAGGCAGTAAGAGCCGTTATCAGTCATGGATTTCCGAATGGGGCAACCCACTCTGTTTACAGAGTATCCGATGTTGAATCTATAGACATCTGGAGGCGAACCCGGAGAACTGAAACATCTAAGTACCCGGAGGAAAAGAAATCAACCGAGATTTCCCTAGTAGCGGCGAGCGAACGGGAAGCAGCCCTTAAGTCAGCGATGTGTTAGCGGAATCTGTTGGGAAGCAGAGCCATAGACGGTGATAGCCCGGTACGCGAAGATGCATCATTGATGAAAACGAGTAGGTCGGGACACGTGTTATCTTGACTGAATATGGGGGGACCATCCTCCAAGGCTAAATACTCCCAACTGACCGATAGTGAACCAGTACCGTGAGGGAAAGGCGAAAAGAACCCCGGCGAGGGGAGTGAAATAGAACCTGAAACCGTGTACGTACAAGCAGTAGGAGCCTTTAGGGGTGACTGCGTACCTTTTGTATAATGGGTCAGCGACTTATATTTTGTAGCAAGGTTAACCGCATAGGGTAGCCGTAGGGAAACCGAGTCTTAACTGGGCGTTGAGTTGCAAGGTATAGACCCGAAACCGGGCGATCTAGCCATGAGCAGGTTGAAGATTGAGTAACATCAATTGGAGGACCGAACCCACTAATGTTGAAAAATTAGGGGATGACTTGTGGCTTGGAGTGAAAGGCTAATCAAGCCCGGAGATAGCTGGTTCTCCCCGAAAGCTATTTAGGTAGCGCCTCGGACGAATACCTACGGGGGTAGAGCACTGTTTGGGCTAGGGGGTCATCCCGACTTACCAACCCCATGCAAACTCCGAATACCGTAGAGTACTATCCGGGAGACACACGGCGGGTGCTAACGTCCGTCGTGGAGAGGGAAACAACCCAGACCGCCAGCTAAGGTCCCAAAGTAATGGCTCAGTGGGAAACGATGTGGGAAGGCACAGACAGCTAGGAGGTTGGCTTAGAAGCAGCCACCCTTTAAAGAAAGCGTAATAGCTCACTAGTCGAGTCGGCCTGCGCGGAAGATGTAACGGGGCTAAGCCATTCACCGAAGCTGCGGCAGCGTGTATCGTTCGCGGTATGTGCTGGGTAGGGGAGCGTTCTGTAAGCGGAAGAAGGTGTGTTGAGAAGCATGCTGGACGTATCAGAAGTGCGAATGCTGACATGAGTAACGATAATGCGGGTGAAAAACCCGCACGCCGGAAGACCAAGGTTTCCTATCCCATGCTAATCAGGGTAGGGTAAGTCGGCCCCTAAGGCGAGGCCGAGAGGCGTAGTCGATGGGAATCAGGTTAATATTCCTGAACCGACATGTACTGCGATGGGGGGACGGAGAAGGCTAGGTGGGCCAGGCGTTGGTAGTCCTGGTGAAAGTCAGTAGGCTTGCAGTTTAGGTAAATCCGGACTGCTCTAAGGCCGAGAGACGAGACGAGCACCTACGGGTGCGAAGCCATTGATGCCCTGCTTCCAGGAAAAGCCTCTAAGCTTCAGGTACATGTTGACCGTACCCGAAACCGACACAGGTGGTCAGGTAGAGAATACTAAGGCGCTTGAGAGAACTCGGGTGAAGGAACTAGGCAAAATAGTACCGTAACTTCGGGAGAAGGTACGCCACTGCTGGTGAAGACTTCGCGTTGTAAGCTAGTGGTGGTCGCAGTGACCAGGTGGCTGGGACTGTTTATTAAAAACACAGCACTCTGCAAACACGAAAGTGGACGTATAGGGTGTGACACCTGCCCGGTGCCGGAAGGTTAATTGATGGGGTTAGCGTAAGCGAAGCTCTTGATCGAAGCCCCGGTAAACGGCGGCCGTAACTATAACGGTCCTAAGGTAGCGAAATTCCTTGTCGGGTAAGTTCCGACCTGCACGAATGGTGTAACCATGGCCACGCTGTCTCCACCCGAGACTCAGTGAAATTGAAATCGCTGTGAAGATGCAGTGTACCCGCGGCTAGACGGAAAGACCCCGTGAACCTTTACTACAGCTTGGCACTGAACATTGAACCTACATGTGCAGGATAGGTGGGAGGCTATGAAACGTTGGCGCTAGTTGACGTGGAGCCGACCTTGAAATACCACCCTTGTATGTTTGATGTTCTAACTTAGCACCTGAAACGGGTGTGAGGACAGTGCCTGGTGGGTAGTTTGACTGGGGCGGTCTCCTCCCAAAGAGTAACGGAGGAGCACGAAGGTTGGCTAAGTACGGTCGGACATCGTACGGTTAGTGCAATGGCAAAAGCCAGCTTAACTGCGAGACAGACACGTCGAGCAGATACGAAAGTAGGTCATAGTGATCCGGTGGTTCTGAATGGAAGGGCCATCGCTCAACGGATAAAAGGTACTCCGGGGATAACAGGCTGATACCGCCCAAGAGTTCATATCGACGGCGGTGTTTGGCACCTCGATGTCGGCTCATCACATCCTGGGGCTGAAGTCGGTCCCAAGGGTATGGCTGTTCGCCATTTAAAGTGGTACGCGAGCTGGGTTTAGAACGTCGTGAGACAGTTCGGTCCCTATCTGCCGTGGGCGTTTGAGAGTTGAGAGGAGCTGCTCCTAGTACGAGAGGACCGGAGTGGACGAACCTCTGGTGTTCCGGTTGTCACGCCAGTGGCACTGCCGGGTAGCTATGTTCGGAATCGATAACCGCTGAAAGCATCTAAGCGGGAAGCGAGCCTCGAGATGAGCTCTCACTAGCACGTAAGTGCTCTGAAGGGTTGTTGAAGACGACGACGTTGATAGGCAGGGTGTGGAAGCGCTGTAAGGCGTTGAGCTAACCTGTACTAATTGCCCGTGAGGCTTAACCATACAACACCGAAGGTGTTTAGGAGCTGAAGCTTGATAAGGCTTCACAAGAAGGCTCAAGAGAGTGGCGACAATCAGTTTTTTACATGTTGAACAGTTTATGTCTGGCGGCCATAGCGGTGTGGCACCACCTGAATCCATTCCGAACTCAGTAGTGAAACGCACCAGCGCCGATGGTAGTGTGGGGTTTCCCCATGTGAGAGTAGGACACCGCCAGA
>NZ_PIQH01000019.1 GCF_003987475.1 Idiomarina tyrosinivorans | reverse complement strand
GTAAGCTGCCGCCTTGGTTATTCAAGGCACTGCTCACCTGCATCGTGCCTTCGGTATACAGCTCGCTGTTATTGACCAAGGTGCCGTTGCTGCGCGCCAGGGTCATGCTCTGCTTGGCATACACGCTGCCCGCGCCATTAACGCTGTTCTCAATCCGCACATCCCCGGCACTGGCAATACGGCCACCGTTATTGTCTATCGTGCCTTGATTGCCCAACAACAACTGGCCACTACCTGCATGGATCAGTTGCCCACTGTTACGCAGATCACCGCCCAGACTCATACTGTCGCTGCTGTTATGCAGCACGCCCTGGTTGGTTAGCTGCGCGACATCCAGCACTAAGGTCTCTGCGCCGGTATCGGCATTTACCAACACCCCGGTTGCGGTGTTCAGCAGCTGCTGACCTTGGTAATTCCCGCGGTCGCTTTCTATCCGGCCGCTATTCTCAAGCAAGTCAAAGCCTGTCACCGCAACGTCACTGGCCGCCACCGTGCCGGTATTGGTAAAGGTATCGGTGTCGATAGCCACGCTCGCGTCACTGTACAGCAGGGCATCGTTGGTGATGTCGGTCACGGCTAATGCCAGTTGCTCGGTCGCCGACAGCGTACCGGTGTTATCTAAGGTATTCGCCTCAAGCGTTAACGCGCCGCTAGAGGCAACGGTGCCACTGTTGGTTACCGTATCGGCGTGCAGCGTCAAAGCACTGCTGTTATCGCCACGGGCTACAATCACGCCGTTGTCATTCAGCAGCTCTCCTGTGCTCAGTTGTAGTTGTGTGGCACTGAGTTGGCCATCGCGATTATTCAGCGCTCCGGCATTGGTTGCCACTAAACGCTCCGCCGCCATCTGCCCTTGTTGGTTGCTCAACGCCTCGGTCTCAAGCGCCAATACACCGATACTTTGGATCAAGCCTTGCTGGTTATCCAACTCACCACTGCGGGTGCGCAGGGTCATGCGGTCGCTGGTGGCTTGTATCACGCCGTCGCGGTTACTTAACTGCG
>NZ_PIQH01000018.1 GCF_003987475.1 Idiomarina tyrosinivorans | reverse complement strand
GACGTCGACAGACTACGAGGTTATCTGGATGCCTTTAAGCGTGGTGACCGAATGGAGTTTATCCCTATTATCAAACAAGAGTACTTCGAGCGAGCCATTCCGCTGGCTGAAAAATACCGTTCAGGAGAACTGGTATCAGCGGTTAAGTTTTAATAAAAGCTGCTAGTTGTTCCATTCACATTGTTTGCATGGGAAAGGCAATAAAAACTAGCTGGTTGTCGACCGCCAGCAGCGTGTCACTAACCGGCTCGGATTTTTGCAGGATTACAGTACACTCTCGGCTCAGAGTCTTGTCCAGTATGGTCATGATTACAACGTCAAAGTAATTATCAAGGAGTTTAAATAATGTGTAGCCAGCTTGAAAGCTTAGAAATCGTCTTTAACCATTGCTTGATTGATTCAGAAGCGGTTTTTTTAACAATCTCTCGCACGCTAGAAAATTCCGGCTGTTCCCCCGTTTTTTTTATGGACGATGAGATGGTTGAGAGCAGTCGTTTAAGAAAATTATTAGCGACCAAAAAGGCATGGCCCACTGAAGTAGTTTCTGGTGGTTTGTCTTTTAGGTTTGGCCTTGTAACAGCGCTGGAGCATAGCTTTTTGATTATTGAGGAAATTGAGAAACCGACCTCAGTACCGCTGGAGAATTGGGTAATTCCTTTTTTGCAAATGCCGGCCTTCGTTCAGGCGTGGATTTCTAATAAGGATTATGAATATTGGCAAAACGCAGCTGATTTACTTCAGTACGAAGCTGTAGGGCGCGACCATTCTCAACTACCGAAAAGGTCGAACGGTCTTCCGCCACCTCTCGAACAGATTGAGGTTGATACTTCAAACAACCCTGGTCGATTCGAATTAAAAACGGGTTATATTGAAGCTGTTGGTTCTACGATGTGGCTGAGCAAGGACTTATTATCTGATTTAGGGGCAGATGTTTTGAGTTTGCGTGAAAAAAACATATGTAAAGTCGAGGATTTGGGAAGAGTTCTCAAAATAGAAGCGCAGGAGCACTGTTTTCAAAGTTCAGTAGGCGAAGAGGCGGAGCTCCAAAACCAATTAAGAGAAAA
>NZ_PIQH01000017.1 GCF_003987475.1 Idiomarina tyrosinivorans | reverse complement strand
AACTAAAACGAAGGAGTTTTCTATGCGCAAATCACGATACACAGACAGTCAGATCTTAGCGATTCTGAAACAAAATGAGAACGGTGTACCCGTTCCAGAGCTTTGCCGTGAACACGGTATGAGCTCGGCTCAATTTTATAAATGGCGCGCCAAGTTTGGCGGCATGGACGCATCGATGATGAAGCGTCTCAAAGAGCTTGAGGACGAGAATAAACGTCTCAAGAAAATGTATGCCGAAGAGCGACTCAAAGCTGAGATCCGCAAGGAAGCCCTTGAGGGAAAGCTGTAAAGCCATCTCAGCGCAAGGAGATGGCACGAGCTGCCATTCAACGCCATGGTATTAGCGTTCGTTTTGCCTGTGTTTGCATGGGTATTAGCGAGAGCTGCTACCACTATCAAAGCAAACTCAGCGATGAAAATGCTGTTATTGCTGATTGGTTGCTACGCTTAACCACCGCACAGAAGCGCTGGGGTTTTGGTTTATGCTTCTTGCACTTGCGTAACGTGAAAGGGTTTCGATGGAACCACAAACGCGTGTATCGCATTTATCGCGAGCTAGAGCTGAACTTACGGATCAAACCCAAGCGTCGCCTGCGACGCGATAAACCTGCCCCATTAAGCGTTCCAACAGCAATGAACCAAGTTTGGTCGATGGATTTTATGTCTGATAGCTTGGCTGATGGCCGTTCACTGCGAACATTTAACGTTATCGACGATTACAATCGCGAAGGCTTAACCATTGAAGTTGATTTGTCGTTGCCAAGTGCTCGAGTGATTCGTGCTTTAGAGCAAGTTATTGAATGGCGCGGCAAACCGGCTGCTATTCGTTGCGACAATGGCCCTGAATACCTTTCGGGTGAGCTCATCAGTTGGGCTGAAAAACATCAAATTACGATGCTCTATATTCAACCCGGCAAACCAACTCAGAATGCCTATGTTGAACGATTTAATCGAACAGTACGACATGAATGGCTCGATTTACACCTGTTTGAAAGCGTCGAACATGCACAAGAACTTGCCACTCAGTGGCTTTGGCTTTATAACAACGAACGGCCTAACACGGCCATCGGAGGCATTCCGCCCAAACAATTAACGCAAGCGGTTCATTAATTCTACGAATAGCTGCTGCTTAAAATGGGGGGATTACA
>NZ_PIQH01000016.1 GCF_003987475.1 Idiomarina tyrosinivorans | reverse complement strand
GCAATGCTGTTCACTTAAGCGGAGCAGCATTGCGATTCACCGGATAGCGGGTTTTGGATAGTTTAACCGACCTTGGTCTTGATGGCCTCGGTCGGTTTTCTTTGAATAACATACCTAGGCTTCCTCTTAAGTCTGCTAATCGCCTCCCAGTCGTTCCCGGTGAAGGGTTGTTTGATAGGCTAATCAGTTCTGCGGCAATAAACTGGCAGGCGAACTTAAAGCTAATCTCCTGTGGAGCGCGTTTATGCTCTACCGCAGCTTGACTGGCTTCTCGCCGGATCAGATTATAGGCTAGGAGCAGCCCCCACAGCTCCTGATAGACCAGAGCTGGGGTTTTACTGCGAAGCACAATGGCGTTATCAAGCATGCTGGATTTTATATCTCTAAAACCGAGTTCAATTTCCCAGCGTTGATGATAGAGTTCAGCAATAGCCTTCGCTGTGTAGACAGAGGCTGGCAAAGACGTGAACACGGTCTTCTCTTTCCCCTCAACTTCGTAAGTGATTGCGCGAGCACACCAGGATTCAGGCAGTGAAGGATTCTTCTTACGAGCTTGAGGCGATACCTTCATTTCCACGAGACGATCACCAGCGCCATAATCTTCGACGACGGTACTGACCAACCCTTTTCGCGCGGGTAACAGCCAATGCCGGTCAACTCCGCTACTGGCAAGGCTTACTAACAAGTCTGCGCTATAAAAACCCTTATCAAGCAACGTAATAGAATGATCTGGAAGCTTATGAATAAGCGGCATAGCTAACGGTACTTCGCCTCGTCGATAAGGACTGATACAGGCATCGACAATCACATGTGAGCGCACATTCATTAGTGCGACGCAGCGCAGCATTGGAAATGGCGTTTGTCGGTCAGTTGACGTGTTCCCTGAGCCAAAATGACTTCGCAGCTCGGTCGAGTCTGGGGTTCGAAACAGCGCACCGTCGACTGCGAATACTTGCAAGCCATGCCAATCATCCTGCGGGTATCGCTCAACGCCCCAATGCTTACCACTTTGCTGAAACAAGCACTGCATCGGCTCTGCGCCTAGTCGCTGTCGGGCCTGTGTAAGTGCACTTTTTGCCAGCATTTGCTCATTCGCTAAACCATCGGCACTAATATTGAGGCTGCGGGCCACCTCTGCGATAGGTTTATTCCGAAAGAACGCCATGCCTAAAACTAGCCACATGACTTGATCACTCGGTAGGCGGCGGCGCCGGATGGTCACTTGTGACGATAGTTCAGCTGCCGCATTTAACCATTCGTTAGGAACATGCTCTAGGAATCTATCGGTATTTGCGGGAAGTGTTTCACTTGAATCGCGTAGCGCGCGGCTGAGAGACATAAAAAAACTCCAGTGACAGTTACTATCACTGGAGTTTGACAGCTCCACTTGATCGGTCAATGGATCGCTAAATTATTTCTTAACTGATCAGCATTGC
>NZ_PIQH01000015.1 GCF_003987475.1 Idiomarina tyrosinivorans | reverse complement strand
CTCCTGAACGGTATTTTTCAGCCAGCGGAATGGCTCGCTCGAAGTACTCTTGTTTGATAATAGGGATAAACTCCATTCGGTCACCACGCTTAAAGGCATCCAGATAACCTCGTAGTCTGTCGACGTCACCTTTTAATACACAGGCCATAATATGCTTTGGTTGCCACCCAGCTGGAGGAAAACCTGTGATTTTTTCGTAGCATCGAGCAAACTCTGTCGCAACGACCTCCTGCTGGCTTTGTTGCTGAAACCACTCAAAGCATCGTTCAACTAACTCGTCAATCTGCTCCTTATAAATAACACCCTCTCTCGCTGGCAGCTTGAACTGAGGCCCTGCAACAAAAGTAGGGGTAGCTTTTTTGTCTGGATAAAAAATAGGCCGGTATAGCTTTAATAACCAAGGAAGGGTCATTGATGGCATACCTAACAATGTTCTCGTGCTTCCTGTGCCGAAAGTGCCTGGAAAAAAGGCTAGGTAGCCCTCATCATCGTCTTTTAAGATGAATTCCCAGTCACTATCAACTTTCTTCGCCTTATATTGCCCCTTTAAATACTTAATGATTTCTGCTTTTTTCATTGATTAACCTCCTACCCCCCTCGGTTCGGATAACTTTTACAGGAATACCATTTGGGTAACCTAACTCCGCAAGCGTTCCGCCTGCTTTTCTTGGATCCAGCACTCTCATTAACTCACCAGAAGGCGTTGCATCAGGGGGGGATACGATATTGTGGATTGCCCGCACTATCCACCCCGACCTGTTCGATAACCTTTGATTGGTTCGGTGAAAAGCCTGCGTCACCTGTTTTCACTTCAACAAAATTAACACTACCATCTTGATCCATATGGAATATATCGGGTTTACAGGTTGTTCCACGATTTCCAGTAATTGAACAGTCTAGCGGTGGTTTTGTTGTGGGTGGTTTGTTTGTCCTGCTGCTTGCTGCTGTTTAAGCTGGCATTCACCGTCGGCCCGCCGGCTGCACCCCAGAACGTCTGCGCAACGGTCATGCTACCGCTCTGGGTATCGGTTCCTGAGCGCTGGGTGTCCTGGCTGGCGAGGACATCTAATTCGCCGGTTAGAATATTGAGGTTTTAAAAGAACGGGGCGGTTAAAAGTAGAGCCAAGAATGTTTTTTGACCGTCGGAAACTTAACTTTGCTTAGATAACAAGCAAAAATAAGTTGGTTTTAATACCATTTTCGTGTGAATGATATAAGCGAGACATAACTAAAACATGACGCCTAGACATCCTTTTTATTTAAGAATTATCTTACGGTTTTTTTCTTCGGATCACTGGAATTTCTCCATGACCGGTCGCTTCATATATTTCTAGCCACTCCTCTCCTGAAAATTTACATCTATATAATGTTGTCCATGCTTTACCGTCAACGCTTACTTTTTCCAACAGTTCCGAAAGTTCTGGGACTTGGGAAACTTTTTTTCCCCTGATTTCATCTGGAAATGAAGATGTATCTTTTAACATTCGTACTCCTTACATTATAAGGACCTTAACGCTCCCTATTAGATAGTTTTTCTCTGATTTCAAATCAGTTTATACACGTTCATCAATACGTTAAACTTTCTGTTTGGAAGACTTCAAACGCAAATAAAGCCAGACTCAGCTTCATTCAATATATACCGAATAATCTCTGATGTCAGCTTCACCAATAATTTACACAAGCCGAACTAAAAGGCTTTTATAATCCACTTTCAGTCATCCAATCAGGGGTTATCCATTTCCCGTCTACATTCGGAGCTTTATTAATGAGACTCTAACCTAGATTTAGGCTATTAATCTCACCTAGTTGCCATTACCATCCAAAGGGCGAACTATAATATCTGTAGCACCAACTTCATCAGCCGTCCCATTGTTGATGTTCCACTCTGGAGCCCCACCTTTTGTAGAGCCCCCTTGAACAAAGCCAAAACCTCTCGGTGGATCCGTTTCAATTGGGGTTCTTATTTCCGCTTTTGTTGGATCCTTAAGAGTAAATTCAACGACCACATCTCCGGCTGTGTTTGGCACCGTTCCTTCGTAATCCGTATACAATGATAACTTCTCTTGAGCCTCTCTCGAAGTATTAGTGCTCTTCAAAGCATCACTCGAAGTCACAAAGATTTCATCGGAGTCAGGAGAACCTAAAGTTCCATTTCCATTTTTAAATTTCTCAGCAAATTCCTCAGGCATAACGCGAGAATAACGATTACTATCGGGAAGAGCGTTTACAGCGTCACCCACATTATCCAATGTCTTCGCAGAGTTGGCGAATGCGCCCCCAACAGGCAGGGTAAGAGCCGCTGTTTGCAGGCTTTGGTTAAGGTTGTCCCAGGCCAGCATTTGCCGTGCTTCACCGTTTTTACCGGTTAGGTCGTCCTCTAGTTTCTGAAGCCCTTTCTTCAGCAGCGTTGGATCGTCAACTACAGCCTTTAAACCCTCGTAGCTCTCTTCCAACATGCTGCCGATTGCACCCGCAATCCCTTCTTCTCCGACTTTATCGAAAAAGGCGCCTACGTCTTCTTTCTGCAGCTGGTCATATTTCTGCAGAGCACTGTAGATGCGTTCACCCTCAGCCTGCTTTTCAGGGTCATCTGACCGCCATAAGCTAAGCATGTCGGCTTCAGCCTGGTCTCGGTTATTACAGATATTGGCGTAAAGACACGCATTGTTGTATTCAACGTCTGCCCCGCCTACAGAATGGGATTGTTGCGTCCCTAATTTCACTGTGTTGGTATTGGCAAGGTCGTCGGTCCTCACATCACCTAGGCCGCCGTCCAGCGCGTCATCCAAGCGAGAAGCTAACTGCTCACCTACTAAGCTAGAAACGGCTTCCTGCGTATCGTCATTCTCGCCACCCGTTTGCAGAGTGACGGTTTCATAGACTTCATGACCTAGGGTTTCATTCAGATCGAGTGCATCACCGATGTTTTCCGCATCAATAAAGATGTTACCGTATTCTTCATGCCCTTCTTCAGAAACCGTTGCTCCCTTAACTTCCATTGTTAGGGAGCTGGTAAGTGATTCACTTTCTGTTTCCGAGCCTGCATAGAAGTGAATATCACTCGGGTCGATACCAAACTTCTCTTGCGCCATATGGCCCAGCTCGGCTTCGGCCGCTAAACGCTGGTCCGGGTCGTCACTGGTCAGTCGTGCCAGTAATGCCTGACCTTCGGCGGTGCGCGTCAGGTCATTTTTCAGCTGCGTCATTTTGTGAGTGCTGTCGAGTGACACCCAGAAGTTGCCCACGCCCAGGTCTTTGTTGGTCGCAACCGCCGAGCCGGCATTGTAGGTATCCTCCAGTGCGTCGGATGTATTCTCACCCACCAGCCCCCAGGCATCCGTGCTGGCCACACTGACAACATTATCCTTCCACTGGTTAAGCTGCTCTGAAGGGTTTTCCGCCAAGTTCGTCAGGCTCTCTGCCGCCGTGGTGCTGACGTACAGATTGGTATTCTGGCTGTCGTCTTTGGTGACTTCCTGCGCAAGGTCGGTATCGCGGTTTAAGTCGCTGGTGTCCTGCTCAGTGTTGTCTCTGACAACGATGGTGCCCTCACCCACGGTGGCGCGGTTTGTCTGCGTTTTATCGCGGTCGCTGTAATTACCGCTTGCTGTATAGTTTGTGCCGCTTTCCGTTTGGTTGGTACTGTTGTCATCACCCATGGTGAAGCCAACGTTTAGGTAAGCACTTTCTTCTTGGTCATGGTTTTCAATATCGCTGTAACCGAGCGTGCCGGTGCTCAGGCTTAAGTTACCGGTATCGTTGCCCTCGGCATCCACCGCGGCCAGTAAGGCGCCGGTTAACTGCGTATGGCCGTCAACGGATACATCAACGGTGCCGCCGGTAATGCTGCTGAGTACCGTTTCGGTTTTCCGGTAACGGCCACTGCTGGCGTTAACGCCGCTATCGGCACGAATGTCGATGCTGTCTCTATTGACGGCAGAAAATTATGTGAGGTTTAGATTGTTAAAGAGCTAGGGAATAAACATTCAGGTTGGAAAAGGCCACATTCCATGTCTTTTTAGCTGTTCTTTTCCATTCCAGTCTTGGGGAGGTTTATAACCTCGGCTTGACCACGGAGTACCACGCGCGATCCAAACCTTACGCCACTCTTCATGCGTTACTCCGCAAGCATGATCTGAATGTCCAAACTGAAAACCGCAGCATTGGCACATTTCCTCCGAACCTAATCCATTGCTGTCGTAAGGCTTGATTTCAAGCTCTTCATAGCCGCAAACTGGGCAAGTATATTTAAACTTATCTTCTTTTATGGTCGGTGACTTTCCAGTTTTAACGTATTTAGCTAGCCTATCTAGGGCATTTAACCATTCGGTAGGCGTCTTATAATACTGAGCTTTACGATAAACAGCTAAATCTCCCCAAGCCTTCATTTGGCAATATCCAACGATCGTATTAATTGCTTCTGCTTTAACCTTGGGATCCGTTGATGAGAGTTGCTCACTTAAATTAATTAGGCGTTCGGCTTCACTCTGCATATTAGCTTGTTTAAAAGCTCCAATAATCTCGTCGATAATGTTTTTTTCCATTATTCACGTTCTCCAGTTTTGTTTACGATATCACCGTTCGTAACAACTTGTTGACCTCCTCCGACTGCATTTTCATGAGCCCAAGGTTGCCCTTGCTGCCCCTTAACTTTTCCTTCCAGTAATACCTGATCGCTGCCCAACTCAACTTTATTCTCGACTTCAGCCGTATTAGTGTTTGGTAACGCTAAATTCTTAATGCGCTCTTGTGGCGTACCACCTGCTGAATCTCTAGTTACATAAAAACCACTACCACTTCCTGTTGTTGATTCTGTAATTACAAATTCATCCCCTCTTTCTCCTGAGTAAGCTTTAATTTGACCGTCAAAACTATCAACTGTTGTAGATGCTTGTGAAGTGCTTGCTCCTCTACTTTCCAATAACTGCCTCGCGTTGTTATTTGATATATCAACACCATCCGCTGGTATCCCTCCTTGCTCAGGCAATCCCGATTTTTCTCTTTGTTTTTGGCCGATGTTTTGAAGCGCACTTATCTCGTCATCTAAGCTAGAATTTTGAGTGCCACCATTTTGTAGCTTCTGATTTTCCCAATAACTATCGCCAGGAGCTGGTTTATAAATAGTCTTCGTAGTTCCATCTGGATTATATGACGCAAATGTATTGGTTGCAGGATCATATACTTTCGTAACCCCATTGCTATCAACGATCGTCTCAACACCCGGCGCATTCCGATTATTAAAGAAGTCCTGAGCAAATTCGCCATATTCCGTAGGATCGGTAATACCAAAGTCAGAACCATGACGCTCAACATGATCGATTAGGGTGTCAGGATTACCCCAATTAACAGCCTCGCCTTGCTCATTAACCAAACCATCTTTATAAGCATCATGCTCGGTAGGCGTATCAGGCAATACTTTTCCAGTATCAGTATGCTCTGCTGGATTTTTATAAAAGTCACTATCTTGACCTGCATTCGAGAAGTCCTTGCCGTCAACTACATCAACAACATCATCAACTTTATCCAAAGTCTTCGCAGAGCCAGCCAGTCCTCCACCAACAGGTAAGGTAATAGCGGCTGTCTTAAGGCTTTGGTTAAGGTTGTCCCAGGCCAACATTTGCCGTGCTTCACCGTTTTTACCGGTCAGATCATCTTCAACTTCCTGAAGCCCTTCTTTCAGCAGCGCAGGGTTGTCCGCTACTGCTTTTAAGCCGTCGTAGCTTTCTTCCAGCATGCTGACTATTGCACCCTTAATACCCTCTTCTCCGACTCTATCGAAGAAAGCGCCTACGTCTTCTTTCTGAAGCTGGTCATATTCCTGCAGAACACTGTAGATGCGTTCACCCTCAGCCTGCTTTTCAGGGTCATCTGACCGCCATAAGCTGAGCATATCGGCTTCAGCCTGGTCTCGGTTATTACAGATATTGGCGTAAAGACACGCATTGTTGTATTCAACGTCTGCCCCGCCCACAGAATGAGATTGTTGCGTCCCGGTTTGCACCGTGTTGGTGTTGGCAAGGTCTGACGTATTTACGTCACCCAGGCCGCCGTCCAGCGCATCATCCAGGCGTGAGGCCAGTTGTTCACCCACTAAGCCTGCAATGGCTTCCTGAGAATCGTCGTTTTCACCACCGGTTTGCAGGGTTACGCTTTCATAAACCTCATGGCCCAGAGTTTCATTCAGGTCCAGCGCATCATCGGCGTTCTCCACATCAATATAGATGTTACCGTATTCTTCATGGCCTTCCTCAGAAACCGTCGCTCCCTTAACTTTCATTGTCAGGGTACTGGCAAGTGAATCACTGTCTGTTTCTGAACCGGTGTAGAAATTGATGTCACTCGGGTCGATACCGAACTTCTCCTGCGCCCTATGGCCCAGCTCGGCTTCGGCCGCTAACCGCTGGTCCGGGTCGTCACTGGTCAGTCGTGCCAGTAACGCCTGACCTTCGGCGGTGCGCGTCAGGTCATTTTTCAGTTGCGTCATTTTGTGAGTGCTGTCGAGTGACACCCAGAAGTTACCCACGCCAAGGTCTTTATCCGTCGCAACCGCTGCACCGGCGTTGTAGGTATCTTCCAGTGCATCGGATGCATTCTCACCCACCTGACCCCAGGCATCAGTGCTCGCCACACTGGCAACATTGTCCTTCCACTGGTTAAGCTGCTCTGACGGGTTTTCCGCCAGGTTCGTCAGACTGTCTGCCGCCGTGGTGCTGGCGTACAGGTTAGTATTCTGGCTGTCGTCTTTGGTGACTTCCTGTGCAAGGTCGGTGTCGCGGTTTAAGTCGCTTGTGTCCTGCTCAGTGTTGTCTCTGACCGTTATGGTGCCTTCACCCACGGTGGCGCGGTTGATTTGCTCTTTGTCGTGGTTGTTGTAATGGCCGCTGGCAGTATAGTTTGTGCCGCTTTCCGTTTGGTTGGTGCTGTTGTCATCACCCATGGTGAAGCCAACGTTTAGGTAGGTGCTTTCTTCTTGGTCATGGTCTTCAATATCGCTGTAACCGAGCGTGCCGGTGCTCAGGCTTAAGTTGCCGCCGTCGTTGCCTTCTTCATCGATATTGGCAATAACCGCGCCATCTATCTGGGTATGGCCTTCGGTGCGTATATCCACCGAGCCGCTAGAGCCGTCGGTTGGGCTCTCCCCTGTTAACAGTATTCGTCTACGACAGTAGTTTTACCGTTATTTACCGAATAACTTTTCTCTTAATTGGTTTTGGAGCTCCGCCTCTTCGCCTACTGAACTTTGAAAACAGTGCTCCTGCGCTTCTATTTTGAGAACTCTTCCCAAATCCTCGACTTTACATATGTTTTTTTCACGCAAAC
>NZ_PIQH01000014.1 GCF_003987475.1 Idiomarina tyrosinivorans | reverse complement strand
AGAGGAAGCCTAGGTATGTTATTCAAAGAAAACCGACCGAGGCCATCAAGACCAAGGTCGGTTAAACTATCCAAAACCCGCTATCCGGTGAATCGCAATGCTGCTCCGCTTAAGTGAACAGCATTGCCCGTTGCGGGGGCTTTTTTTTTGATCTAAAAAGGGGGAGGAGTCGTAATAACTCCCCGATTCGTACTTTTACCTATCTTGGGTCGTCAGGGATTGTTTTGTACCCAAAGGCCTCCGGGTAATCGACTGACATTCGTCTATGCAGGAGATTAAACGTGAGTGTAAAATCCTTCATTAATAAGCACCTAGAAGTGCATCCGTGGGTTTTCTTAAGCTCAGTTCTACTAATCTTTCTATTTGTTGTTGGCACCTTGTTCAACCTTGAAACCGCCTCAACACTGTTCACATCATTGAAAGACGGCATGACCGCCAATTTCGGTTGGTTTTTAATTCTTGCTGTACAATTATTCCTACTGTTTGCCATTTATATGGCTTTGAGCCGCTTTCGTTTTGTACGAATCGGTGGACAAGATGCGAAACCGTCATACTCTTACATGAGTTGGCTGTCGATGCTATTCAGCGCAGGTATGGGAATTGGCTTGATGTTTTGGGCAGTAGCCGAGCCTATCTTCCACTTCACTGCACCGCCTATCGGTAAACCTGAGACCATAGAAGCCGCTTCAAAAGCAATGGATATTACGTTCTTGCATTGGGGGCTGCACGCTTGGGGCATTTACGCCGTGATAGGTCTTACGCTCGCCTACTTTACCTTTAATCGTGGCTTACCACTGTCAATTCGTTCAGCGTTTTATCCCATCCTGGGTGAGCGTATTCACGGCTTTTGGGGTAACGTGGTCGATACGCTTGCGGTAGTGGCAACGTTGTTCGGTGTGGCAACCTCTCTTGGACTTGGAGTAGACCAAGTTAATGCCGGCCTCAATCACTTATTTGGGGTACCGAAAAGCTTGACCATGAAGGTGGTGTTAATCGCGATTATCACCGCTATCGCGACAACCTCTGTTGTCAGTGGTCTGGATAAAGGTATTAAGCTGCTAAGCCAAGCTAACTTGCTGCTTGCAGCGCTGCTGTTACTGTTTGTTATTGTTGCGGGACCAAGCTTGTTCATTTTCAAAAGCTTTGTGCAGAATACCGGGCACTACCTACAGAACTTATTACAGCTCTCCAGTTGGTCCGAGGCCTATCGTCAAGATATTGACTGGCAGGGCAATTGGACGGTGTTCTACTGGGCGTGGTGGATCGGTTGGTCGCCATTTGTTGGGGTGTTTATTGCCCGTATCTCCAAAGGTCGTACCATCAAAGAGTTCATCCTTGGCGTATTGTTGGTTCCATCACTTATGACCTTTCTATGGATGAGTGGGTTTGGTGGTAATGCTATTTATTCTGCACTGTTCGGCGATGGCGCCATTGTGCAGGCGGTGAATAACGATTACGCCATGAGCTTATTTGCTATGCTTGAGGGCTTACCTTGGTCAGCGATAAGTAGCTTTATTGCGATGATTCTGGTGGTGATATTCTTTGTCACATCTTCAGACTCAGGCTCCTTGGTTATAGATATGCTGAGTTCTGGAGGCAACTTCAATCCACCCACCAAGCAACGGATATTTTGGGCGGTAACCGAAGGGGTTGTTGCCGCAGTGCTGCTTTTAGGGGGCGGCTTAACAGCGTTACAAACGGCGGCAATTACCACCGGTTTACCCTTTACCATTGTCCTGATGTTAATGGCAGTATGTTTGTATAAAGCGCTTAATCAGGATTATGAGACTAAGCACATTTATCCGCGTGTCGACAAGGAGTCGCCTCATGTATAAACGACTTTTACCTCTTTCTTTAGCCGTTGCCGCAGCATTGCCTGCGGCCTCTTTTGCCCAAGACGGTAATGATCTTGCCCAGGTGAAAGAAGAAATTGCTGCACTAAAGCAACAAATCGCCAAGTTGGAGCAAAAGCTTGAGCAGGAGAAGCAACAGCAAGCTGATGAGCAACGACAGTTGGTCGCAGACCGTTCACAGCAACGTCAACGAGAGCGTCGTCGGCAACCCGATACTGGCGTACAAGCGCGGCTGGATAAGTTAGAAAGTCGTGTTGATGACGCGCAAAACTGGCCGATTCGCATCGGTGGTGCAGTGCGTTTCCAATACGTCTATGAGAACTACAATACGGCGCAACAGAATCGTACTGGGGACTTCGACTTTGATATCTTCCGGTTAGATTTTGATGGTGAGATTGGCGGCGTAATCCTGTCTGCTCAGTACCGCTGGTTTCAATATATGGAGGCAGTCCAACACGCATGGTTTGGCTACAATTTTACGCCTGAGCTACAAGGCCAAGTAGGCGTTGTTAAAGTGCCTTTTGGTAACATGCCGTATAACTCCCACAGTTACTTCTTCGACTCGACGTTTTATGTGGGCTTGGAAGACGAGCATGATAACGGTGTGCGGTTGAAGTACCGTTCTGACCAATGGGATTTTGATGTCGGCTTTTATAAGTCAGATGAGCAAGGCGGTGTCGATGGCTTCGTGTCTGACCGCACGGCGCGTTATTCCTACGACCCTGTCGGTATTCTTCTGCCAGGCCAAGGGGTTTATGATAAACCGGGTGTTGCGATAGGTGAAAGCAATAGCTGGGCCGTCCGCGGTGCGCATAAGTGGCACTGGGGTGACTCCGAACAGCTTGAGCTGGGTGTGTCGAGCCAATGGGGTAACTTATATAGCCCGTCAGAAAACGTCGGTAACCGCAAAGCCTACGCTGTCCATGGTGTTTATAATAATGGCCCATGGGAAGTGATGTTGCAGTACAGCGATTATGAGTACGACATGGATATCGAAAACCGTGGAATCTCAGTCGGTGCTTATGCGTTTTACGATGGTATTCCGGCATCGGCCAAGCTGTACACCGGAAATGTGGCTTACACCTTACCCGTGGATATTGGCCCAATTACCAGCCTTACGTTCTACAACGATTACAGTTTGACGACCGATCGTGAGGGTTACCATGACGATACTTGGATGAATATTACTGGTGTCGCGGTGGCCGCTGGTGGTGGGGTCTACACCTATGTCGACTTGGTTAAAGCGAAAAATCATCCGTTCATTGGTGGCTCAATGGCACAAGATGGTGGTGAAGTGAACACGCGCTTTAACATCAACTTTGGTTACTATTTCTAAGCCGTTGGTAAAGAAGTAGCCAACCACAAAAAACCGACTTAATTGTCGGTTTTTTGTTGGGTTTGGCTGAGTGAGCGTAAATCTTTGGTGCTACTAATACGCTTGAGGTCAAGGTGCAGAGCTGCCTTTGCTAATAAATGAGCGCTAATAGGGGCAGTTAAGAACAGGAATGCTGCTATCAGCAATTCGTGAAAATGCCATACACCTTGCCCTATGGTGAAAAAGATAGAGGCAATAACGACTCCGCCAACGCCCATTGTTGTGTTCTTCGTCGGTGCGTGTAGGCGGGTTAAAAAATCTGGCAAAATTGCCAGTCCTAAAGAGCCAATAAAAGCAAATACCGCACCCAATATCAGGAAAAAAGACACAGTCCACTGTGCCCATTGCGGCATATTATGAAGCGCTTCCATCATGGTGTCTTTCTCCTATTCAATAATATCGCCGCGTAACAAGAATTTGGCAGCGGCTACCGTCCCAATAAACCCTAGCATTGCGATCATTAGCGCCGCTTCAAAGTAGGTTTGGCTGTTTTGCCAAATCCCTAACAGCAATAGTAACGCCAGCGAATTAATGTAGATGGTGTCTAGCGCCAATATTCGGTCGGCGAGGTCTGGCCCTTTTAGTAGACGCCAAAAATTCATTAACAGCGATAAGCTGAACAGTAAAAAAGCGATTTGAACCGCAAAAACTAACATTCGAAGATCTCCTTCAAGCGGCTTTCATAGCGTTTTTTAATGTCGTGTATCATCGCTTGGGGGTCATCGACATTAAGCGCGTGAATCAATAATGATTTGCGACCATCGCTAACCGAGGCAGAGATTGTTCCTGGGGTTAGACTAATGGTACTGGCTAATATGGTGACTGGCAGATCGGCTTGAATGTCCAGAGGAAACTCTACTAACGCCGGCTTCAGGTTCCTATTGCGTCCTAAAATTAATGCTGCGATGGCAAAGTTCGCTTGAACAATGTCGACGAGCAAACGCATAAAATAAATAAGGGCTAAATCGGGACGCTTGAGCCGCACATGATCAGGCCACGCTTTGCGTGTCAGTAATGGAATAGCAATAGCCAGAATAGCGCCTAACACCAGAATGCCATTGGCAAGCGAGTTTTGTAGCAGCAACCACACCGCAAACAGAAGTAAACTTAGCCAAGGCGCAGGAATAATTTTAGTCAACATGGTTGCCTCCTAATTCAGGCCTTAATACCGCCTGACGGTAGTGCGCGATGTCTGAAAGTTGTTTTGCGGTAGCGTCGGTATAGTCTTTGATTGGCTGCGCGAATAAGGTCATCGCAATACTGACAGCTAACAGCATGAACATCGCCACCAACTTGCCGCGAGGAGTTCGCTGATCGCCAGGTTTGCCGGCTAACGTGTGCCAAAACATTTTTGAACCAGCGCGGCTAACAGTGACTAAGATCGTTAACGTTGTAGGTAAAATAAACGCCCATAACCAGAATCCTTGGGTGTCCATTTGTGGGGCGGCGAGAATAAATAACTTAGCCACAAAACCAGACAGCGGCGGAATACCAATGATGGTAATTGCCGCCAATAAAAACGCTACCGATAATAAGCCGTGATGCGCTAAACGACGCCCTGAGACAATGCGTGAGGCGGTTTTACCGCGCTCAAAAGCGACGATGTCGGCGAGTAAAAATAGCGCTCCGGTGATGAAGGTTGAGTGCACCATATAAAACAGCGTCGCACTGGTGGTTTCGACCGTTGCAAAACTAAAGCTCGCGAGCATGGTGCCAACAGAAATGACCACCAAATACGCAATCAGCAAGCGCAGATCCCGTGCCGCTAGCACCCCCAGCGCCCCCGCAGCGAGGGTCAACATTCCGAGTGGCCAAATCCAATCGTGACCGATACCGCTTAGCGATCCTGCTTCCGCACCATAAATTAGAGTAAAAACGCGGATAATAGCGTAAATACCCACTTTGGTCATAATCGCAAACAAGGCAGCGGCCACTCCACTGGTAGTAGAATACGCTTGGGGGAGCCAGAAATGTAACGGCAAGATGGCTGATTTAAGGCCGAATACCACCAGCAGTAACATTCCTCCGGCGTAAGCTAATGCCGCCCGGTCACCTTGCAAGGTGGACATTTGCTGGGATAAATCGGCCATATTTAAGGTGCCGGTTGCACCATAAATTACCCCTAAGCTGATCAGAAACAGTGCAGAGCCAGTCAGGTTTAATAACACATAGTGCAAACATGCCCTAATACGCCATTTCCCTCCGCCGTGCATTAGCAGGGCGTAGGACGATATCAACAATACTTCAAAGAAAACGAATAAGTTAAATAGGTCACCCGTTAGAAATGCACCAAAAATACCCATTAATTGGAATTGGAATAGTGCTTGAAAGTGCGAGCCTAAATTATCCTCGGCATAACAGCCGTAGAGCAATACAGGAAACGCTAACAATGCGGTAATGGTGACCATTAGTGCATTCAGTTGGTCAACCATTAAGACAATGCCAAACGGCGCTTGCCAATCTCCAAGCGCATAAACAATGATACTTTTAGTGCTGACCTGTTGCAGTAAAGACAGCACAACTACAATATTCAATAATGTTGCGGCTAATCCTAACGCGCGACGTATGGGTTGTGGGCGATCCCCCCAGGGTAGTAGCTGCAACAATGCCGTAAATAGCGGAATTAATATCGGAAGAATCGCTAAATGCTGACTAATCATTAACGATGACCCTCTGACTGTTCATGCGTGTCTAGATCGTTCACTTCGTCTGAGCCAATTTCACCTCGAGCGCGAACGGCCAAGATAATGGCATAGGCAGTCATCGCAAAACCGATAACAATGGCTGTTAACACCAGTGCCTGAGGCAACGGGTCAGTTGGGTTTTCAACCATACCTAAAATGGGTGCCCCGTCGATTTGTAAGCGTCCGGTAGAAAATAAAAACAAGTTTACTGCATACGATAACATGGTGATTCCGACAACAATGGGGAAGGAACGACCGCGTAAAATGAGAAAAATGCTGCAGGCGGTCAGTATGCCTACGGTAATCGCGTATAGCGTTTCCATTTAGTTACCCTCCTGCGTTGGGCGGTGACGTGTCGTCATTTTCCCGAAGTTGGTTAAAATCATCATAGTGGCGCCAATGACGGTTAAGTAAACGCCAAGGTCGAAGAGCATGGCCGTGGCAAATTCAAACTCTCCCACCACTGGCCAATGTATGTGAGTAAACCAAGACGTCAGGAATGGCCGCTCGAAGTACCAGCTACCCAACCCTGTGAATAGCGAAATCATTACCCCGAAAGACATCAACGATTGGTAATTCACGTTAAAGCGGTCTTTCACCCAATCAACGCCATTAGCCATATATTGCAGAATCATTGCCGATGCGGTTATAAGCCCGGCGATAAAGCCACCGCCGGGCATATTATGGCCACGCAACAGAATGTACACCGCAACCATCAGTGCCAGGGGTAACAACAGCTTGGCTACCGTTGTTACCAGCAATGGGTGGCGAATATGGTGCCAAGGGCGGCCATCGACATCGCTTGATGGCATAAAAGGTTTCAGTTTATTCAATAATTTATGAATACCCGCGGCGGCAATAGCCAACACCGTGATCTCACCCAAGGTATCAAAGCCACGGAAGTCGACTAGGATGACGTTAACAATGTTGTTACCACCACCGAGCATTTTCGCGTTACTGACGAAATAGTCGGAAATACTATCGAACGAACGCGTTAGCAGGGCGTAGTTTAACGATGCCACGAGTCCGCCGATGAGGCTGGAAAGAATGATATCGCGAACAACTCGGTGACCACTCGAAGCGCGCGGTGTGCGCTGGGGCATAAAGAATAGCGCCAGAATCATTAAGATGATACTGACCACCTCTACCACTAACTGGGTCATTGCCAAATCCGGTGCAGATAAATGGGCAAAGGCCAGTGATACCATGAGCCCTGTGACCGACAGCATCAACAAAGCAAGCAATCGTTGCCGGTGTAAAATTGCGACCCCTAACGCGGAGAAGATAATTAGCAGCGCGCCGACCATTGAAACGACATCAATCGGTAGTTGTTTACGCCCGCCAAACAGTTGGGTCAGATCAATCAGCGGCACCAGCAGTAAAATGATAACGGTCGTTAGCAAAATTGCCATATAGCGTTGTAGTGAACCAGTATCGATGCGGTCGAATACCGCGGTAGCCCCGTCACTTAAGCGTTGCACGGTAGATTCGAAAATGTGTTTAGCGTCGCGGTGCTCGAACTGACGATTAAAGCTAAACAACTGGTCCCGGGCCAAATAGATGACAGCGCCGCCGACGACGGCGATAGCACTCATTAACAATGGCCAGTTCCAACCATGCCAGAGGCCGATTTCGAGTGCCGTCAATGGTCCATGCACGGCGCTAACCGCCGCGGTAAGAATGTCCTCTGCAAACCACATTGGCGCTAAACCAATCGCAATACATAGCACCACTAATAGCGCCACCGGGACCAACATTCCTTTAGGCGGATCATGTGGGGTTTTTGGCAGCTCTTTTGGCTCACCATTAAAGAACAAATCATGTACGTAGCGAATCGAATAAGCCACTGAGAGCATGGCGCCTACGGTTGCAAGCACGGGTATCAGCCACGATAAGCCGCCGAATAAATGTTGTTGCAGCGATTCGGCAAGAAACATCTCTTTTGACAAAAAGCCGTTGAGGGGCGGAATGCCTGCCATCGAAGCCGCTAAAATCATCGCTAAGGTAGCGGTCAGCGGCATGTAACGCAGAAGCCCGTTGAGCTTGCGCATGTCTCGGGTTCCGCTTTCATGGTCAATAATACCGGCGGTCATAAACAGTGCGGCTTTAAAACAGGCATGGTTAATGACATGGAATAGGGCAGCGATAACCGCCGCTTCGGTACCGATACCGAGCATCATACAAATCAGTCCTAAATGACTGATGGTGGAAAAAGCGAGGAGGCCCTTAATGTCGTGTTTGAGGATAGCGAAGTAGGCACCAACCAATAGCGTTGCCAAGCCAGTAAAGGTGACTAAGTAAAACCACCATTCCGTGCCGGCAAGGACAGGATGTAGTCGGGCTAACAGGAAGATGCCTGCTTTAACCATGGTGGCTGAATGTAAGTACGCACTAACGGGTGTCGGCGCTGCCATCGCATGCGGCAACCAGAACTGAAAAGGAAATTGTGCCGACTTGGTGAACGCACCTAACAACACCAAAATAAGTGCGCCGAGATACCACGGATGTTGCTGAATGTTGGCCGCTGCCGCAAACACGGTGTCGAGATCATAGCCACCGGCAATATGGCCGAGTAATAGAATGCCCGCCAACAATGCGAGGCCGCCACAACCTGTTGTTGCGAGCGCCATGCGCGCTCCACGGCGAGCGTCACTGGAATGGAACCAATAGCCAATGAGTAAAAACGAGGAGACGCTGGTTAGCTCCCAGAACACCCAGAGTAATAACAAGTTATCGGCCATCACAATTCCGAGCATGGAGGCCATGAACAGCAATAAGCAGGCGTAAAAGCGACTATCGTTGTCTTGCTCGCTGAGGTAATAATGGGCATAGGCAATAATCAGCACGCCAATGCCTAGAATTAAGCTAACAAATAGCAGCGACAGACCATCAAGCCGAAACGCGAGATTAAGACCGATATGAGACAACCAAGCAATGCTTTGCTGTGGGATAACACCGCTGATTGTTTGCCCAACATAGCCGCCCATAATGGCTAAACCGACAATGGGTATTGCAGCAGTCGTAACGGTTTTGATCCAGCGTGGCGTGCGAGCGAGTAACAAAGGTATGCAAGCGCCTAACAATGGCAGAAAAACAATCCACAGCAAGCTCATAGTATTCCTAAATCTGTTATTAGTGACGTATTTATATTCCCGGCGAGTGAGTGGTCACTCAGCGTAACAACGACAAGGAATAAGGAGGATCGGGCCAGTAGGGGCAATATACGGTATGTGCAAACACCATAGGCTTAGACACCGAGTTATGTTGCTGTCGGCTGTCGAATGCTATGCGGCTGCTTTGCTGTTTGACCGTATTCATCCAGTGTCCTTTGTTAACCCCTTAGCTCGAATTTATCATCGCCACCGTGGAATGCCAACATTGAATGTAAAGGAAGCATTTATTTTTGCTTAAGATTTAGGTACTATAGCAATGGCTGTTGGCGCAGGTCTGCGCAACCGATAGCCCAAGGAACTCCTCCTTCCTGCATGTCTTACAAATAAATTCAACGCACCCCTACCACCAACGAATTTTATCTGTTACAATTCGCCGCCCTTTTTATAAGGGGAAATCTATAAAGGCAGCACGACCCGAGAGGGTCTGTTTTTTTTAAACTAGCGGGGCACTGAAATGATCCAAATGCAAACTACCCTGGACGTAGCCGATAACTCCGGCGCGCGCAGCGTACAATGTATTAAGGTTCTAGGTGGTTCGCACCGCCGTTATGCAAACATTGGCGATATCATCAAAGTTACTGTTAAGGAAGCAATTCCGCGCGGTAAGGTGAAAAAAGGCGATGTTGTAAATGCGGTGGTCGTACGCACCAGAAAAGGCGTCCGTCGGCAAGACGGGTCGGTCATCCGTTTTGACCGCAACGCGGCTGTGTTGTTGAACAACAACCAACAGCCAATTGGCACTCGTATTTTCGGGCCGGTAACTCGTGAGCTGCGTTCAGAGCAGTTTATGAAGATTATCTCACTGGCACCAGAAGTACTATAAGGAGTCAATCATGGCGGCAAAAATTAAACGTGATGACGAAGTGGTCGTCCTGGCAGGTAAGGACAAAGGTAAGCGCGGTAAAGTGCTTCAAGTTCTTACAGCTAAAGATCGCGTGATTGTGGAAGGTGTAAATATCATCAAGAAACACGAGAAGCCAAATCCGGCTTTAGGTGTTGCTGGTGGTATTGTTGAGAAAGAAGCACCCATCCACGTATCAAACGTAGCGATTTTTAACCCAGAGACTGGCAAGGCAGATCGTGTTGGTTTTCGTGAAGAAGATGGTAAGAAAGTCCGTTTCTTCAAGTCAAACAACGCAATCATTTAACTATTAATTGGAGTTTTACGATGGCGAAACTGCATGATTTTTACAAAGAATCAGTAGTTCCTGGGCTCATGAAAGAGTTCAGCTACAACAGCATCATGCAAGTCCCTCGGATTGAAAAAATCACCCTTAACATGGGTGTTGGTGAAGCTCTGACCGACAAAAAAGTGTTGGACAATGCGGTAGCAGACTTGGAAGCAATTTCAGGTCAAAAACCTATCCGTACTGTTGCACGTAAATCGGTCGCAGGTTTCAAAATCCGTGAAGGCTTCCCGATTGGCTGTAAAGTAACTCTGCGCGGCGAGCGTATGTGGGACTTCTTGCAACGTTTAATCTCGATTGCAATCCCACGTATCCGTGACTTCCGTGGCTTGAACCCGAAATCGTTCGATGGCCGCGGCAACTACAGCATGGGTGTTCGTGAGCAGATCATCTTCCCAGAAATCGACTTTGATAAAGTCGACAAGGTACGTGGTCTGGATATCACCATTACCACCAATGCTGGCACTGATGACGAAGCTCGTGCTTTGCTAGCTGCCTTTAACTTCCCATTCAGAAAGTAAGGTGTAGAGTTATGGCAAAAGAGTCAATGAAAGCGCGTGATGTCAAGCGTGAAAAGCTGGCAGCAAAATACGCGGAAAAACGCAACGCACTGAAAGCGGTCATTAGTGACCCTAATGCATCAGACGAAGAGCGTTGGGAAGCCGTTCTGAAATTGCAGAGCCTCCCACGTGATTCCAGTCCTACGCGTCAACGTAATCGTTGCCGTATTACTGGTCGTCCTCATGGTTTCCTTCGTAAGTTCGGCATGAGCCGTATCAAGGTCCGTGAGATGGCGATGCGCGGTGAAATTCCTGGCTTGAAAAAAGCTAGCTGGTAAGCCACGAATCACGGGAGAAAGCAAATATGAGCATGCAAGATCCAATTGCGGATATGTTCACACGCATTCGCAACGCTCAAGGTGCTACTAAAGTTGCGGTGAAAATGCCTGCTTCTAAGCAAAAAGTTGCGATTGCACAAGTGCTAAAAGAAGAAGGTTTCATCGAAGACTACAGTGCTGAGAGCGGTGCTAAACCAGAGCTTGAAATCGTATTGAAGTATTTCGAAGGCAAGCCTGTTATTGAATCGATTGAGCGCGTAAGTCGCCCTGGTCTGCGTATCTATAAGAAACGCAACGAATTGCCAACCGTTATGGGTGGTTTGGGTGTCGCGGTTGTCTCTACATCGAAAGGTCTGATGACTGATCGCGCCGCTCGCAAAGCGGGACTTGGCGGCGAAATCATCGGCTACGTAGCGTAACGAGGAGGTAGGAAATGTCACGTGTTGCTAAAGCACCTATTGAGATTCCTGCTGGCGTTGAAGTTGCGCTGAGTGGTCAGGAAATCACTATTAAAGGTGCCCAAGGCTCATTGAGTCGTGTGGTAAACGATGCCGTTGAAATCGTACAAGAAGACAACGTGTTGCGTACCAATGCTCGTGAAGGCGTTGCAAACGCTACCGCGCAAGCTGGTACTGCTCGAGCATTGTTGCAAAACATGGTGGTTGGAGTCAGCAAAGGTTTTGAGCGTAAGCTGCAGTTAGTGGGTGTCGGTTACCGTGCGCAAGCACAAGGTAAAAAACTCAACTTAACTCTGGGCTTCTCTCATCCGGTGGAGTTTGAAATTCCTGAAGGAATTACTGTTGAAACTCCGACTCAGACCGAAGTTGTCGTGAAAGGCGCAGACAAGCAATTGGTTGGCCAAGTTGCTGCCAATATTCGTGCATTCCGTAAGCCTGAACCTTATAAAGGTAAAGGTGTACGTTACGCCGATGAGCAAGTGCGCCGTAAAGAAGCCAAGAAAAAGTAGGGTAATACGATGGACAAGAAAGCAGCTCGCTTACGTCGTGCTACTCGCGCACGTAAACAGATACAAGCGTTGGGTGCAAATCGCCTGGTCGTTCACCGTACGCCACGGCATATTTACGCACAACTCATCGCACCAAATGGTTCTGAAGTTTTGGCCTCTGCATCAACCTTAGAGAAGTCAATCCGTGACCAGTTGAAATCAGCTGGTAACGTAGACGCCGCTAAAGTTGTTGGTAAAGCCATCGCTGAGCGCGCGATTGAAAAAGGCGTTAACAAAGTCTCTTTCGATCGCAGTGGTTTTAAATACCACGGTCGCGTTGCTGCATTAGCAGACGCAGCCCGTGAAGCTGGACTTCAGTTCTAGGAGACGAACATGGCAAATGTAGAAGCTCAAAACGGTGAACTGATTGAAAAATTGATCACGGTTAATCGTGTTGCGAAAGTTGTTAAAGGTGGTCGTATCTTTAGCTTCACAGCACTTACCGTGGTTGGTGATGGTAAAGGCAAAGTTGGCTTTGGTTATGGTAAAGCTCGTGAAGTACCAGCCGCTATTCAAAAAGCGATGGAAAAAGCACGCCGTAACATGGTCACTGTGCAGCTGAAAGGTGATACCTTGCAGCACCCTGTTAAGGGCCGTCACTCAGGTTCACAAGTGTTTATGCAACCAGCCTCTGAAGGTACTGGTATCATCGCCGGTGGTGCGATGCGTGCAGTATTGGAAGTTGCCGGTGTACACAACGTGCTATCTAAAGCATATGGTTCAACCAACCCAATCAACGTTGTTCGCGCTACTATCAAAGCGTTGAACGACATGAAGTCGCCTGAGCAAGTAGCGGCTAAGCGTGGATTGCGCGTTGAAGAAATACTGGGGTAGTGAACAATGGCGAAAAAGACAATCAAAGTAACACAAACGCGTAGCTCTATCGGCCGTTTGCCGAAACATAAAGCTACACTTCGTGGCTTGGGTCTCCGCCGTATTGGTCACACGGTTGAGTTGGAAGATACTCCAGCCGTCCGCGGTATGGTTAACCAAGTAAATTACATGGTAAAGGTGGAGGGTTAAGACATGAATTTGAATTCACTTTCGCCTGCACCAGGTGCAAAAAGCAGCAAAAAGCGTCTTGGACGTGGTATTGGTTCAGGCCTGGGTAAAACTGGTGCACGTGGTCACAAAGGGCAGAAGTCTCGCTCTGGTGGTTCTGTGAAGCCAGGTTTCGAAGGCGGCCAAATGCCAATTCAACGTCGTTTGCCGAAATTTGGCTTTACTTCACGTAAAGCAGCAGTAACGGCAGAAGTTAACTTGGCAGAAATCGCTAAAGTTGACGGCGACGTGGTTGAATTAGCAACGCTTAAAGCAGCAGGATTGGTCGGTAAGAGCATGACCGCTGCTAAAGTCATTAAATCGGGTGAAATCACTCGTAAAGTGACTGTTAAAGGGTTGAAAGTCACCAAAGGCGCCCGCGAAGCTATTGAAGCTGCTGGCGGCAAAATCGAAGGATAGAGCAAATGGCTAAACCAGGATTGGAATCAAATCGAGCGCAAGGTGGCTTGTCGGAACTCAAGCGTCGCCTGTTGTTTGTATTAGGAGCGATTATCGTCTTCCGAGCGGGCTCCTTTGTGCCTATTCCTGGTATCGATGCCGCAGTATTGGCTCAATTATTCCAGCAACAAAAAGATACCATCGTTGCCATGTTTAACATGTTCAGCGGTGGTGCTCTTGAACGGGCTTCAGTCTTTGCGCTGGGAATTATGCCGTACATTTCGGCCTCTATTATCATGCAGTTAGCTACTGTGGTTCATCCACGTTTAGCGGAATTGAAGAAAGAGGGCGAGGCCGGACGTCGTAAAATCAGTACTTACACTCGTTGGGGTACCTTGATTCTTGCGACGTTCCAGTCGGTTGGTATTGCCACAGGGTTACCGAACTTAATGCCAGGTCTGGTTATTGACCCGGGTTTTGGGTTCTACTTCACTGCGGTGGTGAGCTTAGTTACAGGAACAATGTTCTTGATGTGGCTAGGTGAACAAATTACCGAACGCGGTATCGGCAATGGTATCTCTATCCTAATCTTTGTGGGTATTGTTGCAGGCTTGCCATCTGCTATTGGGCAGACTATTGAGCAAGCACGTCAAGGGGATTTAAACCTCTTATTGTTGTTGTTAATCGGATTAGTTGTAGTTGCGGTTACCTACTTCGTTGTGTTCGTAGAACGTGGTCAACGTCGGATTGTGGTAAACTACGCTAAGCGTCAGCAAGGCCGTAAGGTTTATGCAGCGCAGAGTACGCACTTGCCATTGAAACTAAACATGGCGGGTGTTATTCCACCGATTTTCGCATCGAGCATTATTTTGTTCCCAGGAACCATTGCCACTTGGTTTGGTTCAGGCGACGGTATTGTTGCTGATATCCTGCAGGAAGTGTCTACGGCGCTCTCTCCAGGTCAGCCTCTTTACGTAATGCTTTATGCCGCGGCGATTATTTTCTTCTGCTTTTTCTACACGGCGTTGGTTTTCAACCCGCGTGAAACCGCAGATAACCTGAAGAAGTCTGGTGCATTCGTTCCAGGTATTCGTCCAGGTGAACAAACGTCGCGTTACATCGATAAGGTAATGACCCGATTGACGCTTGCTGGCGCGCTGTACATTACCTTAGTATGTCTGGTTCCGGAGTTCATGATGTTGATGTGGAACGTTCAGTTCTACTTTGGCGGCACATCATTATTGATTATCGTTGTCGTAATCATGGACTTTATGGCGCAGGTTCAGACCCACCTGATGTCTCATCAGTATGAGTCTGTCCTGAAAAAAGCTAACCTGAAAGGCTACGGCCGGTAAGGTTGGAGATAACGGAGAGTAGCAATGAAAGTTCGTGCTTCCGTGAAGAAGATCTGCCGTAACTGCAAAATCATCAAGCGCAATGGCGTGGTACGTGTGATTTGCAGTGATGCAAAACATAAGCAACGGCAAGGTTGATTCGAAGAACAGAGCCCGCGGTCATCAGTTTTGACTGACCGCGGCCTTTGATGTGTTTGCAATCTGGCATTCAGTTGAGTATCCTAACGGGCTTTTCAACTGAGCCTACAAATATAGGAGACGTGTTAGTGGCCCGTATCGCTGGCATTAACGTTCCTGACAATAAGCACGCAGTCATCGCTTTGACTGCAATCTACGGTATCGGTAAGACTCGTTCTAAGCAGATTCTTGCGCAGACGGGTATCGCCGAAGATACCAAGATCGGTTCATTGTCAGAAGAGAAAATCGATTCACTTCGTGAAGCAGTCTCACAGTTCGCTGTTGAGGGTGACTTGCGTCGTGAAATTTCAATGAATATCAAACGACTGATGGACCTTGGATGTTTCCGTGGCCTTCGTCACCGTCGTAGCTTGCCTTTACGTGGGCAGCGCACTAAAACAAATGCGCGTACTCGTAAAGGTCCGCGTAAACCTATTAAGAAGTAAGGGGGGACTGAGATATGGCTAAAGCACCGACTCGTTCTCGTAAACGCGTTAAAAAGCAAGTATCGGATGGCATGGCTCACGTACATGCGTCTTTCAACAACACCATCATCACTATTACCGATCGCCAAGGTAACGCATTAGCGTGGGCGACAGCGGGTGGCTCAGGTTTCCGTGGTTCACGTAAATCTACACCGTTTGCTGCACAGGTAGCTGCTGAACGAGCAGGTGAAATGGCGAAGGAATATGGTTTGAAAAACCTTGAAGTGTTCGTAAAAGGACCAGGTCCAGGCCGCGAATCATCAATTCGTGCGTTGAACGCGGTAGGTTATCGCATCACTAATATTACTGATGTGACTCCTATTCCTCACAACGGTTGTCGTCCGCCTAAGAAACGTCGCGTTTAAGGCGTGAATCGATAGTTGGAGAAAGATCATGGCAAGATATTTGGGTCCTAAGCTCAAGCTGAGCCGTCGCGAAGGAACAGATTTGTTCCTGAAAAGCGGCGTTCGCGCAATCGATTCGAAATGTAAAATCGAAACCGCTCCTGGTCAGCACGGCGCTCGTCGCGCTCGTCTGTCTGACTACGGTGTGCAATTGCGCGAGAAGCAAAAAGTTCGTCGTATGTACGGCGTCCTAGAAAAGCAATTCCGTAATTACTACAAAGAAGCTGCACGGCTGAAAGGCAATACCGGTGAAAACCTGTTGCAACTGCTCGAGCAACGTCTTGATAATGTTGTGTATCGCATGGGCTTCGCGTCTACGCGTGCAGAAGCTCGGCAGTTGGTCAGCCACAAGGCAGTGGTTGTTAACGGTCAGGTAGTCAACATTCCATCGTTCAAGGTTCGTCCTGAAGATGTCGTTGCTGTTCGCGAAAAAGCGAAAAAGCAGGCACGTATTGCAGCTGCACTGGAACTCGCAGACCAACGCGAGAAACCAGTTTGGTTAGAAGTGGACAACAGCAAAATGGAAGGTCAGTTCAAACGTCTTCCAGAACGTAGCGACTTGTCTGCCGAAATTAACGAACAGTTGATCGTAGAGCTTTACTCGAAGTAAAGCTTAAGCATAAAGAGAGGACACAATGCAGGGTTCTGTTACCGAATTCCTAAAGCCGAGGTTAGTAGACATCGAGCAAATTAGCCCGACCCATGCCAAGGTGACTCTGGAGCCTCTGGAGCGCGGCTTTGGTCATACGCTGGGCAACGCTTTGCGTCGGATTTTACTTTCGTCAATGCCAGGTTGTGCAGTGACTGAAGTTGAAATCGATGGCGTATTGCATGAATACAGCACCAAAGAGGGTGTGCAGGAAGATGTCATTGAAATTTTGTTGAACCTTAAAGGCCTCGCAGTAAGCCTTGAAGGCAAAGACGAAGCGATACTGACCTTGAAAAAATCCGGATCGGGCCCTGTTAAGGCAGGCGATATCACCCATGACGGCGATGTGGAAATTATTAATCCAGATCACGTTATCTGCCACTTGACCGGCGACAGCGAGCTGTCAATGCGGATCAAAGTAGAAATGGGTCGTGGATATGTACCTGCGACGGCTCGTCAATCTGCGGATGATGAAGAGCGTCCAATCGGTCGTTTATTGGTCGACGCGTCATTCAGCCCTGTTGAGCGCATTTCTTACAATGTTGACTCGGCACGTGTTGAACAGCGTACTGACTTAGATAAGCTGATCATCGAAATGGAAACGAATGGTACGTTAGATCCGGAAGAAGCAATTCGCCGGGCTGCGACAATTTTAGCTGAACAGCTAGATGCATTCGTTGAATTACGTGACATCAGCGAGCCGGAAGAAAAAGAAGAGAAACCGGAGTTTGATCCGATTCTACTTCGTCCGGTTGATGACCTTGAGCTTACTGTCCGCTCTGCAAACTGTTTGAAAGCAGAAGCAATTCAGTACATTGGTGATCTTGTTCAGCGTACCGAAGTAGAGTTGTTAAAAACTCCGAACCTCGGTAAGAAGTCGCTGACTGAAATCAAAGACGTGTTAGCCTCACGTGGTTTATCTTTGGGCATGCGCCTAGAGAACTGGCCACCGGCTAGCCTGATTGATAAAGACTAAGATTACCTTAGCTAGAGATTTACTGAGAAGGGTATAGGTATGCGCCATCGTAAGAGTGGTCGTCAACTCAATCGTAACAGCAGTCATCGTCAAGCGATGTTCCGCAACATGGCAAGCTCTTTGGTGCGTCACGAAGTCATTAAGACGACGTTGCCAAAAGCTAAAGAACTTCGTCGCGTTATCGAGCCGTTAATTACTATGGCTAAACAAGATAGCGTTGCAAACCGCCGCTTGGCTTTTGCACGTACTCGTGACAAAGAAGTTGTTGGTAAGCTGTTTAACGAACTAGGTCCGCGTTATCAAGAACGTGCTGGTGGTTACACTCGTATTTTGAAGTGTGGCTTCCGTGCAGGTGATAACGCACCAATGGCTTACGTTGAGTTAGTCGATCGTGCAATCGAAGAAGCTGAAGCTGTAGAAGCAGCAGAAGAGTAAGCGATTAAGAAAGTGAAAAAGCCGAGGCAAATGCCTCGGCTTTTTTGTGTTTAGGGTTTTGCAGAAAATCAGAGCACAACTAGCTTTGGTTGGGTTGCTTTTTGCGTTGTTGCTGACGATAGAGTTCCGCCAACTCCTCATCAGACAGTTTTACTTTTCGCGCCAGTTCGCTGACATCTTCCTTCTTTACCCCAGCATTGATAGCTGAAACGATTACTTCGCGCCATTGCGGTTTTTTTAACTGTTCGGCTTTTATGGTGGGGTCCATATTGTCGCCGGTAAACCAAGCGGTAATCCCGGTAAATATCTGTTCTGCCGCAGACGGTACTTGCTTCACTGCTGAGATCACAAAGTCCCATAATTTTTCTGGTTGTGAGCTTGCGGCGCTGCGGACAATAGCATCGGACATACTGGGTTCAGTTTTTAACGCCACTCGAAGAATTTCACTGGTGGATTGTGGCCGAAAACGGCTAGCCGTTAAAACGATCTGATCGGCGTAGGCTGGCTCGGTAGCCAGTGCGGTTTTAATAATACGTTTAAACTGCTGTGGCTGTAATGCTAATGCCACATTCAAGGTATCTTCGGTTAATGCAGGTTCAGTGCGCATTGCAGCATTTACGATTCCTGGGGTCGCTTGCGGTTGCTTTTTGATGGCTGCGGCGACGATCTCATTAACGTGTTCCGGGTAGTTGCTGAGTAAGATCCTGACCGAACGATAAATAGAAAAATTCTGTGCTAAGTGACCTTCCAGCATGTTGCTATATGTGTGGGCAAGCTTTTGATTATATTGTTGTGGAGGCGAGATAATTGTAGCACTAGTCGCGATGGCATGTACTGAGTAAACAGACGTCATCGCTGTGATGGTAAAAAACATCGCCATCTTTCGGGTAGCTTTTAGCATTATCGAGAACGCTCCAAGTAATAATGTGTGATCAAAAAATTCGCTCAACCTGATCGAGAGTAACAGTGTTTAACGGTAATTAGTATAATTATTAGTCATTTATTGACGGTTAAAAGTTCAATATTGTTATAAAAATGTGGTTTTGGTGGAGTTTTAAGCGGTTGATCCATTTTTTCTAAAAAAGATCTTGCGAAGGCACATAAGATCCTTATAATTCGCCGCCGCTGATGAGGAGAAAAATGCTTCATCAGGGCGGTGAAGGAAAGCGTAAAAAAGCACTTGACGCACCGTATGGGACGTGTAGAATACGCCTCCCTGCTTCACGAAGTGAAGCAACGTTCTTTAACAACATAATCAAGCCAAGCAAACTGTGTGGGCACTTATCGTTTGTTGTTGTGCAGAAGAATATTGTACTAAGACGACAAATGAATGAAGTGTTCGAGCTAGAAATAGCAAAGCACACGTAATTCATTGAGTTGATTAAGCTTTTAAATTGAAGAGTTTGATCATGGCTCAGATTGAACGCTGGCGGCA
>NZ_PIQH01000013.1 GCF_003987475.1 Idiomarina tyrosinivorans | reverse complement strand
GCTGTTTTTAGCGGCTTCGTTGCCTGCCTCAAACGTGGGGCGCATTTTAGAGATTTAACTTGTCCCGTCAAGCGCTTTTTCAGAGATTTCTTTGCTTTTTTTGTCGTTCGCTGGGTTTTTCGTCAATTGTTAATGAAAGCAACAAAAAACACCCGCCAAATGGCGGGTGTCGGATTTTTAAAAATACCCTTAGGTATTAATTTTTGGTGTTTTTAGGGCCGCCTTTGCCGCCTTTACCACGACCATTACCACCAGTTGTTCCACCAGTAGAAACGGTAGGGCAACCATTCGAGGTTAACTCGTCAACTGCCGCTTTTGCTTGAACCAGACCAAAACCATAAGCATTGTCACGTCCAGCAGTGCCTAAGTCTTCTGCAGTCATATCCAATACCTGACGGATTTGTGGCGCTGTACATTCTGGGAATTGGCTCCAAACTAATGCCGCGACACCCACAACATGCGGTGTAGCCATAGAGGTACCATCAAAATATGCCCAGTCACTGGCTTCCACAGACACACTCGCAGTTTGTCCCAATAGGTTCAACAATTGCGCACCCGCAGTATCGCTAACACCCACCGAAGGGATTGACGTGACTGTAGTACCCAGCGTGCCCGAAAGAGGACCTGCTTCGTTATTGTAAATGATGGCAGCAACACCACCACCAGCTTCACAGGCCTGTACCTTCTCAGCAAAACTAATTGTGCCACGCTGAATTAAGCACACATCACCTTGAGCATTGGCACATGGCGCGTCGCCAATACCGCAATCGCTCAATAGACCGGTTGCACTACTCTGTGGTGAGCCTTCCATTGCCAACGTGTCGAAATCGGTGCCGGCAACGTTTGCAGAGGACGTTTGCCCAGTACCACGAGGAACCGTAGACAATACCGCTACACCCGGGCCAGATAACTCAACTTGGCTGGTTTGCTGTGAAAAGCTAGCGACTTGCTTGTTGCTATCGATAGCGGCAACTGAAACTACGCTATCGTAAGAGGCAGGGTATGAATCACGGGTGTTGCCGTCGTTACCCGCAGCAGCAATGCTCAAAATGCCGTTGGTATATAATGAGGCAAACGCTTGATCTTCCGTACGGCTAGCACGTGTTCCGCCTAAGCTCATGTTGATCACGTTCGCACCTGCGTTCTCACATTCTGATGCAGCCGCAACAAGCGATGATGAGTAGCCCCAACCATCCGCATTGAAGACTTTTACAATGTGCAAGTTAATGGTGCCGTTCGGCATTACACCGACTACACCAGATCCATTCGCTAGTGCAGAAATCGTTCCCGCAACGTGAGTACCGTGGTGATTGAAATCTTCGTACCAGTTGCCTGTACCACTATCAAATGAACCAGTGACAGTTGCGGAAGGCAAGTCTGGATGGCCTAGATCGATGCCCGAATCGATAATACAAACGGTACGGTTACCCGCAGCCGCGTCACTGACTAAGTCAGCTTGGACTTGCTCAATACCGTAAGGCTTGTTCGGCTCGAACTCATTAGTCGATAGCAACTTACGCTTAACGTCTTCTTCTACGTAAAGCACGTTTGGATTATTGCGTAATCCGTTCAACGCAGCTTCGGGAACCGAAATTGCCATTGCATCAAAACGTGATAAGTCCACTTTTAGATGACCACCCGCCGCTTTGACCGTTTTTTCCACAGCCGCTTTTGCACCAGGTTGGAATTTAACGATAACACGCTGTTGATCCGCTTTAGCAAACGCAGACGCGCTCATTCCCGCAGCAACAAGTGCCGCGCCAACTAAAAGATGGCTCTTTAACTTTTTAGATAACATAGATAATTAACCCTGTTTGTTTTATTGGTTTTTTCCTTCAGGGCCAACACAACATGAGCAAGGGAGATTGCTCGGAGGCGAAGTTAGTATGACATCAAATGACGTAAATGTAACAAATTGTTACATAGCTTTACTGAATAATTACATAGCGTTGCTGCATAAGTGGCGTTGAAGTTGGACTTTAAGCGCTAAAATTCTACAATGCGCCTCGGATTAACGAGGGAGTACTCATGACCTATAAAACGATCGACCCAAGCACTTACGAACAGCAGTTAGCGCAAAAGGTGCAACGGTTAACAGCAAAGCTTGCCGCATTTGATGCGCCAGCACTTGAGGTATTCCCCTCTCCGCAAACGCACTATCGTATGCGCGCAGAATTTCGCGTCTGGCATGAAGGTGATGACCTTTACTACATCATGTTTAATCCGGAAACGCGCGAAAAAATCCGGATGGATGAGTTTGTTCCGGGCTCTCGCTTAATTAACCAGCTAATGCAACAGTTAATAGAACGCCTGAAACCCAACGATATTCTCCGTCGCAAACTATTTCAGGTCGATTTCCTCACCACCAGCACCCAACAAGCGGTTATTTCATTGTTGTACCACCGGCCGTTAGATGACCAGTGGCAACAGCATGCTGAGCAACTTCGTTCGCAATTAGAGGATGCTTGTGAACTCGAATGCTTGCACATTATCGGCAGGGCGAGAAAGCAGAAGCGAGTGCTGGAAAGTGACACAGTTACCGATAAAGTAAACGTTGCAGGACGTGACTATTGGTTGCGCCAAACCGAGAACAGTTTTACTCAACCAAACCATGCCATTAATGAAGCGATGCTAGCTTGGGCTGACAAGCACACCCAATCTAGCGACGGCGATCTGCTCGAGCTTTATTGCGGTAATGGTAACTTCACCATTCCCCTTGCGCGCAATTTTACCAAAGTGCTAGCCACAGAAATCAGCAAATCTTCCGTTGCAGCCGCTCGCGAGAATGCGGCGCTCAATAAGGTCGACAATGTGACTGTGGTAAGAATGTCGGCGGAAGATTTTACCGCAGCGTTGAAGGGGGAGAAAACCTCGCAGCGGATCGCCGAAGCACAACTCGAGCAATTCTCTTGCCGCACGGTGTTAGTGGACCCACCGCGAGCAGGTTTAGACGAGC
Source organism: Idiomarina tyrosinivorans (assembly GCF_003987475.1). Classification (GTDB taxonomy): domain Bacteria; phylum Pseudomonadota; class Gammaproteobacteria; order Enterobacterales; family Alteromonadaceae; genus Idiomarina; species Idiomarina tyrosinivorans. The sequence goes on along the minus strand of NZ_PIQH01000013.1, from coordinate 49,585 downwards.
AAACACTGGCACTAGTGGCTAACTACGACACGATTCTCTATATCTCGTGTAATCCTGATACGCTCAGCGCGAACTTAGCGACGTTGTGCGAGAGTCATGACGTGGCTGCGGCAGCATTATTTGATCAGTTCCCGTACACTGAACACATGGAATCGGGGGTATTACTCCGACGGCGCAGCAGTTGACGTGTGTTGCGCCCTTAACCGTAAAGACCAGCGCAAGTTTACCCAGTGGGCGTAAATGATCATTCCCGCGCCAAGCAAGATAATAACCGGTTCACCCCAAGGGCCGAAAATATCTCGATTAGAATAAATCACGGCGCCGCCTAACAAAAGCAGCATTAGCCACCATTTTTTGTGCTTCCGAGCGCCCATGAAAAGCGCTAGTAAGCCAATCGCGATGCTGAAAGAAAGCACCGTATTTTCCAACAGATCTTCGCCAATAAATGATAAGCCGATAACGGAGAGTAGCGGTAAAATCAGCGGTAACAATAGGCAATGGATAGCACAGACAGTGGTCACCCACATGCCGGTTTTATCCAATTTACTTTGCGCCAACTGCTGTTCCATAACCCACCTTGCCGAAACCCTTTATGTAATATTATAACATACTTAGGTTTTCAGCAAGGGGATCATTCTAAGCAGATGCAGTAGTGAACGCTAAAACCTCTTCAATATGCTCAGCGCCGGTGGCGATCATTAATAACCTATCGAATCCCAGCGCCACTCCAGCACATGAGGGTAAACCATGTTCCAGGGCCGCCAACAAATACTCGTCAGCGGCCTTAGGCGGTTGTCCATGCTGCTGACGTAAACGGTTATCTTCCGCAAAGCGTTGCCGCTGTTCTTCCACGTCGGTCAATTCAAAGTAGCCGTTCGCTAACTCCACACCACGATAGTAAAATTCAAAACGGTGTGCAGTTCTGGGATCATCTGCAGCTATCTTTGCCAGTGCAGCTTGGGCTTTAGGAAAGTGTGTAATGCAGACCGGTTGGTGCGGCGCAAAAGCGGATTCCACCCATTCATAAAAGGCGACCTGCAACACCGTGCTATCGTCTTCGTTAGCAATCCAGTCACGGTATTTCGGGTCGTTGGTTAAATCGCGCCTTAGTGCGCTAATCCCTGAGTCAGTTAATGGATCATGCCCGGTGGCGTCGATAAATGCCTGTTGATAGCTCAGGTATTTAGCCGCAGGGGCATCACAGGTAAGCTGCAATAAGGCTTCCACTTCTTGCGCTAATTGCCGATCGTCGAAGCCAACCCGGTACCACTCTAAAAGCATAAATTCCGGATTGTGATAACGGCCGACTTCATCGTCTCGGACCACATGTGAAAGCTGATAGATAGACTGTTGGTAGGCTGCCAAAATACGCTTCATGGCGTACTCTGGAGAAGTCTGTAGCTGTAACTGTTGATGCCCTGCAGGAAAGCGATGGGCAAAACGGCTGGTTAAATTTTCTAGGTGCCGATCAGTCACCCCAAAGCGACACAGCAGTGGCGTATCCACCTCGGTTACGCCACGCTCGGCAAAGAAGCCCCGGATTTGCTGCAACAATTTGGCCCGTTGTTGTAACAACGCCCAACTTGCTGACGGTTGCCAGGGCAACTGCGCCATAATTACTTATTCGCTCGAGAGACGTACTCAGCCGAACGGGTATCGACTTTAATCACTTCGCCGATTTGGATAAATAGTGGTACGCGAACCACCGCACCAGTGCTCAGCGTTGCTGGTTTCCCGCCCGTTCCGGCAGTATCACCTTTCAACCCTGGGTCGGTTTCGGTCACTTCTAACTCGACGAAATTCGGTGGTGTCACCGCAATGGGGTTGCCGTCCCAAATGGTGAGCGTACACACGTCCTGCTCCACCAACCATTTGGCTGAATCGCCAACTGCTTTAGCATCGGCAGCAACTTGCTCAAAAGTATCGTTGTTCATGAAATGCCAGAATTCACCATCGTTGTACAAATAGGCTAATTCGACGTCAACAACATCTGCCCCTTCAACGCTTTCGTTAGACTTGAAGGTTTTCTCAACCACTTTACCGCTGATCAACTTACGGATTTTCACCCGGTTAAACGCCTGGCCTTTGCCCGGTTTAACCACTTCGTTTTCAACGATGTTGCATGGCTCGCCATCTTGCATAATTTTCAGGCCAGCTTTGAACTCGTTAGTGCTGTAATTTGCCATCTCTATTCCCTTTATTTATCCCTGATGGATTGTCGCCAATAATAAAACAAATGATCGACGATTTCAGTTAAAATAATGCTTTTAGTGAATTCTACTGGGGTCATTGTGACGCAACAAGCGACAACCACAACAGTATCTGTGCGAGCGCTTTGGCAGCAACAGCTTGCCGAAGCCTACCGCGATCCTGAGGCGCTCCTGCACGCACTTAAGCTTGATCCTTCGGCATTCAAACAACACAGCAAAGCACGTCAGTTGTTTCCGCTGATGGTTCCCAAGCCCTTTGTTGCGCAAATGCGCCCGGGGGATCCAAACGATCCGTTGTTGCGCCAAGTGTTGCCGCTAAGTGACGAATTCCATAGCCCCGCTGGTTATTCGGCTGACCCGTTAGGGGAACAACAATCGCCGATACCAGGCATGCTGCATAAGTATCGGTCACGGCTATTGTTAATCGTTAAGGGTGGCTGTGCGGTAAACTGCCGCTACTGTTTTCGGCGCCACTTTCCGTACGCAGAACAACGGCTAGACAATGCCACCCTTCAACAGGTGTGCGAATACATTGCGCAACACCCAGATATCAACGAAGTGATTTTAAGCGGCGGCGACCCGCTGATGGCCAACGATCGCCAGCTCGATAACTTACTCGATCGCTTAGAACAACTCCCGCAGCTACGCCGGCTGCGAATTCACTCGCGGCTTCCCGTCGTTATCCCCGCACGACTAACCGATACCTTGCGACAACGCTTAAACGCCTCTCGTTTGCAAACTATTTTGGTGTTACATGCTAACCATGCCAATGAAATCTCAGCAGAGCTAACCACAGCGCTCAAGCAATGGCACCAAAGCGGCATTCATTTACTGAACCAAAGTGTGCTGTTGCGCGGAGTTAACGATAGCGCCGAGGTACTGAGCCAGCTCTCTGAAGCATTGTTTGCTGCCGACGTGATACCCTATTATTTACATCAGTTGGATAAGGTAGATGGCGCCAGCCACTTCGCGGTCAGCGACGAACGCGCGCGACAATTGTGGCAACAAATGTTAGCGCAATTGCCGGGCTTTCTGGTGCCCAAGCTGGTGCGCGAAATACACGGCGAAGCCAGCAAGACCCCGATCATGCCGAATTTAGAAGACTCAGGAGTATAGAATGAACGAAGCCCAACAACGCGTCGACGAACAGTTGCAAAACCATCTCCAAACCCTTTATCGGCAAGTGATCGATGCCGACAAATACCTTGATGATTTGCGCAAAGAGGGAAAGGCCAAGTTCCAATCCGTGTTTGCCGACGAAACCCTGTTCGAGACCAAAGGCAATAAGCTTCAGCCCTACTTACAAGAGGTCACCGCAGACGTCGAAAAGTGGCGCGAGCAACAAGACGACGAAGCGCTTGAGAGCATTGTTAAAAAGCTACAACTGCTCACTGAAACCGTCGCCCGCTTAAAACACGTGCGCCAAGCGGGATAATTCGCAGCGCCAACCAAATATAAAAAAAGGAGCCCGCAGGCTCCTTTTTTAGTGACGTGGGAACGTCGGCTTACATCATGCCGCCCATTCCGCCCATGCCACCCATGTCGCCGCCAGGCATACCACCTTTATCATCTTGTGGTAATTCGCTGACCATCGCTTCGGTGGTGATCATCAACGCGCCCACAGAGGCTGCGAATTGCAGTGCTGAACGGGTTACTTTGGTTGGATCCAAGATACCCATTTCTAGCATGTCGCCATAAGTGTCGTTGCCCGCGTTGTAACCGTAGTTACCTTCGCCGTTGCGAACAGCGTTGACTACTACAGAGGCTTCAGCGCCAGCGTTGGTTGCGATTTGACGCAATGGTGATTCCATTGCCCGCAGTGCTAAACGAATACCCACGTTTTGGTCTTCGTTGTCGCCAGTGAGTTCACCCAGCTTGCTTGCTGCGCGAACCAAGGCAACGCCACCACCAGGAACCACGCCTTCTTCAACCGCTGCACGAGTTGCGTGTAGGGCATCTTCAACGCGTGCTTTCTTCTCTTTCATTTCCACTTCAGTCGCTGCACCGACTTTGATAACGGCTACACCGCCAGCCAATTTAGCCAAGCGCTCTTGCAGTTTTTCTTTGTCGTAGTCTGAAGAGGTTTCTTCAATTTGCTGACGAATTTGCGTTACACGGCCTTCAATGGCTGCTTCATCGCCGTTACCATCAACCACAGTGGTGTTATCTTTAGTGATAACAACGCGTTTAGCTGTACCTAGGTCTTCAAGCTGAGCTTTTTCAAGGTCCATGCCGATTTCTTCCGAAATCACGGTACCGCCAGTCAATACGGCGATATCCTGCAACATGGCTTTGCGACGGTCACCGAAACCAGGGGCTTTAACCGCAGCCACTTTAACGATGCCACGCATGTTGTTCACCACTAAGGTTGCCAAGGCTTCGCCTTCAACGTCTTCAGCGATAATCAACAACGGTTTACCCGCTTTCGCAACACCTTCTAATACTGGTAACAATTCACGGATGTTCGATACTTTCTTGTCGATCAACAAGATGTAAGGCGAATCCAGCTCTACGCTGCCGCTTTCTTGGTTATTAATGAAGTAAGGCGACAAATAACCGCGGTCGAACTGCATACCTTCAACCACTTCTAATTCGTCTTGCAACGCTTGACCTTCTTCAACAGTGATAACACCTTCTTGGCCTACTTTATCCATCGCATTGGCAATGATTTCACCAATGGTTGCGTCAGAGTTAGCCGAGATCGTACCGACTTGCGCAATCGCTTTGTTATCTGCACACGGTTGAGAAATTTTCTTCAATTCCTCAACGGCCGCGATAACGGCTTTATCGATACCGCGTTTAAGATCCATCGGGTTCATACCCGCAGCAACAGCTTTCAGACCCTCGTTGACGATGGCTTGCGCCAAAACAGTAGCGGTGGTAGTACCGTCACCGGCTTCGTCGTTTGCTTTAGACGCCACTTCTTTAACCATTTGTGCGCCCATATTCTCGAACTTGTCTTCTAGTTCGATCTCTTTCGCAACAGACACACCGTCTTTGGTGATCAATGGCGCACCAAAAGACTTATCTAAAACAACATTACGGCCTTTTGGACCTAAGGTCACTTTAACTGCATCAGCCAGCGTGTTAACACCTTTCAACATCTTCTGGCGTGCTGAGTTACCAAATTTCACTTCTTTCGCTGCCATGATTCTTTTCCTCTATCGAAATGGGTTAAGACTATGCTTATTCTTCAATCGCCAAGATGTCGGCTTCGCTCATGATCAAGAACTCTTCGCCGTCGATCTTCTCAGTTTTCACGCCGTAACCTTCATTGAACAAGACGTGGTCACCCACTTTCACATCCAATGCGCGAACGTCACCGTTGTCTAGGATCCGACCGTTGCCCACAGCAACGACTTCACCGCGAGTCGACTTTTCGGCGGCAGAGCCAGTCAGGACGATACCGCCAGATGACTTGGCTTCTTTTTCAGAACGCTTAATGATCACACGATCATGTAAAGGACGAAGTTTCATTGTTGATAACTCCTCAACCTATTGTTGTTACGAATGCGCCCGTTCGTAGTAATAAAACGAGCAGTTAAAAATCTTGTGGCATTTAAATGGGGGAGATTTTTTTCACTTCAAGGGCAAAAGCAAAATTTTTTTATGCTAAATTGGCGCACAGCGTTGTTCATCAACTCAACGAGGAGACACCGTGAGCACTGACATTAAGTTGTGGTTTTGCACTTGTCCAGATGCCAATACAGCCAATGAAATTGCCCGTGCACTAGTCAACGAAGGTTTGGCTGCCTGCGTCAATATTCTGCCTGGCGTCACCTCCATTTATGTTTGGCAAAACGAAGTGCATGAGGATCCAGAGTTGTTGTTGCTGATTAAGAGCGCCGCTAATCCGCAACAGTTACAACAGTTTGTGAGTGACGCACATCCGTATGAATCACCTGAGCTAATCGCCGCAGATATTAACGCCGGCTTGCCCGACTATTTGCAGTGGGTCGTGGAGCAAAGCCAATGAGGACGTTGCGCGCCAGTTTGCTGAAATTGCTCACAGTGGCAGTGCTATGCAGCACCTTTTTTTCCGTTCAAGGGCAAAGCTTTCTCGATAAAAAGCCGGATTTTTTAACGGTTGACCAAGCCTTCCAATTTTCCGCGCTACAAGACGGCGACGAAGTCATTGTTGAATGGCAAATAGAAGATGGCTATTACCTTTATCGCCATCGCTTTGCTTTTCAACCATCGCAACTGATTCAGCAGGGTTTTGAGTTGCCCCAAGGTGAAACTCACCACGACGAATTTTTTGGCGACTCCCAGGTGTTTCGCCAGCGCTTAACGCTGACCCTGCCGCTAACGGCAATAAAGCAACCGCAACAACTCACTATTCGTTATCAGGGTTGCGCGGATAAAGGCTTGTGTTATCCGCCACAAACCCAAACCATTGATTTAACCCCGGTAGCTACCGCAGCCTTAGCTGATAACAGCTCAACCCCAGTCAGCGATGACTGGATAACCGTTGATGGGCCATCTCTGGTTAAATTGGTGCTGTTCTTTATTCTTGGTATTGGCTTAGCATTTACCCCGTGCGTACTGCCTATGTACCCAATCATTTCGCGGGTCGTGGTCGGCGCAGGGAACGTCTCTCTGACACGAAGTTTCTATTTAGCCTTCTTTTATGTGCAAGGAATGGCGATTACTTACGCGCTACTCGGTAACCTGGTGGCTGCCGCTGGAGTAGGATTTCAAGCTTATTTCCAGCATCCAGCAGTGCTCATTTCGTTGTCCATTATTTTTGTACTGCTAGCGCTCAGCTTGTTCGGCTTTTATCAATTTCAGTTACCAAGCGCGTGGCAGTCAAAACTGCAACAACTGAGTAGCCGCCAACAGGGCGGTAGTGTGGTCAGTGCAATTTTGTTGGGTATATTGTCTGCCTTAGTCGCCTCTCCCTGCACCACCGCGCCGCTATCCGGCGCACTACTTTATATCGCCCAAAGTGGTGACCAGTGGTTTGGCGGCTGGCTACTGTATTGCCTAGCCTTGGGTATGGGTGTGCCACTGATTTTATTCGCTATTGGCGGCAATCGGTTATTACCGAAAGCCGGCAATTGGATGAATATCGTCAAGTCGCTATTCGCTTGGTTGCTGTTAGCGGTAGTGGTCGACTTCCTCAGTCGACTGGTCAGCGATAACACGACCCAATGGCTGTGGTTAGCGTTACTGTTTGGCGCTACTGCGCAGTTAGTTGGGCAAGCGCGGGCGCAATTGAGTGCACGCGGTGGCAAACTGTTCAGTGCCATTGTTGCGGTGATAATGATTGTGCTCTCAGGGTTATTATTTGTCGGTCAATCCAGTCCCTCGCAAGAGTCACTGTTAAAACGTGTGACCACACCGCAACAACTAGCACAACAATTACAACAAGCGCAGCAGGCGCAACAGCCCGTAATGGTCGATATCTACGCCGACTGGTGCGTCGCATGTAAACAATTTACTCGCTACACCTTTAATGACAAGGGTGTACAACAAGCATTGCAAAACTATCGGGTGTTGCAGATTGACGTATCCGCCAACACTCCGGCGCAACAACAGTGGTTACGTCAGCATAATGTGCTTGGGCTACCCACCATTCTATTCTTCAACCGCAACGGCGTAGAACTGAGCCAATATCGCGTCACCGGCTTTCAGGCACCTGCAACCTTTATTCAATCCATTCAGCGCTTACCCGAGTAGGCGCTGAACAAAAAAGCGTTAAATCGCCGCGAAAAGCGGTGATAAGACCAGTATTTTACTGCTTTCTCACATTTTTTCTCTATAATACCTCGAACATGCAGAAATTTTCGGTTAAGTTAGTCCGATATCGTTAATGTGTAAATTTGACGGCAGATAGCGACAAGATGACGGAAAATATGAAAGTTTTAGTGCTAAATGGTCCTAATTTGAACCTGCTCGGCAGTCGTGAACCCGCCATTTATGGCTCACAGACCCTCGCCGACATCGAGCAACAGTTGCAACAGCATGCTGCAGACCATAATGCCCAGGTTCGTTGTCAGCAGAGCAACCACGAGGGTGAGTTGGTCAGCATGATCCAACAGGCGGCACAAGACAACATCGACGCCATCATCATTAATCCTGGTGCCTACGCGCACACCAGCGTTGCCATTCGCGACGCTCTGCTTGCCGTCGCTTTACCCTTTTATGAAGTGCACTTATCGAACCCCCATGCACGGGAACCCTTTCGCCATCATTCGTATTTGGCAGATATTGCCCGTGGCGTGATCAGCGGTTGTGGTGCATTGGGATATCATTTAGCGCTGACCGCGGCACTCACGCATTGCCGCGCAGCTTCACAGTAAAACACAACAAGGTAGCAAGGTAGATCGTGACCATGGATATTCGCAAAATCAAAAAACTCATTGAACTGGTTGAAGAATCAGGGATTGCCGAATTAGAGATCACCGAGGGTGAAGAGTCGGTTCGTATCAATCGTTACAGTCAACAACCTGCTCCAGCGGCACCAATGCAATACAGCGCGGCGCCAATGCCTGCGCCACAGCAAGCTGCAGCGCCAGCAACAGATGCGCCTGCGGCTGAAACTGCGAGCGACGAAATCAGTGGCCATGTGGTACGTTCACCAATGGTCGGTACCTTCTACGAAGCGCCATCACCAGATGCTAAGCCATTTGTGGCTGTTGGTTCGCGTGTCAATGTCGGCGATACGCTGTGTATTGTTGAAGCAATGAAAATGATGAACCAAATCGAAGCGGATAAATCGGGCGTGGTTAAGCAAATCCTTGTTGCCAATGAAGAGCCGGTTGAATTCGACCAACCATTGTTTGTGATTGAATAACGGCGGGAAGCAATCATGTTAGATAAAGTAGTGATAGCAAACCGGGGCGAAATTGCACTCCGAATTTTGCGTGCCTGCAAAGAGCTCGGCATCAAAACGGTTGCAGTTCACTCAACGGTTGACCGCAATTTAAAGCATGTGCTGCTTGCCGATGAGTCTATCTGCATTGGTAAAGCCGCATCGTCAGAGAGTTATTTAAATATCCCTCGCATTATCAGTGCAGCGGAAATTACTGACGCAGCAGCGATTCATCCAGGCTATGGCTTTTTGGCAGAAAACGCTGACTTCGCTGAAGCGGTAGAAAATTCTGGCTTTATTTTTGTTGGCCCAACCGCCGACGTGATCAAATTAATGGGTGACAAGGTGTCAGCCATTAAAGCCATGAAGAAGGCAGGTGTGCCTTGCGTGCCTGGCTCAGATGGTCCGCTAGACGATGACAACGAGCGTAATTTAAAAATCGCTAAGCGTATTGGCTACCCGATTATTGTTAAAGCCGCTGGTGGCGGCGGTGGCCGAGGTATGCGTGTTGTTCGCCAAGAAAGCGAGCTACTGAACGCGATTTCCATGACCCAAAACGAAGCACGGGCAGCGTTTGGTAACCCCGTCGTTTACATGGAAAAATTCCTCGAAAATCCGCGTCATGTGGAAGTACAGGTACTGGCTGATGGGCAAGGTAACGCTATCCACTTGGGTGAACGTGACTGCTCCATGCAGCGTCGTCACCAAAAAGTGGTGGAAGAAGCACCAGCGCCCGGCATCACCCCAGAGATGCGCAAATTTATCGGCGAGCGCTGTGCCAAGGCCTGTATCGAAATTGGCTATCGCGGCGCGGGAACGTTCGAATTCTTATACGAAAACGGTGAGTTCTATTTCATTGAAATGAACACTCGGATTCAGGTTGAACACCCGGTAACAGAAATGGTGACCGGCATTGACCTGATTAAAGAGCAGTTGCGGATTGCTGCGGGTCGCCAACTTTCGATCAATCAAGAAGATGTCGTTATTCGCGGGCATGCAATAGAATGTCGGGTTAATGCCGAAGATCCTGAAACGTTTACTCCGTCCCCTGGTACAATCTCGCGTTTCCACGCGCCAGGAGGTTTTGGCGTACGCTGGGAGTCGCACGTTTACACCGATTACAAAGTGCCACCCAACTACGATTCCATGATCGGCAAACTGATTACTTACGGTGAGAACCGTGATGTCGCGATTGCGCGCATGCGCAATGCCCTAAACGAAGTGATCATTGAGAATATTAAAACCAATATTCCGCTACAAAAGTCGATTATGGCTGATGAAAACTTCCAACATGGTGGTACCAACATCCATTACCTAGAGAAGAAACTTGGCATAGGCGGCCACTGATCCATGCCGTGGATTCAGTTAACCCTATCAAGTTCTGAAGAGCATGCGCCCCGCGTTGGGGACATGCTCATGGGTAACGGCGCTCAGGCCGTCACCTACCGAGACGCCGCCGATACGCCGATTTTTGAGCCACCCAAAGGCGAATTGTTACTCTGGCAAGAAACCCTTGTTACCGGTTTGTTCGACGCCGACCATGATATGCAAAAAGTGGTGAGTAACCTTGAGAAGGCGAGAATGCTTCCCTCACCGCTAAAGTACAAACTCGATGGTTTGGAAGATAAAGACTGGGAACGCGAATGGATGGATAACTTCCATCCTATTCGCTGTGGTCAGCGATTATGGATTTGTCCAAGTTGGCGCGAAATTCCTCAACCTGATGCGGTGAATGTTTTACTCGACCCCGGCATGGCTTTTGGTACTGGCACCCATCCCACTACAGCACTGTGCCTGCAATGGCTCGACGGCCAAGATTTACAGGGCAAGACGGTGGTCGACTTTGGCTGCGGTTCAGGCATTCTTGGCATTGCCGCATTAAAGCTTGGTGCTAAGCGTGTGGTCGGTATTGATATCGACCAACAAGCGTTAATTGCCAGTAAGGACAATGCTGAGCGTAACGGCGTCGCTGACCAGTTCGAGGTCTATTTACCCAGTCAGCAACCGACTATGGCAGCCGACGTTGTGGTCGCGAATGTGCTTGCCGGACCATTGCGCGAGCTAGCCGAAACCATTCTTGGCTATGTTGGCCAGCACGGTGACTTGGTCATGTCGGGTATTCTTGAACGCCAGATTGACTCGGTAAAAGCGGCCTATCAACCGACTATCGCATTTGCTGAAGATCAATTGTTAGATTCTTGGGCGATGCTGCATGGTAAGCGTGTAAGCTAGGTATGCCGCCGCTTTTGTCAATAGTGAAAAGGCAAAAAAATGCATAAATTGGGTACTTTTTAGCCTTTTCTTTCCCCCACAAATTCCCTAAAATTCTCTCCCCTTTCGCTGAGTAGTTTTTAACCGATGCGGATTGGTCCATATCAACTCGACAACCCGATTATCTTAGCGCCCATGGCGGGTGTGACTGATCGTCCTTTCCGACAGTTATGTCGTGAACTTGGGGCCGGGTTAGCAGTGTCCGAGATGTTATCGAGTAACCCTAAAGTATGGGATACCGATAAGTCCCGGCAGCGTATGGACCATAGTGGTGAACCAGGAATTAAAGCTGTACAAATTGCTGGTTCAGAACCCGAATTGATGGCCAAAGCGGCGCAGGTCAATGTGGCCATGGGCGCGCAGATCATTGATATCAATATGGGCTGCCCAGCGAAAAAGGTGAATAAGAAAATGGCAGGTTCGGCGCTACTCCAGTATCCGGACTTGGTCGGTGAGATTGTCAAAGCCGTAGTCGCTGCCGTAGAGGTACCGGTTACGCTTAAAATTCGCACTGGCTGGGATCCTCAACATCGTAATGGCGTGGAGATAGCCAAACTTGCCGAGGCGTCTGGTATTCAGTCTCTTGCGGTACATGGTCGAACCCGTTCGTGCATGTACAAGGGCGAGGCCGAATACGACACCATTAAAGCGATAAAGCAAGCGGTATCGATACCGGTGGTCGCAAATGGCGATGTCACCACACCTGAAAAGGCCAAACAGGTGCTGGAGTATACCGGAGCAGATGCCATCATGATTGGTCGCGGAGCGCAGGGCAATCCGTGGCTGTTTCGTGAAATTGAGCACTATTTAACAAATGGGACTCTATTAGCCAAACCGAGCGTCGAAGAAGTGACTGAAGTGGTACTCAACCATGTTAGTCGCCTCCACGATTTCTACGGTGCGTTTATGGGAGCCCGAATTGCTCGTAAGCATGTCGGTTGGTACCTCAAGGCCCAGGCACCCGCCGCAGATTTTCGTCAACAGTTTAATCAAATCGATGATGCTAGCGAACAGCTCGTTGCTTTGAAGAACTATTTTGTCAATGTAGAGAAGAGATAGAGCGCAACTATGTTTGATCAAAACCTCAACCGTGAGAATGTTTCACCTTTAACCACCGTCGGTCACAACGCGCAACCTAAGCCTTTGCGCGATTCAGTGAAGCAAGCGCTGCATAACTTCCTGCAACAGCTGGAAGGCCAAGACCCAGAAGAGTTGTATGAGCTTGTGCTGGCAGAAGTTGAAGCCCCATTGTTAGAAGAAGTCATGACATATACTCGCGGCAATCAAACCCGCGCTGCCACGATGCTCGGTATCAACCGCGGCACATTGCGCAAAAAATTGAAAAAATACGGCATGAACTAATAATGCCTGCTAAAAAAGAGTGCCTAGGCACTCTTTTTTTGTTTATACGTAAGTTAAAAAGGTCTTCATCCCATGCAATCACGTCCAATTCGTCGCGCATTATTAAGCGTTTCTGATAAAACCGGTATCGTCGACTTTGCTCGTAACCTGAGCCAACAAGGTGTAGAGCTTCTCTCAACTGGCGGTACAGCGAAATTACTGCAACAAGAGGGAGTGCCTGTTGTAGAAGTGTCAGATTACACTGGCCAACAAGAAATCATGGATGGACGGGTCAAAACCTTACACCCGAAAATTCACGGGGGCATTTTAGGCCGTCGTGGCGAAGATGATGCATTAATGGCAGAACAAGGCATTGGTGCCATCGACATGGTTGTCGTTAACCTTTATCCGTTTGCTGAGACGGTTGCTAAGCCCGGTTGCAGCTTAGCTGACGCGATTGAGAATATTGATATCGGTGGACCGACTATGGTTCGGGCTGCGGCGAAAAATCATCGCGATGTCGCAATTGTGGTGAATGCGGTTGATTACCAACGCGTCCTCAACGAAATGCGTAACCAACAAGGCTCGCTGAGCTACGCAACACGGTTTGAATTAGCGGTGTCTGCGTTTGAACATACCGCCCAATATGACGGTATGATTGCTAACTACCTGGGCGCGCGGGTGGAAGCGGATACGGTCCCAGCCGAGCAACCGGCACGGTTCTCGCGAACCTTGAACTTACAATTCCAGAAGAAGCAAGATCTCCGTTATGGAGAGAACAGCCATCAGCAAGCCGCATTCTACAGTGAGCATCAGGCACCAGCAGGTTGTGTGGCTAGCGCCGAGCAATTACAAGGTAAAGCGCTGTCGTATAACAACATCGCCGACACCGATGCCGCACTCGAATGTGTGAAAAGCTTTAGCCAACCCGCCTGTGTGATTGTTAAACATGCCAACCCTTGTGGCGTAGCCGTAGGTAAAGATATTGGCGATGCCTACAACCGTGCCTTTGCTACCGACCCTACCTCGGCGTTTGGTGGCATTATCGCGTTTAATCAAGAGCTAACCGAAGCTGTCGCGCAAACCATCATCGACCGCCAATTCGTTGAAGTGATCATTGCCCCTAAAGTCAGCAAACAAGCAAAAACGGTGGTCGCGAAAAAGGCTAACGTGCGCTTGTTAGAGTGCGGTCAGTGGGATGCTAACCACACTCAGCTCGACTACAAGCGAGTCAACGGCGGTTTGTTAGTGCAAGACAGTGACAATGGCGCAGTGCAGCTAGACGATTTGAAAGTCGTTACCGACACGGCACCGACAGATGAACAATTGCAAGACCTGCTGTTCTGCTGGAAAGTCGCTAAATTTGTGAAGTCTAATGCGATTGTTTATGCCAAAGACGGCATGACCATCGGCGTTGGCGCTGGCCAAATGAGCCGCGTTTATAGCGCTAAAATCGCTGGTATTAAAGCCGCTGATGAGAATCTTGATGTAGCAGGCTCAGTGATGGCTTCGGACGCGTTTTTCCCCTTCCGCGATGGTATCGATGCCGCCGCGGCAGCAGGCATTAAAGCGATCATTCAACCGGGTGGCTCAATTCGCGATGATGAAATCATTGCGGCAGCAAACGAACATGGTATCGCCATGGTATTTACCGGTATGCGCCACTTCCGCCATTAAAGTTGCCAGTGATGTCGCCGCGGACTAGGATGTTGTCAGGCACTTTTTTAGGAGAGACAACATGCGATTAATCACTACCCTTCAGGTTGCCGCCATCGGCGCGGCAACCTTGCTACTTTCTGGCTGTGGCCAACCGCAGGCGATGGACTTAAAGCAAGCAGTTAATAGCGATGTGCGTAGCGCTGATCATAAGGCACGAGACCAATACCGGCACCCTGCGCAAACGCTGCGGTTTTTCCAAGTCGAACCGGACATGACCGTGGTTGAGATCTGGCCGGGTGGCGGTTGGTATACCGAGATTCTCGCCCCCTATTTACACGATAGCGGCACCTTATATGCGGCTCACTTCCCGAGTGATACCGAGGTAGGCTACCAACAGCGCTCGCGCGATAAGTTTGTACAACGGATGCAGCAAACACCGGCGTTTGAAAACGTCATCGTTACCGAGTTTTCGCCGATGGGTGAAAGCGCCATTGCACCACCCGCGAGTGCTGACCGTGTATTAACCTTCCGCAACCTGCATAACTGGTATATGGATGGTGGTGAAGAGGGCGTTAAGGCAGCCTTTAAGCAGTTTTATCAGGCGCTCAAACCGGGCGGCATTCTTGGGGTTGTCGATCACCGTTTGCCGGAGGACCGGGATAGCGGAGATATGCGTAGCAGCGGCTACATGAAACAACAATGGGTCATCGATATGGCGCGCGAGGCGGGCTTTGAACTAGAGGCAAGCACCGAAATCAATGCTAACCCGGCGGATAATGCCGATCACCCAAAAGGGGTTTGGTCACTGCCGCCGACCCTCACCATGGGACAAAAGTATCGCACCGAATTCGAGAAAATTGGCGAAAGCGATCGCTTTACCCTGAAGTTTAGAAAACCTGCCCAATAACAGGGCAGTCCAGAGTTGTAGAAAAGGAGTGTTATGAACGTCTTAATTATTGGTGGCGGCGGCCGTGAGCATGCCCTAGCGTGGAAAGCCGCACAGTCGCCAAAGGTTGAACAAGTTTTTGTGGCTCCAGGAAATGCCGGCACTGCGTTGGAATTAAGCCTGACCAATGTAGATATTGGCGCTGAGGATATCGACGGGCTGTTAGCATTTGCGCAAGACAACCATATCGGCTTAACCATCGTGGGACCCGAGGCGCCACTGGTGAAAGGCGTGGTTGACCGCTTTACTGAAGCGGGACTGGCGATTTTTGGTCCAACCGCAGGCGCAGCGCAACTCGAGGGCTCGAAAGCGTTCACTAAAGACTTTTTAGCACGACATAGCATTCCTACTGCAGCTTACGGCAATTTCACTGACCCTGAGCAAGCCAAAGCGTACGTGCGTGAGCAGCGCGTTCCAATCGTTATCAAGGCTGACGGCTTAGCTGCAGGAAAAGGCGTAATCATTGCAGAAACTGTGGAACAAGCGGACGCCGCTATCGATGATATGCTGGCGGGGAATCGCTTCGGAGAGGCCGGTAGCCGAGTGGTCGTCGAAGAATTCTTAGTCGGCGAAGAAGCGTCATTTATTGTTATGGTGGATGGTGAAACAGCTATCCCCTTCGCTTCCAGCCAAGACCACAAAGCCCGCGACAATGGCGATAAAGGACCGAACACTGGCGGAATGGGTGCGTACTCGCCTGCCCCTGTGGTCACGCCGGAAATCCATCAATGGGTGATGGAACATGTCATCAACCCTACGGTAAAAGGCATGGCCGACGAAGGTCACCGCTACACTGGTTTCTTGTACGCCGGATTGATGATAGCCGACGATGGCACCGCGAAAGTATTGGAATACAACTGTCGCTTCGGCGATCCAGAAACACAGCCGATCATGATGCGGTTGCAATCGGATTTAGTTGAACTCTGTGAGTATGCTATTGCGGGCCGGTTAAACGAGATTGAAGCCAGCTTTGATAATCGTGCTGCTGTCGGTGTGGTCATGGCCGCCGGGGGTTATCCAGACAGCTATCGCAAAGGGGATGTTATCAGTGGCTTACCCAGCAATAACCAAGAGGACAGCAAAGTGTTTCATGCGGGTACCAAGCAGCTAGGCGATGCCGTAGTCACCAGTGGCGGTCGAGTGCTCTGCTGTACGGCATTAGGTGATTCCGTTACCGCTGCGCAGCAACGCGCATACCAATTAGTCGAGCAAATCCGCTGGGATGATGTCTATTTCCGCACGGATATTGCCCATCGGGCGATCCGCCGCGAACAAGGCTAGTTGTCATAAAATCGTCACGCTAGGTCGGTAGCCTAAGGCCAATTGTTCCTAGCGTGACTGATAATTTTGCTCAACCAAACCCTGCAACAATCTGCACAGCAACTTCACCAGTTGCTACAACAGCGTCAACTACGTGCGCTACTCCAACCGATAGTCGATTTACACCAACAACAGCTACTAGGTCATGAGGCTTTAATCCGAGGTCCGCAAGGTCATCCATTAGAATATCCTGACCGACTGTTTAGCGTTGCTCAGCAAACAACACAACTTTCCGATTTAGAGTTGTTGTGCCGCGAAACGGCAATTCGTCGCTTTCACCAACTGCGTCCGCAAGGCAAATTATTCATTAACGTGAATCCCAATGTGTTGCGCGACCGCCACCACCCCTATGGCAACACTCTCGCGCTCATTCGCCAACTCGGCATTGCACCAGAATCGATTGTTATTGAGTTATCAGAACGTTACCCGATCGATGATCCTAACTTGCTAAAGCAGGCACTACTGCACTACCGAGAGTTGGGCTTTAATATTGCCATTGATGATTTAGGGGCCGGCTATGCGGGGTTAAAAATGTGGTCTGAGGTAAAGCCCGACTACGTTAAGATCGATCGCTATTTTATTACTGATATCGATAGCGACCCGATTAAACAGGAGTTTATTCACAGTATTTTATTGTTAGCCCAGAATATTAGTGCCAAAGTTATTGCTGAGGGCATTGAAACCGTCGCAGAATTACGCCAATTGCAGCAGTTAGGAATTCGTTACTATCAAGGTTATTTGTTAGGTAAACCGCAAGTTCAGCCTGCCGCCATTATCCAACAGGAATGGTTACTGGCAACGCCACAGCATTGCGACCAATCACAAGCCACTATCGCAGAATTAGTGAAAGACACCTTTGTGGCACACCCTACCACGCCTGCCTTGAGCGTTCTTGAGTGGTTTCTAGCCGATAAGTCATTACGCTGTATTCCGGTAGTCGACGAGCAGATACCCAGAGGTTTAGTTCGGCGAGAAGCAGTGATGGAGATATTTGCCGCTTCTTTTGGTCGTGCACTTCACGCTCATAAGTCTGTGGTGCATTTAATGGATAAACAGCCACTCACCATAGATGGTCACATGGCTTTGGAAATCGCCAGTGGCTTAATCACCGCAGAGACCGAGGTGGACGTATTCCGCAACATTATCGTTACCGCGCAAGGCAAGTATTTGGGCGTTGTGTCGGTACGAGATATTTTGAAAGCCATTACACAACGGCGCCTGCAGCAGACCCGCAAAGCGATTATGGGTGCTGATGGCTCAGCACCCAGTTATCAACGGATTAGTCATCAATGACGATATCGTCGTCGACACTTCCGCTATCAAATGCCTCGTCCGCATAACGCGTGCGACCGTACATGCTGGCCACTTTTGGACGATTAATTCTTGTTTGGTATTTTACCCAAGTCTTTTCTACAAGGGTTTCTGGCGCTTTTTCACCTTTTGCCACTTGTAATAATGACTGCTCTTCAGCATTGGTTGGTGCTAACTCACCAGTGACTAATGCCATAATCAATGCACCGTGGCGCATTAATGCTTCGCTTTCACGAATTGAGAAGTCTCCAGAACGTGAAAAACCATACGGGTAATTACGAATATCATTGAAGGTTTTCTTCGATAATAATTCACGAGTGATAATGGTCATGGCAGCCCTTCCTACAGACTAAAACCGAGCACGTTGCATGCCGTAATCACAACGCCACTGGCGTTAACAAAAACGACAGTGACGATATAGATTTTTGCAGGAAGTTTGTCAATCTTTTTTTAATGCGAAGGGACTTCAACTTTGGTGGGGCCACCAGGACCTTCGAAAATTTCCATCGATATCCAGTTCTCATCGATCGCTTTCGACAGATCGCCTTTTAACTGATCTTCGAACTGACTAAATTCAACATGCAGGTCAGTGATACCGCAAGCTCGGTTGCGACCATGCGCTTTCCCGCTGTAGAGCGCCATATCGGCCAATTGCAGCACACGCTCCCAATCGAGTTTGGACTCATCAACACCCGCAAATGGCAGCAGAATATAGCCACACGTGGCACTCACATGAACCCGTTCCCCGTCAATGTCAATCGGATCTGCGGCGATAGTCTCCAGCACACGCTGGGCGATATGACGCAACGACGAGTTATCTACGCCTTCAAAGTAGAACAGGAACTCTTCACCGCCCCAACGGACCAAGCGGTCGCTATGCCGACACATCTTCTCCAACCGTTGGCTAAGCTCAATCAATACTTTGTCACCAGAGTTGTGCCCTAAGCGATCGTTAATGCGTTTGAAAAAGTCGATGTCTAGCAGCAAGAGGCCGTCCGTTGCTTGGCTTTTTGTTTGCGCATCGCGTTGATCCCGCTGGTCCATGGTTTGCTGCAGTGCCCGGCGGTTCCAAAGCCCCGTCAACGGGTCCCGCAGGGACTGATTTGCTAGCTGGCTATTAGCTTCTTTTAACTTAATATTGGCGCGTCGCGCAGCGCGGTACATCAGTAGCAACAGGATGATGGCAAACACAACCACAACACCCACTAGCCCCCAAATCACGCTCTGCTGTTTATTGATTTCAATAGCTCGTTGCTTCAGCTCATTTTCTTTCTTAAGCAACTCGATCTGTTGCGCTTTGTCTTTCGAGTCGTAAAGCTTTTGCAACTGGCTGATATTCTGTTGTTGTTCTGCGTTGATACGTTCTTCACGCATCTTCATCCGTTGCATTAGGGCATCGGCTTGCTTTTGGTATTGACCCATTAAAGCATAAGCCTCGGCAATCTCACCGAGCAAATCTTCTACATCCAGCGAATAATCTTTATCTTTAAAATACTGCAGTACCTCTTCCATCGCCGTTAAACCAATTTTACTGCGATTTTGTTTTACGTCGATAAAGCCCAAATTAAACTTGATGGTTTGAACCATGACTTCGTCATCGTTCTTTTGTGCCATTTCCAATGCTTGGTTCAAATACGATTTTGCTTTTGCGTAATCGCCCAAGCGCAAATATAAATCGCCGAAATTATTCAGCGCAGTCAACTCAACGCCTGGATAATTTAGTTGTCGAGAGGTTTCAATCGCATGCTGGAGTGAATCTTTCGCTTGTTCAAATTGTTCCAACGATGTCTGTGCGTAGGCTAGCAGCAGCCAAAGATCGGGGTTACTGGATAATTCATTCTGCTGTTGACCAAACTTAATAGCGGCAGAGGCAGTATCAATGGTCTTTTGCCACTGTCCTAATTCCGATTGAATTTGCGCAATGCTGAGGTTTAAGTATTGGCGACGAAGAATAGTCCGTGAATTGTGTGTTTCAGCGACAGCCTGTTGCGCAGCGAGTAAATGGGTTAACGCTTCCTCATATTTATTCCAGTTAGCGTAAATACGAGAGATGAGATTGTGCACGTAATAACGCACCCTCGGGAGCTTGGCATCCTTGAGCGGCAACTCGGCATTAGCAACGAGCAAATAAGCTTCTGCCGCCTTACCTTGGCCTTGTAATAGCTCTATTTTATTGGCATAGGCCTCGGCAATGGCATCAGGGATTTCGCTTTGTTTGGCCAACCGCAGAATGCGTTCGTTCATTTCGAACGCGGCGTCCCAATCCTGTTTATAAGCCAGCGATAGCGCCTTGTATGACAGCGCACGCACTCGCGTGGATACTGGCGTCTGTGCATCCATTTGAGCAATGATGCTGTTAAGCGCCGCTAAGTTCTTATCCGGGTCGGTCTCGCCCTTGTTTAGGTAGGCGTCGAGTTGTTGTTCAATAGACTGATCAACCGCCGGCACCTTTGCATGCACCGATGAAGCGACTAACAAGCTTATAAAGAGACAGGTAACAACAAAACCATTAAGTCGCAAAAGAAATCTTGCCACGGAGTAAACAACGCCCGAATGTAAACAAATGTTACAACCGACATTACTATATGGAGGTTTTTCGTACAAGATAAAATTGGAGCGGGAAACGAGATTCGAACTCGCGACCCCAACCTTGGCAAGGTTGTGCTCTACCAGCTGAGCTATTCCCGCGCTTCAATTTTTTGGAGGGTGTGTTTGGAGCGGGAAACGAGATTCGAACTCGCGACCCCAACCTTGGCAAGGTTGTGCTCTACCAGCTGAGCTATTCCCGCAAACACGGTTCGCTGTCTTAGCGACAACGACCGCGCATTTTACGGTTTTTCTGAGGCTTTGCAAGTGATTTTGTTAGCCTTGCGCTTAGTTGCTGAAAAAATGTTCACGGTAGTAAGCTAATTCTTCAATTGACTCTCGAATATCAGCTAAAGCCTCATGCGCTCCGGACTTTTTGACCCCTTTCGCTACCTCTGGATACCAACGTTTAGCTAACTCTTTAAGGGTACTGACATCAAGGTTACGATAATGGAAAAAGGCTTCTAATTGAGGCATGTGCCGCGCTAAAAAACGACGATCTTGACAAATACTATTACCACACATCGGAGATGCGCCCGCCTCGACATATTGCGCCAAAAACGCAATAGTCGTAGCGCTGGCAGACTGCTCATCATGCTCGCTTGCCTTCACCCGCTCAACCAATCCGGACTGCGTATGCGTTCGCACATTCCAGTCATCCATCCGCTGCAGGTACTCATCAGGCTGATGAATCGCCAGCACCGGTCCTTCAGCGATAACGTTAAGATCGTTATCGGTAACAATTGTCGCGATTTCGATAACATGATGCTGCTCTGGGATTAACCCAGTCATTTCCAAATCAATCCAAATCAAGCGTTGTTTTTGTTCAGTCATTGCTCTGCTCTAGTCGCTATTTTGATGTATCATAACGATATTCGCTTAACGACAACAGAGTCACACTTTGGCAAAACGGCAAAAACTGAATAAAGGCCAGCAGCGCCGCGTTCGAGCCAATCAGAAAAAACGTCTGCAGCAAGACACCGTAGAATGGCAATCTGACCAACTCGGCCCGTTACAACAAGGGCGGGTGGTGAGTCGTTACGGTCAACACGCGGATGTGCTAACAGAAGACCAAAAGTGTGTGCGCACCCACATCCGCCGCAATATCGAATCGCTGGTCTGCGGTGACATAGTCGGTTGGCGCCCAGCAACCGTTGAACAGCAAGGCATGCAAGGCGTCATCGAAGTGGTTCATGAACGCGAAAGTTTATTATCGCGGCCCGATTATTACGATGGACTTAAACCGGTTGCCGCCAATATTGAGCAAATTTTTGTTGTCAGTAGCTTGTTACCGGCGTTTTCTTCGCAAATTATTGATCGCTATATTGTTGCTTGCGAAGACATTGGCATCGAACCCATTCTCGTGGTGAATAAGATCGATTTGATGGATGAACTGAGCGCTGAACAACAACAGCTTATTGACGACTGTTTAGCGGTTTACCAGAACATCGGTTACCAGGTTATTAAGGTGAGCAGCCAAAGCGGCGCTGGGCTTGCCAAGTTACAGCAGGCGCTCAAAGACCATACTTCGGCATTTGTTGGTCAGTCTGGCGTGGGTAAGTCTTCACTGATTAATCAAATTCTGCCCGAGGTCGAAGCGCCCACGCAAATCGTGTCGGAAAACTCCGGGTTAGGCCAGCACACCACCACCGTGGCTACTTGGTACCCTTTGCCACAAGGGGGCGCAGTTATCGACTCCCCTGGGGTTCGGGAGTTCGCGCTGTGGCATTTAGCAGAAGAACGCGTAGCTTGGTGTTACGTCGACTTCCGAGAGTACTTGGGGCACTGTAAATTTCGCGATTGCAAACATCGCGACGACCCCGGTTGTTCGTTGCAACAAGCAGTCGCCGCAAAAGAGTTGCCAGCATGGCGCTTGGACAACTATCATCGCATCATAGAAACCATGGCATCACAACGGCCATCACGCGCAGTAAGAGGAAATTAAGGTGTCGTTTTCCGACCGTATTAAAATTTTTGCCCAGTACGCTACCCCAAAGCATGCTCTGTCTCGTATAGTGGGGGCCTTCGCTGCTGCTAAAGCGGGTATTTTTACGCAATGGTTTATTCGTTGGTTTATTAAAAACTACCAAATCGACATGAGTGAAGCTGTTGCCGAAAACCCCAGCGACTATAAAACCTTTAATGCGTTCTTCACTCGGCGTTTAAAGCCTGAGCTGCGCCCCATTGATGGCAACGACAATCATCTTGCGCACCCTGTCGATGGCGCCATCAGTCAGCTTGGTGCCATCCATCAGGATCGGATTTTCCAAGCCAAAGGGCACGATTACTCGTTGCAGGATCTGTTGGGGGGTAATAGCAAAGACGCCGAGACCTTTGTCGACGGCCAATTTGCGACAATCTACTTGGCTCCCAAGGATTACCATCGTATTCACATGCCTTGTGACGGTACGCTGACCAAAATGGTCTATGTACCGGGTGACTTGTTTTCGGTTAATCCTTTAACCGCTCGTTCAGTACCCAATTTATTTGCTCGTAACGAAAGGGTGATTGCCTTTTTCGACGGTCCGGCGGGACCATTTTCCATGGTCTTGGTCGGTGCCACCATTGTCGCCAGTATTGGTACAGTCTGGTCAGGTACCGTCACTCCGCCAACCGGTATGCGTGTACAATCATGGTCCTATCCAAGCAGCGGCCCTGAAGCTGTGCATCTGAAAAAAGGTGACGAGATGGGGCACTTTAAACTCGGCTCGACCGTGGTGATGACCTTCGCCAAAGACGCTATCGAGTTCGACCCAGCGCTCCAAGCCGGCAGCGTAACGCGCATGGGCCAAGCTATGGGAACCCTAAGCCAGTGATTATATGGGCGCATCGGGGCGCTAGCTTCGAAGCGCCTGAGAACACCTTAGCCGCTTTCAGTCGGGCGCTGGATGCCGGCGCCGATGGCATTGAACTTGATGTATTTGCGGTTGATGGCGAACGCTTCGTTTTCCACGACCGTTACCTTGAGCGGCTCACTGCAACTGCAGGGCGGCTGCAAGATCTAACCGCTGATCAAATCCGCCAATTGAAAGTGTTTGGCCAACAGACCATTCCAACCCTGCGCGAAACGCTTGCACACATTGCTGGCCGTTGCTTAGTGAATATTGAATTAAAAGGTGATGTGCCGGCGGCGGACTTACTCAGCGACGTTCAATATGGCATCGAACACTGCCAGTTTAGTTGGTCGCAACTGTTGGTTTCATCGTTTAACCATCACTGGCTTAAGCGCATAAAACAGCAGTGTCCGCAGTTATCGATTGGTGCGCTAACAACCTGTTGTCCGCTCGACTACTGCGAATTTGCCGAACGCCTGCAAGCAACCTCAGTGCATATTGACGTTGGCTTTATCACCCCCGAGTTGGTCGCCGATGGGCACCAGCGTGGATTAAAAGTGTATGTCTTTACCGTGGACGAGGCTCACGACATCGAAGAGCTGCACGCGTTAGGCGTAGACGGCATTTTTACCAACCATCCGAACCACACAAAAAACGTCCTGGCGGGGCTACCGACCCGCCCAGACGAAACCTTGCTACACCTGCGTTAACCCAAGGTATAAGTGCTCGGTTAACGTTGGTAAGGATACTCTTTTTCCAGCTTTTCTAAACGTTGGCTGCGTTCTAAAGGCGATTTGGTGTTCTTCGCGAAGAGCAAATATAACGCTGGCACTACAAAAATCGTCAAAAACGCCGACACCGCGACACCGGCAAAGATCACCATACCAATCACCATTCGGCTTTCTGAGCCGGGGCCTGTTCCAATGATCAGCGGCACAGCACTCATCACTGTAGTGAATGCCGTCATTACAATGGGCCGGAGGCGTTGTTTCGCCGCTTTCAACACGGCCGAATATATTGGCATGCCCGCATCGCGCAACTGGTTAGCAAATTCGACGATCAAAATACCGTTCTTCGCTGCCAAACCAATCAACATAACAATACCGATTTGCGAGTAAATATTAATGCTCATTCCTGAAGCGTAGAGCCCGATCATCGCACCAAGTAACGCCAGCGGAACCGCCAACATGATGATAACCGGGTGAATAAAGCTCTCAAACTGCGCCGCCAGCACCAAGAATGTCACCAGCAGGGCGAGCACGAACACAAAGATGATCGACCGCCCGCTTTCTTTGTACAGTTGTGACTCACCCTTGTAGTCAATCGAGACATCGCCCGGAAGCTTTTCTTTCACCACGTTTTCCAAGAAACTCAGTGCCTCGCCCAAGGAATAGCCTTCGGCAAGATTGGCTTCAATGGTCACGCTGCGCATTCGGTTATAACGATTAAGCCGTGCCGATGTTGCTTGTTCGGTTACGATAACCACGTTGGATAACGGAATAAGCTCATCGGTACGACTCGAACGCACGTAAATGTTATCGATTGCTTGCGGGCTGCGGTAATCCGATTCTTCCCCCTCAAGCATCACTTCGTATTCTTCACCACGGTCCAAATAACGCGTCACACGGCGTTGCCCAAGAATGGTTTGGAGTGTGGTACCAATGTCGCTGACCGAAACTCCTAAGTCGGCGGCCCGCGCTGGATCGATTTTAATGAGTAACTGTGGCAAGGTTTCTTTGTAGTCCGCATCGACTTGCTGTAACCCCGGATTCTTGGCTGCCTCTTCCAGCACGATATCGCGATATTCAGCGAGCTTTTCATAAGTGTTGCCCTGCAACACGAACTGTACCGGACGGCCACCACCACCACTAATACCGCTCCGCATAAAAGCAAAGGCCTGAACGCCAATAACCTTATTCAGCTTCTCGCGAATTTCATCCATCAGCGTAAAGGTCGACCAATCTCGCTCTTCAAACGGCACGGCTCCGACAATCGCGATACCGGCCGAGCCTCCCCAACCGGGGGCACGAACAATCACTTTGTCTACTTTATTCTGGTCGATGTATGGCAGCAGAATTTTTTCAATTTCATCCATTCGCTTGGAATTAGACTCAAAGCTTGCTCCTTCCGGACCTTGGATGCTGACGTAAAAGGTACCCCGGTCTTCTGGTGGTGCAAACTCTTGTGGC
The DNA here is from genome assembly GCF_003987475.1 of Idiomarina tyrosinivorans. Lineage (GTDB taxonomy): Bacteria > Pseudomonadota > Gammaproteobacteria > Enterobacterales > Alteromonadaceae > Idiomarina > Idiomarina tyrosinivorans. The sequence goes on along the minus strand of NZ_PIQH01000013.1, from coordinate 24,101 downwards.
ACCCAGCGCATCACACCATAGGTGCAGACAGCACAGAGTAGCACCAACACCAATGCCAACCACGGGCGGTGCAAACAACCTTCAAGTAAACGCTCATAACCTGCTTCCAATTTATCGAAACCGCGTTCTAGCCATTGCCCGAACTTGCCATTACGCGATTGCTTCTGCAGGATTTTAGAGCCCAACATTGGGGTCAGAGTGAGTGCAGCGATTGCCGAGAATACCACCGCGGCGGCAATGGCTAGCGCAAATTCGGTAAATAGCCTACCGATATTGCCATCAAGAAACGCCAATGGCACAAACACCGCAATTAATACCAAAGTGGTAGCGATAACCGCAAAGCCGACTTCACGGGCTCCGCGATATGCCGCCAGTAACGCCGGTTCTCCTTGCTCTACCCGACGATAAATATTTTCCAGTACCACAATTGAGTCATCCACCACCAAACCGATGGCAAGCACCAGCGCCAACAATGTCAGCAGGTTGATAGAGAAACCCAAAGCAAACAACATGATATAAGAGGCAATGATCGCCACCGGAACAGTTGCCGCTGGAATCACTGTGGCGCGCAGGTTACCCAGGAACAAGTAGATAACGATCACCACCAGCGCCATGGCAATCAATAGGGTGTTGTAAACCTCATCAATCGACCCCTGAATAAATACGGAAGAGTCATAACTGGTAGCGAGCTCCATGGTGGGTGGCAATGTTTGCTTCACCAATGCCATTTCTTCGCGCACATTTTCAACCACAGACAACGTATTGGCCTTTGATTGCTTGATAATACCCAAGCCAACCATGTTAATACCGTTACCACGGAAGTCGGTTTTATCGTCCTCAGAGCCGAGCTCCACCCGAGCGATCTCACCTAACCGCACTAAGTAGCCATCAGCACCTTGACGAATCACCAAGTTGCGGAAATCTTTTGGACTCAAGTAGGCGCGTGCCATTCGTACCGAGAATTCACGGTCACTGGATTCTACTTCACCGGCAGGAAGTTCAATATTCTCTTCTCGCAAGCGTTGTACAATGTCAGTCACCGTCACCTTGCGTGCCGCCATGGCGTCACGATCTAGCCAAATCCGCATCGCGTAACGACGGTCACCACCGATAATCACCCGTGCCACACCATCAACCACTGACAGCCGATCAACCAGGTAACGCTCAGCGTAGTCAGTGAGTTCTAAAATCGACATTGCGTCGCTGCGCAAGTTATACCAAACCACGGTAGTTTCGTCGGAAGAGGCTTTTGACACTTCAGGCGGGTCGGCTTCTTCCGGGAGGTTATTTAACACCCGCGACACACGTTCTCGAACGTCATTCGATGCCGCATCAATATCGCGACTCAAATTGAACTCAATACTGATACTGGAGCGACCGCTGCTACTGCTCGACGAGATATTTTTAATCCCTTCAATACCACTAATACGGTCTTCGATAAGCTGGGTAATTTGGGTTTCTACAACCTCGGCAGAGGCACCAGGATAGTTGGTATTAATAGAAACCACTGGTGTATCGATATCAGGAAATTCTCGCAACGGCAGCATGGTAAACGCCACTGCACCAAACACCAGCAACAGAATATTGATAACGGTCGCGAAGACCGGCCGCTTTACCGAAACATCAGATAACCACATTACTTCGCTCCTTGCACCGTGACCGGAATACCATCACGTAAGCGAATAATGCCTTCAACAACAACCTCATCACCTGGCTTTAAACCGTTGGTGATTTCCACAATACCCGGTTTACGCCGGCCAATGGTTACTTCTACACGTTTGGCGCGTTGATCAGGGGTTACCACAAACACATATTGGCGGTTTTGAATCGGTAATAAGGCTTTTTCAGGAAGAATGATGGCGTCGTCGATGCTGCGTAATAAAATAATTTGCAACAGCATGCCAGGGCGAATGCGGCCGCTTTTGTTATCAATAATTGCCCGTACTTTGACGGTTCGAGTAATCGGGTCGATACGCGAATTGATGGTTTCAATACGACCATTGAACTGCTCGCTTGGATAAGCCGCAGAACGCGCAATAATTTCTTGGTCCACAGCCAAACTAGCAAAATACAATTCAGGTACAGAGAAATCCACTTTAATGGGCATCGCGTCATCTAGCGTGGTGATTGTGTCGCCCGGGGTGACTAACGAACCAGGACTCACCGCGCGCAAACCCAATTGGCCATCAAATGGCGCATATATGTTCATTTGCGCCAGTTGCGCCTTGGCAACTTCGAGTTGTGCTTGAGTTTGGTTAACTAACGTCTGTTGCTCTTCTAATTGCTGTTGCGACGTAACTTTTTCTCGTGCCAAGTTTTTTAAACGTTCAAGCTGTCGAGTGGCTTCGCCAAGACGGAACTGTAATTCCTGAACCTTTGCCAGTTCTTCGCGCGCATTGAGTTCGACCAACAACTGTCCTTGTTTAACGTTGTCGCCGTCTTTGAAGTAAATTTTGTCGACAACGCCCTGCTGTTGCGAAGTAATTTCTACCGACTCATTGGCTTTTGCGGTACCGAGCGCTTCGATCACGTCTCGAAATTCTTCAATAGCGACCGTTTGTGTGCGGACGGGCACAGCCGATTGTTGTTGTTGACCATTCAATTCAGTTTTTGGCTGCAAAAATAAATACGCAGCAAAACCTGCCAATAACACAATAATGATCGTAATCGGAGTAACCCAAGCGCGCTTCGCCATACACAAACCTTCTAATACTGCGGTAGTCTTTGCCGACATTGTAACGGACACGCTGTTAAATGCGTGCCCGCTTAACGCTCAGATGGCGGGGTTTATCGCAAATTAACGATGGTAGGCGGGGCTCAGACGCTGTACCGCGTCAATAAAGGCACCAGCATGCTCTGGATCCACTTCTGGATGAATACCGTGACCCAAGTTGAAGACATGGCCGCTGCCTTGACCGTAGCTTGCCAAAATGGTCGCTACTTCTTCTTCAATGCGCTGTGGTGAAGCGTACAGGATGCTAGGGTCCATGTTGCCTTGTAATGCCACTTGCCCACCAACGCGCGCTCGTGCATCAGCAAGGTTGGTTGTCCAATCAACCCCAAGCGCATCGGCGCCGGTCGCTGCCATTGCTTCTAACCACTGTCCACCGTTTTTGGTAAACAGCGTCACAGGCACTTTGCGACCATCCGCGTGCCGTGTCAGGCCATTAACAATTTTCTGCATCGGTGCCAGCGACAGTTGTTGGTAATCACGAGGTGAAAGCACCCCACCCCAGGTATCAAAAATCATCACCGCCTGCGCACCGGCAGCAATTTGTGCATTGAGATAGTCGATGACCGAGTCCGCTAGCTTATCCAATAGTAAAGCCATTGCTTGGGGCTCGCTAAACGCCAGCTTTTTCACTTTCGAAAAGTTTTTCGTGCTGCCACCTTCGACCATGTAAGTGGCCAACGTCCATGGGCTACCAGAAAAGCCGATCAAGGGTACTTCACCGTTCAGTTCTCGCCGAATGGTCCGTACCGCATCCATTACGTAGCCTAAGCTTTGCTCCATATCGGGTACGGCAAGCTTCTCGATCTCAGCCAAGCTGCGCACTGGCTTGCCAAATTTTGGACCTTCGCCCGCTTCAAAATACAATTCCAACCCCATAGCGTCGGGGATGGTTAGGATGTCTGAAAACAGAATTGCCGCATCCAACGGGAAACGTCGCAACGGTTGCAGCGTGACCTCACAGGCTAGCTCGGCATTTCGACAGAGGCTCATAAAGTCTCCGGCTTGCTGACGCACTTTGCGATATTCCGGCAGGTAACGCCCAGCTTGACGCATCATCCAGATTGGCGTGCGGTCAACAGGTTGTTTCGCCAATGCGCGAAGGTAACGGTCGTTTTTCAATTCTGTCATTTCATCCACCTAGGTCGCGCTGGCAGCTACCAGCGCCATAAAAATGTGCCGCCGAAGTTTACCAGCCTAGCCGCTATGGCTCCACGAAAAATCACTCGTCGGCGGCGCTTCGGTCATTAATTAATGTATCAATTAATTCACGGGCAATCGTTCCTGGCGGAGGGATTTCCGGTAGCTCATCAAAGGCAAACCAATCTCCGGTTACCAATTCATGCGGATCAATGTGTAATTCACCGGATTTCCAGCGCGCGGTATAGCCCATCATCAACGAGTGTGGAAACGGCCAAGGCTGACTGAAACGGTAACGTAAATCGGTGATTTCGATACCCGCTTCCTCCATGACTTCACGGTGGGCTGCCTGTTCTAATGACTCGCCGGTTTCCACGAATCCGGCCAGTATCGAATAGCGCCCAGTCTTATGCCGCTTGCCTTGAGCCAATAAAATCTGTCCGTGTTTTTCGATCGCCACAATCACGCAGGGAGAAATGCGCGGGTAACAACGGTGTTGGCAGCGCGGGCAGTGTGCAGCCAGTTCCCAATCCACCCAATCCATGCGGCTTCCACACTGACCACAAAAACGATGCGTTTGAATAAAATGGGCAATTTGGCTGGCACTGCCTGCCATCGCAAACAACTCATCATCACCGTGGCTCAATAATTCTCGTAACGGGACGAATTCACCACCTTCAAAACGGCTATCTTTATAGTCGGCGATGATCAGATAACAGTGCCGTTCGCGCAATTCGCCAATGAACATCACCACATCGTCTGCCAAGTCGGGAAATGACATTTGCTGCAGTTCACCAAACGGAACGTGCTGTTGTTCGGTCAGCCAAATTTCGCCTGCGGACACAATAAACCACCAAGCGGGCTCGTCTTTACTGGGTCTGCGATTGGGTTCTACCATGATTTGTCCTTAACTACTGGGCGTAAAAGCGGTTGACGCCTGCGCCCTGCAATTATAGATTGGTCGGAAATATCAGTACAGACTGGAGAATAGCAATGCTCAGCCGCAGTGAACAGGCAAAAAAACGTTGGGGAGGCTCTCACCAAGCGGTTGACCATTGGTTGTCAGAGCGCGCAGAGCTGCTAGTCAAATACTGCACGTTAGCAGGCTTACCGCCCTATGAACGCAGCGCGCGGCAGCTTCCTGAAGTTGACGAAATCCGAGACTTTTGTGGTGTACTAGTGGATTACGTTTCAACGGGACATTTCGAAGTGTACGATCAGATTGTCCGTGAGAGCTCGCGCAAAGGTCGCGAACTGGACGAGTTAGCCGAAGAATTGTTTCCACTTATTTCAGACACTACGGAGATCGCTCTAGACTTCAATGACCGCTACGGTGCCTTGGAAAACACCGACAATTGCTCGCAATTTGATCGCGACCTATCGGCGTTAGGCGAAGCCATTGAACTGCGTTTAGAGTTCGAAGATCGGCTGTTGGGTCAATTGGAAGAAAACGAGCTACTTCTGGCGTAAATCAAAAACGTTGAGCAATAAAAAAGCGCTGCATCGGCAGCGCTTTTTTTGTGCCTTCACGGCAACACCAATTACTCAGCGCTGTCAGTCTCGCTATCCGCTGTTGGTGCTTGTTCTTGTGGCGGCTGAATGTCTAATAACTCAACAGTAAAGATCAAGGTTGAGTTCGGTGGAATTTGACCACCACCCACTTCACGGTCACCGTATGCCAATTCAGGTGGCACAACGAAGCGATATTTCGCGCCCTTACTCATTAACTGCAGGCCTTCAGTCCAACCTGCAATCACGCGGTTTAATGGGAATACGGTTGGCTCGCCACGCTCATATGAGCTGTCGAAGACTTCGCCGTTCACCAATTTACCTTCATAATGCACTTGCACCGTATCGGTCGCTTTAGGGTGCTCGCCATTGCCTTCCTTCAATACTTCGTATTGCAAACCTGAATCAGTCACTTTTACGCCATCTTTCTTGGCATTTTCTGCAAGATACTTCTCGCCTTCTTCTTTGGCTTTTTTGCCCAATACGTTCTGGCGCTGTTCCATGGCTTGTTGGCGTAACTTGTTCAACAACTCTTCGGTTTCTTTATCGTCCAGTTTAGACTCGCCTTTCACCGCGTCGATAAAGCCGGCAATCACAACGTCACGGTCTAATACCAATTCCGCTTGTTCTTGTTGGTCTAAGTTACGACCGACAAAGCGGCCCACTGAAGCACCCAGTGCATAGGCTTGTTTCTGCTTTTCCGTTTCAGGCTGCTTTTTCGTCACCTGATAACCATCAGACTGCGAGCAGGCGGCTAATGCCAGCGCCAACGCCGAAATGGCGAGGGGCTTTGTTAGTTGTTTCATGCTATTCTCCATTGATAAAGGCCCGTTATCGACGGGGCTTCTAATAACTTATTTATGACGCCTTGGTTATACTACACAACATACAGGGGCTTGCCTATGGCTTTACCGAAGATGCTCGGGTTTGTCAGCGTAGTGGTTACCTTACTGTTAGCGGGTTGCCAACCCGCCCCCGATCTCATTGCCCAACGTTTACATTCAAACACTGGCAGTTACGTGGCTGATATAGCCGATGATGCCAGTTTCAGCGTAGTCGCAGCAGATAATTTAGGCGTCGCCTTATGGCAAGACAAGGCAAATCAGCCAAGGTTCCGTTGGTTAATCGATGCCAATGGCATGGAACAAATCATGTCCGTTGATATTTCCGCGGACGGCAGCGTAGTTGCTGCGGCCAACCGCCATACTTTTTCACTGTGGCGGGTGGAAGATGGTGAGCAGCTTGGATATTGGAAAATCAATGATGGTGAAATCGAACAAGTTGTGGTTAGCGATAAAGGCTCAACCATCGTGCTCGCCAAAGGGGATGGGACACAAATTGCCTTTAACCCGCTGTCCGGTCGGCGGATCGAATTTTATGGCCATAAAGAACGCATTAATGGTTTAGCGATTTCGCCGAACGGTTTTTACGTGCTGAGCGGCAGTAATGACTTCAAAGCGTTACTCTGGGACACTCGTAGCGGTCAGGTAATACGTTCCTGGCAACACGAAAGTCGTGTGACCCAAGTTGCCTTACAAGAAGACGGTGAATTTGCCTTTACCGCCGATAGCAAGGACAATGCCCGCATCTGGTCGATTGCCAGCGGTAAAAAGGTAAGCCAACTGCAGTTTTTTGATCGCCAGAGAATCTTCAGTGCCGCTCGGTTTGGCCACGAAGGTAAGTATTTACTTACTGGTTCGCCTTCGCGGCGAATCACCATCTGGCGCACCAGCGACGGTGAAGCGTTGCGCCATTGGCGAGCTTCGTTGCCAGAGGATACCCCGCAACCTGCCAGCGCTGCGCTGCTATCGGTAGCCGTTAACCCAAAAGCCACTGTTATTATGACCGAAAACTCCGCCGGTTTAGCGGAGTGGTGGAATATCAACCTTGCGTCACAAGAGGAGCCCTAATCGGTGTCAGACGACGTTCAGAAGCAACGCATGAATGACTTGGAAAGCCAGTTGGCGTTTCAAGAGGATATCATTGAGCAGCTCAATCAACAGGTCTATGACCAGTCACAGCAGTTGACTGAGCTACAACAGCACGTTCGCTTTTTAGCGAAAAAATTAAAACAAATTCAAGAAGATAATAGTAGCGCGGGCGTAGATCCAAGCCACGAACCGCCACCACCCCACTATTAATTCCGCACGGGTAAAGACGCTTGACCTGAGCCATCGCCAACACGTATAACAGGCGTTCAACATTTTTTTAGGATCCTTATGTCGGCTAAACATCCCATCATTGCCGTAACCGGTTCATCGGGTGCGGGGACAACGACAACCGGCCAAGCGCTGCGGCATATTTTCCGTACCTTGGACGTGACCGCGGCATTTGTCGAAGGGGATAGTTTTCACCGCTACTCTCGCCCAGAAATGGACTTAGCAATTCGCAAGGCGCAAGAACAGGGACGCCATATCAGCTACTTTGGTCCTGACGCGAACGATTTTGAGCGCCTGGAAGCATTGTTTCGCGAATATGGTGAGAGTGGTCAAGGCGAGGTCCGTCGATATCTACACAGCTTTGATGACGCTGTGCCTTACAATCAAATGCCAGGTACTTTTACTCCATGGGAAAACCTCCCGGAGAATACCGACGCGTTATTTTACGAAGGCTTGCACGGCGGTGTTTGTGGCGATAACTACAACGTCGCCCAACACGTTGACCTGCTGATTGGCATGGTGCCCATCGTTAACTTGGAATGGATCCAGAAGCTGGTTCGTGATACCGCTGAACGTGGTCACTCGAGGGAAGCCGTCACGCAAAGTATTGTGCGCAGCATGGAAGATTATATTCACCATATTGTGCCTCAGTTCTCGCGCACTCATATCAACTTTCAGCGGGTGCCAACTGTGGATACCTCGAACCCATTTAGCGCTAAAGATATTCCTTCATTGGATGAGAGCTTCGTGGTCATTCGCTTCCGTGGCATGAAAGACGTGAACTTCCCCTATTACCTGCAAATGATTGATGGCTCATTTATGTCGCGCACCAACACCTTGGTGGTGCCCGGGGGCAAAATGGTATTTGCTATGGAATTGATTTTGATGCCGTTGATTGAGCAAATTATCGAACGAAAACGGCTCGGACGCACTCAAGTCGACTGGGTTAGCGGCAACTAACCCTACTCTTCGATCAACCAATCGATGCGATAACTGGCGTCTTGGTCTTGGGCAAGGCTTTGTACCAGTAATTTCAGCATTGGCTCTAATTCGTTAAGCATACCGTATGGTGGGTTTACCCAAACAAAGCCACAGCCGTGCATGCCCTTCTCTGGGGTCACTGCGCGTGGCATAAATTCGATCACCAAGGTTTTTTCCAGTTGCGGTATGGCGCTCACATCGCGATGAAACTCGGCAATCTTGACCCGGTCTTTGATCGGATACCAAATCGCATAGCTGCCATGACTCCAGCGTCGGATGCCTTTGCTCAGCGCATCAATCACTTGGTCAAACTCGTCGGTTTGTTCAAACGGCGGGTCAATCAGCACTAAACCCCGTTTCTCTAGCGGTGGCAACGCCGCCGCCAATGCTTGATAGCCATTGGCAGGCGCTTCCACTTTAACGTTGCTGAATGCTGCTAAGTTTTGCCGCAACTGTTCGCCGTCTTGCGGGTGTAACTCAAATACCTGCAACCGGTCTTGGCGACGCAATAAACTGGCCGTCAGCCACGGTGAGCCTGGGTAAAAGCGACCACCGTTATCAGCGTTTAGACTATCTACTACGGCAAGGTAGTCTTGTAATAGCGGATGCTCGCTGTGTTGACGCAAGCGCACGATGCCCTGCATGGCTTCTTCGGTACGGCTTGCCTCGTTGCCTTGCAAATCGTAACAGCCAATTCCGCCGTGGGTATCAAGCACAAAAAAGGGCTTATCCTTTCGCTTCAAATGCTGCACCGCACTCACCCATAGCAGGTGTTTAAATACGTCGGCAAAGTTACCAGCGTGGAAGGCGTGACGATAATTCATTAAGGCGTTTCAATACGATATGAGTGGGTTATGTTTACGGCCTTTTCTAGCATTTTTGCCACTGAACAGTACTTGTCGGCAGATAAGCTAACCGCCCGTTCAACATGTTTTTCCGCGACATTGTCTCCGCTGACTACGAAGGTCAGGTGAATATCGGTAAAAACTCTCGGCGCCGAGTCGGCCCGCTTAGCACATAGTTCACAATGCACGCCGCTAACGCGTTGCCGCGCTTTTTGTAAAATGCTAACCACGTCGACCGAAGCGCAAGTACCGGCGGACATTAACACCATTTCTAATGGGGTGGGGGCTTTCAATTCGTCACCCGCATCCATAACTACGCGGTGACCGCTGGCTGAAGTTGCCAAAAACGTCATTTCACCTGTCCATTGGACAGATGCCGTCATATCAGGTTTTTCCATGGGACTATCTCTAACGTTGTCTAAGCACTAATGGTCTGGTGAATTTTGTCATCAAACAGGTTTTTCACCAAGCCAATAAATTCGTCAACGAACTGTTCTTGTTCTGGGGTAGGTTTGTTCTCGAGCACCGAGGACAGTACTTCTTCGAGATCATAGAGCACGGCATCGGCTTCGCGAACCACGTCTAATCGAACCTCTTGGGGGATATCTTGCTGCTGACAAACGGCCATTATTTTTTGCGCAAGCTGCTCTTCAAATAGCTCTCTTAAACTATAATCAGCAGTCTCAACACCTTTCTTTGATTGCTCAAAGAGCGGCAATTGTGCGGTTAAATATTGGACTAACTCAATGTAGCCGTCTGTTTCTACGATCATTTGACCTTCCGGTTCCGATAACCTAGTGCGCTTAGCAACATAACACGTTTACTATCACTTTTGCAGTAGTCTGAGCCATCAGGCTCAGACTACAAGGTTATCGGCCGCAGTGCTTAAAATTTCAGCCCTGGAGCCAAACTTTCTGGCAAAGTGGAACGTTCTGCTTCCACCGACGCTACTGGGTATGCGCAGTAATCGGCCGCGTAGTAAGCACTGGCACGGTGATTACCGCTAGCGCCAATACCGCCAAACGGCGCCGCACTGGATGCCCCAGTGATCGGTTTATTCCAGTTAACGATGCCCGCACGAATACGTTTGAAGAAGTAGCGATAATCACTCTCGGCATCACACAAGATACCCGCTGATAAACCGTAACGAGTATTGTTGGCTTCTGCGATTGCCGCGTCAAAGTCGCCGTAGCGATACACTTTCAACAATGGTCCAAAGTGCTCTTCGTCTGGCATATCATCCACGTTAGTGACATCAACAATACCCGGTGTTACGAAACCTTTTTTATCGTCTAGTTGCTTCATCCGCACTAACGAGGTAGCTCCGCTCTGCAACAAGGCGTTCTGGGCATCCACCATCTGCGCCGCAGCTTTGGCTGAAATCATTGCACCCATGAACGGTTGCGGGTCGGCTTCGTAATCATCCACCAAAATGTTCTCTGTCACTTCAACCAGGCGTTCAATAATCTTCCGACCTGATTCGTTATTTGGCACGAACAACCGACGCGCACAGGTACAACGCTGGCCCGAAGTGATAAATGCCGACTGCACGATGTTATGCACGGCAGCATCAATGTCGCTGACGTCTTTTACAATCAATGGGTTATTACCACCCATTTCTAACGCCAAAATTTTGTCTGGGCGACCGCCGAACTGCTTGTGCAACAAGTGCCCGGTATTCGACGAACCGGTAAAGTACAAACCATCGATTTGTGGGTGCGCAGAAAGGGCTTTACCCGTAGCGACCTCGCCTTGAACCAGGTTCAATACGCCCGCTGGAATACCCGCTTTTTCCCATAATTTCACCGTTTCTTCGGCAACCATTGGAGTCAACTCACTCGGCTTAAACACTACCGTATTGCCTGCCAGCAACGATGGTACGATATGGCCATTCGGTAAGTGGCCTGGGAAGTTATACGGACCGTACACTGCAACCACGCCATGCGGCTTATGGCGAATAAAGGCCTTTGCACCTGGCATAGGGTTTTCTACCGTACCGGTACGCTCTTTATACGCTTTTTCAGAAATCGCCACTTTGCCGATCATCGCGCCAACTTCGGTACGTGTTTCCCATACCGGCTTACCGGTTTCACGTGCTATCACCATGGCTAAATGTTCTTTATTCTGTTCCAGTAATGAGGCAAATTTCTGGCAGATGGCTAAACGGTCTTCAAAAGCCATATCAGCCCATCCCACAAAGGCTTCACGAGCCGCCATTACTGCTTCGTTAACTTGTGCTTCGGTCGCTGAACCTGCTTCCCAAATCACTTCATTACGAGCCGGATCGATAGATTTAAAGCTGTCACCAGCACCGGCTTGCCAACGACCATTGATAAATTGATTTTCCGCTGTCATAGGATCTCCTTATTACAGCGCGACCACGCGCGCAGTGTCGCCGTGTTGTAAATGTAAGGTTTCTGCCGTTTTCGCATCTAAGCGCACGACGCTTGCATCTCTTACTAAGCTTACTTGCCCAGCTCGGAACTGGGTCACTGAGGTATTGCAAACAATATGCGGTTCGCCGTTTGCATCGGCTTCGCCCACTTCAACCGGAAGGATACGACTATTACGCACACTCCGCAGGTTGGAAACTTCCGCTTCTACCGTCGGTCCCGCATCAAAAATGTCGACGAAACCACGGAAACGGAAACCTTCAGATTGCAACAGTTTTAACGCTGGGAAGGTATTGTCATGAACCCGACCGATGACCGCTTGTGCCTTCTCTGGGAGCATATTGACGTAAATTGGGAAGCGTGGCATCAACTCAGCAATAAAGGCCTTACTGCCAACACCGCTGAGGTAATCCGCTTTCGGGAAGTCCATGGAAAAGAAGTTATCTTCTAACCATCCCCAAAACGGCGACTGCCCATCGTCGTCACAAACGCCGCGCATTTCCGCTATCACCCAATCGCTGAAACGCTGCCGGAACTGGGCTAAAAACAGCATCCGAAAACGCGACAAGGTTCTACCGTTTAGACCTTTGCGATAGGGCTCTCGCAAAAATAGCGTACACAACTCTGATACCCCAGTGTAATCGTTACACAAGGTCAGCGTTTCGAGTGTGTTATGAATCCCCAGCTCGGCGCTGTGGTGCACCACTTTGCCTAGCCGATAGTGCCAAAACGCATCGCTTTTCCCAACCGCGGCTTCGATGCCACTTACTCCAGCGATTTCGCCAGTTTCGGTGTCTTCCATGACGAACAGGTAACCCTCTTCGCCCGGTGCTTCCAAGCTTTCCGCAGAAAATGCATGCTGAGCGCGTTCGATGCGACGTTCCAGCAAGGCTTGGTCAATCGGCAACGAAGTAAATCCATGCCCCGACTCAACGGCACAATCGTACAGTGCCGCATAGTCAGATGGACGTATCGGTCGAATTACCAACATAACGGTACCCCGGCGTTAGCCTGCGACTTTTGCCACGGCTTGTTCAAAGCGTTTCATGCCTTCCACGATATCTGTTTCAGGAATGATCAGTGACGGCGTAAAGCGTACAACGTTAGGGCCTGCAACTAGCACCATAACGCCTTCAGCGTTACCAGCTTGCAAGAAATCTCGCGCCCGGCCTTCAAACTTCTCGTTTAACGCCGCGCCAATCAACATGCCTTTACCACGGATTTCGTCGAATACGTGATATTTATCGTTGATACGCTGCAAGTGTTCTTTCACTAACGCTTCGCGGTGTTTTACACCCGCTAATACGTCATCAGTGTTGACTACGTCGAACACCGCTTCTGCAACCGCACAAGCCAGCGGATTACCGCCGTAAGTACTGCCGTGTGTACCCGGTTTCAGGTGTTGCGCGATAGCGTCAGTGGTTAACATAGCGCCGATCGGGAAGCCGCCACCTAACGATTTTGCTGATGCCAAGATATCCGGTGTCACGCCTAGCTGTTGATAGGCATACAAAGAACCGGTACGGCCAAAGCCCGTTTGCACTTCATCAAAAATTAACAGTGCATTGTGTTGGTCACATAACTCGCGCACGCCTTTTACAAAATCAGCGTCAGGGGTGATCACGCCGCCTTCGCCTTGCAACGGCTCCATCATTACCGCGCAGGTGTTGTCAGAAATCAGTGATTTCAGTGCCTCTAAATCGTTATATGGAACGTGTTCAACAGCGCCTGGTTTAGGCCCGAACCCGTCAGAGTACGCCGGCTGACCACCAACAGTGACGGTAAAGAATGTGCGACCGTGGAAACCTTTACTAAAGGCAATGATTTGCTTCTTGTGCTCACCATGCTCTTCCAGCGCCCAGCGGCGTGCCAGTTTCAACGCGGCTTCGTTGGCTTCTGCACCTGAGTTAGCAAAGTAGACCCGATCAGCGAATGTTGCGTCGGTTAATTTCTTGGCCAAGCGAATGGCTGGCTCATTGGTGAATACGTTACTTAAGTGCCAGAGTTTTTGGCTTTGCTCTTGAATGGCTTTCACCATTGCTGGGTGGCAATGGCCTAAGCAGTTAACAGCAATACCGCCAGCAAAATCAATGTACTCACGACCTTCTTGGTCCCACAACCGCGATCCTTCACCTTTCACTGGGATCATTGCCGCTGGGTTGTAGTTCGGCACCATTACATCGTTAAACATTTCGCGAGATACAGACATTTTGTCAGTCATTCGTTTGCTCCTCTGTCGCTAGGCGTAAACACCCGTTATGCGAGTCAAATGGGTTCAAATTAGCCCGTTATTATCGCAAAATTTCGGCTTGATGTCTGCGCCATTTGGCATAGGCACAGGAAAACCGCGTAACTTTTCAGAGAAACTGAATAGATATTTAGGCTGGTCGAAAATCCACCGAATGAATAGTCAAAAATTTTTTATTCGGGCACCACGATTTTCGGACGTTTGAGGTTAAGGTTAAGCAACTGGCTCAGTAATTCGGCGGGCAGCTTGTATTTGTTCAACAAATGCTTCGCTTCTTCTGCGGTCACCATATCCACATCTTTTAACATCCGATACTCGCTGTAAGCATTGGCTTGCGCCAAGGCTAATGCGTAATCGCTATAGTCTTCTAGGTTGCTGGCTTGGGTAAAACTCACCAAATGCGGGCTTAACGGCACGCGTTTGAGCTGCCAGCCTTCAACCACAATATGGCTCGCTCGTTTATCTTGCTCTAACATTAAATCGCGCAAAAACTGTTCATCAGCGGTTAGCTGAACAATCGCGTTGTGTTTGTCTTGTGCTTTATCATTGACCGTTTTTATCGACCACTCGCGTTGCACTTCGTCAAACACTTTTAAGTAAAGCTTGGTCAACGCGATTTTGCCGAGTTCATGGAACATCCCAATGGTATAAGCAATGCCTGGATCTCGCAGTCCCTTGTGTTGCGCTATTTCATGCGCCACGACTGCGGTCGCTAAGGAATGGTCCCATACTTTGCGGCGAAATAAGGTAAAAGGTTCAGTCGAGGGGGGTAACCAGTTTTGCATCACGAATGCGGGCGTTAACAGGCGCAAATTCTCAACCCCGACAAAGCTCATCGCAACCCGCAAGCTTTCAAGTTTAATCTGAGTATCTTTGCGTTTGGTACTGAACGGTGGATTGTTGACCACGCGTAAGACGCTATCATGAAACCACGGCATATTGCTTACTAGCTGCTCAACTATCGCCATTGACGCCGCTTTAGTGCTTAGGGTATCCAACAGCTCGGGTAACATTTTCGGCATCGGCACAAGGCGTTCGCGCACGTATTGTGGGTCTTCTAACGCCTTCAACACGCGGTGATACACTTCTTCATGAAGCTCTCGCGAAACGCGATTAATAAAATTTTCCCGAGCGCGCTTTAACCGCGCCCGCTCGTCGTAGTTAATTTGTTCGACTTGCAACAACTCACGGCGGCGTTCCTCCTCAGTACGAGGCTTACCATCGGCCTGATCGCGCTGCTGACGAGCAAAGGGAAAGCTGATCAAATAATTGATAAAGCGCTTTTCCAGCCGCTGCGCCGGATCTTTACTACCACCTGAAGTGGATATGGCAAAAAAATCGTACATGAAACATCCTAACGATTATGCTGCTGGCTTACGCACAACATCGATAAAATTAGCCAGCAACGGGTGTCCAGCGTCAGTCATAACCGACTCTGGATGAAATTGTACGCCGAACAACGGCAATGTCTTGTGGCGAATCGCCATAATCTCTTCTGCACCGCTTGGCGCTTGGCTGACACTATCGACAATAAACTCTGGCGATAGGCTTTCTGGTTCAATCAATAATGAGTGATACCGCGTCACCTCTAACGGTTGGGGCAATCCACTGAACAACCCCTGTCCGGAATGCTTTAGCATCGAGGTTTTGCCATGCATCACTCGTTCTGCTCTAACAATTTTAGCACCGAACACTTGCGCGAGCGCTTGGTGCCCTAAACACACTCCAAGTATGGGTAAACGCTGCGCAAAGGCGTCGATAAGCGCCAGCGATAAACCCGCTTCGTTCGGCGAACACGGACCCGGCGAAATCACAATTGCATCCGGTTTCATAGACTCTACATCGGCCAATGTCACTTGGTCATTACGACAAACCTCAACTTTTTCGTTCAATTCACGAAAATAACGTGCCAAGTTAAAGGTGAATGAGTCGTAGTTATCAAGCAGTAAGATCATCTGTTACTGGCCTTTTCTATAAAATGCAGCGAGTATTGTAATGATAACCCGTTAGGACTCAACTCCATCAAAAAAACGCCATAAATAACAAAAAAGAATATATATATTCCATTATTGACTTAAGGGTGAAAATTTAATACGCTCAAAAAATCAGCACAGCAATAATAGGAGTATTCAAATGAGCGCGGTGCAAGTAAAAGCGTTTTTGGATAACGATAGTGAAACCTTTAGTTATGTCGTCTACGACAGCAACAGCCGTGATGCCGTCATTATCGATCCGGTATTAGATTTTGACTACAAATCGGGTCGCACCAAAAATGAGGGAGCCGATAGGATTCTAGCGTTCGTTGCCGCTGAAAGTCTCAAAGTTGCATGGATATTAGAAACCCATGCCCACGCCGACCATCTATCGGCAGCGCCATACCTGCGCCGAGCGTTGGGCGCTAAAATCGGCATTGGCGAGAATATCAAGAAAGTTCAAGCCATCTTCAAAGACGTGTTCAACCTTGAGAAATCGTTCTTGCCGAATGGCGCCGACTTCGACCACCTATTCAGCGATGGCGAAACCTTTACGGTAGGTTCGATGGAGTTCCGGGTGATGCACACTCCGGGGCACACGCCAGCGGATTTAACGTATGTATTGAACGATAGCAAAGCGTTTGTCGGTGACACACTGTTTTTACCGGATGTTGGCACCGCCCGTTGTGACTTCCCCGGTGGCAGTGCACATCAGCTGTTCCAGTCGATTCAGAAAATTTTGGCGCTGGGTGACGATGCCGAAATTTATATTTGCCACGACTATCCGCCAAAGGGTCGCGAACACCAGTATGTGACTACCGTGAAAGCGCAAAAGCAGAACAGTATTCATGTGCACGACGGAGTGAGTGAAGACGAGTTTGTCGAAATGCGCGAGAAACGCGATGCGACATTAGAAATGCCGCGACTGATTTTACCCTCTATTCAGGTCAATATTCGCGCGGGTAATATGCCCCCAGCCGATGACCAAGGGCATACCTACCTGAAAATACCGATTAACCAGCTTTAACCGGCTGGATATGGCACAAACCCGACCGCGTCATACACGGCGCGGAGGGTTTGCGCAGCATCTTCACGCGCTTTATCAGCGCCTTTGCGCATCACTTCATCCAAGTACGCACGGTCGTTACGGATGGCGTGATACTTCTCTTGTATGGGCTCTAGCAATGCCACAACGGCTTCTGCCACATCACCTTTAAGGTGACCATACATCTTATCTGCGTAGCGCGGTTCGATATCACTGATCGCCTCGCCCGTCGCCGCCGATAAAATCGATAACAGGTTAGATACCCCAGGCTTCGCCGCTGGATCAAAAGCGACGCGAGGCGGTTCTTCAGAGTCGGTTACCGCGCGTTTGATTTTTTTCGTCACTTTTTTCGGATCTTCGAGCAAACCAATGAAGTTGTTCACGTTGTCGTCTGACTTCGACATTTTTTTCTCGGGATCTTGTAACGACATGATCCGTGCACCCACTTTAGGGATCATCGGCTCTGGTACTTTGAAAACATCGCCATAAAGGTTGTTAAACCGGATAGCAACATTACGCGATAACTCCAAGTGCTGCTTCTGGTCATCGCCAACCGGCACTTCATCGGCACGGTATAATAAGATATCGGCAGCCATCAGCGCTGGGTAGGTGAACAGCCCGGCATTAATATTATTGGCGTGGCGTTGGGATTTATCCTTGAACTGTGTCATACGGTTCAGTTCGCCCATTTGCGTATAGCAGTTCAGCACCCACGCTAACTGCGCATGCTCTGGCACTTGTGACTGCACAAATAGGGTACTTTTTTCGGGGTCTAAGCCACACGCTAAATACAGCGCTAAGCCATCAAGCGTCGCTTCGCGTAGTTGCTCAGGTTGTTGCCGCACAGTAATCGCATGTAAATCAACCAACATGAACTTGCAGTCGTGGGTTTGTTGCATTTGTACCCACTGCCGCAGAGCGCCCAAATAATTCCCAATCGAAAGTTGCCCTGATGGCTGACAACCGCTAAGTACAACAGGTTTGGACATGCGTGTAATCCTTATGCTTTTATCTAATGCTATTAATCTGAGTTAACGCTTTGCAGCGCTTTGCGCATCTCGCTAATGACAGCGTGGTAATCATCGTTGTTAAAAATGGCAGAGCCTGCAACAAAGGTATCTGCACCCGCTTTCGCCACTTCAGCGATATTATCAATTTTTATTCCACCGTCGACTTCTAAACGGATAGGCCGCTGCTGTTGGTCAATACGCTGCCGCACTTGACGAACTTTTTCCAGCGTCGACGGAATGAATGCTTGTCCACCAAAGCCAGGATTTACCGACATCAGCAGAATTAAGTCCAACTTATCCATGACAAAATCCAAGTAGCTCAACGGTGTCGCTGGATTCAATACCAACCCCGCCTGACAGCCATGGTCACGAATTAACTGTAGCGTTCTGTCTACGTGCTCTGATGCTTCTGGATGAAATGAGATTATCGAGGCTCCCGCTTCGGCAAATTGCGGAATCAGGGCATCGACCGGTTTCACCATTAAGTGCACATCAATCGGTGCAGTCACGCCGTGATTACGTAGCGCTTTACAAACCATCGGGCCGATAGTCAGGTTTGGCACATAGTGGTTATCCATGACATCAAAATGAATGATGTCTGCGCCGGCGGCTAAAACATCATCGACTTCTTGGCCTAACCGAGCAAAGTCGGCAGACAAAATTGACGGAGCTATCCACTCTTTCATGGCAATTACCTATAAAACTTGACGTGCTAACGCATTAGGCGCGACAGACAATGAAAATTGTCGCATAGTGTATCAGGTTGTTTGCGACAAAAAAATTCATCTAATTGACTAGAATTTGTACGCAATAGCTGATATGTTTTGCAGTAATCGTCAACCAAGGAGGTTTCCGTGAAAACGACTATAGCGTCTGCCGCTCTAGTAGTATGCGGGCTTGCAGTCATTTCGACTGTGGCATTGCCTTCTTATGACCTTTTAGCAATGAAGAACAGCACCCAACGCTGTGAAGACGTGTTAAAAACCACCGAAACCACGACAGCCAGCCAGCAGTGTACTGCACCGGCAGAAAAGATCTCGTGGCAAAGCTGGCTAACGGGTGAAAGCCGCTCTACCCAATTCCATTTTTTCGACTTGGTAGAGTTGTTGTTTGGAGACCAACAGTCTTCTTACGATAAGAAACTCTAAACTTTCGCCTAGCAATGACTGAGTCATCGCAACAATCGCCACAGAAACCTTCTCTGCTTGATGTATTTTTCAGCGTGGTAGCCGCCTTTTTTGGTGTGCAAAGCCAGCGCAATCGTGTCCGCGACTTCAGCCAAGGCAGCCCGTTACCCTACATTATTGTGGGCGTGATCATGGCCGCCATTTTGGTTGGCGGCCTGATTTTATTGGTCAATATTATTCTCGCCAATAGCCAGCTTAATTAAGCAGCTATGCCAGAGTGGCGCAGCAGAGGCTCAATCTCTGGTTCACGTCCGCGGAAGTTCTTGAACAAGTTCATGGCATCATCACTGCCACCTTTTTCCAAGATCTCGTGGAGGAAAGAGCGTCCGGTCTCGACGTTGAAGATACCTTCTTCCTCGAACCGTGAGAACGCATCCGCCGATAATACTTCTGCCCATTTGTAGCTGTAGTAACCTGCAGCGTAGCCCCCGGCGAAGATATGTCCAAAGCTATGCTGGAAACGCTGATACTGTGGTGGCATCCGTACCGCAACCTGCTCACGAACCTGCTGCAGAATATCGGCAATACGCGCCCCCTGTTCCGGGTCGTACTCAGCATGAATGCGCATATCAAATAGTGAGAACTCCAATTGCCGCACCATTTGCATAGCAGCTTGGAAATGTTTTGCCGCCAACATGTTATCCAACAAATCTTGCGGCAGCGGCTTTTGGGTTTCGTAGTGGCCAGAAATTAACCGTAACGCTTCAGGCTCCCAACACCAGTTTTCTAAAAACTGACTCGGTAGCTCTACCGCGTCCCATGCCACACCATTAATGCCAGAAAGCCCAGCAACATCGACCTGGGTTAGCATGTGGTGTAAGCCGTGACCGAACTCGTGGAACAAGGTCACTACTTCGTCATGGGTAAAGAGCGCAGGCTTATTGCCCACGGGTTTGCTGAAGTTGCAGGTTAAAAATGCGACCGGTAACTGCATTTCGCCGCTATCGAGTATCCGCCGAACGCGGCAATCCGCCATCCAAGCACCGCCTCGTTTACCTTGGCGTGCATAAAGGTCGAAATAAAAGGCACCACGCAACTGCCCTTGCTCATCGTGGATTTGGTAAAAACGAACGTCTGGATGCCAAGTTTCGACATCATCTCGTGGCGTGATAACCATACCGAATAGCCGGCGCACCACCTGGAACAAACCTTCTACAACTTTGTGTTCAGGGAAGTAAGGTTTCAGTTGCTCATCGGAAATCGCAAAGCGCTGTTGCTTCAGTTTTTCGGCGTAGTAAGGCACGTCCCACGCTTCCAAATCGTCGACACCTTGTTCAGCGGCAAAGTCGATGATCTGTTGATACTCTTGCCGTGCTTGTGGCAACGATTTTTCCGCTAAGTCGTTGAGAAAACGCATCACTTGTTGAGGACTTTCCGCCATTTTAGTCGCTAGCGACATTTCTGCAGCATTGCTAAAACCCAATAACTGAGCCATTTCGTGCCGCAACGCTAGGGTCTTATCCATGATCTCGGAGTTATCAAATTCACCAGCGTTAGGACCGATATCTGACGCGCGCGTGGCATAGGCATAATGCATTTCACGGCGTAATTCTCGGTCATCCGCGTACAGCATCACTGGCAAATAGCTGGGAATATCTAAGGTGAAAACCCAACCTGATTTTTCCATTGCCTTAGCCGCTTCTGCGGCAGCCTCGAGCGCGCTCTCCGGCAAGCCTGCGAGGCGCGATTCGTCCTCTATATGGCAATGCCAAGCATGAGTCGCGTCCAATAGATGGTTGCCAAAACTTGAGCCGAGTTCCGACAACTGACTAGAGATAGCCGCATAGCGCTGCTTTTTCTCTGCAGGCAAGCTAACACCCGATAACCTAAAGTCTCGCAGCGTATCAGTAATGAGTTTTTGTTGAGTCGCCGTTAACTGGGTAAATTCGTCACTGTCTTTCAGGGCTTGGTAGGCGTTGTAAAGGCCCTCGTGCTGTCCCACATAGGTGGCGTAGTCCGACAACATCGGTAAGCATGCATCATGAGCTTCACGCAATTCTGGGGTGCTAAGCACTGCGTTTAGATGGCTCACCGGCGCCCAACTTTGTTCCAATTGGTCGTCCGCCTCAATCAGCGGTTGTACCAAGTTCTGCCAGCTATAGTGCGGCTGTTGAACCACTTCCTCAATGGTTTGTTTGGCACTCGCAATACGTTGTTTTATTGCGTCAACCACGTGTTCCGGTTTGATCGCCGCAAACGGCGGAAGCCAATGAGATTCCATTAATGGATTAGCTGACATTTATCACCTCGACGTTGTAATTCGCTAATACTGTATAGGTGGGGATGATACAGGCTACATTCAAGCGAAGTTTACCGCCAGATAAACCGCATTCAACGCAACTCCTCAGGCAATGACTGGTATCTTACACAAGATGCGATAGAATCAATGGGCTAAATTCTGACAACAAGAATGGAAGGAAAACCTATGCGTTTATCCACACTTCGCCGCAGCCTAACACCTTTGGCGTTAACCGCCAGCGTGTTACTCGCGGGTTGTGCCAACATGCCAGATATGGGCATGTCTTCATCGGCTGACCAAGTCAGTGGCACGCAAATCACCAATAAAGACATCTTTGCCAGCGACAAGTTTCGCCTGCAATACCCTGCGCCAACGCGTTGGTTAGCAGACGGTTCTGGCTACACCACGTTAGAGCCCTCAGAAAGCCAGGAAGGCGGCCGTGATATCGTTCGTTACCATCCAGTAACGAATGAACGCACAGTGATGGTGAGTGCCGAACAGCTAACGCCAAAAGGCCAAGATCAGGCACTAGAAATTGCAGATTATGTATGGTCGAAAGACGGCAGTAAGGTATTAATTTTTACCAATACGAAACGTTCATGGCGTACCAATACGCTTGGCGATTACTGGGTACTAGACCGCAACAACGACGAATTAGTACAGTTGGGCGGCGACGCGCCCGAATCTACCATGATGTTTGCCAAGTTCGACCCACAGGGTGAACGCGTTGCCTACGTAATGCAGAATAACTTGTATGTGCAAGATCTCGACAGCATGAAGATCACTGCACTGACCACCGACGGTAACGACCATATTGTGAACGGTACCTTCGATTGGGTAAACGAAGAAGAATTCTCGTTACGCGACGGCTTCCGCTGGAGCCCGGATGGTAAACACATTGCTTACTGGCAGTTGGATACCGAAGGCACGCCAATCTTCACAATGATCAACAATACTGATCAGTTGTATCCAAAACTGAAACAATTCCCATATCCAAAAGTGGGCCAAACCAACGCTGCTATGCGCATTGGTGTGCTCCCAGCGGATGGTGGTGATACCGAATGGATGAAAGTGCCCGGTGATCCACGCCAACACTATTTAGTGCGGATGAATTGGGCAGGAAATAGTGATCAATTACTGATCCAGCAATTACCGAGAAGCCAGAATATTAACCGCGTTTTCTTGGCGGATATCGATGACGGCAGTGTGCGTGAAATACTCAGCGAAGACACTAAGTCGTGGGCTGAATATGTAGACGAGGTGAAATTCATCGATGGTGGTGATTCATTCGTGTGGATGAGCGAACGTAGCGGCTATCGCCATTTGTATCGAGTGGAGCGTGATACTGGAAAATTGACAGCGCTAACCCGCGGCAACTGGGATGTGGTTGAACTTTCACGCGTAGACGAGAAAAACGGTTGGGTGTATTTTATTGCCTCACCAGAAACTCCCCTTGAGCGCTATCTGTTCCGCGCTAGCTTAGATGGCAGCGGTAAGCTGGAACGCTTAACCCCTGACCAACCAGGCACGCACTCATACAGCGTGTCACGTGATGCCAAGTACGCGCAGCACACCTACAGTGCAGCAGGCAAAGTGCCAAACACTGACATTGTGTCGTTGCCGGAGCACAAACACATCCGTACCTTGGTCGATAACAGCGATGTTCAGGAAAAAGTCGATGCGCTGGCAAAACGCGATATCGAATTCTTCCGCGTACCAGCACGCGACGGGTTAATGCTTGATGGTTACATCATGCGCCCAACCAACTTCGACCCGAACAAGAAATATCCAATCTTGTTCTACGTATACGGCGAGCCATGGGGGCAAACCGTTGCCAACCGTTGGGGCGGATGGTTATACCTGTGGAACATCATGCTAAACCAACAAGGCTATATCGTAGCCTCTATCGATAACCGTGGTACTAAATCACCACGTGGCTTCGAATGGCGCCGTTCAATCTACAAAAATCTCGGTATCGTGACCGTGCGTGACCAATACGACGCGTTGCAAGAGATGGAAAAACGTTGGGATTATATCGATGCTGACCGTGTAGGCATCTGGGGCCACAGTGGCGGCGGTACACAAACCCTGAACGCCCTGTTCCGTTACCCAGACACTTACAAAATGGGTATGGCATTGGCACCAGTTCCTGACTTAACGCTGTATGACACAATTTATCAAGAGCGTTACTCAGGCCTACTGCCAGAGTCAGCCGAGCGCTATAAAGAGACCTCAGCAATCACCTACGCTAAAAACCTAGAAGGTGACCTACTGCTGATTCACGGCTCAGGCGATGACAACGTGCATTTCCAAGGCAGTGAGCGCCTAGTGAACGAACTGATCAAATACAACAAACAATTTGAATGGTTCGAATATCCAAACCGTTCACATGGCTTGTGGGAATACGAAGGCACCACCCTTCACCTCCGTACCATGATGACCGAGTTCTTAAAAGAACACTTAGAAGCCGGTGCAAAATAAGCCGCCGCAACAAAAACAAGCCCGCTTAACCGCGCAATGCTGATCAGTTAAGAAATAATTTAGCGATCCATTGACCGATCAAGTGGAGCTGTCAAACTCCAGTGATAGTAACTGTCACTGGAGTTTTTTTATGTCTCTCAGCCGCGCGCTACGCGATTCA
>NZ_PIQH01000012.1 GCF_003987475.1 Idiomarina tyrosinivorans | reverse complement strand
AGAGGAAGCCTAGGTATGTTATTCAAAGAAAACCGACCGAGGCCATCAAGACCAAGGTCGGTTAAACTATCCAAAACCCGCTATCCGGTGAATCGCAATGCTGCTCCGCTTAAGTGAACAGCATTGCGCGCTTAGGCGGGCTTTTGCTTCGCGTTAGGTTTAGTCACCGAGCGATAGTAGGGTAGCGTTGCCGCCTACTGCGGTGATGTTATCGGTACGCGTTTTCTCGGTAATGAAGCGGGTGAGGTAGTGTGGGCCACCGGCTTTTGGTCCGGTACCTGACATGCCGCGACCACCGAATGGTTGCACGCCAACTACTGCTCCGACTTGGTTACGGTTAATGTACACGTTACCGACATCGATTTTGCTAGCGACTTCGCGAGCAAAGGTTTCGTTACGGCTGTGAATACCGAAGGTCAAACCGAAACCGGTGTTATTGATACTGTTGATCACGTCTTCCAGCTCGCTGGTTTTGTAGCGAATCACGTGCAAGATTGGACCAAAGTTCTCTTTGACCAGTTGGTTAATACTGTCGATTTCGATTGCCGTTGGTGCGACGAAGGTTCCGCCTTGGGTGTAATCTGGCATTGGGGCGCGGGCAATTAATCGGCCGGCCTGCTGAATGTCAGAAATATGCTGTTCCAAGTTAGTTTTAGCGATACCGTCGATGACCGGACCGACATCGGTCTCGTGCAACATTGGGTCGCCCACTTGCAGCTCTTCCATTGCTCCACGTAGCAAATCGATGACTCGGTCAGCGATGTCGTCTTGCACATAAAGCACGCGCAAGGCTGAACAGCGTTGCCCCGCACTGGTGAAGGCACTAGCAACTACATCGGTAACGACTTGTTCTGGTAGCGCAGTTGAATCAACCATCATCGCGTTTTGACCGCCGGTTTCGGCAATCAGTGGCACAATGGCACCAGTACGTGCGGCTAATGCGCGGTTGATCGCTTGGGCGGTGTAGGTTGAACCGGTAAAGCATACGCCCCCGATGTCTTCTTGGCTGGTCAGGTAACTACCGACTTCGGCACCGCTACCTGGCATGTAATGCAAGACATCACCTGGAATACCTGCTTCTAACATTAATTGCACGGCACGGTACGCAATCAATCCGGTTTGTTCCGCTGGCTTAGCGATCACGGCGTTACCGGCTGCTAATGCTGCAGCGATTTGGCCGGTGAAGATAGCTAATGGGAAGTTCCACGGGCTGATGCAGATAAAGGTTCCGCGACCTTCGACAAACAACTCGTTGGTTTCACCCGTTGGTCCAGGTAACTGAATTGGGCCGCCCATCAATTCCCGCGCTTGGTTAGCGTAATAGCGACAGAAGTCGACGGCTTCGCGAACTTCATCGATACCGTCTTGCAAGCTTTTACCGGCTTCAATGGAGCATAGCGCAATCAGCTCGTTGCGGTTAGCTTCAAGCAGATCGGCGAATTTTTCTAACGCTTTTGCGCGCTCTTCAACATCGGTATCGCGCCAGCGACGATACGCTTTGTTGGCGCTTTCTAGTGCTTGCTCTGCCAGCTTTTTGTCGCCCCAATAGATGGAGCCAGCGTGTTTAGCGGTCTCTTGCGGGCTAGTGATTGACACATGGTGGTCGGTTTCTATGGTTTTACCATTAACAATTGGGCCACCTTGCCACTGTTTGTCACGGTATTGCTGCACGGCAGCAATGAAATCGTCTGCTTGTGAGTGAATATTCATATTCATTCCTAACGAGTTGGTGCGGTCGCCATAAATTTCTGGCGGCAACGGAATTTTGCTATTAGCGAATTGCTCATGACGGCTCAGGGTTTTCAGCGGGTGAACAGCGAGTTCACTTGCAGCTACCGAGGGGTCAAGCAACTTGTGCACGAATGAAGAGTTGGCGCCATTTTCCAGTAAACGGCGAACCAAATAGGGGAGCAAGTCACGGTGTTTACCGACCGGTGCGTAAATCCGCACGGTCATCTCCGGATCTTGTTCTAACAGCGTGTCATATAACGAATCGCCCATGCCGTGTAGGCGTTGGAATTCGATACGACGCTGGGTGGCTTCATTCATCTGCTGAATAGCAACCACTGTTTGGGCATTGTGAGTTGCGAACTGCGGATAAATCGCGCCGTCGGTATCCTCACTCATCAAGTATCTTGCACAAGCAAGGTACGACACGTCGGTATTGGCCTTGCGAGTAAATACCGGATACCCGCTAATACCGTTCTGCTGCGACCATTTAATTTCGCTATCCCAGTATGCGCCTTTAACTAAACGTACTGGAATCTCGTCGCCGCATTCACGTGCCAAAGCTGTGATCCAACAGAGGGTCGGCAAGGCACGCTTGGAGTAGGCTTGCACGACCAGTCCGAAGCGCGGCCAGCCTTTACAAACGCCGCTGCGATAAACTTTTTCGAACAGCTCTAGCGACAGCTCGTGGCGGTCGGCTTCTTCAGCATCAATGGTAACGCCGACATCGGCTTCTTTCGCCAACTTCACCAAGTCGGTCAGTGTCGTCGCTAGCTCGGTTAGCACGCGCTCATGGTTGGCGCTTTCGTAGCGCGGATGTAGTGCCGACAATTTGATAGAAATCGTTGGTCGCGGTGCCTTAGGATTGTTGAACTTCTCTTTGGCAACGGTCTGTATGGAGTACACATACTCTTCGTAATAACGTTTCGCATCCGCTGCGGTTAACGCCGCTTCGCCCAGCATGTCGTAGGCGTGGGTATAGCCCTTATCGCGGTTAGCGCGACTTTCTTTTAGGGCTTCCTCAATGGTACGCCCTAAAACGAACTGCTTACCCATTATTTGCATTGCCGTATAGGTGGCTTTGCGCACCATCGGCCGACCCATTTTACGGATCAAGCGGCGGAAGGCGTTTCGCGGTGTTTCCATCGGCTTTCCGGTGGGATTAATAACACCGTTGGTTAAGGCTAGTGCCCATGTACCAGAATTCACCAACCATGACGCGCTTTGCCCCATGTGCTTTTGCCAGTCACCACCAGACAACTTGTCTTGAATGAGCGCGTCGGCGGTGTAGGCGTCTGGGATGCGCAGCAGCGCCTCCGCCAAACACATCAAAATGATGCCTTCTTTGGTATCCAGACTGTACTCTTGCAAAAACGCATCAACCACGCCACTGCCGGCGTGATCACGGACTTGCTCAACTAGTTTAGTTGCGCGCTCGGTAACTGCGCTAACGCTGTCGTCATCGTTTGGAACCAACGCAAGTAACTCTTTCATATAGTCATTTTCGTCGACAATGTAGTTGTCGGTGACTGCTTGCTGAAGGCTGCGGAGGTCATCCGCTTGATGACGCTTGGTTAGCACCTCACTCGCTTTGAACATAGCATCTCCTGTAAAGCCAGGCCGAAGCTCGGCGTGCTTCCCCAACGACGGGAATCGGGCGCAAGTATAAGCTTATTTTCGCGCCGGTAAAGCCTTGTTTTCGATCTCACCGTGCAATTTTTCTACAGTAGTGTCAAGCAGAGTCACAACCCCTGTGTATTGACCCTGTGACGGCTAGGCTTTACCTTTAAGCACTTACCCTTTCACTTAGCCTGGAAGCGCCAAAATATGTCGCAAGAATTGGAACTCAAATTAGTTATCGAGCCCTCGCGTAAATCGGCCGTACTCGAACTGTGTCGGCAATTAGCGAAACAGCAACCAGAAGATTGCTTGTCGCTGGCGAATGCGTACTTCGATACCGACGATTTACGTTTGCGACAGTTTGATATTGGACTACGTATAAGAAGCCAAGAAGATCAAAAAGAACAAACAGTTAAGCTTGCAGGTCGAGTCATAGGCGGGCTCCACGAGCGGCCTGAGTACAATGTGAAAATTGATCAAAAGCAGCCAGATTTACGCCTTTTTGATGAACAAATTTGGCCGGAAGATTTCCCGTTAGAAGATGTTCAGCGTGAGTTGCATTGTATTTTTGAAACCGATTTCACTCGTCACCGCTGGCGTATTCCCAGTGAGCAAGGCGTCATCGAGTTGGTGTTCGACCAAGGCACCATTCACGCAAATGACAAGCAAGAAACCATTTGCGAGGTTGAACTGGAGGTTCAAGGGGGCTCGGTACAACAGGCGTTCCGTATGGCTCGTCAACTGATTCAGAAAGGCGCTGCCCAAGTGGGCAATCTCAGCAAGGCAGCGCGCGGTTACCTTTTGGCTGACAAGAGTGTATTGGAGCCTTTTACCCAAGCGCATTTTGTTGCGGTTAATCAACAGGACAGTATCGCTCAGGGGTTGTATCGCTCATTGGAGTACTCCCTGCGCCATTGGCAGCACAACGACGCTTGCTTTAATCGTCACGCCACGGTGCGTGCCGCGGCAGGCATAGCCGACGGTGTGCAACTGTGTAAAGTGGTGCTACAACAACTGGCGAACTTAGACATTGATGTTAGTGAGCAATTACTCCGGATTGAGGAGATCTTATCGCACTTTTCTTGGTTGCAGCAGTACGATGCGCTAACCGAACTGACGGCGGAAGACGGTGCGTATCACCGTGCACTAAAACGTTACCCAGCCCTTTACGAGCAATTAGAGAGCTTGCAGCAACAGGTGATGCAATTATCGAACACCAAGACTTTCTGCCAAACTAAGGGCTACCAGTTAGCGTTGCTGGAGCTCGGTCAATTGTTGATTGAGCAGCCGCAGGTAGAAGCCATGCAGGAGCCACTGCCGGCATGGTCTACGCAGTTACTCAAAAATGATTGGCAGCAGGTTGTCGACGCGTTCAACAAGGAGGATAGCCTGAGTGTCGAACGCTACACCAAGTTGCGACCGTCGTTGTTGCACAGCCTGCGCTTAGGCTATTGTTTTGGGCAATTATTCGATGAAGAGGAACGCGAGACATTCCGTGCGCCTTGGTTGGACTTAGCCCGCGGTATCGGTGAGATTTCGGCGTTACAACAATTACGCTCATGGATTAAGGACCACGACGAATTGAGTCGGGAGAAACTGACCAACTGGCAAGAAGTTCAGCGCGAATCATTGTTATTGGCCTTGGAATACTCTCGTAAAGCCGCACTGAAAAAAGAGCCGTATTGGTTGCATTGATGGCGAAAAGGCATTTTGACATAGCGCCGCAACTGGTTGCTGAGGCGAATGCGCGTTGGCAACGTTGGCTACAGCACTCATCTGCTGCCGAACAACTGACAACGGAACAGCAGCAAAATGTACAGTGGCTGTTTGCTGTGAGTGAGTTTGTTGCCCGCAGTGCTGAACAAATGGCCGATGAATTTCTAGATTGCTTGGATAAATCGCTACCGCACCCGCAACAATACGCCAAGATTGTTAGCCAACGTCTCGCTGACTGTCAAACCGATAAGCAGTTAGGGCAAATACTGCGACAGTTGCGGCGCCAGTGGATGTGCCAGCTCTGTATTGCTGACTTAGAACATCAACTTCCTTTGCGCGATGCATTAACACACCTAACCGCGATGGCGGATGCTTTCATTGAGCAAGCGTTGGCATGGCTTTACGATAATTTTTGCCAACGTTTTGGTACACCGTATTCGGAATCTGGTGAACAGCAACACTTGTTGGTGATTGCCATGGGCAAACTCGGTGGTGGTGAGCTGAACTTTTCCTCGGATATTGACTTGATATTCAGCTATCCAGAACAGGGGCACACTACGGGTGGCAACAAGGCGCTGGAAAATAATGTGTTCTTTACTCGCTTGGCGCAGGCGTTAATTGCTGCGTTAGACCAACAGACGCCCGAGGGTCGGGTTTTCCGCGTCGATATGCGATTGCGACCTTTTGGTCAGTCAGGGCCTCTAGTTTCTAGCTTTAGCGCGCTTGAACATTACTACCAAGAACAAGGGCGGGATTGGGAACGCTATGCCATGGTTAAAGCTCGCGTCATTGGCGGCGAACGCCAGCAACAGGCGCTAGAAACGCTGCTTCGGCCTTTTGTTTATAGACGTTATATCGACTTTAGCGCGATTGAGGCGCTGCGCAAAATGAAGCTGTTGATTCAGCAGGAAACGCGACGTCAAGGCGCTCAGGATAATATCAAGTTGGGGCGTGGAGGCATTCGTGAGGTTGAGTTTATTGTGCAAGCCCACCAGTTAATTCGCGGTGGTCAAGAAAAGCGTTTGCAGACGCGCTCGCTGTACCAAGCCTATGAAGGGCTGAAGCAATTGCAAATGATGCCAACAGAAACCGTCGACCGATTACTCCAAAGCTACGAATTTTTGCGCACTGTTGAGCACCGTCTGCAACAACTCAACGACGAACAAACACAGCAATTGCCGACCAACGAAGCAGACCGTCTGCGCTTGGTCAGTAGTTTCCAATATCGTGATTGGGATGCTCTATACGAAGCCATTAACCAGCATTGTGATTATATTCATCAGCAGTTTCTTTTGGTGGTAGGTGAACAGTCCGAGGAGGACGAGGAAGAGCCAGAGTTACAGGTACTGTGGCAAGACATGCTCGATGACGATGCCGCTATTGAATTATTGCAACAGCAACAGGTAGAGAATCCACTGGTCATCTGGCAAACCTTGCAGGCTTTTCGACTAGATGCGCGCAAGCGTCATTCAGGGCCAAGAGGGCGCCGTGCGCTGGCTCGTTTGGTGCCATTACTGTTGCGCAATATTCTCGACCATCAACACCCTGAACAGGCGCTGGATAGAATTCTGGTGGTCATGCGTAAGATTATGACACGTACCGCCTACGTCGAGTTATTGGTGGAAAACCCCGGCGCCCGTGAGCAACTGATCAAACTGTGCACTGCAAGCCCGTGGATCACCCAACGCTTGGCCCAGTTTCCACTATTATTGGACGAGCTCATCGACCCTCAGCAACTCTATCAATTGCCAGCGCTTGACCAGTATGGGCAGCTATTGCAAGAGTATTTGGTGCGTATTCCGGAACAGGATTTAGAGACTCAAATGGATGCCCTGCGCCAAGCAAAGCAAGCATTACAGCTAAAAATTGCCGCGGCGGACATCAGTGGTGGTGTGGAACTGATGAGAGTCAGCGATCACTTAAGCTTTCTTGCCGAAGCAGTCATTGCCGAAGTGGTTGATATGGCGTGGTTACAGTTGGTCGCGCGCCATGGCACGCCACCGGGTTGTAGTCGCGAAGAAAAGCACTTTGCGGTTGTTGCTTACGGCAAGTTGGGCGGCCTTGAGCTTGGCTATGGTTCCGACTTAGATTTAGTGTTCGTTACCGACGCGGATTATAGCGGACAAACCGATGGTGCTAAGCCGATTGATGTTCAACAGTTCTATTTGCGGCTGGCGCAGCGTATTTTACACCTGTTTACCACTCGCACTGTGACAGGCGTGCTGTATGACGTCGACCTGCGTTTACGGCCGTCGGGGACGGCAGGCTTATTAGTCACCCAGTTACAAAGCTTTGCGCGCTATTTGAGTGAAGAAGCGTGGACGTGGGAATTGCAAGCACTGGTGCGAGCACGTTGTGTTTACGGAAGCCGCGGATTGCAACGGGCGCTGCAGGACATTCGCCAACAAACCCTGATGAAGCCACGCGATCCGCAGCAGTTGCGCGAGGATATTTTAGCCATGCGAGAAAAAATGCGCGGCCATCTGCGGCAGTCGAGCAGTCATCAACAGTTCGACCTGAAACAGGATCCTGGAGGCATTACCGACATTGAATTTATTACGCAGTTTCTGGTGCTCAAGTATGCTCACCAATATCCAAGTTTGGCGCACTACAGCGATAATATTAGGATTCTCACGGAAGCAGAAATACAACAGCTGCTAGCAGCAGAGCAAGCACAGAATTTAATGGCAGCTTACCAGATTCTTCGTTGTGAATCGCATGCGTTAGCGTTACAAGATGAACAAGCATTGAGTTCCCACGACCTAAGCCAAGAGCGTGATGCCGTATTGGCCTGTTGGCGCTCAGTGTTTCAACTGTAGATTGGTTTTAGCTTGCGCTTTAGGCGCTTGCGGCTGTTGTTGGTTTGGGTACAGCAAGCGCTCTACTGGTGGGCAGTCGTGGGTCATGGCTTTCACATCTTCCGCCTCGGTGACTACCAAAGTATTCTGTGGAAAGCAGTAGTATGCGTGTACCGGTACCATGAAGTCGTGTTTTACCGTTTCGGCAACTTGGTTAACCGCGCCGACAAAGGTGTCATCGATATTAAAGGGGGATTTAACGATATAATCGCGGCTTAACCACCAAATAAAATTAACATGGTAGTCACGCGCAATCTCCTCGAGCCGTTGCTTAATGGTTTCCCCTTCCATAAACCAATGTTGGTCGGGCTCTCCGCGCCAATCTTTATCAGCATCATTGCGCCGAGGCAGAGATGCAATAACCTGCTCTAAGGTCTTTTGCGATTGCGCCAGTTCAATCACGTAAATACTCGAGTCATTAGCGCCCGGTGTCAACGACGTGGCAATGTGACTAAAGAAGCGTGAAATCTCATCGTGCAAATTTTTTATCGGTTCTTCGCGAACCCGCGGTCGCTCGGCAAAACCGATCGATTGGCCGTCGATAACAGCGGTGTCAGTGCCCGTTGCCCATTGCTCTCGGAGAATAATTAACAATAAGCCGATAATGATCACTAAAATAATAATGGTGATCTGTGATGCGGTTAATGTCTTGTCACGCTGCTTTGGCAAGCAAGCCTCCTAGCCAGTTACGAGTAGTAGCTTGGCATGTCTTTTTCTGGTCGAGTTTTAAAGCGCCGATGAACCCAGAGGTATTGACTGGGGGCTTGTAAAACCGCTTCTTCAACCAGTTGATTAATACGGGTTACATCTGCTTTATCGTCGCCACTGGGGAAGTTCTCCAATGGTTTATGAAAATACACATCGTAACCTTTGCCATCTTTGCGCCGGTAACAGGTGCTGGCCATCACTTTACAGCGTGCATTGGCAGCAAACAATAATGTACCTGTGGTGGTTGAGGCATCAGGCACGGCAAAAAATGGCACGAATTCTACCCGTTTGCGACCGTAATCTTGATCCGGAAGGTAGGCCGAGATCTCACCATGATCAATAGCGGAAAGCATGCCCTTTACATCTTTTTTACGAATCAAGTATTTGTTTGAGCGACCGCGTCCGCGGGTTTGGAGAAACTCCATTACCGCGTTGTTATGTGGCCGATAGAGACCAACCGCCGGTTGAATGAAACCCTGTAGGCGGGCTTGCATTTCCAAACTGAGAAAGTGAAATAGCAGTAATAGTACTCCCTCTCCATCTTGTTGAGCCTGCTGTAAATACTGCTGGTCATGAATAAAGAGTTTGCGCTTTACGCGCCAGTCTGGCCACCACCAAGCCATGCCGATTTCGAAGTAGGCGACCCCAGTATTTTGCATATTTTCTTTAACCAGCGCTTCAATTTTGTCTTCTGACCAATCGGGAAAGCACAGCTGCAGGTTGCGTCGTGCAATGTTTACACGGCGTTTCATGAACTTATAAAACAGCGTACCTAAGCCTTTGCCCATCGCTATTTGCAAGCGATAAGGTAACCACGAAATAAGGTACAAAATAATCACACCAACCCACGTTAGCCAAAAGCGAGGGTGGAGAAAGCGCCATTCGAAAGGGGGTTTTTTATTGGGATGATGTTTTGCCACAAGCGGTCTTTATCTGTTGCTGTTATCTCTGATGGCTATAGTATGCCTGAGTTTTCAAAGAATGAAAAAAAAAGGGAGCCACGAATGGCCCCCAGGATGCAGTCATTATTAAGAAAACGTTAATTACTGAGCCGTCTCTTTTAAGCTGGCATTGATAGCCAATAAGTCTTCTTCGCTAATATTTCCCGCGGCTTGTTCAAGGGTCAAGATCTGACGGATGTAACCGTAGCGTGCCTGCGACAAGTTACGCTTAGCGTTGTAAAGGTTACGGGTACTATCTAATACGTCGACGATAGTACGAGTACCCACTTCAAAACCCGCCTGCGTCGCTTTTAACGCACTTTCTGCTGAAACTACAGCTTGCTCAAAGGCGTTGATACTGGCGAGTGAGGCAACGACGTCATAGTATGCAGAACGCACATTACGTTGCACATTACGGTACACTTGTGTCATCTGTTGAGAACTCGCAACGTAGTTAAAACGCGCTTGTTCAACTTCTGACGAGGTACGGAATCCAGAGAAAATCGGTACGTCAACTTGCACACCGATGGACTTGGTGTCTAGCGTTGGTAAATCGGTGGTTTGCTCTTGGTTCTGAATCGAAATAGTACTCTCAGAATTCGAGGCAGAGTAACGTGCCTGCAGTGACACTGTTGGATAATGACCCGTCTGTGCTAAATCAATTTGTTGTTGAGCGATTTCGACACCAATTTTTTCAGCCATCAAGGACAGATTCTTTTCTTCGGCAATTTTCACCCATTGTTGCACTTCAGCCGGCTGAGGCTTAGCTGGAGAAAAGCTTTTGGTGTCGAGTGTGGCTAAATCGTTGTGTTGTTGCCCAGTGATTTCACGTAAACCTTCGCGCGCTACCAAAACCGCATTTTGTGCTTTGATTTCACGCGCCACAGCACTGTCGTATTGCGCTTGTGCTTCATGGACATCGGTAATTGCGGTTAAACCTACAGAAAAACGCTGTTTAGTCTGCTCTAGCTGGCGCGCGATCGCTTTTTTTTCTGCTTGTGCAAAGGCTAAATCGTCTTTTGCTTGCAACACGGCAAAGTACGCATTCACAACCCGGAGCATCAGCTCTTGTTGAGCATTGCGATAATTGACCTCTGCTTGGTAGGCTTGTTTATCTGCAATATCAGCGTTTTTCCAGACACCCCAATCAAAAACGCTTTGATTCAGCGTTACGCCGTAATCGAACGAGGTTGAATCTAGGTCGTAAGTAAAAAGCTGGCCGCTATCGTTCGCCTGCACACTTTCCCGCATTGACTTGTTGTAACCTACACTACCGGTCACTTGTGGCCAAAACGCTGAGTCGGCGATATCAATTTTTTGTTGCGCAGCATTTTTTAGTGCTGCCGCACGCAGTAAGGTTGGGTCGTTCTTTAGTGCTAACTGATAAACGTCTTTTAAGTCATCGGCACTAGAGGTCATCGAAACAGAACCAAGAGCTAAACCGACCAACGCTGATAATAAATGCTTTTTCATTTTCAATGAGTCCCTATTGCAAAAGGATGTGGTGCTCGATCAATAGAACCTATTTTACATACACCCGTGAATGATTACTAGTTTATCTGTTTAGTCGCCGCACCTTAAGGTAAAGTTGGTAAAAGAACTTGGCTAAGTGTAACAGAATGTTGAAATCGGACATTAACAGCAAGCAGGTGACGCAGTGAATGGTACGAAATCAAATAATAAAGCGATCGGCGAACGCGCTGAATTTTCTTTGGATGATGTAGAAGTTAAGGCTAAACAGCCCTTATATCAAGGCTTTTTAACGACGGAAAAGTGGACCTTAAGGCACCGCTTATTTGCTGGGGGATGGACGCCTTGGATAGAGCGCGAAGTGATGCGGCGCGGGCACGCGGTGATGGTGATTCCGTATGACCGTCAGCGCGACGAAATGGTAGTGTTGGAGCAGTTTCGTGTTGGCGCAATGGAAACCAGTGATAGTCCTTGGTTGTACGAATTTGTCGCAGGAATGATTGATGAGGGAGAGACCTTAGAGCAAGTGGCGATGCGTGAACTGTCTGAAGAAACCGGAATCCAACAGGCAGACTTGACCTATGCGTTAAGCTATTTATCAAGCCCCGGAGGAACGACTGAGCGTATTCATATCTACATCGCTGATGTTGATGCGAGCCATGGTCACAAATTGGCGGGTTTGGATGCCGAGCATGAAGACATTAAAGTCCATCGCTTGGCGCGAACCGTAGTGATGGATATGCTAGAGCAAGGCAAGATTGATAATGCCGCCAGTGTGATAGGATTACAGTGGTTTCAACTACATCAACAGCAATGGTTAACAAAATAACGAGGAAGCTCACTTGAATAGCGCAGTAAGCCGTTCCCAGCGTCGCTATGTGGTCGATGTTGCGGGACTGCACCGATTAGCAGAGATGAATTATGCCCAGCTAGTTAGGCTGATGCCCGATGACCGCGAGGAGCCCTGCCGGGTCCGTATCGGAGCCAGTGGTTGTTATTCGATCTCGCTAGTGACCGAATCGCGCTACACCTCTGACGTGCGTATTGAACTGCAACAAAAGTCGGTTGCTGATTATTTGCAGCCGCGGCTGGTGGTGCGGCTTTACCATGACGCGAGAATGGCCGAAGTGATCGAAACACAAGGTGTATCGCGGCTCGCGGCGAATTATCCGCAACCCAATAAAGCCATGCGACATGCCGACGAAAAACACCAGAGCAATCGTTTTCTGGCGGATTGGTTGCTGCTCTGTAGACGCCATGGTGAGGCAGAATTAGCCCTATGACTGACGCGTCGCAGCGGGCGCATTGGGTTGTGCTACATGGTTTCGAAAGCTCTCCGCAGTCACAAAAAGCGCAACAGTTACGACACTGGGCTGAGAACTTCGGGCACAGTGTCGAGATTCCGCAATTGCCGCCTAAATGGCGCGAAATGAGCGATTACTTTAACCAACAGGCACCGCGCTGGAGTCAACCGAATGTGGTATTTATTGGCAGCTCCATGGGCGGTTTGTGTGCTCATGCTCTGGCTAGCCGCTGGCAAAGGCGCGCGGTGTTGATTAACCCGTTGGTTGATTTGAGCGAAATTATGCAGTCGCGAGCAGGCTCGCGTTTTCATCCATACTTACAGTGTCAATACCAGCTAACCGCGGACGATGTTGCAGCACTGGCAGAGTTGGCAGAACAACGCAGCGATGAGGTCGATGCTTTGGTGTTAGTACAAAGTGCCGATGAGGTATTGCCAGCTGAACTGACACGCCGTTACTATCAACGCCAGCGAATGATATTTGAGCATGGCGGTGATCATCGTTTTCAAGGATTTCAAAAATATAGCAAAGCGATTGCGCAATTTTGTCGCTGAACACTTCAAATAGCACAGAGTTAATTGTACATTTGTAGACATTCTCACCATGGTCAGCAAGCGACCGAATAATGATAAAAAGAGACGCATGACAGACTATAAAGCGGATTCAATTGAGGTACTGAACGGTTTAGAACCGGTCAAACGCCGTCCAGGGATGTATACCGATACCACGCGTCCCAATCACTTAGGCCAAGAAGTCATTGATAACAGTGTCGACGAAGCGTTGGCAGGGCATGCGCGTAATTTGACCGTAATCCTGCACCAAGATCAGTCATTGGAAGTTATCGATGATGGCCGCGGTATGCCCGTTGATGTGCATCCTGAAGAAGGGCTACCTGGCGTTGAACTGATCATGAGCAAACTCCACGCTGGGGGTAAATTCTCTAATAAAAACTACCAGTTTTCGGGTGGTTTGCACGGCGTCGGTATCTCAGTCGTGAATGCGCTCTCTACACGGGTAGAATTGACCATTCGGCGTGATGGCCAAGTTTATGAGATGGCTTATGAGAATGGTGATAAGGTCAGTGATTTAACCGTTACTGGAAGTTGCGGGAAGCGCAATACCGGTACCCGGGTGCATTTTTGGCCAGATCCAAAATATTTTGATTCCGGAAAATTTTCGGTATTGAAGCTGACCCATATCCTCCGAGCAAAAGCGGTGTTGTGTCCAGGTTTAACCATTACCTTCCGAAACAAGGTCGACGACAACGAAACGCAGTGGTGCTATGAGGATGGCTTGCGAGATTACCTGCGTGAAGCCGTACGCGAACTAGAAACACTGCCGCAAGACCCCTTTATTGGCCAACTCAATGGCAAAACTGAGGCGGTCGAGTGGGCGGTGACGTGGTTACCAGAGGGCGGCGAGTCGGTGGAAGAGAGTTACGTCAACCTGATTCCGACGCCGCAGGGTGGGACCCACGTTAACGGTCTACGCCAAGGCTTGCTGGAGGCGATGCGAGAGTTTTGCGAGTTCCGTAATTTGCTACCACGCGGCGTCAAACTGACGCCAGACGATATCTGGGAGCGGTGTAGCTACATTCTGTCGGTCAAGATGCAGGATCCACAGTTTGCTGGGCAAACCAAAGAACGCCTGTCATCGCGGCAGTGTTCAGCATTTGTATCTGGTGTGGTGAAAGACGCCTTCAGCCTCTGGCTTAACGAACACACTGAGCAAGCGGAACTGCTGGCTGACCTGTGTATCAACAATGCCCAGCGGCGCTTGCGCGCGGCTAAGAAAGTGGTACGGAAAAAGGTCACGCAGGGCCCTGCATTACCGGGCAAACTGACCGACTGTTCAAGCCAGGATCCAGCCTTGGGTGAGTTGTTCCTGGTAGAGGGGGACTCTGCCGGCGGCTCGGCGAAGCAGGCACGTGATCGCGAATATCAAGCGGTGATGCCCTTGCGCGGAAAAATTTTGAACACCTGGGAAGTTGATCCTGGGCAAATTTTAGCGTCGCAAGAGATTCATGACATCTCTGTTGCGATCGGGGTCGACCCCGACTCGATTGATTTGGAAAAACTGCGCTACGGCAAAATTTGTATTCTTGCCGATGCCGATTCTGATGGGCTACATATAGCTACCTTGTTATGTGCGTTATTTGTTAAGCACTTCCGTCCGCTCGTAGAAAACGGCCATATTTTTGTGGCGATGCCGCCACTGTACCGTATTGATGTCGGTAAGGAAGTCTTCTACGCACTTGATGAAGAAGAAAAACAAGGGATTTTAGACCGCATTGAAGCCGAGAATCGCAAAGGCAAAGTGAATGTCCAGCGCTTTAAAGGGTTGGGTGAAATGAACCCGCTGCAATTACGCGAAACTACCATGGACCCGAATACTCGTCGGCTGGTGCAGTTAACCATCGACGACGCGGAAGCGATGGAAGAAATTATGGATATGTTATTAGCGAAAAAGCGCTCCTCTGACCGTCGCGACTGGTTAGAGAGTAAAGGCAATCTTGCCGATCTGGCGGAAGTATAACGAGGGGGCTGGAAAGGATGTCAATGGAAGCAGTCGAACAACGACCGTTAAGCCGCTTCACCGAAGAGGCCTACTTAAATTACTCGATGTATGTCATCAAAGATCGGGCGTTGCCGCATATTGGCGATGGCTTAAAGCCAGTGCAACGTCGGATCGTGTACGCGATGTCAGAGTTAGGCTTATCAGCGCTGGCAAAATATAAAAAGTCCGCACGTACGGTGGGCGATGTCCTCGGTAAATTTCATCCACACGGCGATAGTGCATGTTACGAAGCCATGGTGCTGATGGCACAACCGTTTTCTTATCGTTATCCACTGGTTGACGGTCAAGGTAATTGGGGCTCTGCTGATGACCCTAAATCGTTCGCGGCAATGCGTTACACCGAAGCACGACTATCAAAATTTAGTGAGGTACTGCTAAGCGAGTTAGGGCAGGGCACCGTGGATTGGGTGCCAAATTTTGATGGCACGATGAAGGAGCCGAAGGTATTACCGGCGCGCTTGCCACATATTTTGCTAAACGGTGTGACCGGGATTGCCGTAGGTATGGCCACTGACATTCCGCCACATAATGCCCGAGAAGTAGCGAACGCTTGTGCCTTGTTGTTAGACAAACCCGGCGCAGAATTGTCTGAGGTGATGGAGATTCTAAAGGCGCCAGACTACCCTACTGATGCCGAAATTATTACGCCTCAAAGTGACTTAGTGAAGCTGTATGAAAGTGGTCGCGGTAGCATTAAGATGCGCGCAATCTATCACAAGGACGACGGTGAAATTGTCGTCACTGCGTTGCCGCATCAAGCGTCAGGAGCGCGCATTTTAGAGCAAATCGCCCAACAGATGCAGGCGAAAAAGTTACCGCTAGTGTCTGATCTAAGAGACGAGTCGGACCATGAGAACCCGACCCGTTTGGTGATCGTGCCGCGCTCGAATCGGGTCGATACCGAACAGCTAATGAAGCATCTGTTTGCGACCACCGATTTAGAAAAACAATATCGTGTGAACCTTAACATTTTGGGGCTGGATGGTCGGCCGCAGGTTAAACCTCTGGTTGGGATCCTGAAAGAATGGCTGGATTTCCGCCAAATCACTGTTACTCGTCGGTTACAGCATCGTTTAGAGAAAGTCCTAGCGCGGCTGCACATTCTCGAAGGTTTATTGGTTGCGTACCTAAACCTCGATGAAGTGATCGAGATTATTCGTTATGAAGACGAGCCGAAAGCGGAACTGATTAAACGCTTTAAGCTGACAGAAACCCAAGCCGAAGCCATTTTAGAGCTGAAATTACGCCACTTAGCGAAGCTGGAAGAAATGAAGCTACGCGGCGAGCAGGATGAGCTGAGCAAAGAGCGGGAGAAATTGGAGACACTTCTTGGTTCTGACCGCCGTTTGAAAACCCTGATCAAAAAAGAACTTTTGGCCGATGCTGAGAAGTATGGCGACGAGCGCCGCTCAC
This sequence comes from Idiomarina tyrosinivorans, assembly GCF_003987475.1. Lineage (GTDB taxonomy): Bacteria > Pseudomonadota > Gammaproteobacteria > Enterobacterales > Alteromonadaceae > Idiomarina > Idiomarina tyrosinivorans. The sequence goes on along the minus strand of NZ_PIQH01000012.1, from coordinate 37,928 downwards.
CCTTGGTTGAGCGCGCTGAAGCGAAAGCCCTATCAGAGCGTGATTTAGCGCCGGCAGAAGCGGTCACCGTGGTGTTATCGAATAAAGGCTGGGTGCGATGTGCGAAGGGGCATGATGTTGACGGGCCGAGCCTAAACTACAAATCAGGCGATAGCTTTATGGCGTCGGCTGAAGGTAAGAGCAACCAGCCAGTGGTATTCCTTGATTCGTCTGGTCGCTCGTTCTCCTGCGAAGCGCACTTATTACCTTCGGCAAGAAGCCAAGGCGAGCCGTTAACAGGCCGATTCAGTTTGGTAGCTGGCGAAAACATCGAACATGTGATGATGGCTAATCCGGACCAACGTTACTTATTGGCTTCAGACGCTGGCTACGGCTTTATTTGTCAGTTCAGTGACTTGGTCAGCCGTAACAAAAACGGTAAGGCCATTTTGACCCTACCGACGGGGGCGAAAGTCTTGCCGCCAAGGGCGGTCGCTGATGTTGAAAAAGATCTTTTGGTGTGTGTATCTAACGAAGGCCGGATGTTGGTATTCCCGGTAGCAGACTTACCGCAACTGGCCAAAGGGAAAGGCAACAAACTTATCAGTATTCCCGCACTACGGGCGCAGAGCCGAGAAGAATATGTCGTTGCTGCGGCGACCGTAGCGAGCGGCGCAGATGTCACGCTATTGGCAGGGAAACGGAAGTTAACCTTGAAGCCAGACGATCTCGAGCATTACCGTGGTGAACGTGGACGTCGAGGCAATAAACTTCCTCGCGGTTTACAGCGGGTCGATGAGATTGTGCCGGGTGAGGCGGCGGATTAACGCCAGCCGCTCATCAGGCTTTGCATGGCCTCGTTGAAAACTGTCACCCAGTACGGACTGAGCTGGGTTCCTGCTAAGCGATTAATCTCGGCAACCGAGCGACGTATCGGGCGCTTCATGTGATGTTCATGAGCGCGCTCGTGCGTCATCGCCTCAAAGGTGTCAACAATGGCGAGAATTTTTGCGCCATCGCAAATCTCATCTTCGCGAAGTCCTAACGGGTATCCTTGCCCATCGGCTTGTTCATGATGTTGCAGTACCATCATCTTGGCCGACTTCCATTGTGGTAAATTCTCCAATAATTTCGCTGATAGGTACACGTGGCTTTCGATTTGTTGCCGCTGCGAGTCACTGAGCGGGCTCTGTTGATGCAGCAGATCTAAGCTTAAGAAGCCCATGCCGAAATCGTGGAGGTAACAGGCCGCCGTTAGTTGCTTTTCGTCGACTGGACTATCAGCAAAGCGATTAATCAGCCGTGCAACTTTAACTTGGCGTTCAGCTCGACCGTGCCAATAAGAGGAACGGCGCTCAACGTTTTCCATCATGTCGCGGAAGAAATGCAAATCGAACGCTAATGGGTCGTCACTGTCTTCATCTAACGCAGCAGAGCTGAATTCGTGATAGTCTTCGTCCAGCACGAGGTTAGGATCAAGTGCCGCAAGCATTTTGCGTAACGTGTGCTGGCGCTGTTCTTCAGATTGTTGCAGCAAGGTGTTGGTATCTTTACCAAACTGGCGATAGCGATGTTCTGGATAATCAATCACGTCAGTGTCGCGGCAGCGCGAAACAAAATCGACGACTTGGTCTAATAATGTCAGAATAATGTCACTGATTAGGCTGGAGTATTGCAATTGCTCGTTACGAAACGCACTAAGCATATCCTCTGCGTGACCAACAAGCGTGATCATCGGGCTTAAACCCACAATACCAAGGTCGCCTTTAATGGTGTGTACTGCGCGGAACAAGCTGGCAGCTAACGCTTGGTCCTGCGGCGACTGTTCGAGCTGTATTAGCGCGGCTTCACTTTGTTGATGAAGCTCGCGAATTTCATCAAGCAACTCGGTCAATACATGCGGTTCAATATTGGGTAAAGTAAACTGTGTCATGCTAGGCACTCGTTATAATTTGCGGTTATTTAACCGAACTGAAAGGGATTCGTCCAGTTTTTTGGATAAAAAATAACCACTGATCGGAGTTTTGCAAGCGTGAAACTGGGTATACTAGCCAGCGAAAAGGAATGGGAGAAATTATGTTAGCAGTACTGCGCTGGATTTTACTTGGCGGATTCATAGTTGTGTTTGGTATAGCGGGATGCTTGTTTTGTATTATTCGTCCCTTTCACCGAAATAATACCTACGTATGGGGACATATTTTCGGTTGGGCTACACATATTTTAGGGTTAAAAATTGTCTGCCGGATACCGCCAGCGGTAAAACAAGGTGGGCCGTTTGTTTATGTCTGTAATCACCAAAATAGTTGGGAAATTTTTACTGTTGCCTCGGTGTTACCCAAGAATACCGTCACCATTGGCAAAAAGAGCCTGAAATGGATCCCGTTCTTTGGTCAATTATATTGGTTGGCAGGAAATATCCTGATCGACCGTAAAAACTCCGGTCGTGCATTGGGTACCATTACTCAGGCGGCCAATGCGATTAAACGACGCGATATTTCTATCTGGCTATTTCCTGAAGGTACACGCAGCTACGGGCGCGGTTTGTTGCCGTTTAAGCGCGGCGCATTCCATACCGCGATTCGAGCCGGCGCAGATATCGTTCCGGTATGCGTGTCCAACCTGCATGGAAAAATAAAAATGAATCGTTGGAATAACGGAATTCTGTTGGTGGAAATGTTGAACCCGATTAAAATAGACGCATTCGGGAAAGACACGGTAAGCCAACTCAGCCAAACCACGCATCAGCAAATGGCCGAGAAAATTGCCCAGCTTGACCGCGAAGTCGCAAAACAGGAGAGCGTTTCATGAGTGCCGTTTTAGATGATTTGTTGGAGCAGTCCAACGACACCATTAGTGCTTTACTCGAGGATGGCGCGGATCCTGACGAGTATTACGAGATTGAGCACCACCTTGCCAGCCGTGACTTTACCAAGCTTGAAAAGGCGGCGGTGGAGCTGGTTAAGCAGGGCTACCATGTTGATGATGCCGATGAGTTCGACGAAGAGGGTGACCGCTGGTTTAGCTTTGCGGCGATCACAGAAGTGAAATTAGCCGCAGAAGTACTGGCTCGGCAAGTACGCGAAATTGATCAAATCGCGGATGAATGTGGCGTCGAATATGACGGCTGGGGCACTTATTTAGATGATGAAGAGGACGACAGCGACGAAGATTATTAACGTCTTCACCCACTGTCGTTTAACGTTTCAGCGGTAAATCGCGACCCTAAAGGGCCGCGATTTTTTCTTTCTGCTGCACTAACTGCTCCAGCATTTCCTGGGCTTCAGCCAGCTTCTCGCGCTCTTTTGCTATCACCGCTTCCGGTGCCTTGCTGACAAAGTTGTCGTTATTCAGCTTACCTTCAAAGCGCGCGACTTCTTTTTCTGCTTTCTCAATCGCTTTATTTAAACGGCTAAGTTCAGCATCTTTATCGATCAGTCCGGCCATTGGAATATGCAACTGTAATTGGTCAACCAATGAGGTTGCACTCGCTGGTGGCTCTTCAGACTCGTCTAAGAAAGTGATTGACGACAGCTTCGCCAACGCACTTAAGAACGACTGATTACTCTCGATACGTTGCCGCGAAACAGCATCGTAGTGACTAACCAAAACCTCCAATGGCTTATTCGGTGACAGGTCCATTTCACCACGGATATTGCGGATACCAATGATCACCCGCTTCAGCCATTCCATGTCTTGCATCGCTTGTTGGTCGACGTCGCTCGTCACTGTCGGGAAAGCTTGAAGCATAATGGTATCGCCAGTAACACCAGCAAGTGGCGCGACACGCTGCCAAATGGTTTCGGTAATGTATGGCGTAATTGGATGCAACAACCGCAGTAACTGTTCTAATACGGTGACCAAGGTTTGCCGTGTTCCGCGTTGTTGCGCTTCATTACCTTGCTGGAATACGGGTTTAGTCAGTTCCAAGTACCAGTCACAGAACTGGTTCCAGGTAAATTCATAGGCAATGTTGGCCGCTTGGTCGAAGCGGTATTGGTCGATGGCTTGGCGGAACTCTTTTACCGTGGCATTAAAGCGCGCTTTAATCCACTGATCGGCCAATGAATACTGCATTTCGCCACCGTTAGCACCACAATCTTGTTGCTCGGTATTCATTAACACAAACCGGCTCGCATTCCATAACTTATTACAGAAGTTACGATAGCCCTCGAGCCGTTTCATATCCCAGTTAATATCACGGCCGGTTGACGCCAACGCTGCTAGGGTAAAGCGCAGAGCGTCGGTGCCGTGTGCACTGATTCCCTCAGGGAATGCCTTGCGCGTACGTTTGGCAATTTTTTCCCGCAACTGTGGTTGCATCATGTTCGCGGTACGCTTGTCGACTAATGCATCGGCGCTAATGCCATCGATCATGTCGAGCGGGTCAAGCACGTTGCCCTTCGACTTCGACATTTTCTGGCCTTCTTCGTCACGAATGAGGCCGGTAACGTAGACTTTTTTGAACGGTACTTGCGGTTTACCATTCTCCTCTTTAAGGAAGTGCATGGTCATCATGATCATACGAGCAACCCAGAAGAAGATGATATCAAAGCCAGTTACCAATACGTCAGTTGGATGGAAGGCTTTTAAGTCATCAGTATTTTCTGGCCAACCTAAAGTAGAGAAGGTCCAGAGTGCTGAGGAGAACCAAGTATCTAGGACATCTTCGTCTTGGCTCAAGCTGACATCATCGCTGAGTTGATGTTGTTCACGCACTTCTGCTTCTGAGCGACCGACATAGACATTGCCTTGTTGATCGTACCAGGCTGGAATTCGGTGACCCCACCATAATTGCCGAGAAATGCACCAGTCTTGAATATCGCGCATCCAACTGAAGTACATGTTCTCGTACTGTTTAGGCACGAACTCAATGTCACCGTCTTCTACGGCTTGTGTTGCTACTTTGGCTAGGGGCTCAACTCGTACATACCATTGATCAGTTAAATGGGGTTCAATCGGCACTCCACCGCGGTCACCGTATGGCACTTTGTTCATGTGCTTGTCGGTTTTGTCTAACAAGCCAGCTTGCTCGAATGCCTCGACAATCGCTTTACGTGCAGCAAAGCGTTCAAGACCGATAAACTGCTCGGGTAAGCTGCCGTCAAAGCCATCAATATCGTCGATGGCTTCACCGGTTGCGGTAAATAAGCCCGCGCGCTGACGAATATTGGCTTCATCGTCTAACACCGCAATCATTGATAGTTTGTGGCGCTTACCAATTTCGTAATCGTTAAAGTCATGGGCCGGAGTGATTTTTACGCAGCCGGTACCGAATTCACGATCAACATAATCATCGGCAATGATGGGAATACGGCGATCGACCAGAGGTAACTGAATGAATTTGCCCACCAGTGATTGATAACGCTCGTCTTCCGGGTGTACGGCAACACAAACGTCGCCCAACATGGTTTCTGGACGCGTTGTGGCGACCACTAAATAGTCGTTGCCATCGGCGGTTTTAGCGCCATCGGCAAGTGGGTAGCGTAGGTGCCAAATTGAACCTTGTTGTTCTTTATTTTCGACTTCGAGATCGGAGATTGCTGTTTTTAATTTCGGATCCCAGTTAACCAAGCGCTTACCGCGATAGATTAAGCCTTCCTGATGGAGCCGAACGAAGACCTCTTTAACTGCATTAGATAAGCCTTCGTCCATGGTGAAACGTTCTCGATCCCAATCGACAGAGTCACCGAGGCGGCGCATCTGTTCGGTAATGGTGCCACCCGATTGTGCTTTCCATTCCCAAATTTTATCAATAAAGGCTTCACGGCCAAGATCGTTACGCGTTTGACCTTGTGCAGCGAGTTGCCGCTCAACCACCATCTGCGTCGCGATACCTGCGTGATCGGTACCCACTTGCCATAAGGTGTTCTTGCCATCCATGCGTTGGTAGCGGGTGAGGATATCCATGATGGTGTGCTGAAAAGCGTGGCCCATGTGCAGGCTACCGGTCACATTGGGAGGAGGAATGACAATGGAATAGCTATCGCCTTCACCACTAGGCTTGAAGTAGCCTTGAGATTCCCAGTGTTGATACAGTGCTTGTTCAATGGATTTGGGAGAATACGTCTTATCCATAGTGACCCTTTAGTGCTCTTCTATTGCCAAGGTTTGCATTTGGTAACCGTTGGCTCGGTAATGTTTGTAGCGTTCCCTAGCTTGTTGCTTGCCGCTATCATCGGCAGGAACGATGTCATAAATCTGTTGATAGCGCTGGGCATTTGTGGGGACCTGAGGCGCTAAATTAAACAGTACTGCGCGGGGGTTAGGTGCGCTATCGCAGCCTTCCCATGTGATCTCCACCGGCGCTTCACCGGCTTTGGCTTCGCCACTGAGTTGATGCGGTATAAAGCTATCCGCGGGCGTTTGCCAGAGCGCCTCATCCAGCGCTTCAGCTTGCTCTTGGCTGGCAGCGTAAACCCGTAAATTTTTATGCTGCCGAAAAAGCGCGGCAATCTTAGCGCAAATCGCGTCCAATTGCTGAGCTTTATCCGTCTGTGGCAGCAGAAAAAACGTCGCAGAAGGCACGCTTAGTCCTCACACTCAATATTGCAGCGGTTCATCAAGAACTGAGTTAACATTGGCACCGGCCGCCCGGTTGCGCCTTTATTTTTACCGCCGTTCCACGCAACCCCGGCAATATCCAAGTGTGCCCACTGGTATTTCTTGGTGAAGCGTGAAAGGAAGCAAGCGGCGGTAATCGCGCCGGCCTCACGACCACCAATATTTGCCATGTCAGCAAAAGGGCTGTCTAACATCGGTTGGTAGTCATCCCACAGCGGCATCCGCCACGAGCGGTCACCACTTTGTTGGGAAGCGTTCAATAACTCATGCGCTAACGGATTATGTGCACTGAATAACGCCGAGGCATGACTCCCCAAAGCAACCACACAGGCGCCGGTTAGCGTTGCCATGTCGATGACGGTTTCTGGTTCAAAGCGCTCGACGTAGGTCAAGGTATCACATAACACCAAACGCCCTTCGGCATCCGTGTTCAACACTTCTACCGTCTGACCACTCATCGTGGTGATGATATCGCCTGGGCGATAGGCTTTGCCGTCTGGCATGTTTTCACAGCCGGCGATGGCGCCAACCACGTTAACGGGTAATTGTAACTCGGCCAATGCTTGCATCGCACCAAGAACGCCTGCCGCGCCACCCATGTCATATTTCATTTCGTCCATGTTGGCGGATGGTTTCAACGAGATACCACCGGCGTCAAAGGTTAAGCCTTTACCCACCAAGACTATCGGTGCTTGGCCCGGCTCACCGCCCTGATAGTGCATCAGGGTTAACACCGATTCGTTATCTGAACCATTCCCTACTGCTAGGTAGGCATTCATGCCAAGCTCTGCCATTTCGGCTTCTTCCACCGTGGTGACTGACAGATTATCGTAATGGCTGGCAATCTCTTTGGCTTGGTCCGCCAAGTACCGAGGGTTACAAATATTTGGCGGCATATTAGCCACGTCGCGACAGGCAGAAACCCCTTTGGCAATCGCTAATGCATGCTGAATTGCGCGCTCGCCGACAGATAGCTCTTTCCGGGTCGGTACGTTAAAGACCAACTTACGGAGAGGACGGCGTGGTTCTTCCTTCTTGCTTTTTAGCTGGTTAAAGCTGTACAAACCCGCTTGAGCAGCCTCTACCGCTTGTCGGACTTTCCAATAACTGTCACGGCCTTTAACGTGCAATTCACTTAAAAAGCAAACCGCCTCCATCGACCCAGTTTCATTCAAGGTACTAATGGTTCGGCTGATAATTTGTTTGTACTGGCGTTCGTCGAGTTCCCGTTCTTTGCCACAACCAACCAACAATACTCGCTCTGCAAGAATGTTTGGAACATGGTGCAGCAGCAGCATTTGGCCGGACTTGCCTTCAAGGTCGCCGCGTCGTAACAGGTTGCTTAGGTAACCTTCGCTAACTTTATCTAAATGCTCGGCAACACCTGACAAACGACGAGGTTCAAACACCCCTACGACGATACAGGCTGAACGTTGTTTTTCTGGGCTACCACTTTTGACACTGAATTCCATAACTGAACTCCTGTTAGGTGAGCGGCACAAGAACGTGTATACTCAACAGAGCTTAATCGCAGTGTGACGATTAATTCTTGTTAAAATGACAAGTTTACTTAAAAATTGCAGTTATTCCAGCAAAACGCAAAGTTATGAGTGGTAATCGGTGCGCATTTTTCGTTATTTGATAAAAGAAACGTTCAAATCGCAGATGGCGGTTTTACTTGTGCTGATGACGATTTTCGTCAGCCAAAAATTCGTTCGTGTGCTATCCGATGCTTCGGAAGGCGATATTCCTGGCAGTATTGTGTTTCAGCTATTGTCGTTAAATTTGCCTGCTCTGCTGGCGTTAATCCTCCCGCTTAGCCTATTTTTAGGCATCTTATTGGCTCACGGTCGCATCTACGCCGATAATGAAATGACGGTCCTCCACGCTTGTGGAGTGAGCGAATGGTATGTCACTCGAGTCACCTTGGTGTACGCCGTAATTTTGGCATTAGTGACTGCCGCAATGACGATGTGGTTAGTGCCGTGGTCGCTGACACAAGAACAAAAAGTCGAAGACAAAGCGCGCAGCGAAACCGGACTAAATGTGATCATTCCAGGTCGCTTCCAGCAAGCGAGTAACCAAAAAGCAGTGATTTTTGTTCAGGGTCAAACCGACTCTGGTGAACTCGATGAAGTGTTTGTTGCACAACAATACACCAACGAAAAGGGCCAAGTGCAGGGCAGTGTGGTGATGGCCGATCGTGGCCGAGTTGATATCGAAAGTGGTGGTTCGCAGTCGTTACAACTCAGCAACGGGCATCGCTACGTGGGCGGCGATAATGCCGACTACCAGGTGATGTCGTTCGATGGTTATCAACTACAAATCAAAGAGCAAGAGAGTGGCGAGCAATTAAAGAAACTTGAGGCATACAACACCTTGCAGTTGCTCGATGAACAATCACCACAAGCGCGAGCAGAATTTCAGTGGCGTATTGCTATTCCGTTGGCGATGCCGTTATTAACCTTGATTGCCGTGCCGCTCAGTCGTGTTAATCCGCGCCAGGGCAAGTTTGCGCGGATGGCGCCAGCGTTGTTGATTTATCTTGGCTATTTTTTGATTTTGATGGCGGCAAAATCGGCGTTGGCGGATGGCGTGATCCCAGCCGCTCTGGGGTTATGGTGGATCCACCTGATACTGATTGTGTTTGGCTTTATCTTAGTTGGCAGAACACGGCCATCTTGGTTGAAGTTTAAGGCACGAGTGCGGAGCAAAGAGCACTCGTCAACGGCACAACAAGGAACTCGTTAATGCTTTCCTTATTAGACAAATACATCGGCAAAACGGTTTTACGGACTTCGGCACTGAGCCTCGCTGTGCTGGTTGGTCTATCGTCGTTGATTCGGTTTGTCGAACAACTAAAGACCGTGGGTAAAGGGGCGTACGATACCGTAGATGCTGCTTTGTTCGTGTTATTCAGCGTGCCGCGAGATATTGAGGTATTTCTGCCCATGGCGGCGCTACTCGGTGGCCTCATCGGAATGGGGATGCTGGCGAGTAGTTCGGAGCTCGTAGTGATGCTTGCTGCAGGTCGTTCGCGCTTGAATATCATTGGCTCAGTTATGAAAGCTGCAGTGATAATGATGTTGCTTGGGCTGGCGATAGGCGAGTGGGTAGCGCCGCCTGCCGAAGCCTATGGTCGCTTATTGCGTTCACAGGAAATTTCTGGTGGTAGCCTTATTTCTGCTCAGCGTGGGGTTTGGGCGAAAGACGGCGCAGACTTTGTAAATATCAGTGAAGTTGAAGATACCGGCAGATTAGCGGGTATTACTATTTACCAGTTCGACAACAACAGAAAGCTTGGCGCTGTGACGCAAGCGCAATCTGCCACGTTTATACAAAACAGTTGGCGGTTAAAGAATGCTACCATTACGGCATTATCTGCCGATAGAATTGAGAAACGGCAATTTCCCTATCTACAATGGCGTTCTACGCTGACCCCAGACAAGCTCGGCGTGGTTACCGTGAAACCCGACTCGTTATCCATTCGCGGTTTAATCGATTATCTTTCTTACCTAAAAATTAACCAACAAGCTTCACAGCGCTATGAGTTGGCGTTGTGGCGCAAAGTGTTTTCACCACTGACGTTGGCGGTTATGTTGTTGGTGGCACTGTCATTCATTTTTGGTCCGTTACGTTCGACCACCATGGGCGCCCGAATTTTACTGGGCGTAATAACCGGGTTCGCGTTTCACGTCAGTAATGAAATTTTGGGACCACTGGCTCAGGTCTATCAGCTTCCTGCGATATTCGGGGCGCTGATGCCGAGCATCATTTTTGCCGCGGTAGCCATCTACTTTATGCAACGCAAAGCGGTCTAGGCCTGCGCAAAATATAGCTATTTTTCTTAATATAAAACCCAAAAGTAAAAAGCTACCTTCGTACTTGAAAGGGTCGGCTAGTATCGGGTAGAAGCTGAATAAGGGTTGTGGTTAAAAAGCAGTACCTACAAATTAACAGTGTTACTTAGCATTGGTGCCGAGTCGCCTTTTTACTTTGTGAAAATAGCCAAGCGCTGGAATGATCACCAAAATCGCTATCAGTGCTAACAACCACAAATAATGCTGTTGGAATAATTCTAGTCTAGCGATGGCGACGGCCGCACTGTTATTGGTGTGTTCGGCGTAAGCAATGGGCCCAATAGCCGCATCCTTTGCGATGGCAAAGCCACCACTCACCGAACTGTCCCATGCCAGCGAAGACAGCGATGAATAGGCTTTTACACCTATCGCAGAAGCACCAAAAGCGATCACTCCGATAGCAACCGTGCCTAAGCCGAGTATGCCGATGCCAACGGCGCCAATACTGATGATGCCAAACGACACAATGCCAACACATATCGGCGCGACCGCAAATCCTCCCCAGGCAAACAGTAAACCATAGGCGTGAGAGCCGCCCGCAATCCAAGCAACTGCCGGCTTATCAGTATGCTCTGGCATCGCAAACTGAAAATGTACTAGCGGCACACCGAACAACCTCCACGCACTAATATATTCGCGTTGCTTAGCATTTATCTGATCCGCCGCGCGGCTGAATGCCTCTGGGTGGGACAAGCGTTGGTGCTGGCGTAGTGCCCGCATGGCGTTAAACATTCGATGGCTGAGCAGCCAGTAGCAAACGGTGAAAATTATCACGCTCAACTGTGATAATACGGTGAAAGAGGAGGCCGCTTGCGGCTGTGACACAGCAGCAAACTTAAATCCAAACATGAGCCCGACAAAAACTGCCGCGGTGCCAAGGAAAAGAATGACTGAGCGAATGACCAAGCGCCGTTCAGCGTCGGTGCGAGATTGAATTAACCCTGTTTTCATTCCGATAAAGGAACTGACAAGCCCAGAAAATGCGGCCAGCATTGTGACTAACCCAGTAGCCTTTATCGCACTGCTGGCCTTGCTCGCACCCAACCCAAAGCTAAGCGCTTTTGCGGACGGGCTGAGCATTCCTGTGGCGGCTAACACAGTGGTGGTAAAGACGACACCAGGTTTACTGCGGCTGAGCGTGTTTTCGACCATGTTTAGCATGGCACTGTGAAGCAGTTTGCGCCCCCGTGACAGCCGTTGTTTTATCGCATCTTCCGACAGTTCAAGTGCTGCCGCAACGTCACTGATGGATTGTTCCTGACGGTAGAACAGCACCAGCGGCTCACGATAGCTTGGGTCGAGTTGCTGTAACGCGGCCCATAATAACGATTGTTGTTGCTGGGCGATGACGGCATCGTCCGGCAGGGTAGCGTCAGATGCCGTAGTCTGGTGTGGTTCAGTTTCGCTATCAACCACTATGTGGTTAGCATGCTGGCGCCGGTGGCGGCTGATTTTGAAACGCAAAATACCACATAACCATGCTTTGAGCTTTTCTGGCTCACGCAAATCAGCCAATTGCTTCCAAGCATCCACAAATACCTCTTGGGCGATATCCTCACTGTGTTTAACGTCGCCGACAGCAGCATAGGCCAAAGAACATAATAAATTTTGGTAACGCGAGACAATAATAGAAAACGCTTCATGGTCGCCCTTAACGGCATGCGTGACTAACGCGTCATCGGTCATGGCGATCGCTTGCGGTGCTCGATTAAATAGCTTCATGTTTCTCACTCTCTGGTTTTTCCCAGTAAGTGCACGCGACCAATAAAAAGGTGACAAATTATTTTTTGTCACCGCAACAGGCTTCTCTGGCACTTCTATGTGAACGCGGCAATGGTGCGGCGTTTATTCCTAGCAAACTAGAGAGAACATATTATGAAACTGTTCAAGAAAGAAGCTTTATACGCAGTAAAAGTCGCGCTACTGAGTGGTGTCCTTGGATTTTCCCAGCTTTCTGTTGCCGCGGCAGAGACACTGGTTGACAGGTTTAATGACAGCAAGTTAAACGACTTTGGCTTTACCCGACAATTAATGACCGATGCGATAGCGGGCGGCGAGACTACTGCTGTAATGGCTGTGATTGACGGGACACTGCAAGTGCGTGGTGATATTCGTCCGGCTCGTGGTCAATTAGGCTGGGCTAGCGTAGTAATACCGCTTGCCGATTTTGGGAAAAATTGGAATGCCAGTGATTACCAAGGCATTCGGTTACGTATTAAGCTCAACAGCGGTAATCTTTCCGTTTCGGCGAACAGCACAGCCATTACTAATTTCGATTACCATGCCGCGGCTGTGGCAGTTGCTGCGGACCAACAATTTCATCAAGTGGATATCCCATTCAGCCAGATGCAACGCGCTTGGTCTAGTAACACGCCACTCGCGAAAGATACTCTGAATAGCATCAGCATTGCCGCATATGCCCTGCAGGCTGCCACGTTTGACTATCAAGTTGACAGTGTAAGTTTCTATTAATTTTGCAGCCAAAGGTGGTTATCACTATGTCTAATCCATCTCAACAACGGCTCTATTACTTAGATGCCGTGCGAGCTTTGGCGCTTTTACTTGGCGTGATTTTTCACGCCAGTTTATCTTTTATGCCAATGTTTATTGGCTGGGCAGTGATGGATATATCAACCTCCAGTGCCGTACCAGTATTTGTTCTGATCAGCCATTGTTTCAGAATGGTTTTGTTCTTTTTGATCGCTGGCTTTTTTACCCGTATGACGCAATACCGTTCGGGTTATATTGCTTCCCGACTAAAACGATTGGGGATCCCCTTTATTCTTGGCTGGTTTGCGCTACGTCCATTGCTTTTATCAGGTTGGATAATGGGTAGTCAGAGTATGCAAGGCGACGTAGCCATTGACGAAGGTCTGATGCAAGGATTTTCACAATTGTTTGATGACTCAACGGCCTGGTTTACCGGGACTCACCTGTGGTTCTTGTATTACCTACTGATGTTCACGGTAGTGGCTGTTATCGGCCACCAGTTACTGTCGCAAGTGCCGCGGTTGAAACAACCTTTGACCCAGTTTGCCGATGCAGGGATCGCGACTATTTGTAACGCCTGGTGGGGAATCTTTTTGCTAGCACTCCCTTGTGCGGTGATACTTTGGTTTATGCAAAACTGGGGCATAGATACACCAGATAAGACATTGACGCCTGACTGGCCAGTGACTGCCCTGTACGGTTTGAGTTTTATGGTTGGCTGGCTATTACAACGCAATAGTCATTTACTGATAACGTTTTCCCGGCTACGTTGGCAAACCGTGGTGCTGGCCGTTGTAGCAACCGCTGCCTGTGTTTGGGTTGCTCGACACGAAGGCTATGTGGTTGACATGCGAAGTGCGCTAGTAAAAGTTGCTTTCGTATGCAGTTATGCATTGATGATGTGGACCATCATTGTGTTAGTGCTGGGATTGTGTCGGCGCGCTTTTTCGCAGCCGCGACGCTGGGTGAGCTATTTATCTGACGCTTCATATTGGCTGTATTTAGTCCACTTGCCAGTGGTGATTTGGCTCCAGATTGCGGTCGCTGAACTGGCGCTTTTTTGGTGGCTAAAATGGTTGATGATTTGTCTGGGAACCATAGCCATATCGCTCCTGCTTTATCACACACTTGTACGTTCTACATGCATCGGTGAATTGCTTAACGGTAAACGGAAATCACAGGTGTTGACGCATTAGGTTTGATTTATCGGTAAACGATATTTACAGGAAAACTATGGTGCCGAGGGGGGGACTTGAACCCCCACGCTGTTACCAGCGGTGGATTTTGAATCCACTGCGTCTACCAATTCCGCCACCTCGGCAAGGGGAGGAACACATCGCTGTGTTGATGGGACGGCATTATACCGAGCAGTTAAGGCGAATCAAGCAATTATTTCAGGAAAATGAGAGTTTTTGGTTCAACTGCTGATAATATCGCCAGTTGCGCTCAAGCGATGTCTCATATCGTGCTATGATGCCGCTTTCAACGATTGCAAACATAGAGCCTTATGTCTGACCGAGAAACTTCTGAAATCGACGCGTTGAGCGCCCAGCAAGCCCATGCTAACTCCCCCAGCGCTGGCTTTCTAAGGCGTTTCGCCGCATGGATATACGACGCTTTGGTTGCCATAGCGATTGCTATGTTATCCTCTGCGCTCGCACTGGGCTTGGTTGCCACACTGACTGCGATGGGCTGGCTGAGCTTGGGTAATGCGGAAGATCATGCCGCATTACTGACCCACAGTATTTGGTATAAGGTTTACCTGTTAACCGTTCAGGTGGTCTTCTTCGGTTGGTTTTGGTGGCGCTCGGGGCAGACCATTGGCATGCGCGCATGGCGGCTACGGTTGCAAAACCCTGATGGCTCACGGCTAACAATAAAGCAAGTTGCTATTCGGATGCTGACTTGCCTATTGGGGTTGGGCAATCTATGGGTGCTGGTTGATCGCAAACATAAACGGGCTTGGCATGATTATGTCGCTGGTACCGAGTTAGTCACCCTGTCTAAACAAGCGAACCAACTATACTACTGGCGCGAACTGTAATTCATCGCTTGAGTTACCCTTCGCGACGAACAGCAACTATTCTTGCTCTAGTGAGTACCAGCATGACTAACGCAAAGTAAGGCCTAGCTGATGCTGTGCCACTAAACGAAACACGTAAGCGAGTTTGAACAGTGCGGCAAAGACGATTTGTAGCACGTGGAAAACGGCTAGCAGCATCACCGATAGATATTGCTCATAACCCCAAGCAACGATAGCCGAAGCGATGAAAGCAAGAAAAAATATGACCATACAGCGATTAGAGGTATTGAGAAGTCGTTGCTTAACCATAAACATACATCCTTAATGTATCTTTAATAAAGTGTATTCTGTATGTATATTTAAAAAAAGTCAATCTAGAGACGCTTATGCAGATTAAAAAATTCACTGACTTTGGTTTACGTATGCTGATGTTGCTTGCCGCCCAGCCTGAAGGTGCGTCGACGACGATTAAAGACATGGGGCGGCTGCTCAATTTGTCACCCAATCACCTGAACAAAGTGGTACATGACATGGCGAAACAGGGTTGGATTGTGACCAAACGTGGTCGCTCGGGCGGCTTTTCGCTGGCCTGCAAGCCTAAAGAGCTGCGCGTTGATCAGCTCATTCGCTCTATGGAGGCCGATGAGCCTTGGGTGAATTGTCACAACCCCGAGTGCCAATTGTACCCGGGTTGCCATTTGCACCAACTGATCGCTGAAGGCAAAGCATTGTTCTATCAACATTTGGCAAAATTTACGTTAGCTGACTTGGTTAAAGACAAAAGCGTCTTAGCCAGTTTGGGTAAAGATACGATTTTGTTGGATTCCTTACACTGACAACAGGCTGTATCAGCGATATACTGGCGCTGAGAGTTATTAATTACGAGGTGCTATGACCGAAAAACAACAGCCATCCGATGCCCCGCAATATGAGGTGGAAATTCCGTCGCGTGAGGCAATGCTGGAACTCATCAAATCGCGGACCAAGCCCGTTAGTTACACCGAGATCCTGAGCCACTTTTCACTTCAGGATGAACGTCAGCATATCGGTGTGAAACGGCGGCTGCGTGCGATGGAGCGCGATGGCCAATTGGTCTACACCAAAGCTGACGCCTACGGTTTACCGGAGCGTATGCAACTGATTAAAGGGCGCTTGATTGGCCATCGCGATGGCTTCGGTTTCGTTCGTCCTGATGATGGAGAAGCGGATATCTTTATCCCTCACCATCAAATGTACTCGGTGCTGCATGGCGATCGAGTATTGGTAAAAGTGGCAGGGAAAGACAACAAAGGCCGGCCCGAAGGGCGTATTGTTCGGGTAATAGAACCGCGTGAAACCGAAATTGTTGGACGCTACTTTATTGACCAAGGGTTAGCGATTGTCGTACCAGACGACAGCCGCATCGGCCAAGATATTCTGATTCCTGAGGGCGAAAATGCGGGTGCGCGACATGGACAGATGGTCGTCGTCACCCTGACTAACCGCCCCAACCGTCGAACCAGCCCCATCGGCAAAGTGACCGAAGTGCTGGGTGAACATATGGCGCCGGGGATGGAAATTGAGGTGGCGATGCGAGAGCACGAAATCCCCCATGAATGGCCAGAGGCAATAGCCGCAGAAATGGCAAAAGTACAGGAAACTGTGCCCAAAGAAGCTTATCAAGACCGTATTGATTTGCGTGAAGTTCCGTTAATCACCATCGATGGTGAAGACTCACGCGATTTTGACGATGCCGTATTCTGTGAGCCTGACGGCAATGGTTGGCGCCTATTAGTGGCTATCGCTGATGTTTCTTACTACGTGCGACCCAACTCAGCATTGGACCAAGAAGCCATTAACCGTGGCAACTCGGTATACTTTCCCAATAATGTGATTCCGATGCTACCAGAGAAGCTTTCGAATGGCCTATGCTCGCTAAACCCGCAAGTTGACCGCTTGTGTATGGTTGCGGAAATGACCATTTCTGCGCAAGGAAAGCTGCAAAGTAGCGACTTTTATCCGGCAGTGATGAATAGCCATGCACGACTAACATATACCAAGGTTGCGGCGATGCTCGACGGTGAGCCAGAGCTACGCCAGCAATACCAGCACGTACTTACTGCAGTAGAAAATTTGCACGGCTTGTATCGGGTGTTGAATAAAGCTCGACAATTGCGCCACGCGATTGAGTTTGAGACGCAAGAGACGCGCTTTATTTTTAATGCACAACGCAAAATCGAAACCATTGAGCCAGTGCAGCGTAATGTTGCTCACAAGATTATTGAAGAATGCATGATCATGGCTAACGTTGCCGCTGCACGGTGGATTGAGAGTGACCCAGAAATCGGTGCATTGTTTCGTATTCACGAGCCCCCAAGCGATGAGAAGCTCGAGGGCTTCCGTGCATTTTTGGCCGAACTCGGTCTGAATTTAGGCGGTGGAGAGCGTCCTTCACCGGCCGATTACGATGCGCTATCGGAACAAATTCAAGAGCGCCCGGATAAAGAACTGATCGAAACCATGATGTTGCGCTCTATGCAGCAAGCGGTCTATTCGCCCGACAATGTTGGCCACTTCGGCTTAGCGTTAGAGGCATACGCCCATTTCACCTCGCCGATCCGGCGCTACCCCGATCTTATTTTGCACCGTGCGATTAAGGCGTTGCTGAAAAAGAAAAATGGTGCGTCTCCGGCAACCGCTGGTGCATGGAGTTATCCGGACGATGATTTAGAGCAGTTGGGGATGCAAACCTCAATGACTGAGCGCCGCGCAGATGATGCGACGCGGCAAGTGGACGAGTGGTTAAAATGCGAGTTTATGCAAGACCACGTTGGTGCCAACTTTGAGGGCGTGGTGTCGTCGGTGACACCATTTGGGCTATTTGTTCGGATCAATGATTTTCACATTGATGGCCTCGTGCATATCAGTCATCTCGATAATGACTACTACCACTTTGATGAAACTCGGCGCATGTTGGTCGGAGAAAATAGTCGGGTGGTTTATCGCTTAGGTGATTCGGTACAAGTGACCGTACGCAGCGTTAACTTAGATGAACGTAAAATTGATTTGGGCCTGATTACCGCACACAGTCCGACAGGCAAACGCCGTGGTGGTGCGAACAAAAAGCAAAGCCAGAGTGCGAAGCAAATGCCCGATAAGAAGCGCGGCAAGGGTAAAAAGCCACACGCAAAACGCAAGTCATCCGCCAATAAACAACGGAAGAGTAAACACAAGTCATGAGCCAGAAAGTCGATGTCTACGGACTTCATGCGGTGCGGTCGATTGTTGAACACTCACCGGAGCGATTAGTCAGTGTGCAGGTAGCAAAAGAGCGCCATGATGGGGCGATGAATGCGCTCATCAGTGACATAAAAAAATGGGGCGTTAGCATTCAGATGGTCCCCAAAGATACCCTCAATAAAAGAGCCGAGGGCGGGAATCATCAAGGCATTATTGCCACGGTCACTGCGCCGCCGACACTGACTGAAAATGATTTGGAAGGCTTAGTAGAACGCGCTGATGCTGCACTATTTTTGGTGTTAGACGGTGTCACGGATCCACACAATTTGGGTGCTTGTTTACGGACTGCCGACGCGGCAGGGGTGACGGCGGTCATTGTCGCTAAAGATAAATCGGCGCAACTCAATGCCACAGTGAGAAAAGTCGCTTGTGGTGCAGCAGAAACCGTACCCTTTGTGGTGGTAACCAATTTGGCGCGAGCGCTTCGTCAATTGCAACAGCTAAACGTCTGGGTTATCGGCACCGCCGGAGAGGCTGAGCACTCACTTTACGAGGTTGACTATAAAACACCAACGGCTTTGGTAATGGGCGCTGAGGGACCGGGAATGCGGCGCCTAACGCGGGAAACCTGTGACCAGTTGGTGAGCATCCCGTTGGCAGGCAGTGTTAGCAGTTTGAATGTGTCTGTCGCGACGGGCGTTTGCCTGTTTGAAGCCGTGCGGCAACGTCAGTAAGCGTGAGGGGCAGTTTCATGTCTTGGGCAAAAATAAAACCTCTGCTCATTGCTGTGGCGTTAATTGCCTTAGCGTGGTTGGCTTGGATGCCAGATTGGCAAGCGCAGAGTTTTAAACGCTCGACTAAACCTTTTGTGGCGCTTAGCGTTACTGCGCAGCAGCCAGAGTTGCAATATAGTCGCGAGGTAATGGAAGATATCCGTAACCGTTTAGCGGTGCGCCACGAGTGGATTGTGGACCCTGAAGCACCGCACTGGAAGATTGCGGTAGCGGTCTCGCAGGAACAAGCGGCTGGCGCTAAAACCCCTGTTAGTATTGTCGCTAAGTTGTTTTATGACGGCCAGTTACAGCAACAGTGGCGTGTCCAAGGCAACATGTCCGCGGCTAACGAATTGGCGTCACGCGCGGTGAAGTTACTGACCACCGCAGTAAGCAACGTCGACCCGGCTTTCGAATAACCGCGATTTCTTGCATTTGCCGCTTTGATTCGATAGAATCGCGCGGCTTAAATCAGCCTTTCTCATTTTGTTTTTTGAGTTCCTTGCTTCTATGTCAGTGCGGCTGAGCTGAAAAGAGGCTTTTTAAACCAAAAGGAAACCCGTAATGCGTCATTACGAAATCGTATTTATGGTTCACCCGGACCAAAGCGAGCAAGTCCCTGGTATGATCGAGCGTTATAGCGAGACCATCAAGCAGGGCGGTGGCAGCATCCTCCGTCTCGAAGACTGGGGTCGTCGTCAATTAGCTTACCCAATCAACAAGCTGCACAAAGCGCACTATGTTCTGATGAACATCGAAGCAACAGCAGAAGTGGTTGAAGAGCTTGAAACTGCATTCCGTTACAACGATGCAGTATTGCGCAACTTAGTGATGCGTAAGAAAGAAGCTATCACTGAGCCTTCGCCGTTAAACAAAGCGAAGGATGAGCGTAAAGGTGAGAGCGAAGCGGCTTAAGCGCTTCAGTTATGGACCAGCACGTTAACCAAATAAGTATTGCAGGCACACTGTGTAAACCTGCGAGGTTACGTAAAAGTCCAGCCGGAATTGAACATTTGTATGTGCTGTTAGAGCATCGTTCGCAACAACCTGAAGCCGGATTACTGCGGCAATGTTATGTGCGAATTCAAGTGATTCATAGCGGTGATCACCTTGAGCATTGGTTAGAAAAATTGACGGTGGGTTGTGAAATTGAAGCGCGGGGTTTTCTTCATCGCCATGAAGATAGCAACGGTTTAGCTAAATTAGTTTTACATGCCCAACACCTAGTTAAGAAATAAGGAGGCCATCATGGCTCGTTTTTTCCGTCGCCGTAAGTTTTGCCGCTTTAAGGCAGAAGGCGTAAAAGAAATCGATTACAAAGATATTGCTACGCTGAAAAACTATATCACTGAATCAGGCAAGATCGTTCCTAGCCGTATTACTGGAACGTCAGCGAAATACCAACGTCAGTTGGCGCGTGCTATCAAGCGTGCTCGCTATTTGTCATTGCTGCCTTACACTGATTCACATCAGTAAGCCGGCATTCGGTTCGATTACCAAGCGTAGAGGTAGCGAAAATGGAAATCATTCTTTTAGATAAAATTGCCAACTTGGGTACTTTGGGCGACCAAGTATCTGTTAAATCAGGCTATGCTCGTAACTTCTTATTCCCAAATGGGAAAGCAGTTCCAGCAACTAAACAAAACATCGAGTTGTTCGAACAACGTCGTGCAGAGTTAGAAGCGAAAATCGCTGAAGACTTAGCAAAAGCGCAAGCACGTGCTGACAAGTTGAACGCTCTTGAAGCCGTTGTTATCGAGTCTAAAGCCGGTGACGAAGGTAAATTGTTTGGTTCAATCGGTACTCGCGATATCGCTGATGCAATCACTGCAGCAGGCGTACAAGTGAAGAAGAGCGAAGTACTTATGCCTCACGGTACTATCCGTGAAGTTGGTGAGTTTGAGCTTGAATTGCACGTTCACGCTGACGTATTTGCAACAGTGACCATCAAGGTTGTTGCTGCTGCATAATTGTCACGTAACCGTGATAAGAAAAAGCTGCCCTCGGGCAGCTTTTTTTTTGCTCGCAGTAAACCTTGTGATGAGTGCCGGCAACTCATACAGTAAAGGCGCCCAGATTGAGGAATAGGAGACCAGTTGTTGCAACAACTTGATACCTCGGTAGATCACGAAGACAAGGATATCGCACGAGCTATTGCCGGTGACGTGAATGCGTTTCAGCGCCTGTATCAAACCTACGTCGGTAAAGTGTATGGATTGGTATTAAGGCTCTGCGGCGACCGTAGCCAAGCCGATGATATGGTGCAGGAAGTCTTTATTCAGTTATGGCAGAAGTTGGCGAACTTTCGCGGTGATTCGAAATTTAGTACCTGGCTGCATGCGGTCGCCACCAACGTCACCTTAACTGAATTACGTAAGCAAAAGCGCTGGTACCAGCGCATCATCAAAGCGGGCCAGCAAGTCCAGCAAGAGGCCGATAGTGGTGCGATGGACTTGTCGGAGCTTGATAGATACGTAATGAAGCTTCCGGATCAAACGCGCTGGGTGTTCGTTCTGGCGGCACTGGAGGGAATGCGGCACGAGGAAATCGCTGACCAGTTGGGTATTGCCGTGGGTACCAGTAAAGCACAATTACATCGTGCAAAACAATTAATAGAGGAGTGGGCTAATCATGACGCAGCGTAAAACACTAGAGCAATTGTTGCAGCAGCATCAGCAGCAAGCGGCGCCGGCTCCGAATAAAGATTTATGGCAGGGCATTGAGCATGCTTTAGTCAGGCAGCCTCAGGGCAAAGCCAACGCAAGCTCTGTAACAAAGCCATGGTTTGCTATTGCCGCATCAATATTAATGGTAGCGGTGCTGGTGAGCCAGTGGTGGCCAAAGAATACTACGCAGCAACCGCAAACGATTTATGAGTTAGCGCAACAGTTAAATCAGACTCAGGACCAGCAAGTGGAATTGATTAAAGCTCGCTTTGAAGCCGCCGGCTATAAAGCACCATCTGGAAATTTTGCGGAATCGTTGGCGAACTTACAACAGGCGCGGAAACAAGTGACAGAGTCATTGATGAAGTCACCGAACGATAGAAGCTTATTAGAAATGTTGCGCTGGGTGAACCAGCAAGAATTGAAACTTTTAGACCAAGCGTATGCCAAGCAAAGTCGCTTGCAACAGTTATAAATAGTAGGAGAGTGGCGATGAGAGATTCAATAGCAAAAGCTAAAACTGGATGGTTAGTAGGTGTTCTTTGCCTAGCACTCAGCGCGATATACAGCGTAACCGCAGCTGCACAAGAGAGTGTGGACAAACACCTTAGCGTAAGTAGTGACGTAAAAGTGGTTGTCGAAAATGTTCGCGGTAAATTGGTCGTACAACCCGGTGCCGATGATGATGTTCATGTTCAAGGCACATTGGATGAAGACACCAAAGAGTTCATCTTCAAACAAAGCGGTGACACGGTTTACCTTAAAGTTAAAATTAAACAGCAAAGTGGCTGGCACAACTGGGGCAACAGCGATAAGCGCGGCTCTAATTTAACGCTCACCATTCCTGCAAGCGCTAGTATTTCAGTGCAGGGCGTCTCTATGGATACCGAAATCAACGACATCAAAGGCGGTACTTCGATCGAGTTAGTTAGCGGCGATGTCCGGGCGAGCCAGTTAGCCAAACAGGTGAGTTTGAGTACTGTTAGCGGCGATATTCATAGTGTCGACATGCGTGGCGATGTGCGCTTAGAAAGCGTTAGCGGCAATATCGAAGACACTGGCTCAAGCGGTGACAGCGGTGAGTATTCAGTCGTTAGTGGCGACCTCAATATCAGTTCACAGATGCAAGATGTCATTTTACAAAGTGTCTCTGGTGATATTCGAGCTTCCCTCGGTAGCGTTAAAAAGCTAGAGCTATCGACCGTCAGTGGCGATACCAGCGCAGAGTTCACCTTGCTCGATGGTGGTGATATTGAGGCGTCGAGTGTTAGCGGTGAAATGACGTTGAATTTTGTTGGTGAGGTAAATGCCGCATTCGATATTAACGCTAATGCAGGTGGTGACATCCAAAATATGCTGTCGAGCGACGAGCCGCGAGAGGCCAAGTACGGACCTGCTAGTTCGCTTGAATTCAGCGTCGGTAACGGCAGCGCCAGCGTTGATATCAATACGGTGAGTGGTGACATCCGAGTTCGGCCAGCAAAATAATCGCATTCCCAACCGTACTGGCCCTCTGACTTTTGAGAGGGCCTTTTTTTGGCTTTTCGCCACCGATTTGCTTTCAACTCAGCAGTGCTTTTTGTATAGTCGTAAGGATTTATTTTCGGACTCAGTAAGTGATTCATTAATGGCTGAAACAGCAAAAAAGACCGACGCAAAAGTGGCGGAAATACGCAGTGCGCCGCACTCCATCGAGGCTGAACAATCAGTGTTGGGTGGCTTAATGCTGGATAACGAGCGTTGGGATGACGTTGCTGGCAAGGTCATTGCTGATGATTTTTATCATCGTGCCCATCGAATGATTTTTGCTGCCATGCAATATTTGGCCGAACGCAACCAACCGATCGATTTGGTTACCGTATCAGAAAAGCTTGAGGCCAGTGATCAACTTGAACGGGTGGGTGGCTTTGCCTACCTCGGCGAAATTGCGAAAAACACTCCGAGTGCAGCCAATATTCTCGCTTATGCGGATATCGTTCGGGAACGTGCCGTGGTTCGCGAAATGATTGGTGTGGCAAACGAAATTGCTGAGTCTGGCTACGATACTCAAGGTCGCAGTAGTCACGAATTGCTCGATTTAGCCGAGAGTAAAGTCTTTCACATTGCCGAAAAACGGGTGTCTGGAAGCGAAGGACCTAAAGGCATTCACAGCATCCTATCGAGCACCATTGACCGCATCGAAGCGCTTAGTAAAACCAAAAATAACAACGGTGTCACCGGCGTATCCACTGGCTTTCATGACCTAGACCGGAAAACCGCTGGGTTACAGCCATCTGACCTGGTCATTGTTGCGGCGCGTCCGTCTATGGGTAAAACCACGTTTGCCATGAATTTGGCGGAAAATATAGCGCTTAACCATGATAAGCCGGTGTTAGTTTTTAGCTTAGAGATGCCGGCTGAACAGCTGATGATGCGGATGTTGGCTTCACTTAGCCGAGTGGACCAGACCAAAGTTCGTACTGGACGGCTAGAGGATGATGACTGGGCACGTATCGCCTCAGTCATGAATATGCTGAACGAACGTAATAATCTCTATATCGACGACAGTTCTGGACTCACCCCGACTGAGGTGCGCTCTCGCGCACGCCGGATTCACCGACAACACGAAGGGTTATCAATGATCATGGTGGATTATCTGCAATTGATGACAGTACCAGGGATGTCAGAAAACAGAACCTTAGAGATTGCCGAAATTTCACGCTCATTAAAGGCACTAGCAAAAGAATTAGAAGTGCCCGTGGTCGCGCTTTCGCAGTTAAACCGCTCGCTCGAACAACGTGCCGACAAACGACCGGTTAATTCAGACTTGCGTGAATCAGGCTCAATTGAGCAGGATGCCGACGTCATCATGTTTATTTATCGTGATGAAGTCTACCACCCTGATAGTGCGCAACAGGGCTTGGCAGAAATCATTATCGGTAAACAACGGAATGGTCCCATCGGCGCTATCGAGCTGAAATTCCATGGTCATTTATCGCGGTTCGATAACTTTGTTCGAGCCGAAGACGATGAGCGCTACTAATGCGCGGAGCATGGGCAGAAATCGACATTGCGGCATTAAACCGTAATGTCCAAAGACTGCAGGAACGGGCACCGGCCAGCCAAATTCTGGCTATCCTTAAGGCCAATGCCTATGGCCATGGCTTAATCGAGATCGCCAAGCACATTCAAGGCGTGGGCGCCATCGGTGTTGCCCGCGTGGGAGAGGCTATGCGGTTGCGCGAAAATGGCTGCCAGCTTCCGATTGTGCTGTTGGAGGGTTTTTTTTCCGCGACGGAATTGCCGCTGTTGGCCGAATATCAGTTACAGCCGGTGATTCATCAGCAGCAACAACTGCAACAGTTCTTAGGGTACCGGTTCAACACCAACATTCCGGTTTGGTTAAAAGTCGACAGCGGCATGCACCGTATTGGCCTAGACCCAGAATTCGCGGCACAGGCCTACCAGTCCTTGTGTGAGCACCCAGATGTCGCTGAGGCTCCGGTGATCATGAGCCATTTTGCCTGCGCTGATGAGGCAAATCACCCGTTAAATATGAAACAGCAACAAGTCATGCAGACCTTAGCCAGCTTGTCACCTGTGCGTAGCTTCGCCAATTCTGCCGCAATCGTTAACTTCCCAGCATGGCAGCAGCAGTGGGTTCGTCCTGGTTTGCTAATGTATGGCGTATCACCTATTCGCAGCGAGTCGAGCGAAAGCTTAGGGGTAACACCAGTGATGACCTTGAAGGCCAGTATTATTTCTGTGCGTTCAGTTAAGCAAGGAGAAAGTGTAGGGTACGGCAGCGCTTGGACCGCTAGTCGGGATACCCAAGTGGGAATTGTCGCTATCGGCTATGGTGACGGCTATCCGCGTCATGCGCCGAACGGTACGCCAGTGCTAATTAATGGGCATCGCTATGGTTTGGCTGGCAGGGTCTCGATGGATATGTTAGCGGTAGAGCTTGGCCCGGGCAGCGCTGTAAAGGTCGGTGATACGGCGATTTTGTGGGGCAAAGATGAGGCCTCGCAACAGCAGTTATCGGTCGATGACATTGCTGCTGCTGCCGGCACTATTTCTTATGAATTACTCTGTAATATGGCCCAGAGGGTAGAGTACGATTACGCTTTGTCGAAGCAAATTTCGATGTAAGCGTTACCCGCAATGTGGCTAAATGGCATGATGATTTTCGGACCATCTGCCTTGTGTGAGATGGTGTGCTCGCGACCAGAAACAACAATCGGTGTTGCCATTTCAAAGTCATAACCTTTTTCACCTAAGCTTTTTTTCGCTCCACCGGTGACCATATTGGTGATTTCACCGACCATGTCACACACCTCTTCATTCAGTGACGTCGGTCGCTCGCCGAGCATTTTATACATAATTTCTATGGCCAAGTTCTCTTCAAAGGACACAGAAAAGGAGCCTTTTAGTTGTGGCCCTACCATGCCAATGATGCCTGATACGTCGCCTTTAGCGACGTCATTTTTTTTCACCATTGGGCTACCCGGCTTCAGTTCCATTTGTGCCATCATTGATAATACATTGCTTAATGCTTGAAGAAACGGGTTCACGAATTCCGCATTCATATCTAGTCCTTTTAGGTCGTGAGATTCAGTGGTTGTCAGCATTTTATTGTTTTTGTTGTTTGCCAGTGTAGCACGTTAGCGTCGCACTATCTTTTTGATTGGTTAACGCCACTGTACCGTGATAGCTCGGTGCCGCATAGTCAACATTATTGACTTGTGGAGGGAAAGCATTCATCAATAAACGATTACGTACCTGCCAGCCGCATGGATCTTGCTTGCCTAGCACTTCTTGATAAATCCAAATATTTTGGTAATCGGCTTCCATTCCTACCCAAGATAAGTCTATGTTGTTGCCGTCAGCATCTTGTACGGAGAAGTTTTCGTTTACCCATTTATGGATTTTTTCACGCGCGTCAGGTTGGTCTAGACGAAAGTCCTTTTGGTACTTTTTGGTCATTGCTAATTGCACATCGTGCAACGCGTATTGATGAATGATCTCGGTGTTACCGGTGTGATCGTTAACGCTAATTTCCACCATCCCAAAAAAATAGCGATGAGCTGCCGCAAGTAGCGGCAGCCCCATCGCTAGGAGGATGGTTAGGCGTTTAAGCCATGCCATATTAGTCCTCATCTTCGATCGATTTTAGCTCTTCGTCGTAGTCTTCCATCATGCTGTTCTTGCCGCCCCAAACACCTCGTTTGTACAGCTCGATACGTGAAGGAATCACACGTTGTGGCCAATAGTTATTGCTGAGGTCGGTATCCGCAGTCTCCCAGTTAGGATCAACGATGATTTCTTTGATCTCTTTGTCTGTCATGATCATTTTTGATACATGGTCAGGAGAACGGCGCCAGATCTCTGCTGGAATACGCATGTGCTCTTTAGAGCCATCGGCATATTTAATATCCAACAAGATTGGCATGACCAAGCCACCTTTGTTCGAGAAGTCGACAACGTAGAAGTTAGTGTCATCTTTCAACATTGCTTTCTGTTCATCAGTAAGGTCTGCAAGAAGTTTGTTGTACTCGTTGCGATCCGCATTGGTCACAGTGTATTCATCGTGCTCGTTGTAGAAGTCACGAAGTTCTGGCTGTTGACCAACAGTGGTCGGCATACCTTGATTGCGATGCGCAGTAATAGTGATTGGTTCGCGTTGGTCCTGCTCACGTTTCCACGCTTTCTCCACTTCAGGATCCTGCGTGTTGACGTTGTATAGGTGAATGTCATCAATCGCGATATCTACGTGGTCGGTAGTATAGAACCAGCCGCGCCAGAACCAATCAAGATCAACACCTGATGCGTCTTCCATGGTGCGGAATAAATCGTCTGGCGTTGGACGCTTGAACTTCCAGCGGCGCGCATATTCACGGAAAGCGAAGTCAAATAATTCGCGACCCATGATGGTTTCACGCAACACGTTCAATGCAGTGGCTGGTTTACCATATGCGTTATTACCAAACTGCAGAATAGACTCTGAGTTTGTCATAATAGGCATTTGGTTTTGGCTAGCCATGTAGCGAACGATGTCGCGCGCATGACCGCGATCAGACGGGTAGTTTTCTTCCCAACGTTGTTCCGCTAGGAACTGCAGGAAGGTGTTGATACCTTCGTCCATCCAGGTCCACTGACGTTCGTCACTGTTAACCGTCATTGGGAAGAAGATGTGGCCGATCTCGTGAATAATCACAGAGATAAGTCCGTACTTGGTACGCTTCGAATAGTATTTTTTACCCGTATCTTCGTCAACGTAAGGACGCGGACCGTTGAAGGTGATCATTGGGTATTCCATACCACCAACAGGACCGTTCACAGAGATGGCGACCGGATAGGGGTAATCGATACTATAGTAGCTATAACTCTTAATAGTGTGGATGACCGCTTCAGTAGAATAGCGTTCCCAAAGAGGGTTACCTTCTTTTGGATAGAATGACATCGCTAATACATCAACGCCGCCATTCTTATAACCTTTTGCGTCCCAGATAAAGCGACGTGACGAGGCCCACGCGAAGTCACGAACGTTATCGGCTTTAAATACCCAAGTTTTGGTATCGTCTGTGCCTTCTTTTTCGTTTTCGATCGCTTCTTCTTCCGTCACAATTTTAACTGGCTTATCAGCAGTACGTGCTTCTGCTAAACGCGCGCGTTGAGTGCGGGTTAAAACGTCTTCAGGATTTTGTAATACGCCTGTTGCTGCAACGATATGGTCAGCAGGAACGGTAATCGCTACGGTGTAGTCACCGAACTCAAGCGTGAACTCACCGCTACCAACAAATTGCTTATTCTGCCAGCCGTATACGTCATAGTAGGCTGCCATGCGTGGGAACCACTGTGACACTTCGTACAAATAGTTATCGTCTTCTTCAAAGTACTCGTAGCCACCACGACCACCTAATACTTTTTGTTCAACGATGTTGTACTGCCAACTAATGTTAAATTTGGTCTGCTCACCCGATTGTAGTGGTTCTTTCAGGTCAATACGCATCATTGTACCGTTGATTACGTAGTGATAGTCGTTGCCATTGGCATCACTCACGTCAGTAATCTTGTAACCAGCGGGGAATTCAGAGGCAGTTTTCATTGACTCCATACCCTTGAAACTGACCTTATCTAGATCAGAGGTGGTACGAGTTTTATTACCGATTGAATCCTGACGGAAACGGTTTTGGTCTAATTGCACCCAAACATAGCGTAATGTGTCTGGAGAATTATTGTGGTAAGTGATGGTCTCACTTGCCGATAAACTTTGGTTTTCGTCATCAAGTTTAACTTTGATGTTGTAGTCCGCTTTCTGTTGCCAGTACTGATGTCCCGGCGCGCCAGATGCTGTGCGATAAACGTTAGGTGTACGTAACTTATCATCGCTCAGCTGGCGGAACTTATCGTCAAACGCCTGACCGTACGCAACGGTGCTAACCGTTAAAAGCGTAGCGGTTACGGCAAAGGCTTGTTTAAGTTTCATGCCAACGTCCTTCCCCAAATGGTATTGGTTGTTATAAGAGCAACCCAGTTATACCACAGCTAGGGCGTTGGACGAAGTCAGCTTTCGATAAGTGGAGGGAAAGTTAGGTTAAACGTTGGCAGTTTTGGCATAACCCATGTGCTTCGATGGTTTGCTCGTGTACGTTAAAGCCTTCGTTTTCGGCTTGTTGCTGCAACTTTTGATAGACCCCTTCGGACTGGATTTCTTGCACATCACCACAGGCGTCACAGATCAACATCTGCACTGGATGTTGGTGTTCAAAGTGGGAGCACAGCACAAACGCGTTGGCCGAAGAGATTTTGTGCACAAAACCTTGTTCCTGCAAAAAATCCAACGCGCGATAGATGGTCGGTGGCTTGGCATTGGGCATTTCTTGTTTGAGTTTGTCTAACAAGTCGTATGCACCAATGGCACCACTCTCGGCTGCTAACAGTGAAAACACTTCGCGCCGAGCTGGGGTGAGTTTTACCCCGCGTTTATCGCAAAGTTTTTCTGCTTTGCGAATCAATCTGTCGGTGTCTTGCATGACAACCTGCCCGTTAACCAGAAACCTGCCGAAAGCGGCAACTATAAGGTATCATTATAACGAGGCCATTGCGTGGTGACTACTGTCGCAGGACAAGATTGTGGTAAACTGCGGCGAAAGTCTTGAATGGATTGTTGTGGAGTCTCTTTTGCAGAAGCGAATTTCGCCGTTGTCGGTGGCCCCGATGTTGGATTGGACCGACCGTCACTGTCGTTACTTTCATCGGCTGCTCAACCCGACTGTGCTGCTCTATACCGAAATGGTTACCACTGGTGCAATTATTCACGGCAAGCAAGACTTTCTCGCATATAACTCAGCAGAACATCCGCTGGCGCTGCAGCTCGGGGGAAGCGACCCCGCAGCGATGGCTCACTGTGCAGCACTCGCCGAGCAGCGTGGCTATGACGAAATTAATATTAATGTCGGCTGCCCCTCAGACCGCGTGCAGAATGGCATGTTCGGCGCATGTTTAATGGCCGACCCCAAGCTCGTTGCAGACTGCGTTACGGCAATGAAAGCCGCCGTGGCGATTCCGGTAACGGTAAAGACA
The DNA here is from genome assembly GCF_003987475.1 of Idiomarina tyrosinivorans. Taxonomy (GTDB): domain Bacteria; phylum Pseudomonadota; class Gammaproteobacteria; order Enterobacterales; family Alteromonadaceae; genus Idiomarina; species Idiomarina tyrosinivorans. Next base: position 7,792 of record NZ_PIQH01000012.1, on the reverse strand, counting down.
CGGTTGGGCATTGATGAGCACGACAGTGATGAGTTTCTTTGGCGCTTCACCGACGCCGTGGTTGATGCCGGCGTAGATAGTTTAATTGTGCATGCTCGCAAAGCGTGGCTGAAAGGTTTGAGCCCAAAGGAAAACCGCGAAATCCCGCCGTTGCAATATGAGCGTGTGTACCAACTTAGGCAACGCTACCCCGAGCTGCCGCTAGCGATAAATGGGGGGGTTAAAACCGCCGCAGAAATTGCTCACCACCTGAACCATGTAGACAGTGTCATGGTGGGGCGGGAGGCTTACCAAAATCCGTGGTTATTGGCTGAGCTTGCAGACCAACAAGCGTCGCGAGAAGCCATCGCACGCAAAATGATCCCCTACGTTGATCAGCATATTGGCCAGGGTGGTAGAGCTTGGCACGTTGCGCGGCATATGCTGGGATTGTTCAGCGCGCAACCTGGCGGACGGCGCTGGCGGCAATATATTAGCCAACAAGGTCCACAAGCGCAGTCTGCGGAGCAACTTATTGAGGGTGCGCTACAATTCCGCGAAAGTGGTGAAAAACACTAAATCTACTGGTCAAAAACGCTAAAAAATGGTTTTCGCTTTTTTTATGAATGCACAGTAAACCGCTTTTTGTTCATCTGGAAAAATATTAAATCAATTAAAAACAATGGGTTATTGATATTTAATCAGTTTGGCACAACCTTTGTATTATCTCCTTCGACTACACAAACGCTCGTTATTGAGCATGACGAAAAGAAGCCAAGGAGATTACCATGAAAACATTATTCACTAGTGGCGTTGCAGCAACACTGTTAGTTGCCAGTTTTGGCGCCTCTGCACAGCAAGCCGACGAATCGCTATCTGCACAGTTTCAACAAGAACTCAGCTTAGCCTCAGCGGAATTGATGGAAACAACCAAAGCTGCGGTTACCCAAACCTTAGAAGAATGGGCGGATGACCTGATTGGCAGCGATGATGCGCAAGCGCAGTTAGCGGTTAAACCAGAATCAGCAACTGCTGAAAAGCCGCAATCATAAGGCGGTTCCCATGGCACAATGGATGATTTGGATGGCAATTGTGAGTCTCGCTCCAGTGGTTAGTACGGTTGTCGCTGGGGCGTTGATGAGTTGGGGATTAGGAATCGTTCGCCAGAACTAAAAGCTGTGCTACTCTGCTTGCAATAACAATCAATGAAATGCAGGTAGAACAATGAAAACCACACTCTCTTACGCCGCTTTGGTTCTGGCCTCTTCACTCTCGATCAACGCCAGCCATGCGCAGACTACGGAGCATCCCGCTTCTGAAAAAGCCAAGCAGCTCGCCCACGAATTTCTGCTGATCGATACCCACATAGATGTCCCTTATCGCATTAACGAGCACTGGGAAAATGTCGCGGAAGCGACAAAAGACGGCGATTTCGACTATCCGCGCGCAGTGGAAGGCGGTTTGAATGCACCATTTATGTCGATTTATATCCCAGCGTCTTATGAGCAAAGTGGCGGTAGCATTCAATTGGCAAACCAGCTTATCGATAGTATGGAAGCCCTAGTAGGGCGTGCTCCCGACAAGTTTGCAATGGCCTACAGTACCGACGATATCAAGCAGAACAAAAAGAAAGGGCTTATATCCTTGGCTTTGGGCATGGAAAATGGTACGCCAATAGAAGGCGACCTAAAAAACCTGCAACACTTCTATGATCGCGGTATTCGCTACATCACTTTAGCGCACTCACAGTCTAACCATATCGCTGACTCATCCTACGACATTCGTCGCCAGTGGCATGGTCTAAGCCCGTTTGGCAAAGAACTGGTAAAAGCAATGAATAAGACTGGGGTCATGGTGGACATTTCTCACGTTTCTGACGAAGCGTTCTATCAGGCTGTAGAGATATCGGCAACGCCGGTCATCGCCTCACACAGTTCACTACGCAAATACACCCCCGGATTCGAACGTAACATGAGCGACGATATGCTATTGGCGTTAAAAAAGAACGGTGGGGTGATTCAAATTAACTTCGGTTCGTCGTTCGTCGCCCAACAAGCTAACCGCTACGGCGATATGTTGGAGAAACGAATCGAGGCGGTGAAAAAAAAGTATGGTGAGGATTCGGCTGAAACCCAGCGCCGTATTGAAGAACTCAAAGCGAATAACCCATACCCCTACGCAACCCTAGAAGATGTGCTGGACAACATTGACCACGTGGTGCAACTGATCGGTATTGACCACGTTGGGGTAGGCTCCGATTTCGATGGTGTTGGAGATTCATTGCCGGTTGGCTTGAAAGATGTTTCTGACTATCCAAACTTGGTCCAAGGGCTACTGGACCGAGGTTATAGCGATGCAGATATTAAACAGATTCTAGGTGGCAATTTAATGCGGGTTTGGGAAGCTAACGAAGCGTACGCCAAAACCCACTAAATTCCGCTGTAGGCGTTGACATTAGGCCGCGGAAGCGTATAATTCGCGGCCACATCTCCTTATCAAGATTGTTTTCAAGATAGTAGGTGTGACGCATCAGGGCTTCGTAAGTAACTGATGCACAACAACAATTCCGATTGGGAATTGAATGGTTTGTCGTAGATTATCGCTCGCCCGGTATGTGCCAGGGTGCTCGCGATTTTCTGTGCTCTTTTTTAAATGCTCTTTTTATTGAGGCTTTGATTTTTATGGCTAATCAAAGAATTCGGATTCGCTTGAAAGCGTTCGATCACCGTCTGATCGACCAGTCAACGGCTGAGATCGTTGAGACTGCGAAGCGCACTGGTGCTCAGGTACGTGGTCCTATCCCACTGCCAACGCGGAAAGAACGCTTCACCGTACTGATTTCACCACACGTCAACAAAGACGCGCGTGACCAGTACGAAATCCGCACCCATAAGCGTCTAATTGACATCATGGACCCAACAGACAAAACCGTAGACGCTTTGATGCGCCTCGACCTTGCTGCGGGCGTTGATGTTCAAATCAGCTTGGGTTAAGTGGGCAGTAATAGGATTACACACGAGAGGTTTTAACAATGGCTATAGGTCTAGTCGGTCGTAAAGTGGGAATGACGCGTGTCTTCCAAGAAGACGGCGCTTCTGTTCCTGTTACTGTGATCGAAGTGCTGGCTAACCGGGTGACTCAGGTTAAAACGGAAGACACCGACGGTTATCGTGCCCTTCAAGTCACCACAGGCGAGAAAAAAGCAAGCCGTGTCAGCAAGCCTTTAGCGGGTCACTACGCTAAAGCAGGCACTGAAGCAGGTCGCGGTCTGTGGGAATTCCGTTTGGAAAATGGTGAAGGCGAAGATTACGCAGTAGGTTCGGAAATCACTGTTGAAGTTTTAGCTGAAGCTAAGAAAGTTGACGTTACAGGTACATCGAAAGGTAAAGGTTTTGCGGGTACCGTAAAACGCTGGAACTTCCGTACTCAAGACGCGACACACGGTAACTCACTATCACACCGTGCACCGGGTTCAATCGGTCAAAACCAGTCACCAGGTAAGGTCTTTAAAGGCAAGAAAATGGCTGGTCAAATGGGTAACGAGCGCGTAACCGTTCAATCTTTGGACGTTGTACGTGTTGATGCAGAACGTAACTTGTTATTGGTCCGCGGTGCGGTACCTGGCGCAACAGGTGGCGACGTGGTCATCAAGCCCGCGGTCAAGGCGTAACGTCTGAGGAGAATAGTGATGGAATTAACATTGAAAGACGCAAAAGGCGCTCTTGAGGTTTCCGAAGCTACCTTTGGACGTGAGTTTAACGAAGCGCTTGTCCATCAGGTAGTAGTCGCTTACGCAGCTGGTTCGCGCCAGGGCACTAAAGCTCAAAAAACGCGTTCAGAAGTTGCTGGCGGTGGTAAGAAACCATGGCGTCAAAAAGGTACGGGTCGTGCTCGTGCAGGGACTATCCGTAGTCCAATCTGGCGTTCTGGTGGCGTGACGTTTGCTGCGAAACCGCGCAACCACGCACAGAAGGTTAATAAGAAAATGTACCGCGGTGCAATCAAAAGCATCGTTTCTGAACTGATTCGTCAGGATCGTTTAGTAGTGGTTGAAAACTTTGGTGTGGATTCACCGAAGACTAAACAACTGGCTGCAAAACTGAAAGCGATGGATCTTAACGACGTATTGATCGTTGCAAAAGAAATCGACGAGAACTTGTTCTTGGCGTCTCGCAACCTTCATAAAGTTGACGTACGTGATGTTCAGGGTATCGATCCAGTCAGTCTGATTGCTTTCGAAAAAGTATTGATGACTGCGGATGCAGTGAAACAGCTTGAGGAGGTGTTGTCATGATGCGCGAAGAACGTTTGCTGAAAGTGATTCTAGCACCTCACGTTTCTGAGAAGTCGACTACGACTGCCGAAGAAAACAACACTGTTGTTTTCCAAGTAGCAATTGACGCGACTAAAACAGAAATCAAAGCGGCTGTCGAAAAGCTGTTTGAAGTTGAAGTTGAAAATGTTCGTACCGTTAAAGTTAAGGGTAAAACAAAACGCACTGGCTACCGCTTCGGTAAACGTAGCGACTGGAAAAAGGCGTATGTTTCTCTTAAAGAAGGTGCTGACATCGACTTCGTTGGCGGCGCTGAATAACAGGAGGATATATCAATGGCTGTAGTTAAGTGTAAGCCTACATCTCCGGGTCGTCGCCACGTTGTTAAAGTGGTGGGACAAGACCTGTATAAAGGAAAGCCTTACGCACCGTTGCTGGACAAAAACAGCAAAAGCGGTGGTCGTAACAATGGTGGCCGGATTACGGTTCGTCACATTGGTGGCGGTCATAAACACCACTATCGTTTGATCGACTTCAAACGCGACAAAGACGGCATTCCTGGAAAAGTTGAACGGATTGAATACGATCCGAACCGTACTGCGAATATCGCATTGGTTTTGTATGCTGACGGTGAACGTCGCTACATCTTGGCTCCGAAAAACTTGAAAGTGGGCGACAAAGTCCAATCAGGTCCTGACGCGCCAATCAAAATGGGTAACACCTTACCTTTGCGCAACATCCCAGTGGGTACAGTTGTTCACGCAATCGAAATGCAACCTGGTAAAGGTGCACAGCTAGCACGTTCTGCTGGTGCCTATGTTCAGGTGCTAGCGCGTGACGGCGCTTACGTGACTGTACGTTTACGTTCAGGCGAAATGCGTAAGATCCTAGCTGAGTGTCGTGCAACCATCGGTGAAGTGGGTAACGCAGAACACATGCTGCGTCAATTGGGTAAGGCTGGTGCTAAGCGCTGGCGTGGTGTTCGTCCTACCGTTCGCGGTGTGGCAATGAACCCAGTTGATCACCCGCACGGTGGTGGTGAAGGCCGTACTTCAGGTGGTCGTCATCCTGTAACGCCTTGGGGTACTCCGACCAAGGGCTACAAAACCCGTAAAAACAAGCGTACCGATAAGTTCATCGTACGCCGTCGTAACAAGTAAGAGGATTTACCATGCCACGTTCTCTTAAAAAAGGTCCATTTATAGACCTTCACCTGCTAAATAAGGTGGAGAAAGCGTTGGAAGCCGGGGATAAAAAGCCAATTAAAACTTGGTCCCGTCGTTCAATGATTATTCCAGATATGATCGGCTTAACTATTGCCGTTCACAACGGTCGTCAACACGTACCGGTTTTTGTGAGCGACGAAATGATCGGTCATAAACTGGGTGAGTTTGCACCAACCCGTACTTATCGCGGCCATGCTGCTGATAAGAAAGCGAAGAAACGGTAAGAGGTAGAGAGTGATGGAAGCTATTGCTAAACACCAATTTGCCCGCGTTTCAGCGCAAAAGGGCCGGTTGGTTGCTGACCAGATTCGCGGTTTACCAGTGGCTAAAGCCCTGGATATCCTTGCGTACAGTCCGAAAGACGCGGCTGGCTTGATCAAGAAAGTCCTTGAATCAGCTATCGCTAACGCGGAACACAACGAAGGCGCAGACATCGATGAGCTTAAAGTTGCGCGTATCTTCTTAGATGAAGGTCCGACGATGAAGCGTATCAAGCCTCGTGCGAAAGGCCGTGCCGATCGTATCTTTAAGCGCACCAGCCACATTACTGTGGTCGTGTCAGATAGCTAGGAGATAAATTATGGGTCAGAAAGTACATCCTAATGGTATTCGCCTAGGTATCTCCAGACCATGGAATGCAACCTGGTATGCGAATACAAACGAGTTCGCTGATAACCTGCATAGCGACTACCAAGTACGCAAGTTCTTGACCAAAGAACTGAGCAACGCTTCGGTATCGCGCATTGTTATCGAACGTCCAGCGAAAAGCGTACGCGTTACTATTCACACCGCTCGTCCGGGTGTGGTGATTGGTAAGAAAGGTGAAGACGTAGAGAAGTTGCGTAAGGCAGTGCAAAAACTGACTGACGCCCCTGCTCAAATCAACATCTCAGAAGTGCGTAAGCCTGAGTTAGATTCTCAGTTAGTTGCTGACAACATCGCTGGTCAGTTGGAACGTCGTGTAATGTTCCGTCGCGCAATGAAACGTGCTGTACAGAACGCGATTCGTTTAGGCGCTAAAGGTATTAAAGTGGAAGTTAGTGGCCGTTTAGGCGGCGCTGAGATCGCACGTACCGAATGGTACCGTGAAGGTCGTGTACCACTTCATACGTTGCGTGCCGACATCGATTACTCAACGGCAGAAGCGAATACCACTTATGGTATCATCGGCGTTAAAGTTTGGATCTTCCGTGGTGAAGTATTGGGTGGCTTGCCTACCGAAGAAAAGCCAGCAGCTCCAGCGAAGCGCCCAAAAGGCCGTAAGTAAGGAGAGACGATATGTTACAACCTAAGCGTACTAAATTCCGTAAGGTTCACACCGGTCGTAACCGTGGTCTGGCGCAGTCTGGTAACAAAGTCAGCTTCGGTACTTTCGGTTTGAAAGCGGTTGACCGTGGTCGTATGACTGCGCGTCAAATCGAAGCGGGCCGTCGTGCGATGACTCGTCACGTTAAGCGTCAAGGTAAAATCTGGATCCGTGTATTCCCAGACAAGCCGATTACCAAAAAGCCATTAGAAGTTCGTATGGGTAAAGGTAAAGGTAACGTGGAATACTGGGTTGCGCAGATTCAGCCAGGCCGTGTTTTGTATGAAATGGACGGCGTGTCTGAAGAGTTGGCGCGTGAAGCGTTCCGCTTGGCGGCACGTAAGTTGCCATTTAAAACAACCTTTGTGACTCGGACGGTGATGTAATGAAAGCAACTGAACTGAAAGAAAAAACCGTTGAGCAGCTGCAAGAAGAGTTGTTGAACTTGCGTCGCGAGCAATTTAACTTGCGCATGCAGGCGGCAACTGGCCAGCTGAGTCAGACTCATATGATGAAACAAGTACGTCGCGATATCGCACGTGTGAAAACCATCTTAAACGATAAGGCAGGTGCGTAATGGCTGAAGAAAAACGTGTTCGTACCCTGCAAGGTCGTGTCATCAGTGACAAAATGGACAAGTCCATTACTGTAGCTGTAGAGCGTCGTGTAAAACACCCTATCTATGGGAAATACATCAAGCGCACTACTAAGCTGCACGCTCATGACGAAGAAAACCAGTGCAAAATGGGCGATACCGTGATTATTCGCGAAACGCGTCCAGTTTCTAAGACTAAGTCTTGGGCGTTGGTTGAAATCGTAGAGCGCGCTGTGATCGTCTAAGCGCAGGTCTATAACAAACGACAAAAAAGCTCCCGTTGCGGGCAATGCTGATCAGTTAAGAAATAATTTAGCGATCCATTGACCGATCAAGTGGAGCTGTCAAACTCCAGTGATAGTAACTGTCACTGGAGTTTTTTTATGTCTCTCAGCCGCGCGCTACGCGATTCA
>NZ_PIQH01000011.1 GCF_003987475.1 Idiomarina tyrosinivorans | reverse complement strand
GAACAGTTTATGTCTGGCGGCCATAGCGGTGTGGCACCACCTGAATCCATTCCGAACTCAGTAGTGAAACGCACCAGCGCCGATGGTAGTGTGGGGTTTCCCCATGTGAGAGTAGGACACCGCCAGACTTCAAATAAATAATCCCTCGTGCGCAAGCGCGGGGGATTTTTTATTTTATGGCCAGTGTCCTACGTAGCCTGCCGCTACCGCGGCAGGACATCGACATCACCCGCCGCTTCCCCGATCTCTGATCTCCGAACATCGACAATCCCGGACATCGCAAACCCCCAAACATCGCAAACCCCCAAACATCGCGGAATTCCTGTTGCAATAGCAACAGGCTACGGCTGAACCGCGGAATTCCAGTGCGGTAGCCTGCCGCTACCGCGGCAGGACATCGACATCACCCGCCGCCTCCCCGATCTCTGATCCCCGAACATCGACAATCCCGAACATCGCGGAATTCCTGTTGCGATAGCAACAGGCTACGGCTGGATCGCGGCCCCGTGCGGTAGCCTGCCGCTACCGCGGCAGGACATCGACATCACGTCCCGCTTCCCCGATCTCTGATCTCCGAACATCACGGAATTCCTGTTGCAATAGCAACAGGCTACGTCTGGATCGCGGGATCCCCGTGCCGTAGCCTGCCGCTACCGCGGCAGGACATCGACATCACCCACCGCCTTTCCCGATCTCTGATCCCCGAACATCGACAATCCCGAACATCACGGAATTCCTGTTGCAATAGCAACAGGCTACGGCATAGCAACAGGCTACGGCTTAGCAACGGGCTACGGCTTAGCGCTTTCTTTGGTATACTGCTGCTAACATTTTCTGGTTTGTGTAGATGGCTTTGGTGGATCTTTCTTCGTTACACACTTTTCGGTTACCGGCAAAAGCGCGGTGCGTTGCACAGTTGAATGCACTGGCAGATTTTGAGCAGATCGATACAACTTCACCTTATTGGATCCTAGGCAGGGGTTCGAATTCTATTTTTGTTTCTGATTATCAAGGCACGGTTTATTTAGTGCGCAACCGAGGCGTACAAATCGAGGAACAGTCCGAGGCATATAAAATCACCGTTGCTGCCGGTGAAGATTGGCATGAGCTAGTGTTACGCACGGTAACAGAAGGCATGCCTGGATTAGAGAATCTTGCACTGATTCCCGGTACCGTTGGTGCTGCACCTGTTCAAAACATCGGAGCTTACGGGGTAGAACTCAGCCGCTTTATTGGCAAGGTGTTGGCTTGGGATACCCAACAGCATTGTTGGCAAACCTTTGATAGCGACGCATGCTGCTTCGGTTATCGCGACAGTGTTTTTAAGCAACAGGTTGGACGTTGGGTCATTGCTCAGGTAGAACTGTATTTGACTAAAGCTTGGCACCCGACGTTAAGCTACGCCGACCTTAAGGGACTGGCGGCAGATAGCGATGCTGCGACAATTATGGATGAAGTCATTCGAGTGCGACGAACCAAGCTTCCCGACCCCGAAAGGCAACCGAATGCCGGTTCGTTTTTTAAAAATCCTGTGGTAAGCACAGCGCAGCTACATAAACTGCAACAACAATATCCCGATATTGTGTATTACCCTGTTACCACAACACAGGTGAAATTGGCGGCCGGTTGGATGATTGATCAGTTAGGTTTAAAAGGCTATGAATGTAACGGCGCACAAGTGAATCCACGCCAAGCATTGGTGCTAATGAATAGTGGTGGTGCGACAAGCGCATCGTTAAAGGCGCTGGCGACAAAGGTTATGGCAAGCGTTGAATCCGCGTTCAAGGTAAACCTAGAACCCGAGGTACGGCTAGTAGGAGAGCAGGGATTGGTAGAGCTATGAAGCAACAGCGAATTAATCAGTTGTTAAAGCTGCTGGCTGATGGTCAATTTCATTCCGGCGAAGCCCTAGGAGAGATCTTAGGCGTCAGTCGCGCCGCGGTGCATCAAATGGTGGAACGGATCAAAGCGCTTGGACTGGACGTGTTTAGTGTTTCAGGCAAGGGTTATGCTCTCAGTCGAGAGTTGGAGCTATTGACCAAAGATGCTATTTCTACGGTCACCCAACAGACGTTACCCGAGTTTGACGTGCTCTCCGTGGTGGGGTCGACCAACGATGAAATCAAACAACGGGTTGAACAAAAGCACTTGAGTAACGGTTACAGCCTCTTTGCCGAAGCTCAAACAGCCGGCCGCGGGCGTCGTGGAAAGATTTGGCATTCGCCCTACGGGAGTAACCTTTACCTCAGCCTCTATTGGCAGTTAGCCGATGGTGTGCAGGGCGCTATGGGGCTAAGTATTGTGGTGGGCATCGCAGTAGCTCGACAATTAGCCAGTTATGGCATTGCTAATGTGGAATTAAAATGGCCTAACGATATCTACATCGACGGGCGCAAGGTCGCTGGCATCTTGGTGGAGCTTGAGGGGCAGAGTAGCGGTAGTGCACATGCGATCATTGGGATGGGAGTCAACATCAACATGACTGATCCGGATGTGACAGCGATTGATCAACCGTGGGCCCAGTTAGCTGACGCTTTGCCGCGAGAGATCAGTCGCAACCAGTTGGCCGCGGACCTGTTAAGTGCGATATATGCGGCGTTACAACAGTATCAGGAACAAGGTTTGGCACCGCTATTGGGCGAATGGCTAGAGTGGGACCGCTATGCAAACCAGCCAGTGAAATTGATCATGGGAAATCGAGAAGTGACAGGGATTGCTCGCGGCATTGACGAGAATGGTGCGCTTATTTTGGAGCAACAAGGCAAGCACACTCGTTATTTCGCTGGTGAGTTATCTCTGCGAGGGCTCAACTGATGATACTTTGCCTTGATGCTGGTAATAGCTCATTGAAGCTGGTGACGTACGCTGATGGTTCAGTGTTGGAACGGCAGCAATGGCATTATTCAGCTGATAGTTCTGCGCTGCAAAACTGGTTACAGACGATAGTCGCTAAGGTCCAAGTTATTTTGGGGAGTTGCGTCGCCAACGCTGATACGCAAGCCTTTATTGAGGCCATTGTGAATGAACCCATTCACTGGGCCACTAGCACAAGCGAATGCAGTGGCGTGGTAAATGCTTATGCACAGCCGGAGAATTTGGGCGTTGATCGTTGGCTCACGCTCTTAGCAAGTCATTGTGCGTTGCAGCAACCGACACTGACCATCGACCATGGCACCGCGCTAACCTTTGATTGGCTGACAGCCGCTGGGCAGCATTTAGGGGGATGGATAACCCCAGGCGAGCGGTTAATGAGAAACAGCTTAAATACTGCCACGTCGCGCGTGCGGACTGGGCTAGAGAATAATGCCGAGAATGCTACATTAGCCCCCGCTGTGAATACCCAAGCTGGCGTTAGTTTGGGGATTTACGCAGCTCTGACGGGCGCAGTCCGACAGGCCATAAATACCAGTGAACAGTGTTTTGGGACGCGGCGGTTTGCTATTGTTGAAACTGGCCCGACGTCGTTGTGCCAACCACTCAGCTACGATGCAGATTATTACTACAAAAAAGACTTAGTGACTTTAGGCTTATTACTGTGGGGACAGAGTCAAGATTTGCTGGATTTAACCGATATAGAAATTAGTCGGCTATTTAACTGGAAAGAGTGAAAGATGTTGCGTCGGATACTATTGCTCACATTGTTGCTTGTTAGCGGTCATGCCTGTGCTCAGGAAATGCGCGCCGTGCAACTATACAGCGATGCAGATTTGGTTGAGATGTTTAACCAAAACAGCCATCTACAACAGGTTCGAGATGTTGATAGATGCCAGCTGGTGCAAGATATCGAAGCGCAAGCGGCAATTGAAAAACGGCCGACTTACCAGTTCTTATACGGCGATATGTTAGCCTGGGGCGTTTGTTATGACCGTAGGGTTGAATTAGGCCTGCATTATATGGAATTAGCCGCGCAGCAAGGCTTAGTGCAAGCACTTGAGCAACTAGGGCGCTACTACCATCAAGGCACTCTAGTACAAAAGGATGTCGACCGCGCGGTATTGTATTTGCGTGAAGCGTCTTCATTGGGGTATTTACCCGCGCAACTGCGCTTTGCCAGCATCCTCAATAAGGGAAATGGCAGCCCGTACGACTTTGAGGCTGCCTATCATTGGCTACACAATGCGGTAACAGGCGATGCTGCGACGCATCAGCGCATTGCCGATGAGCTTCGACAACTGGCGAAGAAAATGCCCGCATCGGTCGTTGAGCGGGCAAAGAGGCCGTTAGATTAAGATAACCGCGAACGAAAATCGTGGTAATTGAATTGACGCACTATGTCTAACTCACCGGACTCTCGCAAGATAGCAATCGTTGGGTGTTGAACACCATTGAAGAAGGTCGTCTTGACCATGGTGTAGTGCATCATGTCCTCAAAGACTAAGCGGTCGCCGACCCTTAGCGGACGATCGAAACTGTATTCACCGATGACATCGCCAGCCAAACAACTATTGCCACCGAGCTTGTAGGCGTAATCCTTTTCGTTGGGAAGCGCCGCATCGGTAATGGTTGGCCGGTAAGGCATCTCTAGTACATCGGGCATGTGCGCTGTCGCAGAGATATCTAGCATGGCAATTAGGCCACCATTTTCAACAATATCCACCACTTCGCAAATCAGTGGACCGGTACGCCAGGCTACCGCTGAGCCGGGTTCCAGTATCACCTCAATGTCGTAAGTTTGCTGCAAACGTTGAAGCTGTTGAATAAGATGGTCAACATCGTAGCCTTCGCGAGTCATTAAATGGCCGCCACCAAGATTTAGCCATTTCATTTGCGTTAAATACTTACCAAACTTCTCTTCGACCGCGCTCAAGGTGCGTTCTAGGGCGTAAGAGTCACACTCGCATAGATTATGCACGTGTAAACCTTCGACGCCGGATAAATCAACACCTTCAAGTTGATCCGCGCGGACGCCTAGTCGCGAGCCTGGCGCGCTAGGATCGTAAAGCTCCGTTTCAGCTTCTTGATGCTCAGGGTTCACTCGTAATCCGACAGAGATGCCAGCGTCACGAACTTGTTGTTGATAACGCTGCCACTGCGAAATACTGTTAAATGATAGGTGGTTAACCAGTTTGCAGAGCTCGTCAATGTCCTCCTGCTTGTATGCAGGCGCATAGGCATGCACTTCTTTTCCCATTTCCTCATGGGCGAGTTTGGCTTCCCACACAGAACTTGCTGTGCAGCCGTAGAGGTAATCGCGAATAATCGGAAAGGCACTCCACATGGCAAAACCTTTAAGCGCCAAAATAATTTTTGCACCGCTTTGCTGTTGCACGTGCTGCATTAATTGAACGTTGGCTTTCAACGCTGCTTCATCCAACAAGTAGCAAGGTGATGGAATACGCGAGTCGGTATAGACAGAAGTCATAGGGAAATCTCTTCAGGAAGCGGCGCCCTGCAAAGGGCGCCAACACAATTATTGCTGTTCAAATGGACGTTCACACTCAACCACTTGCCATGGCAAACCGTACTTGTTCAAGCGTGCCATAAATTCGTCTGGGTCGAATTGTTCCATGTTCCAAACGCCCGGCTTCATCCATTCGCCTTGTAGCATTAGCGATGCCCCGATCATTGCCGGCACACCGGTGGTGTAAGATACTGCTTGGGCGCCAACTTCTCGGTTCGTTTCGGCGTGGTCGCAGTTGTTGTAGATGAAGATGGTTTTTTCTTCGCCATCTTTTAAGCCAGTGACGTAGGTACCGATGCAGGTTTTGCCGGTATAGCCTTCAGCCAGTGAGCCTGGGTTAGGCAGAACCGCTTTCAAGAACTCCAATGGCACAATCTTATTGCCTTGGAATTCAACCGGCTCAATTGAGGTCATGCCAACATTCTCGAGCACCCGCAAGTGGGTCAAATACTGGTCACCAAAGGTCATCCAGAAACGTGCGCGTTTAATACTTGGGAAGTGCTTAACCAGTGATTCCAGCTCTTCGTGGAATAACAGGTAAGAAGCGCGTACCCCAACGTTTGGATAATCCAAATCTTTGCGAACGCTGATTGGGTCGGTTTCGTGCCAATCGCCATTTTCCCAGAACTTCCCTTTTTGGGTAATTTCGCGAATATTGATTTCCGGGTTGAAGTTCGTGGCAAAGGCCTGACCATGGTCACCACCATTACAGTCAACAATATCCAAGTAATGGATTTCATCGAAATAGTGCTTCGCCGCATAAGCGGTGAACACGTTGGTAACACCAGGGTCAAAGCCAGCACCTAGCAGCGCCATAATGCCTTTTTCTTTAAACTTGTCTTGGTACGCCCACTGCCAAGAGTATTCGAACTTGGCTTCGTCTTTTGGTTCGTAGTTGGCAGTATCAAGGTAATGCACGCCGGTTTCTAAGCAAGCATCCATAATTGGCAAGTCTTGATAAGGCAACGCCACGTTAATCACTAGCGCCGGCTCAACTTTGCGAATTAATTCGACCACTTGTTGGCTATCGTCGGCATCCACAGCATATACGCCTTTAACGCGGTCTTTGCCGACTTCTTTTTGGAGCGCTTCGCACTTAGACACTGTGCGGCTGGCTAAATGGATTTCTGAGAAATACTCAGGTAGCGCTGCACACTTTTTTACTACCACACCGGCGACGCCGCCGGCTCCAATGATTAACACTTTAGACATTGATTAGTGTTCCTTTTTCTCTTACGAGTGAACGATAACGTTAGACCGCGAAAGATAGCATATTTTGGCTATTTAATGTCGAGTTGTTGCGCCAAAAAAGCCCACTGTTTGGCGTAGTTCTCGATCTGCATCCAGGTCGGGGTTCCGGCACCATGCCCAGCGCGTGTCTCAACGTTTAACAAAATCGGGTTATCGCAGCTTTGCGCGTACTGCAATGCCGCAGCGAATTTATAACTATGCCAAGGGACCACGCGATTATCATGGTCAGCTGTGGTGATCAGCGTGGCTGGGTAACAGGTTCCAGGTTCGGTATTGTGAACCGGTGAATAAGCGTACAATGCAGCAAATTCGTCGGCATTCTCGCTCAACCCATAATCACTACTCCATCCCTTAGCATTAGCGCTGGCGGTGTCATAGCGGAGCATATCTAACACACCTACAGCGGGTAGTGCTGCGGCAAATAAATCTGGGCGTTGGGTCAGTGTCGCACCCACCAATAGACCGCCGTTACTGGCGCCTTGAATCGCCAGTTTATCGCTGTTGGTATAGCGGTTATCAATTAACCATTGGGCAGCGGCAATAAAGTCGTCGAACACCTGTTGCTTGTGCAATTTGGTACCCGCTTGATGCCAAGCTTCGCCATATTCACCACCACCGCGTAAATTAGGAATGGCTAACACACCGCCCATCTCTAACCACACCATACGGGTGACGCTGTAACTCGGGGTAAGCGAGATATTAAACCCGCCATACCCATACAATAGGGTGGGGTGCTCGCCAGTACGCTTTATTCCCTGTTTGTGAACAATAAACATCGGTACTTTGGTGCCATCCGTACTGGTATAGAACACTTGTTCGGTTTGGTAGTCGTCTAACTTCACCGGAACCTGAGTTTCATACCACAGCGTGGTGCGCTGCGATGGCAATTGCATGCGGTACACTTTTCCTGGCTCAGTGAACCCAGAAAAACGGAAAAATGTCTCATCTGCATTGTGGCTTCCATTAAAGCCAGACACGGTTCCAATGCCCGGTAGCGGTAACTCTTTCTCGACATTACCGGCCAAATCGTAAAGCACAACGCGCGATTTCGCATCTTGCAGATAATTGGCAAACAAGGTGTCAGCTACACGAGAAATTTTCTGCAACGTTTGCTGTTGAGCAGCAATAACGGTTTCCACCGACTGGTCAGCCGCTTCAGGGTCGACGGCAATCAGTTTGCCGGTTTGAGCGTTTGCGGTAGTACGGAAATAGAGCTTATTACCAACACTGGTAATGTAACTGTAGGTGCCATCCCAGTCGGTAAACAGTGGCTTAAATGCGGCTTTGGGTCGGTCCAGTCGACGCCATAGCACGGCATTAGCAGCGTAACCATGGGTAACGTTCAACAGTAGGTACTTGCCGTCGTCGGTAATTTGCGGGTAAGGATTCCAACTTGGCTGATTGTGATTGGCATACACCAACGGATCGTCAGCCTGCGCGGTTCCTAACTCGTGATAATACACAGCAACTGGTAGATGGTCGTCATACTGACCGTTTTCGTCTAGCGGATAGCGACTGTAATAAAAACCGGTCTCGTTCGGGCGCCATGCTACGTTGGTAAATTTGGTGCCACGAATATGGTCAGGCAAATCTTTGCCCGTGGCAATATCGCGGACATAAAATTCGGTCCAGTCGCTGCCACCGTCTGAGGTGGCGTAGGCAATGTAATTGGCGTCTGGCGAAATTTTGGTGCGTGCCAATGACACGGTGCCATCGTCTCGGAAGGTATTGGGGTCGATCAATACTCGCGGTGGGCTCGCCAGATCGTCTTGCACATACAATACCGATTGGTTCTGTAGGCCATTGTTACGGTAAAAAAAGTAATGGTTCCCATATTTGCTTGGGGTGCTGACCTTTTCATAATTCCATAAATCGGTCATGCGCTGTTTAATCGCTTGAAATTTGGGAAGCTGCGTTAAGTAGGGCTCTGATACCGCATTTTGCTGTTCGACCCAAGTGTTAACCGAAGTAGAACCTAATTGCTCCAACCAGCGGTAAGGATCCGCAACCATGGTGCCGTGATAATTATCGGTCTGATCACCACGTGGAGAATCAGGGTATTGCATCCCTGTCTGCTGCGGTTCAGGGGGTGTGGTTGAACAACTGACTAGCGCCGCAGTTAAGGTTGCTAGCGCTAAGCTACGAACGGTAATTTTCATGACCATACCTTATTTTTTGATACTAAGCGTCGATCGCTGCAATGGCTTTGGTTGCTTGTTCAATCGACGGCTGAAACGCGGATTGTGACCCGATACTCTGTTCATAGACCATTAATAGGGGAAATCGATCACTGACACGATCACGACGTGACCCCAAACGCACAGGATAGAATCCGTTGTTATGCCAAAACCTGAATAGTTCAGCAGTATAGCCGAAACTGGTTCCAACTCCATCGATCGCATGCTGTTGGGCAACAGCATGCAGTCGTTTAAGTAATTCCGACGCATAGCCATGACGCCGAAAAGGTTGAGCCACGGCAATGCGCACGATGCGATACCAAGACTTCTGAGCCAATTCTGGGCGCTGTAAAAAGAAGCTTAGCGAGGTAGCTAAAAGGTGCCCTTTAGGTCGCCGTTTGCCAGCGATAATTTGTTCGGCCAGCGTTGCGCTAAGTTGCCCTTCTGTACTAAACCATAATACACCAACCAATTGTTGCTGTTGAAAACTGAGTAATAGCTGTTGTGCTGGATCGTCTAATAATAACTGCAAGTCATTGGGGCTGGTTTGGTAATGCGCTTGGCGCAACAGACCAAATACTTGATGCAGCAAGGCTTCATCTAATTCACTGGCATGGCACGCGCGAATCAATGGCTGTTGCGGTGTTGTTGGCGTGGGCCGATTTAATACCACATGCTGTAGCCACTGATCGAGTTTATCGTCCTCTGGCCAGCGCACGGGTAGGGTCAATTGATGTTCGACAGTTTGCCAGGGTTGCGCTTGTAGCCAGCGGCGAAAATGCAATGTAAACCCTTGGCCAAGACCTTCGTAGCCCTCTTCAGTGGTCGCCAAAGCGCGCACTTCATAGCGCTGCAAAAGTGATTTTAACGCTGCTATCGGTAGCGCTGCGGCTTCATCAATAATCACCAGCGGCTGGTTGGCCTGTTGTCGATTGAGTAACCTATCCCAAGCAATAAATTTTAACCGTTGTGACTCACCGCTCCAGCGCTTGAGGGTGGTCAGTTGGTGCTGTCGTGGTGCAGTGATAACGATATCACGCTCGGTGTGTCGCAATAGCTGTGCGACTGCTTTACCTAACACAGTGCTTTTACCGCGCCCTCTAGCGCCGCTGATAAGATGTAGACGAGGATTATTAACTACCTGTTGCACCAGCGCGTGTTGTTGCGCTTCTACTCGAGCAACATAGTCAGCAGGTAATGGCTGGCTTGCGGCAAACGGCGCTGGTGAGGCGTGGTTCAGACCATACTGAGCCAGGAGCGAGCGTGCGCGTTGGCTGAAGGGGTTGTGCGGTGGACAATAAAGTACTACTTGACCGCCATATGCAAGTGTTGGAATGACCGCAGCAAGCGCGTCCGCATGTAAGCCTTGCGCGCAATATAAATACACTTGGTCATGCTGCTGGCCCAAAAAATCACGATACCGGGTCATTGCCGTAGCGGATTGTGGGCAAACCGTTGCATCATCGCTCAGTACCAATACGGTTAGTGCAGCTTCACGTGCCGCGGAGAGCTGACTGCACCATAGATCGGCGTTATCTAACCAAACGAGCTGTCGTTGTGATGTCAGGTCGGTCATACTAAGTCTAATCAATAATGATAACGGTCATGATAACAGCTTACAGGAGCGGGGTAAGTCCGATGTGCGTGGTTTTTATTGCACTACAGCAACATCCAGAATATCCATTAGTGGTCTTAGCTAACCGCGATGAATTTCACCAGCGCCCGAGTGCAGCTATGCGCTGGCGTAAGTGGGGGCAGCAACCAATTTTAGCGGGGTTAGATGAACAGGGTGGCGGTACTTGGTTGGGCGTTACCCCCGCAGGGCGGCTGGCTATTCTGACCAATTTTCGCGATCCACAGGCGTTTCGAGAGGATGCGCCGAGTCGCGGTCATTGGGTCACGACCGCGTTGCAGCAATCCGAACAGCAGTTACAGCAACAACTGCAGAGCAGCGCTGACGACTATAATCCGTTTAATTTATTATTCAGCGATGGCCACCGCGTGACAACGTTTCACAGCCCAGAAAAACACACTCAAACCTTGGCCAAAGGCGTGCATGCGTTGTCTAACGCGAACCTCAATACACCCTGGCCAAAAGCCGTTGTCGGCACAACCCAACTGCGACAGCTGATGGCGCAGCCGCAATTAACCACTGAAGAACTGCTGGCAGTCCTCACAAACGACGTGCGAGCGGAGCTAGAGCAGTTACCGAATACCGGGGTGGGGCAGCAATTAGAGCATTTTTTATCGCCGATATTTATTCGTGGGGAGGACTACGGTACACGCTGTTCTACGGTCATTAAATTCCGTAGGGATGGCATGTTGAGCGTTACCGAGCGCCGCTTTGCAGCACTCGGCAAGCCCTTAGGTGAGCATCATTTTCGTTGGAAAATTAGAGCAACGGATGCGCAAAGAATTTAGTCAGCACCGTGTTGATAAACACCACTAACAGTACCAATGGAATAATGGTCGAAATTGAGAACCGCACATACTTGGCAAAGAACGTCTGCGGATAGCCTGGGTTACCTTCGGCTAATTCTTCCTCTAAATTCTCGCGGCGCCAACGCCAATTAACAAACAGGCACAGCAGCAAACCGTTAAGCGGTAAGATGGTTTCGTAAAACACGTCCACGATCAAGTCGAATACCGATTTGTCTGCGCCGGCGTAATGTGCGACTTGCTGTAGTGCAGGAACAAGACCAAATGACGCTGCGGTTAGCAGCGTCAGTAATGTCACCATAATGGTCATTAACACTAATGATTTACCGCGACTTACCCGTTTTTGTTCCATGTAGGCGGCTGTTGGCACTTCGATAATTGACACTAACGAAGTAATCGCCGCAACGAAAGCCAACAAGAAGAATACCGATGCCAACGCACTAGCGAAGAAGTAACCCACCGACGCTTCTAATGCCATAAAAATTTTTGGAAAAAACGAGAACACCATACTCACTGAGGAGTTACTCAGGGTTTCTGGATTAGTACTAGGGTCAATAGCAAAGATTGCTGGCAAGGTCATTAATCCGGCGATGAAAGCAACGGCAGTATCGGTCACCGCAACCCACTTACCTGAGGTTACAATGTTATCACTACGGCGGAAGTAAGAACCGTAGGTCATTAGAATACCCATGCCTAAAGACAGTGAGAAGAAGGCTTGCGACAGAGCATTGTTGATCACGCTACCGGTAATTTTTTCAAAATCAGGAATCAGATAAAACTCAACCCCAAGTTCAGCATGGTCGAGGTTAAGCACAAAAACTACCAGCAATAGCAGCATCACAAAAAGTGCCGGCATCAGGAACTTGGCTGCGCGCTCAATACCTTGGCGCACACCACCAACCAGAATAAGGTTGCAGATTGCGGTTACCGCAACGAAATAACCCAAGAACCAGGGATCATTAACAAACGCTGAAAAATAACCGGGGCTGGCTAATTGGTCTAAATTCCCGCCCAACGATTGCACCAGATAGCCGAAAATCCAGACCGTAATGACCATGTAGAAAATCGCAATCATAAACGGTGTGAGGACTGCCAATAATCCTGCAAGGTGCCAAATTTTTCGACCTTTAGCTAACTCCATATAGGAGCCGAGGGGACTCTTTTGCGCGCGCCGTCCCATGCCCATTTCCGCCAGCATGACGGGTAAACAGATAAAGATAACAAATAATGCGTAGACGATTAAAAATGCGCCACCACCGCTTTTGGTTGCGGCGACGGGAAAGCCTACGAGGTTACCAATGCCCACTGCGGAGCCGGCGGCGGCTAGGATAAAGCCGAGTTTCGAACTAAATTGGTCACGTTGCGAACTCATATCTTGCCTTCTTGTGATGCTGATTGTTGTCGTTGTTATGGTTATTTTTTTAGCGACCGACTGCCGCAAAATTCGGCAATCCTAGCAAGCTGGGGGCTTTACGGCAAGTTTACCAGTGTGGATAAAAAAAAGGCCGGTTGAGGGAACCGGCCAAAAATGTTGCTAGCGAACAGCACTAATACATCATGCTGTACAAGCGTCTACGGTAGGTTGCAGCCAGTGGATCACCATCAGGTAACGCTTGCAGTAGATCTATCAAAGATTTTTTAACGGTATCGTTACTGCGGTCTTTTTGCAGCAGCGCAAATAAGCGCTCTAACGCCTCCTCTGCGCGTTGCGCTTCGTGTAACTTGGCCGCTACCTGAAGCTGTAATTCAATATCATCTGGCTGTTGGTCAGCTTGTTCAACCAGAGCGCGAAGTTCTGGTGAGTCTGCGGCTTGTTCGGCCAATTCTACGCGCGCTTTAAGCTGCTGGTAGTCGGCGTCTTGGTCGGCCAAAGAAATGCTCTGCAGTAATTGCTGAGCTTGTTCCAGCCGACCCATTGCGATGGCTGCGGCAATCAACACTTTTTTTGCAGCAAGGTTAGTGCTATCGACATCATAAGCTTGTTTGGCCAAGGTATATGCGGCGTCGTTATCTTGCTCTGCTAGCTTCGCTTGCGCTTGTTGGATTAAATCGTCACTGGGGCTGGGTAAATGCGGTTCTAGCATTGCTTCAATGTCGCTTTGGCTTTTTACCCCGGCAAAACTGTCAACTGGCTGGCCGTCTTTAAAAAATGCCACGGTTGGCAGGCTTCGAACACCAAACTGCATAGCTAACTCTTGTTGTTCATCGCAATTGAGCTTCGCCAATAACACGTCATCAGGGTACTTATTAGCGATCGCCTCTAGTGTAGGCATGAGTTGCTTGCAGGGTTCACACCAGTCGGCCCAGAAATCGATGATCACTAAGCGTTCGCGTGACTGCTCAATGAGGACTTGCTGAAAATTCTGCGTAGTAACGTCAACAATATTGTTTGCTTGCATGGTTAAGGTAAATCCTTGCTTGTTTAGCGATTCATACCGTTAAGGTGGTAACGCGGCATGCGAATTTCAAGCGTTTTAAGTAAACCAGCGTAGCAACTTGTCTTTTAGCGAACTGTAAGGCGGATAACGCAATACCACATCAAACCAAAAGCTGCGCTTCATGACCGACTTAATATGAGAAAAGGTTTCGAAGCCCCAATAGCCGTGATAACGCCCCATACCGCTATTGCCAACACCGCCAAATGGCAGTTGGTCATTCATCATGAATATGAGCGTGTCATTAATACACAAGCTACCAGCACTCACTGCCCGAGCATAATCGCGGCGATTCGCCTTGCTGTGAGTAAACAGGTACAACGCCAGCGGTTTCGGTCGTTGGCGGATGAACTGTTGTGGCGAGCAGGGCAGTTCCGAGAAACCGATGATGGGGAGCAGCGGGCCGAAAATCTCTTCTTGCATCAGCGGTGATTCAAGGTCTGGTGAAACAATAAGGGTTGGACCGATATAACGGTCTTGTTTATCGCAGTCACCGCCAAAAACCACGTCGGCGGAAGAAAGGAAATCGTGCAAACGTTGGTAATGGCGTTGATGTATTAAGCGGCCATAGTCATCGCTATTTTGTGGTTCCTCACCATAAAACTCGCGAATACAGCTAACCATAGCGCTCATTAGTTCAGCTTTAACGCTGTCATCGACCAGTACGTAATCAGGGGCAATACAGGTTTGTCCGGCATTGAGGAATTTGCCCCACACCAAACGACGTGCGGTCACCTTGATGTCGGCGTCAGAGTACACTACAGCCGGGCTCTTGCCACCAAGTTCAAGCGTCACTGGCACGAGGTTATCGGCTGCATTGTGTAAAATTTTCCGCGCGGCATTGGCTCCGCCCGTATAAAAAATATGATCAAACGGCATTGCCGTTAACTGTGCTGCGACATCTGCTTCACCGGTTACCACCTTGACGACGTCTGATTGCAAATAATTCGGCAGGCGCTCGGCGATAATCGATGCCGTCTTTTGTGCGTGCTCAGACGGCTTAATGAGCGCACAATTACCCGCAGCTAGGGCGGCCACCAGTGGGGCGAGAAGAAGTTGTACTGGGTAATTCCAAGCCCCTAGAATAAGGACCGTTCCTAACGGCTCAGGCACCAGATAGCTGCTGCCGGGCGTTGCCATTAGCGGTGTGCTTACGCGTCGGGCGCGCATCCATTTCGGAAGTTGTGACAGCGTGTGGCGAATATCGCGCTGCAAAAAATCTAGCTCGGTCAGTGCCGATTCGCTCGGATGTTTACCTAAGTCAGTTTGCAACGCATTGCTCAATGCTGAGCGGTTTTCGTGAAGAAATTTCTGCAGTTGTTGCAGTTGCTGGCGACGCCATGCGACTGACAGGGTAGCGCCAGTCGCAAAGCGTTCATTCAAGCGATTAAGAGCTTGAGAATAGTCATCCATTACAATCCGCCGAGAGTTACGGTTTTGATTTCTAAGTACTCATCTATACCGTATTTTGAACCTTCTCGTCCAATACCTGACTCTTTGACTCCACCGAATGGGTTGAAGGCATGCGAAATACCGCCTGCATTTATACCCACCATGCCGTACTCTAGCGCTTCACTGACTCGGAATATCCGGTCGACGCTGCGCGAACAGAAATACGAGGCCAAGCCAAAGGGAGTGTCGTTGGCTCGTTCAATGCCCTGTTGTTCATCGTCGAAGGTTGAAACAGCCACCACTGGACCGAAGATTTCTTCTTCGCTGATTTCCATTTCGCCAGTGACTCCAGTGAGTAATGTCGGCTGATAAAACAACTCGCCTAAGTCGCTGTCGACTTTACCGCCGAGCACTACTTCAGCACCATTGTCTACGGCGCTTTTGACCAACCGGTTAACCTTGTCAACCGCGTCCTGATTCACCAACGGCCCCAGATCAACATCATCTGTTCCAACGCCTAACTTAAGCTTGCTGATAGCGGGTTTAAGCTTTTCGATAAACTTGTCAGCGACGCTGGCTTGCACTAACACGCGGTTGGCGCTAATGCAGGTTTGCCCGGCGTTTCGAAATTTGCAGGCGATCAGCTGTTCAACGGCTTCATCAAGGTCAGCATCATCAAATACCAAGAACGGCGCATTACCACCCAGTTCCAGCGAGATTTTTTTGACGTTGCTGGCGCATTGCGACATCAACACTTTGCCGACATCGGTAGAGCCCGTAAATGAAAGTTTTCGAACTTTCGGCGATTCTGCCAAAATCTTACCGACGGTTTTAGCATCCGTGGACGGGACAATATTAATCACCCCATCAGGGATGCCCACTTCACTCGCAAGTTGGGCAATGGCCAAGGCTGAAAGCGGTGTTAACTGTGGCGGCTTAACCACTATCGTACAGCCTGCCGCTAATGCCGGCGCCACTTTCCGAGTGATCATTGCGTTAGGGAAGTTCCATGGGGTAATGGCTGCACAAACCCCAATGGGCTGTTTCATTACCATCACCCGTTTGCCGGCTTCGGTATGCGGTAGGATATCCCCGTTGATACGTTCTGCTTCTCCGGCAAACCAGTCAACAAAGCTGGCGCCATAAGCAATTTCGCCTGCCGCTTCAGCAACCGGCTTGCCTTGTTCGGCACTCATGATTTCAGCCAACGCTTGTTGGTTATCCATCATCGCTTGGTACCACTTTCGTAGCAGTTTTACCCGCTCTTGGGTTGGGGTTTTACTCCAACTGCTAAACGCTTGTTCAGCCACATTTATGGCTCGCTCAGTCAGTTCGGCATCGGCATCAGCAACTTCGCTGATGGTTTCACCGGTGGCCGGATTTGTCACCGCAAACCGCTTCTCGGTGGGTACCCAGTGACCTTCGATAAATAAATCCTTTTTCGTGAGCGATTTCATTGAATGTGATGACATAATCCCTCCGTTAACGCTAAGTGTCTCTATAATGTAGGCAAAAATGGCGCAAATGGTTCAGATTTTTCGAAAATTAGCGTTGCAACGGGCGTTACAGAAAAAATACTGGATAATTTTTGCACAAAGCATTGCTTTTCTCACAGAAACCCGTATAGTGCGCGCTTCTTCAGCGCGGAGCCCGTTTGGCCCAATTAGGCGCTGAATCATTGAGGTGCAGCGCCTGTTATGGTTGGCCGTCAGTATCCCTTCCCTGAGATTGTGTACTCTACGTCACTCTCCTGTTGCTGGGCGCACTTGCCTCGTTTTTATGCTTAGCTCGCCACATGTGGCGAACAGGATGATGTGAAAATGATGTCTGAATTTCGTTCAGAGCAATCCTTCGCGGATATGGCTCTACCTTCTGCTGTGCTTAATCAACTGGAAGCACTGCAATTTACTCAACCGACTCCTATCCAACAACAAGCGATTCCAGCGTTACTCGCTGGCGCGAATGTATTGGGTGAAGCGCAAACCGGTACGGGTAAAACCGCTGCTTTTGGTTTGCCAGCATTAGCGCAAGTCGACGCTAACCTTAAAGCCACTCAAGTACTGGTGGTAACGCCAACCCGCGAGCTTGCCATTCAGGTAGCAGAAGCTATTGACAGTTTTGCCAAGCAGCAGCGCGGTGTGTCGGTCACTACCGTCTATGGCGGCTCAGCTTTTGGCCCACAAATTAAAGCCTTGCGTTCAGGTACAACCGTCGTTGTTGGAACACCAGGTCGGTTAATCGACTTGTTGAACAAAGGTGTATTGAAACTCGACGCTCTGCGCATGGCAGTGCTTGATGAAGCCGATGAAATGCTAAACATGGGCTTTATCGAAGATATTGAAACCTTGTTGCGTTCAGTACCAGAGCAAGCGCAGCGCGCATTGTTCTCAGCCACTATGCCAACTGCCATTCGTAAGTTAGCAAAAACCTACTTAACCGATCCTGTCAACATTCGGATTGAGCCCGTGGAGAAGGCAAAGCGCAATATCACTCAGCGCGCATGGCAAGTGCAAGGCATGACCAAAATGACCGCTTTGGCACGAGTGCTTGAGATTACCACGTACCAGCGTGCGTTGATTTTTGTGCGGACCCGTCAAGATACCATGGACGTTGCTGAGCAACTGCAACGTAAAGGCTTTAAAGCGGCGCCATTAAGCGGTGACTTGAACCAGTCACAACGTGAGCAAACGGTTAGCCAATTGCGTTCTGGGCACATCGAAATTTTGGTGGCGACCGACGTCGTGGCGCGCGGACTGGATGTACCAGAAATTACTCACGTGATTAATTACGACCTACCGGGTGATACTGAATCTTATGTTCACCGTATCGGCCGTACCGGCCGTGCAGGGCGCGAGGGTGAAGCAATTTTATTCTATCGCCCACGTGAGCGTCACTTGTTGAAGCATTACGAGCGTGCCACTAATGGCGTGATCGAAGCAATGACGATGCCAGCGGCACAGCAACTCAACGAGCACCGCCAAGATCTGCTGTTACAACGCATTCAACAAACGTTGGCGACTGATGTCAGTGATGTACAGGGTTTGTTGCAGTCGTGGTTAGAGAAGCACGAACTATCCGCAGAACAAATCGCTATGGCACTGTTACAGCAAGAGAACACTCGCCAACCGATGTTTATGGCGGAAGAAAAGGTCATTCGCGCGCCGAAAATCGAACGCCAAGGGCAAAGCAAAAAAGGCCGCGAAGAGCGTCGTCGAGCGGGTCCACGCCGCGGTGCTGATGTCGATTTCGATACCTATAAAATTCAAGTGGGTAAAACGCACGGTGCTCGGCCGTCAGACATCGTTGGCGCGATTGCTAACGAGGCGTCATTGGATAGCCGCTATATTGGCCAAATCCAGCTATTTGATAGCCATAGCTTAGTGGAGTTGCCAAAAGGCATGCCAAAAGACGTTATGCACGTGCTAACCAAAGCGCGGGTGCGTCAACAGCCGATGGCCATTGAAGTGACCGATGCTAAAGTTGCTCGCCCTCCGCGTAAAGAACATCGCGGCGGCGGAGCTCCTGAACGCAAGCGCAGCTCACGCTCTGCCAGCGGTAATGGCAGTAAACGTGGCGCCGCGCGCCGCTTCAGTTAATGGGTTAGTTGTTTGGACCGGCCGGATGCTGCACTCGCAGGATCTGGTCGGTATCGAAGCCCCACTGATTAGCATTGGCAATCGCTAAATCAATCACATCTTGCGGTACCTTCGGTGACCTCGCAAGTAGCCAGAAGTAATCGTGACTGTCACTGGTAACGATGGCGTACTGATAGTCTTTATCTAACCAACTGACATAATACCCGCCGTAAAATGGCCAAAAGAAGGTCACATCAAATGCCGCGGTCATACCTTTAATCGGCTTTGCTTTGCCGATGGCCGTTTGCCATTCACCATCTTCCGTGTTGTAACCGCGATTCGTCACCTCCATGGTGCCATCTGCATTCACGCGATATTCCGCGGTCACGCCCTGCAAGTTCTCTTCAAAGTCATGCGGTAAGCGCAGAATTTCGTACCACTTGCCACTGTACTTGGCCAACGAGAAGCTTTTTACTGGCGCTGCCACCGGTGTTGGGTCGGCATTGCAGCCCGTTAAGCCGAGCGCTGCTGCGAAGGCGACAATTAAACTCATGCGCATAGTGTTTCCCTCTTTAAAGATCATCTAACTGCTGTAAATAACGTTCTGCTTGGTCGAGTAGCTGCTGTCGTTCATCGTCTGTTTTCTTGTCCCAGACACTGTACATCATGCTCATCCGATGATTGCTTTGCAACGCTGGTCGGTGACGATGGATAAAATGCCAGTACAGACTATTAAAAGGGCAGGCTTTGGCGCCAACTTTTTGCCGTTGTTGATAGTAGCAATTGTTACAGTAATGCCCCATTTTTTGAATGTAGTTGCTGCTGGCGGCGTAGGGCTTGGTCGCCAGTAAGCCGCCATCGGCAAATTGGCTCATGCCGCGAGTGTTAGGCAATTCAACCCACTGTAGAGCGTCAATGTAGATGCCGAGGTACCAGTCATCGAGTGGATCGGGGTCAATGCCAGCAATTAAAGCGAAATTGCCGGTTACCATTAGCCGCTGAATATGGTGGGCGTAGGCATATTCTAATGATTGCGATATGGCGCGTTTCAGACACTGCATTTTTGTGTCTGCATCCCAAAAATAATGTGGTAGCGGACGTGTGTGATTGAAAAAATTTTGCTTCTGATAGTCGGGCATATGGTGCCAGTACATTGCCCGAATAAACTCTCGCCAACCAATGATTTGGCGCACAAATCCTTCAATTTGGGCAAGGTTGATAGCGCTGTTGTCATGCCAATGCTCAATGGCGGTATTGACCACCTCGAGCGGACTGAGCATTTTGCTGTTAAGCGCAAACGATAGGCGCGAGTGGTACAGTGACCAACTTTGTTCGGTCATGGTATCTTGATAACGACCGAAGTTGGCTAAGCAGTGACGGCAAAAATATTGCAACAGCTCTCGCGACTGCTTGCGGTTAACCGGCCATAGCAGAGCACTGCTGTCTGCAGCTCCGAAGTGTTTTACTTCTGCTTTGCGCAAACGCTCCGCCGCGGCCTCGGCGTTGTTGGCAAACAGCAGCGGTTGTGGGATGTCGGCGTTGGCGGCGATTTTTTTGCGGTTTTCGGCATCAAAATTCCACCGCCCACCTAACGGCTTATCGGCCTCCATTAAAATATCGAACTGGCGTCGAACTTGGCGATAAAAGTTTTCCATTAGGTAGTTATCGCTGTCAGGAAAATAACGCTTGAGTGCATCTCGTGGGGTTAAAAAGTGTTCGCTGTCGAACCACTCGATACTGATATTCTGTTCACCCGCCCAGCTCCTCAGGTAGTGATCAACCCGGTACTCATCAGCAAGTTGGCACTGGAGTTGGGCGTTTGGGTACTGCCCTAATAGCGCTTGCAAGTTTTTGCCAATGCTTTGCTGGTTGTCGGTATCGGTTAAATACTGGTAGTGGACGCGGTGGCCGGCTTGCCTCAGCGCCTGCGAAAAGTTTTCCATCGCCGTGAAAAATGCGAGCAATTTTTGCTGATGATGAAGCACGTAATCGGTTTCTTGACGGATCTCCATCATCACATACAGTACCCCGTCATCTTTGCTTTTAAACCAGCTGTGTTGGGCGTTAAGTTGATCGCCCAATATCAGCCGTAGGGTATGTACCTCAGCGCTTTTTGCCATCTAAGTCGAGCTCGGTCAGCGGTTGGTCGGGCTTGGCATAACTCAAGCGAGCAAGGCGTTCGGTACGGTAATAGCTATCCAGCCCCGATACCGCGACGGTATTGTTTGCAGCAAGGTCGAGGAAGCCATCGTCTTTGACACAGCTCTCGGCGACGCGAACCCACTCTACTTCGCCAATTACCAATTCCGTCCCGTTGTGTTGAATAGGGGTGATTTCGACCAATTTCATTCCCACTTGCAGGGGGCTCTCGACCACGTAGGGTGCGTGAAAGCCATCTACATACCCCGCGGTCAGTCCGCAGGCATCAAATTCTGACTGCGTTCTATCGTAACGCGCCGAGGTTTGGTGAGCCTGCTGATAAAACGACTCGCCAACATGGTTGACTGTGTAAACACCGGTTTCATCGATGTTTTCTAAGGTATGCCGAGCAACCGAATGCGGGCGTAGAATCATTCCCAGCAATGGCGGATTAGACCCCAAATGGAATACCGAGCTAACGATTGCTGCGTTGGTATTTTGTTTGCGATCAGCGGTACCAATAATGTTGGCACTCTTGAAGCCAGATAATGCATTAACAAAGTGGACCCGCTGTGGTTTTTCCATGCGGGCTAAATCATTTAAGCTAAATTGCTTCATAATCACCTGAATTTGTGTTTTTTTAGTTTACGTTGCGTTACCCCGAGTGGATCGATGGCATAGCGTTTAACGACTAAGATATGGCATTATAGTCGGCTATTTTTTTACAACGGCAAAGGGAACGGGTAAACGCCATGGCAACAGCACGTTTGGGCGGGCTATTACAATTGCTACTGCCGTTACTAAAACTGATGTTTTGGTGGCGAGGTCGGAAAGATCCGCGTTACCGTCTGCGCTGGCATGAACGACTGGCCAAGCAAGTGATTCCGGAGCGTTATCGCGGAGCTGTCGTGGTGCATTGCGCCTCGGTTGGCGAGGTACTTGCTAGTTTAGGGTTGATTGAAGCTCTGCTCACCAAAGCTGATGCGCCGCCGGTGATCGTAACCTGCATGACGCCAACCGGTTCAGCGTTAATCCAGCAACGCTTAGCAGAGCGGGTGTATCATTGTTATCTTCCGCTCGATACGCCAACCGCTGTCGGACGTTTTCTGCAGCGCGTGCAACCGAGTGCCATTTGGTTGATGGAAACCGAGGTATGGCCGAGTTTGATTCAGCGCGCGACGGAGCAGCAGATTCCTTGCTTGTTACTCAATGCGCGAATGTCTGAGAAGTCAGCGGCAGGCTACCGCAAAGCCCGCTTTTTATTGGGCTCTGTATGGCAGCAATTAGCCTGGGTTGCGGCGCAAGATCAAGCCTCTGCAGAGCGTTTGCAAGGTTTGGGCGTCAAACCCGAGCGGTTAACGGTGTGTGGCCAACTAAAATTTGATATTGAGCTATCAAACGAAGCGCAACAGCAAGCTCAAGCTTGGCAACAGCAGATAGCCGGGCGTTTTGTCTGGGTTGCCGCCAGTGTTCATCCCGGGGAGTTTGACGCCATGATCACGGCACATCAGCAGTTGCTGAAACAGCAGCCAACGGCGTTGCTGATAATGGTACCTCGCCATCCCGAACAATTCCCGGTAGTGGCAGAGTTGTTAGCACGCAGCGGCTTAGTCTGGCAGCAGCGCTCACAAGCTGAGCAGATGGGTACAGACAGCCAGGTGTTTTTGGGCGATAGCATGGGTGAGATGTTGCTATGGCTGCAATTAGCCGAGGTCGCTTTTGTTGGCGG
This sequence comes from Idiomarina tyrosinivorans, assembly GCF_003987475.1. Taxonomy (GTDB): domain Bacteria; phylum Pseudomonadota; class Gammaproteobacteria; order Enterobacterales; family Alteromonadaceae; genus Idiomarina; species Idiomarina tyrosinivorans. Next base: position 32,342 of record NZ_PIQH01000011.1, on the reverse strand, counting down.
CAGTTTAATTGAACGGGGCGGACACAATCCGCTAGAAGCAGTGGTTTGCGACAGTGCCGTTATTTCGGGCCGTTCGGTGTACAACTTTGCTGAAGTTTACCAAAATCTGCAAACAGCGGGTGGGGCTCAATTGCTAGCTGATAGTACTGAACTTGGCGAAATATTGTGCCACTGGCAACAGGCGCCTGAGCAATATCAGCAGCAAGTTTTGCAGGCGCGACACGTATTGAACCAACACCTTGGCGCCACCGAGCGCGTCTTAAACGGGGCTATGAAATACTCTAGCCAAAAGCCAACGGAACAGTGAAAGGCATTGAATGATTGAACAACAAACTAGCGCGAGTGAAACCATCGTTTACGACGATACGGTGGTGGATGAAGTCAGTTCTGCGCTATTTAGTCCAGCTTATTGGCAGCAACAAAAGGCTATTGCGGGTAACGCAACGGGACGCTCAACGGTCTACTTTATTCAGCAAGGCGACCGTGGCTGGGTATTGCGTCATTACTACCGTGGCGGTTTTATTGGCAAAATTAATCATGATCGGTTTTTACGTGAGCCTGCCGCGCAAAGTCGCGCTATTCAGGAGTTTAACTTGTTGGTTAAACTGCGTGACAAAGGATTACCGGTGCCGAAACCGGTAGCCGCGCGTTATCTTCGCGCTGGCTGGTTTAGTTATCGCGCCGATATTATTGTTGAAGTGATTCCGGGAGCGGTGGATGTTTACCGTTTGCTTAAACAACGCCAGTTAAGTGCAGAAGAATGGCAAACGGTTGGCGCCGCAGTTCGGCAGCTGCACCAAGCACAGGTCTTCCATTCCGACCTAAATTGTCACAACTTGATGCTCGATGATCACGGCAAAGCATGGATCGTCGATTTTGATAAGTGCAAGATCTGCGAACCTGGCGACTGGACTAAGGATAACTTAGCGCGCTTGTTGCGGTCGTTGCGCAAAGAAAAGCAGCGCGAGGAAACTTTCCACTGGAAGCAAAGCCGTGATTGGCCGGAATTCATGACCGGCTACCAGCAACACGGCTGAGTCTGCGATGTTAAGGCTGGAGGTCAGCGATCGAGTCGATGACTTTCAGCGCATTTGCCGGCGTTGCCTCTTTATCGGTCTGTCCGCTTAACACCAATACGCGTTTGCCAATGCCTGCTCGCTCTGCTGCTTCCATGTCAGAGGGCTTATCGCCTACCATCACACATTGAGCTGGATCCAAGTGAAAATCGTTAATCGCTTGCAACAACATTCCCGGTTTGGGTTTGCGGCAGTCGCAATGTTTCAGGTAGGGGGCTAACGCTTTTTCAGGGTGGTGTGGGCAAAAGTAGACGCCGTCAATGGTTACGCCATTTTCCTTGAAGCGTCGCTTCATCCATTCAGTGAGTTGCTGAAAATCCGCTTCGCTATAGTAGCCGCGGCCGATGCCTGATTGGTTGGTGATGATAATAATCCGGTAGCCCTGTTGTTGAAAACGTTGACAGGCAGCAAAAATACCATCGATAAAGCTAAATTGGTCGGGCGTCGACACGTAACCATGGTCTTCGTTAACCACACCATCGCGGTCGAGGAACAGTGCCTTCGAGGTCATAGCTGTTGCTCCTCAATAACCCGCGTTAGCATGGTTTTAACGTCGTCTACCGTAATGTTATGCATCAATGTTTCGCCTTTGGCACGAGTGCCCCAGCGAACCTCATCAGGGCGTTTCCCGAGGGTTTGTTGCAGCGCCAGAGGATAATAGTTAACGACGTATTGTTGGTAGCGGTAGGGCCCGGTACGTTGTGGATTGCTATGTGCGTAAAGACCCACGACTGGCGTTCCTAATGCATTGGCCATGTGCGCAGGGCCAGTATCTGGGGCAATCACTACCGATGCCTGTTTTAATACCGCAAGCATTTGCTGGAGCGTGGTTTTACCGGTTAGGTCAGTACACGACTGAAGCTGCTCCGCTATGGTACTCGCTAGGGCCTTTTCGTGGGCTCCCGGACCACCGCACAAGACGACGTCGAAGCCTTGTTGTATGGCCCAGCGACCAATGGCAATGTAACCTTCAGTGGTCCAATTGCGTTCCTGCTTAGATGCAGACGGACTTAACACCAATAATTTTGCATTGTCAGGCAAGTGCGCTTTAGCCCACTGTTGATCATCGGCTTGAATGGGCAGATGCCACTGCAACGTCTGAATGTCAGCATCAAGAAATTTAGCGAATGCGGCAAAGCCATCTAAAACGTGGGGGTGCTCAGGAAAGTCGACGTGTTGATTAACGACCAAAGAATGGAGCTCCTTCGCATGATGCTTAGGGAAGCCCACTTTTACTCTGGCGTTCACACACAGAGCCGCTAAATTGGCGCGAAACGCCAATTGCATATGCAACAGGTAGTCAAAGGTTTGCCCAGCGAGATCACGCTTTAGCTGCCGATACGCCCGCCAACCTTGGCTTTTGTCGAAGACCACGAAGCGAATGCCGGGTAAATTTTGGAGTAATTGGCGTTCAATTTTACCGATAATCCAAGTGATTTTAGCGTTTGGATAGCGGCGTTGAATCGCTTGCACTGCGGCTATCGCGTTACAAACGTCACCGATTGCAGAAAGCCGTAAGATACAGATTGATTGTACGTCTGGTTGCAGCACCCGTTAACCTTTTAGCTTGTTGATGGTAGAGGTGGTTGAGCGGCCATCGAGGAATGGCAGTACTTTAACTTCTCCGCCGTTATTTTGTACCCATTCGGCGCCGACGATATCGCTAATCTGGTAGTCACCACCTTTCACCAAAACATTGGGGTTGAGGCTCTGGATAAGCTGCAACGGGGTATCGTTTTCCGCGGCGTTATCGCCGAAAGGCAATACCCAATCCACGCAGGCGAGGCCCTCCAGCACAGCGCGGCGATCCGCTAAGGAATTGACCGGTCGTTGCGGACCTTTCAAGCGCTTAACCGAAGCGTCACTATTAAGACCCACGACCAAGCGCTGACCTAATGCGCGAGCTTGGTTCAAATAAAACACATGACCCGCATGTAAAATATCGAAACAACCGTTGGTGAACACGATTTTCTCACCCCGTTGCTGTGCAGCGGCGATGGCCCTGCGAATTTCAGAATCGCTCGGGTGTTGCGCGGGTTGTTGTTGCGCCAATTGCTGATTCAGTTTTTCTGCCAACTGCTGAGAGGTCACCGCAACAGCACCTTGTTTAGACACCGCAATACCGGCCGCGAGGTTAGCCATCTCGGTCGCTTTATCGAGTGGCAAGTGAATGCCTAGCATCGCTGCTAACGTGGCAATCACGGTATCGCCAGCACCCGTTACATCACTCACTTCCAATACCTGTGCGGCAAAATGGTGTTGTTGTTGCGGCAAAATAAGCGTCATTCCATGCTCACTTCGGGTTAGTAGCATCGCCGCAATGTTGTTCTCTGCGATTAAAGCCCTAGCACTATTCAGCATGCTTTCTTCACTGCTGCTATCGCCGCCATAGAGCGCGAACTCATTTAGGTTTGGGGTGATCACATCGGCGCCGCGATAATGGCTTAACTGTGGCTGTTTAGGGTCCACCAACACCATTTTACCGGCGCGTTTGGCAGCGCTAATCATGGCGCTCACATGCTGCAACGCGCCTTTGTTGTAATCACTGAAAACAATGATGTCGTAATGGTTTAACAACGCGTCAAAACGCTGGCGAAGTTGTTCAGCGTCCGTTGCAGAAAATCTTTCCTCTCGGTCCAAACGCACCACTTGTTGGTGACGAGAAATCACCCGTGTCTTGGTAATTGTGGGTTTGTCACTGACACTGACAAAGGAAAAGTTAACCGCATGTTGGGTTAATGCTTGTTGTAATTGTTGGGCCTCTGAATCGTTACCGACTAATCCTAGCAACCCTACACTAGCGCCTAGGGTGGCGATATTCACCGCGACGTTTGCAGCGCCACCAACGCGGTCTTCGGTTGCCGATAGCTTTACTACCGGAACCGGTGCTTCAGGGCTAATACGCTGTGTATCGCCGCGGAAATAGCGGTCCAACATTACATCGCCAACCACCAAAACAGATGAGTCAGCAACGGCATTTAGGGCATTAACATCCATGCGCAAAGGCTCCTTAGGCTGGGCTTTGGTCGAGCGCTTCGCACAACCAATGGCCAATAAACATATGGGCTTCCTGAATGCGAGCCGTTTCGGTATCAGCAATAACAATCGCTAATTGCGCAATATCTTTGACCTTGCCGCCACCTTTACCGGTTAACGCAACGGTCTTTGCGCCTATTGCATTTGCAGCCGTCAGCGCATCATTAATGTTAGGACTGGTACCCGACGTGGTTAATCCAATGACCACGTCCTCAGCTTTAACTAAGCCTTGCACCTGGCGCGCGAATACTGAGCTGAAGTCGTAGTCGTTAGAATGCGCAGTCAGGATAGAAGTATCGGTGGTTAGCGCAATAGCGGCTAGTGGCCCCCGTTCTTGTTTGTAGCGCACCATAAATTCTGCGGCTAAATGTTGGCTGTCGGCAGCACTACCACCATTGCCGAAAAAGACAATCTTACCGCCCTCACTAAGGCTTTGTTGCACCCAGCTTAAAAGCGTCTCACAGTCGCCTTGGTGCTGTTCTAAGGTTTGGAAAACCTTGCGGTGACGCTGTAGTGCGTCATTGTACGATTGTGCTGTATTCACTGTATGCTCCAAGCAAAATTCTTTGTGGCAAACGCCCCAGTATTAACGTGGGTCATGGCTCCGCACAACCTCGATAAGCTGAGTGGTTGAAATTGACGGTGTCCGCGGTAAGTATAGAACGTCACAGAGCGTTTTATACTCGTCAAAGCGGCCTTCCCAATCGTCACCCATGACTAAAATATCGGCGTTATATTGCTGAATATATTCACCTTTAAGTTCTAAAGACTGCTCTAAAAACACTTCATCAACGCAGCGCAACGCTTGCAGAATACGCATCCGATCATGTTCTGGGCAAATCGGCTTGCGCTGCTTCTTTTGCCAGTTGAGGTTATCGGAAGAAACCCCCACCGTTAGGTGTGAACCTAGCGCGCGCGCCCGTTCAAGAATTTGTAAGTGACCGATATGAAACATATCGAAGGTGCCAAAGGTAATGACGCGCATCTGACCTAGCTCCTACTATTCAGCTAAAAATGTCGATGATACACTACTCAAACCACCTATTCATCTACTCATCAAATAGCACCATCATGCCCAAACCGACGATCATTTTTTATGCCGAACATGCCTATTACTTGCCACAGTTCATGCCAGTGGTTAACGCGTTGCAGCAACGGGGCGCTGCGGTTGAGGTGGTACTGGACGCGGACAAGAACGCCGATGAACCCGCCGCAACGCAAAGGCTAACCGTTACGAAGCTGTTGCAACGTGTGCGACAAGGAACCGATTGGTTGGTATTCGGCAACGAAGTGAGTTGGCTGAAACAGTTGCCGGCAAGCGTAAAAACCGCGTTGTTGTACCATGGAGTGGGTGTCAAAGCCTGCTATTACGACGAAGCACTGAGTCATTTTGATGTGCGTTTTACGGAAGGGGCTTTCCGTCATCAACAACTGCAACAGCGCTATCCAAAAAGCCATTTTCAGCAGGTGGGCTTTGCCAAGTTGGATCCCATTGCTTTGGCTGACGGTCGTCAACAGCAGGCGTTGTCATTGACTGAACTGGGGCTAGATCCCAATAAGCAAACGGTACTTTATGCACCGACCTTTTATCCCAGCTCAATTGAGCGGATGCCGCTGGATTGGCCGCAACAGTTTAGCGACTACAATATTATTATTAAGCCGCACGCGTTTAGCATGAGCCACAGCAAGTATGACAAGCAACGGCAACGTTTTGCTCACTGGCAGCAAGCGCCCAACGTCCACTTTGCCAAGCAAGCGTCACTGCTACCCTACATGGCGACCGCTGATATTCTGTTGAGTGAGGCATCCTCGGCCTTATTTGAATTCGCAGCGTTAAACAAGCCGGTTATTTGGATTGATTTTCTGCAATTACGCTGGAGTTATCGAGGACCTTTACGCTTTCGCTTTGATAAACGGATGGACCAAAGTATTACTGAATATGCTTCAGTCGCGCGCCACGTGAGCCGCCCTAGCAAGCTGTTCGATGCGGTACAGGAAGAGTTGAAGCATCCTCAGCAGCTCGCCGCAGAAAGACAACGGGTGACCGCTGAGCTGATAGGGGAGGTTGACGGCAAGGTGTCTGCAAGAGTGGCCGATTACTTGTTGGACAATATTGACCGTTAACGATGAATATATAAAAGCCGCTACTGGTGTAGCGGCTTTTTTGTTGGGCAGGGGCACTATTATTCGCGAATTTGGCCGTTGCCAGTCACCACAAATTTCTCGGTCGTCAGTGCTTGCAAGCCCATTGGACCATAGGCGTGCAGCTTACTGGTAGAAATACCAATTTCAGCACCTAGACCTAGCTGACCACCGTCGGAGAAGCGCGACGAGGCATTTGCCATAGTCACTGCTGAATCCACTTCGCGGATAAAGCGTTTGGCAGTGGCGTCGTTTTCGGTACAGATAACCTCGGTGTGGCCACTACCGAACTGTTGAATGTGCTCAACCGCAGCCTCGTAATCGTCAACGGTACGAACAGCGATTTCTAAGGCTAAGTATTCTTCACCAAAAGCATCGTCTGCAATCAGCTCAGCGCCTTCAAAGTAAGGCATAGAGCGTTTGCAGGCGTGTATTTTAACGGATTTTTCCGCCAGCGCTTTCGCTGCCATCGGCAAGAAAGTATCGGCAACGTCTTGATGAACCAATAGCCCTTCAAGCGCATTACAGACGCCCGTACGTTGGGTCTTACCGTTCAACAGCAGCGCTAACGCCTTGTCTAAGTCCGCATCTTTATCAACATAAAGGTGACACACCCCTTTATAATGCTGGATGACAGGAATTTTACTGTTGTCGCTGACAAAGTGAATCAGGCCTTCGCCACCGCGCGGAATCACCAAGTCGATGTAATCTTTTTGCTGTAGCAAGTCCATCATTAACTCACGATCTGGCGTAGGTACCACAGTGATTACGTCTTTTGGCAGCTCCGAGGCTTGCAGTGCTTCATGTAAAGCCTTAGCAATGACTTTACTGCTTTCGATAGCTTCGCGACCACAGCGTAAAATGACGGCATTGCCTGACTTAAAGCATAGTGCGCCGGCATCAGCGGTAACGTTCGGACGGGCTTCGTAAATCATACAAATAACGCCAAGTGGAATGCGCATCTTCTCAATTTTAATGCCATTCGGGCGTTCATCTAAAACGTAGCTATCGCCAACAGGGTCGCTCAGCTCAATAATCTCTTCAATGGCTGTAGCCATACCTTCGACACGCTCGGGAGTCAGTTCCAAGCGGTCCATCATGGCATCGCTTAGACCCTTTTCTTTGCCTGCTACCAAGTCTTTCTTGTTGATCTCGATGATCTCTTCTTGGTGCTTTCGCAGGCTATCTGCCATTTTCTGTAAAACGGCGTTCTTTTCTTGTTCTGACAAGTTTGCAACCGCTCGAGCGGCTTTCGCGGCTTGTTTACCAATTTGTTCTGCATTGATCTGTGTCATGCATCCTCCAAAATCATTAAGTCATCACGATGAATTACTTCGGTAATCGGGCTGTAACCAAATTGTTCAGCAATCTCGCTGGTCTGTTGACCTTTAATGTGAAGTAACTCGTGAGAGCTGTACTGACAAATTCCTTTTGCGATGGCTTCGGTGTTGTCTGCGCTGCGCACTAAAACCGCATCGCCACGATCAAAATCGCCTTGGATATCGACGATGCCAGAGCTCAACAGTGAAGCACCTTTCTCCGTCAGAGCATTGCACGCGCCTTCGTCCACCAAAATTTCACCTTGAGCGACTAGGGTGTGCCGCAACCAATGTTTCTTGTTGCTGATTGGGTCAGACTGGCGTCGGAATAAGGTGCCAGGAATTTCACCCTGCAATAACGACTCGAACGTTTCCCCTTTACGGCCATTAACGATGTAGGTATCAATACCGTGCGATGTCGCTTTCTCTGCGGCTTCGACTTTGGTCCGCATACCGCCTGTACCGACTTTGCTGGTGGTTCCGCCAGCAAGCGAGAAAATGCTCTCATCAATGGTTTCTACCACCGGAATTTTCTTCGCTTCTGGGTTCAAGCGTGGGTCGGCATCGTACAGGCCGTCGATGTCTGAGCAGATAAACAATGCATCAGCGTCAACCAAGGTAGCAACCATTGCTGCAAGGTTGTCGTTATCACCCACTTTCATCTCGTCGGTTGCTAGCGCATCGTTTTCATTCACTACAGGCAATACTTCGTGCTCTAACAACGTATGTAAGGTGTTCTTGATGCTTACATAGCGCGCTCTGTCTCGCAGGTCGCTGTGGGTCATTAGCACCTGAGCGCAAGGAAAATCAAAAAAGCGCGACCAGTATGCCATCATTTCGTTTTGTCCAACTGCCGCCATCGCCTTACGGACGACTACAGGAAGCTGTTCATGTTCGAATTCTATATGCTTGCGGCCTGCGGCAACACTGCCTGAGGAGACAAGAACGATTTCTTGGCCGCGAGCTCGACACTCGTTGATGAAACGAGCAATGGCTAGTAGGTATTTCGTACTACATCCGGTTTCATCTGGCGCTATTAGGGCACTTCCTACTTTTAGTACCGCGCGTCGCCAGGATGGCGCTTTCATATGGACTCCCTCTTTATGAATTCGTTAGTAGTCTAACAGATTGGGACTGAAAGCTCCAGTTGACCCCATAAGCGTAGAATATTGTCGATATTTGTAAAACTCATATACAGAGCTTGTTCCGTTTTACGCAGGAAGTTCTGGTTTTGATCAAAAAAGCCCACGCGAGGTGGGCTTTTCAGAAGATTACTGTTGCGGAGGTGTATAACCCTCAATTTCTATGTCTTCTCCCTCAAAAAGGAAGGCTTTCATCTGCTCTTCAAGGAATTTTCGAGCCTCCGGGTCCATCATATTGAGGCGTTTTTCATTGATTAACATGGTCTGTTTTTTTTGCCATTCCGCCCAAGCTTGTTTAGAAATATGCTGATAGATCTTTTCCCCAAGCTCACCGGGGTACATCTGAAAATCTAAGCCCTCGGCTTCTTTCTTTAAATATTCACAATAAATGGTACGGCTCATGACCGGCTCCTTGAATGCGTCTGTTTGGCTAACTGTTTTAGGATCTTAGCGGTTGGCGCGGCAAATCCCAAGTTTTCTGGTTGTTGAATGTTGACCCAGCGTTGCTGCAGCTCGTTTACCTCGCCCAGCTCATTAGCTAGGGCTATCACCACTGGCGTGATGTCCAAATGGAAATGACTAAAGGTATGGCGAAAGGTTTGCCATTGCTGGATTTCCGCTGGCGCTACAGCTAATTCAGCGATGTAGTCGTTGAGTTCGCTTTGTTGTTGGAATTGTGGAAATCCCCAGAGGCCTCCCCATAAGCCAGAGGGGGGACGTTGTTGCAGTAGGGTTTGCTGATCGTTGGTCAGCACAATCGCTAACCAACAGGATTTCTCCGGTAGTGCTTTGCGCGGTTTCTTACCCGGTAACTCAGCGATTTGGTCGTGCTGGTAAGCATGGCAACGCGAATGCAACGGACAGCGCTGACAATCTGGCTGCTTGCCTTTACACAAAAGTGCACCTAAGTCCATCATCGCTTGATTGTAATCAGCACAGCGCTGTTGCGGCGTGAGTTGTTCGGTGAGCTGCCAGAGTTGCTTAGCAACGGCTGATTTACCCGGCCAACCATCGACGCCATAGGCCCGAGCCAGTACTCGCTTAACATTACCATCTAAAATGGCAGCATGCTGACCACAGCCCAATGAGGCGATTGCACCGGCGGTAGAGCGACCGATGCCTTTGAGCTGTTCTAGCTCGGCTACTTGGCAAGGAAATTCCCCCGCAAATTGCTCCATGACTTGTTTCGCAGCATGGTGCATATTGCGCGCTCGAGCGTAATAGCCTAACCCCGTCCAAAGGTGCAACACCTCGTCTAATGGTGCTTTCGCTAACGCCGCCACGGTTGGGAAACGTGCCATAAAACGCTGGTAGTAGTCTATGACGGTTGCGACTTGCGTTTGTTGCAACATAATTTCCGAGACCCACACGCGATAAGGCGTAGGGTTCTGTTGCCAAGGCAAATGATTGCGCCCGTGTCGGTCAAACCATTTCAGCACCTGCGCCGAGTGCCAGCTTGAACTTATCCCATCTTTCACAATAACGACGACTCTAACAACAAAGTGAATGGTGGCAGCGTCCCTATTAATGCTTGTAAAGAATACGAAAAGGTACGCAACGTTTTTGATCCATGAGTATCTTAACAAAAGTATAAAGCGTTACATACGTATCGTGAAACAAGGAGAAAAGACATGAAGCGTTTATCGGTTTTAATGCTGGCACTGTTAGGTGCGGGGATGAGTCAAGCTGCTATGGCTCAGGATAAAGGAGATGGTTACTTTGGTGTACGGGGCGGGGTTATAGCGACTGACGCTGATCGGTACGCGAAAGAGAACAATGCATTACTGCCTGTAGAAGACGGTTTTAGTAGCTCAACGGTCGGTCTTGAGGGCGGCTTTATGCTAACCGACTATTGGGAAACGCGAATTTATTATGAATACGTTAATGCGAGCCTTGATGGTAATATGGGGGAGGCCGAAGGAAGTAACTATGGTGCAGACATCATTTATAATTTACCCGATAACGTGTACTTAGGTTTGGGCGTTAACCGTTTAGATATTGGCGATAATAAAGACAGTTTTGCCCGGGCCTTTGTTGGGTATCGCCATTTTGTTTCGCAGTCTGTTGCGTTACGGTTCGAAGGTGGTATTCAAGAAGGTGAGTATTCCGAAGCATTTGCGACTATCGGTTTACAGTGGTTCTTTGGCGGTCGGGACGAACCCATGCAACAAACTAAGCCGGCGCCTAAGCCACAACCGCAACCCGAGCCTGAACCGAAGCCTGCCCCTGTGGCACCCGCCGACTCGGATAATGATGGCGTAATTGATCCGAATGACGAATGCCCAATGACGCCAGCGACGTATTCGGTTGACGAAAAAGGTTGCATTGAATACGAAAACGAAACCATCAGTCGCGAGCTGTTGGTAGAGTTCGACATTAATTCGTCAAAAATTCGTGACAACAAAGTGGATGACATCAAGCGCATGGCTGAGTTTATGAAAGAGCATCCGCAATTGGACATTACCATTGAAGGTCACACCGACTACACCGGTGCAGCAGACTATAACCAGTGGTTATCAGAACGTCGCGCGAAAGCAGTTGCTGATGTGCTTATCCAGCGTTTTGGTATTGATCCGAAACGGGTGAAATCGGTCGGTTACGGTGAAACCGAGCCAAAAGTGCAGGGTAAAACCGCAGCGGCTCGTCAGGCTAACCGTCGGATCGAAGCTGAGCTAGAAGTCACCAAACGGAATCCGGTGTTGAAAAGCGAAGTGAACAAATAATCAACGCTTGAGTTCCGGCTCCAGATTCGGATAATGTAGCGCCGCCCACACAGGGCGGCGTTTTTCGTTTAACCGGTCGAGGACAACCATGAGCCAATTTCGTAATGCCGAAGAAGCCGCTGCGGCTGGCAAGTATGTACGTACCGTCAGAAGTTTCGTCAAGCGCGAAGGCCGCCTCACTAAGGGGCAGGCATCGGCAATAGAGCGGCTTTGGCCGACAATGGGGTTAGCCTTCAGCGAGCGAACCGTTGATTTGCTTAAGTTGTTTGGGCGTGAGGGGCCGGTGACCCTAGAAATCGGTTTTGGCATGGGCGGCTCTCTGGTTGAAATGGCCGCTGCCGACCCGCAGCGTAACTTTATCGGTATAGAAGTTCATGAGCCCGGTGTCGGCGCGTGTTTAATGGCCGCAGAACAAGCACAAGTCACAAATTTGCGGGTGTCCAACAGTGATGCTGTGGAAGTGTTAAAGCAACAAATTCCCGATCATAGCCTAGATCGCGTACAGATATTTTTCCCCGATCCGTGGCATAAAAAGCGTCATCATAAACGTCGCCTTATTCAGCCGCAGTTTATTCAATTACTGTTAAAGAAACTCCGCGCTGGGGGAATGATTCATCTGGCCACGGATTGGGAGAACTACGCCGAGCACATGTTAGAAGTGTTATCCGCAGAAGCGAAGTTAACCAACCTGTCGCACTCGGGTGATTTTGTGCCGCGTCCAGCAGACCGCCCGAAAACCAAGTTTGAGCAGCGTGGAAAAAACAAAGGCCACGGGGTCTGGGATCTGCAGTTCGTAGTGGCGCGACGCGATTAAAGTAAATCCTCGAGCACGCTATTTAAGAACCGGTGGCCGTCTCTGGTTAACCGCCACTGGTTTTTGTCGGAAATGACCCAGCCTTTATCAATACTGTTCCGCAATGCCTGATCAGCTTCTGCTGTAGTGCAGTGCGTGCGTTCGAGTAACTGCTGTTTAGGTACAGGTTCAAGTAAGCGTAAGCGGTTCATAAAGAACTCGAATAGCTCATCTTGTTTTGCAACGTATTGGGTGCGATATCGTAGCGTTCGAGTTAAATCCAAATAGCCTTTTGGGTGCTTCACTTTTTCACAGCGCAAAAGAGCGTTATCTTCCGCTGCCAAAGTAATTTTGCTATGAGCTCCACACCCAATCCCCAAGTAATCGCCAAATTCCCAGTAATTGCGATTATGGCGACTTTGATGGCCCGCTTTGGCATAAGCACTGACTTCATATTGCTGGTAACCTGCGGCTTCTAACTTTTTGTGCCCTTCGGTGTAGATATCCCACAGAACATCGTCATCGGGGAGTTGCGGTGGGCGGCTAGCAAATGAGGTATTCGGCTCAATGGTCAGTTGATACCAAGAGATATGGGGCGGGTCGAGAGCAATAATTTGGTCTAAATCGGCCATCGCATCAGCAACGGATTGCTCGGGCAAACCGTGCATTAGGTCCAAGTTATAGCTGCGTAAGCCGAGCGCTTTGGCGTGTGCTGCAGCCACCCGGGCTTGCGCGCTAGAATGGATGCGACCTAATGCCCGCAGTTGCTGATCTTTTAAACTCTGGATACCAATCGACAGGCGATTGACTCCGGCCTCGACGAAGCCGGCGAAGCGTTCGACCTCGAAAGTACCAGGATTCGCTTCAAGTGTGATTTCACAATCCGCTGCTAACGGCAAAACCTTGGCGACGCCAGCAATAATTCTCGCAATGCTATCCGGTTGCAAAACACTCGGCGTGCCGCCGCCGAAGAAAATGGCCTGTACTGGGCGTTGCTGTGCCCAGTCGGCATCCGCGCGGATATCATCTAATAGGCGGTTGACATATTGCTGTTCTGGAATGTGGCCCTGAATTTTGTGTGAATTGAAATCACAATACGGGCACTTCTCAATACACCAAGGAACATGGATATAAAGTGTTAACGGCGGCAGTGATTTCACAGGGGCTGCTCGGCTAATTGGGCGAGTAACTGTTGCAGTGCTTTACCGCGATGCGAGCGTTGCTGCTTTTGCTCGCGGCTCAATTCGGCTGCTGAGCATTGTGTTTCTGCATCCCAGAATATTGGGTCGTAGCCGAAACCGCCGCTCCCCCTTGGCGCTGATAACAGCGTTCCTTGCCAGCGTCCTTGGCAAATAATCGGCGTTGGGTCCTCAGCATGGCGCAGCATCACTAAAGCGCAGTGAAAGCTTGCGCTGGCGTTTTCGATACCTTGTTGCGCCAGTGTGGCTAACAGTTTATCGATATTACGTTGGTCGCTACGCGGTTCACCGGCATAGCGTGCAGAATAGATTCCCGGCGCACCCTGCAAAGCGTCGACAGCAATACCCGAGTCATCGGCAATCGCTGCTAAGCCAGTGTGTTGGCAGGCGTGGCGCGCTTTAATAATGGCATTCTCAACAAAGCTCAAACCGTCTTCCACGGCCTCTTCGAAATTCCATTGCGACTGCGGTTTTATTCGCCAGTGCGCGGTGCTGGGCGACGCCTGCAGTAATTGTTGCAATTCGGCAACCTTGCCTGCGTTTCCCGTTGCAAGAACGATATCCATGGTGAACCTTATAGCCAAAAATTCGTTGCCAAGATTTTAACATCTCCGTGCTATGATGGGCACAGGTTAACAAAAAAGAATCTGTCAGGAGGACGTGTGGATTTCGCCAATACCTTGCTATTTGCCACTGGAGGTTTGCTCCTGATCAGCATCCTAGCAGGGGTCATTTCCAATCGTCTGGGCGCGCCAATTCTTTTGACGTTTTTATTAATTGGTATGCTTGCTGGCGAAGATGGGCTTGGCGGTATTCAATTCGATAATCCCGAGTTAGCGTTTTTGATTGGTTCGCTGGCATTGCTCGTCATTCTGTTTGATGGAGGTATGCGCACCCATCCAGAGCGCTTTCGGGTGGCATTATGGCCAGCGATAAGTCTTGCGACCGTGGGGGTAGCTATCACCTGTAGTTTGGTCGCTGCTACAACGGTATGGCTGTTTGGTCTGAGCTGGAACGAAGGACTTTTATTAGGCGCTATCCTAAGTTCCACGGATGCTGCGGCGGTATTCAGCCTGTTCCAATCACGAGGGTTACGGATTAAAGAACGGGTTGCTTCGACCCTAGAAATAGAATCAGGCACCAACGATCCGATGGCGGTCATTTTAACGGTTGCTATGACACAGGCATTGTCAACTGACGCGATGACCAACGCATGGTGGATGGCCGCTGGAGTGGTTTGGCAATTGCTCGGTGGCATAGCCATGGGTTGGATCTGTGGCCGTTTGTTTGTCATAGCCGCCCGCAAACTGCCGCTGAGTTTCTCGTTCTATCCGTTACTGGCGTTGGCTGCTGCTGTCGTCACCTTTGCCCTCACCAGTAAGATGCAAGCGAGCGGATTTTTAGCGGTATACCTTACCGGTTATGTGATTGGTAACGCGCGGCTGCCTCAGCTTGTGCATATACTGCAGGTACAAGATGGTTTGGCTTGGTTGAGTCAAATTTCGATGTTCCTGATTTTGGGACTGTTGGTGACGCCCTCACACTTATTCCAGTACGGTTTCATGGCCTTTGTTGTAGCCCTGACTTTACTCTTTATCGCGCGCCCCATAGCGGTATTCATCAGCCTATTGCCATTCAACTTTCCGTTAAGAGAGCAAGGGTTTATCAGTTGGGTAGGCTTACGTGGAGCGGTTCCCATTATTTTGGCGCTATTCCCGTGGCTGAGTGGGATGAAAAACAGTGACCTGTATTTTGACGTGGCCTTTGTTGTGGTCATGACCTCGTTGATCGTTCAGGGTTGGACCATTTCGCCGATGGCTAAATGGTTAAAGCTGCAAGTACCGCCCAAGCCTGAACCTCAGCAGCGTATGCCGCTCAGTGCGATTGCAAGCCATCATGCGCTGGAAGTTTGGCAATACCGTATCGATAAGCAGTCAGCAGCCTGTGATCACACTTGGGAGCAGCTCAAGCTGACGGCCCCGGCAACCTTTGTCGGCGTACTTCGCCAAGGAGAGTGGTTGCAACCAGAGCAACGTCCCGTTATTCAGGAGAGAGATTTTTTGCTGGTGGCCGCCAATGTGAAAGACTTGGATGAAGTATCAAGGATCTTGGCATCGACCGGCGAAGGTCCGGAACCGTTGCAACAAAACGTGTTCTTCGGTGACTTTTCACTGCATGGCAACCTGACGTTGGCAGATATTCAAACGTTCTATCCGCTGGGTGACATTGATGAAGCGTTGTTAGCGAAGAGTATTGCCGATTACTTCACTGAACGCTTCCACCGGCGAGTGGTCATTGGCGACCAGTTAGCCTTGGGCAATGTCATGCTCACCGTGCGCGATATGGATACTCACGGTGAGATTTTAGCGGTGGGTATCAAGTTGACCGATTAATCTTCCTCATCAAACACGTCGAAGGCTTGATTAAAAGTCAGCTGGTGTGTTTTGCCGTCTTTCTCAATGTCGATGGTAAAACGCAACATTTCTTGATTGCTGTGTGAAAACTGCGCTAGATAGTAAATGGCGTCGTTTTCTTTGATTTCCTTAAAGGTAAGCTTTTGCGGCTGACCGAGAGGATTAAGCACCTGTCCAGTGACGCTAGCCGTTGTCGCAGCGCCCGTATTTTGGTGAATAATCGCAATGTTCAATAGCCCCTGATAACCCGAGCGAGTGATCCCGTATTGGCTGGCGATAGCTGGAGCCAAGAAAGTGGATGGAATAGCATTGTAATGAATCTGCCATTCACCAAACTTTTCAAACTGTTCGCTGTGTGCCGCAGCACTGGCCACAAGGGTCAGCGCTGCAACCAGCAACGCCAATTTGGACTTAAGCGAAGAGCTGAAATGTTTCATAGCTTAAATACCTATAAGAATGCGTAAAAATTGTAGTAGCAATAGCACCACTAATACTGAGAGGTCTAAACCACCAAGTGGCGGTAAGATTTTCCGCACTGGCGCCAATAACGGTTCGGTCAATTGGTGCAGTAACGCCTCAATAGGATTATAGCCCTGTGAGAACCAACTGAGTAATGCGCGAATAACCAAGATCCAGAAAATCATCGATAAAAACGCACTAACCACCATCAAAAAGCCGTTGATGAAAAGTGCTGGCGCACTGAAGCCATAGTTATTTAAGCCAATGATTGCGTAGACTTTCAACACTCCAATAGCGTAGGCGAAGATTAATGTCGCTAAATCCACTCTGCCGACAGTGGGGAGTAGATTGCGTAACAACCCAACGACGGGTTGGGTGGCTTTAACCACAAACTGGCTAACCGGATTGTAAAAATCCGCTCGAGTCGCTTGCATCCACAGGCGTAACAACACCACGTATAAGTACAAGTCGATGATGGTGACAACCAAAAATGTCAGGGCATTATTCATTGCAAAATCCTCTGAAGCTGCGACGAGGCCGAGTTAAAACAACTCAGCCATCTCTTGGTTACGTTTAACTGCCGCTTTAACTGCGTCGCTTGAAATATTATCGATATCAGCTTGTTGGTAGACCTCAACACCTTTGGCCGTCGACCCACCTTTACTGGTCACTTGCTTACGCAGTTCTTCTAATGATAAGTCGCTATGCTGTGCCATTTTAGCTGCGCCTAAACAGGTCTGTTGCACCATTAAGCGCGCTTTTTCCGAATCGAAGCCGAGTTCGACAGCCGCTTTCTTCAGCGATGCCATAAACTCGAAGAAGTACGCTGGGCCGCTACCCGCTACTGCGCCTAAGATGTCGAGTTCATCCTCGTCGGCGACCCAAATCGTTTCGCCGACGCCGTTGAATACATCGGTGACGTAATCTTTATCGCTGGCTTGAGCCCGCTCGTCAGAGACAATGCCCGATACACCTTCACCGACCAATGATGGGGTGTTAGGCATCACCCGAATCACCGTAAGTTGGTCGTCATTTAAGTATTGGTGATATTTGGGAATACGAATACCGGCGGCAATGGTAATAATCAATTTGCCGGAAAGGTCGACATTAGCAGCAAGATCACTACAGACATCTGCCATCAATTGTGGCTTGACTGCGAGGACGATAACATCTGCTTGCTTGGCAACATGGTGGTTGTCGTTGCTGGTATTAAGCCCATGAGCGGATTCGAGTTTTTCTAATTTCGCTGAGCTCGGATTACTTACCCAAATTTGCTTGGCGGGGTAACCACTTTGGCACATTCCGCCAACGATGCTCTGGGTCATGTTACCGGCACCAATAAAGGCGATGTTACGAATGTCGTTCATAAATACTCCCGTTTTCCAAAAATTGCTGTTCCAATACGTACCATGTTAGCACCCTCAAGGATCGCTTGTCGCATATCGCCGCTCATTCCCATCGATAAGCTGTCAAAATTCTCGTACTGAGGCTGATAGCGCTCAAACAGTTCCCGCATTTGCTTGAAACTGTGGTGCTGAGCTTGCTCATCGTCGGTGCCCTCGAGAATGGTCATTAGCCCGCGCAAGGTTAAGTTTTCAGCCCGTTGGCAAAAGTCCAGAAGTGGCTGGATCTGATCAGCGACGAGTCCGGACTTGTTGGGATCACCATCAATATTCACCTGAACCAAAACATTCAGCGCTGGCATACCCTCGGGGCGTTGCTGATTAAGGCGTCGCGCAATTTTTTCGCGATCAACACTATGGACCCAGTCCATCGACTCTGCGATGGGACGGGTCTTGTTGCTTTGCAGGGGACCAATAAAATGCCAGCAAATGCCGTCCAAGTGCGTTAATTGCTGCGCTTTATCCACGGCTTCTTGCGCGTAATTCTCGCCAAAGTGCCGTTGTCCAGCCTGCCAAGCCTCAGTAATTGCTTGGGGAGGGTGCGTTTTGCTGACCGCGATCAGTTGCACAGGATGTTGGAACTGCTCACGTTGCTCAGCAAAATCAGTGATTTGCTGGCGTACATTGTTGAGCTTCTCTGCTATGGTAGAAGACATTCAACGATTCCTCATGACTGGCGAACAGGATTATGAATATTAACGAATTATTAGCCGAGAGTGTGAAACAATCTGCATCCGACTTGCACTTAACGGCCGGTAGCGTTCCGATTTTACGCGTGGATGGCGAAATGCGCCCACTCGACCACCCAGAATGTGATGACGATATTCTACGCGACGGCTTGATTAGCTTAATGCCCGACGCTACCAAAGTGCAGTATGAAAAAAGCCATGATGTTGATTTCTCGATTGAAATTGATGGGCTTGCACGTTTTCGAGTCAATGTTTTCCGGCAACGCAAAGGCGTTGGTGCGGTGTTTCGTACCATTCCGTCTCAGGTCATGTCTCTCGAGCAGTTAGAGGCCCCCGAAATCTTCCGCGACATTATTGATGCGCCACGAGGCTTAGTATTAGTCACTGGACCTACCGGGTCGGGTAAGTCAACCACGTTAGCGGCTATGGTAGACCACATTAACCGAAATAAAGCACTGCATATTCTCACCATTGAAGATCCGATTGAGTTTGTCCACGACAATCAACGGAGTTTGGTGAATCAGCGCGAGTTACATCGCGATACTGACAGCTTTGCAACCGCTTTACGAGCAGCATTACGAGAAGATCCTGATGTCATTTTGGTGGGCGAAATGCGCGACTTAGAAACGGTACGACTGGCGTTAACGGCAGCGGAAACTGGGCATTTGGTATTGGCCACGCTGCATACCGCATCAGCACCGAAAACCATTGACCGGATGATTGATGTCTTCCCTGGCGAAGATAAGCCAATGGCACGAGCAATGCTATCAGAGTCGTTACGCGCGGTTGTCTCTCAGCAATTGGTGAAAAAGGTCTTCGGCGGGCGCGTGGCAGCACACGAAATCATGATTGCTAACTCAGCCGTGCGTAATTTAATCCGCGAAGGGCGTGTTGCGCAGCTTTACTCTACACTACAGACAAGTTCCGCGCAGGGTATGCAAACACTTGAGCAAAGCCTAAAGAAATTAGTGCAACAGGGCGATATAAGCCAACAGGAAGCACGTCGTTGCGCGGGTGATAAAGAGGGACTCTAATGTTTCGAACAGCGGTCGTAAGAGGGGTGTTGATCAGCGCCATCTGGTTTGCCAGTGGTTGGCAATCTGCGCACGCGCAAAATGTCTTCAGTGTTGCGTTTGGCTGCTGCATTGATGAGTCCCAACGGCAGGAGGTATGGGACGCCCTGAACTTGGCCGATCCGGATGTTTTTCTATTTCTTGGTGATAGCATTTCAGTGAATGCCGATGATATGCAGGATATCCTCGATGGCTATGAAGTGTTTAATCGTTATCGGGGTCCCCGAGTTCTGCGTCGTAATTCGGCAGTGATGTCGATTTGGAACGAACATGATTATGCCATTGATGGCCATCGTGGTAATGACAATCCGCAGCGCTACGCGGTGCGGAACCAGTTTTTGACATTCTGGCGAGAGCCAGCTTACTCGCCGCGGCAATACCAACAACATGGTATTTATAAAAGTGTGATTTTCGGTAACGCGCCCTACCGGGTACAAGTGATTGTGCTAGATGGCCGCTGGAATCGCGACCCGCTGCCGGAAAAAGGTGGCATCACGGGCGTTGCCAATTGGTTTACCGATATCAAAGATCGCTTCCTCCCCAACCCCACTGGAAGCCTGCTTGGCGAACCGCAGTGGCAGTGGTTAGCGGAGCAATTACAGCAACCCGCAGAAGTGAGGGTCATTGCTTCCGCGACGCCAGTACTAGCGCCACAAAATGGTTATGACAGTTGGGCGATGTACAGCCAAGAGCAAATGCGCTTGCAAAAGTTATTGCGTGAAACGCAAGCCAATGGGGTTGTGCTTGCCACAGCAGGACGCTGGTTTGGGGAGATTGATAAAGCCAGCGACTGGTTGCCTTACCCGCTAATGCAAGTTGTGTCTGGCAGCGTCAACCAACAGAATGACAACCCTTATGCATTTCAGCAGCGGGTCGGAAAAGCACAGCCAGATGCGCGTTATGGTCAAATCACGATTGATTGGGAACAGCAGCCAGCCGTTGTCGAGTTTAGCTTACGCGATATCAACGGCCAGCCACTTAACACTATCTCAGTGCCACTACAGCAACTGCAAGCACCTACCAGTTCGGTGGACGGCGCTGCTGACTAGCTTGTTCATAGCTATAGGCTGCTTTAATCAGCAACGGTTCGGATTTGGCACCGCTGAAAAAGCTCATTCCTACCGGTAATGCTGGTTCTTCGCCGAGTTGCACAAAGCCCATCGGCACCGTAATGTGCGGATAGCCGGCCACTGCCGCAGGTGAACTGGCTGAACCTAAATAATGGTCGCCGTTAACATGGTCGATTTTCCATGCGGGGCCGTTGGTTGGCGCTATGAGTAGATCGACATTGTATTTTTTTAATGTCGCATCAATCCCCTCTGGGCCAGCTAGACGTTTACTGCGTGCCAGTGCCGCTAAATATTCTTCATGCTGTTCTTCGGTGGTTGCTTGCGACATTTCAAACAGCTCTTGGCCAAACAGCGTCAGTTCTTGTTTGTGGTAGGCTTTGTTAGCGCGGATGAGATCCGCCAAGCTTTTCAAATCACCGTCGGTGGTCGCTAGATATGCCGCCATATCATGCTTCATCTCATGCACCAATACGGTGAATTCCGCATCATCCCATTGTCCGAGCGTGGGAATGTTGGCGTTGTCGACAATCACTGCACCCTCAGCTCGCAATACGTCTAATTGTTGTTCGAACTGTTGATCAAGTTTTTCGTGATAGCCCATCAAGTTTCGAACCACACCAATGCGCAACCCCTTTAAACCATCGGCTTGCAGATACTGGGTAAAGTTACGCGAGTCTTGGTAAGCCAGAGGGTCGTTGCTTGCTTGGGTTTTCATTGCCTGTAACAGGTTCACTGCACCGGTTACGGTGCGTGCCATCGAGCCTGCAGTGTCCTGGCTATGAGCAATAGGAATAATGCCATCACGGCTGACTAAACCGAGGGTCGGCTTGATGCCAACAATACCATTGGTGGCGGCGGGACAAACGACTGAACCATCGGTTTCAGTGCCAACCGCAAGGGTTACGAAGTCCGCCGCAACAGCCGTAGCAGAACCCGCGCTTGAACCACAGGTTGAACGGCTCAAGTCGTAGGGGTTAAGCGCTTGGCCTCCCATACCACTCCAGCCTGAGCTTGAGCGGGTAGAACGGAAATTCGCCCATTCACTCAAGTTCGCTTTGCCGAGAATAATTGCGCCGGCTGCGCGCAGAGATGCCACCAATTGGGCGTCATCGTCGGGACGGTTGTTGCGCAAAAGCACTGAACCGCCAGTATTCGCCATGCCATCGCCAGTGTCGATATTGTCTTTGAGTAATACCGGAATGCCGTGTAACGGGCCTTTTATTTGCCCTTGCTGGCGCATTTCGTCCAACGCCTGAGCTTGTTCGATGGCATCAGGTGCTAACGCAATCACCGCATGTATTGCCATACCTTCGCGATTGTTCGCCTTGATGCGGCTGATGTAGTAATGCACTAATTGCTCAGAGCTGACTTGACCACTGTTGAGAGCGGCTTGGATTTCACTAAAGGTTTGATATTGCAGTGTCGACAGGTCTTGCGACTGTTGCACTGCAATGCTGTTAGTTTGTTGCTGTGGTGCGCTTTGGCAGGCACTCAGCAACAGCACTATAAATAGAGCCGTGAGTTTACGCATGGCGATTCCCTTGTTGTTTTTTTGGTTGCCAGTAACGAAGGCGGAAATGCAATCAAGCATCGGTTTTCTGCTTCGCTTCGGTTAAACTACGCAAGCAGTCAATCAAAGGTCAAGACGAGAATAGTGAAAAACATGCGTGTTCTAGGTATCGAAACTTCCTGTGATGAAACCGGTGTCGCCATTTATGACACCGAAAATGGGCTTCTCGGCCATACGTTATATTCGCAAGTAAAACTGCATGCGGATTATGGCGGCGTGGTTCCAGAGTTGGCGTCACGCGATCATGTGCGTAAGTCGATTCCCCTCATTCACGAAGTGTTCAAGCAAGCGCAACTTAGCAGTGACGACATCGATGGCGTGGCCTATACCGCCGGACCTGGTCTGGTGGGAGCATTACTGGTAGGGGCGTGCTTAGGTCGCAGCTTGGCGTACGGTTGGGACAAGCCAGCAATTGCCGTACATCATATGGAAGGGCACCTGTTAGCACCCATGTTGGAAACCCCGCAACCGCAATTTCCGTTTATCGCGTTATTGGTTTCTGGCGGACATACGCAGTTGGTCGATGTGCAAGGCATTGGTCAATACCAATTGCTTGGTGAGTCGCTGGATGATGCCGCCGGTGAAGCGTTCGACAAAACGGCGAAATTGATGGGCTTAGATTATCCCGGCGGGCCACGATTAGCGAAGTTGGCGCAACAGGGTAAAGACGTAGGCTACCAATTTCCGCGCCCGATGACTGACCGTCCTGGCTTAGATTTTAGTTTTAGCGGATTAAAAACCTTTACCGCAAATACATTGGCGAAAGCGGGTACTGACCAACAGAGTCTTGCTGATGTTGCCTTGGCTTTCGAGCAAGCGGTGGTTGATACGCTGGTGATTAAGTGCCAACGAGCGTTAAAGCAATGTGGTCGAAAACGTTTGGTAATTGCTGGCGGAGTTAGTGCGAACGTGCGTTTACGTGAGCAATTGCAAAGCGCCGTGCAAAAACGTGGTGGTGAAGTGTTTTATCCTCGTCCAGCGTTCTGTACCGATAACGGTGCAATGATTGCGTTAGCTGGAGCGCTGCGGTTGCAAGCGGGGCAATCGACGGACTTGGCGATTAAGACTTATCCCCGTTGGCCTTTGGCGGATCTTCCGGCGTTGGCTTAGCGACCTTAGTGGAACGCTTAAAGTTGCTCTCTTTACCAGACGCGAGTCGCAGAATATTGGCTTGGTGGCGCCATAAAATAAGCAGTGAGATCATGATCACTGGTAGCGTGTATTGGGGCTTTATCCAATGTGCGTAGAACGGCGCCAAACTTACCGTAACTAAGGCGGCTAACGAGGACACTCGGCTAATGCGGAACACTGCATACCAGGTGATGATAAGTAACAAAGCCATTTCCCAAGCGATAGGAAACATAGCTCCGAGCGCGGTGGCCACTGCTTTGCCGCCGCGAAACTTGAAGTAGAGCGGAAAAATGTGCCCCAAACAGGCAGCGACAGCGATCAAGCCGAGATAAAAGGCGTTGATACCGAGATAATATGAGCCCCACACAGGGACCATACCTTTTAGCACATCGAAGACAAGGGTCAACAGCGCAGGCCAGCGTCCACCAATACGGTAAACGTTGGTGGCACCAGGATTTTGTGAACCCGAGTGGCGTGGATCAGGCAGACCCCAGATTCGGCAAATCAGTACCGCACTGGATATTGAGCCGACTAAATAGGCGACTAGGATCATTAATAAGGTTAACGCTGGCATGCCTGATAATTCGCTCTTAACATAGGTGTTTTATTTGGGGTAGTATGCTCGCCATCACTTCCGCCTATTAAGCATAAGAGGTTTAACGCGGAATTACTACGGGCGAGCGCGAATGGAAAGCAAAATGACAGATTGCGTGATCATTGAAGACTTGGCAATTGACACCATTATCGGCGTGTTTGATTGGGAAAAGACGCAACAGCAACGGCTTTATGTGACGCTGCATATGGGCTGGGACAACAGTATTCCTGGCAACAGTGATGACATCGCCGATGCGCTCGATTATGACGCGGTCAGTCGGCACGTTAGTGCATGGGTTAGCGGTCAACCGCGTGAGCTGATAGAACAAGTGGCTGAAGGCATTGCTACGGAACTTCATCAACAATTTGCGGTGCTGTGGGTGAAGGTAAAAGTGGCTAAGCCTGGAGCTGTAGCACAAGCGAAAAATATCGCGGTAGAGATTTATCGAGATTTCGCCGCTACAGGCAAATAATGTGATGCGAGAGATTTTTTTAGGTTTAGGCAGTAACGTTGAGCGGCAACAGCATTTGCGCGCTGGCTTGCTCTCGCTGATCGCACAATTTGGTCCATTGCGACGCTCGCGGGTGTTCGAAAGTGCCGCGGTTGGTTTCGCCGGTAGCCCGTTTTATAACTTGGTGGTGCAGTTCCAGAGTGATTTGGGCGTAGCCGAACTATTGCGCTACTGCAAAGCCATCGAAGCAGAGCATGGGCGCCACGATAGCGACCCCAAGTACAGTCCCCGAACACTCGATATTGATATGCTGTTAGTGGGTGAAGAGGTCAATGCGAGCAAGCCCCAGTTACCGCGTGACGAAATATTACACAACGCTTTTGTACTGCAGCCATTAGCAGAGCTTGCGCCGATGGCTATTCATCCACAACGGCAACAGTCGTTCGCAGAACTTTGGCGGCAGTTAAGCCGTCAGAGTCCGATGCAAGACCAACAACTCGCCCCGCTAACCAAGGAAGACTGGCTAGCTCATCCTGATCTTAAGGTAATCGTAAATGACGTATA
Organism: Idiomarina tyrosinivorans; assembly: GCF_003987475.1. GTDB lineage: Bacteria > Pseudomonadota > Gammaproteobacteria > Enterobacterales > Alteromonadaceae > Idiomarina > Idiomarina tyrosinivorans. Next base: position 7,493 of record NZ_PIQH01000011.1, on the reverse strand, counting down.
TTGAAGCTATTTTTCTGGCGCTAATTCAAGGATTAACAGAGTTTTTGCCAATTTCCAGTTCGGCCCACTTAATTCTGCCCTCACAATTACTGGGTTGGGCCGATCAGGGCTTGGCGTTTGACGTAGCGGTTCATGTTGGCACCCTGATTGCCGTGGTTTGGTACTTTAAGCAAACCGTATGGGAGTTACTGCGCGGTTGGTTGCAATCGTTTAGCGGCCAGCATGGTAGCGATAGTCGTATGGCTTGGTTAATTATCTGGGCAACGGTGCCAGCAGTAATTGCTGGGTTGTTGTTCGCCGACGTTATTGAGGCTTCACTGCGCTCGACGGCAGTGATCGCAACGACCACCATTGCATTTGGGATACTGCTATGGTGGGCTGATCGGCGTTATGCGCAACAACAACAGACATTGGCGCAACTTACCGTGAAGCAGGCGCTTATTATTGGTGTCGCACAGGCAATCGCCTTAATTCCCGGAACATCACGTTCGGGTATTACCATGACAGCGGGTTTGTGGTTAGGCTTGGGTCGTGAACAAGCGGCGCGTTTTTCGTTTTTAATGTCGATACCAGTTATCTTAATGGCCGGCGTTTATGAAGGGGCTAAATTAGTCCGTTCCGATGAAGTGATTCATTGGGGCTTTTTGGTCACCGGAATCGTGGTTTCGGCAGTGAGCGCTTACTTAGTGATTGCGCTGTTCATGCGCGTTATTGAACGTATGGGGATGCTACCGTTTGTGCTTTACCGCTTGGCTTTGGGGTTAGTGCTGATCCTGCTGATGGTCTAGCTGGTGTCGCGCTGTTGGCGCAACTCGGCGATAACGGCCAAGCGCTGTTTCGCCACTGCGGCACCGATGTCTGCTCCTTTAAGACCTTGTTCTACGAACGGTCGGGCTTGAACCTGCTGAGCGAGTTGAAATGCTTGGTTCACGTAGTCACGTTGCGGATAAGCGCGTTGTTCGAAGCCGAGTCGACCACGCGCATCTGCCTCGCAAACCAACAATAGCTTTTCTAAGCGCTCTGGCTTACGCCAACAATCGATACTGTCGAACACTTTTAACAGTGTTTGCGGCTTCAACTCAAGTGCGCGATGAATGTGCAGGTGCCAAAGGCTGGCTTGTTGCGCCACAATGGCGACATCCTTCGGCACTTTACAACGTTTGCACAAACGCTGGATTTCCGCGACTCCCGCTTGCTCATGACCATAGTGTTTGGGCCATTCGGTTGCCGGCGTTTTTGCCTTGCCAAGATCATGGGTTAAGGCGGCAAAGCGGACGTCAACGGCATTACTCAGCTTGACCGCTTGCTGCAACACCATCAACGTATGCACACCGCTGTCGATCTCAGGATGATGCTGCGCTGGGTTAGGAACGCCCCATAACGCGGCAATTTCAGGGAATAACACCTTGAGTGCTCCACACTGCCGCAGCACTTCAATAAACACTTCAGGATGCTGTGTTATTAACGCCTTTTCGGTTTCCCGCCACACTCGCTCGGCCGAAAGACTTTGTAGCTCTCCCTCGGCGTTACTTAGGCGGGTCATTAATTGCATCGTTTCCGGGGCAACCGCAAAGCCGAGGTGCGCATAGCGTGCTGCAAATCGAGCAACTCGCAGCACACGTAGGGGATCTTCCACGAAGGCGTCCGAAACATGGCGTAACACCCGATTTTTGATATCCTGTTGGCCGCCATAAGGGTCGATTAATTGACCATCCGCACTTTTGGCGATGGCATTAATGGTTAAATCTCGGCGCAGAAGGTCTTGCTCAAGCGTTACCTGCGGCGAGGCATCGATGGCAAAGCCAGTATAACCTAAAGACTGCTTACGTTCGGTACGCGCTAAAGCGTACTCTTCGTGAGTCTTGGGGTGGAGAAACACCGGGAAATCTTTGCCGACTTGTTGAAATCCTTGTGCTAGTAGTTGCTCTGCAGTGGCGCCCACGACAACCCAGTCCTTTTCGGAGAACGGATACTCTAATAGTTCGTCACGTACGGCACCGCCGACCAAGTATGTTTGCAAAATCCTACCCCAGTTAACTATCGCAGTTAGATCATCTCGAATCACTAGCCGCAGTGCAAGTGAGTCGTTACACTAACTGCATTGTATTATTTTTCATCGACCATCATGTACCAGAATTTTTTTGGGCTGAGCGATACGCCATTCTCGATAGCGCCAGACCCACATTATCTATACCTCAGTGAGCGTCACCAAGAAGCCCTAGCGCATTTACTGCATGGGCTTGAGGGAAGTGGCGGCTTCATCTTACTGACTGGAGAAGTGGGTACCGGTAAGACCACGGTTTCGCGAGCGCTGTTAGAGCGCTTGCCGGAAAGCACGCGCACCGCGTTTATTTTGAACCCCATGCTGGATGAACGCGAATTGTTGGCAACGTTATGTGATGAGTTCGGCATCCGCTACCAAAAACGGCAGGCAAGCAGTAAAACCCTGACGGACAAACTCAGCCAGTTTTTGCTCAATGCGCACAGTAACGATCAGCAATGCGTTGTGCTCATTGATGAAGCCCAGCATCTGCAACCGAATGTTCTAGAACAACTGCGGCTACTCACCAATTTAGAAACAGACCAACGAAAATTGCTGCGTGTTATTTTAATTGGTCAGCCTGAGTTACAGCATCTTTTGCGACGCCGCGAATTGCGCCAACTGGCGCAGCGCATTACCGCACGTTACCATTTGTTACCGCTGCAACCGGAGGATAGTGAACGCTATATTCGTTATCGGATGCAGGTCGCTGGCGCTGAAAGGGAAATTTTTACCGCTGCCGCTTGCCGTAAAGCCCATCGGTTAACCGATGGGATACCGCGACGCCTCAACGTGGTTTGCGACCGCGCGCTACTGGCCGCTTACACTGAGCAAGCGCAACAGGTAACCGGAAAACACATTAAACGGGCTGCGGCAGAAGTTGAGGGCTTTAGTGATTCCGGAAACCGTGCTTGGCCGTTGAAAGCGCTAGCCTGTGCAGCATTGCTGTTGGTGCTAGCACTAGTAGTGCTGGCGCCAAACCCATGGCAACAACAACCGACAAGTGCAGCGCCGCAGGGGCCTGCGCAGGCAATGCAGAAGCTCGCCCAAGCTTGGCAGTTACCGCGTCCGAACCGACAACAACCATTCTGCCAATGGGTTGAGCAATACCAATTGGCCTGTTTGCAAGATCGGATGTCAATGCGTCAGTTACGCATGTTAGGTTACCCCGCGTTGCTGCAACAAGTTAACGGCGGTTATCAGCTAGTAAGGCCAAGTGCCAATGTCGATACGCAGAATTGGACGGGTGAAGCCATGCTGTTATGGCCAACACCACCAGGCTACCCAGAACAGCCAGAACGGCTAAATCAATGGCTTCAACAACGGGTAGCGAGCTACTACCAAGACAGCGATATGGCTGATTCAGCCGCTGAACAACAGTTACAACTGCTGGCTCAACAATTGCGGGTGAGCACTAAAGATGGCGTGCCGGTGCTGTTGCTGGCGTGGTTAGCTAAGCATGAGCAAACGGCTGCATCGGTGATGCCAAGCGCAGGAGAGCAATAATGTCGACCTTACTCAAAGCGTTACGGCAACAGTCGTCGGAAACAATGTCCAGCTCGTTGGCCCAACAGTATGCCGGCGCTGACAGGCAGCGCCAGCGCAGTCGCGGTTTTTGGTTTCTGTTTAGTGTTGTCGCGATTGTTAGCCTGGCCGCAGCCATTTGGCTAAGACTGAGTTTCAGCGCGGCGACCACAACGCTAGCAAACAGCAACGTTGGCGCAGCCGAATGGGGTAAAGCCACCAACCTAACTACCACTATTACCTTACCATTGTGGTCGGCAAAGGCATCGCCAACCGCGACTAAAGCCAGCGCTGATGAGCAACCGCAACAATCTGCTTCAGAGTCCAAGCCGAAGCGCCAGGCGCTGGATTTAACCAGTGTCTCGCCCGATTTACTTAAGCGCTTTCAAGCAGCGGTTGAACAAACCGCCAACACTGACGATAATGCTGAAAACGGTTCAGAAAAGCTATCAGTGATCCCGGCGCTTTCTGAATTGAGCGAAAGTTTCCAGCGCCAAGTTCCGCGCTTTGCCTACCAAGCCCATATGTATTCTTCGCAAGCAAATAAACGCTGGATCCGGCTCAGTGGTGCGCGTCTGCAAGAGGGCGACCAATGGCGAGGGATGGACGTTGTAGCGATTCGGCCAAACGAGGTAGTGTTGTCGTTGCAGCAACAAGCCTTCACCGTTGAAGCCTTAACTGATTGGCAGGGTTAGGACTCAGAGGCTTGTGTTCAGCCGCCAAAACTGATATTAAAACACCTGTTTGAAACTTTTGTTTAAGAGAGGCAGTTATGGCGGACTATCGAGCGCCAAGAAGTGACATGGACTTTTTGCTTCACGATGTATTCCAAGTTGCGGATGACTGGCAGCAAATGCCAGCGCTAGCTGAAATGATGGATGCCGATACCGCAACTGCCATTCTGGATGAAGCGGCCAAAGTTGCCGAAAACTTGGTTGCGCCTAACTCGCGTGCTGCAGATGAAGAAGGCGTGACCTGGGAGCAGGGCGCTGTTAGCGTGCCAAAAGCTTACCATGGTGCTTTTAAAGCGCTGGCAGAAGGCGGTTGGGTCGGTGTGACAGCCAACCCAGATTTTGGTGGCATGGGGCTACCAAAGTCACTCTCCGCGCAGTACGAAGAAATGTTGTGCTCTGCAGACATTGCTTTCTCGCTTTATCCAGGGCTAACTTCTGGCGCCATTATGACGCTAGACTTACATGGTAGCGATGAGCTCAAAGCCCATTATTTACCACGTTTAGCCGCCGGTGAATGGACCGGAACCATGTGTTTAACCGAGCCACATACTGGAACCGACCTCGGTATTATTCGAACCAAGGCAGTGCCTGCCGACGACGGTAGTTACCAGATTAGCGGTACCAAAATCTTTATTACCGGTGGCGAGCACGACCTGGTCGAAAATATCGTTCATCTGGTACTCGCAAAACTCCCAGATGCCCCAGCAGGCACCAAAGGTATTTCGTTATTCCTAGTGCCGAAATTTCTCTCTGATGAACAAGGTAACTTGACCGAGCGCAATGCGGTGAGTTGCGGTTCTATCGAGCACAAAATGGGGATCCATGCATCGGCGACCTGCGTGATGAACTTTGATGGTGCCAAAGGTTGGTTAGTGGGTGAACCGCATAAAGGTTTAAAAGCGATGTTCACCATGATGAACTACGAGCGTCTTGGGGTTGGTATTCAAGGGTTAGGGACCGCAGAACGGTCATATCAAAACGCGCTTGAGTACGCTAAAGACCGTCGCCAAGGACGCGGCGCAAAAGCCACGCAAGATCACAATGCCGAAGCCGATACCTTGTTGGTACACGGCGACATTCGCCGTATGCTGCTGACCATGAAAGCCTTCACCGAAGGTGGACGAGCGTTTTCAACATGGGTAGGACAACAACTCGACCGGGCTAAATATGCGCAAGATGCCGAAGTGCAACGACGCGCCGATGCCATGGTGGCATTGTTAACGCCAGTGGCGAAAGCATTCCTCACCGATACTGGGTTGGAATCGACGATTCACGGACAACAGATTTTCGGCGGCCATGGCTACGTGCGCGAATGGGGACAAGAACAGTTAGTGCGTGATACCCGAATTGCGCAAATCTACGAAGGAACCAACGGCATTCAAGCGCTAGACCTATTGGGTCGCAAAGTAGTGGGCTCGCAAGGGCAATTACTCACACCGTTGCTGGAAACCCTGAGAGCGTTTGTCGCAGAGAACCGTAACCACAAAACTTGGGTGACGGAAATGGCAACGCTCGCAGCCGCCATTGACTCACTCGAAGGGGTCAGCAAAGACGTGCTGCAAAAGGCCGCGACCGATGAAAATTGGATTAATAGCGTTGCCGTAGAGTACCTGCATTTGATGGGCTACGTTTGCTACGGTTACCTGTGGTTACGGATGGCGATTGCCGCAGAAGCTAAAGGCAGCACACCGCTACAAACAAAAATCAAAACAGCGCGATTCTATTTTGTTAAACTGATGCCTCGGATACATGGCTTAGTTGCCGCCATTCAGGCGGGAAGCCGCGGACTGTTTGAGTTTGAGGACGATGAATTCTAACGCTGAATTAGTATTTTATCGAGACAGCCGTCGACCACAGTTGTGGGGCGGCTTTTTTCTCGCATTATGGATGGCCATATATATTGGCGGCCAAGTACCCTTGCTATGGATTGCCGGTGGCGTATTGATCACCATGCTGATATTTGTCGCCATCGTATTGAAGTTCCGACCATTACAAAAAGTCGCCAGTTGGAACGGCGAAACCCTAACACTACAACGCTTTTTGCTAGCACCACGAGAAGTAAAGCCCGAACGCCTGATTTTGCAACGCGAAGTAGACGAAGAATTAGCCACCCTCTGGGTTTACGACCCCGACCTACCAAGACCCCAACAAGTGGCCGTATTAACCTCAGCAGAAACAGAAGAACAAGCCAAAACACTCGGCATCGAAATCACCACCATAAAGTGATCGGCCTAAGCTCGAGCTCTTGGCATCATCAGGCTCGGGCTTGGTTGTTCTCTACCACGGCGATGAGCTTGGGTTGGTCGGCAATTCTTTACTGCGGCCTATGGCTACGGCCCGCGGCATCGTCAGGTTTGGGGGGAAGGCTCGGGGCGTGGGCGCTAGGGTGGTGAGTGCTCAGCGTCCCGCTGGTTCACGGTGTCTCCGGTAAAAAGACGCTCGAGCCATCCATGGCCGCTCAGTCTCTGGCCCTCCCTGGCCAGAGATGCTTTTTACCGGAGCCCCCGCGCCCCAACGAGACGCTAATCAATATCGAGGAAAACGCGCCCACACCCCGAGCCAAATAGGTGCGGAGAAGCGATGCCGCCCGCCATCGCGGAAAGCCGCAGTAAAGAAGTATCAGCCTTTATCGGTTAGCTTCAGACAGCCTGCTTGGGGTTGATTGTTCTCTGGCACGGCGCGCTCGGTGTTGCATCGGCATCGCTTCTCCGTAGCCCTAAGCTTGGGGTGTAGGCGCGACTTCTCCCACATTTAACGCACAACGTTGGGGCGCGAAGCTGGGGAAAAAGTATCTCCGGCCATGGACGGCCGGAGACTAAGCGCCTCATGGATGAGCTTGAGCGGCTTTTTCCCCAGCTTCGTGAACCGGCGGGGTGCCGTGCAATGACCCTCTGAGCGTCTACACACCAAGCGCCCTCCAGCCCCTCACGATGCCGACGTACCCAAGCTAATCGTCGTGGTAGAGAACAAGCAACCCCGAGCCTTCCCTCAACCCTGACGATGCCGCGAGCCCAAGCTAACAGCCGCAGTAAAGCATAAGCAGGCACAAAAAAGCCCGCGCTTAGGCGCAATGCTGATCAGTTAAGAAATAATTTAGCGATCCATTGACCGATCAAGTGGAGCTGTCAAACTCCAGTGATAGTAACTGTCACTGGAGTTTTTTTATGTCTCTCAGCCGCGCGCTACGCGATTCA
>NZ_PIQH01000010.1 GCF_003987475.1 Idiomarina tyrosinivorans | reverse complement strand
GAACAGTTTATGTCTGGCGGCCATAGCGGTGTGGCACCACCTGAATCCATTCCGAACTCAGTAGTGAAACGCACCAGCGCCGATGGTAGTGTGGGGTTTCCCCATGTGAGAGTAGGACACCGCCAGACTTCAAATAAATAATCCCTCGTGCGCAAGCACGGGGGATTTTTTATTTTATGGCCAGTGTCCTACGTAGCCTGCCGCTACCGCGGCAGGACATCGACATCACCTCCCGCTACCCCGATCTCTGATCTCCGAACATCGACAATCCCGGACATCGCAAACCCCCAAACATCGCAAACCCCCAAACATCGCGGAATTCCTGTTGCAATAGCAACAGGCTACGGCTGAACCGCGCAATTCCCGTGCGGTAGCCTGCCGCTACCGCGGCAGGACATCGACATCACCCGCCGCTTCCCGGTCTCTGATCCCCAAAAATCACGGAATCCCTGTTGCAATAGCAACAGGCTACGTCTGGATCGCGGAATTCCCGTGCGGTAGCCTGCCGTTATCACGGCAGGACATCGACATCACCCGCCGCCTTTCTCGATCTCTGATCCCCGAACACTGACAACCCTAAACATCGCGGAATCCCTGTTGCAATAGCAACAGGCTACCGCATAGCAACAGGCTACGGCATAGCAACAGGCTACGGCGTTAATTGGTTTCGAAACTATAGATGATGTCTCCGCCCTGTGATTGGGTGGAAGAGTGTGATTCTAAGAATAGATTATCGGTGAGTCGATAGCGTAAAAAGAAGGTATTAATCGGGGTCAGCAAACCGATGCCATACTTAACGTATAAGTCTGGCGATAGGTACTTACCGATATAAAACGATGTATCTTCGGTGCTATTACCCAAATTATCAATACCGAAGGTGTCTAGACCAAAGGCATCCTTAACGTTTTTACCAATCACATTGGTACCCTGAGTACCGAGCAAAATTGCCGCTTGCAATTGCAAAGCATCAGCGTTGGTTTCACCCGCGCCCGGAGCTCTGCCAAGCACTAAGTAAGAAAGAATATCTGAATCTGGCATCGACGGATCAGAGAAAAGGTTAAGGCTCGGGTTATTCAAGGTTCCCGCTACCTGTGCGCCAACTTTAACATATGCTGGGTCAGCTGCTGGATTAGTGAATCTACGCGTCACACGCAAATCTAGGCCAGGATTATCTATTGGTGTGCCAGTATAGATAAAACTCCCTTTCTCAACATTCAATTTTTGCCCGTAAATTTCATATTCACCCGTATTAACGTTGACACTACCCGTTGCTGTAGTAGGTTGTTTAGGTTGTTCATGGATCACTAAGCTACCATTGAGTTGGCCTTTAAATCCTAGCGCTTTGACTTGAACATCGTCACCGAGCACTACTTTTATATCGGCATAGAGGTCATGCTTGGTTTTTACCATTTTATCCCTTACAGGCTCACCATTTTTTACCACAACTACATCGCTAGACGCCGTTACAGTGTTGCTCATATCAGGTTTAGCTATACGTGCGCTAGGAACCCTCACGGTACCCGATAGTTCTGTACGTTCCGGCTGTAAACGGATATCGATGTCGGGGCTTAAGGTCAGCTTTAACTCAGGCGTATCAATAACAGTCGCACGTTCAGCCCGTAACGTAATTTGCCCCTTTCTTTGTATCGGGTTTATCCAACCTCTCGCGGCAAAGTTTCCGTCGTCTTTACTGTTACCAGCTCGGCCTTTGACTGTAACTTCAAACTGTTGCCGAGAAGTCTGGGCATCACTAACGGTTGCGGTTAAGTCGTTAATAAGTGTGCCGGTTTGAGGAATTAGAAGCTGTGAAGCAACAACATTGGCGTGACCGCTTAGTACTGGTTGTTGCAGTTTGCCATTGATAGTGATTTCAGCTTGCGCGTGCCCTTTAGCTTGCTCTACTTGGCTGATTAGTGCATTAACTAGGGCAAGATCGTCTAGAGTCACATCGATTTTGCCCTTTATTGGACTGTCAGCGCGAAAGTCTTCCAGTGTCACAGACGCCGTTGCTGACCCTGCAAAACTCTGGGGCTGCAACATAAAGTCCAGCAAGATGGGTTTATCAGGCTGTTGCTGTGCAGTTAGACGCAATTGCTTAAAGGTGATCGGTTCGGGTATCCGGTTTGAGCGAATCGCAAATGACTGACCACTGAGTTCGGCGTCGAGCGTACTGAAACGTTGCTGGTTAATGTCATATAAGCCCTCGGCAACGGCTTTAAATCCACCCTCTAAATTGGTGCCGAGTGGCAGTTGCAGCCACGGCTCCAGCCACACTACAGGCAAATATTCAATATTACTGGCAAAACTCACGCTTTGACCTTGATGTTCGCCTTGAATGCAGGTGAGCTGTTGGTTCGATTGAGCTTTGAGGCAAAGTTCACCAAGCTTTTGCTGTGTCGGTGAAACGCGCAACGGCGTCGGTTGTAGCTGTTGCCACTGGTCATAGTTATCGATGTTGAGCGCCAACTGGTTAATTGTGCCTTGCCACTGCTGATCTTGATAGCTGCCGTCTACACGGGTTTCAAGATGATTCTTGGTGGAAGCTATGCTGAGCTCTAGGTGGTGTTCCGATAGGGTGCCAGCGAGCCGCGTGCTAACGTCACCGAGTGAGGTTTGATTGAGCTTTAACTCATTGATGGTGACGTGCGTGTTTACGCGAGGGTCTTGCAATGAACCCGAAACCTGACCGCTTGCCTTAAGTTTGCCGGCGACATCCACAGCGGCAATAGGCAGCATTGATAAGTCTGCAATCATCAAATCCCAGTCGATACTGTTTGTAAGGTTACCCGATGCCGAAGCCGTGAGGTGGGGGAAGTCGGCGTTAAATTGTTCTATTTGTAGGGACTTATTATGCCAACTGATATCAGCAACAAGGTTTCCGTTATAGTCTTTCAGTTGGTGCTCAATATGGGCGCTTTCAGGCAGCAATGTCAGTGATGAGTGCATTTTGCCGAATTGTTGTTCAGCGATTTGTAGCTGTTGCTGCAATTCAACTTGCAAATGTTGCCGCGTACCAACCACGCTAAGATCGCCGGTAGTGCTTTGAATCGTCGGTTGTTGCGGTAACTGCAGGTTAAGTTGCTGCCATTTTGCGTTTAAGGCAACGTGTGGGTGTTGCGGTTGCTGCCAATTCAGTTCGCCGCTGACAGCTAATTGACCGTTCGCTAAACCCTCGCTGAGAGTTATCTCGGCCTGATGTATTTTTGCTTGATGCTGCTTTAATGCTACGGATATTTTGCCAGTCAGTGCCATTTGTTGTTGTTGATGGTTCAAAATCACGTCCGGTTGCAGCGTAATAGCCTCCAAGTCACCGTCAAATTGCATCGTGCCTTGCAGTTGTGGAAGATCATCTGGTAGGTCAGCTAACCACTGTTGAGGCTTCAGTGGCTGTGCTATGCGTATCTTGCCAGAGAAGTGTAAGTCGGTTAATAGCTGCTGTAATTGTGCGGTTACTGCAACGGATTGCGGCTGGCTGACGTTAACTTGGGCATCACTGGTCTGACTGTTGCCACGTAATTCCACGGTGGCGCGGTAGTGTTGCGCCGCCTCATAATCGGCGCTGAGCCTTAGCTGATGCGATAACGTCGGTGTTAACGATAGGCTTGCGTCGCCAGCAACCGTTAATGCGCCAACGTGCAAACGTGTAATCTGCGTTGTCACTTTGTGCCTTTGCCAGCTCAGGGCTAACTCAGCCGCAAACGGCTGATCGATCTCGGCACGGTGTAACTCTCCGTCACTAACGCGTAGTTTAGTAATCTGAATGGGTAACGGCGCAGCAATATCGAGTGTAACAGGTTTGCTTTCTGCTGTTGTAGCCGCGGTCGAGCTAGCGAGGCTGAGGTTAGGGCTATCAATGTACACGTGGTGGACATCCAATTCACCATCAAACAGCGACCAAGGGGACCATTGCACTTCTACCCGAGTGGCTGATAGTTGGTTAGCGCCAGTATTGATTTGAACGTCGTGGGCAACGATAGTAGACCACCATTGCCCTTCAATGCGCGCAATAGTGACTGGTGCTCGGGTAATATGTAAGACTGTCTGAGCCGCCCAGTTTAAACCGAAACCGGTACTGATGATTGCGGTCAACAACAGCGGCACACCGAAAATTAGACAGAGAAAGGCCGTTGCTAGGGTTTTGTATGGCCTCATAAGTCTGGCCCCAAGGTGAAGTGTAGGCGCCAAGGCTTATCTGGTTCATCAATCGCTTGAGCAAAATCTAAACGAATCGAACCAATCGGTGAAATCCAACGAAAGCCAAAACCAATAGACTGTTTCAGTGGCTGGTTAGGCTCTAACATCACATTCCCTATATCGGTAAATACGGCAACTCGCCATTGCTCTGCAAAACGGTAGTCAAATTCTACGCTGCCGGCAACCAAGTAACGGCCACCAATAACCGCTCCGTCAGCGTTACGCGGTCCCAACTGTTCGTAGCCGTAGCCGCGTACACTGTTGTCACCACCGGTAAAAAACCTTAGCGACGGTGGTAAAACACTAAAATCGTCGACCTTAGTCGCCCCGAGTGCTAAACGACTGATTACACGCCAACGATCGGTGAAAGGAAGAATGGATTTGGCTGACGCCGTTGCGGACACAAAAGTGGTGTCAGAGAGTACGCTATCACTGCCGCCTTTTAAGCCGAGTTCGATGCGGTAGCCCTCATTAACATTGAGTCTATCTCTTGCGCTAATATAGTTCCAGTGGGTGCGCGGCACTAAAAACTGGCTATTGCCTTCCTCAAAATCACCAATACTAAAGTTTTCTTGCATCAGGTCTAAGGCGTATGTGCGCTGCCAGCCACCCAAACGACGAATATCAGATACGCCAACAAGATATTTTTTACTGTGCTGCTCTTCGTTACGTTTATTCGATACCTCGCCTCGCAACCTGTAACTGTCTGTCCGAGGCGAACGGCCAGGAATGATATAGGTAAAGCTGCCGGTGCTCTGGACTTGCGACAAGCGCAACGCGGCTTGGTAATGGTGACCGCTGTCATTAACCCAGCGCCGGTCTTGCGCGAAAGTGAGCCTCGCTCCAGTGTCAGTTCCGTAACCCAAACCTACTCGATAGTGACTTTTAGCATTGGGCGTCGTATCTACATCAATAGGCACTTCAGTAGAACCTGACTCAGGCCATAGAGGTTTAATGATAACACTCTCGAAATATTGGCTATCAACTAACGCCATTTGTAAGTCGAGCACTTTTTCAGCGTAGTATGGGTCGCCGGGTGCAAAAGTGACATAGCGTTGTAAAAACGCATCAGTCAACTCAGCAGCAGAAAAGCTGACGGGGCCGAAGTGATAACGGGGACCCGAATCGAAAACCACAGTAATATTGGCACGGTTGGAAGCAATATCGACCCGCACTTGATGTTCGGTAAACTCGGCTTGATGATAACCATGTTCACTGGCTAGCTGATTAAGTTTTGACTTTGCACTTTCATACCGTTGGTGGTTAAAAACCTCACCGGTTTGCGGACGGTGAGTAGCCGCCCAGGCTTGGAAAGCAGGGTCATTTTCGGCTTCGCCTTTAATCACCCAAGAAACATCACCAATGCGTACGGGTTCGTTTAACGTAATGTTGTAGAGCGCCAGCCAGGGGGTAGTTTGAGTTTTCAATTCACTATTAACTTGGACGTGATAATAGCCGAAAGGCTCAAGCGCTTGACGAATATCTTTTGCTGCCTGGCGGTGCAAGTAGCGAATGCGATAGGCGCTCAACGAGTCTTGGTTGTCGTTATTGGCTAACCGTTTTATTTCCAGCAGGCTCTCAACATTTTCTTTTAATTTGCCGTCGACACCACGTATTTCGACGTTAAGTTGTTGGGCGAAGGCCAGTTGAAGTGGTAATGTGATTAACAAAACGGCTAATCCGTAGTTAAATCTTTGGCGTAAACGCAATTTACTACACCACATTATCGTCTCAAGCCTTGCTGAATTTGGAAGATTGAGTAAGGATAGTGGCACAGCGAAGAATCTGCTGCAAATAACGTTTTAGAGGAATATCGAACGCTATGGCTATCGTCATCACGGCAAAAGAAAAGCAACTGTTACAATCGGTGACTATCCCCCCGCGCCCACAGACCCTGCTTACAGTGAGCGCTGAGGCGAAGAATGCTGAGCCAGATGTGAGCGTCGTTGCTGAAGCCATTGCCGCCGATTTGGGGATTTCTGCGGCGGTGCTACAAGTGGTGAATTCAGCGGCTTACCGTCGCGCCAACGAAATTGAATCTATTCAACAAGCCGTGATGACGCTGGGTTTGAAGCGGATTTTTCCGCTAGTGCGCGCGGTGGCGTTAAAATCGACCTTAGCGGGTGCAAAATCACTGGATGACTTTTGGGATTACAACGAACGGGTTGCAGGGGCTTGTGTGATTGTCGCAGAGGCGCTCGGCAAAGCTGCTTTGAAAGATCACGCCTATATGCTGGGATTGTTCCAGAGTTCGGGGGTGCCGGTAATGCTGGCTGAGTTTGACGGTTACGCGGATATTATTGCCGATGCCAATGAGCAACCCTGGTTTGATCTTATTGAGCGCGAACGTGAGCAATATGATACCGCCAACACCACTGTCGGAGCGTTGCTTGCGCAACAGTGGAAGTTGCCAAAAGTATTGGTGCAGGTGATTTATTATTTATTCGAGGATAGCTCTATCTACTATTCGAATGAGCTGTCGCGGCTAGGCTTAGATTTATTATCTATCGTCAAAGTTGCACGCTACGCGGTCGATATGAAGCTGCGCCCAGACGCCGGAGAACAAGAGTGGACAGCGGTGCAAGAAGGGGTGATGGAACACTTTCAATTGGATGAGTTTCAATTAGAAGAATTAACGGACACGGTGGCTGAAGAGGTTTTTGATTTAGCGTAGTGTCGCGAGCGCTGAAAAATTCAGCAGTTGAACCAGAAAATCAATAAATCACTTGCCAGCAAATGAGTGCTCGGTATAATCGCTGCTCAGCTTAGGGGCGTAGTTCCAATTGGTAGAACAGCGGTCTCCAAAACCGACGGTTGGGGGTTCGAATCCCTCCGCCCCTGCCAAGCTGAAATCCCCTCTAAAGTAGTTCTACGCTAGCATTCTCCGTAAGCTCGGTTAAACTGGGAATATTACTCGGCGAAAATGAATCATATGAACTGGACGCGCAATCAACAGCAAGCCTTGAACGGCTTAGGCATTCCTCGCTGGAGTCCACGACAGGCAATGCCCGATCGCTATTATTACCGGCTTGGGAACACGTTGATTGTTGGTGACTGTGTACTGCCAGTGGCGATGCCACAATGGTTAGCCGATCTGTGTTGGGCGCTAGCCCAGCGCCCGGTAGCGGTGTCCAGTGCCAGCCAAGAGCCATTGTTAGATTTCAGTGACTGGCTTGATAAAGCGCCGCCGGCAGACCTCAAGCAGCAATGGTGGCAACGGCTTCAGCATGGCTAATGCAGCTATTGATATCGAACCCTTTACGCCTAATCCTCAAACCTTTGAAATAGAGCAACAGGCACATGGCGTGCCGTGGTCGTCGGCGATGTTTTTATCCTGCCAGGGAAGTCACTACCGTAATCGCGCGGCCAAAGTCGATGGTAAAGTTGTGGGTTATACCATCTGCCAGCATGTTGCGGATGAGATCTCATTGCTTAATATTGCGGTTCATCCGAGTTTTCAACGTCAGGGGGTTGCCTCAGCGTTGTTGACCGATGTGTTAGCTGAAGTCCCGGTGCAGGCGGCGAGCGTGTGGTTGGAAGTGCGAGCGAGTAATGTTCCAGCAATTGCGTTGTATCAGCGAATGGGCTTTCAGCAGGTTGGCGTTCGCACCGGCTATTATCAGCGTGGTGATACAAAAGAGGATGCGTTAATTTACCAATTTACCACTAAAGTCTAATCGCTATTTACGCAATTCACCGTACCCTCTGCTACGCTTTTCCTCATAGCGATATCATCGCTGATAAACGTAAAGAGAGCCTCATGAGATTAAATATTCGATTCCGCGTTCTGATTCTTGCCTTGGTACCGCCAATCTTACTCGCCGTGTTTCTGACCAGCTATAACCTTTACCAGTCGGGTGAAGTTGGCGAGCAAGCCGTTTCGCGCTTTACTGATGAGTTAAATAGCGGCAGCAGAACCGAGTTGAAAAACTATTTAGCCTTAGCGTTTTCCTCCATTGAACACCTTGTTGCACAGAGTAATCCCGCCAACCGAGCGGAGATGCAGCAGCGGGCTAAACAAATACTACGAAACTTACGCTTCAGTGATGGCGATGATGCCGGATATATCTTTGTTTATGATCGCGATGGGGTAAATATTGCCCACGGAGTTAATCCCGCTTTGGAGGGTAAAAATCTGTATGATTTCCAGGATCCCTCAGGCGTTTACCTGATCCGAGAACTGATTAAGCAGGCTGAATCGGGCGGCGGATATGTTGCCTACCAATGGAAAGACGTGAAAGGTCAGGTAAAGCCTAAATTAGGTTATGCACGGTTGCTGGATAAATGGGGCTGGGTGATTGGTACTGGCTTTTGGGTCGACGGCCTCAAGCAGCAAAGTGCAAATATCGCCGCTAAAGTAGATAACAGTTTGGAAAATGCTGCTATCAACGCCGTTATTGCTTCAATTTTTGCACTGTTAATCATTGCCTTTTTAGCACTGGTTGTAGTGCGCAGTATTACCCGCCCGCTGGCAAATGCGTTAACGGCAATGAAAGGCATTGCTGAGGGCGATGGTGATCTCACGCAACGGTTAGATGACAGCAGCAACGATGAAATGGGCGACTTAGCAACGGCGTTTAATGCCTTCGCTGACCAAGTCGCGGAAATGGTACGCCATATTCGCCAATCCTCGTCAAATATGACGCAATCAGCGCGCAGTTTGCGGCAATTGATGAGTGATACAAGTGACCGAGCCGGGCATCAACAACAAGAGAGCGAGCAAGTTGCAACAGCGGTCAATGAGTTGGCGACTGCCTCGCATGAGGTGTCTCGCAGTGCCGCCGAAGCATCGCAGGCGGCGGAACAAGCGGAATCACTGGTCGCTACCGCGCAGCAGGTGTTACAACGGGCAGTGGACGTGATTAATGGTTTGGCGGGGCGCGTTGACGAGGGTAGCCACGTGGTTGAAACACTTGCTAACGAGTCACAACAAATTGGTAGCGTGTTAGACGTTATCCGCAATATTGCTGACCAAACGAATCTATTAGCGCTGAATGCGGCGATTGAATCAGCGCGTGCGGGCGAAGCGGGTCGCGGCTTTTCTGTGGTAGCGGATGAGGTTCGAACGCTCGCCAGTCGCACGCAACAAAGTACTCATGAGATTGAGGAAATGATCGAACGAGTACAGGCCGGTACACGTTCGGTGACGGAGGTGATGAATGCCATTAAAGAGGGCAGTGAAACCAGTGTCAGTGAGGCAAACGGTGTCGAAGAAGCGCTCCGCTCGGTATTGGATTCGGTGAACACCATTAACTCGCAAAATGCGCAGATTGCGAGCGCGGCAGAAGAACAGAGTAGCGTTTCTGAAACCATCAACGAAAACATGACCGCAATCGTGGAGGTGACCGATCAAACCGTAGCGGCGACTAAGCAGGCGCGATCTTATACCGATGAACTGAGCGATGCGGTGGAAAAATTGGAGCAACGGGTTCGACGGTATCGCGTGTAGCGGTTATCGCGTATAATGGCGCCAATTTTGTATCAGCAACACATTGGCGCCATGAGCTTAAGCAAAGAAATCGATAAACGTCGCACATTCGCAATCATCTCGCACCCGGATGCGGGTAAAACCACGATCACTGAAAAGGTCTTGTTGCATGGCCGACAAATCCAAAAGGCGGGTACGGTAAAAGGTAAAAAATCTGGCCAGCACGCCAAATCTGACTGGATGGAAATGGAGCAAGAGCGGGGCATCTCGGTAACGACCTCAGTGATGCAGTTTCCTTACCGGGAATCGCTGGTGAATCTACTCGATACCCCAGGCCACGAAGATTTTTCTGAAGATACTTATCGTACGCTAACGGCTGTAGATTCCTGTTTGATGGTCATTGATGGCGCCAAAGGTGTCGAAGACCGCACCATCAAACTGATGGAAGTCACACGCTTGCGCGATACGCCAATCATCACTTTTATGAACAAACTTGACCGTGACATCCGTGACCCGTTGGAGTTATTGGATGAGGTTGAAGATGTCCTGAAAATCATGTGTGCGCCGATTACCTGGCCAATTGGCAGTGGTAAAAACTTTAAAGGGGTTTACCACTTATTGCGCGATGAAACGATTCTCTACAAAACCGGTCAGGGTCATAAAATCCAAGACATTGATGTGATAAAGGGCATTGATAACCCGGAGCTTGACCAACGTCTTGGCGTTTGGGCCGAAGAGTTACGGGAACAGATCGAACTGGTGAACGGTGCCTCTAACCCGTTTGACGAAGAAATGTTTTTAGCCGGTGAATTAACGCCGGTGTTTTTTGGTACCGCACTGGGTAACTTTGGTGTCGACCATATGCTAGATGGTTTGGTGGAGTGGGCGCCTGCTCCGCAGCCGCGGGAGACTGATAGCGGTGATGCTGTGGCTGCCGCCAGTGAAAGCTTTTCTGGGTTTGTATTTAAAATACAGGCGAATATGGATCCGCGCCACCGAGACCGCGTAGCGTTCTTGCGTATTGTCTCGGGTAAATATGAAAAAGGCATGAAAATGAAGCAGGTGCGCACTGGCAAAGATGTGCGTATTAGCGACGCACTGACCTTCCTGGCGGGCGACCGCTCGCATGTCGAGGAGGCGTTCCCAGGCGACATTATTGGCTTGCACAACCATGGCACGATTCAGATTGGTGATACCTTCACTAGTGGTGAAGACTTTAAATTCAGCGGTATTCCTAATTTTGCGCCAGAGCTATTCCGGCGCATTCGCTTAAAGGATCCGTTGAAGCAAAAGCAATTACTGAAAGGTTTGGTACAGCTATCAGAAGAAGGGGCGGTACAAGTATTCCGACCACTTATTAGCAATGATTTAATCGTTGGCGCGGTTGGGGTACTCCAGTTCGACGTGGTAGTGCACCGCCTGAAAACTGAATACAAAGTGGATGCGATGTACGAAAATATTAACGTCGCTACGGCACGATGGGTGTCTGGTAATGAGCGCAAGTTGGATGAGTTCCGGCGTAAAGCGGAAGCGAATCTGGCCTTGGATGGCGGCGATAACCTAACCTATATTGCGCCGACCATGGTGAATCTAAGCCTTGCCGAAGAGCGCTACCCCGATATCGTCTTTAGTCATACTCGCGAGCATTAATGGCCATTATCGACACCCACAGTCATTTGTTTTTTGCGTCCTTTGATGACGATAGAGACCAGGTGATTAGCGCCGCTCAGGCGCAGGGTGTCGAGCAAATATGGATGGCGGGGGTTGCTCGAGAAAGTTGGCAAACTCAAGCTTCGTTGGCGGCAAACGACTCGCGTTTGCGCAACGCCTATGGGTTACACCCCTATTTTATCGAGCAACACCAGCAAAGTGATGTTGATGCGTTGGCGCAATGGTTAGCTGACCACGATGCTATTGCTGTTGGAGAAATTGGCTTAGATGCGACCTGTGCGCATTTTGATAAACAGCGAAGCCTGTTTATTGAACAGTTAAAGCTTGCGAAGAAATTGCAGCTCCCCGTGATTCTTCACCACCGCAAAACCCTCGACGAAATGATTCCGTTACTCAAACAATATGGTCCTGAGCAAGGCGGTATCATCCACGCGTTTAGTGGCAGCGCGCAACAACTTCAGCACTATACAGCGTTAAATTATTTAATCGGGGTTGGCGGGGTGATTACCTATTCACGAGCACAGAAAACGCGAGCCGCAATTGCTAATGCGAGTTTAGATTGTTTGCTGTTAGAGACTGATTCGCCGGATATGCCGATAGCGGGTTATCAAGGGCAACGTAACGAGCCAAAGCGTATTAAGCAAGTACTTGATGCATTAGTTGAATTACGCCCCGAAGCAGCCGCTGAGGTTGAACAACAGCTATTCCAAACAAGCCATCAATTTTTGTTGCGCGCCAAGGCTCGCAACCAGTAACGGTCGCGGATTCGGTTAAAGCTGGCCATAAAAAATACCCCAGCAAGCATTGCCAGCAGTAGCAACACACGGCCCTGTTGCATCAGACTTTCATGCGCTAGATCGCTTTGCTGCAATAATACATGGCGGTTAAACACCAACTCTAGATATCCGCTGACTTGGCCATCATTGACAATTTCTTGGCTTAGCACCAGTGCCTGAGGTGCATCGTTTGGCCAGTCAATGATTGAACTCGGGGTGCCGGCAAAAGCCAGACGTTGGCCAAACTGGTCGCGCACTGTGGCATTTATAATGCCGCGTTGCTGAATCAGCTGTTGGCACAACTCATCCAACGCCTCGGTATTTTGCTGGCGCAGCCAGATACCCGCTTCGTGTTGTGCTTGAATGGCAACCATGTCGGCAAGTTGTCGAGAATGATCGACAAACCGTTGCTGAGATTGCACACTAGCTACATTCCAGACACTGATGATAATGATCAGCAATGCGGCTGCCACACTTAACCGTAATAGGCGTTTCCATAGCGCTCTGGCATGGCGCAGAAACCGCTCATTAAGCTGGATAACACCCTGATTGTAGATTTTTGGTAGCCACATGGAAACGAGGAGCCCTACAGGTGAAATTGTCAGAAGCTGGTTTAGCTGTCTTTGATATGGATTCTACTCTACTACAGATTGAGTGTATTGACGAGATTGCTGAACTGCTGGGAATAAAGGCGGAAATAGCCCAATTAACCGAACGGGCGATGCAAGGTGAACTCGACTTCGAGCAAAGTCTACGTGCGCGGGTAAAGCTATTAGCGGGTGCCGAGGTGGCTCGGTTTGAGCAGATATTTCAGCCGATACCGTTAATGCCTGGCGCGCAAGAGCTGATTCAATGGTTACAGCAGTTAGGTTGGAAAACGGCCGTGGTTTCCGGTGGTTTTACCTGGTTTGCTGAACGCTTAAAAGACTTTCTCGGCCTTGATTATGCGCTGGCTAACAGCTTGGCGGTTGAACACGGGCGTTTAACGGGAGAATTGGCTGGCGCGGTGGTTGATGATAAGGCGAAAGCCGATAGCTTGGCGCGCTTGCAACGGCAGTGGCAAATTGCTCCACAGCAAACACTGGCCGTGGGTGACGGTGCGAATGACAAGCTGCTATTGCAGCAAGCCGCTGTTGGCATTGCTTTTAATGCAAAAGCCACACTGCGAGAAGTTGCTACGCACAGCATCGATGGCGACAGTTTAACGCTGGTAAAAAACTGCCTAAGCCGCCATTACGGCGACTAGGCCAAGACGTGACTCCAAGCCTGTGCCGCTTCGCGACGTTGGGCAGTATTGTAACCATAAATAGCGAGCAGACTGTCGGTAATATCACAACCGTCACTAATAGCCGCAACGGCGGAAAGGGTTTCTCTGATTCGATCGGCTCGGTGGGCAGCATACTGGGTCAAATAGGTCAGTTCTGCTCGTAGCTCTTTAGCCTCAACTTTTGCTTTGGGGCTGAACACCCAGTGAATGATTCGACAAGCGCCGCTGAGCATTCCTTTATCGATCAGATAACCGAGTTTGGCATGTTCACTACTGCGCAAGTATTCAGTGGTCAGTAACCACTCACCATTATGCTCGGTGCAATGCACAAATAGCAGTAGTTCGGTAACCGCCTTATCGTCACAAACATGGTTCAATAGAGGTTCCAGCGGGTCGCTCAGCGCATTCGCTCGCAGCAGCGGCTGCAGGTTAAGGTAGCCATCGTTGGATCCCGGTAGTTTTTGCAGAAAATTAAACCAAGGGGTTTTCACCGGGCTTTTACCCACCAGTGGCAACGTCCAGCGCCGTCCTTTATTAGTGAAAAATAGCGGCAGTGAACTGGGCGCGGTCAGATAGAGCTGCCGCAGACAGACCTCGAGACCACTGCTAAGGCTCTCACTTTGGTTGTTGGTTAAGCGATCTTTATAATGATGAATAAAGCGTTTAAAAAACTTCGCCCCAGGATGTTGCGCCTGATTGGGGAATACTCGTAAATGCAATTCAGACTGATCGGCACTGACACCCACAACCTCATACTGCAGAGCGGTCACGGCTTTAACATGATGTCGTTGCGATAGTTGATAACAATCGATGGTGACATTCTCGCCTTTAGTTAATGGTAGCGGCTGCTCTAACGCTAAGCGCATCCCTCGCGCAGAAATATCCACTGTGAGGGCTTCTGTTGCAGCAATCTCATTACTGCTGATGCGGCATCGGGTTTGGAAGGCGAACCGATGCTCTTGGCGAATATCGGTGTAGGACAACATGATCGGCGCGGTGGCGGGAAATCCCGAGCGCTTATGGGCAAAAAGCTTCACTTTTTCGAGTGACTCTGGGGCGTTATCGGTATCTGCCAGTTGCTCAAAACTGTCGCTGATATTAGTTATAACCACCATGCCGTTCACTTGTGCCACTTTGCCTAGGGTGGTGGCACTCGGCGCCAAGCGCCGACTGGCAATATCGACCTGCTCGGGAATGCTGTCTCTAAACAATGCTTTATTCCCGTCTACTGGAGAGTAGGCGAGGTGGTAAACACGCCACGACGGCTTTTGCTGGCCAACCCAAAGAAAACTCTCTAAGGCATCTAGTTTAATGAGTTCGTCGGGTGTTGCTGAATAAAAGTAGCGCTTACCTCTTGCGATCAATGAGAAACAGTAAAGCGTCAATTGTCCATGTTCAACCAGTTCCCGCACTCGGTGAGGACGCCAAATGCCGTTTATCATGAAGCGGTTGGTGTCGTCTCTCCAATCATCGACGATGGCTTGGTTCGCCGCAGTGGCTAACGCATACATTGCTTGGCATTGGCTATGGCGAACGTTCAAAAATAACGGCAAACGCTTTAGCCGCGGTAAGAAACTAAGTGTTAGCCCTTGGTGTAAAAGGGTTTTCTCAGTATTATCGACATTAATCTTATAACGCCGTTTATAACCGTTAATAAAGCCCGTTAAAAACTGGTCCATCTCTGGAAGATGCTCGTCTTCACTACGTCGTAGACGCCAGTAGACGTTACCATCGACTTCTTCAACACCGACAACGATGTAGGTGATTGGTCTTGCCTCGTTAAAGGCAAACTCCCGAATCAACCCGGTTAGCTCAACAATGACACTGTCTTCGACATTAATCGGACAAGCTTCCTTCAACTTGACCCGAATCCCAGAGAGTGAAATGTCGGTGGTCACCGCGGCAATGGCTTTCTGCTTCTGCGTCGCTAGGGTGACATCAACCGAAAAATTCATTCGCTCTTCATGCCGGTGGCGCTCTACGCCTAGGTTGAAAGACTCTACCAAATAGCTATCGATGTCTGCCTCGGCATTAGGGTAGGCTGCAACAAAGTCCTGATTGGCGTCTTGCAGTGCTTGTCGTTCTTCTTGCTCTTCTTGGTAACGCTGGCGCAGGGGATTATCGGGTTTGAAAATTTGTTCAAAGGTATCTTGAGTGAAGATCCCGTTGTAAGTGTTTAAGCCACGTTCAAAAATGATTTTTGACACCGGATCGAGGTAATGCGTCCGACCATTATGCTCCACCGCTTTGCACTCGTTGGTTGTTTTGCTGCGCATATCGACCGTGCGATTACAAGGCGCCGCCAAACGTTGTAATTCGAGCTTGAGTTGCAGCCGCACAGCGCCCTCTTCACCGGTGGTTAGCTGGTTGAAGATAGCGTCAAAGTCTGGATCGTTTACAATGGGTTTTAATTGTTCGACCAGTTGTTGATAATGTGTAGTAGACATACGTTCCGCTGTTTGTGCCGCAATGGCCCATCCATAGTGTGGCAAACTTAACCTAGCTAGTGTAAAACGAGAATTCCTTTCATGGCAAAAACAAAAACCGCTTTTGTCTGCAGTGACTGCGGCGCAGACTTTCCACGTTGGCTCGGTCAGTGCAGTGAATGCAAGGCATGGAACACCATTACCGAGGTCAGACTGGGTGCTCGAGAGTCTTCCCATCGCGCCGCGCGAGAAGGGTTTGCGGGGGCTACACGGGCACAAGTACAAACCTTAAATGACGTTGACTTAGCCGAAGTACCACGTTTTAGTTCAGGCTTTAAAGAGTTTGACCGTGTACTTGGTGGCGGCGTGGTCCCAGGGTCGGCAATTTTAATCGGTGGTTCACCCGGCGCGGGCAAAAGTACCTTGCTGCTCCAGACACTCTGCCAGCTCGCGCAGCATATGCCCGCTTTATACGTGACCGGTGAGGAGTCGCTACAGCAAGTAGCGATGCGCGCCCAGCGTTTGCAGTTACCGATGGATAAACTGCGGATGTTATCGGAAACCTCGGTCGAAACGATTTGTCGCTTGGCTGATGAAGAAAGGCCACGAATTATGGTAATTGACTCAATTCAAGTCATGCACCTAGATGATGTTCAGTCGGCACCGGGCAGTGTCTCGCAAGTGCGGGAGACTGCAGCGTATCTGACTCGTTACGCCAAGCAACGCGGGGTTGCCATCATTATGGTGGGACACGTAACCAAAGAGGGCAGCTTAGCAGGACCTAAAGTGCTTGAACACTGCATTGACTGCTCGGTGATGTTAGATGGCTCCACCGACTCCCGTTATCGCACCCTAAGGGGCACAAAGAACCGTTTCGGTGCCGTTAATGAACTGGGCGTTTTTGCGATGACGGGGAGCGGTTTAAAAGAGGTGTCTAATCCCTCCGCAATCTTTTTGCAGCGTGGCGAGGAGCAAGGTAACGGCTCGGTGGTGATGGTGGTGTGGGAAGGCACGCGTCCTTTGCTAGTAGAAATTCAAGCCTTGGTGGATTATTCCGCGTTGGCTAATCCGCGACGTGTGGCAGTGGGTTTAGAAGCCACTCGGCTAGCATTGTTGCTGGCTGTGTTGCATCGTCACGGTGGCCTGCAAATCTCCGATCAAGATGTGTTTGTTAACGTGGTGGGCGGCGTTAAAGTCGCTGAAACGTCTGCCGATTTGGCATTACTATTGGCAATTGTCTCGAGCTTTAAAAATGCGCCATTGCCGCGCGAGTTAATCGTGTTCGGCGAAGTCGGGCTGGCGGGAGAAATTCGGCCGGTGCCAAATGGCTTAGAACGTTTAAATGAGGCCGCGAAACACGGTTTTACGCGCGCCATTGTTCCGCACGCCAATCGTCCGAAGAAAGCGCCTGAAGGAATGACCGTGATCGCGGTGAAGAATTTACAAGAGGCGCTTGATGCGCTCTAGCAGCCTGTTACTGGGCTTGCTGGTCATTTTGTATAGCGTTAACAGCGCTGCTGCAGAACGCATTGTGTCGCTAAATGCCTGTTATGACCAACTATTATACCAATGGGTACCCGACAAATTGGTCGGTGTGACGCGCTGGAGTGATACCTCGGTTGCGCCTCAGGTCAGTCGTCATCGCGGTGATGTGGAGAGTATTGTCGCGCTGAATCCCGACAAAGTCATTGCCAATCAGTTTACCCAACCGCAACTGCTGCAGGCGTTGCAACCTTTCACCGAGGTTGTGGTGGTGGAGCAACCGCAGCGTTGGCGCGATTATGCCGACTTCTTACAGGCTCTAGGCCAAGCTAGTGGTGCAGAGCGGCAAGCCAGCAAACAACTGCAGCAAAGTCAACGCTTACTCGAGCGTCTGCGCCAATTGCCAGCAAAATCGGTACTCAGTGTCATGGCGAACCAATACAGCTGGGGCAGAGAGACGTGGTTTGACAGCGTGATGACGGCGCTGGGTTGGAAAAATTTGGCGGCGGAAAAAGGCACCGGGCTGGTAAGTTTAAGGTTAGAGCAAGTGCTGCAGCTAGCGCCGGATATTGTACTTTGGGAAGGGACTACATCGCCCGCTTTTGCGTTAGCGAACCAATGGCTTTACCATCCTGTGATGCAGCGTTGGCGCGAGCAACAACATTGGCGAGCCGTGTCGAGCGAAATTGCCTCATGTCCAGCGGTGCGCTGGCCTGAGTATATTCGCGCAATCACCCAAAGCGACTGACTAGCGTGGGAAAACCATGATAACGATGAAGAAATTACTGGCGTTACTGATGTTGCTGGTGGTTGTAACGAGCTTGTTACACTTAAGTATAGGCGGCAGTTCATTGTCGCTGTGGCAGCTCATTTGGCAACCAAATCAGGTAAATGATACGGGATGGATGATATTTACCGAGATTCGCTTGCCGCGACTGATGTTAGCGCTGACTAACGGTTGCGCACTAGGGCTGGCTGGCGCAGCGATTCAGCTTCTGTTGCGTAATCCATTGGCGGAACCGGGATTGTTGGGCGTTTCTGGTGGAGCCGCGGTAGTAACGATAGCCGCGTTATATTTTGGCTGGTTGCCCGCCTGGCATCTGGGCTTGCCGGGGTTGGCATTTATTGGTGCCGCGACAACAATTAGCGGGGTACTATTGTTAGCCGGAAAAAGTATCCAACCATTACGCATCATTTTAGCCGGTATCGCGGTATCAACCTTCAGTGGCGCACTGATGGCGCTGTTACTTTATTTGGCACCGAATCCATTCGCCTTCCAGGAATGGTCGCAATGGTTATTGGGAAGTTTGAGTAACCGAGGTTGGCCACAATGGTATTTGGTATTGCCATGCGTTGTTATCGGCACGATTATTTTGCTGTTTTGTCAGCAATTTTTACAAGCGCTTACGCTCTCTGAGCGTACTGTCTCGGTGTTAGGTTTTTCGGTGCCTAAGTATCGTGCGTCGGTATTGATCGCGGTGGCATTGTTAACTGCTGGCAGTGTTGTCAGCGTCGGTATTATTAGCTTTATTGGCTTATTTGCTCCTCATGTGGCGCGCTTACTAGGCTTTCAACAGCCGCGCCAGATTCTGTGGTTGAGCGCTCCCATTGCGGCATTAATGTTGGTGCTGATGGATTGTCTAGTGCGCACATTAAGTACCGCTCGCGAACTCCCTATCGGCGTGGCCGTTGCCCTCATAGGAGGACCGTTACTGGTGGTCTTGCTATACCGGCGAGGACGGGTTGATGCTTAAACTACAGCATTTACACCTTCGTAGCGGCGCAATACAGCGTCTCGATAAGATTGCGCTTAATCTCGCTGGCGCTCAGTTGGTGGGAATCATTGGCCCCAATGGCGCGGGTAAAAGCTCGTTGCTTGATGTGATTGCCGGAGTGCAAGTTCCAGATGGCGGTGAGGTCAGTTGGGACGGCAAGGTTATATCCCAATTCTCGGCAAAACAACGCGCGGATTATCTCAGCTATTTACCGCAACAGGATTATCCAGCCTGGGATATCAGCGTAACCGAGCTTATTGCGATTGGTCTAGGTCGCATGCAAGGGCAACGCTCACAACGCCAGCAGTGGATAGCAGCTATCGCAAAGCGCTTACAGATCAGTGAGTTATTAAACCGCCAAGTGTCGACGCTTTCTGGCGGTGAATTGCGCCGGGTGATGTTGGCGCGCACGTTCGTGAAGCGCAGTCCACTGGTACTCTGTGATGAACCGACAGCAGCGCTGGATATTTCCCATCAATTGCAAGTGTGCGAGGACTTGCGTGGACAAGCGCGTGCCGGGGCACTGGTATTGGTGGCATTGCATGATTTGAGTTTGGCCGCGCGATATTGCGATAGCTTGGTGGTGATGGAGCAGGGCAAGGTTGTGGCGCAGGGGGAGCCAAATCAGGTGCTTTCAGCGCCGTTGTTGCAACGCGTCTTCGCGATTGAGGCGGAATGGTTCTGTAATGCAAAAGGGGTGGGCTGGTTGCCCACCCTTGCCAATACTGATTAGCCGATGGGCTTATAACGAATGCGATGAGGTTCCATGGCGTTCTCGCCATACTGACTCTTCATATAGCTTTCGTATTCGGTGTAGTTACCTTCAAAGAACTCTACCTGCCCCTCATCACGGTAATCGAGGATATGCGTCGCGATACGATCCAAGAACCAACGGTCGTGCGAGATAACCATCGCAGAGCCTGGGAATTCTAGAATAGCTTCTTCCAAAGCACGCAAGGTTTCAACGTCCAAATCGTTGGTCGGCTCATCCAGCAGCAAGAAGTTACCGCCAGCTTTCAGCAGTTTAGCTAGGTGGACGCGGTTACGCTCACCACCAGAAAGCTCGCCGATACGTTTTTGCTGGTCGGTTCCTTTAAAGTTAAAGCGACCCACATAGGCGCGGCCAGCGACTTCAAAGTTGCCGATCCGAAGGATATCGTTGCCGTCAGTGATTTCTTCAAATACCGTTTTGCTATCGTCCATGTTGCCACGGAACTGATCAACACTTGCCAGCTCTACTGTCTCACCAAGAGAAATTGTGCCGCTATCAGCTTGCTCTTGACCAGAAATCATTCGGAATAGGGTAGATTTACCTGCACCGTTTGGTCCAATGATACCGACAATCGCGCCTTTCGGAACTGAGAAGCTAAGGTCATCGATCAATACCCGGCCATCATAGGCTTTACTGATATGGTCGACTTCCAGCACTTTATCACCCAAACGCGGACCTGGCGGAATAAACAGCTCGTTGGTTTCGTTGCGTTTTTGGTAGTCACTGCTTTGCAATTCTTCAAACCGAGCCAAACGTGCCTTACTCTTCGCCTGACGACCTTTCGGATTAGTCCGTACCCATTCCAATTCTTGTTTGATAGAACGCTGACGCGCTTTCTCTTGTCGCTCTTCTTGCGCCAAGCGTTTCTCTTTTTGTTCCAACCAAGAAGAGTAATTGCCTTCCCATGGAATACCGTATCCACGGTCAAGCTCGAGGATCCAGCCGGCAACGTTATCGAGGAAGTAACGGTCGTGGGTAATGGCGACCACAGTACCGTTGTAATCGTGTAAGAACCGCTCTAACCAAGCAACCGATTCGGCATCCAAGTGGTTGGTGGGTTCGTCCAATAGCAACATGTCGGGTTTGGAGAGTAACAGCCGGCAAATCGCAACGCGGCGCCGCTCACCACCAGACAATTTATCAATTTTGGCATCCCACGCAGGCAAACGGAGGGCATCGGCGGCACGCTCAAGAATGTTGTCGATATTGTGTCCATCTTTCGCTTGCAGGAGGGCTTCGAGTTCTCCCTGCTCTTTTGATAAGGCATCAAAGTCGGCATTTTCATCGGCGTAAGCGGCATAAATTTCATCGAGCCGTTGCAATGCTTGTTTGACATCAGCAACCGCTTCTTCAACTGTTTCTTTCACGGTTTTTGCTTCGTCAAGTTGCGGTTCCTGTGGCAAGTAACCAATCTGGATGCCAGCTAGCGGCCGCGCTTCGCCTTCGTATTCTTTGTCAACGCCGGCCATGATGCGCAGCAACGTTGATTTACCCGCACCATTGAGGCCCAAGACACCAATTTTTGCGCCAGGGAAAAATGATAGGGAGATATCTTTCAAGATAGTCTTCTTTGGTGGCACAACTTTGCTCACCTGAGACATCGAGTAAATATATTGCGCCATAGCGACAATGATCCTTTCTTTCGATAGAGTGAATGCGCTCGTTTTTGTACGAGTCAACAACAATTGCCGATAGTGTAATAGGAAAGCGGCCTTGATGGTAGGCAGAAGCGCCATTTTCGGGTTAAAATAGTGGCGTTAAACTAACTGTTTTTAAGCACCCCGATGATGACGGGGCAGGACGAGGATAGCTGATGTTAAAGCGTGACATGACAATCGCCGATTTTGATAAAGACTTGTGGCAAGCGATGACGCAAGAAACCGAGCGTCAAGAGCAACACATTGAGTTGATTGCTTCGGAAAACTATACCAGCCCACGAGTCCTTGAGGCGCAGGGTTCGCAACTGACCAACAAGTATGCGGAAGGTTATCCTCATAAGCGTTATTACGGTGGCTGTGAATATGTCGACGTGGTTGAAGATTTAGCCATTGAACGAGCGAAGGAACTGTTTGGTGCGAAGTATGCGAATGTGCAACCGCACTCAGGTTCGCAAGCCAATGCTGCGGCATTTATGGCATTGCTCGAAGCGGGCGATACTGTCCTAGGAATGAGCTTGGCGCATGGCGGTCACCTGACTCACGGTTCGCATGTGAACTTCTCGGGTAAACTCTACAACGCCGTGCAATACGGTTTGGACGATGCGACGGGTGAAATTGACTACGCCGAGGTGGCTGAGTTAACAAAGGAACATAAACCCAAAGTCATTATCGCCGGATTTTCTGCCTACTCAGGCATTATTGATTGGCAACGTTTCCGCGACATCGCCGATGAAGTAGGCGCTTACTTATTAGTGGATATGGCGCACGTGGCAGGTCTTGTTGCTGCGGGAATCTACCCAAATCCAGTGCCTTTCGCTGACGTGGTAACAACCACCACACATAAAACCTTAGCAGGACCGCGCAGCGGACTGATTTTGTCGGGCAAAGACGACGAAGCATTGCATAAAAAATTAAACAGCGCGGTCTTCCCAGGTAACCAAGGTGGCCCGCTAATGCACGTGATCGCGGCAAAAGCAGTGGCCTTTAAAGAAGCCTTACAGCCAGAATTTAAAGCCTATCAGCAGCAAGTGCTAGACAATGCCAACGCTATGGTTAAGGTGATGCAGCAACGCGGTTACAAAATCGTCTCTAACGGCACCCAAAACCATTTATTCTTGGTTGACTTAATCGACAAGGATATCACTGGTAAAGACGCTGATGCGGCGCTTGGTGAAGCGTTTATCACGGTTAATAAGAACTCGGTGCCAAACGACCCACGTTCACCGTTCGTGACTTCTGGCCTGCGTTTGGGTACGCCAGCTATCACTCGGCGTGGTTTCAAACAAGCAGAAGCCGAACAAGTCGGTCATTGGATCTGCGATGTGTTAGATAACATCGAAGACAAAGCAGTGATCGAGAAAGTCCGTGAGCAAGTAAAAGCCTTGTGTAAACGCTTTCCGGTTTACGGCTAATCATTCACTAGGATAACAGCCATGCATTGCCCATTTTGTGGTGTACAAGATACTAAAGTGATCGATTCTCGGTTAGTAGCCGATGGTGCGTCAGTGCGCCGTCGGCGCGAGTGCAATCATTGCAAAGAACGCTTCACCACGTTTGAAACGGCCGAGTTAATGATGCCGCGTGTGATCAAGTCTGATGGTACGCGGGAACCATTCAACGAGGACAAATTACGAAGTGGGCTTTTGCGGGCGCTAGAAAAGCGACCAGTTAGTCTAGAAGTGATGGAACAAGCCATCAATAAAATCAAATCCAGCATCCGCGCGACGGGTGAACGGGAAGTCACCAGTCATGCGATTGGCCATTTTGTAATGGACAACTTGAAGCAAATCGACAAGGTCGCTTATGTGCGATTTGCTTCGGTCTATCGTTCGTTTGAAGATGTCCGTGAATTTGGCGAAGAAATCGCCCGCTTGAATGACTGAACTGAACCACGCCCAGCTGCAACGCGACACGCTATGGATGCATCAGGCTCTGGTGCTGGCGCGAAAAGGCTTACTAACCACCGCTCCCAATCCGGCAGTGGGTTGCCTATTGGTAAAAGACGAGCAGTGTATTGCTGAAGGCTGGCATCAACGCGCTGGGGAACCTCACGCAGAAGTGCATGCTTTGGCGGCGGCCGGTGACCGGGCTCGCGGCGCCACTGCTTACGTGACACTTGAACCATGTAGCCACCACGGGCGTACTCCTCCGTGCGCGGAAGCGCTAATTAGCGCGGGTATTGCGCGCGTGGTTGTGGCGATGGAGGATCCGAATCCACAAGTCGCTGGCTCTGGTATCACGCGGTTAAGGGAAGCAGGTATTGCGGTCACTGTAGGGGTTTTAAGCAGTGCAGCAGAACGCCTGAATCGTGGTTTTTGTGCGCGAATGCGCCGCAATCGTCCGTGGTTAACGGTTAAGCTAGCAGCCTCACTGGATGCCCGGGTAGCTCTTGAAAATGGCGAAAGCCAATGGATTACCGCCGCCGCTGCGCGCCGCGATGTGCAATATTTTCGAGCGCAAGCGGACGCCATTTTAACGGGCGCTGAAACAGTGCTCAGAGATAACCCAAGGCTCAATGTCAGAGCAGAGCAATGGCCACTTTCAAGGCCACAACCCGAGTTGCTCCGACAACCGATAAAAGTGGTCATCGATAGTCAGCGACGAGTGCCCAGTGACGCGCAAATATTTGCCGGTCAAAGCCCAGTATGGCTGGCGCAGACGGTTGCTGAGCGTAGCGACTTAGGCAAGCAGGCTGAAGTCATTGTTTGTCAAGCGCATGATGGTCGTGTGGATTTGCACGATTTGCTGGCACAGCTCGCAAAACGGGGCATTAACCAAATTTGGACGGAATGTGGGCCGCAACTCGCGGGCGCGTTACTTGCCGCTAAGCTTGTTGATGAGCTGATAATTTATCAGGCGGCCGCGGTCATCGGCGATCATGGTCAGCCACTGTTACGCTTGCCGAAACTCGGCGACCTTGCCAAACAACAACGTTTTGAGGTTGTCGACCAGCGCGCCGTCGGCGACGACTGGCGGACTATTTACCGTCCGCGTTATGACGCTGCAGATGTATAAGGATTACTTGATGTCATTGAATACCACTGAAGAGATTATTGAAGACATTCGCCAAGGTAAAATGGTCATTCTGATGGATGACGAAGACCGCGAAAACGAAGGCGATATAATCATCGCCGCCGACTGTATTACGCCTGAAGCGATCAATTTTATGGCGCGCTATGGTCGTGGTTTGATTTGTTTGACGTTGTCAGAAGAGCGCTGTCAGCAATTGCGCTTGCCGCTAATGGTGGACCAAAATAGTGCGCCCTACGCGACTAACTTTACCGTTTCTATCGAAGCGGCAGAGGGGGTCACAACTGGTATTTCCGCAGCGGATCGGGCAAAGACGGTCAAAGCCGCGGTGGCTAAAGAGGCAAAACCGTCAGACCTGGTCATGCCGGGACATATTTTTCCTTTAAAAGCAAAGTCCGGAGGGGTATTAAACCGTGCTGGACATACCGAAGCAGGTTGTGATTTGGCGCGCTTAGCTGGCTTTGAACCGGCTGCGGTTATCGTTGAAGTGTTGAATGAAGACGGAACCATGGCTCGTCGGCCCGATCTTGAAGCATTTGCTGCTGAGCATGATATTAAAATAGGCACTATAGCCGACTTGATCGAGTACCGTTCGTTACGGGAAAAAACCATTCGTCGCGTTGGGCAGTGCAAAATGCCGACCAGTGCGGGTGAGTTTGAGTTGATCACGTACCAAGATACCATCGATAAACAAGTGCATTTTGCCTTGGTCCACGGTGAAATTAACGAGCAAAAGCCGGTTAATGTGCGGGTTCATCTGCAAGATACTATCCACGATACCTTTCTCACCGAACGCGCGGCTAAGCGCAGTTGGCCCATTCAAAAGGCAATGAACTATATTGCAGAACATGACGGTGTCATGGTGATTATTGGTCGCCAGCAGTCACCCGACGATCTGATTGAACAAGTTCAAGCGTTTGAAGCCGAGGACCAAGGCCAACGCAAACCGACAGCATCGGCATCAAACGCTTCACGTAATGTCGGGTTAGGCTCACAAATCCTTGCTGACCTCGGCGTGCATCGGATGCACTTGTTGAGTTCGCCGAAACGCTATTCGGCTCTCTCAGGGTTTGGCCTGGAAGTGCTCGATTTTATTGAGGACAGTGACTAACTGTTGATGCGCGGGTAGCGCTATTTGGCGCTGTTCTGCTTGCTTGAGCAACCAGCCATTTAATGCGGCGATCTCGGTGGGGTTGCCGTTTTTTATGTCTTGTAGCATGGAAGAATAATTTGTTGCTGTGGCACGGGCTACCTGAACGACGGCTTGGTAAAGTTGAGCGGGATCTAGCGTAACCTGTTGCTGTAAGGCAACCATGACGAGTTCATCGAGTAGTTGTAGAATTTGCGATTGATAATGTGGCGCTAATAATTCGCCGTTGGGAATATCATGAATGGCGGTTAACGGATTGATAACGCAATTTACCGCAAACTTTTGCCAGCGCTTTTCGGTAATGTCCGTCACTATCTGACAGTTACCTAAGCTGTTCGCAAGGTTTTGTGCCGCAGTGTTGACCGGTGCCTCGCTCTGTATCGGCCCCAACCAGCTCTGGCCAATGCCGGCATGGCGGCTCGCTCGTCGTTGCCGAGTGACACCATCGGTTGTCACCAGCAACCAGGTTTGGCGTTGTTTGAGTGGTTGTTCAACGTCAGAAAAACCGTTAAAACTGAAAAACCAAGGCACATCTACAGCGCGCTCACGAAGCTCAGCATATTGTCGCAGCACGTCCGCTAACTGTGTGGTCTTAACACAGCATAGTACTGCATCGACCGCTTGCTTAGGTTGATACCTGGGATACTCCAAAGAGTGTTGCACACCGTTAATGTCGGTAAATTGCCAATCAAATGTTGGCGATTGTTGACTATCGCGTCCAGCAATCGATACCGGAAACCCACGCTGGCGCAGGCGAAAGGCGAATAAACTACCTAAAGCACCGTGACCTATCACTAGCCAACGTTGAGCTGTCATACAGAACCACCCTGAGAACGTTGTTCTAGTTCAAATAAATGGTGGCGAATGCGCCACAGTAATAGCAGGCTAGGAATAATCATTAATGCGGTAATCGCGAAAAATATTGCCCAGTTGCCACCAAGTGCGTCGACCAATACACCGCTATATGATGCTAAAATCGTTTTCCCAAGCGACCCCAAAGACGCCATCAAGGCATACTGGGTTGCGGTAAAGGTGCGATGGCAAAGTAAACTGATAAACGCGACGAAGGCTACCGTCGACCATGCGCTGGTAAAACCATCAATCAAAACTGCCGAGAGGAACAACGGCTCGCTCGGGCCGACCAATGCAATCCAAGAGAACATTAAATTGGAAGAGGCCATAGCGATACCGCCAATAATTAATCCCTTGATAATGCCAAGACGGAGATTCACCAAACTACCGAAAATGGCAAAAACAATGGTGACCCACCAAGTCACTAACTTAGAGTAAGTACCAATTTGGTCGTTGCTAAAACCGATCTCTTTATAAAATACAATCGACATTCGGCCTAAAAAGGCTTCCCCAAGCTTAAACAGAAAAATGAAGCACAGAATGCTGAGCGCCAGTTTGAATCCGCTGCGCTGAAAGAACTCGTTGATAGGGGATATCACCACCTCGTTAATTCTAGCGACAATTTGCTCGCTAACGGACTGTGGCGCCCCGTTGTCGTCGATTGGCGTTTGCTGGTATCTCGGCTCGCGAACAAACAGCACGACACTGCTTAACAGCAAAACCAGACAGCCCAATAAAATGTATGCGTCTTGCCAACTGAAACTAATGCCATCCACGAGGAAGAATGGAATAGCTCCGAGGCCGCTATAGCCCGTCCACCAGCCCGCGGTCGCCATTCCTGCACCGGCACTTTGCAAGCGATTTTCTTGCTCAGAAAACTGCTCAATACGAAATGCGTCGATGGCAATGTCTTGGGTCGCTGATGCTGTCGCAATTAATAGTGCCGTGACACCAATCGCGGTCAAGATTTGGCTGGTGTCTAAGCTTGCCATTGCAAAACAGCAGGCGGCAATGATTGCTTGGCAGAAAAGTATCCACGAACGACGGCGGCCAAAGCGGCGCCCAAAAAAGGGTAAATTGATGCGGTCAATCAGTGGCGACCAGAGAAAATTTACCGAATAGACGCCGATGACAGCACCAAAAAAACCGATGGTAGAGCGCGATAGGCCGGCATCTTGTAGCCATGCTGAGAGGACCGAACCGATCATGACCCAGGGGAAGCCACTGATCATACCTAATACAAAAATCAGCCAAATTCGTGGCTGTTTGAAAACTTGGCTATCGCTCCACCAGGTATGTTGCGCCTCAGCCATTACGGCGCGGGCTCCACAATGACTTGCTCCAGCAACGGTGGGTTCTTGGGTACGTCTTGCCAGCCGGTCACTTCATCAAACGGCATGGATTCTACCGCGGCTAATTTTTCTAGCACATCTTGGCCTTTGATAATGTGGCCAAAAACCGCGTAACCCCAGCGGCTATCACTCGGATCTAAACGCGGATTATCGTTAATATTGAAATAAAACTGACGCGTAGCGGTATGTGGTGCAGACTCGCGCGCCATGGCGATGGTGCCATACTCATTCTTTAAACCGTTGCCGGATTCATTGGGAATAGGGTCGAACTCAGCCCCAAGCTGAAAGTCTTTATCGTAGCCGCCACCCTGGACCACAAAACCCGGCACAATACGGTGGAAAATGGTTCCGGCATAAACGCCTTTGTCGACGTAACGAAGAAAATTAGCGACGGTGAGCGGTGCGCGGGTGCGATCGAGTTCCACCGTAATATTGCCCAGTGAGGTTACCAACGTCACTTTTGGATAGGGGTTATTTGGTTGAATGTCTGCATGAGCGCTAAAGCTCAGGACAACAACCAATGTGGCTAGCAAGCTATAGATACGAGACATTAATCATTTCCTTGTTGCATACGGAGTTTGGGGTCGTTTGCTAAGTCAGACAGTAAGCTGCCTAATAATTCACTGAATTCACGCTCTAACACTGCCTCATCGGCTTGAAATGCCCCTTCTGATTGCGCACTGCCGTGGAAATCTCGGGTAAAGAATTGGTGGCCGTTAGACGCCGTAACAGTCAGCGTGATTTCGTGATGTGCACGATATTTGACCGGGCCTTGTGAGACCGTAATCAATGCTTCATCAATAATCACTTTCCACGTTACCGGACTTTGCGAGCTAATGGGAATTACAGCTTCCAATGCTTGCTTGATGGTTTGTTCAAGAGGTTCACGGCTACTACTAAACTGCGCAGTATCTTGGCTTCGTTCAACCCGCAATAAATAGGAATGGGCTCTGGCATCGACTACCGCAATGCCATTCACGTCACCGGAACTGGACAGTTCTGACAACGGCGGATCGATGGTCAAGGGTTGCGGAGCAGACTGACAACCTGCCAGTATAAGAAGACTAAGTAGGGTTAACCAACGGCGCATGCGAAACTCCTCGGTTGTAGTTTTAAGTAATCCGATCTGTGGTACAACATTATGCACAGACGTTCACCCGATTAACAATCGTGATATGATAGCGGAAAGGCACCACTTTGCCGACTGCCAAGTAAGGTAGCAGAAGTGGATATGCGAATGGATTGAAAAAGGTTTTAGTTGTGACAACGTATGCTGAAATTACCGGCTGGGGTAAATGTTTACCACCAGCTGTATTAACGAATGATGACCTTGCAACATTTTTAGATACCTCTGATGAGTGGATTACGTCTCGAACCGGAATCTCGGAGCGTCGTATTAGTCACGTCGGAACCTCAGAAATGGCCACAGTTGCGGCAAAAAATGCGCTAGCAGCAGCGGGTTTGGAAGCCGACGATCTTGATTTAATTATCGTTGGCACCTGTACAGCGGATGAAATTATTCCCAACGTTGCCTCTGCGGTACAACAGAAGCTAGGGGCAAAAACCGCCGCTGCATTTGATCTTAATGCTGCCTGTAGTAGTTTCTTATATGCCATGCATATGGCAACCCAAGCCATCCGAACAGGTGCGCAAAAGCGGGTACTGATTATCGGTGCGGAACGATTGTCGCGGATTCTGGATTGGACCAAACGGGAAAGTGCAGTGTTGTTTGGCGACGGCGCCGGAGCAATGATTTTAGAAGCCTCAGACCAACCTGTAGGGCTGTTATCAAGCCACATTAGTTGCGATGCAGATGCTCGTGACGTGTTGAGTGTCGATTTCGGCTTGAGCTTTGACCGGTTTAACTTCGACGGTATCATGCAATTCGACTTCGTTGGCCAAGAAATTTTCAAACGCGCGGTGAAGGGCATGAATGCGGCGGTAGCCAAAGTGTTTGAAGAAACCGGAATGACCACCGATGACGTGGATGCACTCATTCCTCACCAAGCCAATAAGCGCCTCATCGATCACCTCGCTAAGCTGTGTAAGGTGCCGTCAGATAAAACCGTTATCAATATTCAGAACTATGGTAATACTTCGTCGGCAACACTGCCGATTGCCTTCGCCGAGGCTGTTGAGCAAGGCCTTGTAAAGCCAGGAGATAGTATTATCTCAGCAGTATTCGGTGGCGGTTTAACCTGTGGCGCCGGACTGATTCGTTGGGGGCAACGGGTAGAGCCAAAACAGCCGAATAATATGACCCTGGACGATCCAGGAATTTCCGCATTAGAGATGATTTTGCCAATGCATGAAAAAACCGCAGCGGCATGGAAAAAGCGTCAACAAGGATGACAGTCGTCAGTTGACGGTGCTAAGCTGTCTCAAGTGGTACAACCAGTTTGAGGCAGCGAATGGCACAATCTCACATCATTACTGCAGTTGAACAGGGCATCATGACCCTGACCTTCAACCGCGCAGAAAAGAAAAACGCGATCACCCAAGATATGTATCGGCAACTCACTGCTGCGTTGCAACAAGCAGAGCAGGACGGGGCGATTCATGCGATCGTCATAACCGGCTCGGGAGATAGTTTTACCGCCGGTAACGATCTTGCCGATTTTATTGGCATGGGCGAAATTGATGCGTCTGCACCAGTGTTCGAATTTTTACACTGTGTTGCGCGATTATCCGTTCCGATGATTGCTGCAGTGAATGGCTTGGCGATCGGTATAGGTACAACCTTGCTGCTGCATTGCGATATTGTGATTGCGGCACGTTCTGCTCAGTTTGCACTTCCGTTCGCCAAGTTAGGGTTGGTGCCAGAAGCGGGTTCGAGTCAATTACTACCGTTACTGACAGGGCATTTACGAGCGTCTGAATGGCTCTTGCTGGGTGATAATTTTGCTGCCGACGACGCTGAGCAAGCAGGTATTGTATCGAAAGTGGTCGACGATCAAGCGCTTGCGGAAACCATAGACGCCTACTGCCAGCGTTTCCGGCAGATACCGGTTTCCTCACTGCGTGCGTCTAAAGCGCTCATCAATGCGCCGTTAGAGCCCGTGCCAGATCGGATCAACCGTGAAGTGAAGAGCTTTGCCAAAGCGTTACAGCATGCCGATACCCAGGCGACTATTCAGGCTAAATTGCAGAAAAAGTAAACGAACGCGCGGGAATTGCCTCGACAGCGCTTGCTAGCGCTGCAGGTTTACGAGATAATCCGCGCCGTTATGGTGACTCTGCGGGTCCCCCCGCAACGTTAACCAGCGAACCCGGTCAGGCCCGGAAGGGAGCAGCCGTAGTTGGGGATACGTGTGCCGGGGTGTGGCTGGTAGAGTCGCCACCCTATTTTTTATTCTGGCTTTTATTTCTTTCCGTTAAAAATTCCAGTGCCTCATTGACCGCCTTGTGCACCTGCATTTCCATATCTAAGCGTTTGGATGGTGGCAGAAAAAATGCCATATCAACTTCATGCCGAATATAACGCGGCGGTAGTTGGTTCAGTACCAAGCAACAAAGGTCGGCGAGAAAATCTTGATCATAGCGTCGTTGTAATTCTAACTCTTCAATACGGTCGCCAACGAGACGCTCGTAGTAATTGTGAATATCGTCGCTGTAATTCATATCAGCCTCCTCAGGCGTGTGCGATACAAAATAGTTGTATAGTCCACTTTACTTGACCGATTGCAGTTGGTCTAATTTGATGTCCACTGACAAGGAGTGCTTATGCCAAAGAATATCGTCCCTGTGTACTATGGTGACTACCTAAAACTTGACCAACTGCTTTCAGCGCAAGAGCCTCATAGCCCTCGCTATGGCGATGAAGCGCACGATGAAACACTGTTTATCATTGTACACCAGGTATACGAATTGTGGTTTAAGCAGGTGTTGCACGAATTACGGTCGGTACATGACATTTTTAATGCCCAACACGTAGCGGACAACGCGTTAATTACCGTCGTGCATCGGCTACAGCGAATACTCACTATTCAGGAACTGATGAATCAACAGGTCGGGGTGATTGAAACCATGACGCCGCAAGAGTTTCTATCATTCCGCGACTACTTGGTGCCGGCATCAGGGTTCCAAAGCATCCAATTCAAAGAGTTAGAGATTCGGTTAGGGCTGACCCGAGCACGCCGCGTCGCCTTTGATCAGTCCTCGTTCTATAACCGTTTAAATGATGCAGACCGAGAATATTTAGAGATGCTTGAACAACAACCGAGTTTATTTGATCGGGTGGATGCTTGGTTGGCGCGGATGCCGTTCCTCGAGTTCGAAGATTTTAGCTTCTGGCAGATGTACCGTGACGCTGTTGAGCGGATGCTCGACCAAGAAGCGGAGATCGTGACAAGCAACAATACCCTAACCGATAAAGAGAAGACCACGGAATTAGAGGGGATTGCTGCCACTCGAGAGCGCTTTGAAGCACTGTTTGACGAACAACGCTATGAGGCACTGAGGGCTGCGGGTGAGGTTCGACTATCGCAAAAAGCCATGTTAAGCGCGCTGTTTATTTCACTGTATCGTGAAGAACCGGTATTCAATTTGCCATTCCAGGTGATCACGCAGTGCACCGAAATGGATGAGAAATTTACGATTTGGCGTTATAAGCATGCGATGATGGTGCAACGTATGCTGGGAAGTAAAATTGGTACGGGTGGTTCATCGGGACACGATTATTTGAAAAAAACCACTGAGTCGAATCGTATTTTTAATGACTTCTTCGCTATGGCGACCTATTTGCTGCCAAAATCTGAATTACCGGTGTTGCCGGAAAGGGTGAAAAAGGCCTTGGGCTTTTGGCTACGCACTGAATAAATGGTGGGCGGCGCGCAGTAATTGACCGTGCGCCGTAACTAGCCGATCTAATTGGCGCTGGTAACCACCACCAATAACTACCGCGGTAGCGATTTGACGCTGCTGCAGTAGTCCTAAAACCTGTAAATCGCGTTGGTAAATGCCAGCTAATGAAATACCTAACTTTCCGAGATCATCACGCTGATAAATATCGACCCCAGCATCGTAAAGCACTAATTGTGGCTGGAACCTATTAATAGCGCTTTCTAGTGTGTCAAAAACCGTCTGCAAATAATCCGCTTCGCTAATATCGTCTGCCACGCCAACGTCAATATCGGACTGCGCTTTATTGAAAGGAAAGTTTTTTTGCGAGTGAATAGAACAGGTGATGATGCGTGACTCGTTGCTAAAAAGCGTGGCTGTACCATCGCCTTGGTGAACGTCGGTGTCAAATATGAGCACACTTGATAGGCCGAGGTTA
The DNA here is from genome assembly GCF_003987475.1 of Idiomarina tyrosinivorans. Classification (GTDB taxonomy): domain Bacteria; phylum Pseudomonadota; class Gammaproteobacteria; order Enterobacterales; family Alteromonadaceae; genus Idiomarina; species Idiomarina tyrosinivorans. Next base: position 38,716 of record NZ_PIQH01000010.1, on the reverse strand, counting down.
TCAACAGCATGCCGAGCCGCTATTGCTAAATCATTGATTAAGCAAAAACCAGACCCCCAGTCATAGTGAGCGTGATGATAGCCGCCGGAGAAGTGAATCGCCAGTTGCTGTTGAAGTGCCACCTCTACTGTTTGCAACGTTCCGCCCGCCGACGTCAGGGTTCGTGTCAATAACTGCTGTGACCAGGGAAAGCCAATTCGACGCCATTCTGCTTTCGTAAAATCATTGTTCTGCAAGCGTCTGATGTAGTTGCGGCAATGCACCGTAGCAACCTTGTCCCAGTTCAGCGGTTGCGCTGTTAGCCACTGCTCAGGTTTGGCACCGTGACGCACTGCCCATTGCTGCAGCGCTCGATATTTTCCAATTGGGTAACGGTGCCGCGGAGGGAGTACTAGGTCACTATAAATGGGATGATAGATAAACGGTGTACTATTTCTCTTCATAGCGTCGAAGCTTTGCTTGAATATCGTTAATGGCTTGCTGGCAGCGGTTTAGCCGTTGTTCGGTTTGTTGTTTGGCGGAAATCGTAGTGGCAGTTGCCAACATGTTGTCGAGTCGCCGTTCATATTGGTGATACTGCTGGAGAGTGTCGCGCAACCTTTGCAGTGTTTGTTCCCGCGTCATGGACTGCTGAGCCGGCTTTCTCGGTTTCGGCGCTAAGCGCCAGGCCAACGTGCGGCTAAGTGCCTCTAACTGCTGGGTTAGCCTTTGCTCTAGGAGTGCGGTTCGCTGTGGGCTAGGGTCTTGTATCCACTGTTGCTTGGTTTGCTCGAGTTCTTCTACATAAGGGCTCGCAAATTGCGCTCGGGTGCGAAAAATGTGTGGGTCAAACCATTGTTCACTGGTTTCTTGGCGCTGATCAAGCAATTGTTTATCCAGTGCGGCTGCTTGTTCACGAAGCCGAGAGATTTGTTGGTTAAGTTTATTAATTAACGACACACGTCTTAGCCTGAGTGACAAATCAAAGAGTAGAATAACGGGATAATTGCTAAAAATCACCCCATTGTTGTCCTAATCTTGTTAGGAACGTGTGATCGTGGGAATATGTAATGTCATGACAACACTGTTATGTAACTCACGGATTTTACTAAATTAATTTTACATTTTAATGCTCAGAGATAAAACCGACTTTGAATAGTTCGTTGATCATTGATATATACAGTGAAAAAAGTTGTTTGAAAAACGTTGAAATATGTAACTGGCTGTTGTTTGCGGATCGAAAAGTGATACTATGCGAGTAGGCGTTAATTTTGTGAGGTGTCGATTTTTTTCGGCTAACAGCACTCAATTTGCGCTGTGAGAGTAAAAAGATGTTACGCGACGATTTTTTTGCAATAGTTTAGGTTGTTGCAAAAACACCGTCGTTTGATGTACTTGCAGTTTGTCGCAGTGCATTAGAAGTTAGCGGGGCTACGCTCTATGGCCGATTGCACTCGGTTGACAGGGTTGTGGTGTCGTGGGAGTATTGTTGGTTATTGCCCTTGTTGGCAATTGCAGCATGGTTAATAAATCTTTTCGTCACTCAATAACTGGTGTTTCTCGCGTTTTTCGCGATGAAGCGGAAGTTAAGTCAAATTGGTTGGGAACTATGACCAAAGTAATCAATAGAACCAAAATCGCAACAGCCCTAGTGGGCATAATGGCGATGGCCGGTAGCGGTATTGCTGCTGCCCAGCAAGTAAACGTCGCTAAACTTCAAAGCGAAGATGCTAAAACGATCGCTGCGTCTGAACAGTCGCAGAAGAAAATCGACTCACTGTTCGAGCAAAGTCAAGATCTTTTGATCGATTACCGCTCGACTATCGCTGAGTACGAGAACCTTAAAATATACAATGATCACGTTGCACGCTTGGTAGCAGACCAAGAGGCATCTTTGGCGTCATTGCAAAAACAAATCAATGGTATCGAAGACACTAAGAAAGGTGTGATTCCACTGATGTATGAAATGATCGATGCATTAGAGAACTTCATCAAGTTGGACATGCCGATAAGTCGTGAAAAGCGGTTAGCGCGCGTTGCGACCTTACGCGAAATCATGGAAGACTCAGACGTTTCTACGTCAGAGCGTTTCCGTCAGGTGATTGAAGCGTACCAAGCAGAACTTGAATATGGTTCTGGTTTGATGTCTTATGAAGGCACTTTAGACATCAATGGCGAACAAGTTGCAGTTGACTTTTTCCATATGGGTCGCGTGACTTTCTTAGCACAATCGTTGGACCTGAAAAACGCGTGGATCTACAACAACGAAACTGACGAATGGTCAGCTTTGGAAGATGAATTTATTCGTCCTTTGACAACGGCTATTCGTATGTCTCGTAAGCAAACAGCTTATGATCTGGTTAAACTTCCAGTGTTCGCAGCGGAGAGTGCAGAATGAAACAGCTATTGAAAAATGTGCTGGTCGCAGCAACCGTTACCTTAACTGCTGGTACGACAATCGCTGCAAACGCCCAGCAACAAACGCAGCCAGAAGCAAAATCACTTGATCAACTGCTTCAATTGGTCAAAGAAAATCGAGTATCCTCACGTAAGCTTGATCAGCAACGCGAGCAAGCCTTCTTGGCGGAAAAAGCCGACAAGCAGGCAATGTTAAATAAAGCCAAGCAACAGCTAAAAGACGAGGAAGCTCGCAGTCAGCGTTTGCAGAAAGCCTTCTCTGAAAACGAGATCAAGCTGGCAAACAAAGAAACTGAATTGGAAAACGCGAAAGGTACATTAGGTGAAATGTTCGGTGTCGTTCGTGGCGCTGCGACAGATACCATTGGCCGTATCGCTACTTCAATTATTAGCGCGCAGTATCCAGGTCGTGAAGACGTGTTGGAAAGTCTTTCTGAAGCGAAAGAACTTCCTACGTTGAAAGAGCTGGAAGAGCTTTGGTTAGCGTTGCTTACTGAGATGACTGAGTCAGGTAAAGTTGTGACGTTCCCTACCACCGTAACCTTGTTGGACGGCGGAACTGAGCAAATGGACGTTACCCGTGTCGGCGTATTCAACTTGATCGCGCCAAATGGTGATTACCTAATCTATAGCGATGCAACTGAGCAAGTTCAGCCTCTTGGTCGTCAACCAGATGGTTATGTCACTGATGAAGCGGATGAGTTTACTGATACAACAAGCGGTTATGCCGGTGTTTATCTGGATCCGTCAAAAGGTCAAATCCTGAGCTTGTTAACGCAGAAAGCGACACTTGAAGAGCGTTATCACCAAGGTGGCACAGTCGGTTATGTTATTACCGCAGTACTGATTCTTGGCTTATTAATCTCTATTTACAAGCTGGTTACCTTGGCAAGTGTTAATGCAAAAATTCGCTCACAGCTGAAAAACATCTCTAACCCTTCAGAGAAGAACCCTTTGGGTCGCATTTTGAAGGTTTATCACGAGAACAAATCAGCTGACGCTGAAAACCTAGAGTTGAAACTGGACGAAGCTATCATGCGTGAGACGCCAAGCATCGATGCCGGGGTTAACGTTATTAAGATTTTTGCTGCTATCGCTCCATTATTGGGTCTATTGGGTACGGTTGTTGGTATGATTGGTACGTTCCAATCAATCACCTTGTTTGGTACTGGTGATCCGAAGATCATGGCAGGTGATATTTCAATGGCATTGGTAACCACCGCTGAAGGTTTGATTGCCGCGATTCCATTGATTCTAGCGCACAGTGTTGTGGCTGCTCGCAGCAAGCATATCGTTCACGTGTTGGACGAGCAGGCTGCAGGCATCATCGCAGCGCATTCGGAGAAGGAGTAATCCTATGCTTTACCTGATAGAACTTTGGGAATCTGTCAGGGATTTTATTGCGACCGGTGGCAACGTTTTATACGTTGTCATGGGGGTGCTCTTTCTAATGTGGGTACTGATGATCGAGCGCTACTGGTATCTAGTGAATTCGTTTCCAAAACTACGTGATACGATCATCGCACGCTGGAACGAACGGAAAGATACGACCTCGTGGTACGCCCATAGAATCCGTGAAGCATGGATTTCCGAAGCGAATGATAAACTGAATGCACGAATTCTGTTGATCAAAACCTGTGTAGCATTATGTCCGCTGGTTGGACTGCTAGGCACGGTAACTGGGATGATTGCAGTGTTTGAAATTATGGCGGTACAAGGAACGGGTAACCCTCGTTTGATGGCGTCTGGTATTTCAATGGCGACTATCCCAACAATGGCAGGTATGGTTGCGGCCCTATCTGGCATGTTCTTCGCCACTCGCCTTGAAAGTAAGGTGAAACGTGCGAAAGAGAATTTGGTCGACAGTTTGCCACATCACTAAGAGAGTATAATTATGGCACGTAAACGTATTCGAGAAGAGGAAGACGCGTCGATTGATATGACGCCGATGCTCGATATCGTATTTATCATGTTGATCTTCTTCATTGTTACGACCTCGTTCGTAAAAGAAGCAGGTATCGATGTGAATAAACCGGAAGCCAGCCAGGCACAGAAAAAGCCGTCGGCGAATATCTTTATTGCTATTCGTGCAAATGGTGAAGTCTGGATGGATAAACGCATGGTCGATGTCGAACGTGTTGCCGCAAACGTCGAGCGTATGGTCGCCGAACAGCCTACTGATTTGGTGGTCATTCAAGCTGATAAAAAAGCTGAGCACGGTGTTGTGGTTCAAGTCATGGATCAAGTGAAGGAAGCGGGTATCGATAAGATATCCATAGCCGCGGAGACTAACTAATATGGTGCGCTTTTTAGTATCTTTACTATTAGGTGCCGCCGTTACGTTTGGTTTGTTTGTCTTTATGGCTTACTTGATTGGAGGTGGCGCTAAGCGTAATGAAGCGCCACCACCAACACCAGTGATTGATATCGTAACGTCGCCACCTGAATCGGATGTGCAGCAACGTCGGCGGACACCGCCGCCACCACCGCCGCCACCTAGTCGACCACCTCAGACACCAGACTCTACGCCTGATACGTCTGATGCTGGTGGTCTGAATATGGACCTAGGCTTTGATGTTAACGTTGGCGGTGCTGATACAGGTCTTGCAGGGCCAGGTTCATTTATGAACCAAGATGGTGACGCAACCCCAATCGTTCGTATCGAGCCACGGTATCCTCAGGAAGCAGCTCGCGGGGGCATCGAAGGGTGGGTACAGCTCAGCTTTACGATTGATGAAGCGGGTAATGTAACCGACGTCGAAATTCTTGATTCGCAGCCTCGTCGGGTGTTTGACAGGGAAGCACGCCGTGCTTTGCTTCGCTGGAAATATAAACCCAAAGTGATCGATGGTAAGCCTGTTCGTCAAGAAGGGATGACCGTTCAGCTAGACTTTAACCTACAGGAGAATTAAGACATGAAGAATATTCGTAATATTACTTCGATCAGTCTACTTCTTGTGGGTTTACTAGTTTCTCCTTTGACGAATGCGCAAGAACAAGACTTAGGTTTTAAGCTACCAAGTAAAGAAGACGTTCAAACCATGAAAGATAGCCGTAAAAATAAAGCGGCGTCACAGAGCGTTGGTCGCTCGATCATGGAAGCGTTCAAACTCTATGAAGAAGATGACCTTCAGGGTGCGATCGCAATGCTTGAACAGGTTGAAACGAATTCAGAATACGATAAAGCGTATTTGGAACGTTTCCTTGGTAACTTATATGCGGCAAATGAGAAATCTGCTATAGCACTTTCGATGTTGAAAGAAGCTGCTGATGCAAATGTTCTCGGTTGGAACGATCAAGCTGCAGTGCTCAAGTTAGTTGGCCAATTAAGCCTGCAAGAAGAGAAGTACGAGCAGTCGATTGACTATTTGAAAAAATGGTTGATGTTTACCGGCGAAAAAGATCCGAGCGTACTGAACTATCTTGCTAATGCTTATTATCAAACTAAACAGTACGCAAAGATTATTCCACCTGCGCGCATGGCGTTAGCAGCGTCGGACAAGCCCAATAAAGATCTCTATACGTTGATGATGGCGTCTTACTATGAACGCAAGATGTATGATGAGGCCATTGACGTGTTGATCGAAGGCTTAAACAAAATGCCAGAAGTCACTAAGTGGTGGCCTCAGTTGGCGCAGATGTATCTGTCTAATGAACAGTATGAGAAAGCATTGGAAACAATGGAAATTGCAGACATTGCTGGCTATCTAACATCTGAATCGCATTACCGTATTTTGTCGCAGTTGTACGATAACAACGGCGTTCCTTATAAAGCGGCCAAAGTTTTAGAGGAACATGTGGCGAAGGGCGATGTGAAAGCTACTGAGAACGTGCTAAGCAGTATCGCATCAAGTTATCACCGAGCGAAAGAGTGGAAAGAGGCTGCGCATTGGTACGGTAAAGCTGCAGATAAAGCCGAAGAGGCTGAAGATAAGGCGGAGTACCTACGTAAGCAAGGTTCAGTGTTAGTGTTGAATGAGCAATACGTTGCTGCAACAACACCTTATTTGAAAGCACTGGACTATGCTGAAGGCAAAGATAAAGGAAAAGTCCTAATGTCTTTAGCAGAAGCCTATTTCTACGGTGGCGATTATCGCAAAGCATTGAGCTATGTTAACCAAGCGAAAGACTACAGCAACCAGAGCAGAAATGCGCGTAGCTGGGAAGGTTACATTCGTTCAACCGCTAAGCGTAAAGGCGTAGACCTTTAGTAAAGTAAAACTGAAGAAAAAAGCTCGCTACTTAGCGGGCTTTTTTTATGTCTGTTGCACAATGTAATTTTTTTGTAAGTTATTTGCCTTTCTCGGGTCTTGTCCTATGTTATTCATAGACAATTTCTCACAACAATGAAGGGTACGACGATGAACAAATCAATGTCTATTTCTGCTGCTGCGCTGCTGTCGTTAGCTGCAGGGGCTGCAATGGAAGCACAAGCAACAACGGTTCACGCGATGGATTTAGGTAGTGGTTACGAGCGTGCAAACCTTAACGGTGCTTGCGGTGGTAAAAAAGACGAGATGAAACAAGACGGTCAAGAGAAAGGCAAAGAAATGAAAGAACAAGCGCATGACAAGGCTGATATGATGAAAGAGAAGGCCATGGAAAAGCGCGATATGATGAAAGAAAAGAGCATGGAAAAGCGTGAGATGATGCAGAAAGAGCACATGGACAAACGCGAAATGATGAAGGACAAAATGGAAGAGGGTAAGTGCGGCGAAGGTAAATGTGGTTCTGAGGATTCATCAGACGATTCAGATGACGAATAACACGTTACCACGTCAAGCTGTAGGAATTGGTCTACGGCGACCCCTTATTGAAGCGGCGCAACAGCGCCGCTTAGTATGTGATTTTTTGGAATTGGCGCCAGAAAACTGGATGACCCAACCACGCAAGCTGGAGCTATTGGACCAAATTGCTGCGAACTATCCGCTCCGGTGCCATGGCTTGTCGTTATCTATCGGCGGACCCGAACCGTTAGACAAGACCTTCCTGCTCGAAATTAAAACGTTTTTGCAACGCTATCAAATCCCTTGGTATAGCGAGCACCTCAGTTTTAGTAGCTTTCAAGGCCATTTGTACGACTTGATGCCGATGCCGTTTACCGCCGACGCAGCGAGTTATGTTGCTGAAAGGGTGCGGCAAGTGCAGGACATTATAGAGCGGCCGTTAGTGCTGGAAAATATTTCCTATTACACGCCGTTAGCACGAGATATCCGTGAAATAGATTTTATCCTACAAGTATTAACCGAGTCCGCTTGCGAACTGCTACTCGATGTCAATAACGTATACGTTAATAGTTTTAATCACGGTTATGATGCACGCGAGTTTATCCGCGCCATTCCAAGCCATGCGATTCGCTATTACCACATCGCTGGACATAGCGAAGAATCTGCTGAGCTTTTAGTTGATACTCATGCGAGCGCAATCAAGCAGGAGGTTTATGAATTATTAGCTTATAGCTATCGACACCATGGCCAACGGCCAACATTACTCGAACGCGACAGCAACGTTCCCAGTCTCACCGCACTCACGGGTGAATTGGAAACCATCAAACAGTTGCAGTACGAGGCGGCTTCCGTATATGCATGACTTTCAGCGCATTCAACAACGTTTCGTTGAAGCGGTGACGGCGCCAGAACAAAAGGACTTAGTGGATGTTGAGCCACAGCGGCTCGCGGTTTATCGGCGTTTGCTGAAAAACAACATCGTCCAATTTGTCGAGCGGGCATTCCCAGTGTTGTTGTCACTGCTATCCAAGCCACGTAAAGCGGCATTGCTACAGCAGTTCTATAGTCAATTTCGCGGGCATTCACCGTACTTTCACCACATAGCCCAGAGCTTTGCTGAATTTTGTCAAAAGCAACCAGAGCTACCGGCTTTTGCCGCTGACTTGGCGTATTATGAGTGGCTTGAGGTTGCTGTGGCAAACGCGCCAGAACAGGTTGCAGAGCGCGCAACGCTATGGCGTTGGAATTCGACCCTGCAATCGATTGTGAGTTTTTATCCGCTGGATAAAATATCTCCAGCATTTCAGCCTCAACAACCGCTGCCACAAGCGCAGTGCTTTGTGGTGTATCGACAACCCCATGGAGCGATTCGGTTTAGTAAGTTATCGCCGCTTACGGCACTATGGTTACACCAATCTGGTTGGCCTGAGGAGGGCTTTTCGCAACGTCAAATCATCCAATTCTCGCAATCGGTACTGAGTCAGCAGCCTCCTTCCGAGGTGGCTGAAACGGTCCAACAGGCGTTAATGAATTTAGCGGAAGTGAAAGTACTGATTCCTCCTTTTAACCGGTCCAAGGATCCAGTATGATCAGCGACCGGTAAAAAGAGAGGTAAGCCGCATGTCTGATGTAGCATTTCGTGAAAGCACAAAAAAACGTTTTATCCCACTGGCTGTCGTTGTATTTTTCTGCACAGTGAGTTTGCCCGCAGTACTCGGATTGATTAAATTTTTGTCGTCATGAGCTTTCGTATTCTGCTGGTAGAGGACAACCCTCGTACCCGCGCTCAACTCGTTCAAGCGCTACGTACTGTCAATGCCGAAATAACTGAAGCAGTCGATGGTCTAGACGGCTTAAGCCAGGCTAAACAAGGGCAATTTGACTTGGTGTTATTAGACCACAAGATGCCAGTCATGGACGGCCTTAGCTTGTTGCGTAATTTACGCGAGTTGGTGGACTATGAGGATACGCCACTGTTGCTGATGACCACGCAGGAAATCAATCAGATAGAACCACAGGCGCTGAAATCTGGGGCGAACGATTGCCTCGCAAAACCGATCGCGGATGACGCACTGGCGGAAGCAGTGAAAGGGTTCATGATGCGTGATGTCGCGTAATAGGAAATAAGCATGACGGAACAGTCGCTGGCAATCATTAAACAAGCGATCGGAACTATCGAAAACTACCCTAAAGCTGGGGTGACTTTCCGTGATATTACGCCGCTACTCGCTAATGCAGAAGCGCTGCATGTCACCATCGATCTGTTCAAACAGCGCTATCAACAGCAAGGTATAACCCAAATTGTTGGGATTGAAGCGCGCGGATTCATCTTCGGCTCAGCACTGGCTTATGCCTTGGGCGTAGGCTTCACGTTGTTGCGTAAGCCCGGGAAATTACCTCGTGAGGTGTATTCGCAACGCTACGCCTTGGAGTACGGCGAAGATGAGCTACAGATTCATCAAGATGGTTTAAGCGCCGACGATAAGGTGGTGTTGATTGATGATTTGTTAGCGACTGGTGGTACCGTTCTTGCCGCGGCAGAGCTACTCAAGCAAACGGGCGCAACGTTGCACGAAGCCGCATTTGTGATCGGATTGCAGGACCTAGCGGGAATCGACCGTCTCGACGATAAGGCGATTCCTTACTATACCCTCTGTACTTTTTAGGTTAAGTTAGTCTCTCAAAGTCGGAGGCAATAAAGCAATGAGTTACCAAGTTCTAGCGCGTAAATGGCGACCCAAGCAGTTTGACCAAGTTGTGGGCCAGCGACATGTCTTGCAGCCACTTCACAACGCGTTGGAACAACAGCGTTTACACCATGCGTACTTATTTACCGGAACCCGTGGGGTCGGTAAAACCACGATTGCGCGCATTCTTGCCAAGGCGCTGAACTGTGAGCAAGGGGTTAGTGCGCAGCCCTGCGGACAATGCCAAGCATGTTTAGCTATCGATAATGGTCGGTTTGTCGACCTGCTCGAAATTGACGCGGCGTCACGCACCAAAGTCGAGGACACTCGTGAGCTCCTAGATAACGTTCAATACCGGCCAACGCAAGGGCGTTATAAAGTTTATCTGATCGATGAAGTGCACATGTTGTCGCGCCACAGTTTTAATGCGCTGCTGAAAACCTTAGAAGAACCGCCTGAGCACGTTAAGTTCCTGCTTGCTACCACTGACCCGCAAAAACTTCCCGTTACTATTCTTTCGCGTTGTTTGCAGTTTAACTTGCGAGCGATGGAACCGGCGATCATTCAAGGGCATCTGCAACAGGTCTTGCAACAAGAACAGGTGCCATTTGCGGAGGCGGCACTGATGTCATTGGCACGCGCCGCAAGAGGCAGTATTCGGGACGCGCTAAGCCTAACGGATCAAGCCATCGCGCAAGGAGAGGGATCAGTATCAGAGGCGGCCGTTGAGCAGATGTTAGGCAGCATCCCTGTGGCTAGATTGGTGCCATTGCTGCAAGCTGTTGAACAGCAAGATAGTGCAGCAGTTTTTGCGCAACTGGATGATATGGTGGCATTGTTGCCCGATGTTGGGGCGTTACTGGATCAACTGCAAAGTTTGCTCCATCGCTTAGCCATTTTTCAGGCGGTGCCGAGCAGTGCCAGCGTGAGCGAGCTGGACGCCGCTGCGCAACAGTTGTCGCAACGGTTACCCGCGGAATTGCTACAAGTATTTTACCGGATTGTGATCGAGGGCAAACGCGAACTGCCTTACGCCAATTCTGCGCGTGATGCGGTGGAGATGACGTTGTTGCGGTTGTTAAGTTTGGTCCCTCACTATGATGTCGTAGAACCTTCCCAAGCGCCGTCAACTGCGATAGATGACAGCGAGGAACAGACGGTAGAAGATGATTTAACGGCACAGCAGCAAAAGCTGATGGCCGATGCCGAGCAATTGCGTCAGGCACAACCCAACGAAGCGGAAAAGCCGCCAGCAGAGCCTGTGTTGCAACCTCAACCAGCGCCGCCAGAAGCACCAGAACCAGAATCAGAACCAGAACCAGATGCCAGTGGCGATGACGCATTATCAGCGCTGTTAGCCACCCGGTCTTCGTTGACCGAAAAAAAAAATGAAAAAGTCGTAGAGGTCAGTGAGCCTCTATCAACACCACAGTTTCAACCGCCAGAGCCCGACCCGCAAGCGAATGAACTCGAGTCTGCAACGCTTGAGGATGAACCGGTAGCAACGTTGGCGCCATCGCGTTCGTCCCAAGCATTGCCTGAAATCACTCCTGCTCACAAGGCGGCAAGTGATATTGACCGCTGGAGTGCCATCGTTGAATCGCTTGAAGTGAGTGGCTTGGCGCGGCAAGTGCTATTACACACCGAATTTGTTAAACACGCCGATAATCAATTTCAAATAAATCTTGCTCCACAGCAACAAGCATTGCTCAACGATGCCATCGCCGAGCAGATTACTCAGGCGCTGCAACAGGTATTTGGTGACGCTGCTCAGTTTCAGTGGCAGATTATTGAGCCGCAGCAGCCCACACCCTTTGTGTTGCAGCAGGAAATCGATCAAACCCGTCTGCAACATGCTGCGCATGTGTTAGAATCCGACCCAATTGTGCAGGCACTATCACAACAATTTGGCGCGCAACTGGATCAAAAGTCCGTTAAAGCGCGTTAACTGAATATGATGTAGAGAATTGGAGAAGCCAATATGTTTAAAGGTGGAATGGGTAACATGATGAAGCAGGCGCAACAAATGCAAGAGCGCATGCAAAAAGCCCAACAAGAAATTGCAGAAATGGAAGTGACTGGAGAAGCCGGAGCGGGCTTGGTCAAGGTCACAATGCTGGGCAATCACAACGTCCGCCGTGTAGCCATCGACCCGAGTTTGCTGGAAGATGATGACCAAGAGATGGTAGAAGATTTGGTGGCAGCAGCCGTTAATGATGCGGTGCGTCGAGTTGAACAAACCAGCAAAGAGAAGATGTCTGAATTGACCGGTGGTATGGGATTACCGCCAGGCTTTAAGATGCCATTCTAATTTTGCTGCAGGGCAGTTATGTCAGCTATTGATGATCTAATAAAGGCACTCTGTTGCTTACCTGGCGTCGGCCAGAAATCGGCGCAACGGATGACCTTTCAATTACTGGAACGGCGTCGAGAGGAAGCCAAAGTGCTGGCTCAGGCGCTGTTGACTGCCGCCGATAATGTAGGCCATTGTCAACGCTGCCGGACGCTGACCGAAAATACCCTCTGTAGTATCTGTGAGAGCCCTAAACGGCAAAGCTCAGGTCTGATTTGTGTAGTCGAGACACCGGCCGATGTGATGGCCATTGAGCAGACTTCGCAGTATCAAGGTCGCTATTTTGTTTTAATGGGACATCTATCACCGTTAGATGGCATTGGTCCGGATGATATTGGCCTGGATGTGTTAGAGCAGCAGTTACAGCAGGGCGGTATTGAAGAAGTGATTTTAGCAACCAACCCTACGGTAGAGGGAGAAGCCACCGCCCACTTCATCGCTGACTTAGCGCGACAACATCGCATCACCACTTCGCGCATTGCACATGGGGTACCGGTCGGTGGCGAACTAGGCTATGTCGACCAAACAACGCTAGGGCACGCTTTCAGCGGTCGTAAAAGGCTCGACTGATTGGCTTGAAATTTGTAAAACCATCCCCACTTCTACTGAAGGTGTATTAACAACTCAGTAGGAGAACCCGTTATGGCGGAAGCCCGTCACATTGAAAAGCATGGATTTCAGACTGAAGTGAAGCAACTGCTGCACTTGATGATCCACTCGCTCTATTCCAACAAAGAAATTTTTCTTCGTGAACTGGTTTCTAACGCATCCGATGCGGCTGATAAGCTGCGCTTTAAAGCGCTAAGCGATAACACGCTGTATGGCGATGACGCAGAGTTGCGTGTCCGTTTGCTGATCGATAAAGATGCCAACACCCTGACCATCAGTGATAATGGCATCGGTATGAGCTACGATGAGGTGATGAATAACCTCGGTACAATCGCTAAGTCTGGTACCGCCGAGTTCTTCAGTCAGCTCTCTGGTGATCAAGCGAAAGATAGCCAGTTAATCGGCCAGTTTGGGGTTGGCTTCTATTCCGCCTTTATTGTCGCTGATCAGGTGACTGTGCGCACCCGTGCAGCCGGAGCAGCAACCGATGAGGCGGTTGAATGGCAGTCTGCAGGTGATGGTGAATTCACCATTAAATCGTGTGAAAAAGCGCAACGTGGTACTGATATCATCGTCAAATTGCGCGATGACTCGCTTGAGTTTCTTGATGATTTCCGTTTGCGCGGAATTATCAACAAATATTCTGAACACATCAGTATTCCGGTTCAGCTATGGAAAGATCCAGAACCTGAAAGCAGCGAAGAAGATGGTAAGAAAACGGAAGCCAAACCGGGTGAGTGGGAAACCGTTAACTCGGGTAAGGCTTTGTGGACGCGCGATAAGTCTGATATTAGCGATGAAGAATACAAAGATTTCTACCAATCAATAGCGCATGATTTTGATGAGCCGTTGCTGTGGAGCCACAACAAAGTAGAAGGAACAACGGAATATACCAGCTTACTATACATTCCTAAGCGCGCGCCTTGGGATTTATGGAACCGCGATCAACAGCATGGCGTGAAGCTTTATGTGAAGCGGGTGTTCATTATGGACGACGCCGAGCAACTAATGCCAACTTACTTGCGCTTCGTGAAAGGCTTGATCGACTCCAATGACCTGCCGCTGAACGTTTCTCGCGAGATTCTGCAAGACAATAAAATCACTCGGGCGATGCGTAACGGTAGCACCAAAAAAGTGCTGCAAATGCTGACGAAGTTGGCAAAAGACGATGCTGAACAGTATCAACAATTCTGGGATACCTTTGGGGCAGTATTAAAAGAAGGGCCGGCTGAGGATAACGCAAACCGTGAACGGATTGCCGAACTGCTTCGCTTTGCCTCAACCCATAACGACGATAGCAAACAGTCGGTTAGCTTGGATGACTACAAGGAACGGATGAAAGATGGCCAAAAAGCGATCTACTATATCGTTGCTGACAGTTATGAAGCGGCTAAACACAATCCCGCGTTAGAAATCTTCCGCAAGAAAGGCGTTGAAGTGTTGTTGCTATCAGACCGCATCGATGAGTGGTTAATGAGCCATTTGCCGGAGTTCAAAGAGCTACCTATCCAATCAGTGACGCGCGGTGATTTGGACTTGGGTGAACTGGACGATGCCGAAGAGAAGCAGGCGCAAGAGAAAGCTGAAGCCGATTTCGCTGACCAGTTGAAGCGTTTTAAAGACGCGTTAGGGGATAAAGTTAAGAAAGTGCGGGTCACCCACCGTTTAACCGAGTCACCCGCGTGTATCATTACCGACGAACACGATATGTCGACGCAAATGGTCAAGCTAATGGAGGCAGCAGGGCAGAAAGTTCCAGATACGAAGTATATTTTGGAAGTCAACCCGGAGCACGCGCTGGTGAAGCAAATGGTTGCGGTAGAAGACGCCGAGCAATTTGGCGAATGGGCTGAGTTGTTACTCGACCAAGCAACCCTCGCTGAACGAGGCAGTTTAAAAGATCCTGCCGGCTTCGTGAGTCGTTTGAATAAGCTCATTTTGCGCTAGCCTTAATAGCGCTGTAAAAAAGCCCTGAGAGCGGCATGATACGCGCTCTCAAGGCTTTTCTGTCTTGTAATAAATCAGCTCACCATGTAAAGTTCCCCTCAGACATTTACTTTTGCAGAAAACAACGAGGTTGTTCATGCGCATTATTTTGCTCGGCGCACCAGGAGCGGGTAAAGGCACCCAAGCGCAATTTTTAATGAAGACGTTTGGGATCCCTCAAATTTCTACTGGCGATATGCTGCGCGCAGCCATTCAGTCAGGTTCTGAATTAGGCCAAAAGGCGAAGAAAGTGATGGATGCAGGACAGCTTGTCTCTGACGACATCATTATCGCGTTGGTGAAAGAACGTATTGCCGAACCCGACTGTCAAAACGGCTTTCTTTTAGACGGTTTCCCTCGCACCATTCCACAAGCTGATGCGATGCATGAAGCAGGCATTGATGTGGATCATGTGATTGAATTCAATGTGCCGGATGAAGTGATTGTAAAACGTATGAGTGGTCGTCGTGTTCATCCAGGTTCAGGTCGGGTTTATCATGTTGAACATAATCCGCCGCAACAAGACGGTAAAGACGATGTGACTGGCGAGGAGCTGGTTATTCGTCCCGATGATCAAGAGCAAACGGTACGTAAGCGTTTGGCGGTTTATCATGAACAAACTGAACCTTTGTTAGCGTATTATCGTGACAAAGCGGAAACGACAGCGACTGAGTACCACCAAATTGATGGTACCCAAAATGTTGAGGCGATCAGCCGTGAACTGGGCGAGCGCTTAGGAGCCTAATTATGCCATTACCGCTTACCACTGTCGGCCTATACGCCAGCTTACTGGTTGTTATTTATCTTATTTTGGCTGCCCGCATTATTCGTTTGCGATGGCGCTACCGGGTTGGCATTGGTGAAGGTGATGCGTTGCCGCTGAAAGTTGCGATCAGAGTGCATGGCAACTTTGCTGAATATGTTCCTTTAGCGCTACTGCTGCTGGGTTTTATGGAAATTCAGATGGCCAGCACGGCGTTACTGCATGTGCTCGGTGCGGCGCTAGTGATTGCGCGTATCAGCCATGCTATGGGGTTGACTCGAAGCATCGGAAGTTCGTGGATGCGAATGTTAGGCATGATCCTAACTTTCTCAGTGCTGCTGGTGTCTGCGGGATTTTTACTCGGCCAATACATTTCGTTTCATTGGATGTAATTGCGCACCATGACTGCTGCAACGCAACCAGGTATTTATCGCTGGGGTCCTGAACAGCCGGCGCCAACGGTGGTGTTATTACACAGTTCACAAAGCGCAAGCAGTCAGTGGCGAGCACTGGTTCAGCAATTGGCAAATGACTACCAAGTGATTGCCGTGGATTTATTGGGTTATGGCCAAGCGCCGCAACCTCAATCGCGAGTGCGTTTTCGCTTAGCCGACGAAATACCCAGAGTCGCGGAGGCAGTTGCACAATTTGCGGGTGAACAACCGGTGATCTTGGTGGGCCATTCGTATGGTGGTGCGTTAGCCTTGAAGATTGCCAAGGAACAACCTTTTGCTGTGGCTAAAGTTGCGGTGTATGAGCCAGTTGCTTTCCATGTGCTACCAACAGATTCACCGGGGCTTGAGGAAATTTTAGCCATCAGCGAGGCGATGCGTGGACGCAGCGCTGAAGATTGCACCCGAACCTTCGTCGATTATTGGAATGCATCAGGTTACTTTGATGCCTTACCCAGTAAAATTCAGCAGTTGATGATTGCGCAGGCAGAAAAGGTCTCGCTAGATTTTGATGCCTTGTTAAATGAACCTGCTGCTTTAGAAGATTATGCGGCGGTTCAACAGCCGCTATTATTGTTGCGTGGCGCAGCTACGCGGCGCAGTGCAAAGGCGGTAGCGGCGGCGTTAGAAACGGTGTTACCCAACTACACTGAGAAAATGGTTGAAGCGGGGCACATGGGACCATTGACCCATCCTGCTGAAGTGAATCATTGGCTAAGCGAATTTATTGCCGCAGCGTAATCTCTAGCTGCAGGTCGAAGTACTGCTTTGGCAGGCACAATGCCTGAGGGTTAGCATGAGTTTTCCATTCCAAACCAATCACCCCACAATTAAGTACTTTGATACCGCGGCGACGTGTCAATTACCGGAATCTGTGATCGCTGCTCAGCACGCCTATTGGGAGCATGCACATGCGAATGCTCACCGCGGTTCTCACCAGTTAGCGAGCGCTGCCACCGATGTATGGGAAGGCTGTCGACAACAGGTTGCAACACACCTGCAGGTCGAAATGGAGAATATCAGCCTACAAACCTCGTCAACGCAAGCACTTAATCTTCTGGCGTTAGGTTTGGAAGGTACTGTCAGTGCCGGCCAGAATGTTGTGGTTAGCGCTGCAGAGCATCACGCTAACTGGTTGCCGTGGCAGCGCTTATGTCAGCGTCGTGGCGCTGAGTTTCGTGTTATTCCAGTTGCTGCAGATACGGGCGAATTGCGCAATCCTACAGCCTATATTGATAGCAATACCGCGCTCGTGGCGGTATCGGCTGCATCGAATGTGAGTGGCGTGGTGTTTGACCTAGCGCCATTGTTATCCAGAGCTAGTGCAGCGGGTGCTGTGACTATTGTTGATGGTGCGCAATTGGCCGCCCACCTTGATAACGGTATAGCGACCGAGAATGTCGATGCCTGGGTGTTTTCTGGGCATAAATGTTATGGCCCGACAGGAATTGCGGGACTCTATCTTTCGGCGCGAATGCAGCGACGGTTAGTGCCAGTGATTCTAGGTGGGGGGATGGTAGAAAGCGTTACCACAGATAGCTTCCAGGCCGTTTCTGATATTCGTCGGTTTGAAGCGGGAACGCCTAATGTTGTGGCTGCTGCGGGATTGACGGCAGCGCTTCAGTGGTTGGCAAAACAACCTAAACAACAGCAACGGTTGCACGGCTTTCGGCAGCAGCTCTATGACGCCATTAATAATATTGCGGGAAGCCACATTTTAGCGCCAACGGCACAACATACGCTGCCGTTATTGAGTGCAACCTTCGCCGGGGTGCACCCTCAGGAACTCGCTTGGGCACTGGATCAACAGGGCTTTGCGGTTCGCGCGGGTAGCCATTGTGCACAACCACTAATGCAGCATTGGCAGCTATCGGGGTGCATCCGCATTGCGCCGGGGTTGCATAACAGCGCCGATGAAGTCAGTGCTTTGGCGGCTGCACTCAGCGTTGTAGTCGATATATTACGAGGATAATGAATGAGTAGTTGGTGGCGCCGCAGTACGCCGGAAATGAAAAAGTTGGCCCGGTTGACCGGACCCATCCTAATCGCGCAGTTAACCCAGACCTTAATGAGCGTGGTTGATACGGTGATGGCCGGACAAAAAGGCGCAATAGACCTCGCTGCAGTGTCGGTTGGTTCGAGCATTTGGATTCCGGTGACACTGTTGGTATTTGGTTTAGCGATGGGATTGGCGCCGGTGGTCTCTAATCTGCATGGTGCGAAAAAGTATCACCAACTCGCCAATATGTTGCAGCAAGGCTTTTATACCTGTGTCCTTGGCGGCGTGGTGAGTTTAGCGGGACTGATGTTGTCGCCATGGTTATTGGATGTGATGCAGGTAGAGCCGGAGTTCCGGCAAGTGACTTTGGCCTATATAGGGTACGTGGCTTGGGGGGTGCCCGGGTTTGTGCTGTACGTGGTACTAAGAAACTTTTGTGAGGGGTTATCGCACACCATGCCATCGCTAGTGATTGGCTTTGTCGGTTTGTTGATCAACATTCCTGCAAACTATGCGTTTATTTATGGTCATTGGGGTATGCCCGCATTGGGCGGTGCCGGTTGTGGCCTAGCGACAGCCCTGGTGTTCTGGGGAATGGCATTGTCGCTGTTGGGTTATGTGGTAGTGGCTCGGCGCTTTCAGTCGCTGCAATTATTTGCGACATTTTACTGGCCTAGCTGGGACGACGTGGTGTACCTCATTCGAATTGGTTTTCCGATAGCGATGTCGCTATTTTTTGAGGTGAGTTTGTTTGCTGCCGCCGCCCTAGTTATTGCCCCGTTAGGACCTACGGTGGTTTCCAGCCATCAAATTGCGTTAAATATCTCGTCTTTGGTGTATATGGTGCCGCTAAGCCTGTCCATGGCGGTTACTTTGCGGGTCGGCTTCGCGTTAGGCGCGGGCAATCCCGATAATGCTAAAGTCAGCCATCAGGTCGCATTATTGTTTGGCATGACTTTCGCGACGGTTAACGGCTTAGCCATGTGGTTACTGGGAAGTTGGTTAGCGGGCTTCTATACTGACGACATGGCAATCATTCATTTGGCGGCACAATTGATGGGACTCGCCGCAATTTTCACTATTTCTGACACCTTCCAAGCCATCTCTATGGGGACGTTGCGCGGTTATAAAGACACCAAAGCGGCGATGCTGATTACCTTTGTATCCTATTGGCCGTTTGGTTTGGTGGTTGGCATTATACTGGCACGCAGTGATTGGCTCGTATCGGCGTTGGGAGCCGCCGGCATGTGGATTGGCTTTATCGCCGGACTCAGTTGTGCAGCAGTATTGCTAAGCTGGCGTCTGAAACGGGTGATACGCGACTACCAAACCGCCGCATTTCGACACCAGCTTAATGAAGAAGGCTAGTAGAACAGGTCAACGACGGCGTTCGGCAAGAACCGCCAACACGTCCTTTAACTCGCAGTCGCGGGCTCGCAAAGCCAGTAGCAAGTGAAACAATAGATCGGCACTTTCATTGAGCAAGGCGTCGCGATCTTCCGCTACCGCAGCTAATGCGACTTCGACGCCTTCTTCGCCGACCTTTTGCGCCACCTTGTTAATGCCTTGCTGCAACAGCTTGGCGGTATAGCTCGCGCTGCTGGCTTGTTGCTGGCGCTGGACGATGGTTTGTTCTAACTGTTGCAGCAGCGGCGCACTAGCCTCGGCAAAGCAACTGTTAGTGCCTAAATGGCAGGTAGGTCCTAAGGGCTCGACTAAGGCCAGTAAACTGTCGTTATCACAGTCACTGTGCAGTGACACCAGTTGCAGTCGGTTGCCCGATTGCTCTCCTTTGGTCCATAACCGTTGTTTGCTACGACTGAAAAATGTTACCCAGCCGCTCTGTAGGGTCTCAGCGACCGCTTCGGGGGTCACATACCCCTGCATTAGCACAGTCCCAGTTAAGCTATCCTGAACAATGCAGGGCAGTTGTTGTTGCATCTTTTGCCAAGCCAACTCGGCGTAATTATCTAGCGTTACTTGCATCGTTTGTCCTTACCAGCGCACTGGGATACTGTGGGTTTGCATCGCTTGCTTGACCTCAGCTACGGTGCATTGTTGGCGGTGAAAAATGGACGCGGCTAGCGCACCATCGACATTGCACTGCTTAAACACCTCAACAATATCGTTAGCGCTACCTGCACCGCCAGACGCTATCAATGGGACTGCACAACGCTGCCGAATATCTGCTAATTGTTGAATATCGTAGCCGCGCCGTACACCGTCTTGATTCATGCAATTTAACACGATTTCACCGGCTCCTCGGTCGACCACTTCAGCCACCCAGTCTGCGGTTGCCCACGTGGTCGCTTGCGTGCGTTTCTCATCGCCAGTAAATTGGTACACCACGTAGCGTTGTTGCTCAGCATCGTAATAGCTATCAATGCCGACAACCACGCACTGTTGGCCAAACTCATCGACGAGTTGATTGACCAATTCAGGATTGCTGAGTGCTGGCGAATTAATGGATATTTTATCGGCGCCCATGGCTAGCAATTGTTGGGCCTGAGCAAGGCTGCGAATACCGCCGGCGACGGTAAAAGGAATGTTAATTTCACGGGCAACCCGTTCGACCCAGCTTTTATCAACAACGCGGCCATCGGCAGACGCCGTAATATCGTAAAATACCAGTTCATCGGCACCTTGGTCGCGGTAGCGCTGAGCCAATTCAACGATACCCCCAACATCTTGGTGATCACGAAATTGCACACCTTTAACGACTCTCCCCGCACGAACATCCAAACACGGGATTACGCGTTTTGCCAACATGAAACTGCCTCCTTCACTGTGAATGCACCCGTTAACAGTGATTTACCCAAAATCGCACCGCTGCAGCCAATCCCTTTAAGTTGCGCAAGGTCAGCCAAGGAATGCACACCACCAGAGGCTTGCCAGTTTAGTTTTGGGTAGCGTGCCACTAAGTCGCTATAGAGTTCAGAATTGGCGCCGCTGAGCATGCCATCGCGGCTGATGTCGGTGCATAATACGGTTGTGCCGCCATTGTCGATAAATGCCGGCAAAACTTCCTCGATACTAACTGACGAGGTACTTTGCCAACCATCGGTGGCGACCATGGGGTGACCGTCTATCACGTTGACATCAAGTGCAAGAACAATGCGTTCACCACCAAAATGCTGCAGCCATTGGAGAAACGTTTGCGGCTGCTTAACCGCGGCGGAACCAACCACAACCCGCTCGAATCCTAACGCTAATAATTCAGTGATGTCCTCTTGTCGTCGCACACCACCGCCAACTTGGCAAGGCACTGAACAGGCTTTGGCAATCTGTGCCAACAGCTGACGCTGACGGTTATTCGGATTCTTAGCCCCATCGAGATCAACAAAGTGCAGATAGCTTGCGCCTTGCGCAATATAGTCCTGAACGATGGCTAAAGGCGTCTCGCTGTAAGTTGTTTGTTGGCTAAAGTCCCCTTGCTGGAGCCTTACAACGCGACCGTTTATAAGATCTAACGCGGGAATCATGCGGCCTCCATTGCTAAAAAGTCGGCGAGTAAACGCTCTCCAACAGCACTTGAGCGTTCAGGGTGAAATTGCATACCGTAAAAATTATTAGCGCCAATCATTGCCGAAAACGGTTGCGGATAACTGCTGGTGGCCAAGGTGTAATCGCCCACGGGTACGGCATAACTGTGCACAAAATAGCAATAGCTTGGTGCGGTTAACGATTTCGTTAATGGGTGTTCGCGGGTGGCGAGTAGTTGGTTCCAGCCCATGTGTGGCGATGGCAAATTGGCGCACGCTAGGCGTTCGGTTATGCACGGAATCACGCCTAAGCAGTCAACATCTCCCTCAGCCGAACGCAGCCCCAGTAGTTGCATCCCCAAGCAAATACCAAGCACGGGTTGGGTTAACTGCTGGAGTGGCTCCACCAGTTGCTTTTGCTGCAGGTTACGCATGGCCGCACGGGCACTGCCGACACCCGGTAAAATGACCTTATCTGCCTGCTTGATCCGCGCACTATCGTCGCTAATTGTCGGCGTAATGCCGAGCCGTTCAAGTGCGTATTTCACCGAGGCTAAATTAGCGCAATCGGTATTGACGATGACAACGTCCATCATAACACTCCTTTCGTCGATGGCATGGCATCAGAGCCATTGCTCTTGATCGCTTGGCCGAGAGCCCGACCAAACACTTTAAAGAGACTTTCGACTTGGTGATGGGTATTACCCGCGGTCGTTGAAAGGTGTAAAGTGAGTTGCGCAGCATCAGCCAAGGAGCGGAAAAAGTGCTCCACCATTTCTGTTGCCAAACCCCCTACGGTGACACGGCTGAACTCAGCTTGCCATTGCAAGTACGGACGTCCGGAAAGATCTAACACGCATTCCGCACGGCACTCGTCCATTGGCAGAACGAACCCAAACCGCTGGATACCGCGCTTATTCCCCAATGCCTGGCGCAATGCCAAACCGAGGGTAATGGCGGTGTCTTCAATGCTGTGGTGATCATCAATGTGTAGATCGCCTTGCACCTGCAGTTGTAACTGAATACCTGAGTGAGCGGCTATTTGCTCTAACATGTGGTCAAAGAAACCAATCCCAGTGCTAATCTCGCTGCCTGAATTACGGTCAAGGTTCAGTTTTACCCGAATCTGGGTTTCCTTGGTATTGCGTTGTTGCTCAGCGACGCGAGGGCGAAGCAATAATTGTTCACAAATCTGTTCCCAGTTGCATTGCTCGCGGTCGTATTGCAGAGCGGGTAAGCCCATATTTTGCGCGAATTGGATGTCAGTTTCGCGGTCGCCAATCACCCATGAGTCGCGAAAATCAATTAAGCCCTGTTGCAACTCATCGCTGACTAAACCGAGCCGAGGTTTGCGACATGAGCAGTCTTGTTCGGCAAAATGCGGGCAAATATAGATAGCGGAAAACTGGATGCCCTGCGAGGCTAAAATATCCAACAGCAG
The DNA here is from genome assembly GCF_003987475.1 of Idiomarina tyrosinivorans. GTDB lineage: Bacteria > Pseudomonadota > Gammaproteobacteria > Enterobacterales > Alteromonadaceae > Idiomarina > Idiomarina tyrosinivorans. The sequence continues at coordinate 15,820 of NZ_PIQH01000010.1, read as the reverse complement.
TTGTTGCGGCGGATCGAAATCTGCTTGCGGAAATGATGCCGTGCCCAGACCGTCTTGGTTAGACACCATGACTAAGCGGTAACCACTGGCTTGTAATTTCAGTAGCGCTGGGATCACGCCTGGCTCCAATGCAAATTTTTCCAGACTGTCGAGTTGTTTGTCGATTGGCGGTTCTTTTACCAAGGTGCCATCGCGGTCAATGAACAGCGTTCTTTGAGCCTGTGTCATTGTACTTCTCCCATACATTGGTCGCTATTTTGGTAGGCAGCCAAGGCCGCTAACAGTTGCGTATTTTCGTCTGCTGAACCGACCGTAAAGCGCAGGCAAGCCGGCAGTCCAGGTTGTTTCGATTGATTGCGCACAACAATGCCTCGCTCGGCTAAGTACTGTTGAATCGTCGCGCTTTGTCGGTGAGCGACTAACAAAAAGTTGGTTTCTGAGGCACTCAGCAGGGCAAATCCTGGTTGCTGGCTGAACCATTGCTGTAACCGTTGCCGTTGTTGCAATAGCAGGCTAACGCGTTGCTGCATGGCTGTGATTGCTGCTGGTGCGGTAACCTGCTGTGCTTGCCTAAGGCTGCTAACGGGTAGCGGGTATGGAGCTAGGATCTTGCTCAGTAAGCCAATCAATTCGGCACTACCAACAACAAAGCCACAGCGTGCTCCCGCAAGCGCAAATGCCTTGGACAACGTGCGTAACACAACTAAGTTAGGGTATTTCTGCAGCCAGTTTGTAGCACTCTGCTGGTCGCTAAACTCAAAGTAGGCTTCATCAACCACCACCATAGTGTTGTCGCATTCGCGAATGAGGTGCTCTAACACCTCGGCTTCAATCGCGGCGCCGAGCGGATTAGAGGGTTGGCAAAGGAATACCAATTTAGCACTTTTCGCCGCCGCGATAACAGCGTCGCAATCAGGCTGCCACTGTGGGCCTTGCAACGGCACATCAACCACCTCAACCGCGTAACTTTGCGCAGCAATTTGGTACATGCCATAGGTTGGCGAGGTAATCACAATGCGGTCTATTCCCGGTTCACAAAAGGCCCGAAGCAATAGATCAATGCCTTCGTCGGCACCGCGGCAGCTCAGCAATTGTTGTGGCTGCACACCACAGTAGTCGGCGAACTGTTGGTTTAGCGTTAGCGACTGAAAGTCTGGGTAGCGGTTCAATTGCGTCTCAGCACCCTCTACGCTTGGTGCAAAGGGTGACTCGTTAGCATTTAGCCAGCAACTTCCTCGTTGTGCTTCGCGCCTTGCTGAAGCATAGGGTGTAAGGGCTTTTAAGTGTTGGCGTTGCAATCGGTCGATGATACTCATGAGCGTTCCTCCACGCGAATACTCACCGCACGAGCATGCGCATCGAGGCCCTCTAAGTTTGCCAAGGTCGTAATCGTCGGGGCTAGTTGACGTAGCCCATCTGCGGTAACGGTTTGTACGGTATAACGACGGTAGAAGTCGGTTAAGCCAAGACTACTAAAGCTTTTCGCATAACCATTGGTGGGCAGAACGTGATTAGTACCAGTGGCATAATCCCCCCCCGACTCTGGGGTATAGTCGCCGACAAAAATTGAACCCGCACGGGTGAGTTGCGGCAACCACTGTTCGGCATCCTCCAGTTGCAACGATAAGTGCTCGGGGGCATAGCGTTGACTAATTTCTATCGCTTGTTGGATTGCATTGACCAAGATAATACGGCTATTTGCTAACGCTTGTGCGGCAATGTCGGCACGCGACAGCGAGCCCACTTGCTGCCGTAGTTCGCTCACAACCGCATCGGCTAGCGCTAAACTGGGGGTGAGCAACAGCACCTGCGAGTCAGCGCCGTGCTCCGCTTGCGAGAGCAGGTCTGCAGCGATATAACGCGGGTTCGCGCGGCTATCAGCAATCACCATCAGCTCTGACGGTCCGGCTGGCATATCGATGCTGCAACCGGCAACGGAATTAGCAATATATTGCTTGGCTTGGGTAACGTAACGATTGCCTGGGCCGAAGATTTTATCAACTGACGCAATGCTTTCAGTGCCATAGGCGAGGGCTGCGATCGCTTGCGCGCCACCGCAACGATAAATCTCGCTAATGCCGCAGCGTTTGGCCGCATACAGCAGAGCTGCTGGCAGTTCACCGGAGGCAGAGGGAGGCGATACCAAAACTACGCGACGACAACCGGCAAGCTGCGCCGGAATACCCAACATCAACGCAGTAGAGGGTAATACTGCTGAGCCGCCGGGAACGTACAATCCTACCGCATCGAGTGCGGCGAAACGCTGTTCACAGGTAACGCCTTGTTGTGTTTCAACCACGATATCACGCGGCTGTTGGCGTTGATGAAACGCGTAAATGTTAGCGTACGCTGCGTCGATAGCAGCGCGCACATCTGCGCTCACAGCTTGCTCGGCACTAGCGATTTGTTCAGGGGCTACAGCAAGCTCCGTTAATGTTGCGCAGTCAAAGCTCTGGGTATAGCCGAGTAAGGCTTTATCGCCACCCGTTTTGACCGCTTCACAAATCGTTTGCACTTGTTGTTTTAAGGCCGAGTCTTGTTCGGCCAACGGACGCTGCAACAGTTGTTGTTGCGCTGATTGACCTAATCCCTGCCACTGCTGCACGGCAATGGATGGGATTGTTAGCATTTTAGCAGCGGCTGTCGGCGGATTGATTTCTGGCATATTCGTGTTCGACATAATTACCCCATCATTTTTTCAATCGGGAGCACTAAAATAGAGCTGCACCCCAGCGCCTTTAAATCTTCCATGGTTTCCCAAAACAGCGTTTCGGTACTCACCATGTGTACGGCAACTTGTTGATCAGTGTGGCTTAGCGGTAATAGGGTTGGCGTTTCAGCACCGGGCAAAAGGGCGATGACCTCATCGATCCGCGGTTTCGGTGCGTGCAACATGATGTACTTACTTTCTTTGGCTAATTGCACGCCATCAACGCGTGGTAATAATTGATTGATTAATGCCAGTTTGTTGGGATCGCTGAGTTCCGCCGTTTGAATTAACTGCGCTTGTGAGCGGAACACGACGTCGGTTTCCACTAAACCGTTCGCTTCTAACGTGGCCCCGGTGGAAACCAAATCACAGACCGCATCGGCAAGTCCCGCGCGCGGCGCGACTTCGACAGAACCGGTGAGGACGACGCTGCGCGCCGCAATTTGCTGTTGTTGCAAGTAGCGTTGCAATAAGCGCGGGTAGGTGGTCGCGATGCGCGCACCATTGAGTTGAGCAAGACCACGCTCTTGCGCCTCTTTTGGTACCGCGAGCGACAGTCGACAGTGACCAAACTCGAGGGAACGGAGAGCGACGAAGTTGGCATTCATTGCTGTTGCCTCGCGCTCAAGGCGCGCCTCTTCGAGAACATTCTCGCCAACCAGCCCTAAGTCAACGACGCCATCCATAACCAACCCGGGAATGTCGTCATCACGGACGCGAAGCAGGTCGATATTATGACTGGTACTGTGAGCGATTAAGCGTGCATCGTTGATGGAAAATTTCACACCACAAGCTTTCAGCAGTGCCAACGACTCTTTGCTGAGGCGTCCCGATTTTTGTATTGCAATCGTCAGTCGAGATGTCATGTTTGCTCCAAAAATTAAAAAACCTCTGAGAGTTGCCTCCCAGAGGTTGTATAGATAACCAGGAAGGCAAGCCGAAGGCCTCGGCTTGCCTAAAAAAAAGAATACAGGCTAGCCGCGGGCCATTAAAATATGGTGCAAATGATGATGTCGACGCATGGCTGTCTCCTGTTTTGAACTTTTAGCAAAGTATACAAGTCAAAGTTGTATAGTATATTATCGGTCTCGCAGAGAATTGCAACCCTAAATTTATTGGGATTTTTGCCGATAACTGGTTAGAATTTAATCAGTGCTTGTATAGCCAACCCTGATAGGTACCGACAGCAATGGCAAACTTTGATGCAATGATTCCATTGATGCCTCGTGACATCCGTAATCCGGTCGATCGCGATCGTGAGCTAATGCGGGTCAATCAAGTGGTTCGTGAGCAACGTCTTGACCAAGTGCGAGACGATGAACGCAGTACTGTACAAGAGGATCTTGAACACAACAGCAAACATCAACATCCGCAACAACAGCAGTCCGACCCGCAGGCATCTCCAGCGTCTGCAGAAGAGGGTATTGAAACTGAGCCAGATGGCGCCGCAGAACAGGATCGTGGACGCCATATCGATACCTACGTTTAGTTTGCTTGGCTCGCATTGCCATAGCGCTTGTGCGATACTGCCGGGGTGAGTGATTAACCAAGAGTAGTGACCTATTTATGGCTGTTGCGAGCGACGCGATTGCCGCGGTATTCCAGCCCGGTGGAACCCTAGCCAAAGCGTTACCACAGTTTCAACCTCGACAAGCTCAGCAACAGATGGCGGAGGCTATTGCCAAAACCATGACTGCGGCCAAGCCGCTGGTGGTCGAAGCAGAAACTGGAACCGGTAAAACGTTTGCTTATCTAGCGCCAGTTTTGCTGCAAACTGGCAAAGTGATTATTTCTACAGGCACCAAAAACCTGCAGGAACAACTATTCCACCGTGACTTACCCTTATTGCGCGACACCTTAGCGCCGAAAAAGACCGCCGCATTGCTAAAAGGGCGTGCCAACTATCTGTGCATCCATCGCATGCAACAAGCCGCGGAAAGCCCGGAGCATTATCGCCCAGAGGTCGCAAAGCAACTGATTGCTGTCCAGCGCTGGTCGCATAGTACTCGCTCCGGTGACCTGGGCGAACTCAATCAACTGCCAGAGAACGCTGAAGTATTGCCGCAAGTAACCAGTACAGTGGATAACTGTCTTGGTCGCGACTGCCCAAATTATGAAGACTGCTATGTGGTTAAGGCGCGAAAAGAAGCGCTTGAAGCCGATATTGTAGTGGTGAATCACCATTTGTTTTTTGCCGATATGGCATTGAAAGATGTGGGGTTCGGCGAATTAATTCCCGAGGCGCAAACGGTCGTTTTTGATGAAGCTCACCAGTTGCCGGATATTGCCAGTCAATATTTCGGTGAAGCGGTGTCCAGTCGACAGTTACAGGACATGTTGCTGGAATTGCAGCAACTTTGTGCCACCGAGTTAAAAGACCTCGGTCAAGCGAACCAATTAGCACAGGTCATCCAGCAACAATTGCGTGATTGGCGCCTGGCATTTCCCTTAGATCCGATGCGGGGGCAGTGGCGTGAGTGGAAAAGCAAAGACGATATTGCCACACTTGCTGCACGGCTGAGCGAGCGATTAGCGCAACTGGAATCGGTGATTGGCGCTGCACTTGGTCGTAGCCAAGATCTGGACAACTTGTATGAACGTTTTCAACTTTACCAGCAGCGTTGGCAACAGCTACAGGATACCGACCGCACTGGCTACAGTTTTTGGTTCGAGACAACGCCGCGGCATGTGGTTTTACATCAGACCCCACTGAGTGTTGCCGAGCGCTTTCGTCAATATATGGAAAAGCAAAAGATTCACTGGGTTTTTACCTCTGCGACGTTAGCCATGGGAGAGGATTTTAGCCATTTTACCTCACGGTTAGGCCTCGAAGATGCCCAAACACTGCGTTTAACCAGTCCATTCGATTATCCGAATCAGGCCTTATTGTGCTTGCCGCGCTACTTACCGCCACCAAGCTCTAAGCAAATGCTGGATAGTCTGTTACCTGTGGCAGAGCGGTTGATCGCTCACAATCATGGTGGCACATTTCTGCTATTCACTAGCCACAGAATGCTAAACTTGGTCGCCAATGGCTTGCGTGAACGTCTGTCTAGGCCGTTATTTGTGCAAGGAGAGTCCACCAAGCGGGAGTTGCTAGAGCAATTTGTCGCGAGCCAAAACGGTGTTTTGCTCGGTACTGCATCATTTTGGGAAGGGGTGGATGTACAAGGCGAAGCGCTGCGTTGTGTGGTTATTGATAAATTGCCCTTTGTATCGCCTGACGACCCTTTGCTAATGGCGCGAGTAGAGGATGCACGACGGCGCGGTGTTAATCCGTTCGCCACTATTCAGTTACCCGAAGCGGTGATAGCGCTGAAGCAGGGAGCTGGACGGCTGATTCGTGATAGCAACGATCGTGGGGTGCTGGTGGTTTGCGATCATCGGCTAGTGACTAAAGCATATGGTGAATTGTTTTTACGCAGTCTGCCGCCGATGCGGCGGACTCGAGATATCGAACAAGCGTACCAATTTTTAGAGGAAAAATGACGGCATGAGTTGTTATCTCGCAATTGATACTTCAACTGAGAATTGCTCAGTGGCCTTGCTTGCTAATGGCAATGTCTACAGTCGCACAAGTGAGAGCCCTCGTACCCATTCGCAAAAGGTTTTGGGCTATATTGATGAGCTCTTAGAGCAGGCGCAGATTAGTCGCAAAGCGATACAGGGAATTGCCGTTGCGGTGGGGCCGGGAAGCTTTACCGGTGTCCGGATCGGGTTAGCAATTGCGCAAGGTTTAGGGTTTAGTTTAGGGTTGAAACTGTTGCCAGTTTCCACCTTAACATTGTTAGCGCAGCAAGCCCTTAAAGACGGTTCAGCGAAAGCCATCGCGGCGGCAATCGATGCGCGCATGAGCGAGGTGTATTGTGCCAGTTACGTTGTCGAGCAGGGACGATTACGAGAATTTCAGGGCGCCCAAGTGATGGCCCCCAGTGACGCCTGTTTTGCCGAATTGTTAGCTAACGTGGATGCGGATATTGAAGCCGTGGGAACCGGTTGGGACAATTACGCTGCAGCACTGGATCCGCAACAAAAAATTCATCAATCGACAGCATATCGGTTGCCGTTGGCGGCTGACTTATTGGATTTTATTGAGCATGCGACAGCAGAGCAGTGGCAGGCGCCGGAGCATGTGGAGCCGTTTTATGTGCGAAATGAAGTGACCTGGCAGAAGTTACCGGGTCGATGAACTTGTGTCGTTTTCGGGAACTCGCCATAATAACCATTATCTAATGATTGAGAGCTGAGGAATCTGCTTTGCAAATTACGGGTTTAACCTCGGCGGTGAATCGCTCAGCGAAAGCACCGCAGCAAAAGTTGCAGCAAGATGCACCGCAATGCGATCGTCAGCCGCTAGCGGCAACGATTGTATTGCCCAATCAAGCGCAAAGTGAACAGCGTGCGCAGCAGTGGCAACAGCTAGGTATCGACGCAGATGAACCGTCTAAGCAAGCGCAAAAGGCGGTACAGAGCTATCAGCAAGTCGCGTTATTTGAACAGCGCGACGAGATTATTCATTTGCTTGGGGTCGATTTATACGCCTAAGTGAACATTAAGGTGGTGTTATGAAGTGGTTAATCATGAGTTTCACGTTGTTATCGTTATCAGCGTGTTCAATGTTTCCTGATGAGATTGCGACAGAAAACGAAGCGGCGTTGGTGGATTATGCGCAAGCCACCGCAAATCCGCAGCAAACCGTTGGCCAATCTGCACGTTGGGGTGGCGTGATTGCCGATGTGCGCAATGGCAAAGACTTTACCATTATCGAAATGGTCAACTTTCCACTTAAAAGCTGGGGACGGCCGATTGTTAAAGACCAAACCAATGGTCGCTATTTAGTGTTAATTGATGGCTTCGTTGATCCTGCCGTATATAAAAAAGGCCGCAGCTTGACCGTGTTAGGGACGTTAGAAGCGCCGCAAAAAGGGAAAATCGGTGAATACACCTATTTATACCCAGTGATTAAGGCGAGCGGTTATCACCTATGGGAAAAAGAAGTCGAACAGTTGGCTGAGATTGACTACGCGCCATTGTGGTTCCGGCACAATTTCTATTCCCCTTATTACCCCTATCCCTATCCCTATCGCGTAGTGCCGGTTCGAGTGCAGAAGCAACCTACTCAGAAAAGCACTAAAAACTAAGCGTCTGTTGCCCACGCATGGACGCTAAGTATGAATCTGCGCTGGCGCACGCAACGGCGCTAGAATGGCAATTACCCTGGGGTAAGCTTCGTGGCTTATCTTGGGGGAAGCCTAGTGACACGCCTATTGTCGCACTTCACGGTTGGCTCGATAATGCTAACAGTTTCCTACCATTAGCCAGTGAATGGCAAGCCGATGAGCAGCAACTGATTGCCATTGATTGGCCTGGACATGGACACTCGGACCATCGTCCTGCGGGTGCACACTATCATTTTGTTGACTATGTTTATGATCTTTGGTGGTTAATTAAACAGCAAGGCTGGCAGCCCTACTTATTGGGCCATTCTATGGGGGGCTTTATTGCGCAGGTGACCACCGCGTTATTGCCTAAGGCTGTGCAACGGTTATGGACCGTAGAGGCGTTTGGTTTGTTAATTGCCGAAGAACGCGATGCGCTGAAACAACTTAGTAACAGTTTTCGCCATCGGCAACAGTTTGAAGGCGCCAGTGCACGGCAACCCGCGTCATATGCCCAAGCTGTCGCGGCTCGAGCCAAAAAAGCCGATTTTGCCGAGTCGCTGGTTGAATTATTGGTGCAACGCGGATTACAGCAACAGGGCGACAAGATTCGTTGGCGGGCAGACCCGCGTGTTCGTGTCCACTCACCCTACCGCATGAAAGCAGAGGACGTAGAAACGATTTTACCCGGTATTCAGTGTCCGATGACGGTGATACTTGGCGATTCTGGGTTCACTGAATTACAGCAAGCGCTATCACGCTGGCGAGGCTTGGTGCCGCAGTTGCAGCAGTTAAGCTGGGGCGGTGGCCACCATGTGCACATGCAACAGCCGCAAAAACTTGCCGCGCAGTTGTTAGCAGACATCAATGCCGACGACTAGGATTCACTGGTCGGATATGCGATGATTGCGCAAAAATAAGAGAAAAGCGTAGGAGCTTTCACGTGGAAAAAATTTGGCTAAAACATTACCCACCTGGGGTACCTGAAACTATTGACCCAGACCATTACCCTTCGTTGGTCGATATTTTTGAGGAAAGTGTAAAACGCTACGGCGATAAAGTCGCTTATGTAAATATGGATTGTGAACTAACGTTCAACGAATTGGACGAGAAAAGTCGCGAATTTGCCGCGTACTTACAACAGTCTGGTTTACAGAAAGGCGATGCTGTGGCGTTGATGATGCCAAACTTATTGCAATATCCAGTCGCCTTGTATGGGGTATTACGAGCGGGCATGGTGGTGGTGAATGTTAATCCACTTTATACGCCTCGCGAGCTCAAGCATCAGTTGAACGACGCCCAAGCGAAAGCCATTGTTATTTTGGAAAACTTTGCCAACACCTTGGAGAAGATCTGTGCTGAGGTGAAGTTAGATAAAATTATTACCACCCAAATCGGCGATCTGTTGCCAGCACCGAAACGCTGGTTAGTCAATGTAGTGGTGAAATACGTCAAGCGTATGGTGCCGTCTTTCTCATTGCCTGGTACCGTCGACTTTAATCGCTGCTTGGCGATAGGTGACGGCAATCGCTACCAGCGACCAGCGTTGAATGGCGATGATATTGCCTTTTTACAATATACCGGTGGTACTACTGGGGTCGCTAAAGGCGCGATGCTCTCTCACCGCAACATGGTGGCCAATTTAGAACAAGTTTCGTCGGTTATAACGCCGATAATGAGTGACGGTGAAGAAATTATTATTACCGCTTTACCGCTCTACCATATCTTTGCGCTAACCGCGAACTGCTTGACTTTCCTCAAACACGGAGGAAAGAACGTCCTGATTACCAATCCGCGTGATATGCAGGGCTTTGTGAAAGAGCTTGGCAAGTATCGGTTCTCAATGATCTCCGGAGTGAATACCTTATTTAACGGCTTGTTGAATACCAAAGGCTTCAAAAATTTGGACTTCTCCAATTTGAAAGTTGCCCTAGGCGGCGGTATGGCGGTGCAACGTTCTGTGGCTGAGCATTGGGAGCGAGTGACTAAATCACGCTTGCTCGAGGGCTATGGTCTAACCGAATGCGCCCCAGTGGTAACGGTCAACCCTTACGATATTGAGCATTACACCGGTAGCATTGGATTACCTGTACCCAGCACTGACATTCGCATCGTTGATGCCGATAGCGGTGAGGAAGTGGAAATGGGGCAACCGGGCGAGATGCAAGTTAAAGGCCCGCAGGTGATGGTCGGTTATTTGAACCGTCCTGAAGATACCGCCGAAGCAATTAAAGACGGTTGGTTCGCTACGGGCGATATTGCAACCTATGACGAGAAAGGGTATTTCAAAATCGTCGATCGCAAAAAAGACATGATTCTGGTATCAGGTTTTAACGTCTATCCGAATGAAATTGAAGACGTGCTGGCGGCGCATCCAAAAATTCTCGAGGTGGCAGCTATTGGGGTGCCACACGAATCATCGGGAGAAGTGGTTAAAGTGTTCGTGGTACGTAAAGATAAATCCTTGACCGAGAAAGACGTGATTGATTACTCACGGGATAATCTGACCGGTTACAAAGTTCCGAAATTGGTCGAGTTCCGCAAAGAACTGCCAAAAAGCAATGTCGGAAAAATTTTGCGTAAGGAACTGCGTAAAGAGGAAGATGCGTGATTAAGGTTTCCGAGTCTTTATTGCAGTATCGGATAATAGATAACGACTCCGCGCTGGAGTCGTTTTTACATGCGCAGCAGCCCTGCCATTGGATTGCCATAGATACTGAATTTGTGCGTGAACGTACCTATTATGCTGAATTAGGGCTAGTGCAGTTGAGCGTTAATGGCGAAACCGTGGTGATTGATCCATTAACCATCAACGATTTAACGCCGCTGTGGAATACCGTCAATGCCCCTGAAGTCGCCACTGTGGTGCATGCTGGCGGTGAAGACATTGAACTGTTTTATCACTGTAGCGGCGGCAATAGCCCGCAGCGTATTTTTGACACCCAAATTGCCGCTACCGTTTTAGGTCTCGGCGATGCCATGGGCTATGCCCGTTTGGTGGAGCACTTTTGCGGTGTTGAATTGGATAAAAGCCAATCCCGAACAAACTGGTTAAAACGGCCGTTAGCACCGCAACAATTAGACTATGCCGCCGCGGACGCCAGTTATCTTGCCGCGATCTACCCAGAATTGCTGCGCCAAGCTCGACAAGCGGGGGTAGAGGAACTTATCTGGGAGGAATCGCAACGGCAAGTGAGTAAACGCACTCAGCAGATTCCTGACGATTTACGCTACTTGTTTATTGGCAATGCGTGGCAACTCAACATGGAACAGTTACAGCGGTTGCAACGGCTTACCGCTTGGCGCTTTCACAAAGCGCGTAAACGCAATCTACCTCTAGGCTTTCTGTTGAAAGATGGTGCCCTGTTGGATGTTGCACGAAAATGTCCAAAAAACCTAGCGCAGCTCAGTGCTATTAATGGCGTCAGCCCGGCAACGGTAAAGTACTCCGGCAAAGACATTCTGCAGGTACTGGATGGCGAGCGCTATAATCAGCTACCGGCGCCCCAACACACCTTATTACGATTGGACGACATGGCTGATTACAAACGCTGCTTCAAAGCCATAAAGCAATGGGTTGGACAAGTGGCTGAAAGCTTAAATGTGCCGCCGAGTTTCGTCGCATCGCGCAAGCAAATTAATGATGTGATGTTTTGGTGCTGGCAAATTTCGTCCGATCAACAGCAACGTTTACCTAAACCTGACTTGTTTGTTGGTTGGCGTGACGCTAGGCTAGGTGCTGATATACGTGAGCTTTTACGCCCACAATAATCGCCCTCACCATAAGCTGCCGTAGTATGGAGGTCACAATGCTGTGCGTGGTCTATCGTAGCCGTCGAAAGGCGGATACCTTCGTGTATTTGCCGCAAGGCAAAGATTTTTCTGAATTACCGGAAACCTTAACCCAAGCCTTTGGTCAACCTGAGCAGGTGATGACCATTAATTTAGCCAAACGTAAGCAACTTGCGAGGTTATCAGTTGACGAACTGCAACAGCATCTGGCTGATCCGGGGTATTACTTACAAATGCCGGAAAGCGTTGAAAATCTGCTAAACACTTTGCCAAAAACCGCGGCAAACAAGGAGTCGAAATGAAACAGCTAAGCAGCAAATTGCTTCAAGCCATGCTACTGACCTTAAGTTTGGTAGCGACCGCGGTATTTGCCGAGGACAGCCAGCAACAACCCCCTAGTGACTATCCTGATTATGTCGCTAAATTAAAGCAAGAAGCGTTGCAAAAAGGCTTTACCGAGGCCACTTTGGAACAAGCCTTTGCCGGAGTTAAGTATTATCATCGCGCGGTTCAGTTAGATAAGAACCAGCCAGAGTTCAAACTTACGCTGGATACCTATTTGCCGCGCGCTGTACCAGACTGGAAAGCGGCAAAAGCTCGTAAAAAGTACCTGGCGAACAAAGCGTTACTGGACGAAATTGGCGAGAAGTACGGCGTGCAACCACGTTTTATCGTGGCACTTTGGGGCATTGAAACCAATTTTGGTAACTTTACCGGTGGCTTTGATGTGGTATCGGCTTTAACGACATTAGCTTACGACGGCCGCCGCGAAGCCTTTTTTAAAAAGCAACTGTGGCACGCGCTGACCATTATTCAAGAAGGCCATATTGCGCCTGAACAAATGAAAGGTTCATGGGCTGGCGCGATGGGGCAAACGCAGTTCATGCCGAGCTCATTCATGCAATACGCAGTAGATTATGACGGCGATGGACGTAAGGATATTTGGAACAGTTTGCCCGATGTGTTCGCTTCTGCAGCCAACTATTTACACTCCGTGGGTTGGCGCGATGACGTGACTTGGGGGCGGCAAGTGAAAATTCCTGCCGATTTTGATACCTCGGTCGCGGGTCTCGAAACGAAAAAAAGTTTGCAGCAATGGCAAAAGCTTGGCGTGACCCGTTACGACGGTAGTGCGCTGCCGCAACGTGACGATATTAAAGCCAGTTTAGTGATTCCGGACGACAAAAATGGACGCATCTATTTGGCCTATTCCAATTATGATGCGTTGATGCATTGGAACCGCTCCACCTACTTTGTGACCGCGGTGGGTTATTTGTCGGACCGTATACGCTTTCCGCGATGAACGGCTATCAACATCAATGGCGCGATGGTGAAACGGTTTCACTGGCGCCGGGCAAAGTCATTTGTGTGGGCCGCAATTATGCGGCCCATGCTGTCGAGATGCAGCAGCCCATTCCGTCTCAACCATTGCTATTCATGAAGCCGAAAGCAAGTTTACGGCGCTTCGAACAATCGGTGCTGATTCCAGACCCAGAACGCTTTGGGGAGTGCCACCATGAGCTGGAAATAGCGCTCTTACTCGGTCAACCATTAACTGAGGCCACGCCAGCTCAGGCAGCGGCCGCGGTCATTGGTATCAGTTTGGGGTTAGATTTGACCTTGCGCGATATTCAGCAACAACTGAAACACAAAGGACAACCGTGGGAATGCGCGAAAGCCTTTGATCACGCTTGCCCGCTAGGCCGTTTTATTCATGTTGATGCTCTGCTGGATTGGCAACAGTTGGAATTTAGTCTGACCATTGATGGTGAGCAGCGTCAGCACGGAAGTACTGACGACATGCTTTGGTCGATGGCAGACTTGATCAGTGAAATGAGCCAGTGCTTTACTCTTGACCCAGGTGATGTGATCATGACGGGTACCCCGCAGGGCGTTGGACCGCTGGCTGCTGGGCAAAGTTTAACCATGCGTTTAGCAACAGCAGAAAAGCAATGGCACTGGCGCAGCTCAGTTGAACGTCGGTAGTCATAAGAAGGTAATAGAAACATGACAGCATTTTGGCAAACCACAGCATTAAAAGACATGACTCATGAACAATGGGAGTCGCTTTGTGACGGTTGTGGTCAATGTTGTTTGTTGAAACTGATTGACGAAGACGATAGCCGAGATCCACCAGAAATCTTTACTACCAACATTGCGTGCCATTTGTTGGATAAAGCAACCGCACGCTGCGGCGATTACCCGCATCGGAGTCAACGTGTACCCAGTTGTGTAACACTGACGCCGGAAAATTTAGAAGATGTTTACTTTATGCCAGAAACCTGTGCCTATCGTATGCTCGCAGAAGGTTTGGAATTACCCTATTGGCATCCGCTTCGGCATAACGGTAGCCAACAAGAAATGCGCGAAGCGGGAATAAGTGTGATAGGGCACTTTACCAGCGAAAAAGACTTTCACGGCGATCTTGAAGATCGCATCGTGACCTTCCCTCTAGGCAATGATTAAATCTGGTGTTTCTTCGCTAAGCGAATAACCAGCAGCACTGTGCCAACGGCAAATGCCAACGAGAATATGACAGTGGTCCATTGTGGCATGGTCATATCAACAAAAGACCAATGAACATCCCCACACAGCCCTTGCGGCTTGAAGATTGTTGGCAGCCATTGGTGCAGTGGCGCCCAGTCAGGAAAATTCGGAATGCTCTCACAAACCGCAAACAGCGGATTTTCTGTTTCTTGCAGTTGCCAATGTTGGTAGGCAATCACCGCCCCTTGATAACTACTGTACAGCCACAGGGCAAAAGCGATGAGGCGGCCTAAACCGTATTGGTAGGTAAAACTGCCAATCAGCCCTGCTGCAGCAACGCCGAGAATAGCGACACGCTGATAAACACACTTAACACACGGCTGCAGGTCCATTACAAACTGAAAATAGAGTGCTGACGCAAAAACTAAGGCACTGATAATAAACAACAAACGCCACGGACTGGCACGCTCAGCAAGGTTTGCTAAATACTGCATGGAATGATCCTGTTATAATTTTTTTGCCACCATAGCCGAACTGCTAGCCAATGTCGATAAGCGCCTATGGGTAAAGGCTTAGAAAAGCCCTCGACAAAACTTGTCCGACCTCACCCGAGGCGGTAAAATTGCCGCAACATTACATCACAGGCAGTCATATGATCATTAAAGCCAAAAGCCCAGCGGGTTTCGCAGAAGAATATATCGTAAAATCGATTTGGAGCGGACACTTTGCTCCGGGCTCTATTCTCCCTGCTGAGCGCGAACTGTCTGAATTAATCGGAGTTACTCGAACAACACTGCGTGAAGTTCTGCAACGCTTAGCCCGTGATGGCTGGTTGACCATTCAGCACGGCAAGCCCACAAGAGTGAACAATTTCTGGGAAACCTCCGGCTTAAATATCCTAGAAACCCTCGCCCGATTAGACGAAGACGGTATGCCTGAATTGGTCGACCAATTGCTATCGGCGCGAACCAATATCAGCACCATTTATATTCGAGCGGCCATTCGCAATGATGCCGCACGCGTGGTTGAACTGCTCAGTGCCGCAGAAGCACTAGAAGATGACGAACGAGCATTTGCTGAGTTTGACTACCAACTCAATCACGATATCGCCATGGCATCAGGCAACCCCATTTACGTGCTTGTACTAAACGGCTTCCGTGGCCTCTACTCGCGCATTGGCCAATTTTACTTCTCCTCATCCGCCGCCCGTGAACTCGCGCGTGATTACTACAAAGAGTTATTAGTGCTTGCCAAACAAGGCAACCACAACGACTCAGTCAACCTAGTTCGCCAATACGGCTACGACTCAGCAAAAGTCTGGAAAAGCCTTCGCGAAGACATCCCAGCCAACCTAGTAGACTGATCACCGTAACCACCGCCGCAAGCTTAGGCTCGTGGCATCGTGAAGGGGCAATTGTTTACTGCGGCTTATGGCTGCGGCTCGCGGCAGGCTTGGGATTGGTTGTTCTCTACCACGGCGATGAGCTTGGGTGGGTCGGCATCGTGAGGGGCTGGAGGGCGCTTGGTGTGTAGGTGCTCAGAGATTCATTGCACGGCACCCCGCCGGTTCACGAAGCTGGGGAAAAAGCCGCTCGAGCTCATCCATGAGGCGCTTAGTCTCCGGCCGTCCATGGCCGGAGATACTTTTTCCCCAGCTTCGCGCCCCAACGTT
>NZ_PIQH01000001.1 GCF_003987475.1 Idiomarina tyrosinivorans | reverse complement strand
CTCAGTGGCTTTGGCTTTATAACAACGAACGGCCTAACACGGCCATCGGAGGCATTCCGCCCAAACAATTAACGCAAGCGGTTCATTAATTCTACGAATAGCTGCTGCTTAAAATGGGGGGATTACAGCAGCAACGGTGAAACAAAAAGCTTCGTCGAATCACAAATAGTAGCAGAGCTGCTGCTGCATATGCGGAGCTTAACTCAAGTTATGATCGGTGAGGCAGTTTCTGCTGAAGAACTAATTTCCATGTTAGATGAAATTGATTTGACTCCATCTGAAAATTTACCGAGAAACGCCCCTTGTCACTGTGGTAGCGGTAGAAGGTTTAAAGAGTGCCACGGAAAGATCGTTTAACAATAGTATGTTTTCGGACTGGTTATCCGCCGCGCTCCTTTCGGTGGTTTATTGGAGCGTCAACATTCTCTGTTGGCACAAAGCAGATTCTCATGGTTTATCGTTTTAGTACTATGTTGCAGTTCAGTTTTCATTGATGTCTACCGAGATGCATTCCTTTCTTCTTGGTGGCTTTTTAAAATAACTATCAAACAATAGTTTGCGTAACAATTTAAACTCCCCCCAGCTCCACCACATTCCACAAAAAAGCCGCTCACTCGAGCGGCTTTTTTATGTCTGTTGGTAGCCTGTTGCTACTGCAACAGGTCTTAGCCTTAGCGATAACCTGCCGCAACAGCGGCAGGCTACTCGTCTTCCAGGCTATCGAGGAACTCGTTGGCGCGTTTGAGGATGAAGAAATCGTGGGTTTGGCCTTTGTGGGTGAAGCGCACGGCGTCATCGGGTTGCAACGGTTCTGCAGCTACTCCTAATTGCTCCGCTTTGCGAAGAATGCGTTCGCGAGTCAGTTCGGCCGGGCTTAGGCGCTGCGGCGTATCATCGGTAACCAAGGGTTCGACGACTGAGCCACAATAACGGCAGATCTTGGCTTTTTTCTTAATCCGTTCCGCACAGTAAGGGCATTCCCGAGTGTCGTTTACGTCGGTTTGTTGATTGGCATCGTGCGCTTCGACATTCTGTTGATCCTTGCGGTTATCCAGCAACATCACCGCAACGAGCCCAAATATGCCGAAAATGGCGCCGATTAAGAACCAAACACCTGGATTATGCCCCTTAGATGATGCCACGCTAGAGGCTATTAAGCCGCAAATAATCCAGATAATTAGTAGAAACATCATAACGCAGTCCTTTGTTATTGTTTTATAGGGTCTTTTATAGCCATATTAGCGTAAAAAGTTGGCGGTTGAGTAATTTCTATCGGTTGTTGGTGTAAGGCTTTCGCTCCAACCTAAATTGGCTTAGTATCGATAGTTAAAACCACATAACAGGGTCATACAATGGACACAGATCAACCACAGAAAAACACTAAACCTAAGCGCAATATCGGCGCAGCAATCGCGCTCGGTGTGGGTGTTGGGTTAGCGGTAGGTTCGGCCTCTGGCAACCCCGGAGCGGGGCTTGTCATCGGTATTGCTTTAGCCGTTGCGGTGGCGTCAAGAAGCAAACGTGACTGCTGCAAATAAGCTTGTGCAAGCGCAAGCGGTTATCGACTTTTGGTTTACTGAGTTAACACCAAAGCAATGGTTCAGTAAAAGTGAGGATCTCGATAACAGCATCAGCGAGCGCTTCGGCAACACACTGTCAGCAGCAGCTAACGGAGAGTGTTGGCAGTGGCGAATAACGCCACTGGGACGGTTGGCGGAAATTATTGTGCTCGACCAGTTTTCGCGGAATATTTATCGTGATACCGCGGCGGCGTTCCGTCAAGACCCGATGGCTTTAGTACTGGCGCAAGAGGCTGTAGCAGCGGCGGCTGATACGGCGTTAGCTAATGACCAAAAAGCCTTTCTGTATATGCCATATATGCACAGTGAATCGGCACTGATACATCAACAAGCAGTTAATTTATTCGACCAGCCAGGGTTGGAATATAACTATAAATTCGAACTCAAGCACAAAGCCATTATTGACGAGTTTGGACGCTATCCGCACCGCAACGCCATTTTAGGGCGCAGTTCAACGCCAGAGGAGCTAGCGTTCCTTAAACAGCCAGGCTCGAGTTTTTAACAGCCGCTAGTGGCAACGAAAGCGTTTTCTATAGTTAGCGAGTGGCTCTAAATGCATTTCCGCGCGACGTTGGTCAACATTAGCGGGTTCTTCGACTGGAAAAGGCTCCCAGCGTCCGGAACTGGTGCAGCGTCCTTGCGAACCAAACACTTGCTTTTTACCTGAATTAACGAGCACTCGATCTTTCATCAACGCGTAGTATTGTGGCTGAAATTCTCCGTTTTCACGCTGCTTGTCTAACATCTCCAGCATCTTACGTTGCCAGGCCTGGTCGTCGTCGGCGTGCTGTGCAATCAGCCAAGCGGCTAAAGACGCATCCTCGCCATATTTCGAGATCGTAAACCATGGAATTTGGGTGAGTTGCTGCTTTAGCCATTCGACATTTTCACTACTAATCTGCCGTTTGACTTTCCAAAACATGGTCCAGCCAATATCGGATAACTGTTCAGAACTATTCGGTGGCGCTTGATAATGGTATTGATCGGCATAGACCCTAAGAAACAAGGCCTGGGCTTCTGGCGTATCAGCTTTATTGAAATCGCTAATCCAGCGGTTGTCGACAAGTGTTTGCGGCAACGTCCCGGCAATTAACTGTCGTAACATATTCGCTTGCTGGTTGATGGATGCCGTTATTTTTTCGTATTGGCGCTGGTAAGACATTTCCGTATTCATCGCGCAGGCAAGCTCGAGCTTGCCAACGACATATAGTTCGTCACCGGTAAATTTATTACTGTACGTTTGATACGGGGCTAACAAATCACAGTGTCGTCTGAGGCTCGTGTAATCGGCGGTCGATAGCGCCAAAACTTTTTGGGTACTGTCAGCTGTTGCGGCTGCGGGCCAGTTTATTAGAAAAAGAATAAACGTTAATAATAATATTTTTGGCATGATAATTTGTTAACAAATAGTGGCTTTCGTGCAATGATAGTAGAAGACATAATGAATTTATAGGTATTTATGGGCTACTTTGGCTTTTTCCTTCGCCTAACTTGGAGTTATTTCGCACTGATTTCCGCTTGGTTAATGGCGATTACTCTTATTAGTAAATCTTTCGGCGATTGGAATTTTCCGCTTTATTGCTTTATCCCCACAGCTATGTGGTCCTTTCACAGTTATGCGAAGAAAAATCGACGATTAATTGTTGGCAAAGAAAAGCGAATTTTGGTTGGGTTGGGGACATTAAGCTTTGCAATTATCTTGTCACTTTTGCTTGGTTTGTACGCGATAAGTTCGGATGAATCGATTCTAAAGGCGTTCATTATTGTCCCGATTTATGGTGTGATAATTTCGGTTGTTCTGGTCTTTTTAAGCTATCTCGTCAACAAAAAATTACGAAAAACACAACCGCACTGGCTACCAACCCCAGAAAGCAACGAGCATTAACATTAATGGCTAAATAACGATTGACTTAACGCCAAAAGCGCGTAGTCTTGGCGGCGTTGGATAAGAATCAGAAAGTTAAACCTCCTCTACGTTGCATTACTTGTAGTCAATCTTCGTCCTGTAGTTTTACCTCTTAATCTTTACCCGCACTATGCCGTGCGTAACTCATTCGTTATGGCGGGAATTAAACTTTAAAAATTTCAGGATATTATTATGTCTAATACAGTAAATGGCGTTGTTAAATGGTTTAACGAAGCAAAAGGTTTTGGCTTTATCGAGCAGCAAGGTGGTGCAGACGTATTTGCTCACTTCAGTGCTATTGCTTCAACAGGCTTTAAAACGCTAGCTGAAGGTCAAAAAGTGACCTTTACCATTACGCAGGGTCCTAAAGGTCCACAGGCGGAAAATATCATCGCTGCATAATCTATATGCGATGCTATAAGTACCAAATAAGCTAAAAAAGGAGCGCTCGGCGCTCCTTTTTTGTTGTTCTTTTTTGCCTATCGCCGTTGCATCACTAGTAGCATATTATTGGCGGGCATTAGATGCATCCCTGCCAAGCTAAAACCCACGTCATTCCCTAATTGCTCCAACCACTGCTTATCACGTAATCCCATTTGTGGATCACGGGCTTTTAAGTGTTGGTCAAAAGCTTGATTACTGGCGCTAGTAAACACGCCGTTATCGTTGAACGGCCCGTAAATACATAACGTTTTTACGCTCGCTAGGCCATGATTCAGATGCTGAAAAAGCTTCTCTACGCCGGCTTTTGGCATGATATGACAGGTATTGGCAGTGAATAGCGCATCAAACTGGCCTACGGGCGGCGCGGCAAACACATCAAAGACCTGCGCTGGTAATAGGTTGTCAGGTCCTTGTTGCTGCAGGCGAAGATTGAGATCCGGTAAGTAATGGGCTTGATCTGTTGGTTGCCAATGACAATGAGGTAACTGCTTGGCAAAGTAGACCGCATGCTGGCCGGTGCCACTACCGATTTCTACTACGTTCTGGCTGTCACCAAAAGCGCGTTTTAACACGGCTAAAATTGTATCTTTGTTGTTTTCGCAGGCTTGCGAGAAGGGAAGTTCGGGCATGGTAAGCACCATCGTCAGGCAAAATAAAACGGTAGCAAATAAGCGCCGTTGTTGGCTAGCTATTCACTACCGTTTCGTGGTGGCTATAACTTCTTCCACTGACATATTGGCGATAAATTTTCTCTTTCGGCTTCTCGGCTTTCACCCCAATCAGTTTTTTGTAGACGTCGGTTTCAAGCATCGGGCTAGGAGGGTTAACCGTTGCACAACCGGTTAGCAATGCGGCAATTAACATGAACGGCAGATAGCGTTTTTTCATGGGATGGTTTCTAGGTATCTGTAATTAACGTTTATTATTTTTAATAAAATGTTAAAAAGATAATAACCGTAAACTCGGGGATTACAAGTTTGCGGACTATACTGATAAAGACTCGCAAAAAAAGCGTGCCATAAAAGGATGTCGTGTCATGGCTGACCAAGCATATATCGCTATTACTTTGCACCTCGTTGCTGCGCTGATCGCTGGTGGTTTAATCGGCATGGAGCGCGGCTATAAAGGACGCCCCGCAGGTTTTCGAACCCATGCGTTGGTGTGTTTGGCATCAAGTTGCTTAATGACCCTGACCATGGATATGAGTCAGTGGTTGCCCTATGCTGGCGCAGAGGTGGTTCGCACCGATCCAACCCGAATGGCACAAGGCATCATGACGGGGATCGGTTTTTTAGGTGCTGGGGTGATTTTTAACGAGGGTTTATCGGTTAGAGGATTAACCACTGCCGCATCAATTTGGGTGACTGCCGCGATTGGCATATTAGTTGGGGTAGGGTTGTATTGGGTCGCCGCCGCGACGACGGTGTTAACGATAGGCACCTTATCGGTATTTCGCTGGGTTGAGGCGCGCCTGCCAGCACGTTTACACGCATACTTTACTCTGCGTTTTAATCGCGAACAGTTAATGACTGAAGAAGCGCTGTTAGCGTTTATGCGGGACAACCACTGCCTGGTCAATCGAATCGGTTATCGGATGTCAGATAACGGCGAATTTTTCGACTATCGAATGATGATTCAAACTCTGTCGCCGGGTGCATTTTCGCACCTTGCGAAAGCTGCTCAGAAGCTAGATTCGATACAAAGTTTTAAATTGCACCCAACAGGTGATTAGACCCGTTGGGTGTGGGTTATTAGTTAAACCCTTGTAAGCGCTTATAGAGCCAAAATGAATAGGCGACTGGCACTAAGCTGGTCGCAATAATAATAGCTACCAGCCAAGCGATAGGTGCAGAAACTAGCGCGGCAATTAATATGGCGATGCCGCCAGCCACAAAACTCCAACCGCCGATTCTATGCGTTCTATTCCAAACTTCCTCATTGGCAAGTGTCCACGGCGTGCGGATACCAATAAAGAAATTCATTCGCAGTTTCCCCATGTAATTGCCGAGCAATAGAAACAATCCGGCAACCCCCAGCAACACAACACGCTCCATAGAGATGTTATAGCCTAACGCAATCAGGATTTGGGTAAGATAAATCACCAATAAAAAGGCAATGGTAACGTTTTGAATAATTCCCACCACATGGGTAAAGGCATCAACTCGGTAGCCCTTAGGAGAGAATCGTACAATGAGTTCGAAAATGATTAGGGTTAATAGCGCGCATAGCGGCAGCAAAAAAGCGCCGAGAGGTTTTGCCATTCGTCCGTCAATTTGGCCGTCGATATTCCAATGAGTCGGCATTTGTTGGGGCAGTTGTTGGTACACAATAATACCCAGTAATAATGCCAAGGCGACTAAGGCTAAGCCAAAAATACGATGTTTATT
Organism: Idiomarina tyrosinivorans; assembly: GCF_003987475.1. Taxonomy (GTDB): domain Bacteria; phylum Pseudomonadota; class Gammaproteobacteria; order Enterobacterales; family Alteromonadaceae; genus Idiomarina; species Idiomarina tyrosinivorans. The sequence continues at coordinate 397,275 of NZ_PIQH01000001.1, read as the reverse complement.
AGGCATGATCATTCCTCAAAGTTTTTCGTTATTACCGAAAAGGTCGTACATCATAGCCGCGACATCTTCGAATACAGTGGTATTGACTGAATAAATGCGCCGTTGTCCGTCGCGTTTTACCCGAACTAAATCTGCTTGTTGCAAAATGCTTAAGTGATGCGATACCGAAGCACTGGTCACATCGACTGTCTCGGCAAGCTCACCTGCTGACAATGACCCTTTGCGCAAGCGTTGGAGTAGCTGGCGACGGGTAGGGTCTGCTAACGCTTTAAAAACCGATTGTTGCTGCATATAGCGGTTCCTTTAATTAGATATTTAGATGATTGTCTAAATATCTAAATTTGTCAACCTCGTATTTAGACTTATGTAAAGAAAGGTAAATCATTGGAATCAATACCCAGCTTCTAGACTCTAATTCAGCAACAATCGCTATCAGTCATCAAGGAGAGCAAAATGAAGTATTTATTAGTCGTCGGTGTCGCAGGCAGCTTAATCTTGAGTGGTTGTGCCAATATGAATAACACCCAGAAAGGTGCCGCCATCGGTGCTGCTTCCGGAGCTGTTTTGGCAAAATCAACCGGAGATCATGACAACAGCCGCTATGTCTGGGGCGCAATTGTCGGAGCCTTAGCGGGCAGCGCGATTGGTAATTACATGGACAAGCAAGAGCAAGAATTTCGCGATGAGCTCTCAAACAGTGGCGTAAAAGTTGTGCGTGAGGGCGACACTCTTCGCTTACAAATGCCAGGGAATATCACCTTTGCCAGCGGCAGTGCCTATGTTGCCCAAGATTTTATGCCGGTCTTACAGGATGTGGCGCGGGTGCTTAACCGTTATGAAAAAACCACGTTGCTAGTTGAAGGGCATACCGATAACACTGGTAAAGCGGCGTATAATCAGCAATTATCAGAAAACCGCGCGCAAGCGGTAATGAACTTTTTAGCTGGGCAGGGTGTGGACAGCCGCCGTTTGCGTGCAGTGGGTTACGGCGAGAGTATGCCTATTGCCTCAAACGAAACGGCATCTGGTCGGCAACAGAACCGTCGGGTTGAGCTAAAAATCATTCCAATCGAGAATTAACGCCAAGCGTGCAAGAGGAGCGTGGTAGTGGATAACAACGGCAAAATAAACTACGTCGAGTGGCCAGCACGTGAGTTAGAGAAAACCAAAGCGTTTTTTGAGCAAGCATTTGATTGGCTATTTGTTGATTACGGCCCGGACTATGCAGCTATTCAAGGGGCTGGACTAGACGGAGGTTTCTTCCGTTCCGAACAGCAAGCCAATAGCGCTTCCGGTAGCGCGTTGATTGTGATCTACAGTAAGGCGCTAGAGCAGGCATTAGAGAATGTAGAAAACGCTGGCGGCGTTATTGTTAAACCGATATTTTCTTTCCCCGGTGGGCGCCGTTTCCACTTTACCTGCCCTTCGGGTAATGAATATGCGGTTTGGTCTGAATAATCACTTGCCAGTTAGCATTGGGTGGCGGAACCAATGACCAGTTGACCACCACCTTTGCGTTTCGCTTGATACATTGCTTGGTCTGCCAAATGCAACATTTGATCAATGGTTAACTGGTGGTCACTAATGAGCAATCCCCCGATACTTGCCGCCATCGGCTCCATGGCCATTGCATTTAGCGCATTTTGTAACTTTTTGGCAACCTCTTCGAGTTGTTCAATAGCGGTTATTCCATCAAGCAGTACGACAAACTCATCGCCCCCTAAACGTGCCACGGTATCGGTGGCCCGCACCGCTTGCTCCATTGCCTTTGCCACAGCTTGTAACAGCAAGTCGCCCTGCGCGTGGCCGCGTTCATCATTGATAATCTTGAAGTTATCGAGGTCGAGGTATAATACCCCCATGCTATTACCATCGCGGCTGACGCGCGCTTGAGTTGTGGCAATACGATCATAGAGTAGGGCACGGTTGGGGAGTCGCGTGAGCGGATCGTGAAGTGCCATATTTTCGAGTTTGGCAATCAGTTCTTCGCGCTCTGCAAAGTAACGTTTTTGCAGCGTAATATCTCGAGCAACGCCGATACGCATTTGGTCACGTTCCGACCAGCGCGCCGACCAATGCAGGTTCACGGTATGGCCGTCTTTATGCCGATAGCGATTTTCGAATTCGATGATGTCACCACCGGCGTTAACGATTGCTGCCGTTTGCTGAGTATTTTCTCGGTCATCTGGGTGCACGAACTCAAACATGTTGTGGCCGATCATTTCTGCTGGCGTATAACCAAATACTCGCTCAGCCCCAGGGCTGATGTAAGTAATTTTATGCGCCGGATCAACAACACAGATAACATCGAGAAGTAGATCTAGGTATTCACCTAAATATTCAAAGGCAACTTGATTCATCGGCTAGGGTTCAACTCAATCCTGAAAGTTTTAGCGTATAGAAATTTGCTATAACAAACAATAGAACCAATTTACCTGCGATGGCAACATAACGCTGGCGCTATAGGCATAAAAAAAGCCCCGCATGGAGCGGGGCATAGCGTCGTTAATTGAGTGGTAAATAGGGCTTATTCGCCTTCAACTTGGATATCCGTCTCAACGTCTTTAACGCCCTCGACATTGCTTGCCAAGTTTTCTGCCGTATCGATGTCTGCTTCTTGTTTAACGGTACCCGTTAACATCACAGTACCATTAACAGTCTCAACATTGATGTTGGAGTCACTCAAATTGTCATCTTCGATGAGGGCTGCTTTTACCCGAGTGGTCAATACCGCGTCATCTACATACTCGCCAGCTTGTTGCATTTTTTCTTGCGTTGCATCAGCGATATCACTTGCCGTTTCTTTTGCTGACTCCATAGCTTGCTCGGTCTTGTCTTGTGCGGTATCGCGCGAAGCCTCGCTACAACCACCTAAGATCAGCAATGACAATGCCATTGCTGTTGATGAAATCATCCATTTATGTTGTTTCATAACTAACCTCCTGTATCGCTATGTGCGATAAATGTGGGATGCAAAATATCATTCCGTTAACGTTTATCACTATAGTAGAAAATGGCAAAAAAATTAGCGTATTTACAAGATATTTTCACTTCTCAAACAACAACTTAAAAAGCACTGGATTAAATCATCTGGTTGCTTTTACTATAACCCATGCTACCTTGCCATTACGGCGCTTTTTAGACCAAAAGATCAACTATTCCTATGAATATTCAAGAAATGCTAAATCAAATAGTCGATGAATTAAAAGCATCAGACTCGTTTCTGCATTTGCTCGGCAGCACGCTGGTGCTGTTTATTGCTATTTTAATCGTTCGCAGTTTGTTGCGGCGCTATATTCGCAATAGCATTCAATCTGCCGATTTGCGCCGGCGTTGGTTAATTCAGTTACGTAATGCGTTAGTGCTAGTGCTGTTATTTGGGCTGGTGATGATTTGGGGCAATGAGTTGCGAACCTTTGCGCTGTCGCTTGTTGCCATTGCCGTAGCGTTAGTGATTGCGACCAAAGAACTGATTATTTGTATTAGTGGATCCTTGATAAAAAGTGGCGCAAGAAGCTTCAATTTGGGCGACCGTATTCAAGTCAAAGACTTTCGTGGCGATGTTATTGATCAGAACCTGTTAACCACTACGTTATTGGAAGTCGGACCGGGCAAAACCATCAATCAACGCAGTGGGCGCATGGTGGTGGTACCAAACTCAATATTTGTCTCTGAGCCTGTGGTGAATGAAAGTTACAGTCGTAATTTTGTATTGCACGCATTTACCGTACCGTTTAAACGCGAAGAAAATTGGAAGCTCGCGCAGCAAGCGCTGCTCAGCGCTGCACAAAAACAATGCGAGGACTACCTGCCTCTCGTTCGTAAGCATTTCGACAAGCTAAGTTACCGCACCGGACTAGAATCGCCATCAGTGGAGCCTAGGGTGAGTATTCAAGTCCCTGTCGCTGGCGAAATTCATTTGGTGGTTCGAGTGCCGACGCACGAAGACCAACGTAATATTATTGAGCAAGCCATACTCAACGATACCTTCAGTAATAATATTTTTTAGGTAGCTTTGCCGCGGCGTTTGGCCGCGCGCAGGGTCCAGTAAATACCTCCTAACACCAACACCGCGGCTATCACCAGCGTGAGGGTGAGTGGTTCGGCGAGCATAACGACCCCCGCCGCGGCGGCGATGACTGGTACCGCAAGCTGTATTACTGCGGCACTGGACACTGTAAGCGCAGGTAATACCGCATACCAAATAGCGTAGCCAATCGCGGAGGTAATGGCGCCTGAAATAATGGCTAATACAATGCCTAGGCTAGATGCTGATAGCTGCGGTAACGCTAACAGAAGCAGGAGAAGCCAAAGAGGGGTGGTGCGCAAAAAATTACCACAACTGTCGAGCAGTGGTGTATTACTGCCTTTCCCGCGAACGGTATAGATTCCCCAACTACTCCCGGCGATGGCCATCATGAGGCAGGCTAACAAAGACTCAGGCTGTTTCAGTTTCGGCCACAACAAAATACTAAGCCCGATAAACGCAATCAACACGCCAACACACTCCAGCAATGACTGACGGCGTCCTTGCAAGCGAGCGATAAAGAGCATTGAAAGTTGCACTGCAGCAAACAAAATGAGTGCACCAACACCAGTGTTTAACACTAGGTAGGCGTATGAAAAACACGCGGCGTAGCAAAATAATGCTAACGCTGAGCGCCAACTGCCTAATCCTATCAAACGCTGTAATGTTATGCGGCTGTGTAGGCTCACCAGCGCCATGAGCATGGCTGCACCGCTGCCCAAACGAATGGCGGTAAAAGAAAAGGCATCAATATTCTGCCCCTCAAGCGCCCAGCGGCAGAGCACTGAATTTCCCGCAAAAGCAAGTAATGCAAGTGCAGTGTAAATGAAGGTTTTGAACATCGTAGAAACTTGGGTGTGAGTTTGGAAAAAATAATAACACTAAAAAATGACGCTTGAACAAAATAATAAGCTAGCTTATAATGTGCTTACTTTCTACATCAGTGTATGAGCAGGTATGAACGAGTTTTCTCCCGACCGAGAATTGATGTTTATGCTCAGCGATGTTGCACGACTTATCAAAAGAGACTTTGACCAGCGCGCGCAAACCTTAGGGTTAACGCGAGCGCAGTGGTCTATTCTCTCGCGTTTAAACCGTTGCCAAGGAGTTAAACAGTCGGAACTCGCTGAGTTACTTGAAATTAAGCCAATTACCTTGGCGCGCCACATCGACCGCTTGCAACAAGGCGGCTGGGTGGAGCGTCGTGCGGATCCGTGTGATCGGCGAGCATGGCGGTTGCATTTAACCGACCAAGTGGAACCGGTATTGGAAAAACTTAGAGCGCTCGGTGAACAAACCCGAAACATTGCGTTAGCGGGCGTTGATGACGGTAGCCGTCAAACCATTCTGCAAGCATTGAAAACCATTAAGCAAAACTTAGCTGATTAGGTAAAGGTCAACAGATGATGAACTCTCAGTTAGCGGCGAATATGCGCCGTGTTAATCGCATGTCAGGTAAGGTGTCGATGCGTTTATTGCTATTGGTCTTGGTACCCGTAGTTGTGCTTTTGGTGTCTGGATTTTTCTATGTCACCAGTGGCCGCTTTGTCGACACTGAGAACGCCTATATTCACAACGATAAAGTGGCAATCATTCCGGATATTTCCGGCAATGTAGCAAAAATTGTAGTGGCGGAAAACGAGCCTGTTAAACAAGGGCAGCTATTGCTACTGATTGAGCAGGAACCGTTTCAGATTGCGGTGGATAAGGCCAAATCGGCGTTACACCAAGTGGAAACAGATATTGCGACGCTGAAAGCCAGTTATCAAGAACAGCAACAGCAGTTAAGCATTGCCAAAGAGGATGTTGCCTACGCACAACGTGAATACAAGCGGCAATTGAAGTTGGCGAAAACGCAAGCGGTATCGGAATCTATTTTAGACAAATATCAGCACAACCTGACTGTCGCGAAAGAAAAGGTGGATTCCGTTAAATCTGGATTAGCACGTATCAAAGCAAGCCTGGCTGGTGATCCCGATATCGCCGTGGCTGAACATCCACTTTATCAAAAAGCGCAAGCGGCTTTAGCTCAAGCGCAACGCAATTTACGCGAGACCGAAGTGGTTGCACCGTTTGACGGCATCGCCAGTAAAACGCCCAGCCAAGGTCAGTATATTGATCCGCGTAATCCGGCAATGATGTTGGTAAAGCAGCAGAACGCGTGGGTCGATGCTAACCTAAAAGAAACACAACTTACCCATGTGCGCGAGGGGCAGACTGTTGAATTACACGTTGATGCTTACCCGGAGCATGTGTTTAGAGGTTACGTGAAAAGCATTGCGGCGGCGACTGGTTCTGAATACTCGGTGTTACCCGCGCAAAACGCGACGGGGAACTGGGTGAAAGTGGTACAGCGGGTACCGGTGCGCATTGCTATTGAAAATAATGACGAGCAGCTTACGCTGCGAGCAGGGATGAGTGTTGAAGTGTCAATCGATACTGGTTGGCATCAACGTGGCCCAGATTTCCTCGCGCCCCTTGTCGATTTGCTGCAAGCCTCTGTAGATGATGAGCCTGTGCACATGCACAAACTGGCTAACCCACAACAACGGGCGTTAATGCATCCATGAGTGCGGTACAGGATTCGTCGAAACGGGGCCTAATTACCATATCCATAATGCTTGCAACCATTATGCAAGCGGTGGATACCACGATTGCGAATGTTGCCTTGCCAAACATGCAAGGCAGCATGTCTGCCACCTCTGAACAGATTGCCTGGGTATTAACCTCTTATATTGTTGCCGCAGCGGTAATGACGCCCATGACCGGCTATTTATCAGCAATCATTGGCCGCAAACGACTGTTCGTTATCTCCGTGATCGGTTTTACCCTATCTTCTGTGCTCTGCGGGGTTGCTGTCAGCCTTGAACAGTTGGTGTTCTTCCGCTTACTGCAAGGGGTCTTTGGCGCAGGCTTAGTGCCGTTATCGCAAGCCGTGTTGCTGGATACCTACCCAAAAGAAAAACATGGCTCAGCGATGGCTATTTGGGGCGTAGGCGTGATGGTAGGGCCAATTTTGGGGCCGACCATGGGTGGCTACCTTACCGAATATTACAACTGGCGCTGGGTGTTTTTGATTAATGTTCCGGTCGGGTTGTTAGCGCTGGGCGGCATCCTAGCGTTTGTGGAAGAGACCAAGCTGGAGAAGCGGCGTTTTGATTTGTTTGGGTTTTCCCTCATTGGCTTAGCCATTGGCGCATTGCAGTTAATGCTTGATCGCGGGCAGGGCGAAGACTGGTTTGCCTCGGGGGAGATAATTCTCGAGTGTATTGTTGCGGTGCTGTTTATATACCTTTTCGTTGTGCATATGATGACCGCGAAACAGCCGTTCATTGAGCCGGAGCTGTTTAAAGATCGAAATCTCGTTATAGGCTTGGTATTTATTTTTATTGTTGGCGTTATATTGCTGGCAACATTGGCGCTATTACCCCCGTTCTTGCAAAACCTGATGGGCTTTCCGGTGATTACGACAGGGGAAATTTTGGCGCCTCGCGGTATTGGCAGTATGTGTTCAATGTTGATTGTGGGGCGTTTGATTAACCGTGTGGATGTACGTTATTTGGTCGGTTTCGGGTTATTATTAACGGCCGTATCGTTGTTCGAGATGGGGCAGTTTAATCTTTATATTTCACCGTCTGATGTTGTGCGCACCGGTATTATTCAGGGGTTAGGCTTAGGTTTTGTATTTGTCCCGTTGAGTACCGTCACATTTTCGACCCTTGAGCCTCGGTTGCGAACGGAAGCAACAGCGATGTTCAGTTTGATGCGGAATATTGGTAGCAGTATCGGTATTTCTATTATGGTAACACTGGCATCCCGCTTTGCGCAGACCAACCATGCAGTCCTCGGTGAGTCGTTAACGCTATTTCGTATTCCGGTTAAACAGCAGATTACCGACGTGGCTCTTACCGAAGGGCCTGCTGTGGCAATTGCGCAATTGAACGCTGAGTTATCCAGACAAGCCGCGGCGATTGGCTACCTAAATGATTTTCAAATCATGGCTTGGATGGCATTGTTGTCTATTCCATTATTGATCTTTTTCCGTGTGGAAAAAAACGTAGAAAATGCACAAACTGCGTAGAACGTTTATTTTAGGGAGCGTTAAATGGGCGCGATGATACAGTGTGCCGTATTACTGTTGATTGGTAATGTGTTCATGACTTTTGCATGGTATGCACATTTGAAAGAGCTCAGCCATAAACCTTGGATAATGGCAGCTATTCTTAGTTGGGGAATTGCACTATTCGAGTATCTGTTTCAAGTGCCCGCGAACCGTATCGGTTATACGGTAATGAATTTAGGTCAATTGAAAATATTACAGGAAGTTATTACGCTCACGGTATTTGTGCCTTTCGCTCTATTTTATATGAAAGAGCCTTTTAGGATGGATTTTGTTTGGGCAGGATTGTGTATTTTAGCTGCCGTATTTTTTATATTTCGCCCACAAATCATACAAATGCTTCAATAATTGTAGGAAGATTTTATGACACAACAAACGATTTATCATATTGGTACGTTAAACCAACCTTGGGGTGAGGAAGAAAAATCTCAGTGGTTCTCAGAACAAACCATCAAGCGTTCATATTTTGATGATGTGGTAACGCAAATTGAGCGGCTGAGAGGGCGATATACGGTCGAAAAATATGGCGTATTAGATTACCTACATAATAGTTATCCACTGTTTGCGGTGCGTAGCAACGATTGGCAAGCCAGCAAGCCTACCGTATTAGTGACTGGCGGCGTTCATGGTTATGAGACCAGTGGCGTGCATGGCGCGTTGCGAGTGGTCGATGAGTTATTCGAGCGTTATCAAGAGCATTTTAATTTAGTCGTGGCTCCCTGTATTAGTCCTTGGGGCTACGAAACCATCAACCGTTGGAATCCTGATGCTATCGATCCAAACCGTAACTTTGTCGCCGACAGTCCGAGTGGAGAAGCAAAAGCGCTAATTGATTATGTTACCTCATTAGAACTGGGATTGCTGGCGCATATTGATTTACACGAAACCACCGATACCGATAATAGCGAATTTCGTCCAGCCAAGGCTGCGCGAGATGGCGAAGTGAATACCAATTGGAATATCCCCGACGGCTTTTATTTGGTAGCTAACTCAGCTAATGAACAACCTGAGTTTCAGCGCGCGGTACTCGAAGAAGTGGCAAAAGTGACCCATATTGCAGACGCCGATGATGATGGAAACTTGATTGGCGAAACCTTAACCCAACATGGTGTGATTGCTCTGCCAACTGAGCAACTCGGGCTTTGCATTGGTTTTTCCAAAGCAAAATATTCAACCACCACAGAAGTCTATCCTGACAGTTCGCGGACAACCCCCGACGAGTGCAACCAAGCGCAAGTGGCGGCAGTGCGTGGGGCGTTAGAGTTCTTGTTAAAGCAAGCAAAATAGCGGATGGTTGCGCGGCCTCATGGTCGCGCTGTTACTTAACAAAATAATCACAAAAATAGCTTGTGTTATAGGCGTTCGCCATCGTACCCTTGTGATCGACTTACAATTATCATAATAATAATACGTCAATGACGAATAGTTACCGTTCTGACGCAAACGCTCAGTCCAATGTCATACAACTAACCTTTGTTCAGCCGCTGATACTTTTTATTGGTTGGTTGCTGCTATGGCGCATCTCAATCGTTCTGGAATACGCTCCTCATGCCAGTATTTGGTTCCCGCCAGCCGGTTTGACCTTGGCTGCCTTTTGGGTGCTAGGGTTACGCGCGGTGGTGCCGATAGGTGCTGCTGCAGTTGTCGCCACCTTTTGGATTGATGGTCTGTACCAACTTGAAACACCCGCTCCCGATGTGCTCTATACCGGCTTGCTTTTTGCTGCCGCGCATATAACACCTTACGCGTTTGGTGCCTGGTTTTTGCGTCGCTCGGAACAGAATCAACGCTTGCAAGGCTCGTTGATCATGGTGTTCTTGCTTGTTGCAGCGTTAGCTTCACTGTTGGTTTCCTACCTTGGCACCTATGCCATGACCGCCGAGCAGATGTTGGAACAAGAGACGTTGTGGCAGAGCTGGTTACCGTGGTGGATTGGCGATATGGCGGGTATAGTTGTGTTAACGCCATTATTCGTGAGCATACTCGAAGCATGGCTGTTACCGGCGCAAGAGCGACGCCTGAATATTCGCTTGTCCTGGCATGCCCTAGCGCAGCCGCGCTGGCTCGCCAAGTTGGCGATATTGCTACTTGGTTTGGCCTTGTGTATTACCCTGATTGTGCAAACGAATCGGCTAGAAGCCGCATTTACCATATTCTTTTTAGTACTCCCAGTGATGTGGATTACATACACGGAAGTGCCAGTGATCACGGCAATTTGTTTAGCCGTTTTCAGTACCGTTCTAGCGCTGACTATGGCACTATTCGATTTAATGGATTACGCTCTGGTGGCGCAGTTTGCGGTTACTATAAGCGCCTCTACAGCGTGGTTTGGGTTGGCCATTCCGGTATTGAATGAGGTGAATACCAATCTCTCTGAGAAAGTTGCAAAAGATGGATTAACCCATGTATTTTCCCGCGAGCACTTCTTGACCCAAGCGACAGTGGCGAGGGGGACAGCGGCGAGAGCGGGAAAGCCCACCAGCTTGGTTCTATTTGATCTCGACAACTTTAAAGCCATTAACGACGAATGGGGGCATTTGGCCGGTGACCAAGCGCTGATCCAAGTGACGCAGCTGGTTGCTGATAATTTACGCGACGAAGACTTACTCGGGCGCTTTGGCGGTGATGAATTTATGTTATTGTTACCGAAGTGTTCGTTAGACTTAGCGGTAGAAACCGCCGAACGTCTTCGCCGTTGTATTGGCGAGACTTTTCTTAAGGGAACGACGCATGAATTCTCTGCTAGCTTTGGCGTGGTTCAGGTCGACCCGAATGAACATATATTGGCGGCGATGGATAGAGCAGACAAAGCGCTGCTAGATGCGAAACGCCGTGGACGTAACCAGGTTTTTTATGAGCGGTAGCTGGTGGTAATGGGATTACTGAAAAATATACCCGACAAAAAAGCGCTGCTAAAGCGTTTGCAGCAATCACCACAGAAATGCGTGGGAGTGGTCGATATTCGTCAATTTCGGACGATTACTAATTTCTATGGTGTTGAGTTTGGTGACGCATTACTACATGCCTTCAGTGACGTTGCAACCGACTACTTTAAACGCCAACAATGCGAGCTATTTCACTTATACGGAGATAAGTTCGCGGTGGTCAGCCTTAATGCGATACCTGCCCCGCTGTTTGAACGCAAAATGCTGCGCTTTTACGATCACGCAACAGCCACGCCACTGCTAGTGAACCACGTTGATATTGCACTTGAGTTGGCGATGGGAATGGGCGTGGGTTCTCAGCATACCTTAGCGTTGGCAGAAAGTGCCTTAGAGAAAGCTAAGCAGCAATATACCAGCCACCGCGTGCAAACCATGACTGAGCGCGAGTTCAGAGCCTTGACGCCGCGCCGTTGGATGGAATTTATCCAGCGAGGCTTTGACGAACGTTGCATCAAAAATTACTATCAAAAAATTGAACGTTATGATGCGTCACTTACCTACTATGAAGCGTTGGTTCGGCTAGATTTAGGCAATACAATTCTAACCCCAGACCAATTTTTGCCGCATGCCAAAACCACCCGCTATTATGCCCAAATTACCCGTAAAGTGGTGGGGCAGGCAATCACCGATTCGGTTGCACATAATATTAAAATTTCAGTCAACCTTTGCGCCGAAGACGTCAGCAACCCAGAAACGGTGGCGTTCATTCTTCAGGGCTTGGCGCATCACCCAACGGCTCGTTTAATCTTTGAAATCAGTGAAACTGAGTCGGTTCGTGATACCGATAAAATGCACGAATTCATGAAGGCGGTAAGAGCTGCTGGGGGGGAAATTGCGATTGATGACTTCGGTGTGGGATTCTCTAACTTCACACGTTTAATCGACCTAAGCCCCAATTATTTAAAAATTGACGGCAGCATTGTACAAAAAGTAATGAAAAGTGCGGCTTGTGCGGCGATCTTTATGGGAATTTTTGATATTTGCTCAGAACTCCGCATTCCAATCGTTGCTGAGTATGTCGACTCGCCTGAGCTGTCTTTGCACTTACAGCAACTTGAGATTGATTTCCAACAAGGTTTTTATCATGGCCAACCGGCGCCGCTGGAACAGGTCATCGCCTAATTCGGCACTGACTATTGGATCGGCCAGTCAGCCGCATCGTTGATATCCAAGGCCTGATCGTGGGCGTTGCCTTGCCAGCGTTGAATAAATGCGTGATCTGGGTCGTACATTTGGGTTTGTTTGACTAGATCAAAGTGGCGATGACCGCGAGGGTCTGCACCGACACCCGCTAAATATTGCCAATTTCCCCAGTTTGAGCTGACATCATAGTCCACCAGCTGTTGCTCAAAATAGGCGGCGCCATAGCGCCAATCTATGGCTAATTCATGGACTAAACAACTTGCCACCAGTTGCCGAGCCCGATTAGATAGATAGCCGGTCTGCCGAAGCTGACGCATACTGGCATTAACAATAGGGTATGGAGTGTTTCCAGAACACCACTTGGCGAAGCGTTGAGGGTAAAATGAGGTGCGTGGAGGCTGTGCCTTTATTCCTGAAAATTGAAATAACTTAGTGCCATGAGCCACGGCGTACCAATAAAAATATTCACGCCAGAGCAATTCGAAGTATATCCAGTTGGTTGATTTATTTGCCCCAAACCGAGCTTCGTGACGGCGTAATTCGGCGACAACTTGGCGTGCTGATAACGAGCCGTTGGCCAGCCATGCAGAGAAGTACGTTGACCCTTGTGGATCATCAAAATGATTACGCGTTTGCTGGTAACTCTGCGGTAACTGACTGCTGAAATAGCGTTTGAGTTTTTGTAACGCTGGTTGTTCGCCACCATGAAACAGCTCTGACGATGTATCAGCGGCTACTGGCAACCGTTGAGTTGAGGTCTTCAAGGGAGTCGCTGGCAGGGTTTCAATCGCTTCAAGCGGTTGCGGCGGCTGTTGTTGATCTAACTTTCTGCGAAACTTGCTAAAGGTGTCTGGCCAGTTTTGCAGATCGCAGGGTAGTTGTTGCTCGCTAAACAGCGAGGTTGTTGTGTACTCGGCAAAATGCAAAAACGGATAACGCCGTTGAAGTTTTTGCCAGCGCTGGTTGTGATAGTAATCTTGGCTATGGCTGCGGAAAACAGCATCGACGTTATATTTTGCCAACAGTTCACTAATATCGTTAAGCGGTTGCCCTTGTAATACAAGAAGCTGCTGGCCATACGCTGCAAGTTGTTCGGCTAAGGCATTAACGGATTCGGCGATGAACGTTTGTCGAAGCGCACTGATTTGGGTTAATCCGTAGCGAGAGGTGTTAAAGCCGCTATTATCTATGGTTACAACACAGAGTAACTGCTCGCATTGTTTGCACGCTTGCGCAAGCGCTGGGTGGTCGTGTAAGCGTAAGTCGTTGTGAAACCAAAATAAGCCGGTACGAAACTGAGCCAAACTATCACCTATACCTTTCAACATACTGATGCTGTTTGCTACGTTAGCCGTAGCTTGATAGACCATAGCCTGGATCAGTTATTGAACAAAATTGTGGTTATCTTCGTTACACTAAGTAACGGAACCAGTAAGGAGACGCTATGACATCTTATAAGAATCGTTGGATTATGGGGCTAGGAGCCGCCGGCTTGATCCCGTTTATCGGATTAGCGCTGTGCCAATTAATGGATACCACCGTATTCAATTTAGCGATGCCTTACGCTTTTGTGACCTATGGCGCGATCATCCTGAGCTTCTTAAGCGGGACGTTATGGGGGCGGGCGTTACATTACGCTGACCAAGAGCAGACACAGGTACTGATTGTACTGAGCAACGTGTTCAGTTTAGCGGCGTGGTTGAGTTTATTGTTAGACAGCATGATTATTGGCTTGTGGATACAGATTGTTGGTTATCTTGCGGTCTTATTTTTCGAGAAGCGCTTAATTCCAGGCAGCATCATGAGCGATCAAGCCAGTTACTATCCGCTGCGCTTAGTGTTGACGATTGCCGTTGTGGTTTGCGAACTGTTCGTGGTTATTGATTTGCAGTTTCCTGGAACCCTTTAATGTCTAGGCCTAACTTTTCCGGAAAGTAGCGTAGGGCGAATAGGGCAAGTAAGTCGTAGCAAAAATGCCAACTAACGACTAAGGCAATGCTTTGCCAATAGGCGTAGGCGCTGCCGAGTGCCAAGCCGATCACAAAGGTGGTGGCGACGTATGTCCACGACATACAATGCAGCAGAGCAAACAGTAGGGCGATTGCCAGTACCCCAAGCAGGGTGCCGAACCACTCTACGCTCCAGTATTGCAACGCAACCCGAAACAACAACTCCTCACTCACACCTGCCGCCAAAGCCAATGCCGTCAACCGCAGCGCATTGAACTCGGCAACAATTGGATAAACGAATTGGACCTGCTGTTGTAACGGCTTTGCCAACCATTTAGGCCCGTTGAGACCAACAATAATTAGTAAAAAACTCAGTCCAGCAAACGCTACGCCTAAGCATAGGGCGTTAAGATTACCAATAACGGGAATGGGGACAGGGGTATCGAACCAGTAGATGGTCACCACCGCAATGGCGGCTAAAATCAGTTGCCCGGCGAGCAGGTCGCCGGGCTTTATTGAGGACGAAGAGGGTTTAGTCGATCTCATCAGGGTCTACGACGGTGACTTCACCAATCCCGGCAGCTCGAATCTGTTGTTCGATTTTGTCGAGATCGCCGATAATCACCCAGGTTAAACTATCAGGATGAAGCACCGTGTTTGCGGCTTGTTGTACATCTTCGAGCGGAATGCTTTCAATCCGTTGCGCTTCATTTTCTAAATAACTCATGTCTTTGTTATTCGATAGTGCTTGGCGAATTGCGCTCAACAAGCTCGCTTTATCCTCATACGCGCCTGGTAACTTGGCCACTTCGTTGGCTTTCACTTTAGCCAGCTCCTCAGCGGTTGCGGGTTTTGCCCCAACGTACTGGTGCAATTCCTGATAAATCTCTTGGGTGGATTCCTTGGCTTTATCCGCTTGAACCGGAGCAAACGCCAGCCACATTCCAGGCCCTTCATAACCCGATAACCACATTGAGTACGCACCGTATGACCAGTGTTTATCTTCACGCAGGTTCATATTTAAGCGAGCAGAGAATGCGCCCCCCATGATGGTATTCATAACATCAATTGTGGTGGCATTGTCGGTCGCTTTCGACGGCGCTATCTGCCCGGCAATAATTGTCGCCTGAGGCGATCCAGGTTGGTCAATCAGGTAGACGTGCGCCTGCTTTTGCGCCGGGACAGAGGCAATATCCCGACTTGGGATTGCAACTGCGGGCGCCTGCCATTGGCCAAGAGATTTCTCCAACAGTGGTTTCAGTGTTGTTACGTCGGTATCACCAACCACCACTAAACGCGCGTTATCTGGGCGGATCCAGTGTTTAAGATGCTGTTCAATATCTTGCTTAGTTAATTTCTTAATTGATGCTAGCGTTCCCGAGCCTGTTAGCGGTTGCCCGTAAGGGTGATTATTGCCGAATAGCAACTGTGGCAATAACCGAATAGCTTGCGAGCGAGGTTGCGCCTTTTCTTTGCGGATGCTTTCTAACCAAAGCGAGCGAACGCGTTCGATATCTTCATCTCGCAATCCCGGTTGAGTCAACACTTGATCTAACAGCTCTAGTGTTTCTGGCAGGTTAACGGTTAATGCACTGACATTAATGCGGGACTCATCCAAACTATCAGAGGTCGATAACTGACTACCTAAGCGATCTAACTTGGCCGCAAATTCACTGGATGATAACTGTTTTGTACCTTCTTCTAACATTTGCAGGGTAAAGCTTGCGGTACCGAGTGGGGCTCCTGATAGTGGATCTGCCGCGTAACCTGCTTTAAAGTTCATGGTCATTTCTACCGTTGGTGTATCGTGGCGCTCTGCCAAATACACTGGTAAACCATTAGAGAGCGTGAAACTTTGTAGTTTCGGCAAGTCTAATTTTGGTAACTTGCCGACTTCCGGCAGCTTACTGCGGTCGACGCTTGTTTCATGTGTCTCATAGTTTGGTTGTGGTTTCACTTGGAGTACAAATGCACCATCGCTTAACCACTGTTTGGCAGCGGCGGTCACTGCAGCCGGCGTGGCGTTTTGCAGCCACTCAAGACGCTGCTGATAAAAGCCAGGGTTATCTTGGTATACCTCACCCGAAGCAAGAATATCTGATTTACCTCCGAAGCCGCCAATAGTCTCTGCGCGGCGAACAAAGCTGGCAGTGTCAGCAAATTTTAAGCGCTGTAATTCCTCAACGCTTGGGCCTTCTGCTATTAACTTAGCTTTTTCTTGATCAATGATGGCTTCTATTTTATCGAGCGATACGCCTTGTTTGGCGTCAGCAATAATAAAAAACTGACCCGCGAGGTCACGGTTATATTGCATTACGTTAACTGAACTCACCAACTGCTCTTGCTCGACCAAACGTTTGTATAAGCGGGAGTTTTTACCATTACCCAGAATATCAGCGAACATTCCGAGTAGCACCGCATCTTGCTGCTCGGAAGCAGCGGTGTTCCAAACTTTATAAAGTCTCGCGGCCGGCACGTTATCTTCCATCACCGCACGTTTTTCGCCGCTACGTTTTGCTACCCAATGGCGTAATTTTTTTAGAGGCTTGCCTGCCGGTATATCGCCGAAATACTTTTGCGCCTTGGCTTTTGCGGTTTCCACATCAATGTCACCGGCCATCACTAAGACCGCGTTAGCCGCGCCGTAATAGTCGCTAAACCATTGTTTTACATCATCTAA
This sequence comes from Idiomarina tyrosinivorans, assembly GCF_003987475.1. Taxonomy (GTDB): domain Bacteria; phylum Pseudomonadota; class Gammaproteobacteria; order Enterobacterales; family Alteromonadaceae; genus Idiomarina; species Idiomarina tyrosinivorans. The sequence goes on along the minus strand of NZ_PIQH01000001.1, from coordinate 380,411 downwards.
AGAGGCCGCGTTGAGATCGTCCATTGAGCCAATGACCGGCCAAGAGTATGGGTGTTCGCTGGGGAACGTATTCTTTGCAATATAGCCAAAAACTCGGCCATATGGCTGAGCTTCCCCTTGACGCTTCTCGTTTTGCACCACACCGCGTTGTTCATCGAGTTTGCTTTGTGTAATTGCGCCGACCAAATGTCCCATCCGGTCAGACTCCATCCACAGCGCCATATCAAGCGCTGGAGTTGGAACGTTTTCAAAATAGTTAGTGCGATCGTTGTTAGTGGTGCCATTCATTTCCGTAGCACCGGCTTTCTCAAACGGTCCAAAATACTCGTCGTCGTAATTTTCCGAGCCATTGAACATCAGGTGCTCAAACAGGTGAGCAAACCCTGTTTTACCAGGCTTCTCGTCTTTGGAGCCGACTTTGTACCAAACATTAACGGCAACAATTGGGGTTTTATGATCTTCGTGTACGATCACCGTCAAGCCATTATCCAGGGTAAATTTCTGATACGGAATTTTCACTGAAGGATAATTGATTGTCGCTTGTTGGCTTGTGGTGGCCTCGGCGTCAGTGGTTAACTGGCAACCGGATAGCGTCGCCATGGCGGCAGTAATTGCCACGGCGGTGAGTGTTTTACGAAAGATCATTTCACGGTCCTTGGTGTCTAACAATATCGAAAGCCCCACTATACGCGTTCATTATTAACAATCTAGCCAAGAAGATGTTACAAAAGTTGTAAGTACGCATCAGAGAATGCACAAGCCTTTTAATTGCGGACGGAATCAAGGATAATTACGCCTTCGAAATCACAATAACAAAAGTATGCGCGTGGGAAAAACAACGGTCATCGCCATCGCAGGGGCGTCTGCGTCGGGCAAAAGCTTATTTGCCTCCACAGTTTACCAACAGCTCGTTGAGGAATTTGGAACGGACGGTATCGCGATTTTAGCAGAGGATGCTTACTATCGTGACCAGAGTCATATGACGTTGGAGCAAAGAACCTTCACCAACTATGACCATCCTAGTGCCTTCGAGCATGATCTCCTGGCTCAACACATCGAACAGCTTAGAGCAGGTCAAGCTATCGACATGCCGCAATACAGCTATAAAGTCCACACTCGTATGGATGAAACCCTCCGTGTGAAGCCAGCGAAAGTGATCATGGTCGAAGGCATTTTGTTGCTCAGTGACGAACAACTTCGTAATGCGTTCGATATTTCGGTATTCATGGATACCCCGCTGGATATCTGTTTGCTACGGCGGATGAAGCGTGATTTAGAAGAGCGGGGCCGGACCTTGTCTTCAATAACAGAACAGTACGAACAATATGTACGTCCGGCATTTTTCGATTTTATCTATCCCTCCAAGCAGTACGCTGACCTGGTCGTCACGCGTGGCGGACAAAACGAAATCGCCATCGATATTATTAAAACAAAAATACGTCAGTTGTTGGCGGAATAACCTTTGGTTCTTATTTTATGAATAGTTTACTCGGCATTGCCGTTATTTTAGTTATTGCCTATTTGTGTTCGACCAATCGGCGTGCGATTAATTGGCGCACCGTCGGCGGTGCGTTGGCCATTCAATTCGGCCTTGCTGGGTTTGTGTTATATGTGCCAGTCGGTCGAGAAATGTTGTTTAGCTTTGCTAACGGCGTGTCGACCGTTATCGGTTATACCTCAGCGGGCATCAAATTTATGTTCGGCGAACTTGCGAGTCCGGACTTTGGGTTTGTGTTTGCCATTCAAGTGATGAGCGTTATCGTGTTCTTCTCGTCGTTGATTGCGGTGTTGTATTACCTAGGCATTATGCGTTGGGTGATTCGCATTTTGGGCGGTAGCTTAGAACGCATTCTTCGTACCTCGCGGCCAGAATCGATGTCGGCCGCCGCCAACATCTTCGTTGGACAAACCGAGGCGCCAATGATGGTTCGGCCGTTTATCGGCACAATGACGCGCTCTGAGCTGTTTGCTGTGATGGTTGGCGGTATGGCGTCAGTGTCTGGCTCGGTGCTGGCTGGCTACGCTGGTGTGGGTGTCGAATTGAAATATCTGATTGCGGCAAGTTTCATGGCGGCTCCAGCAGGTTTGCTGATGGCCAAAATGATGATTCCGGAAAGCGAAAAGCCCCGCAACGACTTGGATGAAGTAGAGGTAGATGAAAGCAGTGTTAACCTTATCGACGCGGCTGCCTCAGGCGCTTCTGCCGGTTTACAATTGGCACTAAATGTGGGCGCCATGCTACTCGCTTTTGTCGCTTTAATTGCCTTGATCAATGGCTTGTTTGGTTGGGTTGGCGGTTGGTTTGGTTACCCCGACTTAACCCTGCAAGAACTGTTCGGCTATGTGTTCCAACCGGTAGCGTATATTTTAGGCGTAAGTTGGGATGAAGCGCAGATTGCTGGGAGCTTTATTGGGCAAAAGTTGGTGATTAATGAGTTCGTCGCCTACTTAGATTTTGTTAATTACAAAGATCAGCTTAGTGGTCAAGCGCAGGTGATTATTACCTTCGTATTGTGTGGCTTTGCCAACTTCTCTTCCATTGCCATCTTGTTGGGTGGCTTGGGCGGTATGGCACCTAGTCGTCGCCATGATATTGCGCGGCTGGGAATGCGCGCGCTTTTAGCGGCTACCCTTGCCAATATGATGAGTGCAGCAATCGCTGGCTTTTTCTACTCCATCAGTTAAGTTGATTAGCGACCGCTTAGCTTGAGCGGTCGCGCATTACCCCTTCCTGAATGGTCGAGGCCACTAATTCACCCTTACGATTAAAGAATTGTCCTCGAACTAATCCCTTAGCCGCTGAAGCACTGGGGCTATCAATTGAATACAGTAACCATTCGTCAACGCGGAAGTCGCGATGGAACCACATTGCATGGTCAATGGTTGCCACTTGCATATTCGGTTGTGCAAAGCTGACACCATGTGGCTGCAGCGCCGTGGGTAAAAAGTTGAAATCGGACGCATAGGCCAGAAGGTATTTGTGTATCCGCGGGTCGTCCGGCATTTCACCATTGGCTTTAAACCAGACATAACGCTGTGGTTCTGACTTTTCCGGTTTAAATGGGTTGTAAGGAGTGACAAAACGCATTTCTATGGGCTTCTCAGAAATGAATTTATTGCGAATCTTCTCCGGAATCCAATCGGCGTGTTCACGATAAATGTCTAAATCCGACACTAATCCCTCAGGGCCTGGAACATCAGGCATCGCTTGTTGATGCTCGAAGCCCTGTTCATCAATTTGGAACGAGGCGGTCATATAAAAAATCGGTTTGCCGTGCTGTACCGCTTTAATTCTGCGGGCAGAAAAACTCTTCCCGTCGCGAATCACTTCCACGTCATAGACGATAGGCTTGCTAGCGTCGCCAGGGCGAAGAAAATAGCTATGAAACGAATGACACTTTCGGTCTGCAGGGAGCGTCTCCTTTGCCGCGGAGAGCGCTTGGCCGATCACTTGACCGCCAAATACGGCACCAAAGCCCAAGTCTTGGCTCTGTCCGCGATAGATACCTTGCTCGATCGTTTCTAGGCGTAACAGGTTAAGTAAGTCTGAAAGTACGCTGCTCATAACGGCTCCTTGTACGGATTTTTGGCTAAGTTTACCGAAAAGCTGTGTAAAAGAAACGTAAAGCCGTGTCGAGAGAGGGAACTTACACCCAGCCACGCCGCTCTGTGGAGGTATGAACGATAACACTAACAACGGGTATTTATGCGCTATCAATATTTCGTGATCAATCGTGAGCGTGATAAAACGCGGCTTGAGCAGTTAAAAAATCAGTTCAACAAATCGGGCAAAGCCTTCACTCGCGTGGATGCAGTCGATCCTCACCAAATCACCGATGGCGATTATCAACGCTGGGTGGATGTCGAGCGCAATCGGCGTGACTATCATCATGACCTCTCTAGCTTGCAACTGGCGCAATATATTAATCACCGACGCAGTTGGGAGATGATCGTCGAGTCTGGGGTTGATTACGGCGTGGTGTTAGAAGACGACGTCATTCTAACGGACAGCTTCCGAGTGTTGGCGAATTACATCGAAGCCATCGATGTGCCGTGGAACATGATCAAGCTCGCGGAACCCTTCCGTCCGGAGCGAAAACGTCAGCATCATCGGTTTGGTGCGGTCACCGTAGTGCGCTACGAACGAGTACCACGTGGCTGCTGTGCCTACGCTATTAAAGCGGACGCGGCGCGAGAACTGCTCGAACGCAGCGAAAAAATCTTCCGCCCAGTGGATATTGATATGCAATGGTGGTGGGAGTTTGGGTTAAATGTGATTGGCCTTAAACCTTATCCTGTGCAACTGAGTCACCGCTTAGGTCGCGACCCAGCCTATGCTTGGACGCCTCCACAACGGCAACAGAGGGCCACCGTCAAATGGTGGCAAAATGCCAAGTTTTGGTGGCTCAACCGACAACACCCACAGTCCAACTAAGCACAGAAAAATGATCTGTTTGGCGTAAATCGTACTACTATTTAGAAATATCTGAAAAAAGCAGCAGTTGTGGGCGTTGGACTAGCATCACCTGCTGATCTATGTTTTTATAAATTACCTATTTCTTAAGCGCTTAGCGAACAGGAGAGTACGATGTCAGGCATTGATAAGTCAGGCAAAGATAGTCTGAAAACGTTAAGCACGCTGGATGTCAATGGAGAGACTTTCCATTACTACAGCCTGCCTAAAGCTGCTGACAAACTTGGCGATATTTCCAAGTTGCCAGTGTCTATGAAAGTGTTGTTAGAAAACCTGCTGCGAAACGAAGACGGGGACACCGTCACCGAAGATGACCTAAAAGCCATGGCGGCTTGGTTGAAAAACCGTTCATCAGACCGTGAAATTCAATATCGCCCAGCACGGGTGTTGATGCAGGACTTTACCGGCGTTCCAGGCATCGTTGACTTAGCGGCGATGCGCGATGCTGTGAGTAAAGCGGGGCAAGACCCAGAACTGATTAATCCATTGTCGCAAGTCGACTTGGTGATTGACCACTCGGTCATGGTTGATAAGTTTGCGTCCGAAGATGCCTTTAAAGAAAACGTGCGCATCGAAATGGAGCGCAACAAAGAACGCTACGAATTCTTGCGCTGGGGCCAAAAAGCCTTTGAAAACTTCCGCGTGGTACCACCAGGTACCGGCATTTGCCACCAAGTTAACTTGGAATATTTAGCCAAGTCTGTTTGGACCAAAGAAAAAGACGGTAAGACCTTCGCGCTGCCGGATACTTTGGTTGGTACCGACTCCCATACTACGATGATCAATGGCCTCGGTGTACTTGGTTGGGGTGTTGGTGGTATCGAAGCCGAAGCCGCAATGCTCGGACAACCGGTATCGATGCTGATCCCTGAAGTGGTCGGCTTCCGCTTAAAAGGTAAGCTACCAGAGGGTGTTACAGCCACCGACTTAGTACTTACGGTTACGCAGATGCTGCGCGAGCAGGGCGTAGTGGGTAAGTTCGTTGAATTCTATGGTCCAGGCTTAGATAACTTGCCGTTAGCAGACCGTGCAACGATTTCTAATATGGCGCCAGAATACGGTGCAACCTGTGGCTTCTTCCCAGTTGACCAAGAAACGCTCAATTACATGCGCCTTTCAGGTCGTGATGAGGAAACCATTGCACTAGTTGAAGCTTATACCAAAGCGCAAGGTATGTGGCGTGATAGCAAACAAGAGCCGGTATTTACCGACTCTTTAGAGCTTGACCTTGGCGATGTGACGGCATCGTTAGCCGGTCCTAAGCGCCCGCAAGACCGCGTTAATATGGAACAATTGGGTGCGAATTTCGACCTTATTTTAGAAACCTCAGGTAAGGCCAACGAAAAAGATAAATCGGTTCCCGTGGATGGCGAGGATTACGAGCTATCGCATGGTGATGTGGTGATTGCCGCAATCACCTCGTGTACCAACACCTCTAACCCAAGCGTACTAATGGCGGCAGGTTTAGTGGCGAAGAAAGCCGTCGAAAAGGGCCTAATGCGGAAACCTTGGGTAAAATCGTCATTGGCACCGGGTTCTAAGGTGGTGACCGACTACTTGGCGAAAGCTGGATTTACTCCATATTTGAATAAACTCGGTTTTAACCTCGTCGGTTACGGCTGTACCACCTGTATTGGTAACTCAGGTCCATTGCCAGACCACATCAGCAAGGCCATTAACGAAGGCGATCTAACCGTATCGTCGGTACTTTCTGGTAACCGTAACTTTGAAGGCCGAGTGCACCCCGATGTGAAAGCCAACTGGCTGGCGTCACCACCACTGGTTGTGGCATATGCCCTAGCTGGAACGACTCGCACGGACTTACAAAAAGATCCACTGGGTAAAGATAAAGATGGTAACGATGTCTTCTTGAAAGACATTTGGCCGAGCAGCCAAGAGATTGCCAATGCAGTGCGTGCTGTCGATGGTGATATGTTCCGCAAAGAATATGGTGAAGTCTTTAAAGGTGATGAAGAATGGCGTGCCATCAAAGTTGCTGAAGGCAACACCTACGATTGGCAGGACGATTCTACCTATGTGAAGAATCCACCATTCTTTGAAGGTATTGATAAGCCGTTGGCAGCGCCAAGTGACATCAAAGACGCGCGGGTACTGGCAGTGTTCGGTGACTCAATCACCACCGACCATATTTCACCAGCGGGTTCAATTAAACCCGATTCGCCAGCGGGTAAATACCTGCAAGAAAATGGTGTTGCCGTTAAAGACTTCAACTCCTATGGCTCACGCCGTGGTAACCATGAAGTCATGATGCGCGGAACCTTTGCCAACATTCGTATCAAAAACCAGATGCTTGATGATGTAGAAGGGGGTTACACCAAATATATTCCATCGGGCGAACAAATGGCGATTTACGATGCGGCAATGAAGTATATCGAAAACGGAACGCCGCTAGTCGTTCTAGCCGGTAAAGAATACGGTACAGGCTCAAGCCGCGACTGGGCCGCCAAAGGCACAACCTTGTTGGGCGTGAAAGCGGTTATTGCCGAAAGTTTCGAACGTATTCACCGTTCCAATTTAGTTGGCATGGGTGTACTACCGCTACAATTTGCTGACGGCCAAGGCGTTGAAGCACATGGCTTAACGGGCGACGAAGAAATCTCGATTAAAGGTATCAATGAAGACCTTAAACCGGGACAAACGCTGAAAGTCGAAGCCAAAAAAGCCGACGGCGAAACCGTTGAATTCGATGTGAAATGCCGCATCGATACCGGTAACGAAATGCAGTACTACCGCAACGGCGGCATCTTGCATTACGTACTGCGCCAAATGCTGGCAGCCTAATCCCAGCGAACCGACAAAAGCCCGCTTCACCGCGGGCTTTTTTGTGTCTGCTGGCTTTGATGTTGCCAGTTCTTTACTGCGGCTTATGGTCTGGCTCGCGGCATCGTCAGGGTTGGGGGGGAGGCTCGGGATTGCTTGTTCTCTACCACGGCGATTAGCTTGGGCGCGTCGGCATCGTGAGGGGCTGGAGGGCGCTTGGTGTGTAGGCGCTCAGAGGGTCATTGCACGGCACCCCGCCGGTTCACGAAGCTGGGGAAAAAGCCGCTCAAGCTCATCCATGAGGCGCTTAGTCTCCGGCCGTCCATGGCCGGAGATACTTTTTCCCCAGCTTCGCGCCCCAACGTTGTGCGTTAAATGTGGGAGAAGTCGCGCCTACACCCCAAGCTAAGGGCTACGGAGAAGCGATGCCGATGCAACACCGAGCGCGCCGTGATAGAGAACAACCAACCCCAAGCAGACTGTCCGAAGCTAGTGGATAACGGCTAATAGATAAAGGCTGGTACTTCTTTACTGCGGCTTTCCGCGATGGTGGGCGGCATCGCTTCTCCGCACCTATTTGGCTCGGGGTGTGGGCGCGTTTTCCTCGATATTGATGGGCGTGTCGTTGGGGCGCGGGGGCTCCGGTAAAAAGCATCTCTGGCCAGGGAGGGCCAGAGACTGAGCGGCCATGGATGGCTCGAGCGTCTTTTTACCGGAGACACCGTGAACCGACGGGACGCTGAGCACTCACCACCCCAGCGTCCACACCCCGAGCCTTCCCCCAACCCTAACGATGCCGCGAGCCTTTGCCTAAGGCCGCGGTAAAGAATTGACCCCTCACGATGCCGACGCGCCGGAGCTAGACGCCGTGGTAGAGAACAACCAATCTCAAGCCGATTGTGGGCTAGATTTTGAGGGCTCGGCCGCCGTCTACTTTGATCGATTCGCCGGTCAGAAAGCGGTTATCGCGGAAGAACTTTACGGTTTCGATCATGGGCTCTAGCCCGCCTTCGACGGTTAGTGGTGTTTCGCTTAGCACGCTGCGGCGATATTCGTCTTGGTGTTCGGGGAGAAACAGTATGGGGCCTGGTTGGATCGCATTCACGCGGATCTCAGGCGCTAATACTTTGGCGAACGATAGCGTCATGTTGGCTAATGCGGCTTTAGCACTGCAGTAGGCGATGTAGTCTACTGATGGTCTTTCTACATAGATATCAGTGATGTTTATTACTAAACCGTCTTCTGCGGCTGCCAAGGCCAATTGTAGGCCGGTAATCAGTCGGTATGGGGCGATTGCATGTACTTGGTAAACGGCATCTAATTTGTCGTCATCGTCATCGATAGTGTCATTATTAAAGAAGCAGGAGGCGTTATTGACCAATATATCAAGGCTTTCAATGGACTGTTGCAGTTGCTTCACCATTGCGGCTATTTCTGCGTTGTTGGAAAAGTCTGCTTGAATAGGGATTGCGCCGCGCTTTTCTAATTCTTCGACACCGCCTTTTGAGGTGTTGTAATGCGCGTAAACGGTATAGCCTTCATCGAGTAAGGCATGAGCAAGCTCATAGCCGAAACGGCGTCCTGCTCCGGTAATCAGCGCTGTACGGCTCATGAAGTCACTCCTTGCGGTGGCATTAGATCTGCGGTTAATGAATGCAAATAGTCAGGAACGTCGGGAAAGGCGGCTTCTGACGTAATAATTCCGAGTATATCGATATCAATGGGACGGTCTTTTTGGCTAGACAGTGGGTCACTGCGGTCGCGACCCATTAGTATCTCAATTTGGTTAAAACTTTGCTTCAATGCGGCTTCTGGTAGGGCGCTTTCAATAATAAATAGCGCATTCAGAAACTGTTTCGAGGTATCAATATCTACCGGTTGGGTTTGAATGGCCCGCGAGTAACGAATGCTGCTACTCAAGCTTGCCAGCCGCTGTTTCACTTCCCGGAAGTGCTTTTCTGGTTGAATATTTGAGCCTAGGCTACATAAGTACCGCATAATGTGCTGCAAAGTCCTTGGTGGTTTGAATCTATTTTAGTACGTACAAATGCGTAGAACGGTTTGCCACTAAAACGTCATTGAGTTGTCTTATAACTGTCATTTTTTGGCGCTAGATTAGTCACCGTTAAATTACAGGATTGTCACTCCCTGGACAACGATACCCTGTGTTTGGAGCAGCTTCGGCTGCTCTTTTTTTCGCCGTGTTGTGGCGAGTGTTCGCTCAGGCCGTGAAGTTGCAAATGTAAAGTACCCCTGTTAGCCTGAATTTTCGGCAACATTGCGAAGCAACAAGCGAGAGCCTAGTCATCAATAGTTTTGTCAGCAGTGACAACAATTGGTTTAATGCCGTTAGCCGCCATCTCGGATGGATTGCGCTGACCGTGCTTGTGTTTGCCTTTAGTTCTTCCGTGCAGGCGCAGCAGTTACAACTCGACGTGCCGACAGCCCCAGTCAACGAAGGCTATTTTACCGTTTCGGTGAGCGGTATGGATAATACGTCGGGGCTCTTTATTGAAGTCGCCAACGATCCGCAATTTACCCAAAATTACCAAAAAATTCCCGCCTTAGGCGATTTTACGCAATTGTCGCTGTCCGGTTTTGACGATGGAACCTATTACTTGCGCGCTATGGCAGACGGTCAGCATAGCGCGGTGCAAACGGTAACAGTTGAGCATTATCCGTTGTGGCAGGCATTGAGCTTATTCGCTGCTGGGGCGGCATTGTTTGCACTGTTGGTGGTGAGTTTATTGTTGCTGCACCGCAATGCCTACCGATCCCCGAATAATGGAGCGCAGCAATGACCGAGTTTGCATTGGACACGTCGTTGGCATTGTGGATTATCGCTGGTTTTGGACTGGCGTGGGTAGTTTTTGGTTGGTGGTTAGGCCGCCGTAACGAGAACCACGAGGACTTTGCGCTGGCCGGCCGCAACGTCGGCTTTGCGTTCGCTACGGCTACTGCGATGGCGACTTGGGTAACCAGTAATACCACCTTAGTTGCCCCGCAATTGACTTATCAGTTTGGGCTCTGGGGCATGGTAGGCTATTCCTTTGCCGCGCTGGGACTGATTCTGTTCGCACCTATGGCTAAGCGAATTAAACAGCTACTTCCCAATGGCTACACGTCGGGTGACTTTATTCGCCTCCGTTACGGTCAATTTGCCTGGGCTGTGTTTATCATTATTTCTATCGTCTATGCGTTTGGTTGGCTAGTCAGCTTGGGTATGGCTGGCGGCATACTGTTGGAGTCTTTGAGTGGCCTCGATTACCACTTGGGCATGTCAGCAATTTTGTTGATTTGCGTGCTTTATACACTGTTTGGTGGGCTGCGCGCGGTTATTGCGACTGACTTTATTCAAGCGCTGATCATCATTGTTGGCGTTGTGCTAGTGGCATTTTGGTTGATGGATAACGTTGGCCTCGACACCATTCATCAGCACCTGACCGACGACCATCCGAAGCTGCTCGATGTGCTGTTTCCCGCTTCGCTAATGTTTCTGTTTAACAATATTTTTTTTGGCTTAGGCGAAATATTTCACTCTAATGTTTGGTGGTCACGGGCGTTGGCGTTCCATCGCAATGTTGCTTATAAGGCCTACTTAACCGGTGGGCTATTGTGGCTACCGATTCCGATTGTGACGGGTTTTATTGCATTGGCAGCTCCGCAGTTGGGTATTTTCCCACCCAGTGCGGATATGGTCGGTCCCGCGGTGGCGGCCGCAGTGTTAGGTAAAGTGGGAGCGGTCGTGGTGTTTATTGTGGTGTTCTCGGCGTTAGCGTCGAGTTTGGATAGTTTGTTAGCCGCCAGTGCCGATTTGTTGACCCAAGATATATACCACAAGCGTATTAACAAAAGCGCCTCGGATGCACAGTTAATGCGGGTTAATCGCTGGATGATCTTAGCCCTGGGAATTATGACATGGCTGTTTTGTTTACCGCGTATCGCTACCCTCGGGGCCTTATTAAATTTTGCTGGGGCATTTGTTGCCAGCACTATCTGGCCTATTGTTTTGGGGCTTTATCAACGCCGCTTAACGGGTGTATATGCCGGGTTAGCGATGGCAGTGGGAACCTTAACGGGATTAATTGGCTATTTTACTATCGGCTTCTATGTCGCGGCATTGCTGTCCTGTGCGGTATCGGGCCTGATTTGCGCTGTCGGTCTGCTATATACCAAGCCGACGTTTGACTGGCAGCAATTAGATGAAGGGGGCACTAGCGATGCTCATCAGTGAGTCGGTGTTTACCGCACTAATTATTTGCGCCACGTTGATCTCATGCGCGACGCCCGTGTTATTACTAGCGTGGTTCATTAAAGATTTGATAACAAAAAAATTATGGTAACTGTATGAACATAAAGGATGTATCGTTCGAGCGAGAGCGCCCCGATGTGTGTGGAGACGCCCACCCCAAGGCGCTATTAAGGGCTATTCAGGAAGATGGCGACTACTTGCTAAAGATTGCCAATCAGCACATTGTCTCGGCGGATCAGTTTTCCCGCGAAGGTATGCGCCAGTTGTTCCGGTTGGCGGCAAAATACGAAGCCAATCCGCGCCGTTTTAGTACGCCGCTACAAGGCAAAATTCTGATCAGCGCCTTTTACGAACCGAGTACCCGTACTCGGTTATCGTTTGAAAGTGCGTGGCACCGGCTTGGCGGCGATATTATGTCGATTACCGACCGTTCTACGACAGGTATTGCGAAAGGGGAGTGCTTGGCCGATGTTGCTGAAATGTTCAATAACTACGGCGACTGCGTGGTGTTGCGTGACAACAATGAAGATTCCTTGCACGAAATGATGGATTGCTTGCGGATACCTATTATTAACGCTGGCAACGGCGTTGATGAGCATCCTACACAAGCGCTCGCCGACATGTACGCCATTTTTAAATGGCGCCCCGATCTGGTGACTGACAGTAAAGACAAACAGAAAATTCGTATCGGGATTATTGGCGTACCTAACAAAATGCGCACCGTGCGTAGCTTTTTAAAGTGTTTGGTGCAATTTTCCGATGCCGTTTCGGAAGTGGTGATTATTCATGACGAAGCCGTTGCCGATTCACTGTTTGGTAACAACCAACGCGAACAACTCGAACGCGCTGGAATAAACGTCAGTACCAGTAACGATTTAGACAAAACACTGCCGAGCCTTGATGTGGTGTATATCAATGCCATTTCTTGGGAAGGCGATTCGTTCAATACCTATGGCAAAGCCTTTCATTTAACCGCGGCTTCACCGTTGAAATCGGATGCGATTATTTTGCACCCATTGGCTCGGGGCGAAGAACTCTCGACTGACCTCGACCACACCCACCACAATTGGTATTTCAGCCAGGCCCGCGGGGCAGTATTTTTAAGGATGGCATTACTCACTTGTATGGTTCAGCGTGCTGAACGCGTTATTGATGTAGTTTGACAGAGGGAAAAGCAAACGATGTGCGGAATTGCTGGAGTTTTTCATCATCAGTCCGAACAAGCGATTGATGCGCAAACCTTAGTGAATATGGCGGCCATCATGCACCATCGAGGTCCCGATGGTTTTGGCTATCAAATAAAGGATGCTCGAGGCGTAGGCTTTAGCCACGCGCGCTTATCTATTATCGACTTAGATGAAAACCGCGCTAGACAGCCGTTTTTGTCTGCCGACCAACGTCTAATGTTAGCTCACAACGGTGAATTCTATGATTTTAAGCGGATTAGAGCTGACCTGACTGCCCGTGGAGCCCGCTTTCGTACCAAAAGTGATTCCGAAATTGTACTGCACTTATATGAGCGCTATGGGTTAGATACCACCCTAAAGTCGCTGCGCGGTGAATTCGCTTTTTCGTTATACGACGAAAAAGAGGATAGCCTTTATTTAGTGCGAGATCGCTTTGGTATTAAACCGTTATATTGGACTGAGACCGCTAATGGCGTGGTGTTTGGTTCTGAGCTGAAAGTGTTATTTGCACACCCAGAGGTAAAGCGTGAGTTTTCTCCACAAGGTCTCTACCATCAACTGATTCAGGTTATGGTTCCTGGTTCAACGGCGTTTGAAGGCGTGCAACAAGTGCAACCCGGTTATGTGGTGAAGCTTAAGCGTGTCAATGGCAAACTGCAGATCAGTGAACATAAATATTGGGACGTGGACTTTCCGCTGGAGCATCAGCATGCGGGTGATGAAGCGGATGAACAAGCCTATATTGAAGGGGTAAGGGCGCAACTGTTGGAAGCCGTGCAACACCGCATGACGGCTGATGTGCCAGTCGGTTGCTACTTGTCTGGTGGTATAGATTCGTGCTCCATTCTTGGCTTAGCCGCAGCGTCTACGCAAACTTCAGTGAAAGCCTTTACCATCGGCTTTGACTCTGATGATTACGATGAAACGCCTATCGCGGTAGAGATGGCAGAAGCCACCCAAGCCGACCATCACATCATGCGGCTGAAAGCGAATGACCTCTATGACCACTTTGTGAAGACGCTCTGGCATACCGAACGCACCATATACAATACCCTGGGTGTGGCTAAATATCTGATGAGCCAACAAGTGAATCAGGCCGGCTACAAAGTGGTAATGACAGGCGAAGGTTCAGACGAATTGTTTGCCGGTTATCCGGCGTTTCGTAAGGATATGTTCTTGCATGGCTTAGACCATTTGCCAGAAGTCGAACGTTTAGAGTGGCAAGAGCTGTTAGAGAAGAATAATGCTTTGTTTAAGGGCGCGATGTTGGCACGCGAAGAGTTTGTCAGTGAGGCCTTTAATCAGAAAATGGGTTTCACCCCCAGTTGCGTGCAACCCTGGTTATCCTGTTCACCAATAGCCGAAAAGCTGATGGCACAAGGTATGCGGGATAAAGTCGCTGATTATGACCCCAGTGCCGCCATAGCCGATACCCTAGATGATACCATGCTGCGCGATCGCCATCCGTTAGATCGAGCGCAATATGTTTGGATTAAGACCATGTTAGAAGGTCAAATTTTAACCTGGGGCGGTGACCGAGTGGACATGGCAAACTCGATGGAAGCTCGTCCAGCATTCCTCGACCACCACCTCGCCGAGTATGCCTTTAAAGTGCCGCCACACCTGCGGATAAAGGGTAACAAAGAAAAGTACGTGCTCCGCGAAGCAATGAAAGGCTTGTTGCCAGAAACCCTTTATAAACGCGAAAAATTCGCCTTTATGGCACCGCCAGCGCATACCGATCCGGAAAAATGGAAAGCCGTCGAAAAACTCGCCGACCAATTCCTTAGCAAAGAAGCCGTCGAGCAAGCCGGATTATTGGATTACGACGAAGTTACTGCAACCTTCGCGCGACATAACGATGAACAAACGCCAGCAGAAGAACGAGTGCAGCTTGATGCCGTGATCAACCACCTATTAGGCGTACAAATACTGCATCACCACTTTGTTGCCACAGACGTCCCCGCAGATGCCCAAAAACGCGCCGACGAACTCGGCTGGCATGCCTAACAGCGGGCCTTTATGTGCCTGTCAATTCTTTACTGCGGCCCTAGGCTTGGGCTCGCGGCATCGTCAGGGTTGGGGAAAGCTCGGGGTGTGGGCGCTGGGGTGGTGAGTGCTCAGCGTCCCGCCGGTTCACGGTGTCTCCGGTAAAAAGACGCTCGAGCCATCCATGGCCGCTCAGTCTCTGGCCCTCCCTGGCCAGAGATGCTTTTTACCGGAGCCCCCGCGCCCCAACGACACGCCAATCAATATCGAGGAAAACGCGCCCACACCCCGAGCCAAATAGGTGCGGAGAAGCGATGCCGTCCTCCATCGCGGAAAGCCGCAGTAAAGAAGTACCAGCCTTTATCTATTAGCCGTTATCCACCAGCTTCAGGCAGCCTGCTTGGGGTTGGTTGTTCTCTGCCACGGCGCGCTCGGTGTTGCTTCGGCATCGCTTCTCCGTAGCCCTAAGCTTGGGGTGTAGGCGCGACTTCTCCCATATTTAATGCACAACGTTGGGGCGCGAAGCTGGGGAAAAAGTATCTCCGGCCATGGACGGCCGGAGACTAAGCGCCTCATGGATGAGCTCGAGCGGCTTTTTCCCCAGCTTCGTGAACCGGCGGGGTGCCGTGCAATGACCCTC
Organism: Idiomarina tyrosinivorans; assembly: GCF_003987475.1. Taxonomy (GTDB): domain Bacteria; phylum Pseudomonadota; class Gammaproteobacteria; order Enterobacterales; family Alteromonadaceae; genus Idiomarina; species Idiomarina tyrosinivorans. The sequence goes on along the minus strand of NZ_PIQH01000001.1, from coordinate 365,088 downwards.
TGAGCGCCTACACACCAAGCGCCCTCCAGCCCCTCACGATGCCGACGCGCCCAAGCTAAATCGCCGTGGTAGAGAACAACCAATCCCAAGCCTGCCGCGAACCCAAGCCTCCGGCCGCAGTAAAGAACTGGCAGCCTAGCGCTGTTCTTCGACGGCGCGGTAGGGGGCTATTGGGATTGTTTTACTTGGTCGATATACTCGCCGTAGCCTTTAGCTTTCATTTGCGCGAGAGGTATGAACTTCATTGCCGCTGAGTTCATGCAATAGCGTAACCCGGTTGGTTGAGGGCCGTCTTTGAATACGTGGCCTAGGTGGGAATCACCAATGCGGCTGCGAATCTCGGTACGGGTCACGAACCATGAGCTGTCTTCACGCTCGACAACCGCATTTGCGCTGATAGGGCGGGTGAAGCTTGGCCAGCCTGTGCCTGAGTGGTATTTATCGGCTGAAGAAAACAGCGGTTCGCCGGTTACTATGTCGACATAAATACCTGGCTTTTCATTATCCCAGTAGGGGTTATTGAAAGCGCGCTCGGTTTCACCTTCTTGGGTGACTTCGTACTGCAACGGCGTCAGCATTTCGCGGATCTTTTTATCGCTAGGTTTGGTGTACGTGTTGCCTTGCAAGTCGCTATCTGCTGCGCCGCTACTTGGCGCACTGTTTCCTAATGGGTTTTCATTGGTAAATTGCTGGTAGTCAACGTCTTGATCTTCGCCCCAGACTTCGTCTATGTAGTCCCAACGGCCGGAATTAAAGGTATACAGGTTATAGCGAACGGGATTCTTGCTGTAATAATTCTGGTGATAATCCTCTGCTGGATAAAAGGTGGTAAAGGGCTTTATTTCTAGCGTCAGTGGCTGGTCGTAACGTCCAGATTTTGCCATCGCCGCTTTTATGGTCTCGGCAATCTGTTGTTGTTCGGCATTGTGGTAAAAAATAGAGGGTCGGTATTGTGCGCCGCGGTCAACAAATTGGCCTTGGTTGTCAGTCGGATTGATTAACCGAAACAGCTTCTGCACTAGTGCGGCATAGCTGACAATTTGTGGGTCATAATGCACCTGAACTGACTCTTGATACTTGGTCGTACCCGATGAGACTAATTCATAGCTGGGGTTTGGCACTGTGCCGCCGGCGTAGCCAGAAATGACTTCGCTAACACCATCAAGCTCTTCGAAGCCTTCTTCAACACACCAGAAACATCCTCCGGCGAAGGTGGCAACGGCTTGTTGTTGGTCTTTTGCTGCCGCTTGCGGCGCGACAAGAGCGGCTAAACTTAGGGTTACGACCGCAGTTAAACAACGCATAACAGTCATAGCTTTTTCCTTTTACAGACAGGTTTATAGTAATAGACCCGTGCTGTGGAAAAAGATTACAAAAGGGTAAATTCTGGCCGTTAATTTTTGCTGCGAGTTTGGTAAGAGCCGACTTCCAATACTGGCGCTGCATCCAAGCGTTCGGCATCCATCATATTGGCAATACGTTGCATCGAGGACAGCAATTGAGACTGCTCCCAATCGTCCAATGCACAAAACTTTTCAATAAAGTGTTCCTGCAGAGGTTGTGGAGCGTTCTCAAGAAGCATTTGCCCCTGTTCTGTCAGATACAACGCAACGCGTCGTTTATCCTTATCGCTTCGGTGACGATGAATCAGCTCACGGTGTTCGAGCCGTTCGATAATGTTACTGACGGTGGCGGGGCTGAGCGTGATGTGTTGCGCTACGGCACTTGCAGTAATGCCTTCGGCAGCGGAAATCTCGCGCATGATCAATAACTGAGGGCCTGTCAGCCCAGCATACTTATTGAGCTGTTTGGAATACAGGTCGATGGCTCGTATAACCTTTCTCAGGGCAAGCAATAGCTCTTCGTATTTTTGCATTGTCGCTTTACCTCCAAGTGATGGGCTTAACGGCGCGCGGATAGGTCTGTGCGACGAATTTGTACGACAACTCCAAGTTTGGGGTGATCGAAATAATGGGTTTCGTGGCTTATCACTCGCCGTAACTGGTTAAAGTGGTACGCGCGTAAAAACGACTGCTGTTGATTGTCCTCGTTCAACAACTGCTCTGCCTGTTGTTGCAGGGTCACTGCAGCTTGGTCAGTGTGGACCGGTTCGCGCAGGTTGAAGTCGGTATCGATATGCAAATAATTACCGACTAAAAACACATGAATGAGGCCATCAAACTCCCACACCCGATCGGGCAACAACTCGGCACTGACGTTATCGGCTTGCGCTTGTTGTTCTTCACCCTCTGGCAGTTGTTTGAAGGCTTGTGGATGTAGTTTGAGTTTGCTGAGTAATTGCTCAACTTGTTCAACGCGGTGCTGAATGGGGTCAACAATCACCGGTTTATTGTTGGCTAAGGTCGAACTGACCTTGGGTAAGCCGCGATAGCGATACGACTGCGTATACTGCTTACCGGCAAATAGGCGGATTTTCCTACCGACATTACGACTAAAAACTGGTTGTCGCCAAGCTACGTGCAGCAATGGCTTTGCGTTATATGAGCGCTGCAAATTTTGCCGTAACTCGGTAAGTTGTAACGCGGATTTTGGTAGTAGAAAGGGTTGCTGCGCCATATTAATATCGCCGCCAGGTCCATCGATGACAACCGGCGTGCTCTGCATGCTATCCAACAGATTGGGTGGCGCAAAGGGGTTACCGGGAATCGTTAACAATGCATTTTCATCTTCGAAACGGCACGCGACGTCTAATTGTTGCCACGGCGGCTCAGAACAAATCGGTAAACCACTTTTTATCGCGCTGTAGTCATTAAGGTAGAATGCAGAAAGAAGATCGCGGCTATACTTGGTGGGAATATCAGTAACGGTCAGCGGAAAGCGTTCTTCAACGTCAACGTTAGGGTTTTGTTTAAACACTAACACTTCGACTTCAAACCAACGCCAATCATCGCTATTTGCCGTTGCCGTTAACGGGCCGAGGACTAAGCTCGTGAATCCGATAACCTTGATCCAATTGCGCAAGGTGTGCTTTGCGTTCATTCTGTTCCCTTTGCTCAACGCGTTATGCCGCGGTGGTAGTAAAATCTTCTAATAACGACTCTATCAGTTTTATCCGCGCTTGAGTATCTTCGATCTTGTCAACGATCCGTAAACGATTGGGACCGTCGAGTTTAAATCGCTGCGGCTCATTCTGTATGAGTTGAATCAATTGCTGAGGTTCAATTTTAGTCCGTTCTGCAAACTCAAAGGCTCCTCCTTGCGGTCCCAATTCGACTTTCGTAAGCCCTAATTGCTGCGCACGTTGGCGAATTTCAGCAATTTTTAACAGGTTTTTCGCGGCATCTGGGAGTAGACCGAAACGATCAATCATTTCTACATGGATATCTTCTAGTTGCTGTGGGGTTTCACAGTTGGCAATACGCTTGTACAGACTCAAGCGCAAGTTAACATCGTTTATATAGTTCTCAGGTAACAGGGCAGGAATCCGCAATTCCACTTCAGTCTGGCTTTGCAGCAAGTTATCTAAGCTCGGCTGACGTCCAGATTTCAATGCCGCAACCGCTTGCTCAAGCATCTCCATATACAAACTGAAGCCAATGGATTCAATTTGACCGCTTTGTTCATCGCCTAGCAGTTCGCCGGCACCGCGGATCTCTAGATCGTGAGTGGCTAACATAAAGCCAGCGCCTAAATCCTCTAATTGTGAAATCGCTTCCAGTCGCTTCGCCGCATCTTTGGTCATGCGTTTTGGGTGAGGCGTTAACATGTAAGCATAGGCTTGGTGATGTGAGCGTCCGACCCGACCGCGAAGTTGGTGCATCTGTGCCAATCCCAGATGGTCGGCACGATCCATGATGATGGTATTTGCCGAAGGAACATCAATCCCTGTCTCGATAATCGTGGTACAAACTAGCACATTAAAACGGCGGTGATAAAAGTCGCTCATGATTCGCTCTAGCTCACGCTCAGGCATTTGTCCGTGAGCAATAGCGACGCGCGCTTCCGGCACTAGCCGCTCAATGTCTTGCGCCGTTTTGTTGATGGTTTCAACGTTGTTGTGTAAAAAGTACACCTGACCGCCACGCAGTATTTCTCGTAAAATAGCCTCGCGTACTGTGGCATCGTCGTACTCGCGGACGAAGGTTTTTACTGCCAAACGCTTTGCCGGTGGCGTCGCAATAATCGATAAATCCCGAATATTGTTCATCGCCATGTTCAAGGTACGCGGTATTGGCGTGGCGGTGAGCGTTAAAATATCCACGCTGGCGCGCAAACGCTTGATCGCTTCTTTTTGTCTTACCCCAAAACGGTGCTCTTCGTCGACAATCAACAAACCTAAATTTTTTAGCACAATGTCTTTTTGCAACAGTTTGTGGGTACCGATAACGATATCGACGGTGCCGTCTTTTAAGCCCTCTAAAACCTGTTGCGTTTGTTTACTGGTGCGGAAGCGCGACAGCACTTCAACATTCACGGGGGCGTTGGCAAAACGGTCACGGAAATTCTCGTAGTGCTGTTGAGCTAGCAGTGTGGTTGGCACCAGCACTACCACTTGCTTATTGTCGTTAACGGCGACAAAGGCGGCGCGCATTGCCACTTCAGTTTTGCCAAAGCCAACATCACCGCAGACTAAGCGATCCATCGCCCGTGCGGCTTGCATATCCTCTAACACGGCATTAATGGCTTGTTGCTGATCGTCGGTTTCCTCGAACGGAAAGCTTGCTGCAAAGCGCTGATACTCATCGTTATCGAGTTTGAACGGGTAGCCGGGCTTGGCTTCGCGTTGGGCATAAACATCTAACAGTTCGGCGGCAACGTCGCGAACTTTTTCCGCCGCTTTGCGTTTGGCCTTTTCCCAACTGTCATTGCCCAATTTATGCAATGGCGCATGTTCTTGTTCGCCACCACTGTAACGACTCAGCACATGTAATGATGCTACCGGAACATATAACTTGGCGTCACCAGCGTAACTGATCGTCACATATTCGGTATCAATGCCGCCCGCGGATAACGTTTGTAAGCCTTGGTAACGACCCACGCCATGCTCAATATGCACCACCGGCTGACCGATTTGGAGCTCGGCTAAATTGCGAATAAGCGTTTCGTTACTAACCGTTTGCGTCTGTTTCCGCCGTCGTTGCTGAGAAACGCGATTACCGAGTAACTCCGTTTCGGTTATCACATGCAGTTTTTGTTTTGGCAGCGAGAACGAATTGACCACACGGCTAACGGTCATTGCTAACGGCATATCGGCGTTAAAAAATGCAGCTACGGTGTCAACGTTCTCAGCGATAAAGCCAATGCGTCCGAGCACCTCGCGCATGGCCTCGCGACGTCCCGGACTTTCGACGGTAAGCAAAACTCGCTGTTGTTGTTGCTCCGCTTGTTGTAGGAACTGCTGAAACTTTTTGAACGGTTGCTTGTGCTGGTGATCAGCGGCAATGCCGCTGATGGGACTGGTGGCAAAGACCTTTTCTCCCGGTTTAGCTTGTTGTTCCGTAACCCAGCAGCGGATTCGCCGATAGCGCTTAAATTGGCTGTGCATTACCTCGGCAGGGATGTACAGTTGCTGCGGCGGTAATAGCGGTCGCAAGCTGTCGTAGCGACGCAGTTCGTAGCGTTGGCTTATGTCTCGCCACAACTGCTCGAAGCTGCCTTGAATATTGCCTAATGTGACTAGTAGAGCATCTTCTGGGAGGTAGTCGAATAAGGTGGCTGTTTGCTCAAAAAATAACGGCAGATAATATTCAATGCCGCCCGGTAACTCGCCTTTGCTGACTTGTTGATAAATCGATTCCCTTGCCGTGTTAGCGTCGAACAGTTCACGGTAGCGTGCGCGAAATTGCTCTATCGCGGCTTGATGTGTTGGAAACTCGTGAGCCGGCAATAAGGCGATTTGCTGTTGCTGTTCAAGTGAGCGCTGGGTATCGGGGTCAAATGGCCGAATGGTGTCGATTTCATCGTCAAAGAAATCGATACGATACGGCTGCTGGCTGCCCATCGGGAATAAATCTAACAGTGAACCACGAGCGGTGAATTCGCCGTGTTCCATCACCTGATTTACGTGGCGATAACCGGCATGTTCTAATTGCTCACGTAACGCGGTAATGTCCAGCTTCTGGCCACAACGCAGGTGTAAACTTTGGGCGCTAACGTAGGCGGTAGGCGCCAATCGGTGCATCAAGGTGTTCAGCGATACAATCAGTGCGCCACGTGACGTATGTGGGAGCTTGGCCAGTAACTGCAGACGCTCAGAGACAATATCTTGATGCGGTGAGAAGGTATCGTACGGCAGGGTTTCCCAGTCCGGCAACACATGAATATCACGCGCCAATTCGGCGTCATCGGCACAGAAATCGAGCAGCTCTTGTTCTAGACGGGCGGCTTGGTTGGCATCTTGAGTCACGATAAGGCAGCGCCGTTGCTGCTGCTTTAATACATTGGCCAATGCCAAAGCGACGCTACTTCCTGCAAGGTTTTCCCAAGTTACATCTTGCGTCGCACTGCGCGGTAACGGTGGTTTAAATACCGAACTTTCTGCCATGCCTGCCTACACCTATGTCACTGCTAAAAACGGAGGCGGGCATTATAACGAATTTTTCGCGAAAAGGGCGGTTACTCTGGGTTTTCTTGATCGTGGCGGCGTTGTTCTGCGCGCTGTTTTAGCTGCCGAGATTGCTCATGCAGTGTGGCCCGCACCAATAACTCTAAGTCTTCTTCACGCAAGCGCCGAAACGCGAAGGTTAGTTGCTGTTGGCCTGCGTCCGCTGGCTCAGCGGCAATTACTTCGGCGTAGCAATATATCGCCAATTGCTCGGCTCGGAAAAACAGTTTACCGCGGCAAATTTGCCCCAGCTTAAACGACTGCTTACTGAGGATGCGAAAGCCACCGCCGCTATAGGCAACGCCATCAAAGCGCTGGCTGGCATCATCTTCATGGCGAAGTAAGTAGCCGAGCATGATGTTCAGGCGCTGGTTTTGGGTGTTAATTAACGCTAGTACCTGGCGCAGTTTGGGGTCGTCAAAATGGCTCGGCGCGCTATTGGCTTCGGCCTGCGCTAACTGCGACGTCATCACAAACAGTTCCGGAATTTCCTCGGCAAATGCTTCTTCGCTCGGCAGCGCATCATTAGCAACGGTAATCAGGTTAACCGGAAAAGGCTGGGCGATAGTGAAGTATTCACCAATAGCTGAGGTGTCGATAGCCGCAGAGTCGGTCATTGTTTTGTCCTTATTGTTGTCAGCCGTTGCTCAACTCATTATCCTTGCTCTTTAATATTTCGCAACCAGTGCCGGTAATAAACCTAATTATGATGTTCAGACCTGCAACGCTATTTATTGCCGCGCGCAGTAGCCGCTCCAAACACGGTGCGACATTCACCACCTTTATTCAACGTTTTTCGTTGTTCGGCATTGCTTTGGGGGTGATGGCATTAATTGTGGTAATTTCCGTAATGAACGGTTTTGAGGGGCAGTTAAAGTCGCGTATTCTCGGTGCCGTTCCGCATTTGAGTGTATCTAATCCCGATCCCCAGCAAGGCCTGGCTGACTGGCAACAGCAGGTTGCGACGTTGCCACCGCTTAGAGCACTGGCACAACCGCTGCCTTACGTGCGCAGCCAAGGTGTGATTCAACACCAAGGCAAACTGCAAGCGGTGATGATTCAGGGCATTGATCAAAGGCACGGTGGCGCAGGCCCTGCGTTAACTGACAGCTTAATTCGCGGCCAATGGGAAAGCCTCGAAGCCGGTGAATACCAGTTAATTATTGGCCAAGCATTAGCGATGCAGTTAGGGGTTCAGGTGGGGCAAAAAATTCGCTTGATTGCTGCCGCTGGCGGAATCTATACCCCATTTGGTTTGATGCCAGCACAGCGCCAATTCACCGTTGCGGGAATTTTTGCGTTAGGTTCGCAAGTCGATGAACACTTAGTTCTGACCAACATTACCGATGCAGCACGTTTACTGCGGCTTCCGGCAGGCCATGTCTCTGGCGTGCAATGGTTCCTTAACGACGCCTTCGATGCGCCACAACTGGCCAAACAGTTGGCACCGCACACCACGCTTAAGGTCAGTGATTGGCGGAGCGAATATGGTGAACTTTTTGCAGCCGTTGGCATGGAAAAGCGGATGATGTGGTTAATGCTTGGGCTGATCATTGCAGTAGCGGCTTTCAACAGTATTTCTGCGATGATGATGGTCGTCGGCGATAAGCGCCACGATATCGCAGTGCTGCAGACCATGGGCATGAATCAGCGCAGGATCCAACGGATGTTCCTGTTGCTCGGCACCATTAATGGTGTCGTCGGCACCTTGTTAGGATTAATTTTAGGGGTGTTGTTGAGTCTGTATTTAAATGACCTGATGCAATTGCTGGGGATTCATCTATTGCCCGGTACCGAGCAAGGATTACCGATTATTATTCAACCCCAGCAAGTGGCCGTTATTGTTGTCTCGGCACTGTTATTAACCCTACTAGCGACTTGGTATCCGGCCAGTCGAGCGGCTCACATTCAGCCAGCAGAGGCATTACGTTATGACTAAAGTTTTATTGGCTTGCGATAAGCTAGCCAAACGTTACCGCGATGGTTCTGGTGAAGTCCAGGTATTGCGCGATGTGTCGTTAGAGATTGCGGCGCAGAGTATGACGGCAATCGTTGGTAGTTCGGGCTCAGGAAAAAGTACGCTACTGCACTTACTGGGTGGTTTAGACCGCGCTTCTGCTGGTCATGTGAGTTACCAAGGTGACGCCATAGAACAGTGGAGTAACGACACTCTTGCTGATTGGCGTAATAAAAAATTAGGGTTTATTTACCAATTCCACCATTTATTACCTGAGTTTACTGCGCTAGAAAACGTCGCGATGCCTGCGCTTATTGCTGGAGACGCACCCAAACAAGCAGAACAACGAGCAATTGAACTGTTAGAGCAGGTCGGTTTGCCGCATCGCGCACAGCACCGTCCTTCAGAGTTGTCTGGCGGAGAGCGCCAGCGAGTGGCTATTGCCCGTGCATTTGTTAATCGTCCTGAAATTATTTTAGCGGATGAACCGACGGGTAACCTCGATGATGATACCGCGGCAACCGTTTATCAATTAATGTTGGATATGAACCAAGCGATGGGGACAGCATTTGTGGTTGTGACTCACGATAATTCGTTGGCGCAACGACTCCAGCGTGTGATTCGTTTACAGCATGGACAGTTAGTCGAAGATCGCGCTGGAGAAATGGCGTGAGTGTATTGTTCAGCTTAGCGCGGCGATTTCGCAAAAGCCGAACGCGCTCCGGTTATCTATCATTCATTTCGTCCTCGTCGATTGGCGGTATTGCACTTGGCTGCGCGGTGCTTATCACTGCCTTATCGATGATGAATGGCTTTGGCGATGTGCTTCAGCATCGGTTACTGCGGTTGGTGCCGCAGGTCAGTTTTGAGGCGGTCGATGGCCAGTTAGATGATTGGCAGAGTTTGGTTGCTGTGGCTGAACAGGATCCACAAGTGACTGCGGCGATGCCAAGCATCGAAATGACGGCAATGGCGCAGCAACAGCAACAGTTTTACGGTATGCAGATTCAGGGCTTGGATCCACAACGCGCCAACGCGGTAATGGGCTTGAGTGATTATGTCGATGCTGATACATGGCAACGTTTCCAACAACTGCCGAACAGCATCATTGTTGGTGCAGGATTAGCAGAGAGCCTGAATTTGCAAGCCGGCGACACCCTCACGCTAATGGTTGCAAAGCAAGGTCAACAGGCGTTTAAAGCGCCACAACGGCAGCACTTAACCGTTGCAGGAATCTTTCGCTTCGGCGGCCAAATAGATCACCAACAGGGTTATGTGAGTTTGGCAACGGCACAGCAGTTGGCCGGCCTAGGGCAGCAAGTGAGCCGTATTCAACTGGCAGTGACCGATGTTTTCGCCGCGCCGAGTATTGCGCGTCGGGTGGGAAACACGCTACCAGAATTTGTCTACATAAAACATTGGATGCAAACACAGGGGCACCTCTATCGGGATATTCAGTTGGTGCGTAGTGTGATTTATCTGGTGCTCATTTTGGTGATGGCGGTGGCCTGCTTCAACATCGTCTCAACCCTCGTGATGACGGTGCAAGAGAAACGCGCCTCGATTGCGATTTTAAAAACCATGGGCTTAAAAGACCGCCAAGTGCGCAGAGTGTTCATGCTGCAAGGATTGTTAAACGGTTGTTGGGGAACGGCTATTGGCATCGTTGCTGGTGCTATTCTGGCACTATCATTACCAGTACTGCTGCAGTGGGCTGAACAACTTTGGGGCTTCCATGTATTATCAGACGATGTCTATTTCGTCAGTGAAATCCCGTCGCGTTGGCAATGGCAAGACAGTCTATTGGTCGCCGTTGTCGCTTTATTGATGAGTTTGCTCGCCACCATTTACCCTGCGCAGCGTGCAGCCAAAGTCGCACCGGCTCAGGCATTGCATGAAAAAGGCTAGTGCGTTAAATGCGTGTTGAGTTGTGGCGTTTTCGCCACGCTCGCACGACGGAATAACGCCAAAGCCAGCGAATGCCGAAATACCCCACTAAACTAGACACCGTACCGAATATGGCGCAGCCAAGTAAAAATGCTGGACCAATCGTGCTGATACTTTCACCTAACCACGCCCATGACAGCTCGAACTGAAAGTGTGAAGGGGGTTGTTGTAAAACCGCACTACCGACCAAGTAGCACAGGTAAAATAATGGCGGCATGGTGATGGGGTTAGATACCCAAACCAGACCAACGGCTAACGGCAAATTGACCCGCAATGGAATAGCGGTTGCTGCTGCCAGTAACATTTGAAAGGGCACCGGCACAAATGCGTAAAACAAGCCAACAGCGAACGCACCAGACGCAGAACGTCGATTCAGGTGCCATAGGTTGGCATCGTGTAATAACGTCCCAAATATCTTCAAGCCTTTGTGATGACGAATCTTTTCGTGATCGGGCATGAACCGTTTGATGAATTTTCTAGCCATTCATTACTACCTTTGGAAGCCACATGGATCGTGGAATCATTGCGGCTATTATCGCGATGTTGCTGGTACTTTATTCTTACCAGCCGTTACTCACTTTTGGATGCATTGCACTGGCCTGCTTATTGCTGCTGGTTTTGATGCTGCGAATTCCAGCGCTGCGCTCAGGTGTGCTTGTTGGGGGCTTATTGTGCGGTATTGTGTGGGGGTATGGCAACGTTTGTTTATCCCAACCGTCGAATTTATTCGCTTTAGCACATGCCTTTCGTTTTGCCAGAGCCTATACGATAACCGACATTAGCGAGCAATACGGTAGTGCATCGGAGCCTGTTTGGCGGATTCATGCGCAGGACTTACAAGGTCGGGACTCACTGTTTTATTGGCGTGCAGAAGCGGCGCAACAACCGCCGGAAATTGGTGATAGATGGTGGTTTACGGTAAAAATCGGCGCCGATAACCGGCGTTATAACAGTCCGAGTCAGGCGCCGCAGCGCACTCTTATTCGCCAACGCATTTATAGCCTCGGACAAATACTACAGGCCGAGCGGTTGCGCGCAGGCAACTCGGTTAGACAACGTTTGCAACGCGCACTGGTGAGTAGTGAATTGCAGCAACCCGGATTGTTGATGGCACTGCTAATCGGTGAACGCTACGCCATTCCCTATACCCTCAAACGGCAATGGCAGCGGCTTGGGTTAGCGCACGCGCTGGCAATTTCGGGCTTGCATCTGGCATTAGTTGCGGCGTTAGTATTGCGCCTCGGCTACGTTGTATTATTACGACTCAGCGCTTGGTGTGGCGCCGCTACCGAGCGTTTGCCAGTAAGAACCTATTGCGAAGCTGCGGCTTTAACCATAGCGTTTGGGTATGCCGCAATTGCCGGTTTTCCGATTTCCGCTATTCGCGCATTAACCATGCTCAGTTGCTTATTTATGCACCGTTGGTTGGGCCTAAAAACGAGCGGTTGGCGGATACTGCTACGCAGCATGGGTTTGATGCTATGTATTGATCCGCTGGCGCCGTTAGACGGCGGCTTTTGGCTTTCGGTAATAGCCGTCGCGGTGCTATTTTTAAGCTACTGGAGAGCGCCGCGACTTCATTCAGTCGCGCGATTAGTCTACCTACAAGCAACCCTTACCATTGGCATGGCGCCGTTAACACTGAGTTTATTCGGTGGGGTTAGTAGTATCGCGTTACTGACCAATTTGCTGGTTTTACCCGTGCTAAGCAGCTTTACCTTACCTTTGGCGCTATTCGGCACGCTACTCACGTTTGCTTTTCCGAGTGCTAGCGCAGCTATTTGGCAGCTGGCTGAGCAACCGTTACTGTGGTTACAACCCTGGTTGGCGCACTTGGCCAGTGAGTCGTGGGTATGGATTGATCGCAGAACCTCAGGGTACATTGTTTGGTTAGCGCTCGGGTGTTTGTGGTTTTTGCCGTTACATTGGCGCTGGCGACTGTTGTTGAGCGTCGGATATAGCGGTTATTTAGCAGTTAATCAGTGGGGCCAAAGCGATGTTATGAAACTGCACTTGCTGGCGGTGGGCCATGGTCAGGCGATTGTGATAGAGCGCAATAACGCAGCGTTATTAATCGATGTTGGGTGGGCTGCGGAAAGCGGCTATAGCATCGCGGCTAGCGAAATCGATCCGTGGCTGGTGGCGCGGGGTTTGTGGCCTGAATTGGCGATGATTTCCCATACTGACACTGACCACAGCGGTGGCTACCGTTATTTAGCTCAACGCTATCCTAATTTGCACTGGCTCGGCAGACCCAGTGAGACACCTTGCCAACAAGGGCAACAAGGCGTTTGGCACCAGTTGCAGTGGAGGATACTGTGGCCAGTAACCGCGTTGCCAGATAGCTGGCAAGAGAATAATCGTTCCTGCGTTGTGCAGCTACGCTTCGGTCACTTCACCATGTTAATTCCTGGCGATTTGCAGGCTCTTGGCGAGTATTGGCTAATGCGTCAACAGCGCGACCAACTTAGCTCGGATTTATTAGTGCTTGGCCATCACGGAAGCCGCAACGCCAGTAGCGAGCAGTGGCTGGATGCCGTAGCACCTCAAGTAGTACTTAACAGCAGTGCCCGTTACTCGCGTTTTCATTTTCCCAACGCGGTGATTGAGCAACGTGTTGAACAACGTGGGCACACCCTGTGGGATAGTGGAAAGTACGGTCAAATTACGGTTTGGAGTGACGGCTTGCACTGGCGTTTGACCACACCCGCTGAACCAAGCCAACGGCATTGGTTTGAGTGATCAGCTAGCCACACTGGTAAGAAAGCGGTTAGAATAACGGATATTGCGTAGCAAATGATGGATTGCATGGAATCACAACCCGCAAAAAATAGTGCGTTTAAACGCCTGATTCAGTATATAAAACCTTATCGTGCCGCATTCTTCACTGCCATTGTCGGCATGTTAGGCTATGCCGCAATAGATACCTATTTTTTCTCTCAAATAGAAACCTTGATCGATGACGGTTTAACCGAACAAGATTCTACCATTTTGATTTATGGTGCGATTTTCGTACCTGTATTTTTCATTATCCGCGGCTTATTCAACTTTATTTCCAACTATTTTCTAAACTGGGTAGGATTTAAGGTTGTCACCCGAATGCGGCAGGAATTGTTTGATCACATGATGAAGCTACCAGTGAGCTTCCACGACAAGCATTCTACTGGGGATCTCATTTCAAAAATCACCTACGATACCCAGCAAATCGCCGAAGCCAGCAGTCGCGCTTTACTTATTTTAATCCGAGAAGGGGCATTTGTTGTCGGGCTTTTGGGATTAATGTTTTACCAAAGCTGGCAATTATCGTTGGTGTTTCTTGTGGTGGGACCGTTGATTGCGAAAGTGGTTAACGTGGTTTCGAAACGTTTTCGCACGGTTTCTGGTCGTATTCAGACAGCTATGGGTAACGTTACCACGACCGCTGAGCAAATGATCAATGGCCACAAAGTTGTGGTTATGCACGAAGGCCAAAAACGAGAATCTGGGCGCTTCGCAAAAATTAACAACAACACTCGCCAGCAGAATATGAAGCTGGTCAGCACCCGTGTTATCAGCACCTCGGTGATTCAGTTTATTGCCTCTCTAAGCCTTTCTATGGTGCTCATTATTGCGAGTTTTCCAGATATGCTCGGCGAGTTATCGGCAGGGGCGTTCACTACCTTGTTAACCTCAATGATTATGCTGTTGCGGCCATTGAAACAACTGACCAACGTAAACAGCGACTTCCAACGCGGGATTGCCGCGGCACAATCAGTATTCAGTATCCTTGACCAGCCGGTCGAGGTCGATAAAGGCAGTAAACAGGTTGAACGTGCGACAGGTGACATTTGTTTTGATGGCGTGACGTTCAGTTATGGCAGCGCAGAAGAACCCGCATTAAACGACGTTTCATTTTCGTTGGAGCATGGCAAAACGTTAGCCTTGGTAGGCCGTTCGGGAAGTGGGAAATCGACGATTTCCAATCTGCTAACCCGATTCTATGATGTTGAAGAGGGCGCCATTACCTTGGATGGTGTCAATATTCAGGATTATAAACTGAAATGTTTACGACGCCAATTTGCATTGGTTTCTCAGCACGTCACGTTGTTTAACGATACCATTGCCAACAATATCGCCTATGGGGCGTCGCGCGATGTCACCGAAGACGACATTTTGCGTGCAGCTGAACAAGCTTATGTGACCGAATTTACCGATAACATGAACATGGGCTTAGACACCATGGTCGGTGAAAATGGGGTCATGCTCTCAGGCGGCCAACGGCAGCGCATTGCGATTGCTCGAGCACTGCTTCGAGATGCCCCGATTTTAATTCTAGACGAGGCGACTTCTGCCTTGGACACAGAGTCGGAGCGCCATATTCAAGAGGCACTCGGCGCGCTGCGAGAAAACCGAACATCACTGGTTATTGCTCACCGTTTGTCGACCATTGAAAATGCCGATGAGATTCTGGTGATGGATGCTGGTCAGATTGTAGAACGTGGTAGCCATGAACAGTTACTTAAGCAGCAAGGGATGTACTATCAGCTGCATAATCTGCAATTTGGTAACGGTGCATGAGCCAATTTATCCAACGGCTTTGGTATCGGCAGCAGTTGCACCCATTGTTGTGGCCGCTGTTACCATTAACCCTGCTGTTTTGGTTTATCAGTAGTTTACGCCGTAGCGCTTATCAGCTTGGCATATTGACGCGTTATCGGGCCCCCGTGCCGGTGATTGTTGTGGGTAATATCACATTGGGAGGAACTGGCAAAACCCCGATGGTTGAGGCGCTATGTG
Organism: Idiomarina tyrosinivorans; assembly: GCF_003987475.1. Taxonomy (GTDB): domain Bacteria; phylum Pseudomonadota; class Gammaproteobacteria; order Enterobacterales; family Alteromonadaceae; genus Idiomarina; species Idiomarina tyrosinivorans. The sequence goes on along the minus strand of NZ_PIQH01000001.1, from coordinate 349,843 downwards.
CAGAGCTGAAACGGCAAGACTTCACCCCTGGCATTATTAGTCGCGGCTATGGCGCCAAGGCGCAAACACCATTCTCGGTCGCGCAAGACGATAGTAGCGAGCAAGCCGGTGATGAGCCGCTGCTGTTGCGGCGCCGCACTGGTTGCCCCGTGGTGATTGATAAAAAACGCAGCAACGCTGTGGAGCATCTGCTGCATCATCACCCAGAGGTTGATGTCATCGTCAGCGATGATGGCTTGCAACATTACCACCTGGCACGCGATGTTGAGATTATTGTGTTGGACGCCGATCGCGGTGTCGGTAATGGTTGGCTATTACCCTGTGGACCATTGCGTGAAGGGGCCTGGCGTTTGCACGATGCACCTTGGGTTATCGCTAATAATGCCCAACACCCGTTCGCTCGCTATGTGATGGAGTTGGAAGCTTTGCCGTGGCGACGGGTAATAGACGATCAAGAATCGCCGCCAGAATCGCCATTGAACGTGGTAGCGGTTGCTGGCATCGGCCACCCACAGCGATTTTTCCGGTTATTAGAGCAGCAAGGACACGAGATTTCAGAACGGCTTGTATTCCGTGATCATTACCCGTATAAAGCGGGCGATTTTGCGCGCTTTAACAGTGATGACATTATTGTGATGACCGAAAAAGATGCCGGTAAATGCCAAAAATTTGCTGGCGAAAATTGGTTTTATTTACCGATTCGGGCAACACTTCCAGAACAACTCACGCATCATTTGGCGACTAAAATAGAAAGGAAAGAAAATGGCAATCGATAACACAACATTGGCTATTTTGGCTTGCCCCAATTGTAAAGGTAAATTGGAATGGCATGAAAAATCGGCCGTTCTGGTGTGTCGCGGTGAGCAGTTGGCATTTCCTGTGCGCGACGGGATTCCGGTATTAATTGTTGATGAAGCAAGCCATTTAACGTCGGAGCAGTTGGAGGCGTTATGAGTTTTACTGTTGTTATTCCAGCACGCTATCAATCGTCAAGATTACCGGGGAAACCGCTAGCAGATATTGCTGGTAAACCAATGATTCAGCACGTGGTTGAACGCGCCCAACAAGCGGGCGCGGCGGAAGTGATTGTTGCCACCGATGACCAACGAATTATCGATGTAGTCGAGGGCTTTGGTGGGCGAGCAATGATGACCGCTGAACACCACCAATCGGGTACTGAACGCGTCGCGGAAGTTATCGATCATTTAGCGTTGGCAGACGATGAAGTGGTCGTCAACGTGCAAGGCGACGAGCCTTTTATCCCGCCTGAAATTATTCGTCAGGTTGCAGAAAACTTGGCAAGCCAGCGACAAGCACCAATGGCAACACTCGCCGTTGCTATCGATGATTCAGCTGAGCTGTTTAACCCCAACGTGGTAAAAGTGGTCACCGATGCGTCGGGCTACGCGCTATATTTCAGTCGAGCTGCTATTCCATGGGATCGCGAGCGCTTTAACGCGGAGCGTTCAGCCTGTGAGTTGGATGCCGCGTATTGGCGCCATATTGGTATTTACGCCTACCGCGCAGGATTTGTTTGGCGTTACGTCGAATGGCCGGCGAGTCCACTAGAAAAGCTGGAGTCGCTAGAGCAATTACGAGTCTTATGGCATGGCGAGCGTATTCACGTTGCGGAAGCTATCATTGCGCCGGCACCTGGAATTGACACCGAGGACGACCTGCAGCACGCACGGAAACTGGCCAAATAGGTCAGCTTCCGTGTGCTCTTCGATATTCGTTTACTGCGGCCGTTGCAACAGTTTGTAACGCTCAAGTTTGGCTTTTAGACGCTGGCGCATAAGCGCAAACTGATGCCGCCAAACCAATAGCCGAACATAAAAGTGTGGTACCACAACTAGGCTGGTGATGGTAGAGAACACCAGCCCACCAATAATGGCGATAGCCATTGGAGCATATGGCGGGCCATCACCGCCGATTTGGGTATGCCCTAGGGCTAACGGAACTAAGCCGAGCACCGTAGTGGCGACCGTCATAAGAATCGGGCGTAAGCGGCTCTGGCAGCCCTCGATTACCGCATCTTCCAAATGACGCCCGTTATTGACCAATTGGTTGATGTAGTCCACCAACACTATGCCATTGTTAACCACTATCCCCATTAATATCAGAATACCGATCATCGCCATAATGGATATTGGCTGACCGCTAATAAGTAGCGCCCAGAATACACCAACAATCGATAAAAACAGCGAACTGAGGACCGCAGTGGGTAGTAAAATCGACTCAAAAAGTGCGGCCATCACAATATAAATCATACAAACCGCGAGCAGCATATTCACTTGCATGATGTTTTCCGCCTCTTCTTGATGGCGGAAACTACCGTCGTAGGACCAATGGTAGCCGGCTGGAAGTTGCCAGTTTTGCAGCGCATTGCCAATTCGTTCACGCGCCTCATCTAAGGTAATGTCATTAAGGTTTGCGCCAACCGCTATTGCGGTCTGACGGTCGTAGCGACGAATTTCACCCAGCCGCGGCGCTAAGCGAATATCAGCCACCTGTTGCAACGTCACAACACGGTTACCCTGTTGCGTAATCGGCAAAAGTTTCAGCTTATCTAGTGACTCTTGGTACGCGTGCTCAAATCCGACGTACAGTAAGATCTCGCCATTCTCATCGGCGCGGTAAGAACGTAATCGCACACTCCGTAATGCCAGTGAAATGGCCTCGGCAACCTCACTGGTCGATAACCCAGCCGCTAAAGCGCGTTCACGGTCGATACGAACCTGTAATTCTTTTTGAGCGTCAGCCAGTTCAGAGCGTACGTCGGTTAAACCGGGTACACGTGACAGCGATTGCACCAATTGTTCCGACAAGTCTTTGAGTACGTCTGTTGAGCTGCCACTGAGGGTAATCCGTACCCCACCGTTCTGTTGGTTCCAACCGAACTGCGGATCACTGAGAACGAAATCAGGAAAGCCCTTGCGGATCTTCTCCATTAATTGATTGACATCGCCGCGGTAGTCCTTCGGCAAAATGACGGTCGTCGATGCCTGTCCGCTTTGGTAATAGCTATAGACCGACTCAAAGCCAAATTCTTGCTGATGTTCAAACAGATAGTCTTCCATCCGCGAAACTTCTTGCTCGACCTCGGTAATAGGGTATTCGGAATGAAGAAAGTAGTTGATAAATAGCCGGTTATTAAATGCGCCATTATTTTGGTCACCACTCACCATCGACATTGGCACGGCAATACTGGCTAACAACAATAGTGCACAGAATGAGGTCCAACGTGGGTGGCCGATGCACCATTTTAGTAAGCGTTGGTAGCGCGTAGGAGTGCTACGGTCCGCGACCGTTTTTTGTTTTTTGCCCGATTTTGGACCCATATACTTAGCAAAACGTGTTGCCAAATACGGAATCAGGGTTTGCGAGATAATCAACGACGCGAGCAATGAAATACAAATGGCGACCGCAACATGCTCAAGGAAAATGGTGACATCGATTTTTTCCCCGACAATATTGGGCAAAAACACGATAGCGGTGGTCAGGGTTCCTGCAATCACCGCCATCGCCACTTTACCCGTACCACTTAACGTCGCTTCCTCGCCAGTTAAGCCGTTTTCTCGTTCGTGTTGAATACTTTCGGTCACTACCACCGCATTATCGACGAGCATGCCGACCGCCAGCATCAAACCCATTAGCGATAGAATATTGAGGCTGTAACCAAAGGCATACATAAAGCCCATGGTAATAAACAAGGAAATTGGCACTGAAATAACCACCATTAAGGTAGTCGCCCAATTGCGCAGGAATAAGTAGAGTACGGCAAAAGACAGGAGGGCGCCGACCAATCCGGCATTCAATAAGTCGTTTAATGAGCTTTTAACGTCGTCTGCGGTATTCTGCATAACGAACAGGTTAACGCCTTGGAAGGCCGGGTCATTACCCACTTCCTTTACTACTTGCATAGCCCGTTCAGCAACATCGACCAGATTCGCACTCGACTCTTTAAATACGTCCATACCGATTGCATAGGTGCGATTAAGATGGCGTCCCTCGACTTGTTTAGGACTTTCAAAGCCAATACTGGCGATGTCAGACAACACCAAGTGTGGGGCGACAGGCAGTTGCTTAATTTCATTCACTGACCGGTATTCACCTACCGGATTTAGTAATATTTTCTCGCTAGATGTCCGAACATAGCCACCATTTATTGCAAAGTTCTGCGATCTTAGCTGTGCCAGCACCGTTTCTGGATCAAGGTGATGTTGCAGCAGTGCTTTACTGTCTAAGCGGATCATGATTTGGCGCTTTTCGACACCGTAAAGGGTGACTTGTGATACTCCGTCGACCCGTTCCAGCGGTTTCTTCAAACTGCGATCGAGGAGGTCGTAGGCATCACTCAAATCGCGCTGGCTGGAAATTCGCAGCTGAAAAACCGGCATATCGTTGGTATTAAATTGCACCACTAAAACACGACCAATATCCGCCGGAAGTAAGTGTTTTACCGCATCTATCTTTTCCCTTGCATCAATAGATTTTGCATTAATAGACGCGTCCCAGTCGAACTCAATTTCAATGCGACTGGCATCGGTTGTTGAGCTTGACTGCATTTCCTTGATACCAGATAGGGTCGATAACGATTCCTCGAGCGGTCGGGTAATAAGGCGCTCGACTTCTGCTGGGCTTGAGTTTGGGTAGGGCGTGTAAACCACGATTTCTGGGATCTCAATGCCGGGAAATTTTTCTAAGGGCAGCAGCCGTGAAGAAATAAGCCCGAGCAAAAGTAATGAAACACTGAGCATGCAAATGGTGACGGGCCGCTTTAATGCAAAGCGCGCTAGCGCCGCGGCGTACGATACGGCACTCATGCGTGGCCTCCTTGCTGACGACGACCCACGGCAACATACAGTGCAGGGATAAAGAATAACGTCAGTAGGGTGGCAAAACTTAACCCAAAGATGACGGTGATTGCCATCGGTGTACGAATTTCCGCGCCCTCACCAACCCCAATTGCTAATGGAATAAGGCCAAGCACGGTAGTGAGAGTGGTCATAATAATCGGCCGAAAGCGGGTGCTGGCAGACTCGATGACCGCATCCAGCTTATTACTACCCGCTTGACGCAACTGATTGATGCGATCGACTAGGACAATCGCGTTATTCACCACAATCCCAGCCAGCATGATAAGGCCGATAAAAACCATCACATTGAGACTGCTATCGGTAACAGCAAGACCAATAATCGACCCAGCCCCAGCCAATGGTACGGTGAACAGAATAAACAATGGATGCAGCAACGATTCGAATTGCGAGGCCATCACTAAATAGACCAAGAACACCGCTAGGGCGAGGGCGAATTGCAGCGAACGAAACGATTGCTGCATTTCCTCACTCTGTCCGGCAAGACGAATATCCACTCCTGGTATTTTCGTCAATTGGTCGATACTGTTTTGTACTTCCGTTACCGCTTGTTGCAAGTCGCCGTAGGCTAAGTTGGCTTTTACCAGCACAGTGCGTTGCTGACCAATACGGGTGATCTCGCTAGGACCGACAATGGTCTTAATATCCGCAACCGAGGAGAGTGGTACCTCTTGTTGAGCGCCAGGGTTGATAATCCATTCTGAAATATCTTGCAGTGAATTGCGTTGTTGTTCGTCACCGCGCACAACAACGTCGATCTTACGGTCTTCTAAGCTGTATTTTGTGGCGGTTTTACCACCGATCGACATCGCCAAGCGCTGCGCTACATCCGGTGCAGAAAGGCCCAGCTGAGCCAGCTTTTGATGGTTAAAATACACCGCAATTTCTGGCTGACCGTTGCTCATATTAATTTGCACATCGGTAAAGCGAGACTGCTGTTGCAGCGTTTCTTGTAGCTGCAATCCGAGTTGGCGAATGGGCCCAAGCTGGTAGCCACTGATCTCGACAACAATCGGTTGTGCCAAGCTGAATAGTTCCGCCTGACCCACACGAATGGATACGCCAGGTAGTGTTTGCGCCACATCACGTAAGCGTTGTTTTACGCGTTGCTGATCGGCCGCCGTTGCCGAGTCGGCCATAACCACATTCAGTCGCCCCCAGTAGTCGCCGCCCTGCGACGGAGAGGCATTGATTAAGCTGCCAGTTCCCGCTAGAGAGTAGGTACGGGCGACGCTAGAGTCGTCACTGATCGCCGCGGCGAGTTGTTGCAATGATTGATCGGTCTGCTCAATTGTGGTTCCTGGAGCACGTTCAACCTCGAGATAAAACTCACCCTGTGCCATGTCGGGTAGGACATTTACCTTCAGCCCGGGGATTAGCAGTAAGCTTGAGGCGGCGACAAATAGAATCACTGTCAAGGTCGTCCACGCATTGTTAAGGGCGTGGCTGAGTATACGTTGATAGCCATTGTGGAAGTACTCAAAGGCAAAACCAAAACTACGCACTAAGGGTTGGGTAAGCACGTGGAAAGCACGTGCGAATAAGCGCCATAACGCCATAACCGCGACAATAAGCGCTTTAATAATGGCAGCAATAACCACAAATGGCAGCACTGCTGTCCAGCGCAGAGCGCGTATGATTTTGCCCCAGCGTGTTGTTGCCGGCGCGGGTTTTTCGCGCGGCGCGAATAACGGTTCTGCGGATTCTGCATCGTGTTGCCGGCGTTCCCGCGAACACAGCATCGGAATAACCGTAATCGCGACCAATAATGATGCGGCCAATGAAAACGTTACGGTTAACGCTTGATCGCTGAAAAGTTGTCCAGCAATACCTTCAACGAATACCAAAGGAAAGAATACCGCCATGGTGGTGAGAGTCGATGCGGTTATTGCGCCGGCGACTTCTTTACTGCCTTGGCGAGCGGCTTCTACGGTGGAAAGGCCTTGGCTGCGGTAGCGCGAAATATTTTCTAGTACCACAATGGCATTATCGACTAACATTCCCACCGCGAGTGCTATACCGCCCAATGACATGATATTTAAGCTAATGTCGTTGGCATACATTAAGTTAAAGGTAGCGATGATCGACAGTGGAATTGAGAGCGAGATAACAATGGTTGGCCAAACTTGGCGTAGGAACAGGAAAATCACCACCATCGCCAATAGACCACCAAAAATTGCCGCGTCTCGCACTTCGGAAATCGCATTGGCGATAAATTCCGATTGGTCATAGGTTGGCGACAGTTGGTAGCCTTCAGGTAGGTTTTGTTGCAATTGGTTAAGGCGCGCAGTAATGCGTTTTGCTACGGCGACAGTGTTAGCATCACCTTCTTTATAGAAAGATAATTCCACTGCTTCGTGACCGTTAACACGGGTAATTGCATCGCGTTCATGAAATGCATCTTCAACCGCAGCAACATCTTTCAATTGGATATTTCTGCCGTCGCGGCGAGCAATAAACACTTCGCCAATTTGTTGCAGGTTTGAAAATTGGTTAATCGTACGAATCAGATATTCGTGCCGTTGTGTTTCTACCCGTCCACCAGAAAGGTTCACGTTTTCTTTTTGTAATCGCTGTTCAATGAGCTCAGGGGGAATATTTAATCGCGCCGCTTTGGCCATATCGATATTAACGTGAACTTCATCTTCAAGCCCGCCACCTAAGCGCACCGAAGCAACACCGTCCAGCGACTCTAATTGCCGCTTTAGTTGCTCTTCGGCGTATGTACGCATCGCTTTCAGTTGTTGCGTGGTTAGGCTTTTATCGGTGGTTAGACTGGCGCGAAAAATCGGGTCCATTGATGGGTTGAAGCGCAGCAGTACCGGTGGTTCAATATCGAGCGGTAATTCAACAATATCGAGCTTTTCGCGAACGTCCAAGCTTGCCATATCCATATCGGTGCCCCAGGCAAATGACAGCACCACATCGGACTGTTCCGCGCGTGAAACCGACTGAATGGTGCGCAAACCCTTAACCGTTCCGACTTGTTCCTCAATAGGTTTGCTTACCAATTGTTCGACTTCAGCGGGCGCAGCGCCAGTATACTCCGTGCGAATGGTTAAGGTAGGATAGGCCAGCTCTGGCAACAAATTTACCGCTAATCGAGACAGTCCAACCAAGCCAAATAACACCACCGCAGCGGTGATCATGGTAATTGTGACCGGACGCTTTACCGCTAAATCGACAATACGCATACATCTCTCCCTGTGGTATACGGTTTAGGCGTTCGGAATAACGCTAACTTGGGTTTGATCTTTCAATTGGTTTTGACCGCTGGTTACCACTTTATCGCCGGCAGCAATGCCTTGCTGAACTTCAACCCAGCTCTCGTTTTCAAAGCCAATAGTGATGTCCACTTTCTCTGCTTTATTTTCACTATTTACCCGAAATACGCTGTGCTTATCGTCTACACTGACCACCGCATAGCGAGGTAGCAGCACTACGTTATTGTGGGTTTCATATTGCATTTGCACTTTCGCAAACATTCCCGCCTTTAACTGACCGTTACTGTTATTCACTTGCAATACCACCTTAAAGGTCCCGGTATCGCTATCGATCATTGGACTAATCCGTTCGATATTAGCCGTAATCGGGTGCTCGTTACTGACCGCCGTGTAGAGCAGGGCAGTCTGACCCACTTTGACGTTAGCAAGTTGTTTTTCAGGTAAGTAAACGATGCCTTGTAACGTTTCTTGGGCAACAATATGAAACAGCGCTTTCTCTTCGTACTGAGTAACTAAGTTACCCACTTTGACGAACCGCTCAGCAATGTAGCCACTGATTGGCGCACGAATGACCGTATTGTCGTGCTGATAAGCCGCCATATCATATTGCGCTTTGGTTGCTTGGTAACGGTATTTCACTTTGTCGTAAGCATCGGCGCTGACTAAGCCCTCTTTATGCATCTGTTCAAGACGTGAAAGCTCTTGTTTAACACTCGCCAATTCCGCCGCCATTTCATCGCGTTTGATCCTATATTCTTCGTCACGCAAAGTAGCCAGTACTTGGCCCTTTTTAACGTAATCACCCTCTTCAACGCGCAAGGTTTCGACAATACCGTTCACTCGACTAATCACATCCGCTTCAGATTCAGGCTCTAATACCGCCGTAGTTTGATAGTTAGCCGTAATTGCGCCCTCACCAGCAGTGGTTACCTCTACTGGAATAGTCACAACAGCCTGTTCTTTTTTGTCATTTTTGTCTTGCGCATCAGCATTTGAGCAACCCAACAGGGTTAAGCTACTGAGAGCTAGTGCGGCAGCACAAATGGTGCGAGTCATCGGTTGTACGGTCATGAGGAATGTCCTCTTAGTAAAGTTTTTATTAACGTTAGACCCACTAATGCAGTCGCTGTGCCAACTTAAGAGATATTTAAAAATCAATAAATTCAATAGCTTAAAATTAACAAAACAAGACTCATAGCAACAATCCCCCAATAGTATTGGCTGTTTTCACCAATACTTAGTCAAAACCACAAACAAAAAGCCCCAAACCACGTCGCAAGAATGCCTTACTGCGGCCGAGGGATTGGTGTTGCTTGTTCTCTACCACGGCGATTTAGCTTGGGTGGGTCGGCATCGTGAGGGGCTGGAGGGCGCTTGGTGTATAGGCGCTCAGAGGGTCATTGCACGGCACCCCGCCGGTTCACGAAGCTGGGGAAAAAGCCGCTCAAGCTCATCCATGAGGCGCTTAGTCTCCGGCCGTCCATGGCCGGAGATACTTTTTCCCCAGCTTCGCGCCCCAACGTTGTGCTTTCAATGGAGGGGGGAGTCGCGCCTACACCCCAAGCTAAGGGCTACGGAGAAGCGATGCCGATGCAACACCGAGCGCGCCGTGGCAGAGAACAACCAACCCCAAGCAGGCTGTCTGAAGCTTATGGGTAACGGCTAACTGATAAAGGCTGATACTTCTTTACTGCGGCTTTCCGCGATGGTGGGCGGCATCGCTTCTCCGCACCTATTTGGCTCGGGGTGTGGGCGCGTTTTCCTCGATATTGATTGGCGTGTCGTTGGGGCGCGGGGGCTCCGGTAAAAAGCATCTCTGGCCAGGGAGGGCCAGAGACTGAGCGGCCATGGATGGCTCGAGCGTCTTTTTACCGGAGACACCGTGAACCGACGGGACGCTGAGCACTAACCACCCCAGCGCCCACACCCCGAGCCTTCCCCCAACCCTGACGATGCCGCGAGCCTTTGCTTAAGGCCGCGGTAAAGAATTGCCGACGCGCCCAAGCTCATCGCCGAGGTAGAGAGCAACCAACCCCAAGACAGCAGGCACAAAAAAGCCCGCGGTGAGGCGGGCTTTTGGTATGGCAACGGTCGTTAGCGTTTGATTGGCTTGAACTCGCGTTGCGTGTAACCGGTGTACAACTGGCGTGGACGACCGATTTTCTGGTTGTCTTCGCCCATCATTTCGTTCCAGTGTGATACCCAGCCTACGGTGCGTGATAGTGCAAAAATCACGGTGAACATGTTGGTTGGAATACCGATCGCTTTCAGAATGATGCCGGAGTAGAAGTCGACATTCGGGTACAATTTCTTCTCTACGAAGTAATCGTCTTCTAACGCGATGCGCTCTAATTCCATTGCTACGTCTAATAATGGGTCTTCAATGTTCAGCTCTTTCAGTACTTCGTGGCAGGTGTCACGCATTACTGTGGCTCGTGGGTCGAAGTTTTTGTAAACCCGGTGGCCAAAGCCCATTAGGCGGAACGGATCGCTCTTATCTTTGGCTTTCTCGATGTATTTTGGAATGTTTTCTACTGAACCGATTTCTTTCAGCATCCGCAAGCATGCTTCGTTAGCACCGCCGTGCGCAGGTCCCCAAAGTGATGCGACACCGGCAGCGATACAAGCGTATGGGTTTGCGCCTGATGAACCGGCTAAACGCACGGTTGAGGTTGAGGCGTTCTGCTCGTGGTCAGCATGCAAGGTGAAAATACGGTCCATCGCTTTGGCGATAACGGGATTCACTTCGTAATCTTCTGCTGGCACTGAGAACATCATGTTTAAGAAGTTCTCTGAGTAGCTTAATTCGTTACGTGGGTAAACGAATGGCTGGCCGTTGCTGAATTTGTATGCCATCGCGGCGATGGTTGGCATTTTTGCTACCAAACGGTACGCACTACGCAGGCGCTGCTTAGGATCGTGGATATCTAAATCATCGTGATAAAACGATGACAGGGCGCCCACAACTGCACACAGCATCGACATTGGATGCGCGTCGCGGCGGAAACCATTAAAGAAATTATGGATGCCTTGGTGCACCATGGTGTGTTTAGTGATGGTCTTACGGAATTCTTTATATTCTTCCGCATTTGGCGCTTCGCCATGCAACAACATGTAGCAAACTTCTAAGTAGTCTGCTTCTGTTGCTAATTGGCCAATAGGGTAGCCGCGGTGTAACAGTACACCGTTTTCGCCATCAATAAAGGTAATTTTAGATTCGCATGAACCGGTGGCTAGGAAGCCTGGATCAAAGGTAAAGTAGCCATGTTTACCAAGGCTACGAACGTCGATTACGTCTTTACCGGCAGTTGGAGAAAGTACTGGTAATTCAATCGACTGGTCATCAATTTGCAGTGTGGCTTTACGGTCAGCCATAAGGAATTCTCCTCGCTTGCTGCTTTCTTCTCAAAGTAAAAAGTGCGCTAGTTGTACTCGAAATAGCGCCTAAATGTCAATTTTTGTAAACGTGCGTTTGATTCTGAAAATGTAATTTGGGACGAACAAATGGCTTGTTTGTTGCGTACTGTGATTACGTTATAGAGGCGCTATTCGGATTACTAAATTAGACCTATGTCTTATTGCAGAAAAATGACAATTACGGTCTGGTGTTAATCCAAATCTAGATGAATCCCGTTTGAAGTTTCGGGAATTGTAATTATCCTTGAGGCTAGATATACTCTGGCTGGATTAGTAAGAGAATGATTCGCTTGCTATTCTGGTTGAGTTGAAGGGTGATTCACCAAAGGGTGGATCAGGAGTCCTTAGCATTTCTGACATGCTTTTCTAAAAGGCAAAACAACCGTGAAGAAACAAAGACCCGTTAATTTAGATTTAACAACAATTCAATTTCCTGCCTCTGCCAAAGCATCCATATTGCACCGCGTAACTGGTGTGGTCATGTTAGTGGCGTTAGTTTTCCTGACTTGGGCTTTCGCAGTCTCACTGAGTGGTCCGGAAGGATTTGCTACCGTTGAAGCTGTAATGACTAGCTTTATCGCGAAGTTTATCGCATGGGGTATTTTGACAGCGTTAGGATACCACTTCCTTGCTGGGTTACGTCACTTGGTGATGGACTTAGGCTTCTGGGAAGAACTGGAGTCTGGTAATGCGAGTGCCACCGCGGCAATCGTCCTAGCCATCATTTTATCAGTACTAGCAGGAGTTTGGTTATGGTAAGTGTTGCCTCAACTTTCGGCCGTAGTGGCACACACGATTACGTACTGGTGCGTGCTTCAGCCATTATCATGGCGCTGTACAGCCTGTTTATCATCGGCTTCTTTGTCACTACGCCTGACGTAACGTACGCCAACTGGAGCGCGCTGTTCTCAAGCTTGTGGGTAAAAGTCTTTACTCTGTTAACGCTGACAGCGGTGTTAATGCATGGCTGGATCGGTATCTGGCAAGTATTAACCGACTACGTTAAAGCGACGCGTTTACGCGCACTCATCCAATTTGTGGTCAGCGTTGGTTTGATCGCAATGTGGCTCACTGGCTTATTCGTACTGTGGGGTGTTTAAGTGAAGGTTAAAACATTAGAGTTTGATGCGGTCGTTATTGGCGCCGGCGGCGCGGGTATGCGAGCTGCACTGCAAATTTCCCAAGAGGGTATGAGCTGTGCGTTGATGTCGAAAGTTTTTCCAACGCGCTCTCACACGGTTTCTGCGCAGGGTGGTATCACTGTAGCGCTGGGTAACGCTCACGAAGATAACTGGCAATGGCACATGTTCGACACCGTTAAGGGGTCGGACTACATTGGTGACCAAGACGCCATCGAATACATGTGTAAGAGCGGCCCTGAAGCCATTCTTGAACTAGAGAATATGGGTTTACCGTTCTCGCGTTTTGAAAACGGTAAAGTGTATCAACGCCCATTTGGCGGTCAGTCGAAAGAATTCGGCGGTGAGCAAGCAGCGCGGACAGCGGCTGCGGCAGACCGTACCGGTCACGCGCTACTGCACTTGTTGTACCAGCAAAACGTTAAGAACAAGACCACCGTATTCTCTGAGTGGTATGCACTGGACATCGTCAAAAACCAAGATGGCGCGGTCGTCGGTGTAACCACTATGGACATCGAAACCGGCGAAGTGCACTTTGTTAAAGCCAAAGCCGTTGTTCTTGCAACTGGCGGTGCAGGCCGTATTTTTGCCTCAACCACAAATGCGCACATCAACACCGGTGACGGCGTGGGTATGGCATTGCGTGCTGGCGTGCCAGTACAAGATATGGAAATGTGGCAGTTCCACCCAACCGGTATCGCTGGTGCTGGGTGTTTGGTTACTGAGGGCTGCCGCGGTGAAGGCGGTTACTTATTGAACAAAGATGGCGAACGTTTCATGGAACGTTATGCGCCGAATGCCAAAGACTTGGCATCGCGTGACGTTGTCTCTCGTGCCATGATGACCGAAATTCGTGAAGGCCGCGGCTGTGAAGGTCCGTGGGGCACGCACTTGAAACTTAAACTTGACCACTTAGGTAAAGAAACACTAGAGAGTCGCTTGCCCGGCGTTTGTGACTTGTCGCGTACGTTCGCGCACGTTGACCCAGTGAAAGAACCTATTCCAGTCATCCCAACCTGTCACTACATGATGGGTGGTATTCCAACGGACGTTAATGGTCAGGTATTAGACGTCGACAAATCGGGTAAAACTAGCCACGTTAAAGGCTTGTACGCTTGTGGTGAGATTGCTTGTGTGTCTGTACACGGCGCTAACCGTTTGGGCGGTAACTCACTGCTTGACTTGGTGGTATTTGGTCGTGCGACCGGTATGCACTTGGGCGAGAGCTTAGCGGCTAATGCGGAAGCGCGTGAAGCGTCGCAAGACGATGTCGATCAAGCGCTAGCACGCTTTAACCGTTGGGAGTCTACGCAGAAAGGTGAAGATCCTGCGCAAATCAAGAAAGACTTGCAGCAGTGCATGCAGATGAACTTCTCGGTATTCCGTGAAGGTGAAGCAATGGCTGAAGGCTTGAACGAACTGAAAGAAATTCGTGAGCGCTTGAAGCATGCACGCTTGGATGACACGTCACGGGAGTTCAATACTCAGCGCGTCGAGTGTCTAGAATTGGATAACCTAATGGAAACCGCGTACTCAACAGCGGTGTCAGCAAACTACCGCACAGAAAGTCGTGGCGCGCACAGCCGTGCAGACTATCCTGAGCGTGATGATGACAACTGGTTGGTGCACACGGTTTATCGTCCGGAAGACGAAGAAATGGTTAACCGTGACGTGAATATGGCGCCGAAGTTGCGTGAAGCCTTTCCGCCAAAAGCACGTACTTATTAATAAGGGGTAAACGATGAAAAAAGTTGCTATTTCAGTTTATCGTTACAACCCGGATGTTGATGATAAGCCTTACATGAAGGACTACACTCTTGAGGTCGATGAAAAGCAAGACCTTATGGTGTTGGACCTGCTGATCAAATTGAAAGAGCAGGATCCGTCGTTAGCATTCCGTCGTTCATGCCGTGAAGGTGTGTGTGGTTCTGACGGTGTCAACATGAACGGTAAAAATGGCTTGGCGTGTATTACGCCAATGTCATCGTTGAAAGGTCGTAAGATTGTCATTCGCCCATTACCTGGCTTGCCAGTGATTCGCGATTTGATCGTTGATATGAGTCAGTTCTATCAGCAATACGAGCGCATTAAGCCGTACCTGATCAACGACGAGAAAACGCCACCTGCGCGCGAGCGTCTGCAGTCACCTGAAGATCGTGCGAAATTGGACGGTCTGTACGAGTGTATCTTGTGTGCATGCTGTTCAACGTCATGTCCGTCATTCTGGTGGAACCCAGACAAGTTCGTTGGTCCTGCAGGTCTGTTGCATGCTTATCGGTTCTTAATCGACAGCCGTGATACCGCAACTGAAGAGCGTTTGGACGATCTTGATGATGCCTTCAGCGTATTCCGTTGCCACGGCATCATGAACTGTGTCAACGTCTGTCCGAAAGGCTTAAATCCAACTAAGGCTATTGGTCACATTAAATCAATGTTACTGAACCGCGCTGTTTAATGCAGCGCACAGTTGGCTATCCATTGGTTTTTTTGATGTAATAAATAGCCATCCAAAAGAGGGTGGCTATTTTTTTACAAAAACAGCACAATCCTAACGTTTGCAAACGAGTGTGAAGGAAACGCAATGCAAGATGGCGTAATGCGTGAATGGCTAGAATCCTCGCATCTAGCAGGTGGAAACGCGGCCTACGTAGAAGAGCTTTTCGAAGCTTACTTAGATGATCCTACAGCCGTCAGTGACGAGTGGCGTCAAATGTTTGATGCTTTGCCACGTGATGGTCATACCTTAGATACCAAGCACAGCCAAATTCGCGAGCAATTTCGTGAGTTTGCGAAGAACAAATTAAAAGCTTCCAACGCTACAGCAGCAGCGCCTGACCTGAAACAGGTCCGAGTCCTTCAGCTGATCAACGCTTACCGTTTTCGTGGTCATCAACACGCAAACTTGGATCCGTTGGGCTTATGGAAACAGGAAACGGTTCCAGACTTGGCGCTAGACTTTCATGAGCTGTCGAAAGACGATTTAGACCGCGAGTTCAACGTTGGTTCGTTGGCAGTCGGTAAAGACACCATGAAGCTTCGTGATATTCACGATGCCTTAGAAAAGATCTATTGCGGCTCGATTGGTGCAGAATATATGCACATCGTGTCGACCGAAGAAAAACGCTGGATCCAACAACGGCTGGAAGGCGTGTTGGGACGTCCGTCTTTTGATAAAGCGCAAAAACAACGGATTTTCAATGAACTGGTTGCGGCGGATGGTCTTGAGAAATATCTCGGCTCGAAGTTCCCTGGCGCTAAACGCTTCTCGTTAGAGGGTGGCGACAGCTTAGTACCGTTATTGAAATCCTTGATCTCTCGCTCCGGCGAACAGGGCGCGAAAGAAGTCGTCATTGGTATGGCTCACCGTGGTCGCTTGAACGTATTGGTTAACGTTTTAGGTAAAAAGCCGCAAGACCTGTTTGACGAATTTGCCGGCAAACACGCCGCCAATAAAGGCTCAGGCGACGTCAAATACCACATGGGCTTCTCTTCCGATTTTGCCACACCGAACGGTAACGTGCATTTAGCGTTAGCCTTCAACCCATCGCACTTGGAAATTGTTAATCCAGTGGTCATGGGCTCGGTGCGCGCACGGATGGATCGCTTGCAAGACAGCACGGGTAGCAAAGTATTACCTATCACTATCCATGGTGATGCCGCCATCGCCGGCCAAGGTGTCGTGCAAGAAACCTTTAATATGTCGAAAACGCGGGCCTACCAAGTGGGTGGTTCGATTCGAATCGTCATCAATAACCAAGTCGGCTTCACTACCTCGAAGCGGGAAGATGCGCGTTCAACGCAATACTGTACTGACATCGCGAAAATGGTGCAGGCACCGATTTTCCACGTTAACGCGGATGACCCAGAAGCGGTTGTCTTCGTAACACAGTTGGCGTTGGATTATCGCAACACCTTTAAGCGCGATGTCATGATCGACTTGGTCTGTTACCGCCGTCACGGTCACAACGAGGCAGATGAGCCAAGTGCTACACAGCCGTTGATGTACAGCAAAGTTAAAAAGCATCCGGTACCGCGCGAAATCTACGCGAAGCGTTTGCAAGAAGAAAACTTGCTGGACGAAGAGCAAGCTAAACAGCGAGTCAGCGACTACCGCGACGCCTTAGATAAGGGTGAAGTGGTGGTGGAAGAATATCGCCCAATGAAAGCCCACTCAGTAGACTGGTCTCCATACATCGGTAACGATTGGGATGTTGCTTACGACCACAAAGTCGATGCCAAGCGCTTGCGTGAATTGGGTGAGAAAATCTGTCAGTACCCAGAATCTCATAAACTGCAATCTCGTGTTGCGAAGGTTTACCAAGAACGGTTGAAAATGGCGAAGGGCGATAAACCCATGGATTGGGGCTTTGCCGAAACCTTGGCTTATGCAACGTTGGTTACGCAGGGCACCCATATTCGGTTAACCGGTCAGGACAGTGGGCGTGGAACATTCTTCCATCGTCATGCAGTGTTGCATAATCAAAAAGATGCCAGCACTTACATGCCATTGAATCATTTGAGCGACGACCAAGAGCAAATCGAGATTTATGACTCGGTGCTCTCAGAAGCCGCGGTTGTTGCCTTTGAATATGGCTATGCAACAGCAGAGCCTAAGTCGTTGGTGATGTGGGAAGCACAATTTGGCGACTTCGCCAATGGTGCGCAGGTGGTCATTGACCAATTCCTAAGCTCCGGCGAGCAAAAATGGGGACGCTTATGCGGACTCACCATGTTGCTTCCGCATGGCTATGAAGGCCAAGGTCCAGAGCACAGTTCTGCACGCTTAGAGCGGTTCTTGCAGTTATCGGCAGACCACAACTGGTCGGTGTGCGTACCTACCACGCCAGGACAGGTGTTCCATATGATTCGACGCCAACAGCTGCGCCCTGTGCGTCGGCCATTGATTGTTATGACGCCAAAATCGTTGCTGCGTCATCCAATGGCAGTGTCAGAAATGGATGAACTCGCGGACAGCGGGTTCCAGAATGCGATTGGCGAAATCGACTCGTTAGATCCGAAAAAAGTAAAACGGGTGGTTTTCTGTTCCGGCAAGGTCTACTACGATCTGCTCTCAGCACGTAGAGAACGCGAACAAGAAGACGTGGCGTTGGTTCGGATCGAACAACTTTATCCTTTCCCAACGGAAGAAGTTGCGGAAATTATGAAAGACTATCAGCACGTCAAAGACTTTGTCTGGTGTCAGGAAGAACCTCAGAACCAGGGTGCTTGGTATAGTAGCCAGCATCACTTCTGGGCAGCGATTCCGGCGGGGGCACAGTTATCGTACCGAGGCAGACAAGCTTCTGCGGCGCCTGCGGTCGGTTACTTGTCTGAGCACAATCAGCAGCAGAAACAACTCGTTGACGAAGCGCTAACCATTGAATAGGTGAAGATAAATCATGGCGATTGATATTAAAGTTCCTCAGTTACCTGAATCGGTCGCGGATGCGACCATCGCAACATGGCACGTGAAACCTGGCGATAAGGTTGAGCGCGATCAAAACTTGGTCGATATTGAAACCGACAAAGTTGTTCTTGAGGTCGTTGCTGAGGCCGATGGTGTGATCGGTGAAATCATTGCTGAAGAAGGTACAACCGTTGGCGCAGAAGAAGTCATCGGTAAAATCGAAGAAGGCGATGCGGCGAAATCTGGCAGCGATAACAAAGCTGACAGCAAATCTAACAGCGACGACAGCGCTGAGAAAAAGCAAAAATCAGCGGATAACGCTTCGGGCAGCGGTGAAAAGATCGACGTTAAAGTTCCGCAACTGCCAGAATCGGTATCAGATGCGACGATCGCAACCTGGCACGTTAAGGCGGGTGAAGCGGTAACGCGTGACCAAAACCTTGTCGATATTGAAACCGACAAAGTGGTTTTAGAAGTGGTTGCACCTGCTGACGGCGTGTTGGCGGAAATTAAGCATGACGAAGGCGATACCGTTGGCGCTGATGATGTGATTGGTATTGTTGAAGCCGGCGCTTCTGCTGGTTCTAGCAAAACGGCTGATAGCAGCGACAGTAAAGCCGAAAGCAGCAGCGATGAAGGCGATGCCGATGTGGCGGGTCCAGCGGTGCGTCGCTTACTCGGTGAACACGGCTTGAAAGCCAGTGACGTAAAAGGCACAGGCAAAGGTGGAAGAGTCACCAAAGAAGACGTGGAAAAACACGTTAAGGGCCAACAACAGTCTTCGTCTAGCGCATCATCTGCGTCAGCTTCGCAGAAGGCGGCACCAGCAGCTGCCGGTGATCGTGATCAAAAACGTGTGCCAATGACCCGCTTGCGTAAGCGTATTGCAGAACGGTTGTTGCAGGCGAAAAATGATACTGCAATGTTGACCACGTTTAACGAAATCAACATGAAGCCCATCATGGACTTGCGGAAGAAGTACAAAGACATCTTCGAAGAGCGCCATGGTACGCGTTTAGGCTTTATGGGCTTTTATGTGAAGGCTGTCACTGAAGCATTGAAACGTTTCCCAGAAGTGAACGCATCAATCGACGGCGATGATATCGTCTATCACAACTTCTTCGATATCAGTATCGCGGTATCGACCCCTCGTGGTTTGGTAACGCCGGTATTGCGTGACACCGACCGTATGGGCTTGGCTGACATCGAAAATGGCATCCGTGAGCTTGCTATTAAAGGCCGTGATGGCAAGTTGACGCTTGACGAAATGCAAGGCGGAAACTTCACTATCACCAACGGTGGGGTATTTGGATCGTTGTTATCAACGCCGATTTTGAACCCACCACAGAGCGCTATCTTGGGTATGCACAAAATCCAAGAGCGTCCTATGGTTGTGGATGGAAAAATTGAGATTTTGCCAATGATGTATTTGGCGCTGTCTTATGATCACCGCATCATCGACGGTAAAGAATCTGTTGGATTCTTGGTGACCGTGAAAGAATTGTTGGAAGATCCACAACGCTTAATCCTAGACGTATAGGATTTTCTACGAATAACGCCGCAACGATTGTCGTTGCGGCTGTTAATTTACTGCCGTTCGGGGTAAAATCCCGCGCGGATTTCGGGGAAGCAGCATCAGGCTGCTTTTGTTGTTAAAACGAATCGGAAGAGCATCATGAATTTGCATGAGTATCAGGGTAAGCAACTCTTTAAAGAGTTCGGTTTGCCTGTATCTGAAGGTTTTGCGTGCGATACAGCGGATGAAGCTGTTGAAGCTGCAAAGAAAATTGGCGGCGACATGTGGGTCGTCAAGTGTCAGGTTCATGCCGGTGGCCGCGGTAAAGCGGGCGGCGTGAAATTGGTTAAAACCCACGAAGAAATTCGCGATTTCGCGAATAACTGGTTGGGTAAGAACCTTGTCACTTTCCAAACCGACGAGAAAGGCCAACCGGTCGCTAAGATCTTGGTTGAAAGCTGCACTGACATCGCTGATGAATTGTACCTAGGTGCAGTGGTTGACCGTGGCTCACGTAAAATCGTGTTCATGGCATCAACCGAAGGCGGCGTAGAAATTGAGAAAGTCGCAGAAGAAACCCCAGAAAAAATTCTCAAAGTAGAAATCGATCCAACGGTTGGCGCACAGCCATTCCAAGGTCGTGAGCTAGGTTTCAAGTTGGGCTTAACCCCAGACCAAGTAAAACAGTTCACCAAGATCTTCTTAGGCTTGGCGAAGATGTTCGAAACCTACGACTTGGCGTTGTTAGAAATTAACCCATTGGTTATCACTGACCAAGGTAACTTGCACTGCTTAGATGCGAAAGTAGGCATCGACAGCAACGCCTTGTACCGTCAGCCGAAAATCCGTGAAATGCACGATCCGTCACAAGACGACGCGCGTGAAGCCGAAGCGGCTAAATGGGAACTGAACTACGTAGCGTTAGACGGCAACATCGGTTGTATGGTTAACGGCGCAGGTTTGGCGATGGGTACTATGGACATCGTTAAATTGAGTGGCGGCGAACCAGCAAACTTCTTGGATGTTGGTGGCGGCGCGACCAAAGAGCGTGTTTCTGAAGCGTTCAAAATCATTCTGTCAGACGACAGTGTGAAAGCCGTATTGGTTAATATCTTTGGTGGTATCGTCCGTTGTGACATGATCGCTGAAGGTATCATCGGTGCAGTTGAAGAAGTTGGTGTGAAAGTTCCTGTTGTTGTTCGTTTAGAAGGTAACAACGCAGAATTGGGTACACAAAAATTGAATGAAAGTGGCCTGAATATTATCGCTGCAGAAAGCTTGAAAGACGCAGCCGATAAAGTGGTTGCTGCGGCAGGAGGTCAATAATGAGTGTTTTGATCGATAAGAACACCAAAGTGATCTGCCAGGGCTTTACTGGTGGTCAAGGTACGTTCCACTCAGAGCAAGCCATTGCCTATGGTACGCAAATGGTTGGCGGTGTAACGCCAGGTAAAGGTGGACAAACTCACCTAGGTTTACCGGTATTTAACACGGTAAAAGAAGCCGTTGCAGCAACTGGCGCTACTGCGTCTGTTATCTATGTTCCGGCACCATTCTGTAAAGATTCAATCATCGAAGCGGCAGATGCTGGCATCGAACTGATTGTTTGTATTACTGAAGGTATTCCAACGCTGGATATGTTGTACGTTAAGGAATACTTAACGCACAAAGGCGTTCGCATGATTGGTCCAAACTGCCCAGGTGTTATTACGCCTGATGAGTGCAAAATTGGTATCATGCCTGGCCACATCCACAAGAAAGGTAAAGTGGGGATTGTTTCACGCTCAGGTACATTGACCTATGAAGCGGTGAAACAAACAACCGACGAAGGCTTTGGTCAATCAACCTGTGTCGGTATTGGTGGTGACCCAATCCCAGGTTCTAACTTTATCGACATCCTTGAGTTGTTCGAAAAAGATCCAGAAACTGAAGCCATCGTGATGATTGGTGAAATTGGTGGTACCGCAGAAGAAGAAGCGGCTGAATACATCAAAAATCACGTAAGCAAACCTGTTGTTTCATACATTGCCGGCGTAACAGCGCCTCCAGGCAAACGTATGGGTCACGCGGGTGCGATCATCGCTGGCGGTAAAGGAACGGCTGACGAGAAATTCGCTGCATTAGAAGCGGCGGGCGTTAAAACCGTTCGCAGTTTGGCAGATATCGGCAAAGCGGTTCGTGAAAAAACCGGTTGGTAAGCCACTGACTCGATAGTAAAAGCCCGGCTACAGTGCCGGGCTTTTTTGTTTAATCACCTTGCTGCTTCAGGTTGTTGGGGAATTCGGGCCCTTCAATTCGCGTACCTTGGTAACCCCTGACGTTCCCAAAGCGTGGCTGATGCTGCTGCCAATCCTTAGCCGCTTGCGCTAAGCGCTCGACTTTCTGACTGACGAAATTCCACCACATAGTAACGGGTTGCGGAAACGGCTCGCCGCCAATCAATAGCGCCCGAGTATCTGTTGAAAACTCGATGTGAACACTGCTTCTGGATGATCCCAAAGCCACCGTTTGCTGGGCATTAACTGCCTTCCCATCCACATAAATACGACCCTGACAAACAACCAGAGCGTACTCAAATTCTGGTTTTAGATGGAGTTTACTGGTTTGTGGTTGCTGCGAGGTTAAGGTCATGGCTATTTGCGGATGATAGCAGCTTGCGGGTGAACGGTAATTTTCGTAATGGCCGACCAACAACGTGGCCATTGTGCCATTGATAGAAAACAGCGGACATTGGCGGTGGTGCTCGAAGGCCGGCTCACACTGTTCTTGTTTTAGTGGTAACGCACTCCATAGCTGTAGTCCGTGCAGTGGCGCTTGGTTTTGCACATCCGCAACTTCGGCATGGCTAATACCTTTACCGGCGGTCATCACATTGAGTTCCCCGGCGCGGAGCGGCTGTTCATTGCCTAGTGAGTCGAGGTGTAATAATTGCCCACTGAAAAGCCAAGTGATGGTTTGTAGACCGATATGAGGATGTGGAGCCACGTCAAACGCCTGATAATCAGCGGCGGCAACCGGACCAAAATGGTCGACAAAGCACCACGGGCCTACCATCCGTAGGGTACGCTGGGGAATCGCTCGATCTACCGTCAACCAAGGCGTTAATGGACGGCGCAAATGGTTAATCACAGTGCTGTCGCGTTCTATTAACTCGGACTCACATTGCTCAATATCATTGTCTTGTTGCGCACGGGTCATAAGCCAACCTTTTGATGCTATTTAACTTATTGATAGTATTACGACTAAGGACTATACCTGCAAGGATTACGTTGTGGCTTTTCGCTCACGCGAAAACGCGCTACTGTGGGACAGTAAAAGTTTTTTTGGGAGCATCACATGGTTATTGCACTGTTAGCATTTTGCGTGGGTTTGGCATCTTTTATGAGCGGTGTTTTAGAAAAACAGATGGTCGCCGTAGTGGTTGGACTGTTAGTGATGTTGGTATCAGTCATCGGCTTTGCCTTGCTGTGGACGCGGGCTAAGAAACGTCAATAAACAATAATAAGAGAGGACGCAATGTTAAAACGCATGTTGCCGTTGCTATTACTTATCGCCGGGTTATTAGTCGCCTTGCTTGGCACCCTTAGCGAACATGCAGATGTCATTCGCTTGGTAGGCGCGGCACTGATGTTAGTCGGGATCATTTGGTTATACCGAATGCCAGCGCAACAGCAGCAACACCAAGAGGCGTCACAGTCGGCGCCGCTGCGCTGGTATCAATCCCCAGTGTTATGGGTTCCGGTAGCTGCGGTAGTGGTGTTATTGATGAGTTTAGCGATGTAACGAGAGGCGCAGATAAATGAACCTGACAACCCGTATTATAATTTTGGCTGGAGCCGTTGGGCTGATGTTTTATTCGGCCTCAACCGAGCAACTAACCGAGGTGATTAACCAATATCAACTAGGATGGTATAGGGTTGGCGTGCCCATGGCTTGGGGGGTAATTTTAGGAGGGCTTTGTGCGTTACTGCGGTTGCAGATTGTGGCTCGTTGGCTAGGGCCTCTGACCTACGTCAGTGCGGGCTTAACCACGATGGGATTAACCGGTGCGGTGGCGGTGTTCGCCAAACACCAACAGCTGGTTTATTGTATGCCGCCATTACAGTTGGCGACATTAGGTATTGGTTTGTATTTGGTTGGATACAGTTATGCGCGGTTAGCTGCCGCCGGCGACAGCGAACAAGAGAAGCAGTAATCGTATGACCATCAGATTGAATTGCGATATCGGAGAGAGCTTTGGCCCTTGGACCATGGGTGACGATCAATTATTGATGCCTTATGTCGATATGGCCAATATTGCTTGTGGTTTTCACGCCTCCGATCCGCTAGTGATGCAACGGACGGTAGCTTTAGCCGTGGAGCACGAGGTAAAAATTGGCGCTCACCCTGGTTACCCGGATTTGCAAGGGTTTGGGCGGCGTAGCATGAACTGTTCGGCGGACGAGATCTACGCCATGGTGCAATACCAAGTGGGGGCGCTACAAGCCATAGCGAAGGCGCAGGGTGCTAGAGTTGAGTATGTAAAGCCGCATGGTGCCATGTACAACGATATGACCGCCGATGAACGGCTATTTGATGCCGTACTGCGCGCCATTGCCGATTTAGGTGAGGGTATGCGTTTGGTGGTATTGGCCACCGAAGACAACCAACAGAATAGGGAGCAGGCGCGCCAACATGGTGTGTCTTTGTGGTTCGAGGGTTTTGCCGATAGAGCCTACGATGATAACGGCCGTTTACGCTCACGCAACCGTGCCGATGCCGTTTATCAATATAACCAGAAGATTCTCGACCAAGTTGAGGCATTTGCGAAAAAACGCCCAATCAGTAGCATTAATGGCGAACCATTGGATATCACTATCGATACACTTTGTGTACATGGCGACAATCCAAAATCGGTAGAAACCGTAAAAGCTATTAGAAGCCTAATAGATGAGATCAATAATGAGTCGTCAGAATAACCGCAGCAATTTACTCGAACGGCCGATGATGGTTCGTGCCGGCGTCGATGCCATTATACTTTATTTTGCTGACCATATTTCCGAGTCGGCGAATCAGCGGGTGCAACAATTCCGCGACTACATGCAGCGCAACGCTGGCGATTGGATAACAGAGCTGGTTCCCGCTTATAGTTCATTATTGGTTTATTACGATGTATTGCAGCGAACCGAGAGCCAAGTCAAACATAGCTTAAAAGAGTTGCTTGAGAGCTTAGACGACGCCTCCACTAGCGGCGAGCAGCAACAGGTGACCGAGCATGTTATCGAGGTCTATTACGACCAATCCGTGGGGCCTGATTTGGCAAGGGTGGCTAAGCAACATGGTCTTTCCGTTGAACAAGTGATTGAAAAGCACCAACAGCAAAGTTATCGAGTCTACGCGGTAGGGTTTGCCCCCGGTTTTGCTTATTTAGGCGAGGTGGCTGAAGACTTACAGACGCCACGCTTAGATAGTCCGAGGGAAAAAGTGGCCGCAGGCAGCGTGGCCATAGCTGAGCGGCAGACTGCGGTCTATCCGTTACCTTCTCCAGGCGGTTGGAACATCATTGGGCGCACTGCAAAAACCCTTTACGATCCGAGTAGCGGTGAGCTGAATACCATGAAAAGCGGTGACCGGGTGCGCTTTACCGGAATCAGTAAAGAGGCATTTTTAGCGCAAGGAGGGCTGCTTGATGAGTAACGGTGTGATTGTTGTCAGCAGCGGGATGCAGTCCTTGATTCAAGATTTCGGGCGGTTTGGCTATTTGGCCTCGGGCATTACACGAGGCGGACCCGTAGATGAACATGCGTTCCTGTGGGCTAACCGATTGCTGGGTAATCATTTTAATTGTGCGCAAATTGAATGCCTGTTGGGCGGTCTTGAAGTGGAATTTAGCCAGCCTACGGCGTTCGTTGTTACCGGAGCGGAAGTGCCATTGACGCTGGATAAGCAGCAATTAAATGGCTGGCAGACTTACACCGCGGAAGCAGGGCAACGATTGAAAATTGGATTTGCCAGCGCCGGCGTTAGAAGCTATTTAGCGGTCGCTGGTGGTTTTCAGGTGGCGCCTAAGCTGGGTAGTTGCGCGACGGTCACGCGCGAGCAGTTGGGTGGTTTAGATGGAATGGGTAAACCGTTGCAGGACGGTGATGAAATTGCCTGTAAGGCATCCTCTATCGCCGTGCGGCGGCGAATTGGATGGCCCTACAAACCTAATTATAGCCGTGCAGCCACTGTTGGTGTGGTTCCTGCGTTCCAGTTTGACGACTTTAGTGAAGAAGCCCAGGCGTGTTTCGAGCAAGGCGTGTATACCGCTTCACAGCAAAGTGATCGGATGGGGGTTCGGTTACAAGGGCCTGCAGTTGCCTATGAACACGGTGGATTGATTTCGGAGGGTATCAGCATTGGTGCGATTCAAATTCCGCCAGATGGGCAACCCATTATCATGCTAAACGATCGACAAACCTTGGGCGGTTACCCGAAATTGGGCGTGGTCAGTGCTATTGACCTCGGTAAAGTGGCACAAACGCGTCCAGATCAAGACATTCGTTTTACCTTTATTGACCAACAAACCGCGCAACAGCAAGCGCGGCGCTTCTACCGCTTTTTTGGGGTTAAGCCAATGGCTGGAGGCAGAGGATAAAACCTTAGCTTTTGCCGACTGTGGCTTGCCTGTGCGTCGATAAACTGCGATCATAGGCGCTTATTTTTTATTGTAGTAGGGAGTCCATTGGCTGATGGCTGACACTGACGTCCGTCCAACGAATTTTATCCGTCAGATTATTGATGCTGATTTAAAGAGCGGCAAACACCAATCTGTGCATACTCGGTTTCCACCAGAGCCGAATGGCTTTTTGCACATTGGTCACGCTAAATCTATTGTGTTGAATTTTGGTATTGCTGAAGACTACCAAGGCACATGTAATCTGCGTTTCGACGACACCAATCCGTTGAAAGAAAAAGTGGATTATATTGAATCGATTAAACGTGACGTACAGTGGTTAGGTTATCAGTGGCAGGGTGAGCCGCGCTACTCCTCAAACTACTTCGACCAGCTTCATGGTTACGCAATAGAGCTTATCGAGAAAGGTCTTGCTTACGTCGACTTTTCTACTCAAGAGGCCATGCGCGAAATGCGTGGCACCTTGAAGGAGCCAGGAAGCAACAGCCCATACCGTGATACCGGCGTAGAGGAAAACCTCGAATTATTTAAACGCATGACGGCTGGCGAGTTCAATGAGGGTGAATGTTGTTTACGCGCCAAAATTGATATGGCATCACCGTTTATGGTGCTGCGCGATCCGGTGTTGTATCGGATTCGTAATGTTCACCACCACCAGACCGGTGATAAGTGGTGTGTTTACCCTATGTACGATTTCACCCATTGTATTTCCGATGCGCTAGAAGGGATTACGCACTCGTTATGTACCTTGGAATTTCAAGATAACCGCCGCTTGTATGACTGGGTGTTAGATAACATCAGTATCGATTGTCACCCGCAACAAATCGAGTTCTCACGGTTAAATTTACAATACACGGTAATGAGCAAGCGTAAATTGAACTTGCTGGTGGAAGAGGGCAAAGTCAGTGGTTGGGACGACCCACGGATGCCGACCATTGCCGGGCTGAAACGGCGTGGTTATACGCCAGCGTCTATTCGGGAATTTTGCCATCGCATCGGGGTAACCAAAATGGATAACCAAGTGGAAATGGGCATGCTCGAAGCCTGTATCCGCGATGACCTGAATGCCAGTGCGCCGCGGGCGATGGCGGTTATGGATCCGGTTCGCGTGGTTATCGAAAACTACCCTGAGGACGAATCTGAATTGCTGGACGCGCCAAACCATCCTAATGACGAAAGCATGGGCACACGTAAGGTACCCTTTTCGCGTGAGTTATGGATTGAGCGTGAAGATTTCCGTGAGGAAGCCAACAAAAAATTCAAACGCTTGGTGTTAGGCAAAGAAGTACGTTTGCGTAATGCCTATGTGGTACGCGCCGATAAGGTTGAAAAAGACGCTGACGGCAACATCACTACTATATATTGCCACTATGATGCCGAAACCCTAGGGCGCGATCCGAGTGACGGCCGTAAAGTTAAGGGTGTCATCCACTGGGTATCGGCGGCAGATGCAGTAGCGGCGGAGTTCCGTGTCTATGATCGTTTGTTCAAGGTGCCAAACCCAGCGGCAGAGGAAGATTTTTTCTCAACCTTAAACCTAGAGTCATTGGTCATCAAGCAAGGCTTTGTTGAGCCTAGTTTGCAACAAGCAACTAGCGACCAACCGCTACAGTTTGAGCGTTTGGGATATTACGTGCTAGACAACCAAGCAGCGGAAGGCCAGTTGGTGTTCAACCAAACGGTTGGGTTGCGCGATAGTTGGGCAAAAATTGAGCAGCAAATGCAACAGGGTGCCACCGAAGCCTAGCGCCTGCGGCTGATTAATCGACAATAAAGGCGTCAAGCAATTTGGCGCCGTAAAGTCTAGAGGGGGTGTAAAAGCCCCCTTTTTGTGGGTTCTGTAGAGTATAAACTGCCAGCATTACTGCACCTTCAGCAGTTACACTGTAACCATTCTTCACTTTTACTTTTAGGCTTTTGGTGTAGCCTTTAGCGTTACGAACTTCGCCCCACACGTAGGTTGGATTATTTTTGCGTTCCTGTGTGTCTGGTCCTGCAGGTTGATCTTTTACTTTCGCGATTAAACGCTTTTTCACCCAAGCGAACGAGAATAACCAGCGAAACCAGTTGAGCATCCGTAACCGCTTAACCAACTTGGGACTTGCTGGCACATAGACTTCTATGTTCGGTATTTCGGTGGTGTAGTAGGCGGTGGAAACGTCCCCCCAAGGGATCGTCATAGCAAGTTTTTCGCCATTGCCAAAGTCGATAGTACGGGTACGATAGGCCAGAGGAACGTTCTCAATAACGCCATTGTGCCGAACCGCGCCACCCTTGCTCAGTCTTTCAATCGAGGTTTTTGCTGTGCCTTGGCTCATTCGTGAGGTTGAATCGAAACCTAATGCCAAGTATTCCGCATCGGGCACTTGCGCATTCAACCGCGCGGCGACGCAGTCGGTAGGGATAACGTCGAAACCGACGCCAGGGCAGAGTACAACGCCCGCTTCACGCGCTTGCCGAGCGTATTGATGGGCTAATTCGAAGACTTCGATTTCACCTGTAATATCAAGGTAGTGCGTTTTCGTCGCAAGACACGCTGCGATTAACTGTGCGGCGGTATATTGAAAGGGGCCAGCACAGTTAATGACTAAATCCACATCTTTTAACGCTTTTTCTATAGCGCCTGCATCATCCAGTGAAAATGCCTGAAAGGGAAGTTCTAAGCGATTAGCAACGGTTTCTAGCTTAGCCGCGTTGCGGCCACCCAGTACCGGACTGTACCCCAGCTTTTTGGCCTGCTGCGCAATCAGGTGACCAGAGTAACCATAGGCCCCATAGATCAGCCAGCGCAGCGCCATTACTCTTCCTCGAGCTGATTGTGCTGACAATGGTCAGCGTTTTGGCATTCGCCGTAGAGGTACAAGCTGTGGTTGGTGAGTGTAAGGTTGTTTTGATCAGCAACGCGCTCTTGGCGCTCCTCAATTACATCGTCTTCAAACTCAAACACGTGTCCACAGGTTAAACAGACCAAATGATCGTGATGATCTTTTTTGCTGAGTTCAAAAACCGAGCGCCCACCCTCAAAGTGATGGCGGGTGATAATACCGGCATCGTCAAATTGGTTCAGCACCCGGTATACCGTGGCTAAACCGATTTCTTCTTTTTGCTCAAGCAAAATGCGGTAAACGTCTTCAGCGCTAATATGTTGATTATCAGGCTGCTTTAAAATCTCAAGAATTTTCATCCGAGGCGACGTGACTTTGAGCCCAGCTTTTTTCAATTGTTCGTCGTTAGTTGCCATGATTTCGCTTGTCGTAACGGAATGTATTTGTCAGCTTACTCTGAAATGCTAGTCGTTTGCCAGTTCTGCTAGGCACATTTCTTCATAAACTTGCGCGCACCATTTCTCGACACGTTCTTTGGTGAGCTCCGGTTGACGATCCTCATCAATACCGAGGCCGACAAAGTGATTGTCATCGACCAAGGCTTTTGATGCTTCGAAGTAATAGCTGTCAGTTGGCCAATGACCGACAATAATGCCGCCCTTACTTTCGACGATATCGCGCACCACGCCCATCGCGTCTAAGAAATATTCGGCGTAGTCTTCTTGGTCGCCACAACCAAAAATTGCGACTAACTTATCGGTAAAGTCGATTTCTTCCAGCTCTGGGAAAAAGTCATCCCAGTCGCACTGCGCTTCACCGTAATACCAAGTTGGAATGCCGAACAATAATAAGTCGAATTCGGCAATATCTTCTTTTGTGGATTTAGCGATGTCTTTTACATCCACTAATTTCTTTCCCAGTGACTTTTGGATCATTTGTGCAACTGCTTCGGTGTTGCCCGTGTCACTGCCAAAAAAGATTCCTACAGTAGCCATAGTTTACGTTTTACCTGCTTTTAACGCGTTAATGACTGCTGGCGCAATGTCAGGATGCGCCAACGCGAGTTTGATGATGTCCTCAACAAGGTGGCTACGACGAGTATCTAATTGTTCGGCCAGCTCGCTGAGTTGTTGGTAGACCTGTTGGTCTGCTTTTAATTCTATACGGCGGCGACCCTCTCTACGATCGCGCTGTAATTGTTTGCGCTTGTTGATGCGAAGTTGCTCGTTGCGCGGTAAAGGATTTGTTCGAGGTCTGCCAGGTTTCTTTTGCTGCACGAACAAATCAATTGTTACCGCATCAGCGCTTTCCTTTGCCACCTATAATCCACCTTCCCAAATCACTTCGATAATGCCTTTGGCGATAAAACCGAAGCAGCCAAGAAAAAGCACTAGCCAAACAATAATGCGACCGAATTTAGGGACATTTCCCCGATTGAGCACGTCGCGGATGGCGAGCCCGATGAGTAAAAATAAAATGGCTAACGCAAAGTTTAGCCCAATCGTTTCGATTTGCTCATAGTACTTAGACAGCATAACGGTACTCACTCAGCAATACGCTTTAAAGATACGCCGAGATTACCACATGTCAGCTTTCATGGCGAATTTCGCGATCGAAAAACTCGCGGCACAAACGTTCGAAAATCCGATGCTTTTCAGCGTGTAACCAATGGCCGGTGCCTTCAATAATTTTTACTTGGGTGTTGCTGAAACGCTGCTCGACGGCGGCTTGGTGATCGGCCGTGAGATAGTTGGACTGGCCGCCCTTAATAAACAACACTGGGCCCGAGTAATTGCCTTCACTGACCGCGCCGGCAACGGCTTCATAATGATCAATTAAGCCGGACAAATTTAATCGCCATTGATAGCCATTGTCGGTTTGTCGCAAATTCTTCAATAAGAATTGGCGCACCCCTTGTTCTTTAATGTTTTGTGCCATCTGCTGGTCTGCTTGGCGGCGTGATGTCAATTGCGCCAAATCCAGCTCTTGCATGGTCTCAAGAATGGTTTGGTGATGTGCGGGGTAGGCGACAGGGGCAATGTCCGCAGCAATCACTGCGGTGACGCGCTGCGGATACTGTAACGCCGTTTCCATGGCTATTTTGCCGCCCATTGAATGGCCAAGAACGGCAAAGGTGTCTAGTCCTAAATGGTCGGCAAGGCGAGCAATATCAGCAGCCATTGCTACGTAGCTAAAATCATCAGAGTGGAACGAATCACCGTGGTTTCTGGCATCGACTAAAATGCGAAAGTAGCCGTCGAGCGGTTTCGCGATAGCTTTTAAATTATCTTTGTCGCCGAATAAGCCATGAATCACAAAGACTGCAGGGTCTTGTTTATTGCCGAGGGTTTCGTAGTTTAATAAGGGTAAATCTGCCATCGTTGTCCGTTTGGTGATAGACTTTCGGCTATTTTCGATAGAATCCCTTGTGGTTGCAAGTTTACGGAAGAAGGAAGTCGGACAAGGCTATGAAACGTATTGAAGTTGAAGACGATGTATACGCATATATTGCTAGCCATACCCAACAAATCGGTGAGAGTGCATCGACGATATTGCGCCGCCTATTGAATATTGATGGCGACGCTCAGGCTGTTGCGGAAGCGGCTCCTATCGCAACATCCGATTCCATATTTAACCGCATTACTGTGCAAGACATGACCATAGAGAAGAGTGTGGTAGGGCGTTTTCTGTATATATTGAGCACGCTGTATCGCTGCCATAGCGACAGCTTCGAAAAAGTGTTGGGTATCACTGGCCGAGACCGACAGTACTTTGCAACCTCTGAGCAAGCCTTGTTAACCTCAGGAAATAGCACCAACCCGAAGCCTATTCCGGATTCACCGTTTTGGGTGATCACCAACACCAACACCACGAAAAAGAAATCCATGTTAACCCAAGTGGCCAAGGAACTGGGTTACAGTGCAGCCGATGCTGAGAGAATTAGGGAGTTTTTATAATGGCGATGCACCCTCGCGCTGGACAGCCAGCTGAGTTATCTGACCGAATCAATATTGCGCAATTGGTAGCCGCGTATTATGTCAACGAGCCGGATCCTCGGCAGCGTTCACAACAGGTGCAATTCGGGACTTCTGGGCACCGCGGGAGTGCGCTCGACAAATCCTTTAACGAAGCCCACATTTTAGCGATTGCTCAGGCCATTTGTGCCTATCGCGAAGAGCAGGGGATTAGCGGCCCGATATTGTTAGCGAAAGACACCCATGCACTGTCCGAGCCTGCCTACTTATCGGCACTTGATGTGTTTTTGGGAAATGGTTTGACGGTGCATGTGCAAACTGAACACGACTATACCCCGACGCCCAGCTTGAGCCGTGCAGTGATTGCGTGGAATGCCAAAAATCCTAAGCAACAGGCGGACGGGGTGGTGATCACGCCGTCGCATAATCCTCCTCAAGACGGCGGCTTCAAATATAATCCGCCTCATGGGGGACCGGCGGATACCGATGCCACGCGAACCATCGAGAAGTATGCGAACGCCTTGCTAAGCTCCGATTTGATGGGCGTACAAACCTGTGAAGGAGATGTCCTCAAGCATCCGCGGTTGGTATTTTGTGATTGGCGCAGTGACTATATTGAAGCGTTAACAACGGTCATCGATATGGACGCTATTAGCCAAGCGAATTTGGCCTTAGCCGTTGATGCAATGGGTGGTGCAGGTAGTCGCTATTGGCAGCAAATTGCCCAGCGTTATCAGTTAAATCTGGATATTTTTAACGCCGTGGTTGACCCTCAGTTCGGATTTATGTGCTTAGATAAAGACGGCAAAATCCGGATGGATTGCTCCTCACCTTCGGCGATGGCATCGCTACTACAGTACAAAGATAACTATGCGTTAGCATTTGGCAATGACCCAGATTTTGATCGTCACGGCATTGTCAGCCCTGACGTTGGCTTGATGAACCCCAATCACTACCTAACGGTTGCCATCGATTATTTGTGTCAGCATCGGCAATGGTCGGCAACAGCAGCCATTGGTAAAACGCTGGTATCTAGTGCCTTGATCGATAAAGTGGTAGCACAACATCAACGGCCACTGTTAGAAACCCCTGTAGGTTTTAAGTGGTTTGCGCAAGGGTTGCACGACGGGAGTTTGGTATTCGCTGGCGAAGAAAGTGCTGGAGCCACCTTAGCGACCCGCAGCGGCGATGTTTGGACCACCGACAAAGACGGTATTGTAATGGCGTTGTTGGCAGCGGAGATCGTTGCTGCAACCGGGAAAACTCCTGCACAATATTATCAAGCACTCTGCCAACAGCACGGCACGGGGTATTACCGCCGTGTCGATACCGCCTCGAGCGCAGAACAAAATCGCCAGTTTGGCGCTATTCGTGCGTATAAAGTGAAGCTTGAGCAATTGGCAGGTGACGCAGTCACCGCAATCGACACCAAAGCCAAAGGCAATGGCGCGGTGTTTGGTGGAATTAAAGTAGAAACCGCCAAAGGGTGGTTTGCTGCAAGGCCTTCAGGCACAGAGCCGGTGTATAAAATCTACGCCGAAAGCTTTGTCGATGAGGCGCATCTAGACGCTATTATTAGTGAAGCACAAGCGTGGGTTAACGAGTTATTGCAATAACTCGTTAACCCTGTTGATGGGGCGCTAGCGTTTAAGAATTGCGTGCGCCTCTATCTCATCCGATTCCGCTTCTTCCTCTTCTGGTACTTCTTCTGCCATCGCGGTTAATAGCTCATCTGATGTTTGCGAAGGTGGCAATACCGCAAAACTTGAATGGTATTGATCTTCTGCTTTGGCACGACGGGTTACACGGTAAAGCGCGTAGCCACCGACGATAGCTGTGAGAATAGCCAGTAACCAAAAGAAAAACTCTATCGCACCGAACTCCATTAAGGCCGCCACTGATGGAGCCCCGATGATCGAGCCCGCGCCGCCAATTTTAATAATAGCGCCGGTTGCCCCGACCATTTGGTCGCGTTCAAGATAGTCGTTGGTATGCGCCATGCCCAGCGAGTAAAGCGGCAAAATAAACGCCCCGAGGAGTGCCACCGCAGCATAAATCAGTCCCGCTTGATCGGCAGGAAGTTGTGACAATAGATAAGACACAGCGGTGCCACCAAACGCACAAATGGTAATCATCAAACGCCGATCAACGCGGTCTGAGAGTAACCCTATGGGCGCTTGGGAAATCAATCCACCAAGGATGAAGGCGGCCATAAATAACGTCACCTGAAAGATGCTCAAACCAATATAGGACGCATACATTGGCCCAATGGCATAAAACATGGCATAACAGGCCTGCATAATAAACGCATTTACCACACCGAGTGGGACGGTGCTAAGTAACAGTTTGACGGGCACTTTTTTTGACTCGTGCGTGGTTGGCTCTACAGTAACGCTAATAAGAATTGGGATCAGCGCCAAATTAATGAGCAATGCGACGATGGCAAAGGCGACAAATCCACCAGGATCGGCCACCCCCAAAATTAATTGACCGGCCACCAAACCGCCGTAAATGAGTACTAAATAGATGGAAAGCAGGGTGCCGCGGCTGCGGTTGTCTGCCATGGTGTTGAGCCAGCTCTCAACAATCACGAAAATCGCTGAAATAGCGAAACCGGTCAGAAAACGCATCAAGAACCAAACAATGGGGTTCACCCAAATGGCCTGCACTAAAATAGAAAATGCCGCTAGCGCCGCCAAACCGCCAAAAGCTCTAATATAACCAACACGGCGAATATCTTTGGGCGCGCGAGTACTGCCAAACAGGTAGCCGATAAAGTAGGCCGACATGATCACACCGGTTACTAAGGTGCCAAACCCTTCGATGGTCGCCCGTAAACTGAGTAGGGTACTGGTCATCCCCACGCAGATACCAATCAAGCTGATGCTGGTAAGTAATGAGCTAACGCCACGAAGTTGTTGTTTAAGCATGCGGTATTGTCTCCCAGTGGCTGCAGTACGACAGAAGATAGCTAATTGCTAACTGTATCACCTGTGGGAACTTTTTCGATAGTCATTAACCAAATTAGTTATCCACAGCTTGTTACTTGCCGATTGGCTGGCGGCTGTTTATGATGCAGCGATAGGCCTTGTAATGAGCACGTTTTTTCAGCAAAAGGATATCCATGCGTTTGACCCGAGCCCTTTGCGGTTACTTACTTTGCGCGTCATTGTTGGTGGTAACAGCGCTGCCGGCACATGCCGAAATTCTTGAAGATCTCTATAAAAGCCAAGTATCGGTGAATACTCAGACCGGGCAAGAGCGCAGTCGCGCACTTCGGGAAGCGTTTAAGCAAACGTTGGCGAGGGTGAGTAATATCAGTGACTGGGATAACGTTGCGCCAGCAATTGATCGCGCCCTAGCGGATGTTGATACTTATTTGATTCAGTACGCTTATACCCAACATAACGGTCAGACGTTTTTGCAGGCTGAGTTCGATGAGACCAAAATAACAGCGTTATTACGTTCTGCACAGTTGCCCATATGGGGTAAACGCCGACCTCAGTTAATGTTGTGGATGGCGGTCGAAAGCCGTGATGGCGAACGCAAAATTCTCGCCAGCGACAGCGAATCGATTTTTACCCAGCAGTTGCGTAACCAAGCCACCATTCGCGGTGTACCCATGGCATTGCCACTGATGGATCTTAGGGATGCTATGGCGGTGAGCTTAACCGACGTGTGGGGGCGTTTTATCAGCCCCATTCGCCGTGCAAGCGAACGCTATGATGTTGATGGGGTGGTAGTGGGTCGCTTGCTGTATCAACCTGAGCAACAGCCGAATTGGCGGCTAAACTGGTATTTAGAAATCGGTAACGAGCGCTTGCATGGGCAAATTAAAGGCAATGATCCAGATTATATGGCGGTACCGTTAGTGGACGACATTGGTAACCGTTTGGCGCAACAGTTTAGTGTCCGCACTGACGCCGGTGAAGCGTCGCAGCTCATAGTAGAAATTGAAGGATTAGATTCGCTGGCAGATGTATTAAATGTGGAAAGTTTTTTGAAAAGTATCGCTGCAGTACAACGAGTGCAATTGGAACAATACGGTCATCAGCAAGGGCGCTTCAAACTATGGCTACTGGGTAGTGCCGAGCGGGTCTATCAAGCAATCGATCTGGATGGTCGTTTAACACAGCATCAGCGGTCACCGTTCGCAATGCCCGAAACCCTTACAGCAAACCGCTATGTGTGGTCCGATTGATGGCTGAAACACGCTCTGCTGGACCGCAGCAGCTTGCTTTAGCGGTGCAGCTTCCTGATGATGAAACCTTTGTTACCTTCATAGAGGGGGCAAATGGGCAAACCTTGTCGATGTTAAAAAACTGGTTGCACCAACCCCCGCAAGATTCCATCAGTGCCCGCATGAGCTTGGTTTGGGGTGCGCAAGCTGCTGGTAAGTCTCACTTACTGCATGCGCTATGTGCCGCCGCCGCAGAACGACTGACGGTAATGTATATGCCGCTAAGGGAGCTGGCAGGGCAAGCCTCGCCGGCGATGTTTGAGGGGCTCGAGCATTACGACCTGATCTGCCTTGATGACATTGATGAAGTGTTACAGCAGCAACAGTGGGCAGAGGCACTGTTTGCCTTAATTAATCGCTTAACTGACCATAGTCGGAGTCTATTATTGATCACCGCTTCACAGTCTTCGCAACATTTGCAGGCAGCCTTGAATGATTTGTTATCAAGATTGCAATGGGCCGCGACTTATCATTTAGAGCCGTTAACCGATGAGCAAAAGCGCGAAGCGTTAATTGTCCGTGCGGAACAACGTGGGCTGGAGTTAGGTGATGAGGTTGCGCGCTTTATGCTATTGCGCTTGGGGCGCGATATGCGCGACCTAATGCAGTGTTTAGAGCGTTTAGATCGCGCTTCGATGGCACAAAAGCGGCGCTTGACCATTCCCTTTATCAAACAAGTGTTGGCTATTTAATCCTACTTTTGTTTTTTCAGTCCTAAGCCTAATACGCGCCCTTGATAGCGTGCATAACCGGTCGCCCCAATAAATGCCAAGCTGGTTAATAGTAATTCAATGGCAGCAAAAACGCGCTCATCAGGATGGGTGTAAAGGGTGGTCAATGAATGCAAGAAGTACCAAACCAAAATGAAGTTTGCCCAAGCATGGGTATAAGGTTTGCCTTTAATGATGCCATGCAATGGCAGTAACAGGGGCACAACCCACAACACAACACTAAGGTAGGTCGGCAATTGGCCGAGGCTAGCTTCACGGGTGCTAAATTGCCAAAAAGCCACAAACAGCAGCAGAGGAATATAGCTGATAAGGGTTAAACGGCGCATGATTTTGGCACGTCTTGGGAAATCTTCAGGCACAATAGAGCGGTCGGTCATGGCTTAGGTAACTCCTGCATAGCCTTAGCAATTTGGCTCACACGTTGGCCAAGGCGGATAGCACATTGCCGTTCGTGAGCGCTGAGTGTATTGGAAATGCCATCAACATGGCTAGCACCGTAAGGGCTACCCCCAGATTGGGTTTGTTGTACGGCGGGTTCGCTGTAAGGTATTCCAACAAGGGTCATACCATGGTGCAGTAATGGTAATGCCAGCGTCAGGAGCGTGCTTTCTTGTCCGCCATGCAAACTTTGGCTGGAGGTAAATACCGCTCCCGGCTTGTCCTCTAGTGCACCCGCTAACCATTCACTGCTGGTCGACTCCCAGAATTTTTGCAGGCCACTTGCCATGTGCCCAAAGCGGGTCGGACTGCCGAGAATCAGTCCGTCGCACTGTTTCAGGTCATCACGGCTAATGCTGATATCGCGAGCACTTTTTGCCTCGCTATCACTCTCAACGGTGCGCATTAGCGGTTCAGCGCCGGCCTTGCTTACCCCTTCGGCTATTGCGTCAGCAAGTTGCTGAGTGGCACCATGGCGACTGAAATAGAAAATGACAATGCGGCAACTCATAGGATATTTAGCACCGCTTCAGGGGGACGTCCCACTTCTGCTTTATCACCGTTAACCACAATTGGCCGTTCCAGCAGCTTAGGATAGCTTGCGATGGCGCTAATGAGTTGTTGCTCGGAACTGTCTGCGGTTAAACCGGCTTCTTTATATTCTGCTTCTTTGCGCCGCACTATCTCGCTCGCGGAGCGGTCCAGCTTAGCGAGTAATGCGCGAATTTGGCTTTCGTCCAATGGCGTTTTCAAATACTCGACCACTTCTGGCTGAATACCTTTTTTTTCTAATAACGCCAACGTCTGGCGACTTTTTGAGCAGCGCGGGTTGTGGTAAATGACGACTTGGTTCATTGATCAATTCCTTTTACCATGGGGAAAGCCTATAGCTTACCTTAGCCGAGGAATAACATGAACCTTAACAAAACAATTGCGCTGTGTTTTCTGCTGTTAATTAGCGGCTGTCAGCCGCAAGCCGACTTTCATTCTGATGACCAACAAAGCTATCAGTGGCAACAGTTACAAGGAAAAACGGTGGTGGTCAATTTTTTCGCGGAGTGGTGTGCGCCTTGTTTACGTGAGGTTCCCGAGCTTAATCGTTTTTACCAACAAAAGGGCGATGATGTGAAGCTTTTTGGCGTTAGCTTCGACCCGATGTCGAATCAACAACTTGCAGCGCTAAAATCCAAGCACCACATTGGTTACCCTCTGGTGCTACCGAATCCTGCGCCAAAATTCCCATTCGAACGGCCCAAAATGCTACCTGCGACCTATATTGTCCATTCCGATGGCAGTGTCACTGGGCCACTACTGGGTGAGCAAACCGTGGAATCACTAAATCAGGCGCTACGCAAATAGCCCTAAAGCTGCTCTGCTTGGTGGCGCAGTTCGCGTATTTGTTCAATACGACCATCCAAACGGTTGTGGGTGGTATCGTTGTCGGTATGGTTATGTGCGGTTTGTAGTTGGTCGATAGCAATGTCATACCGTCCTTGCATGACCATCACCTCTGCGCGCGACTCATACATTGCGGCAAGATTCCCTGCTTTACCATAAGCGTCTACCAGCATTTGTTGCGCCAGATAGCTGTCTGAATGGTGTAATAAATAGTCCCGTAGCACTGCAATAGCCAGTTGCGGGTTATGGTTTTTGAGCGCAGCATTGGCCAAATTCATGGTAATGGTCTGTTCATTAGGGCGTCGTTCATAGGCGGTGCGCAGCATATCTTGGGCCGCTTGCGCATCTCCCAATCCGAGCAATATGTCAGTTTCCACGTCAAGATAGAAAACGTTTTGTGGGTCATCGTCTAACAGCGGCTTAAGATAGTCCTGTGCTTGTTGTGGGTTGCCCTTATCTAACGCAATGATCGCAAGGCCATAACGCCCAGCACGCTGCTGAAATAATTGTGTCGACTGTGCCATTTGAGCAAACTCAGACGCGCTTTTGTCGTGCGTATAACGTGCTTGGACGCGGGCTTTAGCGAGCATAAAATTTAGGCTGGGCGCTACGTCTACTGATGGTAGTGCCGCCGCCCTAGAGCGAGTATCCGCAATACGCGACTCGGGTAACGGGTGGGTCAGCAACATTTCCGGCGGCTTAGAAGTATAACGATACTGCTCAGCTAAGCGGGCGAAAAAGTTGGGCGCCGCTTTAGGGTCAAACCCAGCATGATATAAGGTTTGCATACCGATGCGATCAGCCTCTTGCTCGTAAGCACGGGTATAATTAATTTGCGACTGGGCAGATGCGCCAACTGCCGTGTAAAGGCCCGCTGCCCCCGCTTCAGGGTTTGCTATTCCCAGAAGAATAGCACCAATCATACTGGCGATAGTTAGCGGTGTTGACCGTTGTTGTTCTTGCATACGTCGAATCATGTGACGTTGTGTAATGTGAGCTATTTCGTGGCCTAGAACGGCGGCAAGTTCCGACTCTGTTTGTGCCGCTGCAATTAAGCCGGTATGCACGCCAATATGGCCACCAAAGAATGCGAAAGCATTGATGGACGACTGATTGATAAGGAAAAATTCAAATGGAAATTTTACACCATCGGTGTTTCGAACCAACTGCTGGCCGATCCCAGAGACATACTCTTGTAATACAGGATCTGAGATCAATGGCGCAGCTAACCTGATTTGCCGCATGTAGATTTCGCCAACACGTTTCTCTTTTTCGATTGACATAACTGCTGCGGCAGTCGTTCCTATTTCAGGAAGTTGTTGACGTTGCTGCGCATTGCTAGGGCTTGAAACCAGTACATACGATGAGCAGCAAAACAGGATAAGTAAGAGTCGAGTTGTGTTCATGAACAGCCAATCAGTCATTTATTGCGTTTTAGCATAGCATTTTGAACAGCAAGGTAAAAAAGAGTTCCTTTTTCTCGTTCTTTACTGTTTCTTGGAAATGGCGCTGGTATTATGCCAGCATACTTTTTTTAAAATGGACAGCCGCTATGTGGGACGCACTTAAAACTTGGTGTAGGCGTAAGTTCTCAGATCCTAATGCAAACACGCTATTGTTGTTAGTGATAGTTGGCGTCCTGT
This sequence comes from Idiomarina tyrosinivorans, assembly GCF_003987475.1. Taxonomy (GTDB): domain Bacteria; phylum Pseudomonadota; class Gammaproteobacteria; order Enterobacterales; family Alteromonadaceae; genus Idiomarina; species Idiomarina tyrosinivorans. The sequence goes on along the minus strand of NZ_PIQH01000001.1, from coordinate 309,355 downwards.
TGATTGTATTTTTTGGCGGATTGCTGGCTCCCATTCTTGTCGCTGTCGCTTTGGCTTATTTATTGGAATGGCCGGTATTACGATTAATGCAAGTAGGGATTCCACGGTTTTCGGCGGTGGTTATCACGTTCACCTTGTTTATTGGTGTGGCGATTGCCTTGATGCTGTTTCTCGTGCCAGTGGTCTGGCAGCAAAGTGTCAATTTAATTGCCGAATTACCGGATATGTTTGCCGACTTACAAGTGTGGCTGCATAAGTTGCCGGAAATGTTTCCAGGTTTTGTTGACCAAGGTCAAATTAATGAACTACTGCTTGCTGTTAAGCGCAGAGTCATGGGCTTAGGTGAGGGCATACTCAAATCGTCGCTAAGCTCCTTGGTGTCGGTTATGGCATTATTGGTATATTTGATTGTGGTGCCGTTACTGCTGTTTTTTATGTTGAAGGATAGGGCTGTACTGCTTCGCCACATGAGCTACCTATTACCTAAAAACCGACAACTGATCGCCCAGGTCGGCAGCGAAATGAACATTCAAATTATGAATTATATTCGCGGTAAAGCACTTGAAGTTGCTGTGGTTGGGGTTGCTACTTTCATCGTGTTGATCAGCTTTGACTTGCGATACGCGGCGTTGCTTTCAGTGTTGGTTGGCTTGTCTGTGTTGATCCCCTACATTGGCGCAGCAGTGGTGACCTTGCCAGTTGTATTAGTTGCACTGTTTCAATTCGGCTTAACCAGTGACTTTGTGTATGTGGTGTTAGCGTATTTAGTGGTTCAGGCGTTAGATGGCAACCTACTTGTGCCGTTACTATTTTCCGAAGCGGTAAACCTGAATCCGGTATACATTATTGCTGCGGTGATATTGTTTGGCGGTATTTGGGGATTTTGGGGCGTGTTCTTCGCGATTCCGTTAGCGAGCTTGGTTAAGGCCATTATTACGGCGTGGGCTGGCAGAGCACTGCCTGTGGATTCAGGCGCGGTAAACTAAATGACTGCGCGCCCACGCGTTTTTTAACAACTGTGGGCGCTTGCTGGGCTTAGTTGTCAGCTAAATGGTCTAACACAACTTGATGGTGGTCCTTGGTTTTGAACTTATCGAATACGTGACTGATGGTGCCGTCTTGATCAACTAAAAAGCTGATGCGGTGAATACCATCGTATTCTTTGCCCATAAATTTCTTTAATCCCCAAACACCGAAATCTTCCGCGACTTTGTGGTCTTCGTCGCTCAACAAGGTGAAATTCAAATCATCGCGTTCAGTGAATTTTGCCAAACGTTTAGGCGCATCAGGACTAATGCCAACCGATACCACGTTGTGTTTAGCCAATGCCGCTTTTTGGTCACGCAGATTTTGCGCTTGTACGGTGCAACCGGGCGTCATGGCTTTCGGATAGAAGTACACCAGCACGCGGTGTTGTTTTAGCAACTCGACTAATTCGACGCTGTTTTCCTCGGCGTCCAATAGTTTGAAATTTGGGGCTTTGTCGCCCGCCTGCAAAGTATTCATAGACACTCCTTAAAGATAACGCTTCGGGTGGTCGCTATCGCTACTGTCCGTCTCGATAAAGCGACATTGAATCTGTTGTTCCGCACAATACGCTTGCAGAGCCTGTTTTAGATCGTTAGTGCTAGTACGTTCTGGAACGTCAAGGTTCATTGATATGTGCAGCGGATGCTGACTGTCTTTGCCGATACTATCACTCCGCAACGTCACGATGTTTACGTCTCTTTCCGCCAGTAGCGCGCTCACGCCCGCGAGAACGCCCGGTGCATCGTTACCTTGCAATTTAACGTGGACGATATGCGCTAAATTTACTGGCGCGCGTGGTCTGGTACGCTTAGTCATGGTGAGTAGCTGCATCTCTGCGGCAGCACCGGGTAAGATGACCTCTAGACGATCGATAATGGCAGGATCGCCCGCCAGCAACAGCGTGATCAGAAACTCTTCGCCAAACTGAGCCATGCGGCTATCAACGATATTACCACCTTGTTGGTGGATCAACTGGGTAAGGTCGCTCACCAAACCGGCGCGATTTTCGCCCATCGCAGTCACAATTAGTTGCTGGTTCACAAGGCCTGCCTTAGTTAGTGATAAAGCGGTGGTATAATAGCGGAGAAATGAATAATAAAAAACCGTGAACCTTTTCGTCAGTTTGTGCTCTGACACTTGTGTTTATCAGTGCCTAGCTTTACCATTGTCAGCCAAAAATAATAGCGGAGTCTGTATGCTTAAGGGCAGCATAGTTGCACTAGTTACCCCTTTTACGAAATATGGAAATATCGATTACAGCGAACTTGAGTTTCTGGTCGAGCAACATATAAGAGCTGGTACCGATGCTATCGTTGCCGTGGGCACGACTGGCGAATCAACGACCCTAACCCATGATGAGCATATCGATGTTGTTCGAGCTGTGACAGAAATTAGCGCCGGGCGGATCGGTGTGATTGCTGGTAATGGCTCAAATTCTACCGCTGAAGCGGTGCAGCTTACCGAGCGCATGGGCATACTCCCCATCGACGGCTTTTTGAATGTTACGCCTTACTACAACAAGCCCATGCCTGATGGTTTACTGGCGCACTATAGTGCTTGTGCCGCCGCTTCAGATAAGCCGCAAATCCTGTATAACGTTCCCGGCCGAACGGCATCAGATATGACACCCGATATCGTCGAACGTCTTGCTGAAATCGACAATATTGTGGGCATAAAAGAGGCGACCGGTGATGTTGAACGCGTTCAGCAATTGCGCCAGCGTTGTGGAGAGTCGTTCATTCTCCTGAGTGGCGACGATCCTACCAGTAAAGATTTTATGTTGGCTGGTGGCGATGGTGTTATCAGTGTCACGGCTAATATTGCACCTGAGCAAATGAAGGCATTAGTCGATGCAGCTTGTGCCGGTGACGCTGAGCGCGCTGCAGCCATTGATAAACAATTAGTGCCGTTGCACCAAATGTTATTTATCGAATCTAATCCTATCCCCGTAAAATGGGCCCTTGCACTGATGGGGTGGTTACAAGCGAATTATCGGCTTCCACTAACCGCGCCAACGGAAGGACACCAAGCAGAAATCCGTAGAGTGTTAGAGCGAGCGCATTTAATTGATGTCCAGGAGCAATCATGAAGTTGAGTAAAGTGGCGGTTATTGTAGCCTTAAGCGCTATAGTTGGCGCGTGTAGTAGTACCGACCTACAGCAGGTGCAAGGAAAAGCCGATTACGTAACGGAACAACAACTGCCAGACCTTAAGATTGCCAAAGGCTTAGCCGCTCCAAATACTCGTGACGACTACAACATTCCTAAACCTTCGAATAACAACGCACCCATTGGTGATGACGTGAACGTTATGGCACCAGTCCAAGTGCGTCCTTTAGCCTTAGGTTCGCAAACGAGCGAGACAGACGGAGCAGTTGATGCCAGTTTTGACTTAGTCGATGGAATGGGTGATTCAATTGCGGGATTCGTTTGGGGCGCAACGGAAACCGTGTTGGATCGGCTTGATATTGCGGTTGATGAACAGCAAATGCTTAAACAGATTCGTACTGGGCGAGCGACTTATATCTCGCGAATTGCCGATGACAATCAACCGTACTTCACCTTTGTTAAAGATGCGTCAAGCTTTCCAAATAGTTCAACGATGAACTTTGTTATCCAGTTCGACACAGCGGCGCATGGTCGGTCGACCGAGATCGTCATTAGTGCAGAGAATTTTCAGCACCACGGGCCGCAGGCTGTAGCTGACGAATATGTTAAGCACAATGCTGCCGCGACGTTATTGAATGATATTATTTCAGAAGTTAACCGCGAGCATCAGTTAAACTTAAAAACGCGCTTAAAAAATGGTTTAGATGTTGAACGTGGCTTTAACGCAGACGGCGAACCCGCGTACATTATCGACTCTGATTTCGATAGCGCCTGGTCGGTGTTGGAGCCTGCATTGAATCAAAGTGGCTTTGTGGTTTCTGACTTAAACCGTGAAACGGGTGTCTACTACACGGACTATGCCGAGCCAGATTCAGGATTCTTATCCTTTGGCAGCGACGACTACGCCGATTATGGTATCGCTGAAGGTGAGTATGAGTTCCGTATGATTGAGCAAGGTACGCGGGTCTCGGTAACTGTTTGGTATAACGACAAAGTGGTAGATAGCGCTTGGATTAATAAAGTATTCCAAGGTCTATCGACGGCAATTAAAGCGCAAAGCAAGATGTAACTGGTGAGTGAGAGCCCTATGCAAAAACGTGACGAGCTGTATCGAGGTAAAGCAAAAACGGTTTATACAACTGACGATCCACAACGCCTAGTGTTAGCGTTCCGCAACGACACTTCAGCGTTTGACGGTGAGAAAGTTGAACAATTAGACCGTAAAGGAATGGTCAACAATAAGTTTAATCATTTTATTATGACTAAACTGGAGCAGGCGGGTATTCCAACGCAGCTTGACGAATTGCTGAGCGACACTGAGTCGTTAGTGAAAAAGCTCGATATGATTCCAGTTGAATGCGTTGTGCGTAATATTGCGGCGGGCTCTTTGGTGCGCCGTTTGGGTGTCGAAGAAGGTAAAACGTTGAATCCACCAACGTTTGAGTTTTTCTTGAAAAACGACGCACTGCACGATCCAATGGTGAATGAATACCACATTCAGGCATTTGGTTGGGCGACCGCTGAACAAATCGCGACCATGAAACAGCTCACGTTCAAAGTTAACGACGTATTGAAAAAGCTGTTTGAAGATGCAGGTTTATTGCTGGTCGATTACAAGCTAGAGTTTGGCGTATTCAACGGCGATATCGTCTTGGGTGATGAGTTCACCCCCGATGGCTGCCGTTTATGGGATAAAGAAACCCGTGAAAAGCTCGATAAGGATCGCTTCCGTCAAGGCCTTGGTGGTGTAGTCGAGGCCTACGAAGAGGTGGCAAAACGCCTCGGCGTATCGCTTTAATCCTCGACCTTTGAATCTTTCTGCTCGGGCGACTGAGACTTCTGTTGCCCGGGCCATTTAAATTTGGCCGCGTATTTCAGTACCATAATATTACTTACCACCACGCCGACCACTAAGGCGACGAGTAGCCACACCAAATATCGGTCCATCCGTCGTCCTCACATATATTGTTAACGTACTTTTCGAAAATTTCTGGCAGTTGCTCAACAATAATTGCCATTCCGGCAATCGGCTGAGCCGCTAAAACCTGACGATAATCCGCTACTGATAATTGCTTCAACGTTGGCACTGATACCGCTCGGTAACTCAGGTGCCAAGGTTCGCTTGCAACACCGCCTTGATAACGCGCATAAGGGAAGAAAAAACCGTAGTGCTTAGCATGTTGCCGCAACCAACACCAAGCTTGGTAGCAGGGGCCGTTATCATCAACGTACTCTGACGGTACCAATTGCAATTGCCGCGTTTCGTCGGCAAATGGGCGTGGGTCGTAAACATCAAAATCACTACCCCAATGATGTCTGCTAAGCCCTGGTAAGGCAGACCAATGCAGAATTGCCGCTAATTTTTCACCAACACTCAGTTGCTCGTTAACAAGTGGTTTGCCCTGTTGGTCGAGCAAGGTGCGCTGCCCTTGCCACTTGGCGTTCCAAATTTGTGCCTGCCGTTGAAAACTCCGGTAACCGCTCGCTATTGCGAGCTCAACACCTTGTTGCTGAGCATCACGCTGCATCTGCTGCCAGGCTTCAATGGCCGCTGAGTGCAATTGCTGATCACCCGTCACGGGCTGCAGATGGGTGGTTGCTAAACCATAGCGTTCATCGAAGTTGAGCATAGAACCCTTTTAATACCTGATAATAGATATCGGTTAAGGCAATAAGATCGGTTATCTTAACGCACTCATTCACTTTGTGTATGGTGGCATTTACTGGACCCAGCTCCACAACCTGAGCGCCAGTTGGGGCAATAAAGCGTCCGTCTGAGGTGCCACCCGCTGTGGACAGCTGCGGTAGCTGACCGGTGCAGTGACTAATGCTCTGCTGAACGATGTCCAGCAGCACCCCAGCTTCAGTAACAAAAGCTTCACCATTCAGTTTCCACTGACATTTCGCCGTTATACCCGCCTCGGCAATCAACGCTTCGACGCGCTGCTGGAGCTGTTCTGCGGTCACTTCGGTGGAGAAGCGGAAGTTTGCCTCAACTTGGAGCTCCCCCGGAATAACGTTGCCGGCGCCTGTGCCAGCATGAATATTGGAGATCTGAAAGGTGGTGGCTGGAAAAAATGCGTTGCCATTATCCCAATGCTCAGACACCAACCGTTGCAACAAGGGCGCAAAGCGATGCACTGGATTATCCGCCAAATGCGGATATGCGACGTGACCTTGCTGGCCGATAATGGTTAATGACAGCGATAATGAACCACGGCGCCCGTTCTTGACGATATCACCAATAGTGTGGGTAGAAGAGGGCTCGCCAACAATACACCAGTCAATGTTTTGTTGCCGTTGCTGCAGGGTTTCGATAACCCGTTTGGTGCCATTAATAAACGGTCCTTCTTCATCGCTCGTAATCAAATAGGCAATATCGAAAGGCAATGCAGTATGTTCGGCCATAAAACGCTCTGTGGCGACAATCATCGCCGCAAGGCTTCCTTTCATGTCCGCGGCGCCACGGGCATATAAATATCCGTCATGCTCGGTCGGTTGAAACGGTGGAAATCGCCAGCTAAGCGGATCGCCTGTTGGTACAACGTCGGTATGGCCAGCAAAGCAGAAAACGGGTTTGTCTGATTGGGTGCGTGCCCATAAGTTGGTGGTATCTTCAAATACCATCGTTTCAGTACTAAAACCCAACGCACGTAAGCGTTCAGCGATGACGGTTTGGCAGCCTTCATCGGCAGGCGTAATCGATGCGCGAGCCAACAGTTCGTGGGCTAAGCGCAGTGTCGGATGTTGTGTCATTTCAGTTGCTGTTGCCATACTGATTCCGAAAATCCATTGATTAGGGTAGCATCTTCCAACTCGAGCAGCGGCCGCTTAATCAATGTGGGTTGAGCAATGATGGTATCTACCCACGCGGAAGCATCGGTTTGTTGTTTTTGTTCTTCACTCAACTGGCGCCAGCTAGTACTGCGCTTATTGATAAGTTTCTCCACGCCAAGTGTCGTTAACCAATGATTGACCTTTTCAGACGTTAACGGTTGTTCACGGAAGGAAACGAACGCAAACGCGATGTCGTTAGCCGTTAGCCATTTTTGTGCCTTTTTAACGGTGTCGCAGTTAGCAATACCATACATCGTAATCATTTAAACCACTCCATCTTCAAATTGTGCAACCTTTTCTCCGACCCTAATTCGGCTAATATTTTGCCATTGCCAATGAGGATTATCGCAATAGATTGCTAAACACTGTGCGGCTGCCGGAAGGCTCCGCAAAACACTGGTGTTGACGCGAGCAAGCAATTCACCCTGAGCGATATGTTCGACGTTACGAGTGCTTTCACGCCGTTGGCAAGCGGGATGCAATTGTTCTACCTGCCCCAGGAGCAGCGTTACGCTGTCTCCTTGTGGAGTTTGCAATAGCCAATAGTGACCAGCAGCAGAGCTCTGTATGATGGTCGCGTCACAGGGGGCGAAAATCTCATTGCCGGTAACCGTTAGAGTAATGCCTTGCCCAGCAAAACCATGACGAATAATGGCGCTAGGGTGAGATGTCGGCGGACAAAGGCGGCCGTTAACGGGAGCGAACAATTGCATGACGATGAATGCCAAAAACGGTCAGAAATCTTGAGCTATAGTGGCAAAGCTTTGGTAAGCTTTCAACAGTATCCACATTATCTGTGGATATGTTTGTGAACTAGCCGAAAATAAGACTGTAACCGTTTGTTTTTATAAGCTTTATTGGTTTAGTTCGAATAACGTACAATGGTCTATTTTATGATCATAACGGCGTTTTTTTAGGCAGGTTATGAGTTTATGTGGAAACTTCTGCGTGATGGCTCACGTTACTTAACACAATGGCCGCAGCATTCGGTGGTGGCGACAATGACCGAATCTCGGGTGGTTCCAGCGACCCAGTTGGGGATAAAGTGGATCCCCGCCATTGCGGTGATGAATGTTTTTGCTTACCTAGAGTGGTTGCCTAAAGAGCAGCTTTCACAAGGCTTGATAATGTCTTTAGTGATGCTGAGTTTACCTTTGCAAGGTTTAGTCTGGTTAGGTTGGCGGTCGAAGCAACCGTTACAACCACACTTAATCCGTTGGTACAAAGAGCTGCAGCAAAAGCTGCGAAGCAGTGGTGGCGAGGTTCCGCAACCACAACAAGCTAAGCCAACCTATATGGATTTAGCGCGTATACTGCGGCGAGCGTTAGATACGCTGCCGCCACACGAACATTAATCGTTTAGATAGGTATTGTCGCTAAACGTGGCTAACCAATTGGGACGATAGACCACCATTAATGTGACTGCCATGCCGTTAAGTAAGGCTTCCGGAAACATTAGCAACGGGGTAATTGATAGGTAATTCTGCCACAGTTGTTCCCAATTTAACGCGCCTTGCCAAAAAATTAACAGTGCTAGTGCAACTTGAGCCATTAGCAGGCTTATTGCCGCGGCAATAAAAGCGTTAAGAAAAATGTAAACGAACGGATGGCGTGGTAAATGGTGGTAAATCCAGGCGTAAGCAACGTAGGTAACGGCGGCCGGTATAACGGCTAAGGCCAGAAAATGTTGTGCCCAATCACCGTGTTCGAAACCAATAAACAATGCATAAAGCGTTACCACCAGAGCACCTACAAGCAGCGCCGCCCTGAACCCGAGCATTAAGGTAATGCTGGTTAGCAATAAGAAGTGAAACGCTAATCCGTTGGCAATGCTGGCGTGGAAGCTCCAGATAAAGGCGGTAACCGCCGTCGTGCCAAAAAACAGGTGTTGAAATAGCCGACTATTTCGTAGCCAAGGGAAAAACGCCTTCCGCACTGCCAGCATAATAATGCAAGCAGCAACTATCCAAGGCAGTGCGGAAGCGAATAGCATTTTACTTCACCGCAAAAGACGACCATATAGGCGCATGGTCGGACGGCTTTTCAATGCCTCGTAACGGGTAATCAATACCGCTGTCATTGCATTGTTCAGCCAAGGTCTTCGTTGCTAGAATGAGGTCGATGCGTAAGCCGCGGTTGTCGTCAAATCCGCGCGATCGATAATCAAACCAGCTATATTGGTCGGTGATCTCAGGATTTTGTTGCCGGAAAGTATCGACCAAACCCCAATCTATCAGGCGGTTCAGCCAATCTCGTTCTTCTGGTAAGAAAGAACATTTACCGGTGCGTAACCAGCGCTTAGCATTACTCTCACCAATACCAATATCATCGTCGGTATGGGAAATATTCATATCGCCCATAATGATGACCGGCTGCTTAGGGCTTAAATCGTTTTCTAAATACTTCATTAAGTCCTGATAGAAGCGCTCTTTTGCGGGAAACTTGGTTGGGTGGTCTCGGCTTTCGCCTTGCGGGAAATAGCCATTGAGAACGCGCACGGTTTCGCCATTTTCCATGGCAAAATCACCCATAATCATTCGCCGTTGCGCATCTTCTTCATCGCTGGGAAAGCCGCGTGTAATATTTTGCAGCGGCGTCTTACTGAGTAAAGCTACGCCGTAATGACCTTTTTGCCCATGAAACGCAACGTGATAGCCCATGGCTTCAACGTCTTCAATGGGAAATTGGTCATCGTGAACTTTTGTTTCTTGTAACCCAATCACGTCTGGTTGGTGTTTATCGATCAATGCTTGTAATTGGTGGAGACGGGCACGAATGCCGTTGATATTGAATGAAATAACTTTCATCAGTGGGTTCCAATTTCGGCTTTTAACTATGGCTTTTAATGCTAACACCATCTGCGGTGCTATGCGAGGGATGCGAGCGCGTTCGAAAGTTCGTATACTGCCACTCTGAAAATTCCATGGAGCCAAGTTAATGGAGCAGTTTGCGTTAAGTTTTGCCGCGTGGTTAAAACCTTATATTCACAATATTTCGATGATGATTTTGGCGACACTTCTGGTGATTTACGGCAATGACGTTAATGCGTTTGTTCGCAAACAAGTGGCGAACGCTGCGTTTATTGTGCGAACAATCATATTTGTGTTGGTGTGTGCCTTTGGTTACGGTTTATTATTGGTTGCACTGACTCCCGTTGTCGCCAGTGCACTGACAAAGATTCCAAGTATTTACCTTGGCTTTGTCGTGGTTGGTATTTTTCTGCTGTTAGGCTGGCTAGCAGAACGCAAAAAACAAATGTGACCATGGGTCATTTATATAGTTGACCAAGGGTCATTATGTGTTTGTGAAAGGGAACTCATTGATGAAAGGAACAATGCTGAGCATTCGCGCGGGTAAGCAGGCTTACCAGCAGATTAAAGAACAAGGCCTACAAGCAGACGATGTAAAACTGCTTTTAGGTGCCTCAGGCGGCCCCAAATGGTTTGTTTTACAGCGCCTCGACCGCTACTTATTTGGTGATTGGTTCGCGCAACGGCAAACACCACTTGATACGCTTGGAACGTCGGCGGGCGCTTGGCGTTTTGCCTCACTAGGGCAGGATGATCCGGTTGAAGCCAGTGAACGATTTTGTCAGCTCTATCGGACCCAAGAATACAGCGCTAACCCCGACCGCCATGAAATTACCGCTGAAGCGGTCGCGTTATTAGAGAAATATGTGCCGCAGCATGCCGTCAGTCAAATTCTCGGACAAACCGCAGTGCGGCAGCATATGATTGTTGCTCGAAGCCGCGGCTGGTCAGCTCATGAAGACCGACGCCAGGCATTGGGGTTGTTGGCCGCTGCCTCGCTAAACAGCGTTAACCGGCAGTGGTTAAAAGCGTTTTACCAACGAGTGATTTTCCATCACCCGGCATCAGATTGCGGGTTTATGCGCGGCTGGACAGAGTTTAACACCCAGTTTGTTAGCTTAACCCATGAAAATTTTCGCTCGGCACTATTAGCAACCGGCGCTATTCCACTGGTACTTGATGGTGTGAAAAATATTCCTGGGGCACCGGCGGGACTTTATCGGGATGGCGGCATTACCGACTACCACTTTGATGTCGACCTCTCTAAGGTTAACGGCCTCGTGTTGTACCCACACTTTTCTCAGCAGGTTGTGCCCGGTTGGTTCGATAAGCACTTGCGTTGGCGTCGCACCTACGGCGAGCGGTGGCCGAATGTAGTGCTGTTGACGCCGACCGACGAATTCCTAGCGAGCTTACCTTACGGCAAAATTCCAGATCGCAAAGATTTTGCACAGCTGCCTGTGGCTGAGCGTAAACGTTATTGGAAACAAGCCGTCGAGCAAGGACAACGGTTAGCGGATGAGTTTGCCGAGGCAGTAGAAAGCGGAACAATTCGTCATCGCGTCGAACAATGGACGGCGTAGTTAGAGCATTTGGAAGCTTGCGTCTGCAATCAATTCGAAACGATCTGCTGCGAGCCGAGATGCTGCATTGATCTCATGTGCGGTGAGTTGCGGTGTGAGTTTGTCGAGCGCGCTTGCAGCGCTTTGCTCACCGGCCAATTTCGCTAAGGTTAGCCAACAATAGGCATGGAACGGGCTGTGTGGCAGATGTTCGCCTTGTAAGAACATTTGCCCTAAATAACTCATCGCTTTTGGATGCCCGAGCATGGCGGCTCGGCGGAAGTATTTTGCAGCCTCGAACATTTGCTGTTGCTTGAGTTTTTCCGCCGCCTGCAAGTAATAGTGCACAGCCACCTTGTGCCAGAAGTTAGGGCCTCTGACTGTTTTTGTTGGAGCGGCGCGCCACTTTTCAACTTGCTGCTCAAGTTGCTCAAGCTGGGTCAGGAGTGCTTCCTGCCAACGGCTAACGTCCATTTTTTTAGGCTGCTGAGTTTCCGTCATAATCCAATAAAATGACCCAGATTATTGCCAGTGTACATCAAGCTCCGTAGAGGGCAAACTGTTGTCACTATTTTCTTCAATCGGCAAATAGATACACGTTATGAAGCTCTCAGAAATTGATATAACACGACTGTTTTCAGTCGGCAGTAAGATGTCACTGATGGTTTGGGCGGACGGACCGAACTGGCCGGTAAGCTATACCTCGCCGAACGTGGTAGAGCTGATTGGTTACAGTAAAGAAGACTTTGAATCACAGCGAGTCGACTATAAACGTTTAGTGCATCCAGACGATTATGACAGGATTCGAGCTGAGGCGGCCGATGCAGTTGCCGACTTAACCCGTGAATCGGTTAATCACAGCGACTATCGTATTCGTCATGCTGACGGACACTGGGTGTGGGTTTCTGACACCACGTTAATTGACCGTTACGAAGACGGTTCCCGCCGCAATATGTTTGGCTACCTTATTGATATTACTGAACGTAAATCACTTGAGTTGGCGCTCGAACTAGAACGTAATCGCCTCAAACTTCTGCTAGATGCAACGCGACTGGGGACATGGGAGTGGAACCCTCAGTCAGGGCAGGTACTGTTTAATGAACGTTGGGCACAGATGTTCGGCTACAGCACTGCCGAGCTAGGCGATCACGTGGATTCTTGGTCGAGTCGCTTGCACCCAGATGACTATGACAGAGTGTGGGAATTAGTCAGGGCGCATCGAGATGGCGAAACGCCCTTTTATGAGAGCATGCATCGTCTTCGCCACCGTGATGGCCATTACCTATATGTATTGGACCGTGGCAAGGTGATAGAGCGGGACAGCAGTGGCAAAGCTACGCGCTTTGCTGGCACCTTGACCGATATTAGTGCGCAAAAGCATTCTGAAATGGAAGCGCGAAGAGCGGCCCATGCGAAAAGCGTGTTTCTCGCGAACATGTCGCATGAAATTCGTACCCCATTGCACGGTATTTTAGGTATTGCTTCAGTGCTGAAGGATACCGACCTCGATGCTAACCAGCGAAACTTGGTTGCTACCATTAAGGAGAGCGGCGGTTACTTATTGAATACCTTAAATGATGTGCTCGACCTCACTCGGGCGGAGGAAGGGCAATTGCGGATTCATCGCGGGCGCAGCGATGTTGTAGCCATATTCGACCATTTGCAAACACTTTTCGCGCAAACTGCAGTAACCAAAGACATCAAGCTGAGTATTAGAGTCAACACTGAAGTGCCTAAAATACTATTGCTGGATAAAGCAAGGGTATTGCAGGTGTTGAGTAATCTCATTAACAACGCGATTAAATTTACCGAGAACGGTGAAGTTGAGGTTGTTGCAGGGTGGCAAAAGGATAACAACCATAAGAAAGGTGAGTTGGTTGTTACGGTTAAAGACAGTGGTGTTGGCATTGAGGATACGCGCCGCATTTGGCAGCTGTTCGAGCAAGAACGCTCTGGTATCGATCAAGCGCAATCTGGCACCGGTCTGGGGCTCGCAATTGTCCGCCATTTGGTGCAACTAATGAATGGAACGGTTCGTGTTGATAGTCGCCTAGGTGAAGGGTCAACATTCACCGTCACGCTTCCGAGCTCAGCGATGGCGGAAAACGAACTGGCTGATCCAACGTTTGTCGGGCTGGAAAGGCTACCACCTATGCGCTGCCTAGTGGTTGATGATAACTCAGTGAATCGCTTGATTATTAGTGAAATGTTGAAAACGTTGCAGCAGCAATGTGAGCTTGCAAATAACGCGACAGAAGCGCTTGAGCTATTGCAGCAAAGACCGTTTGATGTGGTGTTTATGGACATTCACATGCCTGAGCTCGATGGTTTGCAGGCAACCAAAATGATTCGTGACATGCCGCTGAAACAGCCCTATATCGTTGCCTTGACTGCCAATGCGTTTGTTGAAACCAAAACCCAAGCGCTGCGAGCGGGAATGGATAACTATGTGACAAAACCGTTTGTGCGAGAGGATATTGCACGGATATTAATCCAAGCAGCGGACGCGCTCGACGCCAACCAACAAAAGGGTGACCAGTAAATAAAAATTGACTTTTGCGTCGGCTATGCCAGCTTTAAAGAAACGCGCTGGGAGTAAAGTAAATGCGTAACTATTTGATGATAGGCATTTTATTCGCTTGGGTATGGCTACCGACTGCGGCCGCTGAGTCGTTACGCGTTACCATAAATCTCACCTCGTCAACTGACACACTACAACGCGACTTTGCCTATACTTTGTTGGACGCTGCGCTGCGCCACTCAGCAGCTACTAACGATGTGATAAAGGTCGAGCGTTTTCCCGTGCGTATGACCCAATCCAGATTATTGCGAGCATTGCGGGAAAATACCATTGACGTAGCGGTCATGGCCTCCGCTTATCGCCATGAGAATGGGTTGTTTGCGATCGACTTTCCAATTCGCAAGGGGTTGTTAGGTTGGCGTATTTTGTTGACCCGTCAAGAACACGTAGCCGCTTTAAATAAGGTAAGGACAGCCAACCAATTGCGCCAGTTCTCTACTGGGTTTGGCAGCGATTGGGTTGAGCGTCCGTTGATGGAGCGTTACTTTGCTGCCGTAGAGTCTGCCGCCGACTACAAAAGCCTTTATCAAATGCTTGCCAATGGCCGTTTTGATGTGTTGAGTCGCTCGGTGATGGAAGTAGGGGCTGAACGTCAAGAGTTTCCGAACTTAGGCATTGTTGATGCTAGCCAAATTATTGTTCATTACCCGCTAGCCGATTGGTTTTACGTAAACGCTGGCAATCCAGAACTCGCGCAACGGATAAAAAAGGGTTTACTCGGCTTATATGCAAACGGTGAGTATGAACGTTTGTTTGAGCAGTTCTATCGTCAACGGCTCCAACGATTACGACTTGCAGACCGGCACGTGATTGAGTTGTCAGACCCCTCACTAAACCTCGACGCAAAACAGACTACCCAACCTTGGTGGTTTAGTCTTAGCCAACAATAGGGGCTTGGGCTAGACCGGCTTTTCAGGCATCATAAGCCGCTCGCAATATAAGGAGTGGTGATATGTCGTTTTCCAGTACTGATACCTACATTGTCTCTAACGCTCTGCAGTTAGCCGTGGATGCAGCCGTCGCGCTTGAGAAGCCGTTATTATTGAAAGGCGAGCCGGGCACGGGTAAAACCCGTTTGGCGCAGGAGTTAGCGCGGTCGATGGACACTGAGTTACTGCACTGGTCAATAAAATCTACCACTAAAGCGCAACAAGGGTTGTACGAGTATGATGCGGTCTCTCGCCTGCGCGATAGCCAACTGGGTAGCGATAAGGTTCATGATATCGCTAACTACATTAAGCCCGGTAAGTTATGGCAGGCGTTCACGGCAAAGCAGCGGCCGGTATTGCTGATCGACGAAGTCGACAAAGCTGATATTGAGTTCCCCAATGATTTGCTGCATGAGCTCGATCAAATGGCGTTTCATGTCTACGAGACTGGAGAAACGGTTACCGCTCAGCAACGGCCTATCGTCATTATCACCTCTAATAACGAAAAAGCGTTACCGGATGCGTTCTTGCGGCGGTGTTTCTTTCACTTTATTGAATTTCCAGACGAACAAACGCTGCGGCAAATTATTGAGGTGCATTATCCCAATATTCAACAGCAACTTGTGACTGAGGCGTTGGACCTATTTGTGCAAATCCGGGAGTTGCCGCGTTTGAAGAAAAAGCCATCCACCTCTGAGTTGCTTGATTGGTTGAAGTTGTTGTTACTAGACCCCCCGAAGCCGGGGCAGTTGAGAGAATGGATGAGTGACGAACAACGCCAGTCTCTATACGGCGCATTATTAAAACACGAAGAAGATTTTCCGCAGTTACGTTATTTGCGCCAGGGCTAACATGTTTATTGGCTTACTGCAGTTATTGAAACGCTATGGCGTGGCAGTGTCGATTACCGAGCTGCTGGATTTGCTCGCGGCTGTGAATAAAGGGCTAGCGGGCTACTCCATTGAGTCGTTTTATTATTTAGCGCGGACAATATTGGTAAAAGACGAGGGCCTTTTTGACCGTTTTGATCAGGCCTTTTACGCCTATCTGCAGGCGTTAGATGAGGTGGATATTAGCGAGCGGATTCCTAATGAGTGGCTCAGTGATCCGCTCGTCCGTCAGCTGGGCCAACTCGATGAAGAGGTGCTCAAACAATATGAGAGTTTGGAGCAGCTATTAGAACAGTTTAAACAGCGCCTGGAGGAGCAACAAGAACGCCACCAGGGCGGCAGTAAATGGATCGGAACCGGAGGGACCTCACCATTTGGCGCCTATGGTTACCATCCAGGAGGTATTCGTTTAGGGCAGGCGAGTAATCGCCAGTTCAGCGCTTCTAAGGTGCTAGATAAACGCCAATTTGCCGATTTAGACCGTGATGCGCCGCTACAACAACGAGGATTTCAAGTTGCTTTACGAAAGCTGCGCGCGTTTGCCCGCAGTGGCGCGGCAACGGAGTTGGATTTAGACGCCACCATCAAAGCGACGGGTAAACAAGGCGGACTGTTGGATCTGCAATGGCGGCCGGAGCGCCACAATGCCACCAATGTACTGATTTTGTTTGACGTTGGCGGTTCAATGGATAGTTATATTGAGCAGGTTGAGCAATTGTTCAGTGCGGCCAGCGATGAGTTTAAGAACTTGCAAACCTTTTATTTTCATAACTGTGTGTATGAGGCGGTATGGCCGAGTGCGGCGCGCCGAGGTGAAGTAGCGATTCCAACCGGCGATTTGGTGCAACGGTTTGGTAGTGATTACAAATTAATTTTCGTCGGTGATGCGACCATGGGGCCTTACGAAATTCTATATCCCGGCGGCAGTGTAGAGCACTGGAACGAAGAACCTGGTGCAGAATGGCTAAACCGCTTAACACACCACTTCAGCAAAGCGGTGTGGCTTAATCCTCAGCCGCAGCAACGGTGGCGCTATTACCCCAGCATCAACATTATTCAGGAACTGATGCAGGAACGCATGTTTCCGCTGACGTTGAATGGTATTGAACAGGCCATCGAAAAACTCTAACAACCACTACAGTGCAGCAAAAGCCCGTTCAACAATAGCCTTTAGCGGTGTCGACTCGGGTAAACAGCCGTACTGTTGGAAACCTGCAGGGGCTAAACGGCTATTGCAAAACGCCTGAAATAACCAATCTGGACTGGTTCGCGCGAGTTGTCTCGCTTGCAACAGCTTCGCCAACAGTTCTAGCGTACGGCGTAATTGCGAAGCGTCAGGCGCCTGCTGTAGTTGCTGTTTAGCGGCATTGACTGCATCTGTGTAGTGCTGGTTATTGTCGACACCGTCGAGCTCGTCAAATAACGCGGTTACGGTCTCTGGTGACTTATGCAGCGCGCGCATCACATCTAGGCATTGAATGTTGCCACTACCTTCCCAGATGGCGTTGATGGGCGCTTCGCGGTAGATACGCGCCAGGATATCCAATTCCACCACACCGTTACCCCCTAAACATTCCATCGCTTCATAGGCGTGCTGCGGCGCTTGCTTACAAATCCAATACTTACCAATAGCGGTGGCAATACGAATCAGTAACTGTTGCTGTTTGTCCTCTCGTTGGTCAAAGGCATACGCCATCCGCATACTCAGAGCCATTGCGGCTTCGCTCTCTAAGGCTAAATCGGCGAGGACATTTAGCATTAACGGTTGGTTAACCAAAAGCTCGCCAAACGCGCGCC
Source organism: Idiomarina tyrosinivorans (assembly GCF_003987475.1). Taxonomy (GTDB): domain Bacteria; phylum Pseudomonadota; class Gammaproteobacteria; order Enterobacterales; family Alteromonadaceae; genus Idiomarina; species Idiomarina tyrosinivorans. Next base: position 291,812 of record NZ_PIQH01000001.1, on the reverse strand, counting down.
GTTGGCGGCAGTGATGAATCGCCTGGGAAACCGCTTGGCGCATGCCTGCGGCGGAACCAATCATGCAGTCGTAACGGGTAATAGCGACCATTTCGATAATGGTATTCACACCTTTACCTTGTTCGCCTAATAACCAACCTTGGGCGCGGTTAAATTCGACTTCGCTAGAGGCATTTGAGCGATTGCCGACCTTATCTTTTAGGCGTTGGATAACAATGCCATTCAATTCGCCATTATCCAGCCGGCGCGGTACCAAAAAGCAGCTCAGTCCGGCTTCGGTTTGCGCTAGGGTTAAAAAGGCATCGCTCATTGGCGCTGACATAAACCATTTATGTCCGGTCAATCGATAGCGGTCGCCGTCCGCCTTGGCAACTGTAGTGTTTGCTCGCACATCGGATCCGCCTTGTTTCTCGGTCATGGCCATGCCAAAGGTTACCGCGGATTTTGCCGTGACCGGTCGGTCAGTTGCATCATAATCTGACTGTAGCGCTTTTTGCAGCCACACGGGCAAGTGCTTGGCATATTTTTCAATCACCGGAATAGCAGCAAAGGTCATGGTGATAGGACAGCCATGGCCGGCTTCAACCTGGCTATGCAAATAGTATTTAGCGGCGCGGACAACATGCGCACCAGCACGCGGTTGAGCCCATGGCGCCGAGTGCAATTGTTGTTGCATAGCAATCGTCATTAATTGGTGATAACTGGGGTGAAAATTGACCCGTTGTAAGGGAAAACCCCTTTCATCATGGCTTTGAAATTCTGGAAGATAACGGTTGGCGGCAAAGCCCAAAGCAATGCGCTCAGCACTGCCACACTGTGAACCAAAATGTTGCAACTCGGGTATTCCCCAAGAGCCGGCAAACTGTCGCACGGCCTGCTGTAAAGCGGGGTCTTGCTCCCAACTGTTGTAATTAAGCAGGCGCTGGGCTTGATTTTCTACAACGTGTGTATAGGGCTGAGACATTACTTAGGAGCTCTGTTGTTGCTATGGTACATAAGAAAGTACACCTTCCGGAAAAGATCTGTCCAGTGTGTAAGCGACCGTTTTCGTGGCGCAAACGCTGGGAAAAAAACTGGTCTGAAGTAGTCTATTGCTCACGCGCTTGTGCACATTCGGCAAAAAAACTTCGGCGCCAGCAATCCAATCGTTAGGCTAAAACCGTAGATGCAAAACACGTTTCCATGCCATAGCTCAATGGAGGACACTAATGAGCGCAACCAAAACCTATGCTGCGCAAGCCGCAGATTCAGGTCTAGCCCCCCATAATATTGAACGTCGTGAACTGCGCGACGACGACGTTGCTATTGAAATCGATTACTGTGGCGTCTGCCACACCGACATCCATTATGTAGAAAATGACTGGGGTGGCACAATTTATCCGGTTGTACCCGGGCATGAAATTGTTGGTCATGTCACTGCCGTTGGGAAAAATGTCAAAAATTTCAAAGTCGGTGACAACGTTGGCGTAGGCTGTATGGTCGACTCATGCCGCGAATGTGCTGCTTGCGAAGATGGCTTAGAGCAGTTTTGCTTGAATGGCATGACACCAACCTACAACGGTGAAGACCGTCACGATGGTTCGGTGACCTACGGCGGTTATTCAGAACGTGTTGTGGTCAGCGACCGTTTTGTGGTGAAAGTGCCTGACGGCCTTGATAAGGCTGCGGCAGCGCCATTGCTTTGTGCTGGCATTACTACCTACTCGCCATTGCGCCACTATGGTGTGAAAAAGGGCGATAAAGTTGGGGTGATCGGCATGGGCGGATTAGGCCACATGGGCGTTAAATTTGCCAAAGCCATGGGCGCTGAAGTGACTATTTTTACACGCTCAGAAAGCAAGGTGGCGGAAGCGAAGAAGCAAGGTGCCGACAAAGTGATCATCTCTACCGATGAAAAGCAGATGCAAGACGCTGCGGGTTACTTTGATTTCTTGCTCGACACCGTGCCGGTTAAACACGATCTTAACCCCTACATCAATTGCTTGAAGTACGATGGCACGCACATTGTTGTGGGTCTTCTAGAGTCTGTAGAGCCACCATTAGAAATGGGGCAATTGGTGTTGAAACGCCGCGTTGTTGCAGGGTCGTTGATCGGTGGTATGCCAGAGACTCAGGAAGTACTGGATTTTTGTGCTGAGCACGACATTACTTGTGACATAGAAATGCTGGATATTCAGAACATCAACGACGCTTATGAGCGAATGAAGAAAGGTGATGTAAAATACCGCTTCGTTATTGATATGCAGTCGTTGAAAAACGCTGATTAATCTCAGCATCACGCTGAACGATGAAAGAGCACCGACTGCCAATGCCTTTGGCGTCGGTGTTTTGTTTTTAGCCTGGCGCAATGATGCGACATGCTAAGTTTAACAATGCAAGCAACAAGGAGACGTTATGCAGTACCTCCACACTATGGTTCGAGTCGCAGACTTAGAACAATCGATGCATTTCTATTGCGACTTGCTCGGGTTGCAAGAAGTTTACCGAAAAGACGTTGAGAAGGGCCGTTTTACCTTGGTCTACTTAGCTGCTGAACAAGATCTGGAGCGCGCCAAGCGTGATGATGCGCCAATGGTTGAGCTGACCTATAATTGGGACCCAGAAAGCTATGATGGTGGTCGCAATTTTGGCCATTTGGCGTTTCGAGTAGAGGACATTTACGCACTGTGCGAGAAGTTGCAGCGTAACGGCGTGACCATCAATCGGCCGCCACGGGACGGCCATATGGCCTTTGTTCGCAGCCCTGACGGCATCTCGATTGAGTTGCTGCAAAAAGGCGAAGCGCTTGCACCCCAAGAGCCTTGGGCAAGCATGGAAAATACGGGGTCTTGGTAATAGGCGAGTGCTAGCTGGGCTTGCTGTCCGCTAGCTGGTATAATCTCGCGCTTATCAAGCGGAGTCATTGGATTCATAGAAACAGGAACGACTATGTCGACGGATAAATCAAAAATTATTTATACCGAAACTGACGAGGCGCCACGTCTGGCAACTTACTCGTTATTACCCATCATCCAGACCTTTACTAAAGCCGCTGGTGTAGCCGTAGAAACGCGCGACATCTCATTGGCGGGTCGGATTATCTCTCAGTTCCCTGAGTACCTGAGCGAAGAGCAGCGCCAGTCTGACGCGTTGGCTGAATTGGGTGAATTGGCAAAAACGCCAGAAGCGAACATCATTAAACTGCCAAACATCAGTGCTTCGATTCCACAAATGGTCGCTTGCATTAAAGAATTGCAAGGCAAGGGTTTTAACTTGCCAAACTTCCCGCACGATCCGCAAACCGATGAAGAAAAAGACGTGCGTGCGCGTTACGACAAAGTCAAAGGCAGTGCGGTGAACCCGGTACTGCGTGAAGGTAACTCTGACCGTCGTGCGCCAAGTGCGGTGAAAAACTACGCCAAGAAAAACCCACACCGCATGGGAGCTTGGAGTAAAGACTCAAAATCGCATGTTGCGCACATGGACGACGGTGATTTCTACGCCACTGAACAGTCGGCGACAATGGCAAAAGATGATGTGCTTAGCATTGTTTTGGACCACGATGGCCAGCAAACTGTGCTAAAAGAAGGCGTAAAAGTGTTGAACGGCGAAGTCGTTGACGCTGCGGTAATGAGTAAAAATAAATTGCAGGCGTTTTTTGAAAAAGAAACGGCAAAAGCGAAAGAAGAGGGCATTCTGCTCTCATTGCATTTGAAAGCGACCATGATGAAGGTTTCTGACCCGATCATGTTCGGTCATGCGGTGCGGGTGTACTTTAAAGACATCATGAACCAATACGGCGATGCCCTGAAAGCGATCGACTTTGATCCAAATAACGGTATTGGTGATCTCTACAACAAACTGGATCAATTGCCGGCTGAAACGCGTCAAGCATTGCAACAAGACTTGGATGCCGTTTACCAGCAGCAACCCGAGCTAGCAATGGTAAACTCTGATAAAGGGATTACCAACCTGCACGTTCCAAGTGACATCATCATTGATGCGTCAATGCCTGCCATGATTCGCGACTCAGGTAAAATGTGGGACCGTGAAGGCGGCCAGAAAGACGCTAAAGCGATGATTCCGGACCGCTGCTACGCGGGGGTTTACCAAGAAACCATCAGCTTCTGTAAAGAACATGGCGCGTTTGACCCAGCAACTATGGGTACGGTGCCTAACGTAGGTTTGATGGCACAGAAAGCCGAGGAATATGGTTCGCACGATAAGACCTTTGAAATTCCTGCAGCGGGCACTGTGAAAGTAGTTAATCAATCGGGCGAAGTGGTATTTGAGCATGTGGTCGAAAAAGGCGACATCTGGCGCATGTGCCAAGTGAAAGACGCACCGATTCGTGACTGGGTGAAACTGGCGGTAACGCGTTCACGGTTAAGCGGAATGCCTGCAGTATTCTGGCTAGACAGCAACCGTGCACACGATGCACAGCTCATCAAGAAAGTCGAAATGTACTTAAAAGAGCACGATACTGACGGTTTAGATTTACGCATTATGGCGCCAGTAGAAGCGACTCGCCACACCTTGCAACGGGTCAAAGAAGGTAAAGACACCATTTCGGTAACGGGTAACGTATTGCGTGATTACCTGACTGACTTATTCCCGATTCTTGAGTTGGGTACGTCTGCGAAGATGCTATCTATCGTGCCATTGATGAACGGCGGTGGCTTGTTCGAAACCGGCGCGGGCGGCTCTGCACCTAAGCACGTGCAGCAATTTGTAGAAGAGAACCACTTGCGTTGGGATTCGCTGGGTGAATTCCTTGCATTGGCGGCGTCTCTTGAACACCTGAGTCGCGCGACCGACAATGCGCGGGCGCAGATCTTGGCAGACAGCCTCGATAAGGCGACGGCAAAATTCTTAGAAGAGAATAAGTCGCCATCGCGCAAAGTCGGCGAGATTGATAACCGTGGTTCGCACTTCTACTTGGCCATGTATTGGGCAGAAGCTTTAGCTGAGCAGACAGCAGACAGTGACCTGGCGGAACGTTTCAAAGCACTTGCGAAAGCATTGCAGGACAACGAACAGGCGATTATCAAAGCGCTTAACGATGTTCAAGGCGTTAAAGTGGACATCGGTGGCTACTATGAACCAGAAGCCGACAAAGTGTCTCGTGCAATGCGCCCTTGTGCGCTGCTGAACGACGCTTTAGCCGCACTGTAAGTTACAGTCCTAGAGAAAACAAAAAGCCGGCGCTGATAAAGCGCTGGCTTTTTTTGCTTGATTTTACACCTATTTACGCTCACGCTAAGAGAACGCCAACGAACGTAATGTAAGGTTATGGACGAAAAAGCGATCGTCAAACGCATTAGCGAAGCACTATTGGCTCCAAACCTTGAGGGCCTTGTACCACCATTGCTTGATGTGTTGGCAGAGATTACTGGATTAGACTCGGTGTATTTAACCCGTATCGACTTTGCCGAACTGCAGCAAACCATCATTTTTTCTAAAAACACCGGCGCCTTAAACATTCCTGAAAACCTTGCCGTGCCATGGAAAGATACCCTGTGTAAACGTGCGCTTGAAAGCGAAACCTTCGCCACCGATGATGTGCCAAAGTGTTGGCCAGAGTCGGATGCCGCACGTGAGTTACAGTTGCAGTCGTACGTAAGCCAGCCGGTTTACGATGGCGCTGGTGATGTGTTTGGGACGCTCTGTGGTGCCAGCCGCAGCCGAGTGTTGTTGAACGAAGAAACCACCCAGTGGCTGGTGATGTTTTCGCGTATTATCGGTAAGGAAATTTCTCGCGAAAACCTGATCGCTGAATTAAAAGCCGAGAAAGCGAAACTGCATAAAGATGCAGAAATCGATCCGTTAACAGGCGTGCTGAATCGGCGCGGACTGATGAGCCGTTTGGCGCAAATTGCGTTGAAACTGGCAGCAAAGAAACAGCACTATTTGTTAGCCTACATTGACCTAGACGATTTCAAACAATTGAATGATCAGTATGGCCATGACATCGGCGACAGATTTTTGCTAGCGATAGCTGACACCCTGCGGCATGAACTCGACGATAACGACATCATTGCCCGTATTGGCGGCGATGAATTTGTTGTTGTTCGTGAGGTTGAAGCCCTAACCGAAGATAGTGAAGCAGATTTCCAACGGCAACTGACTGCGGCGATTAATAGTGATGTGAAAACGCCCGCAGATACCATTGTTTACCGTTCGGGTAGCGTCGGAATTGTTGCTATCAGCGATAACAGTGCGTCGATAGAGGAGTGGCTGGCGGTCGCTGATGCCAGAATGTATCAGCAAAAGCGGGCACGAAAATCGGCGCAAACTACGAACCCATAAAAAAGGCCGCTGATTAGCGGCCTTTGCGATTCACTGCAGTGCGTTAGCTCGCATCTGACGCGTCTGCCAGTTTTTCCCATTTGCGTGTTTTCAGGGCAAATAAGAACACCACTAAGCCTACGCCTACACCGAAGTAGGTGATTTGTAAGTAGAGGTCTGCCATTGCAGATGGCTCGTCTGGGTCCATACCACCGGCCATCAATCCAGCAACCACGTTACCGATTGAATAGGTAAGCACGAATACACCCATCATTTGGCCCGCCATACGTTTTGGCGCCAACTTACTGACCGCACTTAACGCGACTGGGCTCAAGCACAGCTCGCCAACAGTGTGAATGAAGTAGACTGCGACCAACCAAGTTGGAGCCACTTTCATGCCACTGGCGGCAATTTGCGATGCCATAAACATGACAATAAAGCCCGATGACATGATGACTAAACCGAGCGCACTCTTAAACCCATAAGATGGGTTCAACATACGTTTGCCCAGATTAATCCATAGTGCGGCAAAGAATGGAGACAGGGTAACTAAGAACAGCGAGTTCAACATTTGGAACCATGCTGTTGGAATTTCGAAGTCACCAACCATACGATCCGTTAGGTCACGGGCAAATAAGTTAAACGATGAACCCGCTTGCTCGAAACCTGCCCAAAAGCACGATGATGCGATACAAACCAAGAATAGGGCAATTAATCGCTTAGCTTCAGGCTTGGTCAATTTTCCGAAAAGGAAAATAGCTAAGTAATAAATAAAGAAGATCGCGGTAAAGAGAATAGCGACTTTCTCTGCAATCGCTACCGGGTCTATAACTAAGGTACCGTTCATCGTTAAACCGGTCACCACGACCAACAGCGCCAGCAACGCAATAATCACTGCCCAAGCTTTCTTTGCACCCGCTGGTGATAGTGGCTTCGCAGGTTCTGCAGAAACGCTTTTCAGTTTGGGTAGGGTTAAGCGATATTGAACAAGGCCAATACCCATACCCACAGCGGCCGCGCCAAACGCATAGTGCCAGCCTGCATCGGCTTGTAACCAGCCACACACTAGGTAGCCGATGATCGAGCCGAGGTTAATCCCCATGTAATACAGGGTGTAGCCACCGTCACGACGGTCATCGTCGTTGTCGTATAACTGGCCAACCATGGCACTGATGTTTGGTTTTAATAGTCCGGTTCCAAGAACCACTAAAATCAAACCAATAAAGAAGGTGTCGTTAGACGGAATGGCCAATACGATGTGGCCACACATGATGATGATGCCGCCATACCAAGTAGCTTTTTGGCCACCGATTAAGCGGTCAGCCATCCAGCCGCCGGGTAAGCCCATGAAATAGACTGCTCCGGTATACAGACCATAAATGGCTGTTGCCGACGCGACAGTAATTTCTAAGCCACCCTCTTGTAATGCCGCGGTCATAAACAGGACTAATAGCGCGCGCATGCCGTAGTAACTCATGCGCTCCCACATTTCGGTGAAGAATAGCGTTTGCAGGCCAGCAGGCTGACCGAAAAAGCTATTATCACTTTTACTTGATTGTTTGGTTGTCATTAATGTTATGCCTTTTCTTCTAATAATAAACCTTCAACGCCAACGGTTGGCGTGGCAAAAACAGCCGATAGACTCGCATAATCTTGCACTAAACGCTAGAGCAAAAGCGCTTGATGGTAGGTTTTAACCGACTAACTTTTCAAATTCTTCTAGGCTTACCGCTGGGCTGTATAAAAATCCTTGGTAAATATGGCAACCCAGACTTTCTAACTGATGACGCTGTTCTGGGCGTTCTACACCCTCGGCAATGGTATCCATGGATAACACCCGAGATAGCTCAGTGATGGTTCTAACAATGGCGGCTTTTTGTGCCGATTCATGCATATCGCGGACAAATGCGACGTCAATTTTGAGGGTATCGAACGGAATTCTCATTAAATAAGAAAGCGACGAGTAGCCGGTACCAAAATCATCCAGCGCAAAAAGTACGCCGTGTTGCTTTAACTGGTGCAGGGTATCGATAGTGCTGTCGATGTTTTCCATCAATACGCTTTCGGTAAGTTCTAATTTGAGCCGTGACTGTACACCGGGGTGTTGATTCATTCGCCCGCGCATTTTGCTAGTAAAGTCGGGTTGCTGAAATTGCGGTGCACTGACATTAATCGACAAGATGAGATTGGCCAAGTGCGGCTGGCTTTGCCAACGCTCGAGAATCTCCAGAGCTTGGTCAGCGACCCAATCGCCAAGCGCCACTATCAGCCCGGATTCTTCTGCTAATGGAATAAATTGCCCCGGTGAAATCCAACCCCGGGTGGGGTGGGGCCAACGCAGTAAACCCTCGGCGCCAATAATTTTTCCATCAGTGTCGACTTGAGGTTGCAAGTACAGTCGTAGTTCATTGTCGCTAATGGCAGCACGTAATTCTTGCTCGAGTACCACGCGTTCACTGATTGCGGTGGCTAGGCCTTGGTAGTAAATGACCACCGAGGCAGGACCTTCTTTTTTCGCCTGCGACAAGGCTAAACTTGCTTCTATCATCAATTGGTTCGCATCAACCCCTTGCCGCAGTTGGGTCACGCCCATAGTAACCGAGCAGCTGTGCTGATAATCACGCAACTGGAACGGTTCAGCAATCTCTGCTTGCAGCATTCTACATGCATTACGAATTTCATGAAGTTCGTCGCTCCCTGCAGAGCTAAATCGCTTAGAACACGCCACTGCGAACTCGTTACTGGCTACCCGAGCGACTACGCAATCGTCGTCGAAGCTTGCCCGCAATCGCGCCCCAAATTGGCGTAAGAAATCGTCGCCAGCTTTGGTTCCCATGGTGTTGTTGAGGGCCTTGAACTTATCGATGTCGATGAGTAGCAGGGTGCCGTAGTGTTGGCGCTTTAGGAGTCGGTCGAGCTCGTCTAGCAGCGCTCGTCGATTTGGCAGCGCGGTTACACTATCCTCGAATGCGAGTTGCCGAATATGTGCTTCTGATTGTTTTTGCTGAGTGAGATCTGTCATCAAAATAACATAATGATGCTCATTGCTATCGTTGTACTGAACAATAGAGACACTCAACCGAACAGGGACTGGGTGACCATCGCTATGACGTACGTTTACCTCGCCCCGCCAACTAGGCTTTGAAACCAAGGTTTCCCGAATTTCTAAAATAATGGCTGCGCCATCCACCAGGTAATCGTCAAGCAATAGCTGACGGTTAACAATGTCTTTTTGTGAGTAGCCGAGGATATTGCTTACCGCGTCATTGCATAACACCAATTTGCGCTCACTGTTAAATAGCATAACCGCATCGTCGATGGCGCCGATCACTTCGTACAACTGCGCGCCGGACATTCGTAGCAAGCGCAAATTACGCACCATTTTTAAATCGATGCGGCTGGCAACAAAGCCAAAAAAGGCAAGAATGCAGACGCCAACAACGATAACCACTGGCAGCCAGTCGCTGTGCATTTCTGCGCTCGGTGCTATGGCGCTGGAGGGCGCATATAAGCGTGCCGCAAACATGGCAATATAGTGCATGCCACTGATAGCCACAGAAATAACAATCGCGGTGAAAAAGCTGGAGCGCGAAGAGGGTTTTTCCCGATCTTGGGCACGCTGAATGGACGCTCGATAACTATAGGCGGCAACAATCCCTAAGCCGACTGCCGTGACGATAGATAAGGCGAACAGTAACGGGTCGTAACGCAGCTCCGCGGGCATCAGCATAGCTGCCATGCCAATGTAGTGCATTGCGCCGATACCTGCACCCAGTACCGCGCCGCCAAGCTGACACACCCAGTTCGGCACGTGTTGTTGCGGATAAAAAATTTGTAAGCCAAAGGTAATGCCTACACCGATCATCGCCGGAATAATAGACAACAAAGTGAGGCTCAGGCTGTAGCTCATCGGAATAGGCACTTCGTACGCCATCATGCCGATGAAGTGCATGCTCCATACGGCGATTCCACCGATCATTGCCGTGACTACTAGCCAAATGGTTTTGGTTTCAACTTCAGTATAAGCGCGCGCACGGTCGAGCATACGCAGTGCGGTATAACTGCCAGTGAGTGCGGTCAGGTAGGACAACAATACCAAGCCAAAATGGTAATGCGCGGGAAGGGGCAAATTCCCGAATTGACCAAAATCAAAAAATGCCGAGAGCCAACTGTTCATCGTAAGCACTTTACCAAAGGATCTTTGAAAGATCCTAATGGTTTTCATGCGGTAACGGCGACCACTGCTACATTGTCGACAATTCTAGCGAGGGAATTGCATAAAATCGCGGATTACTCTATTATTTGCCACCTAAATCACAAAAAGTGTCGACAATTAATGAGCCAACCGCAATTAACCAATCAACCGCTAGCGATCACCAGTTCTGATCGCTTGTTGCAAGAAATGCAACGGGCGATAGTTGAGGGTGACATCGCCGCTGGCAGCAAAATGAGTGAGCAAGAGTTAGCTCGCCGTTTTAACGTTAGCCGTGCACCCGTTCGCGAAGCGCTGGCGCGGTTAGAGCGTTGTCACTTAGTCGAACGGATTCCCAATGCCGGTGTGCGGGTGGTGACGCTCAGCCCTGAAGGCTTACTGTCGCTGTATCAGTTACGTGAAGAACTTGAGGGCCTAGCCTGTAGACTGGCGGCAGAGCAAATGGCTGATAGCGAGATTGCTGAGTTACAGCAGTTACTTGAGCAGCACCTTTCGACCCAACGGGTGAAAGAGGGTGAGAGCTATTACCAAGAAGCCGGAGATGTGGACTTTCACTACCGCATTATCCAAGGCAGTAAAAATCCTTATTTGATTAACATGCTGTGCAACGAGTTGTACTACCTTGTACGCATGTACCGTGTGCAAATGGGCATGATAGGACCACGCGTGTCGCGCGCCTTCGACGAACATCGTGCTATTTTGCAGGCCATTGCCAACCGTGATGGCGAACTCGCCGATTTATTAATGCGCCGCCATATCGCGGCATCAAAAACTAATATTGAACGCCAATTATTGCAAGAGAGGAAGTAACATGAGTCAATTAACGAGTGCAGGCGCACGTTTACGCCAAGCAATTCAGCAAGAGAATCCATTACAGATTGTCGGAACGGTTAATGCTTACACGGCAATGATGGCCGAGCGCGTTGGTCATAAAGCGTTATATCTCTCGGGTGCAGGCGTTGCCAATGCGTCATTTGGTTTTCCAGATTTGGGCATGACCTCGTTAAATGACGTATGTGAAGACATTCGCCGCATTACCGGTGCGTCTGATCTGCCGTTGTTAGTTGATGCAGACACGGGTTGGGGTGGCGCTTTCAATATCGCGCGTACGGTAAAAGACATGACCAAAGCGGGCGCGGCGGGCTTCCATATTGAAGACCAAGTGGCACAAAAGCGCTGTGGTCACCGCCCAAATAAAGAAATTGTGACCAAAGGCGAAATGGTTGACCGGGTGAAAGCGGCGGTCGATGCTCGTACGGACGAGCAATTCGTGATCATGGCACGCACCGATGCGCTGCAACAGGAAGGATTGGACGCGGCATTAGACCGTGCTCGTGCCTGCGTAGAAGCTGGTGCCGATGCTATCTTTGCCGAAGCAGTGCATACGCTAGACCAATACAAAGCTTTTACTGACGCATTGAACGTGCCGGTATTGGCGAACATTACCGAATTTGGTAAAACGCCGTTGTTCAACAAGCAAGAGCTGGCTGAAGTGGGTGTGGACATGGTGTTGTATCCACTGAGTGCTTTCCGTGCGATGAACAAAGCGGCATTAAACGTCTACAATAGCATTTTAGAAAACGGCGACCAGAAAGCGGTCGTTGATGATATGCAAACGCGTGCAGAACTTTATGATTTCTTGAACTACCACGCATTTGAAGAAAAGCTCGATAACCTATTTTCAAAAAAATAAGTCATTAGTTTAATAACCAGGAGCAGGAACATGGTCGATAAGAAGTTAGGTGGCGCAGGATTGCGTGGTCAGGTCGCTGGCGAAACGGCACTTTGTACCGTGGGTAAAACCGGGTCTGGCCTTACTTACCGTGGTTATGACATCAAAGAATTAGCGGAAAAAGTTAGCTTTGAAGAAGTGGCGTACTTGCTGGCTAAAGGCGAGTTGCCAAACGCGCAACAGTTAAGTGACTATAAAGCACGCTTGAAATCTATGCGCGCTATTCCACAAGCGTTGAAAGACGTGCTTGAGCGCATTCCGAAAGAAGCGCATCCGATGGACGTTATGCGTACTGGTTGCTCGATGTTGGGTAACTTAGAAACAGAAGAGAGCTTTGACCAAGCAGATAGCGCGATTGAACGTATGTTGGCGTTATTTCCAGGCATCGTATTGTACTGGTACCGCTTCTCTCACGACGGCGTGCGTATTGACACTGAAACCGACGAAGATTCGATTGGCGCGCACTTCTTGAAGTTGTTGCACGACGAACCACCGTCTGAGTTGCACGCTGCGGTAATGAATACCTCATTGATTCTATACGCAGAGCACGAGTTCAACGCGTCTACCTTTACTGCGCGGGTTTGTGCGTCGACTTTATCTGACATCCATTCATGCGTAACCGGCGCCATTGGTTCACTACGTGGTCCATTGCACGGTGGGGCAAACGAAGCGGCGATGGATCTGATTGAAGACATGAAAGATCCAGAAGACGCTGAGAAAACCTTGATGGGTATGTTAGAGCGCAAAGAAAAAATCATGGGCTTCGGGCACGCGATATACCGCGAATTCGACCCACGTAATGAAGTGATCAAAGCGTGGTCGAAGAAATTGGCAGATCAAGTCGGTGACAGCCGTCTGTATGACGTGTCTGAGCGTTGTGAAGAAGTCATGTGGCGGGAGAAGAAATTATTCCCGAACGCTGACTTCTTCCATGCCTCTGCTTATCACTACATGGGCATCCCAACCAAATTGTTTACCCCAATTTTCGTAATGTCGCGGGTAACGGGTTGGACAGCACACGTGAAAGAGCAGCGTGCTAATAACCGGATTATTCGTCCAAGTGCGGATTATACCGGCCCTGAAGCACGCCCAGTGCCAGCCATGGCAGACCGTGGCTAAACTGCGCCAATGCAGATAGGGTAAAATAGGAGCAGCCGGGTGCTGCTCCTTTTGATTCAACGACTGAATAATTTCATGGTTAGCAAATGAAAACTGAATTTCGGAAAAACCTAACGGGAACCACGCTGCAATATTTTGACGCGCGTGAAGCCGTAGAAAAGTTAAAGCCGGGAGCCTACGATGGCTTGCCATATACCTCGCGCGTATTGGCGGAAAACTTAGTACGCCGTTGTGAGCCAGAAGAACGCGACGCCTGTTTGATGCAGCTTATCGAGCGCAAGCGCGAACGCGATTTACCGTGGTTTCCTGCGCGGGTGGTTTGTCACGATATCCTTGGCCAAACCGCATTAGTGGATTTAGCCGGTTTGCGTGACGCCATTGCAGATAAAGGCGGTGACCCAGCGAAAGTGAACCCAGTGGTGCCGACGCAATTGATCGTCGACCACTCGTTAGCGGTTGAACACGCGGGTTTTGAAAAAGACGCGTTCGAGAAAAACCGCGCGATTGAAGACCGCCGTAACGACGACCGTTTCCATTTTATTAATTGGACCAAAACGGCGTTTAAAAACGTCGATGTGATTCCTCCGGGCAACGGCATTATGCACCAAATTAATTTGGAGAAAATGTCTCCGGTGGTGCAAGTGCGCGATAACGTGGCGTTTGTAGATACCTGCGTGGGTACCGATAGCCACACACCTATGGTGGATGCATTAGGCGTTATTTCTGTTGGCGTGGGTGGTTTAGAAGCTGAGAGCGTCATGCTTGGCCGTGCGTCTTATATTCGCTTGCCGGATATCGTGGGGGTAGAACTGACTGGCCAGCTACAACCGGGGATTACCGGTACCGACTTGGTGTTAGCATTGACCGAGTTTTTGCGTAAAGAGCGTGTAGTGGGTGCGTACCTTGAGTTCTTTGGCGAAGGCGCGTCGAAGCTGACCGTTGGCGACCGCGCAACCATCTCTAATATGACGCCAGAGTATGGTGCTACGGCGGCCATGTTCTACATTGATGAGCAAACCATCGATTACCTGAAATTGACCGGTCGTGATGATGAACAAGTTGCATTGGTTGAACAATTCGCGAAAGAAACCGGGTTGTGGGCTGACAGCTTGAACGCAGCAGAATACGAGCGCGTGCTGACGTTTGATCTATCTAGCGTAAAACGTAACTTGGCGGGGCCGTCAAACCCACACGCGTTACTGCCTGCGGAAGAGTTGGCGGCGCGCGGTATTGCCAAGCACGTGGAGCCGGAAGCCGAGGGGCTAATGCCTGATGGCGCGGTCATTATTGCCGCGATTACCAGTTGTACCAATACCAGTAACCCACGCAACATGATTGCCGCAGGTCTGATTGCGCGTAATGCCAACCGTAAAGGCCTATTGCGTAAGCCGTGGGTTAAGTCGTCGCTGGCACCGGGCTCTAAAACGGTAAAAATGTACTTAGAAGAAGCAGGGCTGTTGCCAGAGTTAGAACAACTTGGCTTTGGTGTTGTGGCATTCGCCTGTACGACCTGTAACGGTATGAGTGGTGCGTTGGATCCGAAAATCCAACAAGAGATCATTGATCGTGACCTCTATTCGACCGCGGTGTTGTCGGGTAACCGCAACTTCGATGGCCGTATTCACCCCTACGCGAAGCAGGCCTTCCTAGCGTCACCACCGTTGGTGGTCGCTTATGCGATTGCCGGAACCATGCGCTTTGATATCGAAAAAGATCCGCTCGGTTACGATGACCAAGGTAATCCGATTACCTTAAAAGATATTTGGCCAAGCGATGAAGAAATCGATGCCATTGTGAAGTCATCGGTTAAACCGGAGCAGTTCCGCACCGTTTATGACCCAATGTTCTCATTGTCGGTTGATTACGGCGAAAAGAACGATCCGTTATACCAGTGGCGTCTACAAAGTACCTATATTCGCCGTCCGCCATATTGGGAAGGCGCGTTAGCGGCAGAGCGGACAATGAAAGGCATGCGCCCACTAGCGGTATTGGGTGACAACATCACCACTGACCACTTGTCGCCATCGAATGCGATTTTGGCATCCAGTGCAGCGGGTGAATACCTTGCCAAAATGGGTGTACCGGAAGAGGACTTTAACTCTTACGCGACCCACCGTGGTGACCACCTAACGGCACAACGTGCAACGTTCGCCAACCCGAAACTGTTTAATGAAATGGTTCGTGACGACAACGGCGAAGTGATTCAGGGGTCGATGGCGCGGTTAGAGCCTGAAGGCAAAAACCTGCGCATGTGGGAAGCAATTGAAACCTACATGGAACGTAAGCAACCTCTGATCATCGTTGCTGGCGCGGATTATGGCCAAGGTTCTTCACGTGACTGGGCAGCCAAAGGTGTACGCTTAGCGGGTGTAGAAGTGATTGTTGCGGAAGGCTTCGAGCGCATCCACCGCACCAACCTGATTGGTATGGGTGTATTACCGGTCGAGTTTACTGGCGGTGATAACCGCAAGTCGCTGAATATTGATGGTACCGAAACCTTTGATATTGAAGGCGAGCCAGAAGCCGGCGCAACCTTGACCTTGGTGATTCACCGTGCCAATGGTGACAGCGACAAGGTCGCAGTGAAATGCCGCCTCGACACCGCCGAAGAAGTCTCAATTTATCAGGCAGGTGGCGTGTTGCAACGTTTCGCGCAAGATTTCATTAATGAAAGCGTTGCTTAAGCGGAGAAGGTTATGACAGCAGTTCCGCAAGTAAAAATCCCCGCCACGTATATGCGTGGCGGAACCTCAAAAGGGGTGTTTTTCCGCCTTCAAGATTTGCCAGAGCGGGCACAACAACCCGGTGCGGCACGGGACAACCTGCTGCTGCGCGTGATTGGTAGCCCAGACCCTTACGGTAAACAAACCGATGGCATGGGTGGCGCCACTTCGAGCACCAGTAAAACCGTGATTGTGTCGAAAAGTGAACGTGCCGACCACGACGTTGACTACTTATTTGGCCAGGTCTCTATTGATAAGCCATTTGTTGATTGGAGTGGTAACTGCGGCAACTTATCGTCTGCGGTTGGCCCATTCGCGATTGCCAACGGCCTGATCGATGCCGATAAAATTCCACAAAATGGCATCTGTGAAGTGCGCATCTGGCAAGCAAATATCGGCAAAACCTTGATCAATAAAGTGCCGATGGTGAATGGTGAAGTTCAGGAAACCGGTGATTTTGAACTGGACGGTGTGATCTTCCCAGCCGCTGAAGTTCCGGTCGCTTTTGTTGACCCATCTGCCGACGGCGAACAAATGTTCCCCACGGGAAATGTGGTTGACCGCTTTGAGGTGCCCGGTATTGGCAGTTTGGAAGCGACCTTTATTAACGCGGGTATTCCAACCATCTTTGTCCGCGCCGCAGATATTGGCTACCAAGGCACTGAGCTGCAAGACGATATCAATGGCAACCCAGAAGCACTGCAGATGTTTGAAACGCTGCGTGCGCATGGGGCGGTGAAAATGGGTTTAATTGGTAATGTCGAAGAAGCGGCTGCAAGACAACATACCCCGAAAATTGCGTTTGTTGCGCCTGCCAAATCTTATATTGCCAGCAGTGGCAAAGAAGTCGGCGCCAATGACATTGACGTGTTAGTGCGGGCGATGTCGATGGGTAAACTGCACCATGCCATGATGGGCACCGCGGCAGTAGCGATTGCGACCGCAGCAGCAGTGCCTGGCACCTTAGTCAGTGAAGCTGCCGGTGGCGGTGAGCGCACCCAAATCGTGTTTGGCCACCCATCAGGGACACTCCAAGTTGGCGCACAAGCAGCGCAAGTGAATGGTGAGTGGACGGTCAAGCAAGCCATTATGAGCCGCAGTGCGCGGGTGTTAATGGAAGGTTGGGTACGGGTTCCTGGGGATAGCTTTTAATGGCGAAATGCCCCTGCGGAATCGGTAAACTGGCCGGCAAATACGCAAAATGTTGTGGCCGCTTCCATCGTGGAGCGGCCACAGCTTCTACCCCAGAGCAACTAATGCGATCGCGCTATTCCGCTTACGCTCTGCTGGCGCAGCAACCACAGTTAACCGATTACTTGCTGGCGACGTGGCACCCCAGCACCCGGCCACAAGTACTAGCCAGCGATGACAATCCACACTGGTTACAGCTACAACTGGTTGAGCATTGGCAACGTGGCGAGCAGGGATACGTACATTTTCGTGCCTTCTTCGACAACGGGGGTGATGTCGATATGCTTGAAGAACGTTCGCAATTCGTGTTCGAAGACCAACGTTGGTGGTATGTTGATGCCATTTAATTGAGGCGAACTAATCGAGGCGTTTTTGGAAGCGCCATGTTGCTACTAACATTCCCAATAAAGTGAATCCGGCCAAAAATACCACATCTGGCCACAGTTCCCACCATAACGCATCACGCAATACCACGGCGCGAATACTCCGTACAAAGTGGGTCGCCGGAAGGGCTTCTGCTATCCACTGCGCTGGCACTGGCATGGCATCGTACGGAAACATGAAACCCGACAATAGTATCGACGGCAACAGGATAAACACCGTGAGTTGCATCGCTTGCAATTGCGTTTGTGCACGGGTGGATATCAGTAACCCCAGGGTTAGGCTGGCGGTGATAAAGAGTAGCGTCATTAGCAGCAAAGAGCCGATATTCTCAGGCAAAGGTACCGCGAATAGCAGCGCGCCCAAGCTCAATATAATCGCGGTCTGAATAAAGCCAATGACCACATAGGGGGTGATTTTTCCCAGCATAAGCTCAATGGGTTGTACTGGGGTATTGATCAGAAATTCCATGTTGCCTTGTTCACGTTCACGGACGATCGCCGCAGAAGTAAACAAAATCATCGTCATTGTAAGAATAACGGCGACTAATCCCGGTACAATATTCACTGGGTTACGGCGCTCGGGATTATAAAACTGCACCACCCGAAATGGAGTCGCGAAGCCATTGCTCGACTGTAATCCGGATTTTGCTAGCGGCACCTGCCGCAGGCTGGCAATCGCACTGCTGAGCAATGGGTCGGAGGCATCGGTTATCCACTGTGCCACCGGGCGTTGGCTAATGCCTAGGCGATACTCTTCGAAGCGCCGCAGAAAGTCGCTGGGTAAATATAAAATGGCGTGCACATCGCCGCGGCGGAGCGCATCTTCGGCTTGCTTAACCGAATCGTAACTATTAATAAAGTTAACGGTTTTAGATGCTTGCAGGTCGGCAATCACATGCCGAGCAACGGCGCTATGGCTAAGGTTAACAACGCCACTCGGCACATGCCGAACCTCGGTATTGATGGCATACCCAAATAGCATGAGCTGGATCAGCGGGATCATTACAATCATCGCAAAGGTAATGCGATCACGTGATAGTTGGCGGAATTCTTTTACCGCAATCGCCCAGGTTCTAATCGCGGCTAACATGGCGGGTTCCTGTATTAGCAACAAACACATCTTCTAGCGATGGTCTTACCGCTTGGACGTCTATTTCACCGGATAGTTGTTGTTCTAGCCACTGCTGCGGTTGCTGTTGTTGCTTGTTAACCAGCACCCGTAAGCTTTGCCCAATTTGGGCAGTAGAGAGTACCGCTTGCTCTTGCATCAATTGTTTACGCACATTGCGCAGCCCATCACCACGTAATTCAAACACCTCGCAGGGGAGCTCTTGCATAAGCTGCTCGGGTGCACCTTCGGCACGTTTGTGGCCTTGTTCTAAAATATCAATGCGATGGCAGCGCTCGGCCTCGTCCATGTAGTGGGTAGAGACCAAAATGGTGGTGCCGGCATCGCTAAGGTCAAATAACCGCTCCCAAAAATCGCGACGGTTTTCTGGATCCACGGCTGCGGTGGGTTCATCGAGAAACAGTAGCTGGGGATTGTGCACCACAGCGGCGGCTAACGCTAAGCGTTGGCGTTGACCACCACTCAATGCCGAAGCGCGCCTCTCTGCTTTATTTTCTAAATGGTATTGTTGCAGTAGCTGTTCAATACGCTGCTGTTGTTCTGCACCGGTGATGCCATAGATGCGCGCAACAAAACGCAAATTCTCTACCACGCTGAGATCTTGATACAGTGAGAATTGTTGGGTCATATAACCCACTTTTTGGCGCAGCGCCTCGGCCTGCTTGGGTAACACATAGCCCAATACTTCAACTTCGCCTTCGGTCGGCGTAAGCAGCCCTGTGAGCAGACGAATGGTGGTAGACTTGCCGCATCCATTAGGCCCTAGAAAGCCATAAATTTGTCCACGCTCGACGCGTAAGTCCAATGCATTCACGGCGGTCACGTCGGTAAATTTGCGGGTTAACCCCGACGCTTGAATAACCACGTCAGCCATTGTGGTGCAACTGAACAGGTGTGCCTGATGGCAGCGTGACGTCTCCCGACAACGTAATTTCGGCTAAATACATCAACCGCGCACGTTCTTGCTGATGTAAGGCAAAATTCGGGGTAAAGCTGGCTTCCGCGCTGATCCAACGGATAGTGCCAGTGAGTGGCTGCTGGCGACCATCAACCGTTAACTGCACCTGGTCGCCCACTTGGTAATCGCTTAACCATGCTTGCGGCAAGTAGACCCGCACATAAGCTGAGTCCGGTGCTAGCAGTGACACCACTGGCGTGCCACTGTGCACGCGTTCTCCGCGGTAATAAAGAATATCGTCCACCAACGCCGCACGTGGGGCGCGCACAGTGAGCTGGTCTAGCAGCCGCTGTTGTTCAGTCACAGCCGCTTGCGCGTTTGCGACCGCCGCCTCTGCTTGGCGAAGGACTTCAGTTCGGCTGCCTTCGCGGAGCAATTGGTATTGTTGCGTTGCGCGGGCCAAACGCTGCTCGGCAACATCAACCGCCAATTGGTACTGTTCTAGTTGCTGCTCTGAGACCAGTTGTTGCTGAACCAGCGCCTGCTGCCGGCGGAGTTGCCGTTGTGCTTCTGCGAGTTCTATTTGCGCTTGTTGTTGCTCGGCTTTAGCGCTGGCGATTTGCTGTTGGCGATTACCGTTCTGTAATTCACTCAGGCGTGCCTGCGCTTGCTGAAACTGCGCTTGAGCTTGTGCCACCCGCGGTTGCTGAAGTTGCGGATCTAATTGCAGAATCGGGTCGCCTTGTTGCAGTGTTTGCCCTTGTTCGGCATAGACCTCGGTAATCACTTGGTCGGCGGTGGCGGATAAGGTGAAACGTTCACGCTCAACCGTACCGAAAGCTTGGGAATCTTCGCCAAATTGGCAACCACTGACAATCAATGACAGGGCGACAATAAACAAACGATGGCTGAACATGCTGTTAACCTGCAGGTTAAAGAAGTCGTGTAGTTATCAGCATAAGGGAATAAGCGGCCTGTGTGCAAATACAAGCCGCACTGTTTCAACACGTTATAGGCCATTAAAAGTGGTAACGCACCGTGGCGTTAAGCGAGTTTATGGTTTCATCGGTGTCACTCGCGGCAAGGCGCTCATAACCAATGCCTATAGAGAATTGCTGGCTAAGGTTAAGCAATACGCCAACGCCAGCACGCCAAGCGTTGCTTAATTCCATCATTGAATAGTCCACATGTGCTTGCAAGGTTAAGCCAGGGCTTGCACTGGAGCGCACTCCCGCACCTACGGCAATGCCGTCATTGACGGCAGAATTATTACCCGCATCGGCGTTGAGACGGTCGTAACGAACCGCAGCATAAACGTCGGTGTTGGGGCTGACAGTTTGGCGGTAACCAACGCCGACTAACCATTCTTGATAATCGAGTGATGCTGGCTTATCGCTACTGAGCGAATGATAATCGCCCAGTACCAACACATTATTGGTTAGCGCCATGGTTGCGCCAATACCAAAACCTTGAAAATCTTGGCTATTGCCCTTACTACTCACGCTGTCGCGCTGGTAAGAAAGGTCAACATTATTCCAGTTTTGTTGTTGCGCCACTGCGGGCTTTGCTGTGCCTAAAAGCAGCAATACTAAGCAGGCAAAAACGCAGTGAGCGAGTTTTTCGAATCCATTTTCCATGCATTGTCTCCCAGTAAAAAGGTGGTAAAAGGGTGTTTGTTTTGTCCCAAACCGAGCAAGCTTAGTGGTTGAAAAGCAAGGAATAACGGGGTTGGGAGCGGACATGACAGTGGGCAATCGGCTAACTCTATGAGGCTAACCGCTTTAATCCCTTTGGCTATTTCCCTAGCCGTTGCTATAAATCTAAATACACCTAAAGGGCGTAGGAATTAGGTAGACGCTTTAATGAACAGAACAATACTTACGCCAACAAAATCATTCACTTATTCATTCACCGAGTGATTCAACAGAAACAGCAAGGGACGTTATGAGTAATTCACATTCAGGCGGTAAATGCCCAATCATGCACGGCAGCATGACCTCGACAGGTAAAACCAACACTCAGTGGTGGCCTAATTCGTTAAAGCTGGAAATTTTGCGTCAGCACGACACCAAAGCAAACCCCATGGGCGCAGACTTTGACTACGCAGAAGAATTCAAAAAACTCGATTTGGAAGCGGTGAAGCAAGACCTTAAAGACTTTATGACCGACAGCCAAGAGTGGTGGCCAGCAGATTGGGGCCATTACGGCGGCTTAATGATCCGCATGGCATGGCACTCAGCGGGCTCATACCGCTTGGCCGATGGCCGCGGCGGCGGTGGTACCGGCAACCAGCGTTTCGCGCCACTAAACAGTTGGCCCGACAACGTAAACTTGGATAAAGCACGCCGTTTACTGTGGCCGATTAAAAAGAAATACGGCAACAAATTGTCATGGGCGGATTTATTTATTCTGGCGGGCAATATGGCCTATGAATCCATGGGCTTAAAAACCTTTGGCTTTGCCGGTGGCCGTGAAGACATTTGGCACCCAGAAGAAGACATTTACTGGGGTAGCGAGAAAGAATGGTTGGCGGAAACCAAGAACCGTTATGCCTCTGATGAGCAACGCGATTCGTTAGAGAACCCGCTAGCGGCAGTGCAAATGGGCTTGATTTACGTAAACCCAGAGGGTGTAGATGGTAAACCCGACCCCATGCGCACCGCGCAAGACGTGCGCGAAACCTTCAAGCGCATGGCAATGAATGACGAAGAAACCGTGGCGTTGACCGCTGGCGGCCACACCGTAGGTAAATGCCACGGTAACGGCAAAGAAGAAAATCTTGGCCCAGAGCCAGAAGCGGCAGATGTTGAAGAGCAGGGCATGGGTTGGCGTAACAGTGGTGGAAAAGGCAAAGGCCGCGACACCATGTCGAGTGGCTTAGAAGGCGCCTGGACCACCCACCCAACACAATTCGATAACGGTTACTTCGAGTTATTGTTAAACCATGAGTGGGAAAGCAAGAAAAGCCCCGCCGGTGCTTGGCAGTGGGAACCGGTGGCTATTAAAGAGGAAGACAAGCCGGTAGATGTGGAAGACCCATCGATTCGCCATAATCCGATTATGACCGATGCCGATATGGCGATGAAGGTTGATCCGGCAT
Source organism: Idiomarina tyrosinivorans (assembly GCF_003987475.1). Classification (GTDB taxonomy): domain Bacteria; phylum Pseudomonadota; class Gammaproteobacteria; order Enterobacterales; family Alteromonadaceae; genus Idiomarina; species Idiomarina tyrosinivorans. The sequence goes on along the minus strand of NZ_PIQH01000001.1, from coordinate 269,057 downwards.
ATCGCAAAATTTCGGAAAAATTCTATAACGATCCAGAATACTTCCGTGAAGTCTTTGCCCGCGCATGGTTTAAGCTGACGCACCGTGATTTGGGGCCAAAAGACCGTTATCTGGGTGCTGATGTGCCGAGCGAAGATTTGATTTGGCAAGATCCGATTCCGAAAGTGGACTACACCTTGTCGGATAAAGAAATAGCAGACCTTAAGCAACAGCTACTCGGTAGCGGGTTGACCAGCTACGAGCTCATTTCGACCGCGTGGGACAGCGCCCGAACTTATCGTGGCTCAGATTATCGCGGTGGTGCCAACGGTGCGCGCATTCGCTTAGCGCCACAAAAAGATTGGCACGGCAACGAACCGGCGAAACTGGCGAAGGTGCTGCAAACACTTGAAAAGCTGCAAGCAGGCTTAGATAAAAAGGTGAGCTTAGCAGACTTGATTGTGCTGGGTGGTACGGCGGCGGTTGAAAAGGCCGCGCATGATGCCGGTTATAACATCACTGTACCGTTCACCCCAGGCCGTGGTGATGCGACGGAAGAGATGACCGATGCAGAAAGCTTTGAGCCGTTAGAGCCACTGCACGATGGTTACCGCAATTACCTGAAAAAGGATTACGCGGTACCGGCAGAAGAGCTCATGCTCGACCGTACTCAGTTAATGGGGCTCACCGCGCCAGAGATGACGGTATTGGTTGGCGGTATGCGAGCGCTGGGCGCTAACTACGGCGAATCGCAACAGGGCGTATTTACCGACCGTGTGGGCACCTTAACCAACGACTTTTTCGTTAACGTGACCGACATGAATAACACCTGGAAAAAGGCCGGTGACCATTACGAAGTGCGGGATCGCGCCAGTGATAAGCTGAAGTGGACCGCGTCGCGTATTGACCTGTTGTTCGGCTCGAATTCCATCTTGCGCTCTTATGCGGAATTGTACGCACAAGACGATAACCAAGAGAAGTTTGTGAAAGACTTCGTTAACGCTTGGGTGAAAGTGATGGATGCTGACCGCTTTGATGTGAAATAAGCGCGGTAGGAAAGTACCAGCCCCGGGGTTATGCCCCGGGGCTTTTTTATGGGTTTGGTAAAGGTAAAAGAAAAGTTTTATTAACTTTATGTCAAATGTGCTTGACATAAATTTCGGTTGCGCTATCTTGGTAAAGCACACTTTACTTTATGACAATAAGGATTTACCTATGAATAGCAAAACCTCTTGGCAACAACAGCAATGTCAATCGAACCGCTCGTTAGCTTTATGGACTGGATTATGGGTGCTCAGTTTGGCGCTTGCCACCTTTGACCCTTCGTACTTGTGGGCTTCTTCAGCGCTGAGCATTGTTTCGGTGGTGATTAATATTATTTTGGGCGTGGCGATGATCATTGCCAATAAACGCCACTTGGGAAACCAAGATGAACTGCAACGCAAAGTGCAGTTAGAAGCAATGAGTTTAGCCTTAGGCATTAGCGTGGTGTTAGGCTTAGCAGCGACCACATTGCAGCAGCAGGGCGTTATCGGCTTTCAGTTTGATATCTCCCACCTTATGTTATTGCTGGGTGTAACTTATATTGTGGCGTTGCTTTTGGGCATGAGGAAGTACCAATGAAAAATCGTTTAAAGGTGTTACGGGCAGAGCGTAATTGGACCCAAAACGATCTCGCACAAGCGCTAGAAGTATCGCGGCAGACGGTGAATGCCATAGAAACCGGGAAGTTTGATCCCAGTTTACCGTTGGCGTTTAAAGCCGCTCGGTTGTTCCAACTACCGATTGAAGACATTTTCTCTGACCAAGAGGATTAATTAGCCCTCATCATGGTAGCGCGCCGACACCGCTTGGCCGCTACCATTGATGCCATTCACCGACCACACGCCAGTAATCGGGTGTTGAGTGACGCGCCCAGTAAGCACCAACCTCTCACCATTATCGAATTGCACCGTAATATCACACAGATGGTTCACCTGCTTTTTAAAGTCAGGCACTTCAATAGCCACAGGTTGCGGCTCCACCGTCGCCTTGCGGCGCTTATGCCAGCTTAATTGCTGAATGGTAAAAGGCATGTTTTATCCTGCTTGTGCTTGCTTAGATTGTCTGAAATGATGGGGATATTAGTTAATCATATCAAAGCTAAGTGAATGGATGACCCATTATTTTTCGCTAATATTCTGATAGCCACTTTTTACATCCTTTTGTACAGAGGCGTTGCAAAAGGTGGTTTGTTACGCCGTTATCCAACGGCAACCAGAGCCTTATCTGTTTGCCTGCTTTTTATTTTTGGTCTTTCTGCGTTAATACTATCCTTTGCTTGGATATTAGGTGAGACACTTCCAACAACCTACGTCCAAACTTTCTCCTATAAGTCGATTTTTCTAGGCCCCGGATTTATTATTTATTTTTGCTATCAAGTTATCAAACGGCAGTTCGGAAAGCAGACGTTGGGGCAGGTTTAAGACTTTTGGTGGCGATCATTGAGAGTCTGCTTTGAGCGAAGACCGGCCCTTGGGATTTTGTTGAACTTAATTGGTTACTCGCCTTCCTGTCATTAGTAAGTTTGGGGGCGAATTAGGCACAGCACACTTATCTCTGCGTTATTGCAAGTTTTGTTATTGTGTTGTGTATTTAAGTCTTTTACTATCAATTACATAACTAAAAATCAAAGTTAGGTATTATGCGCTCGTTAGAATTTAATTGAGCATGCACAATATACAAGTGTTAGGCGAATATGAGAGACATCCTTCCAGAATTTATAATGGAATCACTCCGAGATAGATACTTGGCCGCTGTTTCAGATGCGGAAAGCACTTTCGGGATGAACTCTGGAGATGAAGATGCCCTTACTGGAGCGCTGGGTCAGGCCGTGGCGATGCCGAGAAATCAGAAGTTTTCCACTCCGGAAGGGCTTTATACGGTTGACATTGGATACACAAAATTAAGAGGTAGGGGTAAGAACGCGCCTGAGCGCATATATGGCTCGGATGGGATATTCCAGATTCGTATTTACGATGCAAATGGGAACGTGATTCGCTCTAAAGGTTTGCCTTTTCAGTCAAAGAAAAATTGGAAAGGTAAAAATAGGAAACTTTCCGATCAGGTTAGGGACATGGAGCAATACACACCTGGAGGAATAGTAATAGACTTTAATAGCGTGAGCTATGGAGCCTGCCGAGCGAAAGATGTAATTCAGGCCGAAGGGGATCGAACGAGAATCAAGGAGGATGGTAAATTGCATCGACTTGGGCAATTGTTGGGCGACGATTTTCTCGAGTGTGAGATTGGGACTTTAAACTTGTTCTATGACCCTGTGAAGGAACTATACAAAATTGACGGTGGCGACTTTCATGTCATCACAACAGGCATAGAAATGCCTAACAATGCATTGCAGCGGACGAGCCGCTGAATGCGGCGTTAGCTTTCAAAAAGGATCAGGCATGATCGAAATATTCTTCTCGTATGCACACGAAGATGAACAACTTATGGATGAAGTTAGAAGGCAGATGATCGTTTATGAGCAGGAAGGATATTTGCTGAAGTGGTACGATCGCATGATTCCTCCGGGAGATCAGTGGAAAGGTACGATTGATGACCGTTTAAGAGACGCCAAGGTCATTTTACTTTTCCTCAGCCCGCACTTTATTGATTCTCGTTATTGCTACGAAATTGAGGGCCAAGAGGCATTGAAGAGGAGTGCGAGTGGCGAAGCAGTTGTAATACCAGTCATTCTTAGGCCTTGTGCTTGGACAGCTTCACCCTATGGAGAATTGCAGGCGCTGCCCACAGATGGGAAGCCTATTTCGACGTGGGATAACATTGATATTGCTAGCCTTGAAGTAGCTGAGTCTATATTTGAAAAAATTAAACAAATCGAAAGCTAACAAGGTGGTCAACGGGACGCGAACTACGCTCCTCTCCGTTGGTGGCCATTACCTTGGCGTTAGGTCTCAATTATGACTTCTGTTCCTACATTCTTTCTGATCGGGCTGGTTATCTGCGTTGGGTTTCTTGTTATTACCTTGATACCTGTCATTTTTTTAAAGTGGTTAGGGAAGCGTTATCGATTATTTAGGGTAAATAAGCCATTTCGTACTATTTATCTGACAGCAATAATTACGTTTGTTGTTCGAGCGCTTATTGCTGCACCGCAAATGGCTATTGCGTCAAACCTACAAGGTTTCCGAGTTTTCATTCCTCCTTATCTAATTTGTTTTTTCATTGTTGGCTTCATTATTTTTAGTCGACGACTTGAAAAAGAACATTACGGTAAAAAGGAAGTAATTATATCCGTCGGAATTTCGCTCGCATGTGTATTATGGTATTTACTAGCTGAACTGGCTATATATGCGTACATTGCAAAAACCTAACAAACGCCTTAAATATTGCCTCCTGCGACCGCTCGACTCGCAACAGCTTTCTCTCCGTTTAGGTGGGCGTTACATGATATCGGGGTAATAGTGAACGCAGAAGAAAAGTACGGAAACGTGTTGATTAAAAGAACTGCTACTAAGATCCAGTCTAGGTATGCGGTCTCCAAATCTCAGGCGAGATATATAGCCATAAAAACTCTCGATGCCCTAGAGGCGCACGGCGGTAGCTCCAAAGATTCGGTGCAGGTCGAACGAATAATTGAGGTTGTAGTGGGGTCATGGTTAAAGAACGGAAACCTGTAATGCCGGTGCTGCATTTTAAAACAAAGAGGTCGGACAGTTTTAAGAGTCCCGTCGTTACGCTATAAGCCACTCAAAACTGCCACTGTTTGCGGCGTTAACGTCCGCTATTGGCACAAAACAGACGTTTTCACCAGACTATCGAATGTTATCGACCAGCATCACAACCTGCCGCCTCATCAAGACTTTCAAGATCGATGTCTTCCAAGAATAAGAAAAATTCCGTGTCGTTTTCGGTTTTTAGATAAACGTTGAGTTCCGAATTTTCTGGGGTTTCTCGGCTTTTTTTGCAGGCAGAAACCAGTCTTACGTTAATGCTGCCGGCACCGCCGTTTTCGTGCTTTTCTCGATAACGTTTTATCGTTTGCTGGTCGGCCAGCATGGTTGCGGCATCAGTATCGGACAGGTGCATTATGGTAATACGTTCACCGCTATCTATTTCATCCTGTAACTCGCTCGGGACTGTATAATTAGGGTAGGTCACTACAGGAAAGTGATGATTAAAACTCACATTGGGGTCATCGGTACGGAAACTAAAATCAAGCACCACATCGCCGCTGGTTATTTCAATGTCTTCGTCCCCAGTTACTGCGACTAATAGCTTTTTCGGGTTGGTTGTTAATGGGTTAAGGTTCATGAGTTTAACCATGGTAGTCAGCGGTATACTGCTGCAGGCGGTCAGAGCGGTGAGCAATACCGCCGTCATTAGGTATCTTAATGCTGTCATCGGTGTATTCCCTTACGTGATGTTAAAAAAATGTAATTAAGCATACCTAAAGACTGCCAACTGCATAAAAAGTTTCGATTACAGCGAGATCTTCGGTGCGTAGATGGCCACCTAGCGGAAATAAACTGCGTCTAACGCTGTGGTAGGGTAGAATGGTGGTTCTTATAATTATTACGTTGCACTTTTATACATGACATTTTCTGAACTCCAGCTTTGCCCTGAAATCCTTACCGCCCTTACACGCCAAGGTTATACCGAACCAACCCCCATTCAAGCACAAGCCATTCCTCCGGTGCTTGCCGGTAAAGACGTGATGGCGGCGGCGCAAACAGGCACGGGCAAAACGGCGGGCTTTACCTTACCGATTTTAGAGAAGCTTAAAGACGGTGAGCGGGCGAAAGCCAACACTGCACGGGTGCTTATTTTAACGCCTACGCGCGAGCTGGCTGCGCAGGTGGGCGAGAGCGTGGCAACCTATGGCGCCGAATTACGCTTAAACTACGCGGTGGTGTTTGGTGGGGTAAAGATTAACCCGCAAATGATGAAGCTGCGTAAGGGGGTCGATATTCTGGTCGCGACACCAGGGCGGTTATTGGATTTATACCAACAAAATGCGGTGCGTTTTCCCAAGCTTGAGGTGTTGGTGCTGGATGAAGCCGACCGCATGTTAGATATGGGCTTTATCCATGATATTAAAAAGATTGTGCGGCTGTTGCCGGCGAAGCGTCAAAACTTGATGTTTTCAGCGACGTTCTCCGACAGTATTCGCAAGCTGGCAAAAGGTTTAGTGAATGATCCGGTCGAAATTTCGGTAACGCCACCGAATTCGACTGCGGAACGTATCGAGCAAGAACTTTACCCAGCGCAGAAAAGCGAAAAGCCGCGCATGCTGATGCAGTTATTGCGTGATCTCAAACTACCGCAGGTGATTGTGTTCTCGCGCACCAAGCACGGTGCCAACCGTTTGGTAAAGCAGCTTAACGGCGACGGCTTCTTAGCCGCAGCCATTCACGGCAATAAAAGCCAGGGTGCAAGAACCAAAGCGTTAGCGGATTTTAAAGCGGGTGATGTTCAAGTGTTGGTCGCTACCGATATTGCCGCACGTGGTTTGGATATCGATAAGTTGCCCTATGTGATTAACTACGATTTGCCGCAAGTGGCTGAAGACTACGTGCACCGAATTGGTCGTACGGGCCGCGCCGGGCAGGTGGGGCATGCTATTTCATTAGTGATGGATGAGGAGTTCAAAACCTTAAAAGCCATTGAAAAGTTAATCGGGCAACCTATTCAGCGCCGTTCGTTGGCGGGATTTACCGAGGTTGAACTGAACGGCAAAACGCCACCACCGAAAAAGACCCAACAGCCTCGTCGGCAACAACGGCGCAGACCAGCCCGTAACAGCGATTCGGCGGTTAAGAAAGGAAAAGGGCACTCAAGCTAGGTGCCCAGTTTTTAGTTTGCCACGGAGAACACTTGTATCTTGTCCAAGTACGGGCCGTTGCTGCCAGTGTTGCCGCCGATCACATAAATGTCATTGCCAAAAGTCACCGCGGCGGCGTGGCGAGCGGGTTGAAACGGTATGCTTGGTTGTGACCATTGATGGTTTGCAGCATTGTACATTTCCACTTGGCTCATCTGCGTGTAATCACCAAAGGCATAGAGTTTATCCTCATGCACCGCGAGCGAGTGTGCACTTGCGGGCAGTGGCGCATCCGGCATTAAGCCCCATTGTCCGGTTCTGGTGTTATAACACTGGAAGGTTTTCCATGTGTGGTAACCATCGTAGCCACCCATGGCACAGACCATGCCCTTGAATTTTACCGCACGCGTATCAAGCGACGCCGGTAGGTTTTGCAAGGGGGCCCATTGCTTAGTGTGCAAATCGAATACGCTTAATACTGCCGTCGCGTGTTGTCTGAAGCCTCGTTCATGGTAGGTCGGGTAATAGGCTGTACCACCGACTAAATAAATTTTATCGCCAATCCGAACACCACTATTAGTGCGCCGTGGTAGAACCATCGGTGTGGTTGTGGTCACTTTATGGGTGTGGGTATTAAAGACTTAGACGGTGGGTTCTTGGCGAACTTTTCCATTACGCAGACTTATACCACCGAATAAGTAAATTGACTGTTTGCCGTCCCAAACCGCAGTAAAGTAACGGCGTGGAATAATTTTATCTTCCAGCAGTGTAGCCTGGTTAGTTTTGGGGTCTATGATTTCGATGCTGGATAAAAAGCCATCTTTATTAGCGCCGCCGAATACGTAAATGTTTTCATTGTCGGCGGCTGCAGCATGACCGTAGCGGGCAACGTCAAGCGTCGGGCCGTTCCATGGTTGTGCACTGTTGCTGGTCTTCGTCGCGGCGGTTTTATCAATGTCCGCGGTAGTTGAAGCGCAACCGGTTAACAGCACACTGCCCATTAACCCCAAAATGATTCTCATCGAAATACGTTTAAACAACACAGCTACATCCTGTAACCCAAGTTAAAAACGGTATTTTACCTTCTGATCTTTCTAATACAAGAAAAGTTGCAATATTGTTAATTTTAGGGAACTATGCAGCGCTTAATTATCTGTGTCAGCCAGCCGTTTCTGCGCAACGGCAGGCACTGACATTACCGTTATACCAAGGTGTGGTGATGTTTCTTTCCGGGCCAATGATTTGTGGAATAAAACTGGCGGAGGGGCTGCAATTCGGCCCCGCCGCGTAAGGCCCGGCATAAATCACGTTGCCTTGCTCAACCACCACTAACATTGGCGTTGACGGCACTGGAATACCCATTTTTCGCATGTCTGTCGCGCTGACACGGTGCTGTTGGTAGTCTGGGTAGGCCGCCATTAAATCCACATGGCGGTTTGCTAACACGTCGCAATAGCACCCTGAGCGCACATGGTAGATATGCTTGCCGGTTAACGGTGTTTGTTCTCCGCTAACCGTCAGTGGCGCATTATCCAACCACGCCGAATGTGGATCAAACACCCCGTAATTGATTAACCGCCACCAGAATAAAAATATCGTAGTGGCCAACAGCCAAATGGCCAGAATCCACCACGCGCGCTTACTCGGCATTTTCGCCTTGGCTGTTTCCACTGCTACCTACCTAAAGTGCTAAATCGCAAAGCGCTGCAACACCGTTGCCAGCTTTTCGGTGGTCTCTGACACGCTCGATTGCCACGAGCAATTATAGTGACATTTGTTAACTATGGTTTTTTTTAATTTCGAGAAAAAACAAAAGGAAAGGATAAAAACAGGAGAAAGTGGTGCGTCCGAGTAGACTCGAACTACCGACCTCTGCCATGTCAAGGCAGCGCTCTAACCAACTGAGCTACGGACGCACAATGCGCTTGAGTAAGCGTTTGGAACGGGCGGTATATTAGTGATTCAGCCGCCGCCACGCAAGTCTTTTTTTAGGCTGCCTGTGCGTTTGCCTATTTCTTCATCTATTTGCCTCGTTCAGGCGCCAGATTGCCCAGGAGTGAAGCCACAGTCGGCAAAGAACTGTTGCCAAGGTTGCACATGCGCGCGGTTCGCGGCGGTCAGTGCTTCAGCAAGGTGTTGTAGGCGCTGTATGTGCTGCATTAGCTTTGGTTGATTGCTCAATTGCTGGAGTTGCGCCAGGCTTGGAGCAATAACGTTAAGCTGGTACACCAATTCAGCCGACTGTTTTTGCACGCCAGCACTGAAGAATTTAAGGAATAGGGTTCTTGCGACCGTCGCGCGTTTGGGTTGTCCCTTGTGCGTGCAGCCAGCAAGTTCACTGATCTGCGTTAATTGTGGGGTGAGTGCGTTAATGCGTTCGGTCAAAACAATAGCGCTATGCCAGAGTTGCGGCAGGTAACGCTGTTGTGCGAGGGTTTTTAAGCGCTGGTTCCATTGCTCGGCATCGTCAGCAACATCGCCGCGCAGGCTAGCCTGCAATTGGCTAACAATGTTTTTTAGCGCTGCGGCTTCGGGCTGTAGCGCCGCGCGGTCTAATTGCACTAACCCCGTTGTTGCGGGGGTAAGTGCATAACGCAGCGCATCATCTGTTGCTAATGCATTCGCCAAAGCCTGCTCACGTTGCTGCCGTTTGGCTGCTATCACTGCACGTAAATCGCTTGCAACGTCTCGATCTAAATCACCCTCAGCAACACAAGCTGCCAGCGACTCGATCAGTTGCACGCTGTGTAAGTAGCCATCAACGCCTTGTTGCAACTTACCAAGGGCACTGTTGCGTTTAGCGAGTAATTGTGCGGCGCGGCAGTGACCTAAGCGAAAGCTATCAAGAAAATTCATGGTCACAGGCGGCAGCGCTTGGAATAGCTCGCGCCGCGCGGGGTAACGCCAACGATTTTGGTTAAATTCAGTGGAGGGCGGAGTGGTAATGGCTAGGGTATTGGCTAAGCGGCTTTGATAAGTTTGCCACGTCTCGCTAATTTCACGGTTGGGCTGGCAGCCAGTCAAAGCAATCGCCAGCAGCAGCGTTGCTAGCCAGCAGCCGTAGTCATAACGCGTAAAAACACGTAAACTACGGGCTATGATTAACTCGCCAAAAGTTCTGTAGTTATGTTTACTGGTATTGTTCAAACCCAAGCCACTGTTCATGCGATTACCGATAAGCACGAGTTTAGGCAATTGACGTTAAAGGTGGAACCCCAGTTCCTCATTGCGCTGGAAAAAGGCGCAAGCATTGCCATTAACGGCTGTTGTTTAACGGCGGTAGCATTCGACGATAGCCATGTGCAATTCGATGTTATTGATGAAACCTTGCGGTTAACCAATCTGGGCCAGTTGCAGCAGGGCGATAACGTCAATTTCGAACGCTCATTAAAAGTCGGCGACGAGATCGGTGGCCACCATGTGTCAGGGCATATTCATACCGTGGGTAAGGTCGTAGATGTGCGTAAAAGCGAAGACAATTGGGCGATTTGGATAGAACTTCCTGAGCCGCACCAAGAGTATTTGTTCAGTAAAGGCTTTATTGCCGTAAACGGCGCAAGCTTAACGGTGGGAGAAGTCGATGGAAACCGCTTTAGTTTGCACCTTATTCCAGAAACCCTGCGGCTAACCAACTTGGCGCAAGCACAGCCGGGCAGTGCACTGAATATAGAGATGGATCAGCAAACCATGACGATTGTTGCCACGGTAAAACGGATGCTGCAACGCGATGGACTTCAATAAAACTGCTCGTCGTTGCCGTCGAGTTTGACCCGAATTTTCTCGCGTAGCTGGTCAACTTCCATGTGTACGTGGATGAGTTCACCGCAGGCTGCGCACTCATCTTGGTAATCTTGATCGCCCTCTGTTGGGTCTAACACCAAATGCGTGTGGTGCCCGCAGTGCGGACACTTAACGGTGGTGTTCTTGATGTTGTCGTTTTGCATCACCGACTCCTCGTGTTCATTCAATGATGCTTTGAGTATGGTTGCTCTAGGCTAATTTGCCACTCACGAGGGCGTTAAAAACAGTAAGCCGATGCCTGCTAAGGCAATTATTGCGCCGCTGATTGAACGTAGCGACGGCGTTTGCTGTTGCCACCAGGCTATCGGCAACATAAACAACGGAGCCGTGGCGAGTAAGGTTTGAGCAAGACCCGGGTTTATTCGTGCAATCGCTTGCTGCTGTAGCCAAATGGCCAAGAAAGTGCCGAATATCACCGCTAACAGTAACGGCAGCACACTGACCTTACGAAACGCGTGCAAGGTTTCCGGCAGCAAGCGCGGCCGCCAAGCAATAATCATGATGCTCAGTGCCGCTGTGCCAGCAAACAATCGTAACAATGCCGCGTTGGCGGCACTCACTTCGAAACTTTGCAGGGCGTGAAACGACATCACCAAGCCCACCGCTTGGCAAGCGGCAGCGGATATACCGAATAGTACGCCGGATAATGATAGCCGTTGGCGTTCACCATTGGGCTTTTCGATTACCACGGTGAGCACCCCCATTAAGGTTACCGTAGAGCCGATAAGCTGCCATGGACCCAAGGTGTCGCCTAGGGCAATCCAAGCTAGGGCAGCCGCAAGGGGCGGCGCCAAGTATTCCAGTAACATCGCATACCACGGCCCTAAGCGCCGGAGTGCGGCAAAATAACAGCTATCACCAATGGTAATGCCGATTACGCCACTGATCAGGAGGAGTACCCCAGGGGTATTGTCGAACGCGACCAACGCGCTGCCGCCAAAGTAGGCGAACAGTAATAGCAGCGGTGTCGCGATCACGCCTTTAACCAAGTTTAACTGCACTGGCGAAAAGTGGTGTCCAGCGCGGTGGTACAACAATGTAGCGACAGCCCAAAAGCCAGCAGCACACAGCGCTGCCAGTTGGCCCACGAGGTTTTCCATCTACAGCCCTAGGGTTGCGGTGATTGAGGCGGTCGATTATAGTAGCGTTTTCCGTTCGATGGTACCGAACGTCAGATTTTCGTTGTTCTCAGGCCTTATTTCTAACTGCCTGAGCTGCAAAGTTTTTTCGCACGTGGCACTTGGTAGGTGTCACCACTGTACAAAGGGATATTTCATGCCGTTAATTACTCTCCCCGATGGTAGCCAACGCCAATTCGATAAACCTGTCACTATTATGCAAGTTGCCGAAGATATCGGCCCTGGCCTTGCTAAAGCAACAGTGGCGGGGCGCATTCATGGCGAATTAGTCGATGCTTGTGAGCTTATTCAAGAAGACGCTGCCGTTGAGATTGTCACCCCAAAAGATGCTGATGGCCTGCACATTATTCGCCACTCATGCGCCCATTTATTGGGGCACGCACTGAAGCAGCTATTTCCGGATGCGAAAATGGCGATTGGCCCGGTTATCGATAATGGCTTTTACTACGACATCGATTTAGACCACACCATCAGCCAAGAAGATCTCGATAAGCTTGAACAGCGGATGAAAGCGCTGGCTAAAACCGAGTATCAGGTGGTCAAAAAAGTGGTGAGCTGGGAGCAGGCACGGGAAACCTTTGTTGAACGTCATGAACCTTACAAAGTCGCGATCTTGGATGAAGATATTCCAAAAGATGCGACCCCAGGACTTTACCACCACGAAGAATACATTGATATGTGTCGTGGCCCGCACGTGCCTCACATGAAATTCTGCCAGCACTTTAAACTGATGAAGGTGGCGGGTGCGTATTGGCGTGGCAACTCAGAAAACAAAATGTTGCAGCGTATTTACGGTACTGCGTGGACCGACAAAAAGGCATTAAAAGCGTATTTACAACGCTTGGAAGAAGCTGAAAAGCGCGACCACCGTAAAATTGGTAAAGCACAAGATTTATTCCATTGGCAGGAAGAAGCCCCAGGTATGGTGTTCTGGCACCATAACGGTTGGACAATTTTCCGCGAGTTGGAAGACTTTGTTCGGGAAAAGCTGAACGAATACGAATACGAAGAGGTGAAAGGCCCATTGATGATGGACCGCACCCTGTGGGAACGCTCAGGCCATTGGGATAAATATGCCGATGCCATGTTCACTACAGAATCGGAAAAACGCGAGTATGCAATTAAGCCGATGAACTGCCCAGGGCACGTGCAGATTTTTAACCAAGGTTTGAAGTCTTATCGCGACTTGCCATTGCGAATGGCAGAGTTTGGCTGTTGCCACCGTAACGAGCCATCGGGTGCATTACACGGGTTGATGCGTGTGCGTGGCTTCACCCAAGACGATGCCCATATTTTCTGTACCGAAGAGCAAGTGCAGGAAGAAGTCTCGAGCTGTATCTCGATGGTGTACGACACCTACCGCACATTTGGCTTCGATAAAGTCGATGTTAAGTTGTCGACGCGTCCAGAGAAGCGCTTAGGCGACGATGCAACTTGGGATCGCACGGAAAAGGCCCTTGCAGAAGCATTAAAGAGCCATGACATTGAATTTGAATATTTGCCGGGCGAGGGTGCTTTCTACGGGCCGAAGATTGAATTCACCTTGTATGACTGCTTAGGCCGGGCGTGGCAGTGCGGTACCGTGCAATTAGACTTCGTGTTACCGAACCGTTTGGGCGCCACATACGTAGGTGAAGATAACGAACGTCACACGCCGGTGATGATTCACCGTGCCATTGTCGGTTCGTTAGAACGGTTTATCGGAATTTTGATCGAAGAATATGCAGGGCACTTCCCATTGTGGCTGGCGCCAACGCAAGTGGTTTTGATGAATATTACCGATAATCAGGCCGATTATGTAAAAAATATCACGAAAACCCTGAATAAAAAGGGAATTCGCGCGACAGCCGACTTGAGAAATGAGAAAATAGGCTTTAAAATCCGCGAGCACACTCTTAAACGTGTTCCTTATTTACTCGTTGTCGGCGATAAAGAAGTCGAGGCAAACGAGGTGGCCGTGCGCACACGCAAGGGTGAAGACCTAGGAAAACTTAGCCTAGATGACTTTATCGCAAGCGTGGAAAAACAAGTGGCTGAGCGCACCATTGATCAATAATTTTGGAGGAATGAACCATTAAAGGCGGAAGAAAATCTCAGAAAGCTGTTGATAAAAACCGTATCAACGACCAAATTCGTGCCGATGAAGTACGCTTAATCGACACGGACGGCGAGCAGGCTGGTATTGTCAGTTTAGCAGAGGCACTGGATAAGGCTGCAGAAGCCGGTGTGGACTTGGTAGAAATCAGTCCTAATGCAGAGCCACCAGTTTGTCGCTTGATGGATTATGGGAAGTTCCTCTACGAAAAAAGTAAAGATCAAAAGGAACAGAAGAAAAAACAGAAACAGATTCAGGTTAAGGAAGTCAAATTCCGTCCTGGCACTGATGAAGGCGATTATCAGGTAAAACTGCGCAACCTGACTCGCTTTCTAGAGGGAGGTGACAAAGCGAAAGTCACCGTTCGTTTCCGTGGCCGAGAAATGGCGCACCAAGAGCTTGGGATTGAATTGTTGAATCGTGTTAAAGACGATTTGCAAGAAATCTCAACTGTTGAGTCGTTCCCAAAACGGGCTGAAGGTCGCCAGATGATTATGGTTCTGGCGCCTGCTAAGAAGTGATTGTGGTACACAAGTAGGTCGGCGTAAGTCGGTCTCACCCTGTCACACTTTTAATCAACAATGCGGAGTTTAATTTCATGCCAAAAATGAAATCAAACAAGGGCGCGTCAAAGCGCTTTAAGAAAACTGCCTCGGGTGGCTTTAAGTGTAAACAATCGCACTTGCGTCACATTCTGACTAAGAAGAGCCCTAAGCGTAAGCGTCAGCTGCGCGCTAAGAACATGGTCCATGAGGCCGACGTTCAATTAGTCGCTCGTATGTTACCGTACGCATAAGGGAGGAATTAGCAGATGGCACGAGTAAAACGTGGAGTGATCGCACGCGCGCGTCACAAAAAAGTCCTGAAGCAGGCGAAAGGTTATTATGGTGCTCGCAGTCGCGTATATCGCGTTGCGGTACAAGCTGTCACTAAAGCGGGTCAGTATGCATACCGCGACCGTCGCAACAAGAAACGTCAATTCCGTCAATTGTGGATTGTGCGTATCAATGCGGCCGCTCGCCAAAATGGTTTGTCATACAGCCGTTTTATCAACGGTTTGAAAAAAGCGTCAGTAGAAATCGATCGCAAAATCCTAGCGGATATCGCTGTTCACGACCAAAGTGGCTTCGCTGCGTTGGTAGAGAAGGCGAAAGGCGCTTTATAAGTTTTTCTTCTTAAACGAGGAAAAGCGGTAAAAGGGGAGCCAAATGGCTCCCTTTTTTGTTGGCTTTTCGGTATGATAGCGGCTTTATCTTTACCCGATTGTGAACGGCTTTGAGGGGTATCATGGAGTTAGCGGAAATTGTAGGACAGGCGCAGCAAGCTATCGCTGAGGTGTCGTCAGCCGCCGCACTGGACGAAGTGCGGGTCGAGTATATGGGCAAAAAAGGGCGGTTAACCGAACTGCTCAAAGGGCTAGGCAAACTAGACCCATCAGAACGCCGAGAAGCTGGGCAAAAAATTAACGAAGCCAAACAGCAAGTTCAAACCGCCATTAATGCACGCAAAGAGGTGCTTAAAGAGGCCGAACTGCAAGCCAAAATCGATGCCGAGCGCATTGACGTGTCGTTACCTGGCCGGGCATCAGCGGTCGGCGGCGTGCACCCTGTTACGCAAACCATTCGTCGTATCGAGACCTTTTTCGGCGACTTAGGCTTTAGCGTGAAGGAAGGCCCAGAAGTGGAAGACGACTTCCACAATTTCGATGCCTTGAACATTCCAGCTAACCACCCGGCAAGAGCCGATCACGATACGTTCTATTTTACCCCCAGCACGATGTTGCGGACGCAAACCTCGGGGGTACAAATCCGTACCATGGAAACGGAAAAGCCGCCGTTGCGGATTATTTCTCCCGGGCGTGTTTATCGGAACGACTACGACCAAACCCATACCCCGATGTTTCATCAGGTCGAAGGGCTAATGGTCGATACCGATGTCAGTTTCACCCAGCTAAAGGGTATTCTGCACGACTTCTTGAACCACTTCTTTGAAGCTTCCATGGAAGTACGTTTTCGTCCTTCTTATTTCCCGTTCACCGAGCCTTCAGCAGAAGTGGACGTAAAAGGCAAAAACGGTCAATGGTTAGAAGTTTTGGGCTGCGGCATGGTGCACCCCAACGTATTAAAAGCGGTAGGCATTGATCCTGAAAAGTACACCGGTTTTGCCTTCGGCATGGGCGTTGAGCGCCTGACAATGTTGCGTTATGGCGTCAACGATTTACGTGCGTTCTTCGAGAACGATCTTCGTTTCTTAAAGCAATTTAATTAGTAGGCAGTCCAGTATGAAATTCAGTGAAAAATGGTTACGGGAATGGGTTAATCCTGCAATCGACAGCGACGCATTGGCCGAGCAGCTGAGTATGGCTGGGCTTGAAGTCGACGATTTATTGCCGGTTGCAGACGAATTTAGCGGTGTTGTGGTGGGTGAAGTGGTTGAATGCGGGCCGCATCCTGACGCTGATAAATTGCAGGTAACGAAGGTCGAAGCCGGTACCGGCGAGTTACTTGATATCGTTTGTGGCGCACCAAACTGTCGCAAAGGGCTTAAAGTCGCCGTTGCAGTTGTCGGTGCAGTGCTGCCTGGCGACTTCAAAATTAAAAAAGCCAAACTTCGCGGTCAGCCTTCTCATGGCATGTTGTGCTCGTTTAAAGAGTTAGGCCTGATTGATGAACACGAAGGGATTATCGAATTACCAGAAAACGCGCCGGTAGGAACCGATTATCGCGAATACTTAGGGCTTAACGACGTTACTGTCGACATCGATTTAACCCCAAACCGTGGTGATTGCTTAAGCATTCGCGGCATCGCTCGCGAAGTCGGGGTGTTGAACCAGCTTCCTGTTAACGAGCCAGAAATTGCTCCAGTAAGCGTCAGTTCAGACACCCAAAAAGCGATTCATTTGGACGCCGCCAGTGACTGCCCGCGTTATCTAGGCCGAGTGATCGAAGGCATTAACCTCGACGCGAAAAGCCCAATCTGGATGACAGAACGTCTGCGCCGTAGCGGCATTCGCAGTATTGACCCAGTGGTAGATGTGACTAACTACGTATTACTGGAACTGGGCCATCCACTGCACGCCTTTGACCTTGATACCCTGAGTGGCGATATTCATGTCCGCCATGCGAAACAAGGTGAAAAGCTCACATTGTTAGACGAGCAAGAAGTCAGCTTAGATGACGATGTGTTGGTTATTGCCGATGAAGACAAGGCACTGGCTATGGCCGGTGTGTACGGTGGTAAGGCATCAGGTGTCACCGCTGCAACACAGAATATTTTCTTAGAAAGTGCCTTTTTTGCCCCTGAAGCGATTTTGGGTAAAGCACGCCGTTTTGGTCTGCATACCGATGCTTCGCACCGTTATGAGCGCGGTGTTGACCCCGCTTTGCAGCGCCAAGCGATGGAGCGTGCTACTGCGCTATTGGTTGATATCTGTGGTGGTAAGGTTGGACCTATCGTGGAAGCGGTCAATGAAGCGGAATTACCACAACGTAGCAAAGTCGAATTACGCGCAGCGCGGTTAGCGAAAGTGCTTGGAACCAGTATTGATGCCAAAAAAGTCACGGATATTCTTACTCGCCTTGGTTTGACGATTGTTGAACAGGACGCAACGCGTTGGGTGATTCAAGCGCCGTCTTACCGGTTCGACATTGCGATAGAAGAAGATGTGATTGAAGAAGTTGCGCGGGTCTACGGTTATAACACTATTCAAGCGGCAGCTCCTGCGGCGCAATTGCGCATGAGTGAGCACCGCGAAGCACAGCTATCGCGTCATCAATTAGTCGACGCCATGGTGATGCGCGGCTATCAAGAGGCCATTACTTATAGTTTCGTCGATCCAAAGCATCAAGCGTTACTGTTTAACGATATCGCAGCACTGACACTGCCAAACCCGATCTCGGTGGATATGTCATCGATGCGAGTTAGTCTGTGGCCAGGACTATTGGGTGCTGTGGCACACAACCAAAAACGCCAACAGTCGATGCTGGCGTTTGTAGAAACTGGTTTACGTTTCGTTCCTGACGACAGTGAAGCTTCAGGGGTGAAACAAACCCCGGTTATTGCTGGCGTTCGTTATGGTAAAGCGCACCAAGAGCACTGGTCAGATGGTGATCGCCAAGTCGATTTCTACGACATTAAAGGCGACGTAGAAGCGTTGTTAGCGCGCACCGGGCGCGCCGCTGAATTCCGTTTTGTTGCTGACCAACACGATGCGCTGCATCCAGGGCAAACGGCTGCCGTTTACCTCGGTAGTCAAAAAGTCGGTGTCGTAGGTGCTATCCATCCTAAGTTCGAGAAAGCGCTTGGCTTAAATGGCCGTGCTTACGTATTTGAGTTAGATTTAACGTTAGTCAGCCAACGCCATATTGCTCAGGCGCAAGCGGTGTCTAAGTACCCAGCCATACGCCGTGACCTTGCGGTCATTGTAGATGCCAATATTGCAGCCGGTGAAGTTCTTGCCTCTCTCGAAAATGTTGGCGTAAAACAACTTGTTAGCCTAAACTTGTTTGACGTTTATCGTGGTGAGGGAGTGCCAGAAGGGCGCCAAAGCCTCGCGTTGTCGGTAACGTTACAAGACAACGAACGAACGCTGGAAGAGCAAGATATTAATAACATCATGGCGACGTTAATTAATACCTTGCAAGCCGAGTTTGACGCAACGTTAAGGGATTCATGATATGGCACTAACCAAAGCCGAGTTAGCAGAGCAATTGTTTGATAAGTTTGGAATTAATAAAGCAGACGCGAAACAACTTGTCGAAGACTTCTTTGAAGAAATTCGGGCGACGCTAGAGAGTGGTGAAGAAGTAAAACTCTCCGGCTTTGGTAATTTTGAATTGCGGACGAAAAATCAGCGCCCAGGGCGTAATCCGAAAACGGGTGAAGACATTCCCATTTCGGCGCGTCGAGTGGTAACTTTTCGGCCGGGTCAGAAATTCAAAAGCCGCGTTGAGGGCTCAACCCCAAAAGACGATTAAGTCAGTCAATTTAGCCAATAAAAAAGCCGACGTAATGTCGGCTTTTTTGATGGCGTTTTGTACAACCCCTTGGCTTACTTAAAAAATAAGCTGCTAAATGGGTTTAGAAGGCGGCTAATACCCGAAGTAAAATGTAGTGGCGCATCCAGTGTTGCCAAGGTTAAACAATCTTCCTGTACAGTGCGCGGAGAATGCTTGCGTGACGCGTCCAACATAATAAAGTCGCCATCTTCATAGCTATCGTATTCATCACTGAAGGTGCCATTGACGACCAATGTGGCCTCTACACCTTTGTGCGTATGTTCTGGCACTGTGGCGCCGGGCTCCATGTAAATGAGATTCGTATTCTCAACACCACCAATAGAGACCGGGGCACGCCATAACTTTCCTAACATATGATTCCAATCACCAATGCGGTAGGCATTGTTCGCTAGCGTTGGCGGCAAATTAAATCGTCGACCTTGCAAGCAAATCATATTGTTCGGGTCATTATGAATCAGCGGGTGGCTAGACTCTGACGAAAAAATGGCTGCCAGCATGTCATCACATTGCTTTTGATCCCACTTAGCGGCAATTTCATCAAAGTGCTTCTCGCACAAATGCTGTTCAATTTCGGCACTCACTCTTTGGCAACTCGGGCACATATCAATGTGGGTTGCCACCATTAACGACATCGCGCAACTCAATTCGCCCGACGAGTATTGGTAGAGCAGTGCTTCAGAAGGATGTGCTTTAATCATGTTCTACAATCAACTCTTTCAATTTCTTTAGCGCTAAACGGGTACGGGATTTAACCGTACCTAGAGGAATATTCAGCGAGTCCGAGACTTCTTGCTGAGATTTCCCTTCCACATATATCTTCTCTACAACGATGCGCTGCGCATCAGGAAGCTGATGATAATAGTGTTTGATTTCTTGCATTAGCACATCATGATCTAACGCGTAGTCATCATCCAAATTATCGTTTTGTTCTGACAAAATCGGCCACAACTCATCTGCACTGATTTCGTCTTTACGACGTTTATTTTTACGCAACAAGTCGAAACGAATGTTTCGAGCGATAGTAAAAATCCACGTAGATGGGGAGCCGCGATCCGGCTTAAAAAGGTGTGCTTTGTGCCAAACGTTGGTCATGGTTTCTTGAACCAAGTCCATTGCTGTTTGCTCGTTGCCAAACTGACGCGTGCCGTACGCTTGGAGCTTTGGCGCAAAATGGCTGAACAACTCACTAAATGCTGCACGACTGCGTTTTTCGGCCACAGTGGCGAGCAGCTCTGCCGCTCTTTCGGCAGTGTCTTGCTGAGCACGTTTCATAACTTTCCGTTGCGATGCGTGTCCTGACACGGTTTCCATAGTGTAGCCCTATTATTGCTTATTAGCCTGTTGTAAAAACGATTACGGATACGTTAGCTAATTGGATCACTTGTGGAGGCCCAGACAGCCCTTAGTCGATGAATGTGATTTCATTGTACCAGTTGTTGCAAATATTCACGAGCTGACTGGCAGCTATCGTGATCAAGAAGCTGCTGTTTAACTTCGGGCTCCAGCGGCAAAATTTCAAGCCAACGCTGGCAAACCCAGGTCGCACTGTTGAGTTCCGGCTCGGGATAAAGCTCGCCAAGCTCAGGGTAGACGCGGTAAATCTCTTTAAGACGCTGCTGTAAGCTTTGGTCTTTATCGCTGCACGGCAGCTCTTGCCATTGCCCCAACGGCTCGACGTTGCCGATCCGCAGACCGTCTTTCTCTATTCTCAATGGAGTCACCCGACAGCGCTCCGTACCTTCCACCGTAATTCCTAAGAAGCCGTCGTTTAAGGGTTCAAAATCAATAACTTGTACTAATGTCGCAAGAGGCAAAATATAGTTATCATGGTCTTTGTCGACGCTTTGATTGATCATGCAAATAGCGAAAGGGCTGGCATTGCGCAACGCTTCTTTAACCATGCGCGTGTAGCGAGCCTCAAATATTCGAAGCTTCATTTTGCCGCCTGGCAAAACTTGCGCAGTCAGCGGAAACAAAGGGATTTCTTGGCTAAATGACATAATCTCCAACGTAAAACTAGGGTATTGCTAGTGTCATTACGAGACAGCAAAGCAAATTGGATCTAAAAAAACCGATTGCTGCAATCTAATTTACGAATCGCGGCGTATCAGGGCTAAATAACGCAGTGAGGTCATAATAACGAATGAAAATACAAGTTGGGATCAGCGCTTGTTTACTAGGGGATACCGTGCGTTTCGACGGCGGCCACAAACGCTCGGCATTTTGCGATGATGAATTAACCAAGTACGTAGAGTTTGTAAAATTCTGTCCAGAGGTGGGCATTGGTCTGCCCGTACCCCGACCGACCATTCGTTTAGAACAACACCAAACAATCAGAGCCATTATTCCGAAAACCGGGGAAGATGTGACCGATAAGCTGGCTGCTTATGCCGACAAAATCGCCGATAAGGTTGGGACCTTCAGCGGTTATGTTTGGTGCGCAAAATCGCCGAGTTGCGGTATGGAGCGGGTTAAACTTTACGACCCGGAAACAGGCCATGCGCAGAAAGCCGCAGAAGGCATTGTTGTTGCGAGACTAAAACAACGGTTTCCAGCACTGCCCATGGAAGAAGATGGGCGCCTTAACGATCCGCTATTGCGCGAGAACTTTGTGTTGCGTGTGTTTGTTTACGCGCGCTGGCAAAACTTGCCTAAGCCACTCACTAAAGCGCAGTTGATCCAGTTTCATTCACAGTTAAAACTGATGTTGTTAGCGCATAATCAACCCGCCTATCGCGAATTAGGCCAGCGTCTGGGCGAGGCAAAAGCGATTGATGAGGCGTTTTGCGTTGCGTATATCGAAGATGTGATGGCAGCACTGAGTAAGCCCGCAACCCGCGCCAACCATACCAATGTTCTGCAACATATTCAGGGCTACTTTAAACAGCAACTGAGTAAACAACAGAAAGCAGAGTTGCGTCAGGTGATCGATGATTACCACGATGGTGTTATGCCGTTGATGGCACCACTCACCTTGTTACGCCACTACTTACGCGAATTCCCCAGTGACTACCTTGAGCAACAGTGGTATTTGGTGCCTTACCCAGAGCAATTAAAACTTCGCTATGGACTGTAAAAGATGACCCGAATTGTATGGTTTAAAAACGATTTACGAACGGTTGATCAACCGGCTTTTGAAGCGGCAATGGCGACAACAGACGACGTTAAAGCCGTGTACTTTTTTACCACGCAGACCTTTAAAGAGCATGACTGGGCACCGATAAAAGTTGACTTGTTGTGGCGGCATTTAGCAGCGTTTTCGCAAGAACTTGCCGCCAAGGGGGTGCCGCTGCAGGTGCAAGTCATCGACAGTTTTACCGACGTTCCGCAAGCATTAGCGGACTTCTGTCGCCGTCACGGTGCGAAACAGGTGTTTGCCAATCGCGAATATCCGCTGCATGAGCGGCGCCGTGACAAGAATGTAAAAGCGCGTTTGAGTTACGATGAGGTGTCGTTAGAACTGTATGACGGGGTGGTTATCGTGCCGCCTGAATGTGTCAAAACACAAAGCCACCATTACTACCAGAAGTTCACTCCGTTTAATCGGGCTTGGCGCGACTATGTAAGCCAGGCAGTCGACTGGCAACAGAAACAATACAGTGGCCGTGAGGCCGTCAGCGCTCCTGCACTTCCAGACTGTCCGTTAACGCGTAAGGACAGCAGTGCATGGGTGGTTGGTGAGCAACAAGTGCTCGGTAAATTAGGGCAGTATATCGGCCACAGTGTGAGCACATATAAAAAGCTTAGAGATATTCCCTATGAAGATGCTACGTCTCGGTTATCGCCGTACTGGGAACTAGGAATGCTGTCGCCGAAAACCGCGGCCAGAGGCTTGCAACAATTTTCGCCGGAATTTCCTCACGGCTTACCGCCGGGCCCAGACACCTGGCTCACCGAAATTGCCTGGCGTGAGTTTTATCAACATTTAATGTTTCATGAGGACAAACTCAGTCGCGGCAATAGCTTTATTGAAATGGGCGATGACATTCGCTGGCGTGATAACGAGGAAGACTTCCGTCGCTGGTGTGAAGGGCGCACGGGCTACCCGATTGTTGATGCCGGCATGCGGCAGTTACTGCATGAAGGATACATGCATAACCGGTTGCGCATGATAGTGGCAAACTTTCTGGTGAAAGACCTGCTATTGGATTGGCGCTGGGGTGAGAAGCACTTTATGACGCATCTTATTGATGGCAGCTTTCCGGCAAACAATGGCGGTTGGCAGTGGAGTGCCTCTGTAGGGACTGACGCAGTGCCGTATTTTCGGGTATTTAACCCAATTACGCAGAGTAAAAAGTTTGATCCCGAGGGTGACTACATTCGTAAATGGGTTAAAGAGCTGAAGGCAGTGCCAGCTAAGTATATTCACTGGCCGCATGAGCAACTCACTGGGAACGAATTAAACGGTTACCCACAACCGATGGTTGACCACCAAGACGCTCGCAAACGATTTTTAGAGACTTTCAAGCAGGTGAAAAATGGCTAAGGAAGACGTGTTAGATAAATTGCAGTCGTTATACGACGAATTTACCGTAGAACGTTTGGACGAGTTAGATGAGATTTACCACGATAATGTCTCTTTTTCTGACCCTATTCACCAAGTGGTAGGGTTGGAAGATTTGCGTGGCTATCTAAAAAACACCATGGAAAATGTCAAATATTGTCATTTTGCCTTTGATGACCAAGTGGTCAATGATGACCGCGCGTTCTTGTCTTGGCAGATGCGTTTTAGCCATCCTAAGCTCGCCGACGGCAAAGAAATTGTGCTGCCTGGCGTTTCAAAAGTCCGTCTTAAAGACGGCAAGGTGTTAGAACAAGAAGACTACTACGACATGGGTGCAATGCTCTATGAGCACGTGCCACTCGTTGGTTATGTCATCGACAAAATTAAACAACGCTTGATTGGTGACTAATGAACATCGTAATTACCGGAGCAACTTCGGGCATTGGTCAGCAACTCGCGCTGGATTATGCCGAACAAGGCCATAGAGTGATTGCCTGCGGTCGCAACCAAGAGACCTTGCAGCAATTAACGCAGAAGTACCCTGATCGCATTGGCAGCTTGGCGTTTGATATCGCCGACAAAGCGCAAACATTGGCTAAGTTGCGTACCTTAACGGGCATCGACTTGGTCATTTTGAGTGCTGGCGTTTGTGAATATCTAGACGTTGAAAATTTTGATGCCGCGATGTTTGAACGGGTTTATCAGGTCAATATTTTTGGCACGATGTATTGTGTGCAAGCACTACTACCTAATTTGAAACGTGGCAGTCACTTGGTCTTAGTCGGGAGCACAGCGCGACTACTGCCGTTTACCAAAGCTGAGGTGTACGGCAGTTCTAAAGCCGCCATCCATTATATTACACGCTCGCTGGAAGTGGATTTGGGGCAGCGCGGCATTAAGGTTTCGTCGGTATCGCCCGGCTTTGTGAAAACTCCAATGACGGCGGCAAATGACTTTGAAATGCCAATGGAGGTGTCGGTAGAGTTTGCCTCTAGTGCTATTCGTAAGGGTATTGCCAAAGGTAAGCGCGATATTGCTTTCCCTTGGGTATTTGCCACCTTGTTAAAATGTTTATCGTTAATGCCGCAGAGCTGGCAAGTCGCAATTTCGCGTCGTATGGCCTCGTAATTTGGGATTTCCATGAAAATTGCAATTGTAGGTAGTGGTATTTCTGGTCTGGTTGCGGGCCATTTTTTAGCAAAGAAGTTTGATGTACATCTGTTTGAGAAGAATGATTATCTCGGTGGCCACACCCACACGGTCGATGAAAAAATTGGTGCTAGCCACTATTACATAGATACAGGGTTTATTGTATTTAACGACAGAACCTACCCGCGCTTTAAAAAGTTGTTGAATGAGATAGATGTCCAGTGGCGCGATACCGAAATGAGTTTTTCGGTGCAAGATCCGAAAACCGGGTTAGAGTACAACGGTCACACACTAGCCACACTGTTTGCGCAGAAGCGCAATTTATTGCGCCCCAGTTTTTATCAACTGCTGTTCGGTATTGTGCGTTTCAACCGCTTAGCAAAGCAAGCGCTGGAGCAGGGTGAGGATGTCGACCACCAGACCTTAGGGGAGTTTTTACGCGAGAAGCGGATTAACAAACGGGTCTCAGAGCTTTATTTACTACCAATGATTTCCGCTATCTGGTCATCGACGCTGGCAGAGGCAGAGCAATTTCCGTTAGGCTTTTTCCTGCGCTTCTTTAACCATCACGGTTTGCTCAATATTGCTGACCGACCGCAGTGGCATACCTTGATTGGTGGTTCTCGCGCATACATTCCCGCGTTAACCCAACAATGGCAGGATAATATTCACCTGCAGTGCGGTATCGCGCGAATTGAGCGTCAGCAAGAGCAAGTTATGTTAGTGACTGAGCAAGGCGAAGAACAATACTTTGATGAGGTCATTTTGGCTTGTCACAGCGACCAAGCATTGCGGTTACTGGCTGATGCAAGCGCCGACGAAAAAGATATCCTTGGTCGTATTGGCTACCAACCCAACGACGTTGTGTTGCATACCGATACGGCGCTACTGCCAAAGCGTAAAGCCGCTTGGGCGAGTTGGAACTACCGCTTGCGCGAAGCTGAAGATGCGCAACAACAGCCTAGCTCTGTAACGTACAATATGAATATCCTGCAGGGCATTGAAGCGTCGGAAACTTTTTGTGTAACACTAAACAATACACAAGCCATTGATCCGGCTAAAATTCGCCAACGCTTTCAGTATGACCATCCGAGCTATAGCATCGATTCATTCCGGGCGCGTGAACAACGGCAGCAGATTTGCGGTAAAAACCATACCCATTTCTGCGGGGCGTACTGGTATAGCGGATTCCATGAAGATGGTGTGCGTAGCGCTATGGACGTTCTCGAGCGCTTTGATGCGTTGCCGGCGTGTTATGAAGCTGTCCACCATGCTGAGTAGTTTGTATTCGGGGCGGGTGGTACACCAACGGTTCATTCCAAAGCCCCATAAATTTAGCTACCCCACAACACTGTGGGGGATCGCTTTATCGGAATTGCCGCAACTTGACAGCATTTCACGCGCATTTTCGGTAAATAAATGGGCACCTTTTCGGTTTAACAGTGCTGACTATTTGCCAGGGCATAACGGCGATCTCGCTCAGGCAGTACGTGACAAGGTTTACCAGCAGACCGGAGAATACTTGGCGGGGGAGGTGTTCTTTCTCGGTGCTGTGCGAACCATGGGGCTCTATTTTAGCCCGATTAATTGTTTCTTTATTGCTGAAGCAGGCAGCGCCAACACCGAGGATATTCCGCGTTACCGCTACATGCTTGCCGAAGTGACCAACACTCCATGGCTAGAGAAGCAGTACTATGTGGTGGATCTTGCTGAAAAACGTCCCGTTGATGAAAAAAAACTGCATGTTTCTCCCTTTAACCCGATGGCAATGACCTACCATTGGCGCATCCAATCTCCTACTTCCAACGTATCTATTCATATTGATGTGAAAACCAGTGAAAAAGCCTTCTATGCGGGTATACAACTTGAGCGAGAGGCGCTAACGTCTAAAGCGATTCGGAAATTCGCTAAGCGCTTTCCGCTAATGACCTTGCAAGTGCTCGGGGGTATTTACTGGCAGGCATTGAAACTCTTTATAAAAGGCGTGCCCGTGTATGGGCACCCGAAAACGAATAATAAGAACACTGAGAAGGATTAATGTAGATGTCGAATGGTGAAAATGTGATGACCCAGCAGTTGCGCTATAAGGGCCTAAATAAGACGTTTCGTGAGTTAGCGCTAAAACTATTAGCACACTTGCAAGACGGTCATTTGGTTTTACGCGAAAATGATCAGTTGATTGCCGAGTTCGGTCGCAAAGGCAGTGATATCCACGCCGAAGTGAATGTCCGCCGCTCGGACTTCTACCGCCGTTTAGTGATGGGCGGTAGTATTGCCGCGGGTGAACTTTATGTTGAGCATGCTTGGGAGACGCCCGACTTAACCTCGGTTATCCGCTTATTCGCTCGCAACTTACCTGCGTTGGATAAATTAGAACAACGCTTTGCGTGGTTAACCTTGCCATTCCAAAAGTTCGCCCACTGGAAAAATCGCAACAACAAGCAACAAGCAAAAGCCAACATCGCCGCGCATTACGACTTGGGTAATGAACTCTACACGCGGTTTTTAGACCAACGCATGCAATATTCCAGTGCAGTGTACCCTGCCGCTGACAGCAGCTTGGATGAGGCGCAAGAATACAAAATCCGCCGCCTGTGCGAAGACTTGCGATTAACCGCCGATGACCATTTATTGGAAATCGGTACCGGCTGGGGTGGGTTAGCGATTTATGCGGCTCAACATTATGGCTGTAAGGTCACCACCACCACAATTTCGGAAGAGCAATATCGCTATGCCCAAGAGCAGGTGGAAAAACACGGATTGCAACAGCAAATCACGTTATTGAAACAA
The DNA here is from genome assembly GCF_003987475.1 of Idiomarina tyrosinivorans. GTDB lineage: Bacteria > Pseudomonadota > Gammaproteobacteria > Enterobacterales > Alteromonadaceae > Idiomarina > Idiomarina tyrosinivorans. Next base: position 241,759 of record NZ_PIQH01000001.1, on the reverse strand, counting down.
GACTATCGTGATTTGACCGGGCAATACGATAAATTGGTGTCGGTAGAAATGATTGAGGCCGTTGGTAAATCTTTTCTACCAACCTTTTTCGCTAAATGCAGTGAGTTGTTGAAAGACAACGGACGCATGGCGCTGCAGGCTATCACTATTGCTGATCAACGGATGGCAAGCTATGCCAACTCTGTGGATTTTATCCAAAAGCATATTTTCCCTGGCGGCTTTTTGCCCTCAATTACGATGATGAGTGAATTGTTGCGCACCCACACCGATTTAGTGGTGCGGCAAATCCACGATCACGGGTTGGATTACGCGCGTACGCTCAGCGATTGGTCTAAACGCTTTAATCAGCGGCTTGAGGAATTGCGGCCATTGGGTTACGACGAACGTTTTGCGCGGTTGTGGAATTACTATTTCCACTATTGCGAGGGGGGCTTCCGTGAACGCACCATTTCGGTGGTACAGCTAATGGCAACCAAACCACGATGTCTCAGCGTGTAATCGATAAAGTCAGCAGCTTTATCGGCTTTAACCTTATTTGGTATTTAGCCGTGGTTGGTGGCGACCAAGGCATTGCATTAACAGCGACATTAACGCTGTTGTTTGTTGTTATCGGCAGTTACTTTTGGCGCCCGCCATTCGCTGCGGTGCTGAGCTGTCTGTTCCTCGGCTTGCTGATGGAATCGTTGATGCAAGTGCTTGGTTTAGTCAGCTTTAACGGCATTTGGTGGTTCCCTGCTTGGTTGCTGTGTTTGTGGCTAGGCTTCGCGGTGATGGCGCCAGTGGCATTAACTTGGTTGGTTGGCATGCCGAAGTTAGCGTGTTGTTTGGGGGCATTGGCTGGCGCGAGCACTTATTACGCCGGGCTAAAACTCGGCGCGGCGACGACGCCGTCCGTGCTAGCCATGGTGTGTGGTTATGCCATCGCTTGGGGTATATACCTGTGGTTATTCAGTCACCTAATGCAACGCATGGGGAGGACGACATGAAGGCAAGAATAGCGCTGCTTGCGCTGGCTCTACTGGCGAGCCCTGCATGGGCGTTGAGCCAATGTAAAAGTGAAGTGCCCAGCGACTTCAAAAGCGTCGGTAAAACGCGCCTAAGTGTGCTGTTTTGGGATGTCTATGACGCCACACTGTACAGCAAGTCCGGAGATTTTAATTGGCCATTGGGGCAACAACAGGTGGCACTCCAATTAGACTACCTGCGAGATATTGACGCTGCCGATTTGGTCGATAAAACCGCCGAAGAATGGCAACGAATGGGTTTTTCTGACCAGCGGCAGTCACAATGGTTACAGACCCTCAGAGATATTTGGCCTGACATCAAAGAAAATGACTGTTTATTGCTACTACAAACCGAAACCGGCGCTAGCCAGTTTTATCAGGGAACAACGCTTTTAGGCACCATTGATAGCGAAACCTTTACCGAGCAATTTTTAGCCATTTGGCTGTCGCCGCAAACCGATTATCCAGATGAACGGAAAGAGCTAATAGGAGAGTAATATGCGATTTGCATTGATCAAACCGTTGTTTGCCGCACTGTCGGCGCTGATGCTACTCAGCGCCTGTTCAGCGAGTATTGATGACTACCAAGGGGAGCAACCGAAGCTACAACTTGAGCAGTTCTTTTCCGGTAAATTGGTAGCGCATGGCATTGTCCAAGATTACTCAGGCAAAGTTATTCAGCGTTTCACTGCGCAGCTTGAAGGTAGTTGGGAAGGCAATAAAGGAACGTTGGAAGAACACTTCGTTTACGCCGATGGTCGTACTCAAGAACGGGTCTGGAAACTGACTAAAACCGGCCCAGATACTTATGAGGGGCGGGCAGGTGACGTAAACGGGGTAGCGGTTGGCACCACCAAAGGCAACGCATTGAATTGGGAGTATCAGTTGCAGGTTGAGGTGGACGGCGAACCCATGACGATCACCTTGGACGACTGGATGTATCTGGTTGATGAAAATAATCTAATCAATCGGTCGCAAATGTATAAATATGGCTTGCCCGTCGGTGAAATTACGCTGTATATTGGGCGCCTGTAAGCGTCCTTAGCTAAAGAATAATGCGGCTTGGGCGATAACCTAAGTATCAACACTTTTCGGAACCACGCATCGCATTTATGACCGGTCCAACATTCAGTTACAACAACCCACGAATTCAAGGGCAGACGGTTTTTATTAAACGTGGCCAGCATCAGGGTAAGTTGGGAATTGTTAGTAAAATTATCGACAACGAAGAATACGTTGTGTCGCAAGGCGACTTCGGTAAAGACGAAGTATCGTTTAAACGCGAAGAGTTTTTGGTCTATCGATTCCGTAAAATCAAGGTACCGATTGACCGGGTAACCGGCAGAACGCCAGAAGTGTTATAAGCGATAAAACACCAATAAAAAAGCGACCCGAAGGTCGCTTTTTTGTTTTAACCTTGCTCGATTAGAACTTTCCGCGAGGCAAGCGGCAAGCCGATGCGTCACTTTCAAGTTTTTGTTTCCAAAGTTCTTTCGCAGTAAGACCACCTGATGACTTTTTCACTGTGGCTGTTTTAGCGGCAGGCTTTTTCGCTGTTGATTTTTTCGCAGCAGTTTTCTTAGCGGGTGCCTTTTTGCTTGCAGCCGTTTCTTTTTTCGTTGTGGTTTTCTTGGCCGCTGGCTTCTCAGCTTTAGCGTTACCGCCTGAAGACAAAGATTTTGCTTCCTCAGCTAGTGCAGTTAAACGTACGTTTTTACCGCCGTCGACGCTATACCAGCCGTTACTACTCTCAATTTTAGGCGCCTTGCCGTGAGCCTTTTTATAAGCTTCAGTGTATTCAGCAAGTACTTTCTCTTTATCCAGTTTGCTCATTCAAGTCGTCCTATTTATGTCATCGTAATCAATTTAATGGTCAAACTTTATCCTACGTACTTTTTATACCGTTTTTTCGGATTATTGTCTAATTTCGGGTAAAATCGACGCATTCGAAGTAAAAAGGGGGCGTTATGCAACGTCAACAACTCACTAAGACTCTGAATGCGCTACTGCAGCCAACCAAGGTTAAAGATTACTGCCCAAACGGCCTGCAAGTAGAGGGGCGGGCTGAGGTGCAACGTATTGTGACCGGCGTTACCGCTTCACAGGCGTTAATTGACAAAGCGATTGAGCAAAACGCAGATGCTCTGTTGGTTCATCATGGGTACTTCTGGAAAGGCGAAGCGGACGCTATCGTTGGTATGAAAAAGCGCCGTATCGCGGCGTTGTTGGCCCATGATATTAACCTTTATGCCTATCATTTACCGTTGGATATCCATCCGCAATTGGGTAACAACGCGCAACTCGCAAAACTGATGCAGTGGCAGGTAACCGGTAGTTTGGCAACAGAAGGGCCACTGGCTTGTGTTATGACAGGCGAATTAGCGCAAGCAGTCGATAGCGAAACCCTACAACAGTCGTTGCAACAACGATTAGGGAGGTCGCTAACGGCAATGCAAGCGGCTCCGGGTAAGATCAAAACGTTGGCTTGGTGTACCGGTGGTGGGCAAGGCTTCATTGATGCTGCTGCCGATTACGGCGTTGATGCCTTTATTACCGGCGAGGTCTCAGAGCAGACCATACACAGTGCGCGCGAGCATGGGTTGGGCTTTTTCGCGGCAGGCCACCACGCGACCGAGCGCTACGGCGTAAAAGCTCTGGGCGGGTACCTTGCTGAGCAACATCAGCTTGATGTTAGCTTTATCGATATCGATAACCCAGCGTAGTGCAAGATGGCTAATAAAGGGAATTTTAACGGCATCAGCGAGAAATTCGCAAAATCAATTTACGCTTCGAGTAAGGGTAAATTGCGGATGGCGGTATTAGCGCGGGATTTGCAGCCACTCGTTCAAGCTCCGACGCTGGACGTATTAGATATTGGCGCCGGCTTGGGGCAGGTGAACAGTTGGTTTTTAGCCGCGGGGCATCGCTTAGTGCATAGCGATATAGCCGCGGAAATGGTGGCGGATGCCAAAGCTTATCATCAACAACAAGGACTGACTGACAACGTCAGATATTTAGCCTGTCCGCTGCAGCAGTTACCACAGCATTTAGGTCAGCAACAGTTTGATCTTGTGCTCTGTCATGCGGTGCTAGAGTGGTTAGATGACCCACGACAGGGCCTGCTGGACGCGTTATCTTGGGTAAAGCCGGGTGGGCAGTTATCGCTGATGTTTTACAACCGGGATGCCAAGCTGCTCGCCAACGCAATATACGGTAACTTTGATTACATTGAACGCGGCTTAAAGGTAAAAAAGACCGTGCGGATGAGTCCTAAGCATCCCATTGCGTTAGCCGATATGACGTCTTGGCTGGACCAGCAGAAGCTTGAGGTTATCAGCAAAACCGGGGTGCGCTGCTTTCATGATTACTTGCGCGACCCGGCTGACCAACAGCGCTACCATGAGTTACTGGCGATTGAGATGCGCTATAACCAAACCCAACCGTTTCAGCCGTTGGGTCGCTATCAACATTGGCTGATTAGGAAAACGGCAGAGTGACCACCCTTCAGGTTGCAGGCCCTGCATTGCAGGCTAAACGATTGGCTCACGCCGACCAGCAAAAGCTGCAAGCCAACGGCGACGTTAGGGCGTTTTTTACCTCAGCCAATGGCTTAGAGGATAAAGCGGCGTTACGCTCGTTGCTCAACGATTGCGAGGCGGTTTGGGTGTACGGTGGCGACGGTACCTTACACGCCGTCATTAACGCGCTTGGTAATAATCGCCCGGTGATCACGTTGGTTGCTTGTGGTTCAGGCAATGATACGGCAGCGGGTTTAGGGTTAGCCGATAATGATTGGCGGTGGCTGCCGCAATCTACGGTGGTGCTTTCTGCTATCGCTGAAATCGACGGTATTCGGTTTATCAATTCGGCGGGTATCGGCTTAAGCCCACAGGTGAATAATAACATTCCGCGCGTTGTTAAACGGTTGCTACAAAAGCTCGGCATTGCGCACCTCAGTTACGCCATTGGCCTGCTGGTGTGGTTATTCAATCAGCGCAGTGTGCAATTTAATGGCAAGGCCATGCTTGCCGTGACCTGGCATATTGGACCGCGCTTTGGCGGTGGCTTTTACCTCGCTGAAGATACTGATCGCCAGCGTCAATCGGTAACACAGGTTGCAGTAGAAAAGATCTCGCGCTGGCAGCAGTGCCGTTTAATTTGTGCCGTGCTACGTCGGCGTTACCCGCGCCAATGGCTGACAGAACAGGTGCAGGAGCAAGAACAGCCGTTGCTAAGTGATGCCACCATGGTAGAAATGGATGGTGAAACCTATCATCTATCGCCAAAGCATTTACGTATTTTACCACAACCCGCACGTTTTCGTGTTCCCATTCATTCGCAAAATAACGACAGGACAGAACAATGAAATGTGGCTTTATCGGTCTTGGTGTCATGGGCTACCCCATGGCTGGACACTTACAGAATAATGGCCATCAGGTGACGGTCTACAACCGCACCCAAGAAAAGGCCAAAACCTGGCAGCAAACCTACTCAGGAGCGTTCACTGAAACACCGCGACAAGCCGCTGAGAATGCAGATTACGTGATGGTCTGTGTGGGTAACGATGACGATGTGCGTTCAGTGTTTTACGGTGAAGATGGCATTCTAGCCGGATTACAGCCTGGTACAGTAGTGATCGACCATACCACCGCGTCGGCCGAGTTAGCGCGTGAGCTGGCTGAGGCAGTGGCAAAACAGCAAGGACATTTCCTTGACGCACCCGTCTCAGGTGGCCAAGCGGGCGCCGAAAATGGCGTATTAACCACAATGATCGGTGGCGAACAGAGCATCGCGGAACAAGCCGATGAGCTGCTCCAGTGCTACGCTAAAACCCGCCAATGGATGGGCGAAGCTGGAACCGGGCAGTTAGCTAAAATGGTGAATCAGATCTGTATTGCTGGCGTTGTACAAGGACTCGCGGAAGGTTTGTCATTCGCTCGCAAAGTTGGGTTAAACCCTGACTCGCTGATTGCTGCCATCAGCCAAGGGGCTGCCGGTTCGTGGCAAATGGTTAACCGTTACCAAACCATGTGGCAGGGTGAGTATGAACACGGTTTTGCCGTAGACTGGATGCGCAAGGATTTAAAAATTGCGCTTACTGAAGCCGATGCCAAAGGCGTTAGCTTGCCGTTAACCGCGCTGGTTGACCAATTTTACGCGGAAGTGCAGAAAATGGGCGGAAGCCGTTGGGATACTTCAAGTCTGTTAGCGCGTTTAGAACGCGACGATTAATCCCGCGGTAAAAGAACGACAATAAAAAAGGCCAACACTTGTTGGCCTTTTTTCTGTCAATGGATTGCTAATGGCTTAGCGGATACCCATGCGACGAAGGGCGTTGGTGGTGAAGTCATCACGCTCTGGTTCAATATCCCAGTCTATGTATTCACTTTCTTCATTAGCAAGACCGAGCACTAAGTAGCGGCCAGAGTTAAGGTCATAAAGTGCCTCAGCAGCCATCCACGGAACGTCTTGGTTGTAGAATTGTACGTTGTAGGCTTCTGCTACACGCCACAAATCACCACGACCGTCGTAATGGTCGATTACAGACGCTGTCCAAGTATCTTCGTCTACGTACAGGGTACGTTTAGAGTAAATATGGCGTTCGCCGTCTTTCAGGGTTCCTTCAACCACCCAAACACGGTGTTTTTCGTAACGAACATATTCTGGATTCATGTGCCCAGCATTAATGATTTGATCATAGCTGAGTTTCGGATCCATCATTTTGTAGTTGTTGTATGGGATATACATCTCTTTTTTACCCACCAACTTCCAGTTGTACTTGTCTGGCGCACCGTTGAACATGTCAAGGTTATCCGATGTACGAAGACCATCAGATGCGGTACCTGGACCGTCATAGGCAACGTTCGGCGCGCGACGCACACGACGTTGACCGGCATTATAAATCCACGCACGACGCGCTTCTTTAACTTGGTTGATGGTTTCGTGAACCAACAATACTGTCCCGGTTAATCGAGCGGGGGCTAAAACTTCTTGCATGAAGTAGAACAATACATTGTCGTCTGCAGCTTGGCGGCCACTCCGCAAATATTCCGGGAATACCAAGGTTTCGCGCAATTCCACAGGAACGTAATCGCCATTCGCTAGCACAGGAAACTGGTTCACGTGACGCGTCACTTTACCGCCGCGATAACGGGTAATGTGGTTCCATATAATTTCCAAACCATTTTGCGGAATTGGGAACGGTATGGTGGTATCAAAGTTTTCTAAACCATTACCACCTGCAACTAACTCGGTGTTTTTTGCGTTTTTCTGAATTACCGGCATTAGTTTGTCTGGGTAAGTGGCAGAACGGTGCGTTGGATACACGTTCATTTTATAGTCGGGATATTTTTTGAACATCGCGACTTGTCCCGGGCTAAGCTGGTCTTTGTACTGAGCAACGTTTTGCGCAGTAATGGTAAACAGAATTTTATCGCTTGCAAATGGATTCGTGCCGCGAACTTCTTCGACGCTATGATCACTGTAACCACCAGTCCATGCTGGTATCGAGCCGTCGGCGTTGCCAGCCTTCTCTGCACCAATGAAGGTTAAGTCTTGTCCTAAGCGGGCGGCTTCTTCTGGACTGACCTTAGCAATAACACTGGCTGAAACCACTGAAAGCGCGAAAAAACTGGCTTTAAGGATCAGTTTATTCATTGTAGTTATCCTTGTTAATTCTACTTGTTGTTCAACTTTGCCAGAGGACTGACCTGTAAGGCAATAGGCTAAGCATGTATCGACTGCAGTTTTTTTGCAACCGTTGCGTAAAACAATTTCGATGTTTCTTGAGAATGTTTGAAAAATCGGCAAACTGATCGGAAATTTACGGGAAATTACCGAAAAAAGGTTTTCAAATTCTGGTCACCTTATACAATCAGACGGTATTTTCATTTACGCAGGAGGTTCCATGCGTTTGCGTTCCGCGCATTGGGGGTTAGTTGTCGTGCTGTTTAGCGGCGCTGTGACGGCAGCTCAATCGAACAACGAACAACAAGCAGAGCAAGGGTTTGACGTTATCTATGCCGATTCTTTGCCATCGAATATTGCCGATCAGGCCGTTCTTATTGATTTTGCAGACGCTGGTTCGCGCACTGTTACGGTGGGTGCTCATGGCGATGTTCTATTTCGTAGCAATGAGCAAGATCAGTGGCAGAAAGCGCAAGTCGCAACCAGTGTGTTGTTAACCTCGGTTGATTTTGCCAACCCCAAACAAGGTTGGGCGGTAGGCCACCATGGTGTCATTATCCATACCAGTGATGGCGGCCAGAGCTGGCAACGACAGTTCACCGGGTTTGATCTGATCAGCCTAGAAGCGCAGTTTTATCAAAATAAAGTCAAGCAATTACAGCAGCAACTTGCCGCGAACCCCGATGATAGCGATTTGAGTTACGCACTTGACGATGCGCAGTTCCAATTGCAGAACGTTGAGATTGCTCAGCAAGAGGGACCTTCTAAGCCTCTGCTAAGTGTATACGCGGTGGATGCTAATACTTTGCTTGCTAGCGGAGCCTACGGCACTTTGTTAAAAAGTGATGACGGCGGTAAGCAGTGGCGCTTAGCGTCGGATGCTATTGATAACCCAAACGGTTTTCACTTAAACGCGCTGTGTGGTTCTGGCAATAAGTTGTTTATTGCCGGCGAGGCTGGACTAGTGTTCCGCAGTAACGATGCGGGGGCAACGTGGCAAACCTTAACCTCACCCTATAATGGGTCGTTTTTTGGTTGCCATGTCGATGCGCAAGATAACCTTTGGATTTATGGTTTACGCGGTCATGCGTTTCGCTCAAGCGACTGGGGGGATAGCTTTAGCGCAGTGACAACCAATACCTCGGTCAATTTATCTGGCGGTTACAGTACAGCCGATGGCACAACCTATCTTGTCGGTCACTCGGGAACCATCGTTAAATGGCGCGCCGACGACGTTAAGGTATACACCCATCCATCAGGTGCTGTGCTCACTAACATTCACCCCAACCCCAATGGTGGTTGGTGGCTAGTCGGTCGGCAAGGTGTTTTGTCGTGGTCAGAATCACAACAAGCGGCACAGAAGTAGGGAGCCAGGATGGAAGATTTAACAACACAAAAGAAGCCAGGTGCCATTGAGAAGCTACTGTTTAGCTTCCGCAAAACGTGGTTTATTATTTTCGCCATTCTGACCGTGTTTCTAGGTTATCAGGCTGCACAAGTTCGTCCCGATGCGAGCTTAAGCAAAATGATTCCGGCCAAGCATCCATTTATTCAAAACTATTTTGATTACCGTTCTGATCTTGCCACCTTAGGTAACGTCGTTCGGGTGGTGGTTGAGAATAAAAACGGTACGATTTTCGAAAAGTCTTATCAACAGACGTTGCAGAAAATTACCGACGAGGTGTTCTATATTCCGGGTGTTAATCGCAGCGGTCTCAGAAGCCTTTGGACACCGAATGTTCGCTGGATGGAAGTCACCGAGGAAGGCTTCGTTGGCGGTCCGGTAATTCCTGACGACTACGATGGCAGTGAACATGCGTTAGAAGAATTGCGCACCAACGTATTGCGTTCGGGCGAAGTCGGTAACTTGGTTGCCAACAACTTCAAGTCGGCAGTGATCTATATTCCGTTAGACGAAATTAATCCAGACACCGGAGAACAACTGGATTACAGCGCTTTTTCTGACAAGTTAGAAAGCACCATTCGCGACAAATATGCCAGCAAAGATATCGCCATTCACATTACCGGGTTCGCCAAATTAATCGGGGATCTGATTGAAGGTGCCAAGCAAGTGGGCTTGTTCTTTTTGCTAGCTATTGTCATAACCTTGGTGATGCTCTATTGGTATAGCCGTTGTTGGCGCAGCACCCTGACGGTGCTGAGTTGTTCCATCATCGCCGTGATTTGGCAATTGGGCATCATTAAATTGATTGGCAGCGGAATTAACCCGTACTCAATGTTGGTGCCGTTCTTGGTATTCGCCATTGGGGTGTCGCATGGTGTGCAAATTATCAATGCCGTCGGTGCCAATCGAATTCATGGCAATGATAAATTGCAAGCCAGCCGGTTGGCATTTAGAGGCTTGTATATTGCCGGCTTAACGGCGTTAGCCTCGGATGCGATTGGCTTTACTACGCTGATGGTCATAGACATTGAGGTTATAAAAGAACTGGCGATTGCGGCGAGTATTGGTGTTGCGGTTGTCGTGTTAACCAACCTTGGTCTGCTTCCGGTATTAATGTCTTACGTTGGGGTGTCAGAGCACGGCGTGAAATATCTACAAAAATCAGAGCAACAATCGCACCCATTGCTGACTTTTTTCTCACGCTTCGCCAAACCCAAATGGGCATATAGCGCAATAGCCGTATCGCTAGTGTTGCTGTCGTGGGGGCTGTATTACAGCCAACAATTGGCCATTGGTGATTTAGATTCAGGGGCGCCAGAATTACGTCAAGATTCGCGCTACAACAAAGATAATGCCTTCTTAGTAGACAACTACAGTTCCAGTACCGACATTTTTGTGGTGATGGCAAAAACCGAACCGCAAAAATGTATAGCGTACCAAAATCTGGAAATGATGGATCGGTTCAGTTGGGTCATGGAAAACACGAAGGGTGTTCAAGACGTTAAATCCATCGTTTATGTGTCTAAAATGGGCATGTTTGGGTTAAACGAGGGCAACCTAAAGTGGTTTAGCCTAAATCGCAATCAGTATGTGATCAACGCGTCGGTGGGCAAAGCGCCAGATGGCTTGATAAACCCTGAGTGTTCGATGGCACCGATCATTATATATCTAGACGACCATAAAGCCGAAACCCTGAAGACGGTTGTTGCTGCAGTGGAAGAGTTTAAGCAACAATACCAGCCTCAAGGTGTTGAGTTCCTAATGGCGGCGGGTAATGCCGGTATTGAGGCGGCAACCAACTCGGTTATTGAATCGGCGCAAACCAAGATGTTGCTATGGGTGTATGGCGTAGTGATTGTGTTGTGTTTCATCACCTTCCGGCGTTTCCGTACTGTTGCTTGTATCATCCTACCGTTGGCGTTTACCACGGTAATGTCACAAGGGCTAATGGCAGTAATGGGTATAGGTATCAAAGTTGCGACATTACCGGTAATTGCACTCGGTGTCGGTATCGGTGTCGACTACGGTATCTATATTTACAGCCGCGTGAAAGAGGCGCTCGAGCGTGGCTTACCGCTTTATGAAACTTACCAATATGCGTTGGCCAATACCGGTAAAGCCGTTGGATTTACCGGTTTAACCTTGGCTATTGGCGTTGCTACCTGGATTTTCTCGCCGATTAAATTCCAGGCTGATATGGGAATATTGCTCACCTTCATGTTCTTGTGGAATATGCTGGGCGCGTTGATTCTCATTCCAGCTTTGGCGCGACTTTTCAGAATAGGTCGTAACAGCGCATAAGCGGCTAATGGGCGTCGGCAGTGATGATGTCGGCGCCTTTTTCTGCAATGGCGATGGTTGGGGCGTTGGTATTGCCCGATATGATCGTCGGCATGATCGACGCATCGACCACATACAGTTTTTCGGTACCTTTCACGCGCAAGCTTGGGTCAACCACCGCGCTGTCATCAACGCCCATTTTGCATGTTCCTACGGGGTGATAAATGAGCCCGGCACGGGCGCGTAACCCCTCGAACAGTTGCGCATCAGTTAGTGCATCAATATCCCACAATGCGCCGCCATTATGTTTAGCTAAAGCCGGTTGGCTAATAATGCTATGCGCTTGGCGTACGCCTTGCGCCAGTCGCTGCCGATCCTGTGCCGTTTGTAAAAATTGATAGTCAATCCGCGGCTTAGCGCTCGCACGGTTGCTATCAATGTGGCTGCAGCCGCGGCTTTGTGGGCGTAACAAACAGACATGGCAGGTAAAGCCATGCTGAAGGGTGGGCCACCAATCATAGCCACTGTCATTAAACATGACTGGCAGTAAGTGCAGTTGAATATCTGGCGTTTCGACGCTGTCACTGCTGCGCAAAAATGCCCCCGTTTCTGCTAGCGAATGGGCAAGTTGACCGCTCCGCCGAGTAAGGTATTGTAGAAGGGCAGGCGTGAGCTTCAATAAACCCCAAGGGGTAAGAGTGAGGCCGTCCTTTGCTGCGTTGCGATAGTGCAGACAAATATCGACGTGCTCTTGTAAGTTTTCGCCAACATTTGGGTTATCGACTAAACATTCAATGCCAAGCCGATGTAACCTTTTACTTGAACCAATACCAGAGCGTTCGAGAATAGCCGGTGACTGAAAGGTACCGGCTGACAATATCACCGCTTTTTCTGCGGCGGCAATAAACCGCTGACCGGCGCGCTGAAAGCATACACCGGTTGCACGCTTGCCTGAGAACACCACCCGTTCGACCAAGCATTCCTTGAGAATGCTGAGATTCTCACGCTTGCGGATGGGCTTCACATAGGCTTTATAAGCGCTACACCGTTGACCGTTATTGATGGTGAATTGGAACGCGCCGGAACCGGCTAATTGCGCGCCATTAAAGTCCGGGTTAGGGGCTATGCCAGCTTCTGCGCAGGCCGCTAAAAACTGCTGAGAAACGGGGTAAAATGGTTGTTGACGGGATACTTTCAGCGGACCATCGTTGCCATGATAGGCATCGTGAATATGTTGGTTGCCTTCACTGCGAATAAAGTACGGCAACAACTGCTGGTAGCCCCATTGTTCACAGCCTTGTTGCGCCCATTGGTCGTAATCACTGGGTGCACCGCGGGTGTAAATCATGGCGTTCATGGCACTGCTGCCGCCGAGCATTTTGCCGCGCGGGGTGTAATGACCCTTGCTGACAGTGCTGTCAGTTGTTGGAAGGCTGCGGAATAACCAATTGTGTTTGGCTGAATGCATGAAGCGGGCAAATCCCGCGGGCATCGATGAGAACAAGCCGCCATCGCTGCCACCTGCCTCCAGTAACAGCACGCGCTTGCTGCAGTCAGCCGAAAGCCGGTTAGCTAGAACGCTGCCGGCAGAGCCGGCACCGACAATCACATAGTCATAGTGGTAACGTTGATATTGGTTGCTCAATGTGGCGCTTAACAGCAAAAGGTGATGCTTTTTTGTACCACATCAAAGCTGTGCCGCATAGTCATACAGCGATTTTAGTAAGGCCATTTTTTGGCCGTCGTTTTGATGCCGTTCCGCAAGGTTTTCTAACGCTAAAACAAAGTCTTGGGCAGACAGCGCGCCGCGCGGCGGGTGTTCTAAACGGTCTCGACAAAAGCCTTGCCAGCGTGCCAACTCGGTATCGTTGAGTGTCGCTGGGAAGTTCCGCGCCCGGTAGCGGAACAATAACTGCGGCAGGCGCGAATCATCGCTATTGAGTTGCAAGGCCGCCAATTGCTCTGGCGCGGCTTGGCGAATGATCTGCATATTCTGCTTGTCTTGTTCAGAGAAGAAACCACTGTACAACTGTTGATCAACATCGCTTGGCTGCTCCATATCGCGCGGTAACTCGAAGCACGCAATCAGTAACTCTTTAAACTGAGGGTTATTAAATAGCCACTGTGCCCGGCGTTGACATTCGGCAACATCGATATTCGCCGCTTGCGCTGACTCGGCACCTAGGGTTTTTTGCGGCGCTAAGAACGGACACCGTCCAGTATGCACCGTCGTTAGTCCTGTGCCCGGATTTTCGGGCGACCGCCGCTGAAACGTTTGTTCGGCTAATTGCTCGGCGGTGAGGTGTTGAAATTGCTGCGGATCATGCCGTAAATCCCAAGCGATGACTTGGGCTTTTTGTTGCGGATGGTACGCCACCGGCTGCAACAGCGACAAAAAACGTTTGTCCGCGCCATAAAAGCCACTAACGTGGACTAAGGGTTCAGGCCTGTGCCAAACGAATAAATCGTTGACTGCCGCTTTTTTGCGGATACCAAAAGCGAAGTTCCACAATTTAGGTTGTTTTGTGGCAATCAATTTCGCTATTCCGATGGTGGCGTAAACGTCTGACATAGCATCGTGGGCTTGGCCGTGGTCGATTCCATTTGCTTGTGTCAGATGCTCCAGTTTCATACTCACTCGCCCATCATCATGCTGAGGCCAGACAATGCCGTCAGGACGCAAGGCATAACAAGCACGCACCACATTAATCAGATCCCAACGCGAATTATTGTGCTGCCAGGTATGCTGATAAGGGTCGTAGAAATTGCGGTAAAATAACGCCCGGGTGACCTCATCATCAAAGGCAATATTGTTATACCCGATCACCGTTGTGTTTGGCTGCGAGAACTCGGCCTCAATCAATTGTGCAAAATGCGCCTCGTGCGTCCCTTGTTGAAGCGCTAATTGCGGCGTAATGCCAGTAATTAAACAGGCCTCTGGGTGCGGTAAAAAGTCGGGTGTCGGTTGGGCATAGACATTTAGTGGGCGACCGATTGGATTAAAGCTCGCGTCGGTACGAATACCCGCAAACTGTGCAGGGCGGTCGACTAATGGGTTCACTCCCCACGTTTCGTAATCGTGCCAGTAAAAGCTAGGCTGTGCGTCATGTGGTGCTGTCGGCATGAGTCTCTTTGTTATTCTGGGTTTTCCGCATCATAGCAAACATCCCCTCAGAGCGGCACAGCCATGTGCCGAGTTTTTCACCGCTTGAGCCAGCTAACCGACGTTTTTATTTGGCTAATTTTGGCTACACTTATGGCAACAGGGCCTGGGTGCCGAAGATTTCGAGCAATGGAGCGAAGGCGATGAAATCCGTTAAAGTCAGCGATTATATGAACCGTCATCCTGTGGTATTTACTTCGCAGTTAGCCGTGGAGGCGGCTGTAGAACGTCTGCTCCAGAGTCGCCAACGTGGCGGCCCGGTGATTGATGCTGAACGCAATGTCATCGGCTTTTTATCTGAACAAGACTGTATTGCGGCACTCCTCAAAGGGGTCTACCACCAAGAACAAACTGCGACCGTTGCAGATTGCATGTTTCACCCAGTATTAACCGTGAATGAAGATGACGCGATCGTCGACTTGGCAGAACGCATGACGCTAGAAAAGCCGAAAATTTACCCGGTGTTGAATCACAGCCAACAATTGGTCGGCATAATTACCCGTACCGATGTTTTGCGCGCGTTGGATATTCACCTACATGACGGTTATCCCAAGCACTAAACTCAGGTAGAATAATGGCAACCTTTTTAGTAGTGCGGTGATGACGTGGTTGTGCGAAAAGTAGAGCGAAAAGTAGAGCGAAAAACTGAGCCAGAAACCTCACTTTCTTTAGACCAATGTAGCCGGGCAGATGCCGCGGTTTTGCGCGCGCGCATGCGTGGTAGTAAAAAAATTACCGACAAGGCGCGGCGTGATGTGGTCATTGCGCAAATCGTCGAAGACGCGGAACAAGCTCAGTTACGCTGGCAACTGCGGCAACAACAGCATTTTCACCTCGAGTATCCGCCACAATTGCCAGTATCGGAGCAGCGCCAAGCGTTACTGAAAACCTTGCGCGAACATCAAGTGGTGGTGATTGCCGGTGAAACCGGTTCGGGTAAAACCACGCAAATTCCAAAAATGCTGCTCGAGCTAGGTTACGGCCGCAATGGCATGGTGGGGCATACCCAACCGCGGCGCTTGGCGGCAAGGAGTGTCTGCAAACGCCTGCAAGATGAGCTGAAAGACCACTATGCAGAGCAAGTCGGCTATAAAGTGCGGTTTACCGATGAAACAGGCGAACTCACAGCCATTAAATTAATGACCGACGGTATTTTGTTGGCTGAGTTGCAACGTGACCCGTTGCTGTTGCAGTACGACGCGCTAGTGATCGATGAGGCGCACGAACGCAGCCTGAATATCGACTTTTTGCTCGGCGTCATTCACCAGATCCTGCCCAAGCGGCCCGATTTAAAAGTCGTCATCACCTCAGCAACCATTGAGACAGAGCGTTTCTCAAAACATTTTAATGATGCTCCAGTAGTGGAGGTGAGCGGGCGCACCTACCCCGTTGAGGTACGATATCGACCACTCGACAATAGCACTGGCGCGAAACGCGAATTAACTGACGCGGTCAATGAGGCCGTTCTTGAACTGCAGAGCGAAGGTCCGGGAGATATCTTGCTGTTCGCGAGTGGTGAACGCGAGATTCGTGATTTTGCCGACGCTATTGGCGACTTAACGCTACCCAATACGGAAATTTTGCCGCTTTATTCACGCTTATCGACCCATGAGCAAAACCGTATTTTTCAGTCTAGCTCGGCACGCCGAATTGTTATTGCCACCAACGTTGCGGAAACCTCATTAACAGTGCCAGGCATACGCTATGTCATTGATCCGGGCACCGCGCGTATTAGCCGCTACAGTTACCGCACCAAAGTGCAACGCCTGCCGATTGAGCCAGTGTCGCAAGCCAGCGCTAATCAGCGTAAAGGTCGGTGTGGTCGCACGGCGCCGGGCATCGCGATTCGTTTATACAGTGAAGAGGATTTCGAGCAGCGTCCAGAATATACCGACCCAGAAATTCTGCGCACCAATTTGGCTGCGGTTATTTTGCAGATGACGGCGTTGCGGCTAGGTGATATTCGTCGTTTTCCGTTCGTGCAAAAGCCGGATGAGCGGTATATCCGTGATGGCTTGAATTTATTAGAAGAACTCAATGCAATAGAGACGGGGCGCAAACATAAAACCGTTAAACTTACCCAGTTAGGGCGTCAACTTGCAAGCTTACCACTAGACCCTCGTCTTGGACGGATGGTGTTGGCGGCAAAAGATTACGGCTGCATGCGAGAGATCATGGTGATCACCGCCGCGCTGAGTATTCAGGATCCGCGCGAACGGCCTCAGGATATGAAGCAAAAAGCCGATGAGCAGCATCAGCGGTTTGCCGATAAAGACTCGGATTTCATCTCGTTTCTGAAACTCTGGGACTATGTAAAAGCACGTCAGAAGGCGCTCTCGGGGAATCAGTTTCGCAAGCAACTAGGTCGCGAATTTTTGCACGTAATGCGCTTGCGCGAGTGGCAGGACATTTATACCCAAACCCGGCAAACAGTGCGTGAGTTAGGGTTTGCAATAAACCAAGAGCCGGCATCCTATGAAGCCATTCATCGGGCGTTAATTAGCGGGTTGTTATCGCAACTCGGGCAAAAGCATGATCGCCACGAGTATATTGGTGCGCGCCAGACCCATTTCCACATATTTCCCGGCTCACAACTGTTTGGTAAGCCACCGAAGTGGGTATTGACCGCCGAATTAGTGGAAACTTCTAAGCTGTTCGCTCGCGTTAATGCGGCAATAGAACCAGAGTGGGTTGAACGTGAAGCATTACATTTGGTCAATCGGCGTTATCACAATCCCCGTTTTGAGAAGAAGCAGGGCAGTGTGGTCGCCGACGAACAGATCAGTTTATTTGGCTTGGTCATCGTACCCAAGCGTCGGGTTCAGTATGGTCCGATTGCGGCGGCCGAGGCGCGGGAAATCTTCATTCGGGAAGCGTTGGTACACGCGCAGCTTCAACGCAAGTTACCTTTTATTACCCATAATTTAGCGCTAATTGAGGAAATTCAGACGCTCGAAGACAAATCCCGGCGGCGCGATATCTTGATCGATGAGCAAGAGCTGTTTAACGCGTACGATTCGCATATTCCCGACGGTATCTACAACGAAAAATTACTCGCCGGCTGGTGGCATAAGGCGGTCAAAAGTCACCCGCAGTGTCTGTATTTCACGCGCGATGATTTAATCGGTGGTGACACCTCCCATGTTACCGAAAAAGATTATCCGGACCATTGGCAACATGGCAGTATCCGTTTGCCATTACATTACCACTTTGAGCCTACTGCAGAAGACGACGGAGTGACGGTAGAAATTCCGCTGGCGCTCCTAAACCAAGTGGATGCGACAGAATTTGAATGGCACATTCCGGCTTTGCGGGAAGAGAAGTTGGTAGGGCTGATAAAGTCTTTGCCAAAGCAATGGCGCAAGAATTTTGTTCCAGCACCAAACTTTGCCAAAGCATTAATGGACGACTTACGCCCGTACGATGGCGAATTACTTAGCGCAATGAGCGCGAAGTTGCGGCGAATGACCGGGGTTACGATCGACGAAGATGCCTGGGATATACAGAGTTTAGCGCCGCATCTGCGGATGAACTTTCGCATTGTTGATAACCAAAAAGTGGTCGCCCAAGGTCGAGATTTAAGCGAACTACAACAACGACTATCCGGCAAAGTAAAACAACGCTTAGAAAAATCTAGCCAACAGTCAGATTGGCATAAGCAGGCTATTGAACGTTGGGACTTTGGGCAGTTGCCGGAAGAGACGCGAGAGCGTCATCAAGGTTACGAAATACGCGCTTATCCAGCGCTAACCGTGGCTAAGCAAGCGTTGAAAATTGCCATTTTTGATCACCCACTAAAAGCGCAACAGGCACATCGCGAGGGTGTCAGGGCGTTGTTATTAAAAGAAATACCGTCGCCACGTAAACACTTGCAAAAGGCTTTGTCGAACAAAACCAAGTTAGCAATGTACTTTAACCCATGGGGCAAGGTCGATGCTCTGATAGAAGATTGTATTGCCGCTGCCGTTGACCTGTTGGTTGATTATCAACAAGTACGCGATGGCGAACGCTACGAAGCGGCGAAAGAGCATGTTCGAGCGGAATTGAACGATCAGGTAGAAGCGATCGCCAGTTCGGTTGAACAATGCTTGGTGATCGCACAACAGGTTAAAAAGCGTCTAAAAGGCAATGTGTCGCTGCAACAGGTGCAATCGCATGCTGATATGAAAGCACAACTGGATGGTTTGATTTTCCCTGGATTCGTGGTCGCCCATGGTGCTGAGCGACTCGCTGACATTGTGCGTTACTTAAAAGCATTACAACGTCGGCAAGAGAAGTTGCGGGTAGATGCCAACAAAGATCGGTTGCATACTCTTACCTTGAACGAGTTACAGCAGCGTTATCAGGCCCTTTGTGAGAAACAGCCGAAGCATCTGCCATTGTCCGATGAGGTACGCGAAATTCGTTGGATGATCGAGGAGTTGAGGGTGTCGTTCTTTGCTCAAACGCTCGGAACGCGTTATCCCATCTCCGAAAAACGGGTCAAACAAGCGCTTGCTGAAGTCAGTGAATCCTGAGGCCATTAAAAAGCCCCGCTAGTGCGTGACTAGCAGGGCTTCGTCTTGGGATGATTTGACGCGCTAAAGTAGTAATTTAAGCGGCAAATAATCCTAAGTGTTCACGCGCGTAGGCTTCGAATTCGGTATAGCCACCAATGTGGGTTTCATCGATAAAAATTTGCGGTACGGTATGAACCGGCTTACCGACCGTTTTTTCCAAGTCTGCTTTGGAAATGCCTTCTGCATGAATGTCCACGTAGCGATAATCGAAATCGTCGCGGTCTGCTTTCAACTGCTCGGCAGCATCTTTGGCACGTACGCAAAATGGACAGCCTGGACGGCCAAAAATCACGGTAAACATTGTTTCACCTTCCTTAATTGATTAACTGTTGCCTAATGGCGTGGGCGTATTATCGCTAATTGCAGGGGACATTGACAATGGAGTCGAGCGATATCTGTTATCGAAAATTTCGATTAATGGTCGATTTCTAAGTCTGAGGTTGGCACACAACAACAGGGTAGAATATCTCCAGGCCTGACAAATGCTAAGGGCTCATTGATATAGCTGACGCTGCCGCTTTTTAATTTAGTCCGGCAGGCACCGCAAAAACCATTACGACAGTGGTAATGTACTTCAACTTGTTGCGATTCGAGAGCGTCTAAAAGTGTGCCCTCGGAAGCATCAACGGTCAGCGTTTGCTGACCGTTGACTACCACTTTAAAAGAATTCGACATTGGCGTTACAGATCAAAATCGCCTAAATCGGAGGCACTCACTTCGCTATCGATTTGTCCCACTAAGTAAGAACTGATTTCCGCTTCTTGTGGCGCCACTTGAACATTGTCTGATACCAAGTACTTGTTCATCCAAGGTAGTGGGTTAGAGCGTTGTTCGAATGGTGCGTCAAAGCCGATGGCCTCCATCCGAAGGTTCGCAATATATTCGACGTACTGGCACAGCATGCTCTCGTTAAGACCGATCATAGAACCGTCACGGAAGAGGTAATGTGCCCATTGCTTTTCTTGCTCTACGGCGGTCATGAATATTTGCTTAGCTTCTTCGCGAAGTTCCTCAGCAATCTCCTTCATCTCTGGATCATCTTCGCCATATTGCCATAAGTTCAAGATGTGTTGAGTTGAAGTTAAGTGTAAGTTTTCGTCGCGAGCAATCAGACGGATGATTTTTGAGTTACCTTCCATCAATTCACGTTCGGCGAAAGCAAAGGTACAGGCGAAGCTGACATAAAAGCGAATGGCTTCTAATGCATTCACCGAGTTGATGCATAAAAACAGCTTTTTCTTCAGTTCGCGTTGGCTGATGTTATACGTTTTGCCGTCGACTTCCACTTCACCTTCGCCATGGGTTTGCCAAAGCTGGGTATGGAAAATTAAGTCATCGTAGTAACGTGAAATATCGTTAGCACGGACTTTAATTTCGCGGTTAATCACGATGTCTTCAAACACTTCGCTCGGATCAGAGAATAAATTCCGCAGAATATGGGTATATGAGCGCGAGTGAATGGTTTCGAAAAACGACCACGTCTCAATCCACGTTTCTAACTCCGGGATAGAGACAATCGGCAGCAGGGCAATATTTGGACTGCGACCCTGCACTGAATCTAACAACGTTTGATATTTTAGGTTAGAAATAAAAATATGCTTTTCGCTGTTGGTCAGTTTATCGAAGTCGACACGGTCACGGCTTACATCGACTTCCTCAGGACGCCAGAAAAAGCTGATTTGCTTTTCGATAAGCTTTTCAAAAATGCTGTGCTTTTGCTGGTCATATCGGGCCACATTCACCGGGTTACCGAAAAACATCGGTTCCGCTAAAGGGTTCGTTTGTTCCTGATTAAACGTTGAGTACGACATAATTCAAATGCGTCCTATTGATTAAATTTTGCAAGCGCCGCCGGCGCAATCATCATCTTCTTCAATCACAGCCGCTTGTTGTTCAAGTTGCTCTGCCGTTTTGGGCGAGTGCTTCGCCATCTTCGCTGCTAAGTCTGACTGGTTATCCGCTGCACCGTCACGGGTGTTGTGGTAGTACATGGTTTTTACACCCAGTTTGTAGGCGTACAGCAAGTCTTGTAACAACTGTTTCATCGGTACTTTGCCGGCATCAAATTTGCCTGGGTCGTAGTTGGTATTGGCAGAAATGGTCTGGTCTACGAATTTCTGCATAATGCCCACCAATTCCAAGTAACCTTTGTTATTTGGAATACTCCACAACAGTTCGTACTGGTCTTTAAGGTTCTCGTAGTCCGGTACAACTTGCTTAGTTACACCATCTTTTGAGGCTTTGATACTGACGTAGCCACGCGGCGGCTCAATGCCGTTGGTTGCGTTAGAAATCTGCGACGAGGTCTCTGACGGCATCAGCGCCGATAGCGTTGAGTTACGCATGCCGTGTTGCTGAATATCTTTGCGCAACTGATCCCAATCAAGATGCAGTGGCTCGTTGCAGATCGCATCCACATCTTTCTTGTACGTATCAATTGGCATTTTGCCTTGCGAGTAGGTGGTTTCGTTAAATTTCGGACAAGCACCTTTCTCTTTTGCCAATTCCATCGACGCCTTCATCAGGTAGTACTGAATCGCCTCAAAGGTTTTATGAATGAGGCCGTTAGCAGAACCGTCAGAATAACGTACACCGTGTTTTGCTAGGTAATAGGCAAAGTTAATCACACCAATACCCAAGGTACGACGGTTCATGGTCGCGTTACGTGCCGCGGGCACCGGGTACTCTTGATAGTCTAATAAGCTGTCCAGCGCGCGAACGGCCAGTTCAGCTAAGCCTTCTAAGTCGTCTAACGACTCGATAGCGCCAAGGTTAAATGCTGACAGGGTACATAGCGCAATTTCGCCTTCTTCGTCATTAACATGCGCCAATGGCTTGGTCGGTAGAGCAATTTCCAAGCACAGGTTACTCTGTTTGATAGGCGCGACTTTAGCATCAAACGGGCTGTGGGTATTGCAGTGGTCAACGTTCTGCAAATAAATACGCCCGGTGCTTGCTCGCTCTTGCATAAATAAACCAAACAGCTCAATGGCTTTAATGCGTTTTTTACGAATGCTGTCATCCGCTTCATATTGCACGTAGAGCCGTTCAAACTCGTTCTGATCTTGGAAGAATGCGTCGTAAAGCCCCGGTACGTCTGAAGGACTAAACAATGTAATATAGTCGTCTTTGATCAAACGCTGATACATTAAACGGTTAAATTGCACACCGTAATCTAGGTGGCGAACACGGTTTTCTTCAACACCACGGTTATTTTTCAACACCAACAGGCTTTCTACTTCTAAGTGCCATAGCGGGTAGAATAGGGTTGCTGCACCACCACGGACACCGCCTTGCGAGCAGCTTTTCACAGCCGTTTGGAAATATTTGTAGAATGGGATACAACCGGTGTGGAAGGCTTCGCCGTTGCGGATAGGGCTACCTAAAGCACGGATGCGACCGGCGTTAATACCGATCCCTGCACGCTGTGACACATACTTCACAATCGCGCTCGCGGTGGCGTTGATCGAATCTAAGCTGTCGCCGGTCTCGATGAGTACGCAAGAGCTGAACTGACGCGTTGGCGTACGAACACCAGACATGATTGGCGTAGGCAGCGAAATTTTGAAGGTTGAAGTAGCGTCGTAGAAGCGACGAACATAGTCCATCCGCTCGTTTTTCGGATAGTTAGCAAACAAGCACGCCGCCACCAACACATACAAGAACTGGGCACTTTCGTAAATTTCTCCAGAGACGCGGTTTTGGACTAAATACTTACCTTCTAATTGCTTCACCGCAGCGTAAGAGAAGTTCATGTCACGCCAATGATCGATGAAGTCTTCCATTTCTTCGAATTCAGCTTGGCTATAGTCTTCCAACAAATGTTTGTCATAGCGGCCTGATTCCACCATCGAGCGCACATGGTCGTATAACCGCGGCGGTTCGAACTGACCAAAGGCCTTTTTGCGAAGATGGAAAATGGCGAGGCGCGCAGCCATGTATTGATAGTCGGGCGCATCTTCCGAAATCAGGTCAGCCGCAGCCTTGATGATGGTCTCGTGAATGTCTTCGGTTTTTATACCGTCGTAAAACTGAATGTGAGACTTAATTTCCACTTGTGAGGCGGAGACATTGTGAAGACCTTCTGCTGCCCACAAAATCACTCGGTGGATTTTGTCCAAGTTCAACGGTTCGCGTTCGCCGCTGCGTTTGGTGACAAATAGCTGTTGGTTCATGGTTAGCGCTCGACTCTTGTATGTTTGTTATTAATTTGTAGCCACTAGATATAGTGTTGATTTGTTGTTCAGTACGGTTTTTACACAATATCTTGGGGTTGTTGATTAACCCGTATGCTAGGCGTAAGGCGCAGCTTGATCAAGTCGCGCGGAGTGAAAAAAAGAGAAAAAAACTGGGGTCGCTGGGCTTGATTTATTGCAACCCTTTGCGGAGCTTACGCTGCGACAAATGTTGAATTTTTTAATAATATTTTTTTCGATTAAAAAGGCTGTTTAAAGGAGAATAATCTAACGCCCAAAACACAAGGGGTGCGACTGTGTTTTGCTAAAGACCACTATATCTTGTGGTCTAAAGATTGCAGCAGCGATTCACTGATAGCGCTTGAACTTGTCGCTTAAAGCAACGCCAGTAATTCGGTTGGGTGTTTTAAGCGGTGGTCGGCTAGCCACTTTTCGGGCTGCTCCGCGGGTAAAATATAGCCGTACTCAGCCAAGGCGGTTCGCATGTCGGCTGCCTTGCCTGCCTGCATATCACGTTCGGCATCGCCAACATACCAACACTGTTTGGCATCAACACCCAATTGTTCAGCAGCATAGAGCAAAGGCGCTGGCGATGGTTTGGCTTCAGCAAGGGTATCGCCGCTTACCACAACGTCGATAGTCGCGAGCGAAGCAAAGTAGGGCAGTAGTTGTTCCGTGAGAAATGCCGGCTTGTTAGTGACAATGGCGACCTTAATACGGCGTTCAGCAAGCCCGTTCAGTACTTCCTCTACACCGTCGTAGAGCCGGGTATGCTGGGCAATATTGTTTTGGTACGCGGCCAAAAAAGCCTTCCGAAGGGCTTGTTGATTGGCGTGGTAAAACTCGCCGAAGCCCAGTTGTAAAAGTCCTTTGGCGCCGTGCGAAGCTAACGGCGTGTAATGCTGCTCCGCTACTTCTGCTTGGCCGTGGTCGCGTAACACCTGATTAAGCGCAGCGCCCAAATCTGGCGCGGTATCTAACAACGTACCATCAAGGTCGAATAATACCGCTTGCGGCTTATCTGTGGTTTCTATCATTAGCGTTTTTCCAGCGCGACGATGTAATTGACATCAACATCTGTCGGATGCAGTGCGAAACCACCCCAAGGGTTGTAGGTTAAACCGTTCATGGCTTTGGCATGCAATCCTGCCGCATCGGTCCAACGCAGTAGCTCTGACGGCTTAATGAAACGTTGATGTTGATGTGTTCCTTTGGGAACCCACTGCAGAATATACTCTGCGGCTACGATGCCCAGTAACCAAGATTTCGGATTGCGATTCAACGTCGAGAAAATGGCGACACCACCGGGTTTTAGCAACTGCCCACACGCCGCGACGATAGCTTGCGGATCGGGAACGTGCTCAAGCATTTCCAAACAGGTGACGACGTCAAACTGTCCCGCCTGTTGCTGTGCTAACTGTTCTACGGCGATGCATTGATAGTCTATGGTTAACCCAGACTCGAGGGCGTGAAGTTTGGCAACCTGCAGCGAGTCTTGTGCCAAATCGATGGCGGTGACATCCGCTTTGTGTTTGGCCATGGCCTCCGCCAACAGGCCTCCACCACAGCCAACATCAAGCACCTTTTTACCAAACAACCCGTGGCTTTGCTCCTGGATAAACTGTGTCCGGAGCGGATTAATTTTGTGCAAAGGAGCAAACTCACCTTCGGTATCCCACCACCGCGAAGCGATTGCGGAAAACTTCTCAATTTCCTTTGGATCAACGTTGTTGGTGTGCTCTGATGTCATGGCCTCGATGCTCTCTGATTTTGCCGCAGGGGGCGGTCAGTCTACCTGACCACCCAAAAAAGAAAAAGAGGGTGCGTGGCGGGTCAGGTATGGTTACAATGGCAGAATTAAAATAACAACGAACTCGCAGATCTTTTAGGGACAATCATATGAGCGATCTTGCCAGAGAAGTAGTACCGGTAAATATCGAAGACGAGCTGAAAAGTTCTTACCTTGATTATGCCATGAGCGTAATCGTAGGGCGGGCCTTGCCCGATGTTCGCGATGGTTTGAAGCCAGTTCACCGTCGCGTTTTGTTCGCGATGAACGAACTCCGCAACGACTTCAATAAGCCATATAAAAAATCCGCGCGTGTGGTTGGTGACGTTATCGGTAAATATCACCCTCACGGTGACAGTGCGGTATACGACACTATCGTTCGTATGGCTCAGCCATTCTCACTGCGTTACATGCTGGTAGACGGCCAAGGTAACTTTGGGTCTGTCGATGGTGACTCTGCCGCGGCCATGCGTTATACCGAAATTCGGATGGCCAAAATTGCCCATCGCTTACTTGCCGATTTAGATAAAGAAACGGTCGATTTTGTTGATAACTACGACGGTACTGAACGCATTCCTGATGTTCTGCCGACTCGTATTCCAAACTTATTAGTCAACGGTTCGTCCGGTATTGCGGTGGGTATGGCGACGAATATTCCGCCACATAACCTGACTGAAGTCATCAATGGCTCGTTGGCCATGATCGAAAATCCGGAAATTACCGTCGATGAACTGATGGAGTATATTCCGGGGCCAGATTTCCCTACAGCGGCGTCGATTTCAGGCCGCGCCGGCATCATCGAGGCTTATAAAACCGGGCGTGGGCGTATTCACCTGCGTGCCAAAGCTGAGGTTGAAGTTGACGAAAAATCCGGTCGCGAATCGATTATCGTGACCGAAATACCTTACCAAGTGAATAAAGCCAAACTCATTGAAAAGATTGCAGAGTTGGTTAAAGACAAACGCATTGAGGGGATTTCCGGGCTACGTGACGAATCTGATAAAGACGGTATGCGTATCGTTATCGAAATTCGTCGTGGTGACGTTGCTGAAGTGGTATTGAACCACTTGTATGCGAATACCCAGATGCAGGTTGTGTTTGGTATGAACATGGTGGCGCTGGACAAAAACCAGCCACGTTTGTTTAACCTGCGTGACATGCTCGATGCCTTTATTCTGCATCGTCGTGAAGTTGTTACCCGCCGTTCAGTCTACGAATTACGCAAAGCGCGTGAGCGAGCGCACATTCTAGAAGGTTTGGCGATCGCGCTGGCTAATATTGACGAGGTGATCGAGCTGATACGGCGTTCACCTACGCCGGCAGAAGCGAAAGCCGGTTTAGTATCGCAAGTTTGGAAACTGGGCGCAGTCGCAGCAATGCTAGAGCGTGCCGGTTCAGACGCAGCGCGACCTGACCACCTGCCAGAAGAGTATGGTATCCACGGCGAAGAATACCGCTTAACCGACGACCAAGCGCAAGCGATTTTGGACTTACGGTTGCACAAACTGACCGGTCTAGAGCACGAAAAGATTTTGGACGAATACAAATCGTTGCTCGAACAAATTGAAGAGCTACTCCATATTTTGCGCAGCTCTGAGCGTTTGATGGAAGTGATTCGTGAAGAACTCGAAGCGGTTCGCGACGAGTTCGGTGATGCCCGACGTACTGAAATTACCGCTGCGGCGCACGACATCAGCATGGAAGACTTGATTAACGAAGAAGACGTTGTGGTGACGCTGTCGCACGAAGGTTACGTGAAGTATCAACCGTTAACCGAATACGAAGCGCAGCGCCGCGGCGGTAAAGGTAAAGCCGCAACGCGAATGAAAGATGAAGACTTCGTTGAACGGTTATGGGTGGCCAATACCCACGATACCATCTTGTGCTTCTCGACCCGTGGTCGAATTTATTGGATGAAGGTTTACCAATTGCCGTTAGCTACACGCACCGCACGCGGTAAACCAATTGTTAACTTGTTGCCGCTAGAGGCGGAAGAGCGAATTACCGCCATTTTGCCAACCCGTGACTACCCAGAAGATAAGTTTGTGATCATGGCGACTCGCAACGGTACGGTTAAGAAAACCCCGCTCACGGAATATTCGCGGCCACGTAACGGCGGTATTATCGCCTTGAACCTGGTCGAAGGCGATGAGCTTATTGGCGTGGATATCACCAACGGTGAAAGTGAAATCATGTTGTTTTCTGATGCCGGTAAAGTGGTCCGTTTTGATGAGTCACAAGTGCGTTCAATGGGACGTACGGCAACGGGGGTTCGTGGTATCCGCATGGAGCCAGAGCAACATGTCGTATCGCTGATTGTGCCACGTGAGTACGAAGACGGTCAGTCAGCAGCTATTCTTACCGTCACCGAAAATGGCTTTGGTAAACGTACGCCAATCGAAGATTACCCAGCGAAAAGTCGGGCAACCAAAGGGGTTGTGTCGATTAAAGTGAGCGAGCGTAACGGTGCAGTGGTTGGCGCGATGGAAGTGATCGACGACAACCAAATTATGCTCATCAGTAACAAAGGCACGTTAGTTCGAACTCGTGTTAACGAGGTGTCGGTGGTTGGTCGTAATACCCAAGGCGTGCGCTTAATTCGCACCGGCGATGACGAACTGGTTGTCGGCTTGCAGCGGATTGACGAAATCGATGATGAAGAGGAACTCGCTGAATTGGCTGAGGGCGAAGAAACCCCAGCAGCAGCGAGCGATGAGACTCCAACAGAGGGTGACGAAGCATAATGAGCCGCGTTTTCAACTTCTCTGCCGGGCCTGCAACATTACCTGAAGAGGTGTTGAAACGCGCCCAGCAAGAACTGCTAGAGTGGAATGGCTTGGGGTTATCGGTGATGGAAATCAGTCACCGAGACCCCGAGTATGTTCGCATCGCGCAACAAGCAGAGCAGGATTTACGGGATTTGATGGCGGTGCCAGACGATTACCATGTGCTGTTTCTGCAGGGTGGTGGTCGCGGGCAGTTTTCTGCCGTACCGCAAAATATTGCTGGTCCGGAAGCCACGGTAGACTATCTTGATACCGGCATTTGGTCAGGTTATGCGATTCGGGAAGCGAAAAAATTCGTTGGCAAGGTGAATGTTGTCGGTTCTACCGAGCAACGTGCCGGCGGCAAAGCCATTATGCTGCCTGAGCAATGGCAATTAAGCGATAACGCGGCTTACTTCCATTATTGCCCGAATGAAACCGTTGATGGCATTGCATTGCATCAAATCCCAGAGGTTAATGCACCCATTGTTGCCGATATGTCGTCGAATATTCTGTCTGAGCCGCTTGATGTATCAAAATTTGGTGTTATTTACGCGGGTGCGCAGAAGAACATCGGACCATCAGGCTTTGCGATTGCCATCGTCAAGCAATCGCTGTTAGGTCAGCCGCAATCCTCGCTCTGCTCGATTATGGATTACGCCATTCAGGCGAAAGACCACTCGATGTATAACACGCCGAACACCTTTGCTTGGTATTTGTCGGGGCTGGTGTTTGAGTGGCTTAAAGCGCAGGGTGGTTTGGCTGCCATGGGGCAGCAAAACCGCCATAAAGCGGCGCTATTGTATGGCTTTATTGACAGTAGCGAGTTCTACCATAACCACGTGCATACTGACTATCGTTCGATAATGAATGTACCCTTTCAGCTCGTCGACGATAGCCTAGACGAACGGTTTTTACGCGAAGCTCGCGAAGCGGGTTTGGTCGGGCTAAAAGGCCACCGCTTTGTCGGCGGTATGCGCGCCAGTATCTATAACGCAATGCCAGTTGCTGGAGTAGAGGCGTTAATCGATTTCATGAAAACGTTTGAACGGGCAAACGGTTAACAAAACGATACCCGATCACAGAAATAATAAGACCGAAGGATGTAACCGCTATGAGTACTTTCAATGCTTCCGAATTGGCGAACCCAGGTGTTCGACAATTGCAGCCGTATCAAGCAGGAAAGCCAGTAACCGAATTGCAACGTGAACTTGGTTTAACCAAAGTGGTTAAGCTGGCGTCTAATGAAAACCCGCTAGGGCTCAGCAGTAAAGTAAAGCAAGCGTTGGCTGCGGAATTGGCCGATTTACCGCGCTATCCTGATGCCAACGGTTATTACTTAAAGTCACGGTTAGCAGAATTGCATGGCGTAGACATCAAGCAAATTACTTTGGGTAATGGCTCAAATGACGTACTAGAGATTCTGGCTCGTACGTTCGTTGGTCCAGAACACCAAGTGGTGTTCTCACAACACGCTTTCGTGGTTTATCCGTTAGTGACCCAGGCAATTGGTGCGACACCGGTGGCGGTTCCAGCGAAAGACTATGGCCACGACTTAGATGCCATGCTGGCGGCGATTAACGAAAAAACGCGGATGGTATTTATTGCTAACCCGAACAATCCCACTGGCACCTTTTTGACCACCGCGGAGCTAAAAGCGTTTGTGGAAAAAGTGCCTGAACATGTGATCGTGGTGCTTGATGAGGCTTATTACGAGTATGTTCCGGAAGCGGAGCGCGCGCCGTCGACGGATTGGGTTGCTGAACACTCTAATTTAGTGGTTAGCCGGACGTTCTCAAAAGCTTATGGCCTGGCTGGATTGCGCGCCGGTTATGCGGTCTCGCATGTTGATGTTGCGGACTTGATGAACCGCATTCGCCAGCCTTTCAATATGAATTCATTGTCGTTGAAAGCGGCAGAAGTGGTGTTAGACGACCATGATTATATTCAGCGTTCGGTCGAAATCAATCGCCAAGGTATGCAGCAGTTGACCGAATTTTGCGAACAGCAGGGACTGAATTACATTCCTTCATACGGCAACTTCTTGACCATTGAAGT
Source organism: Idiomarina tyrosinivorans (assembly GCF_003987475.1). GTDB lineage: Bacteria > Pseudomonadota > Gammaproteobacteria > Enterobacterales > Alteromonadaceae > Idiomarina > Idiomarina tyrosinivorans. The sequence continues at coordinate 211,853 of NZ_PIQH01000001.1, read as the reverse complement.
GGGCGATGATGCCGCTGAGCTTTATCAGCAACTGCTACACGAAGGTGTGATCGTGCGCCCAGTAGCAGGCTATCAATTGCCACGTCATTTGCGTGTCAGTATCGGCCTGCCAGAAGAAAATGACGCCTTCATTCAGGCCATGAAAAAACTTCGAGGCTAGCGCTTGTCGAGTTCATCTTATCTATTGCCCTCGGTGTCAAAAGCCGAGGGCAAAGTCGTTCTACCTGGCTCAAAAAGTATCGCTAACCGAGCGTTGCTAATGGCGGCGTTATGCCAGCGGCCAGTGACATTGCAGAATATGTTGTTCAGTGATGATACGGCGCGGATGATGGAGGCGTTAACCGCGTTGGGGGTTAGGCTCGAGAAGCAACAAGATAGCGTTGTTGTTCATGGCAACGGCGGTCGCTGGACGCAAGCGTCTGCGACACTAGACTTAGGTAATGCCGGCACCGCCATGAGACCTCTGTTAGCCGTTTTGAGCGCAACAGCGCAGCAGGAGTATCAGCTCACCGGCAATCCGCGCATGCAACAGCGCCCAATTGCAGATTTAGTCGACTGTTTGGAGCAAGGAAATGCCGCTATCAGCTATCAAGGTGAGGCAGGATTTCCGCCGTTGACGGTAAAAGGTGGGCTGCAAAGTGGCCATTTCACCATCAAAGGTAATGTTTCCAGCCAATACATTTCGGCCATGCTGATGGCGTTGCCACTGCTTGCGCAAGATTCAGTCCTTCAACTTACCGGGGAAATTGTTTCTCGGCCATACATTACGCTCACCTGTAAGCTGCTTGCAGAGTTTGGTATTACCATTAATGAAATCAACGATGCCGAATTTCATATTCCTGGCGGACAGCAGTATCGTGCGGCCGATGAAGTATGGGTAGAGGGCGACGCAAGTGCAGCCTCGTATTGGATTGCGGCGGCTATGCTGGGTGGCGGTCCGCTAGAAATTGTTGGTGTCGGTAAGCACAGTATACAAGGCGATATCGCCTTTGCCGCTATCGCTGAACAAATGGGGGCAAACATTGAATATCGGCATCAATCGCTGATTGTCAGCCGCGATGCAAAGCTGCCGTTACCCGTGATGCAGCATGATGGCACCGATATTCCAGATGCCGCAATGACATTTGCGCCGCTGGCATTGTTTGCTAATGGCGTTAGCGAAATTTACGGTGTGGCTAACTGGCGGGTGAAGGAAACTGACCGACTTAGCGCAATGGCGAATGAATTGACGAAGCTGGGTGCGCAGGTCACCACCACCCGCTCGAGTATCTGTATTACACCGCCAACGCAGTGGCAGGACGCCAGCATTGCGACCTACGATGATCACCGCATGGCGATGTGTTTTGCACTTTGCGCATTTTCGCCCGCTAGCGTCACCATCGAAGACCCTGATTGTGTTGCTAAAACCTATCCTCACTTTTTTGCCGAGTTTTCACGTCTTTGTCATTAACTGACGTTACGGTGTTGCGCAATTCCTGATCAATGATGCAATTTTTTTACAAGTGCGTATAATTGCGCGCCGAATGACTGCGTCTGCAGTGCAACCTAGAGGATGTTATGACAAGCCATATTCCTGTGATCACCATTGATGGACCCAGTGGTTCGGGCAAAGGCACGATAAGCCGATTATTGGCAGACAAGCTTGGCTGGCACTTGTTAGACAGTGGCGCGATTTATCGCGTTTTGGCATTGGCAGCGATTCACCACGACTTTACCCCGGATAACGAGGAAAGTTTGGTGGCGTTAGCAGCCCACCTCGATGTGAAGTTTGTGACCGAAGAAGACAATGCGCTAACGCATATTATTCTTGAGGGCGAAGATGTCACCATGACCATTCGCACTGAACAGGTGGGTAATATGGCCTCTAAAGTCGCTGCGCTGCCGCGAGTAAGGGAAGCGCTATTGCGCCGCCAGCGCGGCTTTCGCGAGCTTCCGGGATTGATTGCGGACGGTCGCGATATGGGTACGGTGGTGTTCAAAGATGCCGATGCTAAGATATTTTTAACTGCCAGTGCTGAAGAACGCGCCAGACGGCGTTTTGAGCAATTGAAGGGCGCTGGATTTGATGCTAATATTGAACAATTAATAAACGAAATCAAAGAGCGTGACGATCGCGACATGAATCGCAGCGTGGCGCCATTAAAACCCGCAGAGGATGCTTTGACCGTTGACTCAACGGCAATGCCGATTGCAGAGGTTTTGGAACAGGTAATGACATTTGCGCATAGCAAATTGTCTCAAACTAAGTAGGTGAGTGGCGGTTACACGTCTGTCATCTTATTTAGGGATCTGCTGCAAGGATGCAAGTGGATAATTTAAATAACCCCGCTAAAACAGGATTGTTTGGTGGACGTCATTAAAAGTGAAGTAAATTTACTATGTCAGAAAATTTTGCACAGCTGTTTGAAGAAAGCCTAAAAGAGATCGAAACTCGCCCGGGCTCAATCGTTAAAGGTACTGTCGTTGCTATCCAGAAAGACATTGTTTTAGTCGACGCAGGCCTGAAATCTGAAAGCGCAATTCCTGCTGACCAGTTCCGTAATGCGGAAGGCGAAGTTGAAATTGCCGTTGGCGATGAGATCGACGTAGCACTTGACGCTGTTGAAGATGGTTTCGGTGAAACGATCTTATCTCGCGAAAAAGCGAAACGCTACGAAGCATGGCTGCAGCTGGAAAAAGCTTACGAAGATGATGCGACGGTTACCGGTATTATCAGCGGTAAGGTCAAAGGCGGTTTCACTGTCGACTTAGGCGGTGTGCGTGCATTCTTACCAGGTTCATTAGTTGACGTGCGTCCAGTACGTGAAACGGCTCACCTGGAAAACAAAGACTTAGAATTCAAAGTGATCAAGCTTGACCAGAAACGTAACAACGTTGTGGTTTCTCGCCGTGCTGTTATCGAGAAAGAAAACAGTGCCGAGCGCGAAGAATTGCTTGAGAACTTGCAAGAAGGCCAAGAAGTTAAAGGTATCGTTAAGAACCTTACTGATTATGGCGCGTTCGTTGACTTGGGCGGCGTTGACGGTCTTCTGCATATCACTGACATGGCTTGGAAACGCGTTAAGCACCCAAGCGAAATCGTTAATGTTGGTGACGAAATCTTGGTTAAGGTTCTTAAGTTTGACCGCGAGCGTACTCGTGTATCACTTGGCCTTAAGCAGTTGGGTGAAGATCCATGGGCAGATATCGCTAACCGTTACCCAGAAGGCACACGTCTTACTGGCCGCGTAACCAACCTGACTGACTACGGCTGCTTCGTAGAAATCGAAGAAGGCGTTGAAGGTTTGGTTCACGTATCTGAAATGGATTGGACCAACAAAAACGTTCACCCATCTAAAGTGGTTAACTTGGATGACACTGTTGAAGTTATGGTATTGGAAATCGACGAAGAGCGTCGTCGTATTTCTCTTGGCCTTAAACAGTGCAAACCGAACCCTTGGGAAGAGTTCGCGAAGAACCACAACAAAGGTGAACAAGTCTCTGGTAAGATCAAGTCTATTACTGACTTCGGTATCTTCATCGGTCTTGACGGCGGCATCGACGGCCTCGTTCACTTGTCTGACATCGACTGGAATGTTAGCGGTGAAGAAGCGGTTCGCGAATACAAAAAAGGCGAAGAAGTTACTGCCGTTGTATTGCAAGTCGACGCAGAGCGCGAGCGCATTTCTTTAGGCATCAAGCAGCTTGAAGAAGACCCATTCAACAATTACCTAGCGGCAAACAAAAAAGGTGCTATCGTTAACGGTAAAGTTACCGAAGTTGACGCTAAAGGTGCTAAAGTTGAATTGGCGGACAGCGTTGAAGGCTACATCCGTGCAGCAGACATCGCACGCGAGCGTGTTGAAGACGCAAGCACAGAGTTAAGCGTTGGTGATAACGTTGAAGCGCGCTTCATGGGTGTGGATCGTAAAAACCGTACGTTGAGCCTGTCAATTCGTGCGAAAGACGAAGTTGAAGAGAAAGAAGCCGTTGAACAAGTTAATAAGCAGCAAGAAAAAGCTGGTATTAACAGCGCAATGGCTGACGCTTTCAAAGCAGCGAAGTCAGACGACTAATAGTAAAACAATATCCAGCTGGATATTGTGAGGAGGGAAAAGGGCGATGACCAAGTCAGAGTTGATTGAGCGATTAGCACTGAAGTTTGAGCACCTTCCCCCTCGTGAAGTGGAAGCTGCTGTAAAAGATGTTTTGGAGCAAATGGTACAGACTCTCAGTTCGGGAGACCGTATCGAAATCCGAGGCTTCGGTAGCTTCTCACTTCATTACCGTGCACCACGAGTGGGGCGTAATCCTAAGACCGGCGCTAAAGTGTCGTTGCAAGGGAAATACGTTCCGCACTTTAAAGCCGGCAAGGCACTTAGAGAACGCGTGGATAACGGCGGTCAAAATTAGTCAATGGATAGGAAAACGGCGTGCTATACTGGCAGGCCGTTTTTTATTTTAGGGCTGCAAGGACTGTGATGCTTAAGCGTTTGCTGATTTTACTACCCATCATTACGGTGCTTTTATTTGCCATCGCTTTTGGTGCAAATAACCCCCAATCGGTCACCGTAAATCTACTTTTCGTTCAGAAGCAACTCACTGTCGCTGAGCTAATGGCCTATTTTTTAGCCATTGGTATTGGTTTAGGTTTGCTGATGATGCTGTTATCGAACTGGAAATGGCGCATTAAAGCGTCGCGGGCTGAGAAAAAACTCCAGCGTCTGCAAAAAGACTCAACGGATAGCGCATGTTAGAACTGTTGTTCCTGTTACTTCCTGTTGCCGCAGCTTATGGCTGGTTTATGGGTCGCAACAGTGTCCGCAGTGAAGGGCGACGCGAGCAACAGAAATTTTCACAACAGTATGTTACCGGACTTAATTTACTGCTTTCGGACCAACCGGATAAAGCCGTCGATTTGTTCGTGGAGTTACTCGATGTAGACTCCGAAACGCTAGAGACCCACTGGGCGCTCGGCAAATTGTTCCGCCGCCGTGGGGAAATTGAACGCGCCATTAAAATTCATCAGAACCTCACCTCCCGCCCGAGTTTAGAAGAGTCTGATCGGCGCATGGCCATGTACGAATTAGGCCAAGATTATCTTTCAGCAGGGCTTTACGACCGTGCTGAACAAATGTTTACCGAATTACAGCAACATAAAGACTTTCAGCAAGCCAGCCGTGGCCATTTACTTGAAATCTATGAGGCTACCCACGAGTGGGACAAGGCCATTAAAGTGGCGCTGCGTCTTAGCCGAAACGATAAATCGGTGCATCGTGTGGTTGCGCAGTTGTACTGCGAACTGGCCGAACAACAGAACGATGAACAATCCACGACTAAATTTTACCTGAAGGCGCTCGACCACGACTCTCAATGTGTCAGAGCCTCTCTGGCGCTTGGGCATGCGTTATTTGCGCAACAGCAGTACCAAAAAGCGCTTAAACGGTTACTGCCGATCTTGCATCAAGATGCCGATTTTATTGCTGAAGCCTTACCATTAATAAAAGAATCCTTTGACTATTTAGGTGACCGCGCCGGCTTAGTCACATTTTTGCACGAGTGCCTTCAGTATGCTGGCTCTAGTTCTGCCGCAATTATGCTGTCGGAGCTTATTGCCGAAGAGAATGGGGTAGAGGCTGCTGAGCAATTTATTGAGCAAACCCTACGCAAGCATCCAACCATGCGCGGCTTCCATCAACTGATGGATTTTCATATTCGTGCAGCAGATGTTGGGCGCGCGCGAGACAGCTTGGTGATGCTGCAATTTATGGTCGAACAGCAAATTAAGCAACGGCCGAAATACAAGTGCCGGCAATGTGGTTTTTCAGCACAAACCTTATATTGGCATTGCCCATCCTGTAAGGCCTGGGCAACGAGTAAACCAATCAGTGGACTGGATGGAGAATAAATGTCGTTAACTAAAGTCTATGTCGCGTTAGATACCGATAGCCTGAGCCAAGCACAACAATGGGCAACGCAGTTACAAGGTTTAGGTGTGGGGTTAAAAGTGGGTAAAGAGTTCTTCACCTACTATGGTCCAGAACCCATTCGCGAATGGATCAAGCAGGGCTTTTCGATTTTCCTCGATTTGAAATTTCATGATATTCCTAACACCGTTGCCAAAGCCGTTACCGCGGCCGCTGAGCTAGGCGTTGATATCGTTAATGTACATGCCAGTGGCGGCAGTGCAATGATGACAGCGGCGAAACAAGCGCTGCAACCCTACGGCAAAAATGCTCCAAAACTGATCGCGGTCACAGTATTAACCAGTAGCTCAGACGACGATTTGCGCGAGTTAGGTATTAACTTAGCGGTTGCTGAGCAGGTCATGGCTCTCACTGAACTCACCCATAAAGCAGGGCTTGATGGGGTAGTCTGTTCTGCACTTGAAGCGCAAGCCTTGAAACAACGGTTTGGCAAAGACTTTTTGTTAGTGACGCCTGGTATTCGTCCGCAAGGAACCAGTAACGATGACCAGAAACGTGTGGTTACGCCAGAGCAGGCGCTCAGTTGGGGCGTTGATGCGATGGTTATCGGCCGCCCCATCACACAAGCGCCCAATCCGCGCGAGAGTGCTGAACAAATTCTAGCGAGTATTGAATAACTCGCAAGCAATCGCCACTTGCGGTCTATTGGTCGCAAGTGGTGGTGTAAATGATTGCATTCTTACGTAATTTTCTCGAAGGTTAAGGCACTTAATAACAATAGGTGTCTGACTATGAAAATACGCCCGACAAAATCCCTTGCTTCTTTTGCGCTATCTGCGACTGCGGTCGCGTTATTAAGCGCCTGCTCAACGTCGCCCTCAGCAGTTAGCGCGGCTGATTCCAACGCGTTAGACCGTAGCTATACGATGAGTTCAGGTGGTACCTTAAGTGCCGATCAGCAGGGCATTACGATTGTCGATGCAGATATCGCATTAAAGGTGATGCCGGAGCAGCGGGCAGTTTCTGGTACTACCGTGCTGACCCTAAAAACCGATCGTCAGCGCTCAAAACTGGTCGTTGATCTTGATGATCTGTTCCAACTGGATGGGGTTACCGTTAATGGTGAAGCATTGCCCACTGGCCAATTTACGCATCAGCAAGGGCAAGTGACAGCGAGCCTACCGCAAAGCATCGCTGCAGGAGACACAGTTAAGCTTGGTATTAGTTATCATGGCGTTCCCCATGTAGCAGAAAAAGCGCCGTGGGACGGCGGCTTTGTTTGGAGCCACACCGAAGATGGTAAACCCTGGATTGCTACGGCAGTACAAGGGGAAGGCTGCGATCTGATTTGGCCGTGTATCGATCATCCCATGGCAGAGCCGCAAAGTGCCACTATTCGCGTTACCGTGCCAAAAGGCTTAGTAGCTGCGAGTAATGGCATGCTGCAAGACGTCGTTCAGGATGGTGACTGGAGCCGTTACATTTGGCATACAGATGAACCTATCAATACCTATGCGATTGCACTGAATATCGGCCCCTATAAAACCCTAAAATCGACCTATCATAGCCGTTACGGTAACGACTACCCGATGGTGTTTTATTACCTAGAGGGCAACGAAGCAAAAGCAAAAGAGCTGTATAAAGAGTTTCCCGAAATGCTTAACTTTTTTGAAGACATGATCGGTCCATATCCGTTTCATGCAGAAAAGATGGGCGTGGTTGAAACGCCTCATTTGGGGATGGAACACCAGACCATCAATGCTTACGGAAACGGTTACAAAAAGGGTCCATATGGTTATGACTGGTTAATGCAACACGAGCTCGCGCATGAATGGTTCGGTAATCAGATCACGAATACCGACTGGGATCATATGTGGCTTCACGAAGGCTTTGGTAGCTATATGCAACCGCTTTACAGTGAATATTTGCATGGCAAAATGGCTTACGATGCAGAAATGTACAAGCTCCGTCAGGGCTTGATCAATGAGTATCCTTTGGTCTCTAACCATTCAATGACAGAAGATGACGTTTATCAAAATGGTCGTGGTCCAGGCTCGGACATCTATGCAAAAGGGGCTTGGGTTCTGCATACGCTACGGCAGTTGATTGGTGATCAAGCGTTTTTCGCAGCAACCAAGCAGTTGGTGTATGACCGTGACGATCCGAAACCTGGAAACTTCAAACCGTACTTCGCTGATTCTCAACGTTTTATCGATGCGGTTAACGAGGAAACCGGAAAAAACTACCAATGGTTTTTTGATACCTATTTGTACCAAGCGGCATTACCAAAGTTAGTCACTGAACGCGATGGTAAACAACTTACGGTATATTGGCAGACCGAATCCAGCTCGCCATTCCCGATGCCGGTTAATATTCGGATTGATGGCAAGGTGGTGCGGGTGAATGCAAACAAACAACCGCAAACAATTATGCTGCCAGATAGCCGCAGTCATGTCACCGCCGATCCCGATTTCGCCGTACTCCAACAGCGCGAATACATTGAAGAGTTTGCGGATTATCGTAACAAAACATCGCAACAGTAGAGCGGGAAACTATAGTCACAAGCGCTGCAATGATGCAGCGCTTTTTTTTGGAGTGAACTATGGCGATGACCGTGAACAAATACCTTACCAGCGTGGCCTTAGCCGCTGCGTTAACCTGTAGCAGTGTGGTCCTGCCGCTTCAGGCTGCAACTGTTCCTCAACAACAAACCGTTGACGAGAGTATTGATATTAACACTGCTTCACCTGAGGCTATAGCCGCTGCCATGCGCGGTGTCGGATTGAGAAAGGCTGAGCGAATCGTCGCCCTGCGCGAAAAACTAGGGGGATTTACTTCGCTAGAACAGTTATTGGAGGTGAAAGGAATAGGCCAGCGGACGCTGGAAAAGAATAAGGCTAATTTACGCTTAAAGTAAAACACGCTCGCCGGCATTATCGCCGGCGAGTCGCTTTTAGGGCCTAATACAGTGGTGTCTCACACTTTGCCATTGCCGCTGATGCAGTAGATTTCGCCGAATGAATTGATGCAATCTGCGAAGACTTCGCGATGGCTTTACGCGAGCTGTCAGCAGCAATGCCGAAGGCTCGGAATTCACCTTGGCGAGGCTGGCTAACCGCTTTTGTCATTGGCGCGAACGCTTGGCCTTTGATTTCCCGCTGCGGTAATACCGGCTTGCTAACATCCATACTTTGCGCTTGGGCAACCGGAGCTTCCGCAGCAACGGTGTCTGTCTGCACTTCTGCAGCAACCACTTCTACCGCATCTTCTGGCTTATCTACAGGTGCTTCTGATGCAGGCGTTAGATCCGTTGCTGCCTCATTAGGCTGGGCTTCGTCAGCCGCGGTTGGCGCACTGTCATCACTCGGCTCAGCGTGTTCTGCTTCTTGCTTTTCACGTTTGCGTTTCTGCCCAGCCGCACGCATGTGTCGCGGTGAGCGACGTGAACGGTTACGTGGTGTACGTTCTTCAGTAGTATCTGATTCACTATCGCTAGCAACCGATTCTGCGCTGAGTTCCTGCTGTTCAGACGTTGGCTGAGCGGGAGATTGTGGCGCTGTGTCGTCTGTCGCTGCTGTTGGCGCTTCAGTCTGCTGTTCCACCGCTTGTGTTGCTGCGTTGTCAGTTTTCTGTTGTTGCGCCACTTTCTCTGCCGCAGCCTGCATTCTTGGATCGTTGGCTCGACCCTGTGCTTTGCTGTCAGCGTCATCCGCGGCGACTTTGCGTTGGCTTTGCTCAGCTTTTGCCGGGCTTTGCGTTTCTGCTTTCGCGTTGGCTTGCGGTTGAGCATTCTGCGGCGCGTCAGCTTCGGGTGCGACATTTTGACTATCTTGCTCGGCTTCCTGTGCTTTCATGCGAACCGATTTTTCAATAGGTTTGCGAGCACGACGAGGTTTCGGCGCACGCTGTTGTTGCTGTTCTGCTACTTCAGCCTTATCCGCAGACTCCTGCGCTACAGCTTCATTGGTTGTTGCTTGATTGGCGTTTTGAGCGTCGCTGTTTTGGCGTTGACGGTTACGGCCGCGACCACGACCGCGACGATTACGCCCGCGGGTTTCACCAGTACGCTCTTGATTCGGCTTATTGCTCTCAGTCGTCGTGGTTTGTGCCGTGCTTTCGTCTTTGTTAGTACCTTGGTTGTCGCGACGATTACGTTGGCGAGAGCGTTGTCCACCACGGCGATTGTTATTGCGGCGACGGTTGTTCTGGCCGTTACGTTGACCCTGACGGTTACCACGACCCTTATTTTTGTCTTTGCTGTCTTCGTCGCTACTAAACCAGTCAGCAATTTTCTTCAATAAGCGACTTAACAGAGACGGTCCAGTGGTTACCGGTGTCGCTTGTACTGGCGGTGCGGCCGGCGCTTTTAAGCCTTTAATTGCTGGCTCTTCTAACGACTTTTTATCTTTGCTTAATGTAATCGAGACAGACGCTTCTTGTTCTGGCTTCTGTACCAGTTCAAAACTGGCTTCTTCTGGAACTTCATCATCACGTATACGCAACACATCAAAATGTGGCGTTTCAAGATGGTGGTTAGGGATGATCACCACACGAACATCGTGACGGCCTTCAATTTTGCCTAACGCTTGGCGCTTTTCATTCAATAAGTAGGTCGCAACCGGCACCGGCACTTGCGCATGCACTTGCATGGTGTTGTCTTTAATGGCTTCTTCTTCAATCAAGCGCAACACAGACAGTGCTAGCGACTCATTTGAACGGATAGTGCCTTGCCCAGAGCAACGCGGGCAGACGTGGTTAGAGGACTCACCCAATGATGGGCGAAGGCGCTGCCGTGACATTTCTAACAAACCAAAACGCGAAATCCTTGATACTTGAATACGCGCACGGTCTTGTGCAACGCTGTCGCGCAAGCGATTTTCTACTTCACGCTGATGCCGTGCCGGTGTCATATCGATGAAGTCGATAACAATCAAGCCACCAACATCGCGTAAGCGTAGCTGCCGAGCGATCTCTTCTGCGGCTTCTAAGTTGGTTTGCAGGGCGGTTTCTTCAATGTCACCACCTTTAGTGGCCCGTGATGAGTTAATATCGATCGACGTTAGTGCCTCAGTGGGGTCGATCACGATAGAACCCCCTGATGGCAGGCGCACTTCACGCTGGAACGCTGATTCAATTTGGCTTTCGATTTGGTAGTGACTGAACAGTGGTACATCGCCTTCGTACTGTTTCACGCGCTGAACAAAATCGGGGCGAATCAGTTGAATGTGCTCACGAACTTGGTCGTAAACTTTTTTGCTGTCGATCAGTACTTCGCCAATATCACGTCGCAAGTAGTCACGCAGTGCGCGGAAAATCACGTTACTTTCTTGGTGAATAAGGAACGGAGCAGGTCGCTCATTGGCGGCTTTGGTGATCGCCTGCCAATGGTGCATCAATACGTTAAGGTCCCATTCCAGTTCATCTTTCGATTTTCCTACGCCGGCGGTACGAACAATTAAGCCCATTTCGGCAGGCAGGTTTAATTCTGACAACGCTTCTTTTAACGCCGAACGCTCATCACCCTCGATACGTCGAGAAATTCCACCCGCGCGCGGATTGTTTGGCATAAGCACCAAATAGCTACCGGCTAGTGAAATAAACGTGGTTAACGCTGCACCTTTCTGGCCACGTTCTTCTTTATCGATTTGGACGATAACTTCCTGGCCCTCAGACACAACTTCTTTAATGTTGGGACGACCTTGGAACGTGTAGCCTTCAGGAAAGTAGGTTTTGGCAATTTCTTTTAGCGGGAGGAAGCCATGGCGCTCAGCGCCATAGTCAACGAACGCGGCTTCTAAACTGGGCTCGATGCGAGTGATCTTACCTTTATAGATGTTGGCCTTCTTTTGCTCATGGCCAGGGCTTTCAATATCTAGGTCGTACAAACGTTGGCCATCTACCAACGCTACACGCAACTCTTCAAGCTGCGTGGCATTAATTAACATTCTCTTCATTTTTGTGACTCAATGTATTGGGCCACAATATGACACGTTCGCAAAAACGTTCGAGCAATTAACGCATTCGTTACTTTTGTAAGCAATTAGCCTGCGGCATAGGGGATAGGATGTAAAAACACATTGTCTGTCCTCCGCTATGTCTGACTTGGTTGCTGACGACCATGCGTCACAACGTGCATGGCTTACGTAGTAGCTACCCATTACTGAATGGATAAGCCGAATAAATTAGTGTCGAACACTCTGCGGCTTGACGTTATTTTCACGTGCCATATTGCCGCGATTTCAACTTAAGACCTGAGCTTGACCTGTGGCGTAATATTTCAACGTTTCCGTGCCTTCAACATCTCGGTGCGTTCACCGTATGCTGATGTGGACCTGTTGTTGCCGACAGTGTCTATCAGATCTCGCGAATCATTTTTCGTTTAATCAGACCGCCCCTTGGCGGTTTTTGACACGCAATTATTCCACGAAAAGCCGTGCCATTACAAGAGCCAATTTGTTTTCCGTCACCGCTTTTTAAGTGATAAACTACGCGCCATGAACAAAGCCGTAACTACCGAACAGCGCCAAGTGCAGTGGCAGTCCATCGACGATGGTCACGCTGGGCAGCGCATCGACAACTATCTCATCGCGCAATTGAAAGGCGTGCCGAAATCGCTTGTTTATCGCATTCTCCGCAAAGGCGAGGTGCGGGTGAACAAAAAGCGCTGTAAGCCAGACTATAAGTTGCAAGTGGGCGACCAGGTACGTATTCCACCGGTAAAAGTGCAAGAAAAAGCGCCTTTGCCGTCCAGTAAGTTAGAGCAAGTACAACAACTTGAAAGCGCCATTTTATACGAAGATGACGCCTTCATGGTGATTAACAAGCCATCAGGAATGGCAGTGCATGGCGGTAGTGGTTTGCAATTCGGGTTGATTGAAGGGCTTCGCGCGCTGCGCCCAAATAGTAAACAGCTAGAACTGGTTCACCGCCTAGACCGCGATACCAGTGGTTTGCTGTTGGTCGCGAAGAAGCGTTCGATGCTGCGCGTGCTGCATCAACAGTTGCGCGATAAGCAAGTGGATAAACGCTATTTAGCACTGGTACGCGGACAGTGGCAGAAAACCACCCGCAAAGTTGCCGCACCGTTGAAAAAGAATACCCTGCAGAGTGGTGAACGTATTGTTCGCGTAGACGAACAGGGCAAACCGTCAGAAACTGCTTTTCGCATTTATCGTCGTTATGCGGAAGCAACGCTAGTGGAAGCATCGCCGATTACTGGGCGCACGCACCAAATTCGTGTTCATACGCTTCATGCCGGCCATCCTATTGCCGGCGACCCGAAATATGGTGACCAAAAGTTCGACCAGATGATGACGGAGCGCGGCTTGAATCGACTCTTTTTACATGCTTGGCAGTTGCGTTTTAATCATCCGAAAACGGGTAAGGCGATGCAATTTGAAGCGCCTTTAGATACTGTTTTAGAAACGGTACTCAGCCGTCTAACCGTTATGTAGTAGGTCACTGATGAGCCAAAAACACCTAATAATCTTCGATTGGGACGGCACACTGATGGACTCAGTGGGGCGAATTGTGTCGTCGATGCAAGCCACCGCTAAAGCGCTAGAACTTCCAGTTCCGCTAGCAACCGATGTACAACACATTATTGGTTTAAGCCTGGCGCCCGCCATCGAACAGCTATTCGGTGGTTTAGCTGAGCCACAATTACGCCAATTTATTCGTCGCTACAGCGATGAGTATGTCACTTTTAACCAAACCCCAACGCCGTTATTCAACGGTATTGAAGTGATGCTCGACAGCTTGCGAAAGCATCACCTGTTAGCAGTTGCAACCGGCAAAGCACGGCGCGGCCTTAACCGCGTTTTAGCAGAGACGTCCTTACATACCCACTTTGTCGCAACCCGAACAGCGGACGAAACGGCGGGGAAACCAGACCCGTTAATGTTGCAACAACTCATTAATGAGGCACAAACCAGCGCTGCGCGTACTATTATGGTAGGTGATTCTATTTACGACATGGAAATGGCGAAGAATGCTGGCGTTACCGCTATCGGGGTCAGCTATGGCGTGCATAGTCATGCGCAGTTGCTAGCTGCAGGGGCCAGCACGGTGGTAGATTCACCCGCTGCCTTGCACCATTACCTCGAAACCGTACTGCCGCAATCACCAGAGGATCTTAGCCATGTCAGTTGAACTCGTTCTCGGCTCCAGTTCACCGTACCGCCGCGCGATATTAGATAAGTTGCACCTGCCTTATCAGGTCTGTAAGCCGGAAATTGATGAAACCGCGCGGGCGGATGAGTCGGCGGAACAACTGGTGTTAAGGTTGGCGCAACAAAAAGCGTTGGCGGTAGCTGAACGGTTAAATAAAGCAGCATTAATCATTGGCTCGGACCAAGTCGCGGTATGCGACGGGATGATTCTCGGTAAACCAGGTAGCGAGGCCAATGCTCGACAACAACTACAACGCTGCAGCGGGAAGCGTGTAACTTTTCTGACCGGTCTGGCGTTATACCACTCAGGCATACAGCAGATGGATAGTGTGGTGGAGCCATTCAGCGTTGAGTTTCGTTCGTTAACGGATGAGGAAATTGCCGGCTACGTGCGGTTGGAACAGCCGCTAAACTGTGCTGGCAGTTTTAAAAGTGAAGGGCTTGGGATTAGTTTGTTTACACGCATGGTCGGCGACGACCCGAACGCGTTGATCGGCTTGCCAACCATCCGGTTGCTTGAAATGCTAAGAAAACACCAGATAAACCCGTTAACCTTGGCGGGTTAGCGCAAATTACCCTTGTTTTTGACCCGTAATTCCTTTACTATTCGGCCGCTATGCAAAATGTTCGTATACCCGTACAGGTCGACCCGGTTAAATGTGCCGTTAAGCGTGCACAATATGACGGCGTGGTCCCTGCACAAACGTTGAAACGATTTCAAGAATTGCTGCTTGAACCGAGTCAGGATCCTATTGTTGAAATAGGTTTTGGCACAGACCCGCAAGGGTTGATGTTTTTTAGCGGTAAGGCCAGTGTCGAAGCCAGCGTCAAATGCGAACGGTGTGGTGAACCGCTGGCAGTTGCTATTGAGGCACAGTTTGCGTATGCTCCCGTGACTCAAAAGCAGACAGCAGAAGATTTTCCAGAGGCTTATGAAGCAATCGAACCCAATGAATTTGGTGAGATTGCCTTGCATGGGCTGATTGAGGATGAATTGATCTTGGCAATGCCACTCGTTCCGAAGCACGAGCCAAGTGAATGTTCGGTAGATCGCGACGCCATGACGTGGGGCGAAATTGACGAAGAGGCAGAAGCCAAATCTGAAAACCCATTCGCGGTGTTGCAAGAATTAACGCGTAAATAACCAGGAGATAGCGTAAATGGCTGTACAACAGAATCGTAAAAGTCGTTCAAAGCGCGACATGCGCCGTTCACACGACGCATTAAGCGGCCCTACACTGTCGGTAGATTCGACTTCAGGTGAGACTCATCGTCGTCACCATGTCACTGCTGACGGTTACTACAAGGGTCGTAAAGTCGTCAATAAGTAATTATTGAGTGATAAAATTGCGTTTAGCAATTGATGCAATGGGGGGCGATCATGGCCCCTCTATTGTTATTGCCGCACTAAAAAAGGCGGTTTCCCAATTCCCCGATGTCGAGTTTGCTGTTGTTGGCCGCCAACAAGAGCTGCAACAACTCCTTCAAAGCCAAGCTCTCAACGATCATCCAGCCATTTCAATCGTCCATGCAGAGGACGTTGTTACTATGGCGGACAAGCCTGGCTATGCACTGCGTGCAAAACCTGAGTCTTCAATGCGCAAGGCTCTCGAACTCCTTGCCGATGGTCACGCCCAAGGTGTCGTTAGTGGCGGCAATACCGGCGCATTGATGACCAAAGCCTATTTTGTGTTAAAAACCTTACCCGGCGTATTACGCCCGGCGTTGATGACGGCGCTACCGAATCAGCGTGGTGGCCAATCGTATTTACTTGATTTGGGTGCAAACCCGGTGTGCGATTCCGATACGCTATTCCAGTTTGGCGTTATGGGCTCAGTCGCAGCACAACAAACCCTTGCTATCAGTAAACCTCGGGTGGCATTGCTGAACATGGGGGAAGAGGAAATTAAGGGTAGCGACGTGGTACGCCATGCCGCACAACTGCTGCAATCATCGGAGGCGGTAGACTATATCGGCTTTATTGAGGGTAACGATATGTTTACCGGCAAAGCTGATGTGATTGTCTGTGATGGTTTTGTTGGTAACATCGCGCTAAAAAGTTGCGAGGGCTTAGCAGAGCTTCTGGTTGCCAACGTAAAATCGACAATTGCTTCCCATTGGGCATATCGCTGGTTTTTTCGGTTATTTTCGAAAAAGCTTCAGCAGTCATGGGATTGGTTGAAGCCCGACCACTATAACGGCGCAAGTTTGATAGGCTTACGCGGCGTGGTGATAAAAAGTCACGGCAGTGCCAACAGTGAAGCATTTTATAGTGCTATCCAACAGGCGGTGACTGAAGCACGCGAAGAGCTGCCTGAACAAATTAAAAGTCGGGTAGAGTCCGTTCTCTTAGAACAAGCGTAAAAGCTATCATGACATTTTCTCGAATCGTTGGAACGGGTCATTATTTACCGTCTCAACGCTTAACTAACGCTGAACTTGAGCAGCGTGTCGACACTTCCGATGAATGGATCCGTGAGCGAACCGGCATTCGTGAACGGCGTATAGCGAGTGCAACAGAAACGGTGCACTCGATGGCAACCTTGGCTGCGAAAAATGCCTTGGAAATGGCAGAGTTAACCGCAACAGATGTCGATATGATTGTCTGTGCAACCACCTCTGCTGAACATGCTTTTCCCTCCGCGGCTTGCTACATCCAACAGCAACTAGGTATTAGCACCATCCCAGCCTTTGATGTCGGAGCGGCGTGTTCTGGGTTTATTTTCGCCCTCAGTGTTGCCGACCAATATATTAAATCAGGCCAGTGTAAAAACGTGTTAGTTGTCGGTAGCGATGTTTTGGCGCGGCTTTGTCATCCTCAAGATCGTAATACCTTAGTATTGTTTGGCGACGGCGCTGGAGCTGTGGTGTTGTCAGCCAGTGAGCAACCTGGCGTTCATTCAACACACATATATAGTGCCGGCGAATACACCGAATTATTGGGGGCTAAACAAGCGACCCGCGATAGTTCGGAAGACAGCGACCGTTGGATGTATATGCGTGGTAATGAAGTGTTTCGCGTCGCCGTTACCAAACTCAGTGAATTGGTCACTGACACCTTGAAACACAACAACCTGTCCGCAGATCAATTAGACTGGTTAATTCCGCATCAAGCGAACCGCCGAATTATCGCCGCTACCGCAAAAAAATTACGGATGCCGATGGATCAGGTTATTATGACCTTGGATTACACAGGTAACACCTCTGCTGCATCGGTACCCATTGCCCTAGATGTTGCCGTGCGCGATGGTCGTGTTAAACGGGGTCACCGATTATTATTAGAAGCCTTTGGTGGTGGATTCGCCTGGGGCTCAGCATTAGTCACGTTTTAAAGGATAATGACGATGAGTAAAGCATTATTGTTTCCCGGACAGGGATCGCAAACCGTCGGTATGCTAGCAGATGTTGCTGAGCATACGTCATTAATTAAAGACACTTTCGCCCAAGCCAGTGATGCTCTAGGGTTCGATTTGTGGGCGTTGGTTCAAGATGGTCCTGATAGTCGCCTCAATCAAACCGAGAATACTCAACCGGCGTTGTTAACCGCAAGCGTTGCTTTGTATAAAGCGGCGGTTGCCGAAGGGTTAGCTGACGTCACAGTAATGGCCGGACACAGCCTTGGCGAATACTCTGCGTTAGTTTGTGCAGGCGCTTTGGGCTTTGAAGATGCAGTAAAACTGGTACGCGATCGTGGCCAGTTTATGCAACAGGCGGTTGCAGAGGGTGAGGGTGCGATGGCGGCAGTTATAGGCGTTGATGACGACGTTATTCGGCAGTGTTGTGCTGAAGCTCAGCAAGGCCAAGTTGTGGCGCCAGTGAACTATAACTCGCCAGGGCAAGTGGTCATTGCTGGCCATAAAGCGGCGGTTGCGCGTGCTGGTGAAGCGTTAAAAGAAAAGGGCGCTAAGCGAGTGTTGCCGTTGCCCGTGAGCGTGCCATCTCACTGTGAATTAATGAAGCCTGCGGCGGAACAATTAAAGCAACGATTGGCGGAAATTAGTATTGCCCAGCCAAAAATCGCCGTCATTAATAACGTTGATGTGGAATCGGCGATGGCGGAAGACGCCATTCGTGATGCGCTAGTTAGACAACTATACTCACCAGTACGATGGACTGAGTCGGTACAAAAAATAGCCGCTATGGCGGTTACCGAGAGTTATGAGGTTGGCCCAGGTAAAGTGTTAAGCGGCCTAGTTAAACGTATTGATAAGCAGTTAACGTGCACACCGTTGAATACGGTTGATGCGCTGCAAGCATTAAAAGGGTAAAGGAATCGTTTATGAGTTTGGAAAACAAAGTTGCACTCGTTACCGGCGCCAGTCGTGGGATTGGTAAAGCCATTGCACAACAACTGGTTGCTGCTGGAGCAAAAGTCATTGGTACGGCAACCTCAGAAAATGGCGCGGCAGCGATCAGTGAATACCTTGGCGACAACGGTAAAGGAATGGCGCTGAACGTAACGGATAGCGAGCAAGTTGCTGAGGTATTGAAAGCTATCGAGGAACAATTCGGCAGTATCGATATCTTAGTCAATAACGCGGGTATTACTCGTGATAACTTGATGATGCGAATGAAGGAAGACGAGTGGGATAGCGTTATCGAAACCAACCTAACGGCTGTATTCCGCCTCGCTAAAGCTGTTATTCGCGGCATGATGAAGCGCCGTGAAGGTCGCATCATTAATATCAGTTCGGTGGTTGGAACAACGGGTAACCCAGGCCAGGTCAATTACTGTGCCGCGAAGGCGGGCTTAACCGGTTTCACTAAGTCATTAGCAAAAGAAGTGGCTGCGCGCGGCATTACCGTGAACTGTGTAGCTCCTGGCTTTATTGATACCGATATGACAAAAGCATTGACCGAAGAGCAAAAATCGGCAATTTTTGCTAATATTCCCGCTGCACGTTTAGGTGCGCCGGAAGAAGTCGCTGCTGCTGTAGCATTCTTAGCGAGCCCTGGCGCCGCTTATATCACTGGTGAAACCATCCATGTGAATGGTGGAATGGCGATGATTTAACCGTGTAGGGGTACGACCTCTCGGCATAATCGCAATTTTTGCTTTATTAATGCTGTCGGTTTCTCTAAACTACAGCCAATTTTTCACTCTCGCGAACACTATTGAGGGATTTTAATACCATGAGTAATATCGAAGAACGCGTAAAGAAAATCATCATTGAGCAGCTGGGCGTTAAAGAAGAAGAAGTAAAAGCAGAAGCTTCTTTTGAAAACGACTTGGGTGCAGATTCATTGGATACTGTTGAACTGGTTATGGCTCTGGAAGAAGAATTCGAGACCGAAATTCCAGACGAAGAAGCAGAAAAAATCAAAACGGTTCAAGCCGCGATTGATTACGTTAAAGCACACTCTGACGACTAATCGTTAGGTAGTGCTAGAAAGGGCGGATGATTATCCGCCTTTTTTTATGCCCGAATATCGGCCAATTGGCATTCCGGCAGCTAGGATTTTTACGGTGATGATGGTACAAATGGCGAGCAGTCTAATTCAAGGAGCAGAGTGTGGAAGAGTGCTTCCCGGAAGCCACTGATCGTGGCTTACAGTTCGGCGACGGCCATTTTACCACCGTACGAGTGCGGGCAGGGCAATTGTGTTTATGGCCTCAGCATTTAAACCGCTTACTCACTGCACAAGCACAGTTGCTGATGCCGAATTTTGATCCGGAACAGCTAAGCACCGCAGCATGTAACCGTGCGCAGCAAATCGGCGAGGGCGTATTGAAAGTGATCGTCACTCGTGGTGATTCCACCCAAGGCTATGGCTATAGTGACGATATCAGCAGCCATATTTACTTGAATGGCAAGGCTTTGCAACTGCCAGCTCCCACACCGCTAAACCTGTTTAAAGCGGAATTAACCCTGAGTATACAGCCACTTCTGGCCGGTATAAAAACCTTGAACCGCTTGGAACAGGTGCTATTAAGCCAAGAACAACAACGGCGCCAATGTCAGTTGTGGGTGGCTGATCATGACCAGCAAATTTATGGTGGGGTCCAAGCCAACCTATTCTGGCGCGTCAACGGCCGCTGGCATACACCACAAATAAGTGGTGCCGGAGTTAACGGGATTGCACGACAACAGTTGCTGAGTAGCGGCTTAATGGGCGAGGTGGAAGTGGCAGAGTTTCCTTGCCAACATCTTGCTGAAGCGGAACAAGCGTTCTTGTGTAATTGTGTGCGAGGTATTCAACCGATTGCACAGCTTGATGGCCGCGCGTTAGAAGTGCTCGATTATAAAGATTGGGAATTATGCTTAAATCAATAAAATCGGCGTTAGCGCTGTTATTTACCGTTGTTGTTATCGTTTTAGCGATAATCTTCGCGTTACGATCTTACTATCCGCAAACACGTTTAGCTGTGTCAGAAGACACGCCATTAGTTATTGCGGTTGAGCGTGGTGACACCAGTCGCGATGTATTGATGCGTCTGCAACAGCAACAACTCATCAGTTCTGCACGACTACACTATTGGTTAGCGAAGTTAAGCGGCCAATTAGGACCAATTAAACAGGGCTACTATGAATTTGCTGCCGCGACGGACTGGCAGACATTTTGGGGCAAACTGATAAACGGCGAACAAATGTTGTTCCAAGTGACGGTTATTGAGGGGCAAACCGCCGCCCAAGCACTGGCGACACTGCAGCAGGCGCCGCATTTAACTCACGATACCGCAGGATTATCGATGACGGCTATTGCAGAGCGGTTAAGCGACGGAGCATTTCACAACCTCGAGGGACTCCTACTGCCCGAGACCTACGCTTATCAGGCAGGTAGTAGTGATTGGGATATACTGCAACATGCGTATGAAAGCATGCATCAACACCTGATGGAGGCCTGGCAGCAGTGCGCAGCGCCTTGTGCCGTAGACACTCCTTACCAACTGCTAATTTTAGCCTCGATCATCGAAAAGGAAACGGGCTTGAATAGTGAACGCGAGTTAGTGGCATCGGTGTTTGCTAATCGTTTGCGTAAAGGTATGCGGCTACAGTCTGACCCGACCACAATTTATGGTATAAAGGATTTTGACGGGAACCTGACTCGCGCCCACCTGCGCGAACGAACACCTTACAATACCTACCGTATTGATGGGTTACCGCCAACGCCTATCGCGCTGCCGGGAATCGCATCGTTACAAGCGGCGGCAAAACCGGCAGATACCGATTATTTGTATTTTGTGGCGAACGCCGATGGCCAGCACGTGTTTTCAAAGACGCTAGCGGAACACCAAAAAGCGGTTAATAAATATCAAAAAGGACAGTAATCACGCTATGCAAGGAAAGTTTATTGTAGTTGAGGGCCTTGAGGGCGCGGGTAAAAGCTCGGCAATCGCCACCATACTTTCCCATTTACAGGCCAAGGGCATTCCATTGGAAACGGTTCGTGAACCGGGTGGAACACCGTTGGCTGAAGCGCTGCGAGAACTGGTAAAACGTTCTTGGGAAGAGTACATTAGCCCCTCTACAGAACTGTTGCTGATGTACGCGAGCCGGGTTCAGCTTGTGGAAAACGTGATTATGCCCGCTTTGAAGAACGGTAAATGGGTGATCGGCGACCGCCATGACTTGAGTTCTCGTGCCTACCAAGGTGGTGGCAGGGAGCTTGGTGACGAGCGCTTGCAAGCACTAAAGTCACTGACCCTAGGAAACTTCGCGCCAGATTTGACCCTGTTACTGGATGTAGATGCCGAAACTGGTTTACAACGCGCGCAAGAGCGCGGAGAGCTCGACCGTATCGAACAAGAATCATTAGCGTTTTTTGAACGCACTCGGCGCCACTATTTAGCCATTGCGGCACGTGAGCCAAACATTGTGGTGATTGATGCCAACCAACCAATGCCGGCAGTGCATAAAGACATTTTACGGGCAATTGAAGAGCAACTTTTTATATGAGCTACGCTTGGTTAAAGCAGCCATGGATGAATTTTCTTGCGGCGGCAAAACAACATCGTCTGGCCCACGCCTACAGCATTAACTGGGATAAGCAGTTAGGAAGCGACGTGTTTGTCGAGCAAGTGGTGAACTACTTGTTATGCCAAAGGCCTAGTGGAAAGGCCTGTGGTCAATGTAAAGCCTGCGAACTCTACAACGCCGGAAATCATCCCGATTTACAAGTGGTCAGTGACGATGACAAGGCCAGCATTGGGGTAGATAGTATTCGCCAGTTAAGCCAGAACTTGTACCAGACAGCCAACCAAAGCGGTAACAAAGTCGTGGTCATTTATCAGGCGGAACGGATGACAGAAGCGGCGGCTAATGCCTTATTAAAGATGTTAGAAGAGCCACCACAAAATAGTTACTGGTTGATCACTGCGAAACGCCAAGGCTTGTTATTGCCGACCATTCGCAGTCGCTTGCAGAAAATCGTATTAAGCCGTGCAGATAACCACGCAACGATAACCGATGAGCAACGTGCGCATGCGCAACAATTACTTGCAGCATTGCAGGGTAAACAGTTGTTGCCGAGTTTGGACAGTAAATCTGCCGCACAGGAGTGGCTGGTGATCACCGAATGGCTGTTCAGTGATTGGCTAAAAGTTGCACATCGAGCACCCTTTCAAGCGCTCACCATGCCAGCCTTGGCAGACGACTTAAGCGCGCACCATAAACGTTATCCCCACCACGCTGATGTAATTTTACGCAGCCAACGCGAGCTGGCAGTGATTAAGCGCCAGTCTTTCCACATTGCCGGTTTGGCGATAGCCAACCAACTGCGGCAATTATGGCAATCACTGCGTGCTAAACTAAACGGCTAAATCCGCTTCTCAGGAGCGTAAATGGCCGCTTTATATCTGCAACTCGACTCACAAACAATGGGCTTTTTAGGGCACTTCTCGAGTCCTACGTTCTGGTGCTTAACCTGCGCCGAGCGTGGAGCAGGGCTTGGTACAATGATGCAGGTCAATCTTAGCGGATTGACTGAGCCGTTCGCCGCACAGGTGATTTGGGTCGTCGGCAACGTCGAGCATAAGCACTTGCTCGTGTTACAATGTTGCGATGAAAATGTCGCTAGCCGACAGGCGCTCACTCAGCATCAGCAACAGGCGGATAGCCAAGCGAGCGAGCGCCGTTGGTTACAGTTATTACAGCAATTAGCGGAGTAATCTGTGTTTGTCGATTCCCATTGCCATTTAGATAAAATCGATACCGATAAGTTAGGCACAGACCTAGCAACAATCGTAAAGAATGCCGAACGCAAAGGCGTACGCCACATGCTTTGCGTGTGTGTCACGCTAGACCAATTTCGTCCGATGGCAGCAGCGGTAGAGCCGTTTGATAACGTATCGTTGTCTTGTGGCTTGCATCCACTGTACGTTAAAGATGAGAAAACCCCTGCAGATGATTTCTATAAAACCTTGGTAGAACTAGGCGCGGACCCTCGTGTCATCGCTGTCGGCGAAACCGGGTTAGACTACTTTTACGACCCGGATAGCAAAGCCATTCAGCAGCAGGCATTTGCTAAGCATATTGCTGCAGCAAATACGCTGAAGAAGCCATTAATTATTCATACCCGAGATGCGCAACAAGACACCTTGGCGATTCTGAAGGAAGGCAAAGCGGAGAAGTGTAAGGGCGTACTGCATTGTTTTACCGAGTCGCTTGAAATGGCCCAACAAGCCATCGATGAATTGGATTTTTACGTCTCTTTATCCGGCATTTTATCGTTCCGTAATGCTGAAGAATTGCGTGCGACGGCTAAAGCATTGCCGTTAGAGCGCCTGTTGATTGAAACTGACAGTCCCTGGCTTGCGCCGGTGCCGCACCGCGGCAAACAAAACCAGCCAGCCTATGTCGCAGATGTCGCGAAGTGTCTGGCAGAAGTGAAGGGGGTAAGCATTGAAGAAGTGGCCGAAGTGACCACCAATAACTTCAATGAGTTGTTCAAGCAGCATGTGTAAAAAGCTGGGGATAAAGCGCGAATAAGCTGTGATTAATTTTTGTAGAATTTTTACAAAATCTTTACTTTTCATGAGGTTAAAAGTTCCAAAGAAAAATTTTCCATTTTTTAAAAAGTTGTCTATGCTTGTGTGTACTGCTCAAAATTTCCACAATCATTGTGGCATCATGAGTTAGCGCACGGCTCTTCATTGAGCCATTCCCCTATACCCGGAACAATCTGGATTGGTTCCGGGTTTTTTTTGCCTATTGTGAGCAAAATCTCAGTTATCTCGTAGACTTAAATAGCACGCATTTTTCAACGAGGAGTGATTATGTCTGCCACGGTAGAAGCGAATAAACGTCCTGATTACGATCACGTCATACAAGATATTGCTGACTACGTGCTGAATTACAACGTTGAGTCTGATGAAGCGTGGCAAACTGCAAGGCATTGCCTAGCCGATACCCTCGGTTGTGGCATGCTAGCGTTGCGCTATCCAGAATGTACTAAACATTTGGGCCCACTGGTTGAAGGGACTCAGGTTCCCCATGGCGCGCGCGTGCCTGGCACCGACTATCGCATGGACCCGGTGAAAAGCGCTTGGGATATTGGCTGTATCATCCGCTGGCTAGACTATAACGACACTTGGCTTGCAGCGGAATGGGGCCATCCATCAGATAATCTCGGCGCTATTCTCGCCGTCTGTGACTACCTATCGCAGCAACGTGTCGCCGCAGGTAAAGCGCCGTTAACAATGAAAACTGTCCTAGAAGCTATGATTAAAGCCCATGAAATTCAGGGAGTTCTGGCGCTAGCAAACAGTTTCAATCGTGTGGGTTTAGACCATGTGGTGCTGGTTAAAGTGGCCTCAACGGCTGTTGCAACTTGGCTTATGGGGGGTAGCAGAGAGCAGCTAATGGCCGCGATATCGCATGCTTGGGTGGACGGCCAGGCTTTACGGACCTACCGCCATGCCCCAAATGCGGGCTCTCGTAAGTCCTGGGCTGCTGGCGACGCGACCTCACGCGCAGTGCGCTTGGCCGACATTGCAATGCGTGGCGAAATGGGCGTGCCAGGTGCATTGACCGCGCCACAATGGGGGTTTTACGAGGTCTTATTCAACAAACGCAATAGCGACCAACAGCTCAAACCCAAACAACAGTGGCAATTCAGCTTCGATCGCGATTTTGGCAGCTATGTGATGGAGAATATTTTGTTTAAGCTGTCTTTTCCAGCCGAATTTCACGCCCAAACAGCCTGTGAGGCAGGCGTTAAGCTGCATCCTGAAGTGGTGGATCGAGTGGAAGAGATTGAGAAAATCACTCTGACAACCCACGAATCAGCTATTCGGATTATTTCTAAAGAGGGCGATTTAGCCAACCCGGCAGATCGCGATCATTGTTTGCAGTATATGACAGCGGTGGCGCTATTGGAGGGAGAGGTTACTGCCGATCACTACGAAGATGAATACCACCAACAACATCCCGAAATTGATCGTTTACGGGAGAAAATGGTGGTCGTTGAATCGGACCAGTATTCAAAGGATTACTTAGATCCGCAAAAGCGCTCAATTGCTAACGCCATCCAGATAACCTTCAGCGACGGCAGTAGCACCGAGCAAGTGGCGGTGGAGTATCCGATTGGCCATCGACGTCGTCGCGAGGAGGGGATACCTGTGCTTGCGGATAAGTTTTATCGCAATTTGCTGACCCAATTCCCGCGCCAAAAAGCGGATAGGATTTTTGCCAGCTACGACGATCATCAGGCGCTGCTGGCTACACCGGTTAATGAGTGGTTAACGCTTTGGACCCAGAAAGCGACTTAATTGCTGCTCAGTTCCCCGCGCAGATCTTGGGTCATTTGTTGCCGGATCTGCTCGGGACTTAACGGTTGTGAAAGCAGATAGTGAAGCTTAGTGAGTGCTGCTTCAATGGTCATATCGGCGCCGCTAACGACACCAATTTCGGCCAACGCATTGCCAGTTGCATAGCCATCCATGTTGACCCGACCACGAAAGCACTGGGTACAATTTACCACAACTAAGCCTTGCTGAATGGCGCTATTAAGGCTATTGAGTAAGGCTGGATCTTGGGGCGCATTGCCAACCCCATAGCTTTGAATAATCAATGCTTTAACAGGTTGCTTAATAACGTTCTCGATGATATCTGCAGAGATGCCTGGGTAGAGCATAACCACACCCACCGGTTGCGGCGTAATTGGCGTGACATTTAACTCAGCCTTGCCAATCGGCACAACTTTACCTGCTTGCACCTTTATTTGAATGCCGGCTTCTAGCAACGCTGGAAAATTTGGTGACGCAAAAGCGTTGAAGCCGTTGGCATCCGCTTTAGTCGCTCGATTTCCGCGGTACAGCGTATTGTTGAAGAACAAGCTGACTTCATGAATGGGGTAATTGGCGGCAATGTAAAGCGCGTTAAGAAGGTTCGTTTGACCATCGGAGCGTAAAGCGGCAAGCGGAATTTGCGAACCCGTGACGATCACTGGCTTGTCCAGATTTTCAAACATGAACGACAGTGCTGAGGCGGTATACGCCATGGTGTCGGTGCCATGCAAAATCACAAAGCCGTCGTAGTCATGATAATGCGTGGCTATGTCGTCGGCGATAGCTTGCCAATCGCGCGGCGCCATATTCGAGGAGTCCATCAACGGCTGGTATTCGTTGATGGTGAATTCTGGCATCTCCTCACGAAAAAATTCTGGCATCCGTTGGACGCATTCACCTAAATGGCCGGCCACAGGAACATAGCCCTGGGCCGATTTTTTCATTCCAATTGTGCCACCGGTGTAGGCAACGTAAATGCGCTTTTTCGTCATCTCAGGCTCTCCAACCCCTCAGTTTTTCCGCCAATAAAGGTATTGGCCTTAGTTTAACGTGGTTGCAGGCATAACGCACAGTAAGAATAAACCCCTTGAGGATCGTTAAAGTGACCTAACGGTGCAGCACTGTCGAATAATTGCTGCGCCTGTTGGACTAACCAATTATTGGCATTGGCTTGGCCGGCATCAGGCAGAAGAGTGCTGGCAACTGAGGAAAGCTCCATCATCCACTTAAACCGCGTCGATACATCTTGCTTAATGGTTTTAACGCGATAGTCATCCAGCTCTGCTAATTTTGCCGCCGCTTGGATAGCGTCATCGTAGTCTCCCAAGTGGTCAACCAAGCCCCGCTCAAGCGCTTGGCGCCCTGTCCAAACACGACCTTGGGCGATATCGTCCACTGCTTCAACAGACATGCCTCGACCATCGGCAACGATGTTTAAAAATTTCTGATACGCATTTTCTACTGAACGCTGCAGTATGGCTTGCTGTTGTTCCGGTAGGGCAGTGACGTTGGTGATCGGTTGCATATCGGTCGTTTGCACGGTGTCCGCGTGTACACCAATGGCATTTAAACTGTCTTCTACCGTAAAGAACATGCCAAACACCCCGATAGAGCCCGTAATGGTTGTAGGCGCTGCCCAGATTTGATCTGCACTGGCTGCAATCCAGTAGCCGCCAGAAGCAGCGACACTGCTCATGCTGGCGATAACAGGGATGCCCGCTTTTTTCAATTCCAACACTTCTTGGCGAATGATTTCCGAAGCAAAGCTACTGCCACCAGGACTATCAATACGTAACACCACCGCTTTGGTGTTCTCATCCAACCGCGCTTTACGCAATAGTGCGGCTGTGCTGTCGCCACCAATCATGCCGGGCTTCATCGAACCATTAACGATTTGACCACGCGCAACAACGACGGCGATTTGTGGTTTATCTTTGTCGGGCAAAATTTGTTCAACACTCGGCGCGTGAAGGTATTGCTGAAACCCAATTTTACGATAGCTTTCCTCGTCCTCATCGTATCCTGACAGGTTGATGAGTTCTGCGCGCAACTCTGAACGGGTCAGTAAGGCATCGACTAAGCCTGTATTGAGCGCCATTTTGGCGGTATCGGCATTGGCTTCAGTAAATGCGGTTTCGTAGTCGCTTAAACTACCGCTGGTAATCATAGGGCTAATGTCGCGGTTAGCTTCGATATCAGCGACAAAACTTTGCCACATTTCACCATACAATGCCTGATTAGCCTCGCGCGCTTCATCTGACATGTTATTCCGAATAAAAGGCTCGACCGCAGACTTATATTTACCGGCTTTAAAGATATGTGGATTGATTTTTAGCTTATCGAGCAAGTCTTTAAAATACAGTTGCGTGTAATTAAAGCCATCGAGTTCTACTGAACCCATCGGATTCAAATACACTTTGTCGGCGTAAGACGCTAGGTAATATTGCTGTTGATTATAAAAGTCCCCCGATGCAATCACCAGCTTCCCAGCTTCGCGGAATTTCTGCAGTGCCTGGCCGACCATTTTTAGCTTATTGATACCGCTTGGAAACAACGCACTCAAGTCTAAATGAATCGCGCCAATACGCTCGTCATTGGTCGCGTTCTCTATGCTTTTGACTAAGTCAGTCACCAATACTTCGGGCCGGTCATCTTGTTGATGAAACGCACGATCAAAAAATTGTGCCAACGGGTCTTTATAGGTCAGTTCCTCGACCAACGTACCCACCGGATTAACTTCTAAGATGGCGTTATCGGGCACCACAATCGGCTCTTCATCGTGGAACAGAAAAATCAATACCGCGGCAAGTACTGAAAAGAACACGAGGTTTACGATGACACGACGAATGCCATTGATAAACCGCCACAAATAGCCGAACATTGCACGCAGAGATTTCATAACCACTCACTTCAACTGGAACTTTTTCAGTGTCGCAGAATAACTGACCGACCTACAATGTTCCAGCGGAAGAATGTAACTAAGCATGATCATTAAGGGGTAGTCATGGATGCATTGGATTTGTTAACGCAACGCTCGTCGATGCCGCGGCTAATGGAACCGGGCCCAAGCGCAGAGCAATTGACACTGATTCATCGTGCCGCGGTACGGGCGCCCGATCATATGGCGCTAACGCCGTATCGTTTTATTGAATTCGCTGGGGCAGACCGGCAGTTACTGGGGGATGTTTTTCAACAAGCCGCACTAAACCGCGAATACTCGGACGACGTTGTTGAGCGAGCCGGGCAAATACCGTTTCGCGCGCCGTTAGTTATTGCCTGTTGTTTGCAGTACCGTGCCCACGATAAAGTGCCGCGCAATGAGCAATTATGCAGTGCCGCCTGTGCCACTATGGCGATGCAGCAAGCGGCATTCGCCCAAGGTTTAGGCGCAATTTGGCGCACCGGTTGGATGGCGGAAGACGATTATGTACGAGAGCAGCTAGAATGCGGCGATGATGATGAGATAGTAGGATTCTTGTACATTGGTACACCAGCAGTGCCGACGCCGATTAAACCAGAAAAAGATCCATCAGGGTTTTTCTTAAATCCCAAGTCCCTAGTGACGCTGGCGACCGAATAGTCGCCAGCAATAGGGTATGGCTTAAAAGGCTGCGCTTTTCGGTGCGCGAGGGAACGGGATGACGTCCCGAATATTTTGCACGCCGGTAACGTAAGCCACTAAGCGCTCGAAGCCTAAACCAAAGCCTGCGTGTGGAACTGTGCCGTAGCGGCGTAAATCGCGGTAGAACTGATATTCTTCTTTTGGCAGCTGCATTTCTTCAATCCGCTTATCAAGAATATCCAAGCGCTCTTCACGGGCGCTACCACCGATAATTTCACCAATACCTGGCGCCAATACATCCATTGCTGCAACGGTTTTGCCATCTTCGTTTTGGCGCATGTAAAAGGCTTTAATGTCGCGCGGATAGTTTTTCAGAATAACGGGACCACCAACATGTTTCTCTGCCAAATAACGTTCGTGTTCTGACTGCAAATCGACACCCCATTCAACCGGGTATTCAAATTTTTCTCCGCAGTTTTGCAAAATTTCAATGGCGTCGGTGTAGTCCATATGAACGAATTCGCTGTCGACGATTGCTTGCAAACGTTCTACCGCATCCGCCTTAATACGCTGTGCGAAAAATGCCATGTCATCAGGGCGCTCACGCAACACTGCAGCAAAAACGTATTGCAACATATCTGCGGCTAAGCCAGCAATATCATTAAGGTCCGCAAAAGCGACTTCTGGCTCTACCATCCAGAATTCCGAGAGATGACGACTGGTGTTGGAGTTTTCGGCACGGAATGTCGGCCCGAAGGTATACACCTTTGACAACGAAGACGCATAAGATTCTACGTTCAACTGCCCTGAAACTGTCAAAAATGCCTCTTTCCCGAAAAAGTCTTGGCTAAAATCCACTTTGCCATCTTCAGTTTTAGGGACGTTGAGCATATCTAAGGTCGAGACCCGGAACATTTCTCCCGCACCCTCGCAGTCGGAGGTCGTGATAATAGGGGTGCTGACCCACAGGTAACCGCGCTCATCAAAAAAGCGATGAATTGCCTGTGCTAGGGTGTGACGAACCCGCATTACGGCGCCAGTAATATTGGTCCGAGGCCGCAAATGAGCATACTCACGCAAATATTCCATTGAATGGCGTTTGGGCGACATCGGATAGGTGTCAGGATCTTCTACCCAGCCGTACACTCTGACGTTGGTCGCTTGCAACTCGAACGATTGACCTTTGCCCTGAGAGCGAACAACAACGCCAGTAATAGCGATAGAACAGCCAGTGGTTAGCTTCTGCACTTCATTCTCATAATTCGACAATTCTGCAGGCACAACCGCTTGCAATGCATCAAAGCACGAACCGTCGTGAATATTAATGAAAGAAATACCCGCTTTTGAGTCGCGTCTTGTACGAACCCAGCCACGTACCGTGATCTGCGAGTCGACAGCAATCTTGCCGCCGAGCACTTCAGCTACAGAAGCGTATGACATTGACGTTATTACTCCAACAATGAAAAACTAAAAGATAAGTCTTGCTATGTTACCTTGCTTTGGCGCAGACTCAAGTAGCAAAGCACTTTTAGCAACAGGAATGATGATGAAAGTAGGGCACCCCAAGGACTTATTAACCGCAAAATTTTGGTTACACGTATTGGCGTTGACCAATCTTGCTGGGTGGGGCTTTTTCATTATCGCCGCGATTGTATTTCACTACGCCCGTCCAGAGCCCGATACCATTTTGACCGAATTTTTCGGGATTAGCGTCCGCGAGTACTGGCAAATAACCCTCAGCGACTTATTTGTTGGCTCGATGTTTATGGGCTTTTTACTCAGCGTTATTAGTATTGGCCTAAATATTCTGTTGTACAAAGAAAGTCGCCACCACTTATGGTTAAACCTCTGGATTTTAATTTTTGCCAGTGGCGGCGCGTTAGTCTATTACTCGATGACGTCGTTAGCATAATCTGCCATCGCTTGGGTTAAGCGGCTTAATTGCTCAGCATTAATAATGTAAGGCGGCATAATGTAGAGCAGGCGGCCAAAAGGTCGAATCCACACCCCAGCTTCGACAAACTGCTGCTGCGCGCTTGCAACATCGATATTTTCGCGCATTTCAACCACACCAATGGCGCCTAACACCCGCACATCCGCCACCGATTGAAGCTGCTTTAATGGCAACAGTTCAGTGCATAATTGTTGTTCAATAGCCGCTACACGGCTTTGCCAGTCCGAACCCATCAGTGTGTCGATAGCTGCGACCGCAACGGCGCAGGCCAGTGGGTTACCCATAAATGTTGGACCATGCATTAATGCGCCGCCGCCTTCACCTCGGCTAATGGTTAGCGCAACGTCGTCCGTGGTTAACGTGGCGGCCAGGGTCATATAGCCTCCGGTCAATGCTTTTCCCACACACATAATGTCTGGACTGATTGCCGCATGCTCACAGGCAAACAGTTTGCCAGAGCGACCAAAGCCTGTAGCAATTTCGTCGGCAATCAACAACACGTCGTAACGGTCACAAAGTTGCCTTACCTCGCGTAAATACTGCGAGTGATAAAAGCGCATACCTCCCGCGCCTTGAACAATCGGCTCAAGTACCACTGCGGCAATGCTCTGATGATGGCGCGCTAACTGCTGCGCTAGTTCAGCGATGTCAGTGTCATCCCACGGTTGCTCGAAGGTCGTTTCGGGGCGAGCCACAAAACGTTGCGGAATAAGGGTATTTTTAAACAGATGATGCATGCCGTTTACCGGGTCACAAACCGACATGGCGGCGAACGTGTCACCGTGATAGCCACCGCGAATGGTGAGCAACTCGGTCTTAGCGGTTTCCTTGCGCGCTTGCCAATACTGCACCGCCATTTTGATCGCCACTTCAATGCTGATGGAGCCTGAGTCTGCAATAAAGACGCGGCGAAGCGGCGCCGGCGTTATCTTAACCAAGCGGTCTGCCAATGCCACCGCTGGTGGATGGGTAATACCGCCAAACATGACGTGCGCCATTTGATCGATTTGTTGGTGAGCAGCCGCATTGAGTTGCGGGTGATTATAGCCATGGATAGCTGCCCACCAAGAGGACATACCATCGATTAACCGACGGCCATCCGCGAGCGTTAATTCAACGCCTGCTGCAGCAACTACCGGATAGGTAGGCAATGGATCAATCATTGAGGTATATGGATGCCAGAGGTGTTCTTTATCAATCGCTTGGGCATTAGGTAAAAACGCGTCGCCGAACGCTATACTCATAAATCCGCTCACATTTTAATCGGTTGTAAACTTATGATAATTCTTTAAGTTGACAGTGTACCGTCCCTCAGTATCCTAGTCGAGATATAGCCCAGATAATCAAAGGAATTTCTAATGTCGAGCGAATTGCGTCACGATTGGACCGTCGACGAGGTCAAACAACTGCTACAAATGCCATTTAATGATCTGGTATTCCGTGCGCAGTCTGTCCATCGCCAACACTTCAACCCGAATGAAGTTCAGGTGAGCACCTTACTTTCGATTAAAACCGGTGCGTGCCCAGAAGACTGTAAGTATTGTCCGCAAAGTGCCCACTACCATACCGGCCTCGATCGTGAACGCTTGATGGCTGTGGAAAAAGTGCTCGCCGAGGCAGAGCATGCAAAATCATTGGGCGCCAGCCGTTTTTGTATGGGCGCGGCATGGCGTAATCCGAAAGATCGTGACATGCCTTACGTTATCGAAATGGTAAAAGGGGTCAAAAAGCTGGGCCTAGAAACCTGCATGACGCTTGGCATGCTATCGCCTGAACAAGCGCAAGCACTGAAACAAGCTGGACTGGACTACTACAATCACAACCTTGATACCTCACCTGAATTCTACGGTGACATTATCACTACCCGTACCTATAGCGACCGTTTGAATACTCTGCAAAATGTCCGCGATGCGGGGATGAAAGTCTGCGCCGGCGGCATTGTCGGCATGGGAGAAAGTGTTGATGATCGGGCATCGCTTTTAGTACAGCTAGCAAATCTACCGCTTCACCCTGAGAGTGTACCAATCAATATGTTGGTTAAGGTTAAAGGTACGCCATTTGAAAACCTCGACGATCTTGACCCATTTGAATTTGTCCGCACCATTGCGGTGGCTCGCATTTTAATGCCAGAAAGTCACGTTCGCCTTTCTGCCGGGCGGGAAAATATGAACGACGAACTGCAAGCATTAAGTTTCTTGGCCGGCGCAAACTCCATTTTCTACGGTGAAAAACTGTTAACCACTGCCAACCCTGAAGCAGACGCGGACTTGCGTTTATTTCAGCGCTTAGGTATTAGCCCAGAACAACACCATGGTTATGATGATGATATTCATCAGGCGGTGATTAATGACGCGCTGACCGAACAACAGCAACCAGTCAAATATTATGATGCGTCGTAACTGACGGTGAAAGAGTTGCTTCAGCGCCTAACCGCGCGGCGTCATTCAACCCAATATCGGCGATTACGCGCTCGCGGTCACAGTGAAGCGGGGCGTGTGGCGGTTGACGGTAAACAATACTGGCAGTTTGCTAGCAATGATTATTTGGCGGTTAACGACCATCCCCAGCTGCGACAACTGGCCGCGCAGGCGGTCCTGCAATGGGGAAGTGGTAGCGGCGGTTCGCCCTTAGTGACTGGCCATTCTACAGCACATCAAGCGCTGCAGGAACGGTTGCAGCAATGGCTAGGGTCAGAGCACGTATTGTTGATGAGTAGTGGTTTTGCCGCCAACCAAGCCTGTTTAGCATTGCTACCTGAAACAGATGAAAAAATCTTTGCCGACCGCTTAGTACATGCATCGTTGATCAGCGGCATGCAACAATCGGGTAAGCGCTTTCGTCGCTTTCGCCACAATGACACCAGCCAGTTACAACAATGGTTGCACCGAGAACCGTCGAATATTGGTAAGTGGATCGTTAGCGAAGGCGTTTTCAGTATGGATGGCGATCAGGCACCAGTGGCTGAGTTGATTCGTCTAGCACGCCAATACCAAGCGCGTTTGTTACTTGATGATGCGCACGGTATCGGAGCGCTGGGTGAAGCTGGGAGGGGGATTGTGGCCCCTCATAAAATGCCAAACGATGCAGTTTATACCGCCACTTTTGGTAAAGCTCTAGGCTGCCACGGTGCCTTCATCGGCGCCGATGCAGAGACCATTGATGCGATCCAACAATTTGCCCCCGAGTACATTTAC
Organism: Idiomarina tyrosinivorans; assembly: GCF_003987475.1. Classification (GTDB taxonomy): domain Bacteria; phylum Pseudomonadota; class Gammaproteobacteria; order Enterobacterales; family Alteromonadaceae; genus Idiomarina; species Idiomarina tyrosinivorans. Next base: position 177,338 of record NZ_PIQH01000001.1, on the reverse strand, counting down.
TCCACCGCGATGCCTGCCTCACAAGCGGCGTTTTTGCTTGAAGTGATTAGTTGGCTTGTGACCGCAGAAGGTATCGAAGCGCGCCAAAGGTTACAACAAAACATTCACCGCATGCGGCAACTGTTTGAGCATTTCGGTATAGCGACTGTGGCCTCTGAATCTGCCATTCAGGTCGCAATAATGGGCTCTAGCGAGAACGCCAACCGCTGCGCAGAGGTGATGCGTGAGCAAGGGGTTTGGGCCGTTGCTATTCGCCCACCCACCGTTGCAGAGGGGAGCGCTCGAGTGCGATTTTGTGTATCTGCTGCACACGGCAACGAGGCTTTCGCTGCGCTAGAACGTGGTTTCAAGGTTTTGCGTGATGAGGGGATTCAGCATTGAATAAGCAGCTTATTGAACGGCGATTTTCTGCCGCCGCGCAGCAATACCAGCAGCATGCCAGCCAACAAGCAGCAGCGGCGCAGCAGCTCCTCAACTATTTACCCGAAGATTTTCATGCCCAACATGTGTTGGACTTGGGGTGCGGCCCTGGCTCACAGTTTCTCACCTTGCGGCAACGAGCTAACACCTACACCGGCATTGATATCGCCGCCGCCATGCTAACTCAAGCACAGCAAACCTATAATGGTGGCTCCTGGCTGAAAGCCGACTTTGAGGATTTACCGTTAGCAAACGACAGTGCTGACTGGGTATTTGCCAATTTTTCACTGCAATGGGCGGAAGACTTTAGCCAAGTCCTGCGTGAAATTCGCCGAGTAGTTATGCCCGGTGGGCGCATTACCATAAACACATTGGCCGCAGGAACATTTAGTAGCTTGCGCAGCAGTGCACTGCACGCCACCGGCAGTCCGCGAGTGATGCGATTTGCTGAGGTTTCACTATTGCATGCGCAAGTCGCAGCCGTGTTTCCAGAAGTCGAAATGCATCTACGTACTGAACAACAACATTTCCCCACACTGACTGACGCCATGCGCAGTATTCGTGGCGTTGGCGCATCCTATCATGGTGTTTCAGAGCGCGGCTTACTCACCCCTCGACAATTAAAACGTTGGCAACAGCAAGCCCAAAAGGCCGCCGGGAACGATAATCAGATTTCTCTTGAGTGGCAGATATTAGACATTACAGGCAGCGTTAAGGTTAACTAAAAATCATGGCCGAATTACTTTTTGTAACCGGAACAGATACCGATGCCGGGAAAACGGTAGCCGCCGTAGCGCTACTCAATGCACTAAACGCGTCGGGACTGCGCACCTTGGCGATGAAGCCTTTGGCAACCGGCTGTGAAAACATCGATGGCCAATGGCAAAACAGTGATGCGCGCTATTTACGCGCACATTGCAGTGAAGCAATGGATTATACAGCGGTAAATCCCTGGGCATTTGTCCCTGCGATTGCGCCACATATTGCTGCCGAAGAAGCGCAAATCACTATCAGTAATGCCGAAGTCCTTGAACAGTTTCAGCGTCTGCGACAACAGTCTACGGCTGACGTCGCGTTAATTGAGGGTGCCGGAGGTTGGCGCTTACCGCTCAGTCATAGCCAACAACAGCCAGTACGCTACCTTTCTGAGGTGGTTGCCGCCGCGAAAGCAAAAGTCATACTGGTTGTCGGGTTGAAACTTGGTTGCCTTAACCATGCTAAATTAACCGAGCTCGCCATCGCCGCCGATGGCGCTGAGTGCATTGGCTGGATTGGGGTGCAAACGACACCCAACCCAATGCCGTATCAAGCGGAAAATATTGCGACGCTAAAACGCAGCTTAGCGTCACCAAACATCGGTTTATTGGACTTTAACGAGGCTTGGACAAGTATGGAGTTCAGCCGTGCAATCGATGTAAAAAAAGTTAGACAAGCGCTATTGAAATAGGGCTAAAATAGCGCCATATCCAGTTATTATCAGTTGTTAGGAGTGTAATCCATGAAACGGATACTGCTGTTTGTGGCAACCAACCTCGCAGTATTGTTGGTACTTAGCGTGGTTTATTCGGTGTTAAGCCGTTGGTTCGGCTTTTCTGTGCAAAACACCGGTGGTTTATTGTTTTTCTGTGCCATTTTTGGCTTTGGCGGCGCCTTAATTTCTTTGTTGATGTCGCGTTGGATGGCGCTGCGTTCGGTCGGTGGACAAGTGATTGAACGCCCTCGCGATGCTCGCGAAAGCTGGTTGCTGAACACCGTTGCTCGGCAAACCAAAAAGGCTGGCATTCCGATGCCACAAGTGGCTATTTATCGGTCTCCAGAGCCCAATGCGTTTGCCACTGGGGCAAGTAAGTCGTCATCGTTAGTTGCGGTGAGCACCGGATTACTTGAGCAGATGACGGAAGATGAGGTAGAGGCGGTTCTCGCCCACGAAATTTCACACATCGCTAACGGCGATATGGTGACCCTAACCTTGATTCAAGGCGTATTGAATACCTTTGTGATGTTTTTTGCGCGGGTTATTGCTGGCGCTATTAATAATGCGACGCGTAGCAACGATAGCCAGCAAGGTCTTGGTACCTTTGCCTACTTCGGTATTGTGATGGCGTTGGAGCTGGTGTTCGGCATTTTAGCGAGTCTGATCGTTATGTGGTTCTCGCGTTATCGAGAATTCCGCGCAGACGCTGGAGCGGCACATTTAGAAAGCCCAGCAAAAATGATTGCCGCATTGCAACGCCTACAACGGGCTCAAGAATCGCGGTTAGACGGCACCATGTTGGCGTTTGGCATTAATGGCAAGCGTTCCAGCTTGGCCCAATGGTTTAGTAGTCATCCGCCTTTAGCCGCACGTATTGCTGCATTACAGCAACATCGTTATTAAGTAAGTCCCGAAAGGTCTAGGATAGGCGTTGCGAAGCGCGCCTATCCTCGCTACATTCGAGCTTCGAAATATGTGATTGGATCAATGTGTTATGACGCAATGGAGTTCGCGTAGCTGGCGCGATAAAGCAATTCAACAACAGCCACAATATCCCGATGCCGAGCATTTACGTGCCGTTGAGCAACAGTTGGCACAGTTCCCACCGTTAGTTTTTGCGGAAGAAACTCGGGCACTACAACGCCACCTTAGCGCGGTCTCACAAGGTCAAGGGTTTCTGTTACAAGGCGGTGATTGTGCTGAGTCGTTTCAAGACTTTAACGCACCAAAAATTCGCGATACCTTCAAAGTGATTTTGCAAATGGCGATTGTGTTGACCTTCGCCGGATCCTGCCCAATAACCAAAGTGGCACGGATGGCTGGGCAATACGCTAAACCGCGCTCGAGCGATGAAGAAACCATCGATGGTGTGTCGTTGCCGAGTTATCGTGGCGACATCATCAATCAAGCGGATTTTACTGCTGCGGCTCGGCAACCTGACCCGCAGCGCATGATCCAAGCTTATCACCACTCTGCAGCAACGTTAAATTTGCTCCGAGCCTTCGCACAGGGCGGGTTAGCAAACCTGCATAAAGTTCATAAGTGGAATATGAGCTTTATCCAGGCTAATCCGATGAAAGAGCGCTACTTGCAAATTGCTGAAGAAATTCAGTCGGCATTGAAGTTTATGGAAGTATTGGGGATAAACAGTGAAACCAATGCAACCATTCACGAAACCGAATTGTTTACCTCGCATGAGGCGTTGCTATTACCCTATGAACAAGCATTAACTCGCACCGATACTTTAACCGGTCTACCTTACGACTGTTCCGCGCACATGGTGTGGATTGGTGAAAGAACGCGGCAATTAGACCATGCCCACGTTGAGTTTATGCGGGGTATTCATAACCCAATAGGGGTAAAAATTGGGCCAACAACCACGGAGCAGGAATTACTGCAGTTAATTAACGCATTGAACCCGGAAAACATTAGTGGTCGATTAACCCTGATTACCCGCATGGGTGCAGATAAATTAGCGGAAAACCTACCGAAATTGGTACGTACGGTAAAACGCGAAGGCCGCCACGTAGTGTGGTCAAGCGATCCGATGCACGGCAATACGGTAAAAGCCGATAACGGCCTAAAAACGCGTTCATTTGACAACATTAATCGAGAACTCAGCCAATTCTTTGCAGTGCATGAAGCGGAAGGGACTTACCCGGGAGGCGTTCACCTAGAAATGACCGGGGAGGATGTCACCGAGTGTACCGGTGGCGCCTATTGCATCAGTGAAAAAGATCTTGAGCAACGTTACCGCACCCAGTGCGATCCGCGTTTGAACGCTGACCAAGTGTTAGAGCTGGCATTTTTGGTTGCCGAATCATTAAAAAAAGCGCGTGCTGGAAAGGGTTAGGAACTAGAGCAACAGCATAGTTTAGGTTACACTAACGGATGTCTATACAACTACAGTCGACATCGTTAAAGGAGTTATAGGTCATCATGTCAAATAAGGTCGAAGTGTTATTCGAACAGCTTTGGAACGATTACATCCAACACACACCGTCGGCACAGAAAGTTCACGACTTGCTCGGTGAAGGTCATGAGATTATCAATGACCACGTCGCTTTTCGTACCTTTAATTCGGCGCCAGTAGGCTTGGAAAAACTGGCTCAGCACTTTTTAGCGTTGGGCTACAAAGAGGGTGGTGATTACCACTTTGAAGCCAAAAAACTGCGCGCAAAGCATTACGAACACGACGATCCGTCATACCCAAAAGTGTTCATTAGTGAGCTGTTGGTTGAAGAGTTTTCGCCACAATTGCAAGCCCTGGTTCAGCGTATGGTTGATGCGGTGCCTGCAGATCTGGTTGAGAAACCAGAGTTCTTGTATTCGGGTACGCATTGGCAGGTAACCTACGAAGAATACCTAGCATTACTGGACGAGAGCGAATATGCGGGTTGGATGTCTGCGTTCGGTTTCCGTGCTAATCATTTCACGGTCAGCGTTAATTACCTCCCGGGCTACGAAACCCTAGAACAGGTAAATCAGAAGCTGAAAGACGCCGGCTTCCGGTTAAACACCTCTGGTGGCGAAATTAAAGGTTCAGCGGACGTCTATTTAGAACAGTCGTCAACGATGGCGGACCGTGTGGTCGTCTCATTCGCGGATAAAAAAGCGGAAATCCCTAGCTGCTTCTATGAATTTGCGAAACGCTACGAAATTGCCCCAAGTAAACTGTACACGGGCTTCGTTGCAGCATCTGCTGATAAGATTTTCGAGAGTACCAACGCTAAAGGCTAAACCGATAGCATTGGTTGAATACTGGTAAGATGGGGAAAAGGCATCGCTGTTAGTAGCGGTGCCTTTTTAAATTGGTCTCAGCCAAAATTTTTGCGGCAATTTCTTCCACCGAAAAGCGTGTCGAATCGATAAACGGCACAGCCTCTCGGCGATACAATTTTTCCACCTCAGCAAGTTCGAAACGGCACTGCTGCAGTGATGCGTAGCGGCTACCTTCGCGCCGTTTCGAACGAATCTCATGCAGCCGATCGGGCTCAAGAGTCAAGCCAAAAAGCTTATGACGGTGCGGCTTCAGCGCGGCAGGCAATCGCAAGCTCTCGAAATCATCATCGTCAGTAATCGGATAATTCGCCGCTTTAATACCGTACTGTAATGCCAGATAAAGGCTGGTTGGGGTTTTCCCTGTGCGCGACACACCAATAAGAATAATATCGGCCTCACTCAGTTTATTGAGCTTTTTGCCGTCATCATGGTCAAGCGTGTAATTTATCGCATCAATACGGAAACTGTAATCTTGATGAATGCCGTGAGTTCGGTGCGTTTTGGGCTGCGCCTCAACCCCTAACTCGGCGGCAAGTGGCCCGACAAATTTATCCAGAAAATCGTAACTCACGCCGCCGCAAGAAGTGATCTTTTGCTTCAGCTCGGTGTTCACGAAGGTATGAAAAATCAGCGGAGCTTCGCCGTCTTCGGCTTGCGCTTGTTGGATCAGGCGACATACCCGTTGCGCCTTTTCTTCGCTGTCGATAAAGGGCAGGGTTTTATGTTCAACAGCGATAGGAAACATCGACAATAACGCGTGGCCAAAGGCCTCCGCGGTGAGTGCAGTACCATCTGAGATATAAAAAGCCGTTCGCACAGGCATAAACTCCATGAATAACATGAATAAGCGTGTGCAGATATTAACTAATTGGGCGCTAAAGTGTAAAATGCCTAGGCAAATTCATCAGAGACTCACGCAAACGTCTCTAAAAAGCGCAATATCGAGGAACCCATCGTGCAAGATTACGTACTCTGGTATGAACACTTAGGCATGCAAGACGTTGGACGAGTTGGCGGTAAAAACGCCTCACTCGGCGAAATGATCAGCAACTTATCTGGCGCAGGCGTTGAAGTGCCCGGAGGTTTTGCGACTACCGCAGATGCATTTAATGAGTTTCTAGAGCAAAGCGGCATTAACGATAAAATTTATGCGTTACTTGACGATCTCGACGTTGATGACGTCACTGCACTGGCAGCGGCGGGTAAAAAAATCCGCCAATGGATTATCGAAACCCCATTTCAAGACAATTTGGCCAACGCTATTGAAGCGTCATATCAGACGTTGAGCGGTGGTAACGATGAATTAAGTTTTGCAGTACGTAGCTCGGCGACCGCCGAGGATATGCCTGATGCATCATTTGCAGGGCAACAAGAAACCTTTTTAAACGTGAAAGGTTTAGCCGCCATTAAAGAAGCGATTAAGCACGTTTTTGCATCGCTGTTCAATGATCGCGCCATTTCATACCGCGTGCACCAAGGTTACGACCACCGCGGCGTGGCATTGTCCGCCGGCGTTCAACGGATGGTGCGTAGCGATAAAGCAGCATCCGGCGTTATGTTCACCATTGATACCGAGTCAGGCTTTGACCAAGTGGTATTTATCACCTCATCTTTCGGCTTAGGTGAAATGGTGGTGCAGGGCGCGGTAAACCCTGATGAGTTTTACGTCCATAAACCCACGCTAGCGGCCGGAAAACCGGCTGTATTACGCCGTAATTTGGGCAGTAAAAAAATCGAAATGGTCTACTCAGACGATAGTAGCCATGGCAAGCAGGTTAAAATTGAAGATGTCGAAAGCGCGCGTAGCGATAGCTTCTCTATCACTGACGACGAAGTCGAAGCATTAGCCAAACAAGCGGTTATTATTGAACAGCATTACGGCCGCCCGATGGACATTGAGTGGGCCAAAGACGGAATTGACGGCAAGCTATATATCGTTCAGGCGCGTCCTGAAACCGTGCGTTCGAATGAGAGCGGCCAAGCAATGGAGCGCTTCAACCTGAAGCAGCGCAGCGAAATCATTACCGAAGGCCGCGCAATCGGTCAGCGCATTGGTAAGGGAACAGCGCGTGTACTCAACGACATCAGCGAAATGGATAAGGTGCAGCCGGGTGATGTTTTAGTCACCGATATGACCGACCCTGATTGGGAGCCGATCATGAAACGTGCCGCGGCCATCGTTACCAACCGCGGCGGGCGTACCTGTCACGCTGCCATTATTGCTCGCGAACTCGGCATCCCTGCAGTTGTGGGTTGTGGTAATGCTACCGACAGTATCGCTAACGGCCGTGACATCACCGTATCTTGTGCTGAAGGTGATACTGGTTATATTTACGATGGCCAGTTGGACTTCGATGTCACCGAGTCAGCCATCGACGAAATGCCGGAGTTACCCCTGAAAATCATGATGAACGTGGGTAACCCTGACCGCGCCTTTGATTTCGCGCGATTGCCGCACGCAGGTATTGGTTTGGCACGTTTAGAGTTCATTATTAACCGTATGATCGGCGTCCACCCGAAAGCGCTGCTGAATTTTGACCAACAAACTGATGAACTAAAAACTACCATCGGTAAGATGATGGCAGGCTATAGCAGCCCGCGTGAATACTATGTCGCGCGGTTAGCCGAGGGTATTTCCACCTTAGGCGCAGCGTTCTGCCCAGAGCGTGTTATCGTGCGGATGTCTGACTTCAAATCGAATGAGTACGCCAACTTGATTGGCGGTAATCAATACGAACCAGACGAAGAAAACCCGATGCTAGGTTTCCGCGGTGCATCACGCTATATCTCGGAAGAGTTCCGTGACTGCTTCGCATTAGAGTGTGAAGCCATTAAACGCGTGCGTAACGACATGGGCTTAACCAACGTCGAAATCATGATCCCATTTGTCCGTACCTTAGAGGAAGGGCGCAAGGTTATCGAACTGTTGGAAGAGCAAGGCTTACGCCAAGGCGAAAATGGCCTACGGGTAATTATGATGTGCGAATTGCCATCGAACGCTCTGTTAGCCGACCAATTCTTGGATATTTTCGACGGTTTCTCCATTGGTTCCAACGATTTAACTCAGCTCACGCTAGGCTTAGACCGGGACTCTGGTGTCATTGCTCACTTATTTGATGAGCGTAATGAAGCGGTTAAAGCATTATTGTCGATGGCCATTCAGGCAGCCAAGCAACGCGGTAAATACGTCGGTATTTGTGGCCAAGGCCCCTCAGACCATGCCGACTTTGCTGCGTGGTTGGTAGATCAAGGCATTGACTCAGTATCACTGAATCCAGACACGGTACTAGAAACTTGGCTATACCTCGCTGAACAAATGAAGTAAACCTTGTTGAGCAAGTATAGAAAAGGCCAGCAAATTGCTGGCCTTTTTTTGTTTTAGGCTTCTGGGTTAACGCCCAAACAGGGTTATGGACGTTGTTGGCCCGGTAGCTCCGGTACAATAATCCGGCTTTGATGGTCACCTGAAACGAACACTTTGTGAGTCGCTTTGACAAAGTCTTCCGGCTTCGCCGCAAAAATATTGTCCACATACGTTTGTGGGTTACGGTCGATAAACGGGAAGAAACTGCTCTGCACCTGAACCATCAGACGGTGACCTTTTTGGAAGGTATGCAGAATATCATTCAATACCAATTTCACCTGCGTTGGTTTGTTCGGGGTGAAGGGTTTCGGATCGCTAAAGCTGTCACGGAAGCGACCACGAATGACACCCCAGCGCACCAATGTTTGTTGATCGCCGTCCGGATTAATAGATTGCGATTGTTCGTCAAAGCCTGGTTCAACATCAATAACTTTGACAACCCAGTCAGCCGCAGTGCGGTTGGTTGCAACCCAAAGGTCAGCAGTAATTTCGCCAGCAACGGTTAAGTCTTGTTCCATCGGTTTAGACTCAAACACCAGCACATCAGGACGTGAGGCAGCAAAACGTTGATCTTCGCCCATGTAGTTCTTCGCCCAGCCAGTTAATACCTCTTTGGTATAAGGCACAGGTTTGTTCGGATCGCTAACAAACTCAATCGGTTGTTGATCGGCGCTGCTCGGTTGTTGATCTAAACCTTCACCTTGATGCAGATACCAAGTGGTATCACGCACATTTTTTGGTGGCCATGTCGAGAATTGACGCCAGCGGTCAGCACCGGTTTCAAACACGGTGGCCTCGGCAATTTTTGGCTCCGGTGCACCTTTTAAATAGTGTAAGAAAAACGGTAGTTCAATGTTATTTTGGAACCATTTGCTAGTGCTAAATCCGAATGTTGCATCACCCACGTGAGTGCCATCGGTGCGATGCCAACCACCATGTGTCCAAGGCCCCATAACAATACGCACGTTACCGTCGTCTTCCGCTTTTTGCATGGCTTGGTAGGTTTTCAACGGACCGTAGAGATCTTCGGTATCGAACCAACCACCGACGATCAACACTTGCGTATCAATGTCTTCAATTTGCGATAAGACATTGCGTGACTGCCAATACTCATCGTAATTCGGGTGTTCTGTGAGATCGTTCCAAAATGGGCGGGTGCGATGAAAATATTTGTCATTCACCGTGCTTAACGGGCCGAGTTCTTTATAGAACCGATAGCCGTCCGGTGTCTTCAATTGCACGCCCTGTGGCCAATTGGTATAGAGCTCATCGCGGGGCTGATCAAAGAAGTCAAAGAATTTGAATGCCATTGGCAACACAAATGCGCCGTTGCGATGGAAATCATCAAAAAACCAGTTAGCAATTGGCGCCTGTGGCGATACGGCTTTCAAAGCTGGATGCCCTGAAAGCACACCCACTGTTGAATAGTAACCCGGATACGAAGTTCCCAGCATTCCCACTTTACCGTTATTGTAGGGAAGGTTATTCACCAACCACTCAATGGTATCGTAGGTATCGGTGGCATCATCTACGGCATCTCCGCCTCGCTCTTCAGCATCTTGCGGGCGCATATTGACGAATTGACCTTCCGACATAAACTTGCCGCGCACGTCTTGGAAGACAAAAATAAAGCCTTCTTTTTCGAATGCTTCGGTCGGACCAATCTGAGTTTTATATTTCCCCGCACCATACGGCGCAACACGGTATGGCGTGCGTTGCATCAAAATAGGGTATTTGCGGCTGTGGTCATAGGGAATGTATACCGAGGTGAAAAGCGTTTTGCCATCACGCATTGGAACACGATACTCATACTTGGCATAGTGAGAGCGGATATACTCTGCGCGTGCATCACCAGAGTCGTCGGCCCATGCCGTTTGGCAGCTCAGTATTACGATGGCTGAAAGCCAACAGAATATTCTTTTCATGCCATTTCCTTGTTGTTGTTTTTACTAAGAGTTTTCAGACAAAGACTGCCGAATCGTGGTTATCTGCGTTATACTCTAAGGCATTAATCAGCAACCTTTACCAAGGTGTTATGAGCCAGTTACCTCGCATCGCCGTTGAGCAAACCCAACAAGCGCTTTATCAAGAATTCCTGACTGAATTACACCATAGCGGATTTTCAGGGGAAATCGAAAGTGCTTACGGTAAACGGCTGATTGCTGCGACTGATAACAGTGTCTATCAACAATTACCACAAGCCATTGTTTACCCGACAAATGCTGAGGATGTCAGCAAAGTTGGGGCGTTGCTTGCAGAATCTCGCTTTGAGACCATTAAAACGTCACCTCGTGGTGGCGGCACAGGAACTAATGGTCAATCGTTGACCAGCGGTATCGTGGTTGATCTGAGTCGCCACATGAATCGCGTCTTAGAAATTAACGTAGAAGAGGGCTGGGTTCGGGTTGAAGCGGGATTGGTTAAGGACCAGCTTAACGACGCGTTGCGCCCGCACGGTTTCTTTTTCTCGCCTGACCTTTCTACCAGTAACCGCGCAACGCTTGGCGGCATGATCAATACCGATGCCTCTGGCCAGGGCTCGCTGGTTTATGGCAAAACCAGCGATCATGTGTTGGGGTTAACCACGGTTACGGTCGGCGGTGACGTATTGGAGACCGCGCCAGTCAGCTTGCAACAGGCGCAACAACACGCACAACAAACGACTAAACTCGGACGGATCTATCAACAGGTGCTAGCGAGTTGTGTTGAACACCGCCAGGCCATCGAAGCTAAGTTTCCGCCACTGAACCGTTTTCTCACTGGCTATGACTTGGCTCATGCGTACGATCCAGCGCAACAAAGCATTGATGTTTCACGGTTGATTACCGGTTCCGAGGGCACTCTAGGATTCGTTGTCGAGGCAAAACTGAATATTACGCCAATTCCTAATCAACGCGTTTTGGTTAACGTTAAGTACCTCGACTTTCAAGCAGCACTGCGGCACGCACCTTTTTTGGTTAAGGCAAACGCGACCTCGGTAGAAACCATCGATAGCAATGTATTAAACCTAGCAAAACAGGACATTATTTGGCATTCCGTTGAGCCACACCTAAGCGAAGTCGATGGTCAAACCATGAACGGTATTAACATGGTGGAGTTTACCGGTGTTGATAAGGCAGAAATTGATGCAAAAGTGAATGCCTTAACGGCTGAACTGGATAAACAAGCCAAGACCCAACAACAAGGGGTGATCGGGTATCAAATTTGTGCTGACCTTGAGAGCATTCAAACCATTTACGCAATGCGTAAAAAGGCGGTCGGCCTATTAGGAGCAACCAAAGGTCGGCGCAAACCAGTGGCGTTTGCCGAAGACACGGCGGTTCCGCCAGAGCAGTTGGCCGATTATATTCTCGAATTCCGGCAACTATTAGACGACCAGCAACTGCATTACGGTATGTTTGGTCATGTCGATGCTGGCGTATTACACGTGCGCCCGGCACTTGACCTTACCGAGCCAGAAGATGAAAAACTGTTGCGCACTATTAGCGACCAAGTTGCCGCATTAACGCAAAAATACGGTGGCCTGATGTGGGGTGAGCATGGCAAAGGCTATCGCTCAGAATACGCGGAAAATTTCTTCGGTGAACAGCTATTCACTGAACTGCGAAAAATCAAAGCGGTGTTTGACCCAAACAACCAGGTTAACCCTGGCAAAATTTGTACGCCGCTGAATTCCGCAGAAACGCTAGTATCGGTGGACGACACCAAGCGTGGCTATTACGACCGACAAATTCCCATTCAATTGCGCGATGACTACAGCAATGCAATGAGCTGTAACGGCAATGGTTTGTGCTTTAATTACGATCCTCGTTCACCGATGTGCCCATCATATCGGGTGAGCGGCGACCGACGTTTCTCGCCAAAGGGGCGGGCGACACTGATGCGCGAATGGCTGCGGTTAACCAACGCTAATGGTTATGATGCGAGTGGTTGGCCACTCCAAAACAGCAAGACTGCAGTAACCGCACCAGACAAGGGCGATGACGACTTTAACCACGAGGTTAAAGAAGCCATGGATACCTGTTTAGCATGTAAAGCGTGTACCAACCAATGTCCGGTAAATGTTGATGTACCGACTTTCAGAGCAAAGTTTTTAGCGCATTATCACAGCCGCTATAAGCGTCCGCTAAAAGACTTTTTAGTGAAGTCGGTAGAGCAGACCGCGCCGCTGATGGCAAAATTTCCCAAATTAAGTAATGCGTTAACCCACAATCCGTTGAGCAAAGCCGTTATGCGCCATGTATTCGGCTATGTCGACGCGCCAAAACTGTCGGTGCCTAATTTGCAACAGCGTTGGCAACGCCGTGGTTTCGCTGAACTCGATGTTGAGGCCATTGAACAATTAGGGACCGAAGAGCACGGACGATTGGTGGTTGTGGTGCAAGACCCATTCACCAGTTTCTACGAAGCAGAAGTTGTAGAGAGCTTTGCTGTGCTTGCCAATAAGCTCGGCTTTACGCCGGTGCTATTGCCGTTCAAAGGCAATGGCAAGGCGCAACATGTGAAAGGCTTTTTACACGAGTTTAAAGAAACTGCCGAACGAGTCGCTAAGTCGTTACGGCGCATCCACCAACTGGGTGTTGCAATGGTCGGTGTCGATGCTTCTACAGTGCTCTGCTATCGCGATGAATATCGCCAAGTGCTGAGTGCTGAACAAGCGAACTTCCATGTTGCCACTGTTGATGAATGGTTAAACGATGCAGTAAAAGGGCGCGAACCTGAAACCGCATTTCATCGTCAATATCAATTACTCTCACACTGCACTGAACAGAGTTTGACGCCGGGTAGCAGCAAACAATGGCAAACCATTTTCGCAGCTTTTGGCTTATCGTTAACGGTGGTTAAGACTGGGTGTTGCGGTATGGCGGGAACCTATGGGCATGAGCAACAAAACCAAACCAACAGCCATGCGTTGTTTGCTATGAGTTGGCAGCAACCGATTGATCAATATGGCGCTTCAGGGGTGGTAGCAACAGGGTTTTCGTGCCGTTCACAAGTCAAGCGGATAGAAAAAAAGCGGGTGAAACACCCGCTTGAAATCTTAGCTGAAACAGCGCGTTAGCAATTAACGCGCTTTCGCATTAGCAATAATTTCGCGCGCCATTTCGTCGGCGATTTCGCCAGTCGGGCGATTTTCATCGTTAGCACGCTGGAACAAACGATCAAGCGTATCGTAAATACCGTTAACACGCTTCTCAGTTTCTTCTAACGTCATGTTAGCTGCTTCGTGGCATACGTGAATGACACCACCAGCATTGATTACGTAATCCGGTGCGTACAAAATGCCCATGTCTTTAACGATCTTATCGTGTTTTGGGGTAGCCAACTGGTTGTTCGCACTACCGGCAATGATTTTTGCTTTCAAAACTTTTAACGTATCGTCGTTAACTGTTGCACCCAGCGCACATGGCGCATAGATATCCGCTTCAACAGCGTAGATCTCTTCCAAACCAACAACTTCAGCACCTAATTCTTTCGCCGCTTTAGCCGTTGCTTCTTCATTAATGTCGGTGACAATCAGTTTCGCACCATCTTTGGCAAGATACTCGGCCAAACCGTAACCCACGGCACCTAAGCCTTGAATTGCGACCTTCACACCAGACAGGTCTTCGCTACCCAAGCGGTGCTTAGCCGCTGCTTTAACACCCAAATAAGTGCCTAGAGCCGTATGCGGAGAAGGGTCACCCGCTTTACCTTCAGTACCAGCGACGAAGGTGGTCTCTTTTGCCACTTGCTCGATGTCACTGGTACGGATGTTAACGTCTTCAGCAGTAATATATCGACCACTTAATGAATTGATAAAACGCCCATAAGCGCGGAACAGTTGTTCACTTTTAATGGTTTTTGCATCACCGATGATCACGGCCTTACCGCCGCCTAATGGCAATCCTGCCATAGCGCTTTTATAGGTCATGCCGCGTGATAAACGTAACACGTCAGTTAATGCTTCAGCCGATGAGGCGTAGTTCCATAGGCGAGTACCACCTAAGCTTGGGCCTAAGGTGGTATCGTGAATGGCAATAATTGCTTTTAAGCCAGTTTCTTTATCGTGGCAAAATACCACTTGTTCATGCTGATCAAACTCAGGATGCTCGAATAGTGACATGAATCACAAGTCCTCGTTCAGTCTAAAATTGCGCGCACATTACCACTATAGCGGGGCGTGCGCTACTCCAAATAAACAGATAATTTGACGATTCAAACAGGTGTTTAGCAACTAGCCTTTACACGCCTTCAGTTGAATCCGCCTCATCGATCAATAAATGCAAAACACCGTCATTCAATAGCGCTGACAGCAACCCTAAACAGTCGTCATCTTTGCAAAGCTGCTGTAGCTCACTCAGTGCGATCCCGTCTGTCAACGCCCCCAATTGTTGCGCTAGCGGCGAGGTTCCGGTCGTTAACGGATAGCATTGACCAGCGGCATATATTTTGCCGTCTGCCGCGGCAAGTACTCTTGCACCCGGCGTCTTACAAAGTTGTCCGGGGCGCTTAATCAGTTCGGCCAGCAGCGGCTCGGTAACCAACATTTCTGGCTCAGCTAACGGGCGCTTCGATTGAGACAGTGCGCGCAATAAAAGTGCATCGGTTTGGTCGCTATCAATCGCCTGATGGAGCAGTTGTTTAAAGCTCTGTAACGCCGTTGCTGACACCTGCCAAGGTTGACCCGCAAAACTCTCAGGCCCATCATCGCTATAACGCGTTTGCCAGTTATCATGCTCCAACGCAGCATCGACCAACTGCGCCAATAACTCTGCTTGGTTAGGCGCTCGAAAGCCCACAGAGTAGGCAAGTGATGGCGTAATAGCGATACCTTCATGGGGGCAACCGGCAGGGATATAAAGAATATCACCTGCCTCTAAGGTTTCATCGATGACGGCATCAAACGGCTCGGCAAGTTGCAGTAAATCGGTGGTTGTTTGTTGCTGCGCTAAAGCTTGCGCTGCACTGCTGGGTTTGTTGCCTACGCGCCAACGACGACTGCCTTCGCCTTGAATAATAAACACATCGTACTGATCTAAATGCGGACCGACACCGCCATTGGGGCAGGCAAAGCTTACCATCACATCATCTAAACGCCAGTCCGGGATAAAACGGAATGCGCTCAACAATGCTTGGACATCGGGGAACCACTCGTTAACCGCTTGCACCAACAACGTCCAATCGCTGTCGCCGAATGCCTCGTAATCGGTAAATGGGCCGTGCGTGACTCGCCATCCGGATGCGGTATCTGCGGCAGATTCAACAATTCGTGAATCCACGCCATCTTCACACGCTAAACCCGCCAATAATTCTGCTGCGATCGGATCCGCAAAATCCGCAAACCCGCGGCGAAATAGCGCCGGCTTACGTTGCCAATATTCCGCAAGGAAGTTTTGACTGTCGACGTTAAGCTGCATTAGTTCAGATCGTCAACGAACTGTGTCGCTCGGCCCAAGTAATTTTCTGGGGTGAGGGCCTTCATTTCAGCCTTCGCTGCTTCGGGCACATCCAATGCTTCGATAAAGGCGATTAAATCGTCTTGACTGATACGTTTGCCGCGGGTCAGCTCTTTCAATTTTTCATAAGGCTTTTCAACACCGTAGCGACGCATGACGGTTTGCACAGGTTCCGCTAATAGCTCCCAATTCTGGTTTAGTTCGCGGCGCAAGTTTTCTTCATTAACTTCTAATTTACTCAACCCTTTTACTGTGGCCTGATAGGCGATAGCGGCGTGGGCGAAGCCGACACCTAGGTTACGCAATACGGTTGAATCGGTAAGGTCGCGCTGCCAACGAGATATAGGTAGCTTCTGCGCCAAATGCTGCATTACCGCGTTAGCGATGCCTAAATTACCCTCAGAGTTCTCGAAATCAATTGGATTGACTTTATGCGGCATAGTCGATGAACCCACTTCGCCCTCAATGGTGCGTTGTTTAAAGTGGTTAAGGGCAATATAGCCCCACACATCTCGGTCGAAATCGATCAAAATAGTATTAAAACGACTCACTGCATCAAACAACTCGGCGATGTAGTCATGCGGTTCAATTTGTGTCGTGTAGGGGTTCCACGTTAATCCCAGATCGCTAACGAAGCGCTCAGACAATTGGTGCCAGTCGACATTCGGATAAGCCGCAAGGTGGGCATTATAGTTACCCACGGCGCCGTTAATTTTGCCTAGCAATTCAACCTGTTTAACTTGGGCTAATTGCCGTTCTAAGCGCACCGCCACGTTGGCAAACTCTTTACCCATAGTGCTTGGAGTCGCCGGTTGACCATGCGTCCGCGACATCATCGGTATCGCGCGGAAGTCTTTTGCCATAGCCTTAATTTGCTCGAGCAATTCGGACATCATTGGCACGATCACATGGTCGCGCGCGGCTTTCAGCATCAAGCCATGTGACAAATTATTGATATCTTCAGAGGTACAGGCAAAGTGAATGAACTCGCTCACTGCGGCAAGTTCAGGAGTATCGGCAACCTTTTCCTTGAGTAAGTACTCGACGGCTTTAACGTCGTGGTTGGTGGTTTTCTCGATGTCTTTTACGCGTTCAGCATCTGCCACGGAGAAATTATCAACAATGGCATTTAATGCCGCATGCGTTTCTGCACTAAAGGCCGGAACTTCATGAATACCTTCACAAGCGGACAATGCCTGGAGCCAGCGCACTTCGACTTCTACGCGAAAACGAATAAGGCCGTATTCACTGAAAATAGGACGCAAGGCATCAACTTTACTTCCATAACGCCCGTCAACCGGGGAAATAGCCGTTAAAGCACTTAATGGCAACATGTTGTTCTCCTACAAACGACGTAATAGCTGTTGCGCCGCGGCCGCCATGGCCCGGCGTGAAAAAATGAAATGCCGACGCTTACCACCAACTTGCAGCCATAGAATGGCGCTGCGCACACCGGCAAGTAGTAGGGCGCGAATATGATGTTGATTAGCGGGCTTAGAGAGAAAATCAGGATGGCCATTAATATGCATCGGTTTGGCCAGTGGACTAATAAGGTCTTTGTATATGCTGGCTAAATTTTCCAACACACGGTGTTCGGCAAAATCGAACATTTCTCGTTGCCGTTGCACTTGTTCGATTCGCTGACCAAGCGCCTGCAATTGCTGCGGCTTCTTCGACAAGCGGCGAGCAAGATAAAGCATACCGACGATATAACGGGTGAGTTCGACATCCTTCTGACGGGCGGCACCGATTTGGTCGAGTAGGGTGCGCAGTCCCGGTAATAGTTGTGGAATACTGCCGTAAACGTCGACGGTAGAGCTAGGATTGGTGATAAACACACTATTAATCAGTGTGTGACTCGCCGCTGCGGGTTCAACCTCGCCAGTGCGAGCGATGCGCTGCACACAGGTCGCGGCTTGTGCCACACCGGCTAACGCTAGGACCCTATCATCCCAGTCATTCATAACTTAACCTCAAAATCGGTCAGGCGCGCCTCAATAATGCCGCCCCCGAGACACACACTGTCGAGATAGAACACCGCTGATTGTCCGGGCGTCACGGCCGCAACCGGCTCATCAAATTCAACCCGCAGTTGACCATCCGCTGCGGCTACCACCTGGCATGGAATGTCGGCTTGGCGATAGCGTGTTTTTACGCTGCAACGCAACGGCAATTTGGGCGTTTGGCGGTTAACCCAATGCAATTGGCCGACCTGCATGCCGTAGGAATACAAGCGAGGGTGATTTTTTCCTTGCGCGACAATCAACACGTTGCGTTCTACATCTTTATCGACCACGTACCAAGGTTCACCGCTGGCATCGGCCATGCCACCAATGTGTAAGCCTTTGCGTTGCCCAATGGTGTGGTACATTAAGCCTTCATGCTGACCCAAAGCTTCGCCATCAACCGATTCAATGGCACCGGGCTGGGCAGGCAAATATTGCTGTAAAAAGTCTTTGAATTTGCGTTCACCGATAAAACAAATGCCGGTTGAGTCTTTTTTCGCTGCGGTGACCAACCCTAGTTCGTCGGCAATTTTGCGCACTTCAGGTTTTTCCAATTCACCGACCGGGAATAACGTTTGCGCGATATGTTCGTGGCTTAAGGTGTAAAGGAAGTAGCTTTGATCTTTATTGCTATCAATCCCGCGCAGCAATTGCCATTGGCTCCCGTCATAAGCACGCCGGACATAGTGACCGGTAGCAATAAAATCGGCTCCCAAGGCTTCAGCTGCAAAGGCTAAGAATGCTTTAAACTTGATTTCCTTATTACACATAATGTCGGGGTTTGGTGTTCGCCCAGCACGATATTCGTCTAAAAAGTGCTCAAACACGTTATCCCAGTACTCTGCCGCAAAGTTGACCGTATGCAGCGGAATTTCAAGCTTCTCACAAACAGCCTCGGCATCGGCAAGATCTTCGGCCGCTGCACAATATTCATCGTCGTCATCTTCTTCCCAGTTTTTCATAAACAGGCCTTCAACCTGATAGCCCTGCTGTTTTAACAGGTAGGCTGAAACTGAGGAGTCTACGCCGCCGGACATGCCGACAATGACTTTTTGCGGTTGTTCAGACATATTGCTTATGGTGTCCAATCGGTTGTAGGTGATGGCAGAAAATTTGTGCCGCGAATTCTACCACGGCGGGGGCTAAAAAGGTAGCCACGGGGCTACCATACTGGTGGCTCTTCACGCCACTCTCCCGGTTGTAAGCTGGCCAATTTAAACGGTCCTATCGCCGCTCGAATAAGGCGTAAAGTGGGTAAGCCGACGGCCGCAGTCATACGCCTAACCTGGCGGTTTTTACCTTCGCGGATTCGAATACACAGCCAACTATCTGGCACCGTTTTCCGCTCGCGTACTGGCGGGTTGCGGGGCCACAGATTTGCCGGTTCAGGCATCACAAAGGCTTCCGCAGGTCGGGTCATACCATCGTTTAATTCAACACCATCACAAAGTTGCTGCAGTTGCTCTGCGGTGGGTGTTCCTTCAACCTGAACCCAGTAGGTCTTCCAAACCTTATATTTGGGATCGGCCAAGCGCGCCTGATACACACCGTCGTTAGTCAACAACAATAACCCTTCGCTATCCTTATCCAAGCGACCTGCAGGGTAGACGTCGTTGTGGGGAACGAAGGCTTTTAAGGTGCTATCGCCTGCTTCGCCAGAAAACTGTGACAGGGTGCCATAAGGTTTATTCAATAAGACCAATTTCGGATTGGCTGGGCGTGGGCGTGACTTGCGCGGTTGCTTGCGCTGATTCGGCTTCATAACGAAACATCCTGTAAGATAATTTGTAAAACAAACTGGGCGCAGCTTTGCTATGCTGTGCGCAATTTTACCATAACTGACGAGGCAAAGTAGGGATGTCAGAGCAACAAAAAGTGATTGGTGGCGACTTAGCACGCGCACTGAAAGGTGACTTTCAGTTATCCCTCGGCGATACCATCAAACAGGGATTTGCGGTAACCCAAAAGCATTGGGCACCGTTATGTTTAGCCTTTATCGGTCTAATCGCGATCAATATTTTGGTGTTTTTGGTGATCACCAGCAATTTTGTAAGTTTGGAACAGATTCAGCAATCGGCGCAAACCCAATTGCTAATGAACTTGTTGCAAACGGCTATTAGCGCACCGTTTTTAGGCGGTATCGCATTAATGGGCATTCGCCACAGTATCGGCCTGGGTAGCAAGGCAACCGATATGTTCGACGGCTTTTCACAGCTACTACCGCTGGTTAGCGTGAGCCTACTGAGTAGTGCTATTGCTGTTGTCGTAAATCAACTGGCGCTGCTGTTCCATCCGGCGTTAACCATTCTTAGTTCGTTGTATATCACCTCTTGCTTTATGCTTGCGGTACCGCTTGTTGCGGAACGAAAAATGGGGCCATTGAGCGCGCTTTATGCCTCGTTTGTGATTGCACATAAGGCGCTACCACAATTCGTGTTGATCACGCTGTGTTTGGGCGTGTTGCTGATTGTTGCTGCGCTACCATTATTTTTGGGCCTGATCTGGATGCTACCAATGACGTATAATGTGATTGGTGTACTATACCGCGATGTCGTGGGCGTTCAGGTGACGACTGACGATAGTGCGCAACCAACGAACAGAAACGAAGATAACTGGAGTGCATAGAGTTTATGCAGAAAGCATCGAAAACATCGTATTTTATGGGTGCCGTTATTGTTATCGCGACGGTGTTAGCCTTATTAACACCGTGGTTATTGCGGCAGCCTGAACCTGAGGTGAGCTCAAGCTTACCCCCTGTTCCTGATGTCGAAATCCATACCGAAGTGCCGGATTTTACCAACTATCAGGACGTGAAAAAGAAAAAGGCAGCGTTTTTCGAATTTTTACTGCCCGCTGTGCACGCAGAAAACCTCCGCATTCTCCATCAACGTGAACGCTTGTTGAATCTCTATCAGCGCTGGCAACAGGGCGAGACGTTAAGCAATGACGATCAACAGTGGCTGCAAAAAATGGCCGAAGTTTATGAGCTCTCGGATGAAACGATCAACGATGACCTGTTTACGCTGTTGCGGCGGCGCATCGATATCATTCCGGAAATGTTAGTGCTGGTGCAGGCCGCCAATGAATCTGGCTGGGGAACCTCACGCTTTGCCACCGAGGGTTTAAACTTTTTTGGCCAATGGTGTTACAAAAAAGGGTGTGGACTGATTCCGTCTTCGCGCGACGATGACGGCCGCCATGAGGTAGCAAAATTCGATTCGGTCAACGCCTCAATTCGCAGCTACATGCGTAATATCAACTCGCACCCAGCATACTTGGAGTTGCGCCTAATTCGCGAAGAACAGCGGTTAGATGGGGAGCCTGTCACGGCGGTCAAATTGATCGAGGGCTTGCATAGCTATTCAGAAAAAGGGCAGCATTACATCGACATATTGGATGATATGATTCGCGTAAACCGCCCAATTGTGAAAGAAATTAACGCAGCTCCTTAATCGCAATACGTTGGACGGCGTTATCTTCGTCGTCCAACGCATTGTCATTGGCGGAAAAATTTTCACTAAAGCTTGGCGGATCGAAAGCGGTATCGCCTTCAAAGCCCTCTCGAGTCTGGTCTACACCAGCAAAATCAAATAACTCACCATCTGCCAAATGGGACGGTACAACGTTCTGCATTGCAGTAAACAGACTTTCAATACGACCGGGGAATTGCTTATCCCATTGATTCAGCATTTGCTTAACCGCTTGGCGCTGCAAGTTCTCTTGCGAGCCACATAAATTGCATGGAATGATAGGAAACTCCATGGTCCGTGAGTACTTTTCAATGTCCTTTTCGCGCACGAAAGCTAACGGCCGAATAACGATATGTTGTTTGTCGTCGGTGACCAATTTAGGCGGCATAGACTTTAATTTGCCGCCATGGAACATATTCAAGAATAGCGTTTCCAGCATGTCATCACGGTGATGACCCAAAGCGATTTTGGTCGCTTTCAACTCAGTCGCGGTGCGATAGAGAATGCCACGACGGAGTCGAGAGCAGAGCGAGCAGGTAGTTTTTCCTTCGGGGATTTTTTCTTTCACAATACTGTAGGTATCTTCCTCTACAATCTTGTACTCAACCCCTTGAGCGTCAAGGTACTGAGGAAGAATATGCTCAGGGAATCCCGGCTGCTTTTGGTCTAAATTTACCGCAACAATATCAAACCGAATAGGTGCAACGCGCTGCAAGTAGCGCAGAATATCGAGCAGGGTATAACTATCTTTTCCGCCAGATAGGCAAACCATAACGCGATCGCCATCTTCGATCATGTTATACGTTTGAATGGCTTTCCCCGTCTCACGACGGAGACGCTTCTGAAGCTTATTGAAATTATGGCTGCTACGCTGACTAGCCGCTTGAGTCATACGACAAACTCTCTTTCTGTGTGCAAAAACGGCGCAATTATAACGTAGCACGGGTGACGGCGCGAATTTTATCTAGCCACCTACTTGTGAACTAAAACCGTCGGGTTTCACTGCTAGCACATCACAATTTAATTGGTCGATAACGTGCTCAGCCGTGTTACCCAACAGCGCAGCCTTGAAGCCAGTTCTACCAATGGTTCCGAGGATCACTAATTCGGCGTCTAAATCTTTTGCTTGCTGTGGAATAACTTGTTCCGGTAACCCTTGAATAACGTGCTGTTGTGCCGGCGCTAACGCGTAATTTTTAGCCAGTTCCGCCAGCCGTTGTTTATGTTGCTTTAATAATGTTTCGGTGTATTGAGTGACGTCGTATTCAGGAATCTCAACCGCAATATTCATCGGCGCTCCGGGGCAGGCATTCACTGCATGAACCTCTGCATCGAGATAGCTCCCTACCAATTTTGCATAGTCCATGATTTTACGGTTTAACGAGATGTGCGCATCGTCCTCGGAGCCGGCGTTGACGGCGCTGATGATCTTGCCGTGCTCAGGCCAGGCATGCTCCTTGACCAGCAATACAGGGCAGGGAGCTTTACGAATCAAATGCCAATCGGTGGGAGTAAACAATAGATTCTGCCAAATAGAATGCTGGTGTGTGCCCTTAACAATCAAGTCAGCGCCATGCTTTTGTGCCGTTTCGATGATCGCTTCAAAAGGGCGGTTGTGCCATACCACCACTGACTCTACTTTCATTCCTTCCGCCACTTCTTGTGACAGCAGGTCATCAATCCACACCCGCCGATCGTGGATCAGCGTCGACCGCATAAGCTCACGCTCTTCGGCAGACAACATGGTTGTCATCTCATAGGAAAAATCGTAGATGGAGAGAAAAACGGTGACTTTTGTCTGTTTAAAACTGGCTAGATGCAACGCGCGACGTAGCGCTTTGTGCTGTTCGTCGGCGGGATCGAGCACCACCAAGATATGCGCAAAATCTTCCATATCGACCTCAAGCTTAACGACAATAAATGCTCCTTAAACCATAGCCGATATTTACTAAAAATGCCTAGTGCATCAATAACATTGCCCAGGTCCAAAGGCCATAAACGATCAGCAGGGTGCCCATGAGTAAACGAAAGCCTTTGGTTGCCAATACCGCGCGCAAGGCATGGCTAAAATGGCTGGCGAAAAGCATGGCTGGTAAGGTACCGATACCGAAAAATAGCATCGTTAGGGCGCCATTGATGGCGTTGCCACTGATAGCAGCCCAAGTGAGCGCACTGTAAACCAAACCACAGGGTAGCCAGCCCCAAAATGCACCCGCTAGATAACTCATAAATAGACCGTCATGGCGACGAATACGCTGTGCGAGTGGTTGAATCCTGCGCCACAATGGCAACGCTATGCGCTCGATAACCACCAAGCCGCGCCAGATATTGGTAATGTATAAACCGAGTGCAATCAAAAATGCACCTGCAACCCAGCGTAATACCATGTGGGTAAGTCCCATGCGCAAGCCTAACCCGTCTACTACCGCCGCCACAATCGCGCCCAATAACATGTACGAACTCAAGCGCCCGAGATGATAGAGGTAGATACGACTGCGCTTATTCTGCATACCAATCGCGGCAGCCAAACCACCGCACATAGCAAAACAGTGGCCTGCGCCCGCCAATCCCATGAGCAACGCCGTTGTTAAATCCATTTAGCGTTCCTGTTTGGTTGAGCGGTTCTCCTGATGTTGATGCCCGTTGGTAGTAGACCGTTCATCATCGTCCATCAGAATGTCATGACCATGGCGCTCGAGGTCATCAAACTGTTTCCCTCGCACTGCCCAAAAAAACACGTAAACCGCGATAACGCCCAATACCATGGCAATAGGAATTAGTAAGTAAAATACACTCATAATTTATATAACCTTAAAGCATTTACAATAACCAACAAAGAGCTTAGTGACATCCCGATAGCTGCAGCCCAAGGCGCCACCATGCCCATCATCGCAAGCGGTAAAATCGCCAGATTGTATCCTGTGGCCCATATAAAGTTTTGCTGCATAATACTGCGCGCTTTGCGCACACTCGAGAGAATATCTAAAATGGCGCTTAATCGGCCTTTTAACACCAACGTATCGGCGGCGTTCCTTGCTAAATCAGAGGCTTCTGCAAAGGTAATAGAAGCATCGGCTTGAGCAAGTACAGGACCATCATTCAAACCATCCCCAACCATCCACACACACTGACCCTGCTGCTGTTGCAATGCCAACCATTGTAATTTTTCTTGTGGTAGACAGTTAGCAAAGACCTCGGTTATCCCCAATTCTTTTGCTGTGCGTTCTGCTGCTGACTGCTGATCACCTGTTAACATTACACAGCGAATACCTTGGCGCTGTAATTCTTTTATCGTTGATGCCGCATCTTTACGTGGCGTATCCGCGAGTTGAAGTTCTGTTAACACCTCTGAGGAAGTGGCTAACACCACTTGCGTTTCAATTGTCGGTTGCCAATGAGGATGCCATTGCTTAATCCAATCAGGACGACCTAAGCGATAGGTGACGCCATTAATTGTACCAGCAACGCCTGCACCCGGATGATTCTCGCGGTCAACCACCTGTAACTGCTGATCGCTGAGGCTGTGCAAGAAACGTCCAATAGGGTGCTCGGACTGCGCCTCAAGGTTCGCAATAATTGCATTATTATTAACTTCGTCGGCAAAATCGTTGCGATCAGTGATGCGGAATTCACCTCTAGTTAGCGTGCCCGTTTTGTCAAAGACAATCGTCGTCAACTTTGCGGCCGTATCAATAAGCCCCATTTTTTTTACTAACACACCTAATCGATTTAACCGGTGGATAACGCCAGTAACGGCAGTCGGTGCAGCTAATGACAGGGCGCAAGGGCAAGTAGCCACTAATACTGACAGTGTTACCCATAGTGCGTGATCGGGCTGTATCCACCACCAAATAAGGTAGGTTACACCTGCCAACAAAAGTAATGCTAAGACAAAATATTGCGCAACCTTATCAACCGTCTTTTGCCCCTTCGGTTTATCCGCTAACGCCATGTCTTGCAGCGCCACAAGCCCGGCTAAAACGGTGTTCTGTTGGGTTGCGGTAACTTTTACGCGAATCGGTTGCTGCTGGTTAATGCTGCCTGCAATCACATCATCACCCTCTAGCTTCAATCGCGCTTGGCTCTCTCCCGTCAGCAGGCTTTCATCAAATGCGCCAGTTTTGGATAAGAGAACGCCGTCAGCCGCCAACGTCGCGCCAGGGGTCACATAAATAATATCACCGGGTTGCAGTTGCCGAACCGCCACGCTCTCGGTACCTCCATCCGCTAATTCACGGGTGGCTAATTCGGGTACCACAGTCATTCTATTCGACGCAGCTTGTGTGGCTTTGTCTTTCGCCAGTACTTCCAAATATCGTCCGGCGAGCAGGAAAAAGGTGAACATTGATATTGATTCAAAATACACTTCACCGTGTCTTGAAAAAGCCGCATAGGCGCTTGCTATATAAGCACCAAGAAGGGCTATCGACACAGGTACATCCATATTAGCGCGACCAGCTTGCAAGCTACGTAAAGCGCTCCAATAGAATGGCGTTGCACTATATAAAATAACGGGAGTCGCGAAGAGTAAACTAATGAACCATAAAAACGAACGAGCAGTGGAATCTAGATCTGAAACAACGCCAAAATACAAGCCGACGGCCCCCATCATTACTTGCATTGATGCAATGCCTGCCACGCCTAAACGCTTGATTAGCGACAACTTTTGTTGTTTCAGCCTTTGTTCCTGTTGATCAGGCCTAAAAGGGAATGCCCGATAGCCTATTTTAAGCAAGGCATTCAGTATTGCGCTAAGCGATGCCTGCTGTTTATCCCAGCGCACGGTTATACGACGATGGCTTACATTTACCACCACGTCTTTAACCCCAGGTAAGCTGCCTAATTGACGCTCAATTAACCACGCGCAGGCAGCGCAGGTTATATCATCAACGGACAACGCGATTTGCTGAACAGCGCCTTGTTGAGAAACAAAATCGTGTTGCAACTGTGGATGATCGTAAAGGCTGAAATCCGTTAAACCCTCGGGTATCAACGGTGTATTGAAAAGGGCATCATCATCACGGTACTGATAAAAATTATCCATACCGCTGCCAATAATAGTTTCTGCTACCGCTTGGCAACCATAGCAACAAACAGGTTTATCTTCGCCGTGGTAGGCAACCGACAATTGCACATTATGAGGAATCGGTTGCCGACAATGAAAGCAGCGCTCCGCATCAGACCCCATAGAGCTTAGGTTCCAGCGCCGTTTCGTCGGTTTTTGGTAACATAAATTGCTCACTGACTTTCCAGCTCTCATCGAATGGCTCGATGGTTATAGTCCATTTACCACTGATATCTTTTGGAATGTCAGTGCGGTAAATACCGTCGGCATTCACCGGAACCAGTCGTTGGAAGTCTTTTGTAGCAATGGTGGCATGATAAAAACTGACTTTAATTGCTGTTAATTCTTTCGGCTGACCACCGGTGTAACGCACAACGAATTGACCATCGTGGGCAGTAAATCCAAAGGTAATGCCAAGTTCACGCGCCTTTTTCACTCTGTGGACGACGGCGTTAATTGCTTTACCACGTTTATAGTAGTCATCGACTACCATATTGAAGCCGCCCAAATAGTTTGAAATGAAGATAATTGTCGTGCACACCACAATAACAATGAAAGGCACGCCAATTAGAAACCATGGCCAGAACTGCTTATACCAAGGTTTCTCCATAATACTTTCTCCTTTAATAACAAAAAGCCCCGCAGTTGCGGGGCTTATTTCAACCTTACTTATCGTGAGATAAGCTGTAAATATATGCTGCAACTACGTGTATTTTATCCTCACCGAGGATATCTTTCCACGCCGGCATAACACCGTGGCGGCCATATTTCAGGGTTTCTTTAATAGTGCTGATAGAGCCACCGTACAACCAAATGCTGTCGGTTAGGTTGGCTGAACCAATATTTTGGTTACCTTTACCGTCCTGACCGTGACAGGCGGCGCAAACCGTAAACAGTTTTTTACCTTGAGCAACCAAGTCAGCGTCACGCTCACGGCCACTTAAGCTAGCTACATAGTTTGCCAGCGCAGTAATTTGCTGGTCGCTAAATTGCTCACCCCACGCCGGCATTTGACCTTGGCGACCGTTGCGTAACGTCGTTTTGATGGTTTCGTATGAACCACCATACAACCAATCATCGTCGGTTAGGTTCGGGAAGCCTTGACCACCCATAGCGTTTGAACCGTGGCACTGTGAACAGTTTTGCAGAAATAACCGTTGACCAACTTCCAACGCCTTCTCGTTATTAAGCAATTCATCAATTGACTGAGAGGCATACTTTTCAAAGATCGGACCGTATTTTGCCTCAGCAGCGCGCATTTCGCGGTCATACTGGACAATTAAACCTTCTTCTTTGGCCTTTTTCATCGCCGCTTTAGACTCTGCTAGCGATTGCACATCTTGGTTGGAACTTTTCCAACCCAATAACCCTGGAAAGTTACCTAAGCCAGGGTAGAGTGCTAAATAAATAAAACCCCAAGCAAAACATGCCCAGAACAAATAGGTCCACCACTTAGGAAGGGGGTTATTAATTTCCACGATACCGTCGAACTCGTGGTCCATTAACTCACCTTCTTCCACGTCGGTGTAGTTTTTCATGTTCCAACGCAACAGCACAATGAGGGCAATCAACAAGCCCAGCGTTAGCACAATGATCCATGCGCTCCAGAAGCTACTCATCTTTCTTTGACTCCGATTCTTGGCTCACAGATTCCGATTTTTGATCTTCATCAAAAATCGAATTTGCGGCTTCATCAAATGCTTTTTTTGAGCGACGACTATACGACCAAAAAATAATGGCAATAAACAATACCAAAAGTACAATCGTAAATAGCCCCCGCCAAGTTCCATAATCCATGGTCTTACTCTGCCCGTTTAAGTGCAGTACCCAACGACTGAAGGTAAGCAATCAGTGCTTCCATTTCAGTTTTACCTTGAACAGCTTGTTTCGCATTAGCAATTTGTTCGTCGGTATATGGCACACCGAATGAGCGGAATACGCGCATTTTCTTCGCCGTGAGTTCACCTGTTAGCTTACGTTCCGCCAACCACGGGAAGCCTGGCATGTTAGATTCTGGAACCACATTTCGTGGATTCATCAAGTGCACGTAGTGCCACTGGTCACTATAACGTCCGCCTACACGGGCTAAGTCAGGTCCTGTGCGTTTGGACCCCCACAAGAACGGGTGTTCCCAAACAGATTCGCCAGCCAGCGAATAGTGACCATAACGCTCCGTTTCTGCACGGAAAGGGCGAATCATTTGGCTATGGCAGTTAGTACAACCTTCACGCATAAAGATATCGCGACCTTCCAACTGCAACGCAGTGTAAGGTTTTAACCCGTCGACCGGCTCGTTGGTTTGTTTTTGGAAAATCAGTGGCGTGATTTCAACCAAACCACCAATTGAGATGGCAATGATCATAAAGATCGAAAGCCATCCCAGATTTTTCTCTACGGATTCGTGTTTAATCTTGCTCATCGACGACTCCTTAGGCGGTCTGAACTACGTTGCCCGCAGCAGTTTCACGCTGACCAGCACGGATGGTTTTATAACAGTTGTATGCCATTAGGAACATACCGGTAACAATGAATAAGCCACCAATAAATCGGCCCGTCCAGAATGGGTATGATGCCTGAACACCCTCTACAAAGCTGTAGGTTAGGGTGCCGTCAGGGTTAGTGGCACGCCACATCAAACCTTGCATTACGCCTGAAATCCACATCGAAACGATGTAGAACACCACACCGATAGTGTGCAGCCAGAAATGCACATTAACCAAACGAATGCTGTGAATCGCTTTTTGGTTAAACAAACGAGGGACCAGATAATACATCGAACCAATCGTGATCATTGCTACCCAGCCTAGAGCGCCTGAGTGAACGTGACCGATGGTCCAGTCCGTGTAGTGCGAAAGCGCATTGACCGATTTGATCGCCATCATTGGGCCTTCGAACGTTGACATGCCGTAGAATGACAGTGAAACGATCAGGAAGCGTAAGATAGGGTCTGTACGGAGTTTATGCCATGCGCCAGACAGAGTCATAATACCGTTGATCATACCGCCCCATGAGGGTACAAACAGAATCACCGACATCACCATACCCACAGACTGCGTCCAATCTGGCAGGGCAGTGTAATGCAAATGGTGCGAACCTGCCCAAATATATAAAGAAATCAATGCCCAGAAGTGAACAACCGATAAACGGTAGGAGTAGACAGGACGTTCTGCTTGCTTAGGCACAAAATAGTACATCATACCCAAGAATCCCGCAGTGAGCAGGAAACCTACTGCGTTATGTCCCCACCACCATTGCATCATGGCGTCAACGGCACCGGCATAGATTGAGTAGGATTTGGTGAACGAAACCGGCACTGCCAAACTATTGCCAATATGGAGCGCAGCGATTGTGACAATAAAACCACCGTAGAACCAATTTGCAACATAGATGTGCGACGTTTTACGTTTCGCCAAGGTACCAAAAAACACTATTACGTAGGCGATCCAGACGATGGCAATCAAGATATCGATTGGCCATTCAAGCTCTGCATATTCTTTCGTGGTAGTGATACCCATTGGCAGGGTGATAATGGCGCCAACAATAACGGCTTGCCAACCCCAGAAGGTAAACGCTGCCAGTTTGTCCGAAAACAAGCGGGTTTTACAGGTTTTTTGTGCAACATAGTAAGACGTTGCAAATAACGCACTGGTACCAAAAGCGAAGATGACTGCATTGGTATGCAGTGGGCGAAGGCGAGAGTAGGTGAACCAAGGTGTATCAAAGTTCAACTCAGGCCATACCAGCTGGGCAGCAATAATCACGCCCAACGACATCCCGACGATACCCCAAATAATGGTCATGACAGTAAACTGTCGAACGACCTTCATATTATATTCGATCGGTTGTTGTGGAATTGTTTGACTCATCGTTAGTTTCCGCGGTGTAGAGTTCAAATGTGACAGCTTTATATAACCTTAAAAAAGCTGGCACTATTCTACGATGTCGCAACCTAAAAATACAGATTGATTGTATAAAAAGCGGTGCAAAACCGTGTACTTGCGCATAAACTATGCGTCAACTTATGAGTACAAAGCCTAGTATGTTAATGGCTTGTTATCAAAGTCATCTAACGATGGTCTATCTACCTTATGCTTTAAACCGGCCGACAAGTTTGGATAGGTTGTCACTGCTCTCGGTAAGTTCACGCCCAACTTCTGCTAAATCTGCTGTTGACCGACTATTTTCATTCGAGAGTTCACTGATATCTGTAATGTTTACGTTGAGATCTTTGGTAACACGGCTTTGTTCATCGGTCGCGGTGGCTATTTGAATATTCATTGTCGAAATATTTGCAACCGCTTCTTGAATACGGCTGATCGCTTGTTCCGCCTTCAACGCCTCAGTGTTTGTCTCTTCAGAACGTTGTTCAACATCATTGATGATGTTGTTTACGCCTTTAATGGCTGACTGAATTGATTCAACAATGGTTGATATTTCATCGGTTGAATGTTGGGTGCGAGTGGCGAGAGTTCGCACTTCGTCGGCGACGACAGCGAACCCGCGGCCAGCATCACCAGCACGAGCCGCTTCAATGGCAGCGTTTAGTGCCAGTAAATTGGTTTGTTCAGCGATAGCGATGATCGTACTTAAGATTGTGCCTATCTTTTCTGAACCCTCACGTAAGGTTCGCGCTTCTGCGCCGGCTTTTTGTAACTGTGCGGTAAGTGCTTCAATTCGGTTCACCGAATCGCGGACAATAATTGCTGAACGACCCGACTCTTCGTCGGCTGTTGATGCAGATTCAGCCGCTCTGCGCGCATGGTCCGCTACTTCGCCTGCAGAGGATGATAATTCAGTAATGGCGGTTGCCACTGAATCAGTCTGTTTGGTGAGTTCCTGCGATTTATGCTGGCTGCTCTTGGCTAAGCTATTCAAATGCTTGGCAACGTTTTCTTCGGTCAACGCTGACTCCTGCACCGACTTAATCAACCGCTGAATGTTCGCGACGAATTGGTTAAAGCTTGCCGCTACCGCGGAAATTTCGTCATTACCATGGGTTTCCAGGCGACGCGTGAGATCACCTTCGCCTTCGGCAATGGCTATCATCGCGGTTCGAATACGGCCGAGTGGGCGGGTAATGGAGCGAATAATGAGCGCGAATAGCGCCAGCAAGGGCAGCGATAGCACAATCGCTAAACCAAACAGTTTCCAAAATTGCGCCCACAACATGGCGCTGATGTTATCCATGTACTGCCCGGTACCGATCACCCAATTCCATGGTGCAAAGGTGATCACTCGACTAATTTTCGGCACTAAGTTTCCTGCGTCACTGCCTTTTTGCCAAACGTACTCGACCGTTGCTTGGTCTGCGCTGCGGGTTCTATCTAACATCAGTTGAAACAACTGCACACCCTCTGGGTCCTTATAACCTGTGACGTCGGTACCTACCAGCTTCTTACTAAAAGGATGTTGAACGAGAACTCCGTCGCGATTAAGGCTAAATACATACTCGTTACCTTCGTAACGCAGTTCGTTTAAGCGCGCAATAGCTGCATCTTGTGCTTGCGACTCGGTCAGTTCTCCAGCTTGCTGCTGTTGGTAATAATGTGCCGTGATGCCATGAGCAACGGCTAGAACTGCATCCAATTTATGTTGCTCTTCATCAACCAAAAGGCCGCGTAAAATAAACATCATAAACGCCACCATCAGCACCGTTCCAATTGCGGCAATGGCGAGCAACGACACAAGACGTTGAGCAACACTTAACCGGCTCATTAACTTCAGCATCAGAAAACTCCTTATTCAACCTTGCTCTAAATTTATCGGGCAGGGGTAAAGAAACTGTAGGATAAAAACGCTAATCGGGCAGTTAAAGGGACGAAAAAGCACGCTTCGGGTCTTTATTATGTCCAATCCATCAATAATTTTTATTAATCTATATTGCTTTTTTGTAAATAACACCACGAAATGACATGAGCTGTTGTCAAGCTAATAACAATTTTTAAAAATAACCAACGGCACCTTTGGCTGTGCAATAATCAACCGCCAACCGCTCTAGTTTGATCGCTATTTTTATCCATTGCGTAGCCACAAAGATAACAAATACAAAGGAGAACGATCATGGAATGGATAGGTGATGCAGCATTAACTTCGCTTGGATTCTTCTGGAAAGCCGGCTGGGCCTTCGCGATGGGATATCTCATCAGCGCAATGATTCAGACTTTTGTCCCCAAACAACGCTTAGTGAAGTATCTCGGCAAACCCACCCCGAAGGCACTTACCCTAAGCGCGATTTTTGGCGCGGCATCGTCGTCGTGTTCTTTTGCTGCGCTGGCAGCCGCTCGCGCTTTGATGCAGAAGGGCGCGCACTTCATTGCCGCTGTCGCGTTTATGTTTGCCTCAACGAACTTAGTGATAGAACTTGGGGTACTCATACTGATATTCCTTGGCTGGCAGTATTTAGTGGCTGAAGTCATCGGCGGTCTGCTGCTCATTGTTATCTGCTCACTGTTAATGCGCGTATGGTTCCCGTCGAAAGCGGTGCAGCGGTTACGCAAAAAACTTGATGAAGAACAAGCTGACGACGAACAGATCCCTGCGTTTTTCTCAAAGCACGCATGGATTCAAGTGAGCCATGCCTTTAAACACGATTGGCAAATGGTCTGGAAAGAGGTACTGATAGGCTTCACAATGGCGGGCATTATTGCTGTTGCCGTGCCGGCCGAGTTCTGGAATACGCTATTCCTCACCAATCAGCCACAGATTCCCGAAGCCTGGGTGATTTTAGAAAATGCGTTAGTCGCACCGTTTGTTGCGGCAGCCACTTTTATTGGATCGATGGGCAACATACCATTAGCTACGGTACTGGCCGGTAACGGTGTACTGTTCGCTGGTATTATGGGATTCATCTATTCGGACTTAATGGTGCCTCCATTAGTTGCGGTCAACGCCAAATATTATGGTTGGAAGTTAGCGCTCTACATCGCTTTTATGATGTGGGTATCAATCGTGATTTCAGCACTGTTGTTGCATTTGGGATTTGCCGCGTTTGACATTTTACCGCAAGCCGCAACAGCAACGCTGGATGTTGCACCCAAAGAACGCTTTGCCATTGACTATACCTTTTATTTAAACATCGTTTTTGCCGTGGTAACTGCAGTATTGCTGACGTTGGCCAATATTAAGCAAGGCCATCACCACCATCACGGCGGTGACTCAATCATCACGGTAAAAAATGCAGTGACCTCATTAGCCAGCATTTTTGTCATCGGTGGTGTGGTGATTTGGTGGTAAGTGCAAGATAGGGCGGCTAACGCCCACTGATTCGCATCCGGGGCCAGTTTCGCGTATCATCGCGCGCCTGAAACATCCTAATTCAGCGCAGCAATATTTTTACTGAGGCCCCATGCTAGCAGCATTAAAACGAGACTGGTTATTCAACATTCGCGGCGATCTCTTATCGGGGATCGTCGTTGCTTTAGCATTAATCCCTGAAGCTATCGCTTTTTCCATCATCGCTGGCGTGGATCCGAAAGTCGGGTTATACGCGTCATTTTGTATTGCCACCATCATCGCGTTTGTCGGTGGTCGCCCGGGCATGATCAGTGCCGCGACGGGCGCAATGGCATTGGTTATGGTGACCTTAGTGAAAGAGCACGGCCTACAATATTTATTAGTGGCGACGTTGCTAACGGGCATTTTCCAAATTATCGCGGGCTATTTACGCTTAGGTGAACTAATGCGCTTCGTCTCCCGTTCAGTGGTCACCGGCTTTGTTAATGCCCTTGGCATTTTAATTTTTATGGCCCAACTACCAGAGTTGACCAACGTAACCTGGCACGTATATGCGATGACTGCCGCAGGCTTAGGCATTATCTATTTATTCCCACGCGTGCCAAAAGTTGGCCAATGGTTACCGTCACCGCTGGTTTGCATTATCAGCCTGACGATTGTGGCTATTATTTGGAACATCGACGTCCGCACTGTTGGCGATATGGGGCAACTACCAGATACCTTACCCGTCTTTTTGTGGCCAGATGTCCCTTGGAACCTGGAAACGCTATGGATTGTATTGCCATATTCGCTGGGTTTAGCTGTGGTGGGCATACTGGAATCGATGATGACATCGACCATCGTTGACGACCTCACCGATACCCAAAGCGATCGCAACCGGGAATGCAAAGGCCAGGGTATTGCTAATATTGGTGCCGGTTTATTTGGTGGCATGGCGGGTTGTGCAATGATTGGCCAATCCATTATCAACGTAAAATCGGGTGGCCGTGGGCGTCTATCAACACTCACTGCAGGTGTGTTCTTGCTGATTTTAATTTTGGTATTGGACGAGTGGTTACGGCAAATCCCGATGGCCGCTCTTGTTGCGGTGATGATCATGGTATCGATCGGAACCTTTAGCTGGTCGTCCATCCGCGATCTTAAACGCTATCCTTTGTCGACCAATATCGTTATGTTGAGTACGGTGGTGGTGGTGGTTGCTACCCACAACTTAGCCATTGGCGTTGGTGTTGGGGTATTACTGGCCTCATTATTCTTTGCTAATAAAGTCGGCCATTATCTGCACATTAGTGAGAGCATTAATAATGAAGGAACCGAGCGCCGCTATAACGTGGTTGGCCAAGTATTCTTCAGCGCTTCCGAGAAATTTATTGCTGCATTCGACTTTAAAGAAGCGGTTGACCGTGTGGTGATTGATCTTACCCAAGCACATTTTTGGGATATTACCGCGGTAGGCGCTCTCGATAAGGTGGTGATCAAATTCCGCCGCGAGGGTGCGGATGTAGAAGTCCTCGGGTTAAATCAAGCCAGCGCAACCATTGTCGACCGTTTTGGGGTACACGACAAAGCCAGCGCCGAAGATATTTTAAACAGTCACTAGCGAGCGGAGAGTCATTATGGAAAATGTTATTGCTTGTATCGACGGCTCCAGTGCCGCTATCAGTGTCAGCCGCTACGCGGCGTGGGCCGCACAACGGATGGGTGCTGCGCTAACGTTACTACACGTACTGGATGAAAATCGCTACCCCGCAAAGTCAGAGCTGTCGGGGAATATTGGTTTGGGTAGCCAAGAGGCGCTGCTAGATGAGCTGGCGGAACTCGATGAAAAGCGAGCAAAATTAGCCTTGCAGCAAGGCCACTTGATGCTTGATAAAGCGCACAACTCGGTAGCCGAAGAAATCCCACAGATCGCCATCAACAGCCGCCAACGGCACGGTCAATTGGTTGATACGTTGCTAGATATCGAGCCAGAGACTCGGCTGACCGTGTTGGGTTTACATGGCGAAGAACACGAACAAGGCGACCACATCGGCAGCCAGCTAGAAACGATTTTACGACGGGTACACCGACCAGTGCTGTTGGTACCGGATAACTTTAACGCACCGAGCAGCGTGTTATTAGCGTTTGATAATAGCGAAACCACTCGTAAAGGCGTGCAAATGGTAGCCGCTAGTCCATTACTGAAAGGCTTGCCTGTGCATGTGGTCATGGTAGGTGCAGCTAGCGATGACCATCACTCGGCGCTGCAGTGGGCCGTTGAAACCCTGCAGCAGCAAGGTCATGACGCGAAGGCCGAATTGTTAGCCGGGGATGTGGAAGCAAGTATTCATCAATACCAACAGCAACACCAGCTTGATCTGTTGGTTATGGGTGCATACGGACATTCGCGGATCCGTCAATTGTTGGTGGGTAGTACCACAACCAAAATGTTAGAGACGTCAGCATCACCTTTATTGGTGTTGCGCTAATAGGGCAACGGTTATGCTCAATTATCGACAATTGATTCGTCAACATTGGCCACTGTTGAGCTTTGGTTTGCTCACCATATTCTTTGGCAATATTGGTCAGTCGTTTTTCATTAGTTGGTTTAGTGCGGATATTCAGCAGCAACTGCGCCTGAATGCGGCCGACTACGGTGCGAGCTATGCGCTTGCCACCTTGACCAGCGGCACGTTATTACTGATCTGGGGTAAAGTGGTTGATGATTTACCACTGAGACGTGTGGTGGTTGGCTGCGCGATTGGCTTAATTGCAGCGTGCTTAATGATGACGCAGATCAGTGGCTTTATTAGTCTGACAATTGGCTTTCTGCTGCTGCGTTTCTTTGGTCAAGGCATGTTACCGCACATTTCGCAAACCACCATGGCGCGGTTTTTCAATCGTTCGCGAGGCAAGGCGTTAAGTATCTCGTCCTCAGGAGTGCCTCTGGGCGAGGCGGTTTTACCGGCGATACTCGTGGGTATTTTCGCGGCACTGAGTTTTGACCTACGCTGGTATCTGCTCGCCGCTTTGGTATTGCTGGGCTATTTACCATTGGCGTTTTGGTTATTAAAGCGTTCGACATTAACCACTGAATCAGAGGCAATTGATGCCGGGCCGCAAGCGCATTGGCGACGCCGCGACGTATTAAAAGATTCGCGCTTCTGGCGAATTCTACCACTGGTACTTGCTGGTCCTTTTATGGTGACCGCGCTATTTATCCAACAACAAAGTCTCATTGCTAGCGAAGGCTGGAGCCAGCAAAGTTTAGCAACGGCCTTCATACTGTACGGAATAGGGCACTGGTTAATGTCTGTGGTTGCCGGCTCAATGATTGATCGTTTCACGGCACGGCGTTTATTGCCGATCATGGTGTTGCCACTTGGCGCTGCTATGGCGTTGATAACACTCACCAACGGTAGCTGGACTGTGATGCCCTTTATGCTGCTACTCGGCATAGGTATTGGTGCTACAGCTCCTACAGCAAGCGCGTTGTGGCCCGAGCTTTATGGCACGAAGTTTTTGGGTGCCATTCGTTCATTAACCACGTCGTTGATGATCTTCTCTACTGCATCAGCCCCGTGGATATACGGTATGTTGGTCGATTATCTTGGTTGGCAACCGGATCAAATCTTTGCGTTGTTTACGGCGTGGATATTACTCGCGGTGTTGAGCGCACGTTCCGGGCTTAAAGAGGGTTTATCGGGATTTATGCTGAATAAGCCAAACGATCACTAACAGCCAACTTCCTTTTGATGTCGTACCGCAAGGATGATCGCTTTAACGCCATCGTAACGGTAGAGTGCGACATAACCGCTTTAGCCAAAATCAATGAGCCATTCTCTGAATTCAATGGGCATATAATCCAGCGGGCGGCCAATCTCAGGGTGACCAGCCAAAATAAGGAGGTTTTGGCGAATGCTTTTGACGGCTTCGCGCGCCACTATCGGATCTTTCTCTCGCAAAAATTCATGCAGACGTTGCACGTCTGCTAAAGCGGACGGGGTCCAAATTACTTGTGACACTTTGGCAGCTCAGCATTGTCACCCGATTCAAGCTTTGCTAACCATTCATCGGCTTCCGCTGATGTCAAATGCACACCATTACGTTGGTATTCTTCCCAAGCACGGCGCGCATCTTGCTTAAACGCTTCACGTTTTTCTTCACGTTCAACGTAATCTTGGATAGCCGGACGCATGATCCAATGCGCTGAGCGACGACGAGCATCGGCCAAGTTCTGCACGCGTTTTTTCATATCATCACTCAGTTTTACGGATGTCGCCATTCCTGATCTCTCAGATTAATAAGGGGTAATACCTTTTAATACTATATCAAAATATCGAGTTAACCAGTAAACTGGAGCAGTAACAAATCTATTTAGTTGTGCCAGTGGCAAGCTACCGCTATTGAGTAAAGAAGGCGCCATATTTCCATTATGTGATGTCACCCAAATGTTGCTAGTCCAAATCCTGCAACAAGCAATAGCACAAATAATATGGCCGCTAAACCAAACGCTTGAAGACCTCCTTGTTTGATTACACTAATGTGAGTAAGCATACCTAATGCAGCCATCGCCACACATAGCAAATACGTTGCCACGTTTGATAAAATATCGATTAATGATGAAGGTAATATTTCAAGCGAATTAATCACAATAACGCCAATGAATAAAAACGCGAACCAAGGAACTGTTATCCGTTTCTCAACAACAGATATGTTCGAGTCTTGAAAACGAGACTTTGTCCAGATAGCAACAATAAGTAGTACCGGCACCAGTAATACGACGCGGAACATCTTTTCTAAAACAGCAATATGTGCTGCTGATTCACTTATTGCATCTCCTGCAACAACTACTTGAGCGACCTCATGAATGGATATACCAGCCCAAAGACCATACTGGTGATGCGTCAAGGGCACTAATTCAAACAACGTTGGAAGCAGAAGCATTGATAGTGTACCAAAGACGACCACTGTGCTTATGGCGGTCAAAACTTTGTGCGGCTTTGCATTAATGATCGGCTCGAATGCGGCGACAGCCGCCGCACCACAAATAGCACTCCCAGCGGCAACCAATAAGGATTGCTCGGTATCCAAACCAAACAGTCGTTTTCCGAGCCACACACCTACACATAGAATCGTTGCTACCATGGTGACTGCACTGAGTACACCATATAATCCAATATCTGCAAACGCTTGAAACGTAATATTAAAACCGTATAAGACGATCGCGGTTCGCAAGACAGTACCTTTTGCTACGTTCAATCCAGACGTTAACCGAGATTTCCAAACGTTGGGTAAAGCGTG
The DNA here is from genome assembly GCF_003987475.1 of Idiomarina tyrosinivorans. Lineage (GTDB taxonomy): Bacteria > Pseudomonadota > Gammaproteobacteria > Enterobacterales > Alteromonadaceae > Idiomarina > Idiomarina tyrosinivorans. The sequence goes on along the minus strand of NZ_PIQH01000001.1, from coordinate 138,302 downwards.
GCTTATCACTATCCCTAACGCAATACTTATTAGAAGCGGAGATATCGTTTCTAAAAAGAAAACTTGATGCTTTCCCCACAATACAGTGGCCGCTATGCCCATTGATGCGAGTAGCCCGGGAATTATATTTTTCATGCGATCCTCATCATTATTTTCAATTCGTAATGTGAGTATATTTAAATTAATATTGAATAAAACAAATTATAAATCTATAAAGGTAAATATTATTTATGATTAATTTGAGGCAACTATACATTTTCTCGGTGGTAGCAGAGTCTAATAGTCTGGCATCAGCCAGTGAGCAATTGAATATGACGGCTGCAGCCGTCTCGTTAAGTCTAAAGGGGTTAGAACAACAACTGAATACCCGTCTACTTCAACGAGCGCCTGGCAGAAAGAGTACAGACAAAACTATCTTGTTAACATCAGAAGGAATCTGGTTGAAGAAAAGAGCGCAAGATATCTTAGCGCTTGAAAAAAGCACTCAAATGTATTTTAAGCAGCGACAGCAATCTGAGCCGACAGTGCTGAACATTGGCGCGAGTCAGACTGTTGGAAATTATTGGCTGCCCCGTTATATTCGGGACATCAAACAGCGCTATCCACGCTGCCAAATCAACGTCTTTATCGGTAACACTGATGAAGCTTTAGACCGTGTACAAACATTTCGTGACGATATTGCCCTAGTGGAAGGCCCAAATCACCATAGTGCATTGAAGAGCCGATGCTTTAAAAAGGATAGTCTCGTGCTTATCGCGCCACCAGACAACGAGTTTGGGTCACTACAAACTGCGCCTTGGTTGATCCGGGAACGAGGCTCTGCAACGCGAAAATATACCGAACAACTATGGGCTGAATTAGTCATCGAACCAAAAGATGTTACACAATTTAATACCAACGAAAGCATCATTCATTCTGTGGCATCAGGTGTCGGTATCGCTTATGTTCCTCGGATCACGACACCTCTTCTACTGGAAGCAGCTATGGTAAAGGAGATACCGATAAATAACGATTTTTATCGGCCCTTGTTTATTGTGAAGCATAAGGAGCGGCACTCCGAGTTGGCGTGGATCGACGACATAGTTTAGTCTGGTAATTATAATAAATTTAGTTATCAGCATTCTGGATAACTGAATTATGGAAGTGGGGCGCTTTAGTGGTTAGTGCATCATTCTTTCTGTAATTTCGCCTGAGCTGGAAAAGGCGCAGGTCAAAGTTTATCCTTTTGATTTACCGACCAAAGTAAATTGAAAGAGGAACCACAATGACCTGCGATATACAGGATAGATCGATTGGCGATGTTTTGGAATTATTGATTGAACAAGGCTTAGATGGAACTGCTGAAGCCATTAGTATTTTGTTGAATGAAGCCATGCGCCTGGAGCGTGAGCGACATCTCGGCGCCGGCCCTTGGGAGCGCTCTGAAGAGCGCCAAGGGTATGCTAATGGCTACAAGAAGAAAGCACTTCAGAGTCGTTTTGGGAAGCTTGATTTAAACATTCCTCAAACGCGCGATACAGACTTTTACCCAAGCAGTTTAGAGCGCGGGCTACGCTCAGAGAAGGCACTTAAATTAGCGCTCGCTGAGATGTACGTACAGGGCGTTTCAACGCGTAAAGTTGCACGTGTCACTGAAGAGCTTTGCGGTTTTGAAATCAGCTCCACACAAGTGAGCCGTGCAGCCCATGAGCTTGATGTTCACTTACAGCAATGGCGCGAACGACCCCTTGGAAGCTTTCCTTATGTGGTGCTTGATGCCCGCTATGAAAAAGTCCGTCATGGTGGCTCAGTTATCGATTGCGCAGTACTCGTTGCGATGGGCGTGAATGAGTCGGGGCATCGAGAGCTTCTAGGGTGCTCAGTATCGCTCTCAGAGCAAGAAGTACATTGGCGTGATTTCCTTCTGAGCTTGAAAGACAGAGGCTTGCACGGTATGAAACTGTTTGTAAGCGACGCTCATGAGGGGCTCAAAGCTGCCCGCAAGAGCGTTTTTCCAAGTGTGCCTTGGCAGCGTTGCCAGTTCCACCTGCAGCAAAACGCACAGAGCTATGTACCGAAGCAAGCCATGAAGACGCAAGTGGCCGACGACATTCGTAGTGTGTTTGATGCCAAGACACCAGAGGAAGCAAAACGTCACATCGAGCTGCTGTGCAAGAAATATGAGCAAAGCGCACCGAAACTCGCAGCATGGGCAGAAACAGCGCTTCCTGAAGGCTTGGCAATATTAGCACTGCCAGCGGGTCATCGGCGTCGTTTAAGAACGACCAATGCGCTTGAACGCGTAAACAAAGAAATAAAGCGGCGAACACGTGTGGCAACATTGTTTCCGAATGAGGCGTCTTGCCTACGATTGGTGACCGCCGTGATTATGGAAATATCGGACGAATGGAGCTCCGGCAAAAAGTACCTGACCATGGACGGAGCTGAATAAGTGAAATCAATGGGTAAACTGGAAATTACAGACGAATTGTTGCTTTATCCTTTAGTGTGGCATATGCTTCTTGAGAGGCAGTACTCAGCTGAGAATCCTTTTTAATGGCGTCCTCTCGACTATATCATTCTTCCAAGTAGTAACCACGTTTGCATCATTAAGGAATAAAAAAATGTGCTACCAAAAACCGACTATTTTTTTGAAGCCGTTAGCCATTGCCATTCTGTTGGGTTTGCAGGCAAATGTAACGCATGCTGAGCAAGATAATAGTCAAAATTTCGACGACGGAGCGCAAGTTTATAAAAGTTATTGCGCAGCCTGTCATCAAATGGATGGATCAGGTGTTCCGGGTTCATTTCCTCCCCAAAAGGGTCATGCTGTCGAAATGTTTAATTTAGAAACAGGTATCACAGGAAGACAATATTTAGTAAAAGTTGTCAATTATGGATTGACTGGCTCGATTGAGGTAAATGGCATAGACTACAGTGGTAACATGCCGGCTTGGAAAGGAGCCTTAAGCGATCAACAAATTGCCGATGTGTTAAATTTTATTGTCACGTCGTTTGGAAATGATAATCAACTTCAAAAACCGTTCTTGCCGTATACTGCTAATGAAATCAACGCAATCGCAAACGAAGACATATCAGGAACTGATGTTTACAAGCTACGATTAAGCATGATAGGCCAGAAACCATCGATCTCCGCTAATAAAGTTCCTGATAACTCCTATGCACTAACGTTAGATGAAACGCTGCCATCCCCCATCTACGTAGCAGCTCAAAACAGTAGCCAAATAGAAAAACTCCCATCACTACAAGTATGGGAGGGGGTGAAAGGCGCACATTATGATGCTATCACGCCTGACGGAAGTCGTTTATTAGTCTCGGGTTTTAAAACAGGTCAAGTTTATATAATTGATACTGATTCTGGTAAGATCTTGGCAAATCTGGCAGCAGGAGACATAGCACAAGGTGTTAAAATTTCACCAAATGGAAAACTAGGATTTGCGGTTGTTCCTAAACAGCATTCTGTGACAGTGATTGATATGGAAAAAATGAAGGTCATAAAAAAGATAAAGGTTGGCAAGGAGCCTCACAACACAGTTTTCAACGCTGATGGGAGCAAAGCATTCGTTACTCTGCAGGGAGCCGGTGCTATTGCCGTCATTAATATGCAAAGCTTAATAAAAGAAAATGAGATATCGACACCTGGTATAAAAACACCGCATAACATTGACATAAGCCGAGATGATAAAAGGTTGTGGCTTAGAGATTTTACAGGAAAGGTTGGTGTATTAGATATCGCATCAGAGAAAGTGCTTAAAGTATTCAAAGTCGGTACAGGACATGGAGGGATTGACGTAATTCCAAATAGCCACTTAGTAGTCACTGGGGCAATTTCAGATTCTACTATATCGATAATTGATACAGACAAACTTAAACTGGTTCATACGATAGACGTTGGCGCGGGACCACATGGTGTGAGAGCAAGCGCTGATGGTCGATTTATTTTTGTATCAGTAACTGGCGAAAACAAGATCGCGATTATCGACAGCACAACCTTAACCGTAGTGCGAGAGCAGCCAATAAATGGTCGTTTCCCATTTTGGATAGCTGTGCAAGGAAACCCGTGATTTGAGGGGTTGGTGACGGCTCCCCACGAAAAAAATCCACAAGACCGATGAGTTTGGATCTGTCATATAATTGAAATTTCATCGATAAGATTGTGTTAGTTCAAAGGAAAGGTCAATTTGCCGACATTATTGCCAGGCTATCGCCTTACCGAACCGCACACATTAATCGTTTTGGTGACTATATACTCGATATGGATCGGCAAACGTTGCGACCCGATTATCACATCACAGCTTTATCTAAACCCAGAGAGAACTCAGGGAGTGAAGATATTAAGTTTGCAAGTGCCGACCGCAAAGAGCCCGTCGGTCGGCTATAAAAGCTCCAGTCAAGCGATGGCGGCTAAAAGCACGAGTCCGAAGCAACCCAAGATCCCAAGAATAGAGACCCACTTAGGTATGAACCGCTGTGCTGGAGGGACTTTCAATGCCGCGATATTGGTTATTCCGTAATATATCAATACCGTGAACGCACTCAATGTCCAAGCGGTTTTGACACCACCGAGCGTCGCAATCAATGACATTACAGCGAACGTTAACCATGTAGCAGCTGGTGCAGACTTATTGTCAGTACTCAACACCGCTATCCGATTAGGTAAGTCGCCTCGACGAGCCATGGCAAGAATAACCCGTGATACGCCTAGTATTAGATTTAAAACAACGCTGCTCATTGCGACCAAGCCTCCAATAATCACGACCCAGCGCCAATTTGGGTCAGCGATTAGGTGCGCGATATTGAAGTTACTTTGTTCAAAAGATGAGATCCCCCCCATATGCAAGATCGTCAGGCCAACCGAAATATAAATCGCACTAATAAAGGCAAGCGTAATAATCACGGCCTTGGGGATATTTTGACGAGGCGCTCTGATTTCCTCACCCATGGTCGCAATTCGCCCGTACCCTGTGAAAGCAACAAACATCAAAGCAGCCGCATGAAATAGTGATAGTGGTGACGATACGCTCACGACTATTTCTTGTGCGTCACGCTCGCTAAAGCCCGCAGCAATAAATGTTACTAAACCCAGCAAGCTTACTAAGACCAATAATGAATTGAGCCAGTTCGTCCGACGTACACCAGCTAACACAAGGACCGTGAACATGAGCAAAAGACCGACAGCGATAAAGTTAACGACCCAGAAGGGCACGCTGATACTTAGACTGATATACCAGGCAACCGCGAGCGCTGCGGTCGCTGCAGATGCGCTTTTAGCTACGACAAAAAGTATGCCGGCAATACGGCCACTTAACGGATTCAAGAACTGGTAGCCGTATTCGTACGTTCCACCGCTGACGGGGTGAGCAGCGGCAAGCTGTGCCGATGATAGACCGTTCATTAATGCCGTCGCCGCGGCTATTAAGATTGCGAACACTATACCTGAGCCAGCAATTTCAGCACTCAGTCCCACGCTTACATAGGCACCTGTACCAATGATTGAACCCAGCCCGATGACAAGTGCGCCAAATAAACCTGTTTCCCTTACTAACTTGTTCGACACGTCAGTAACTCCTATTTTTGCTTAAGTTCAAATAGCGATTGCTCATTCATATAGTTTTTTGCTTCTTCGAAGGCTTTCCATGCCTTCCTTTTATCAGCGCTGTCAAACACTTCTTTTACGCTTTTCCAAGTGTCGTTGAGCGCACGTTCCGGGCTTAAAGGTCACAATTAGCGGCGACTGCGAATACTAAATAGCAGATGCAGCAGAAAGGCCAGAGTAAAAGCAAGCCCCAAAGCGGTATGGGCTAGGGCAGTCCAGAGTTGCATATCTAACTGACTTAAATAATAAAGCCCAACGCCAGTCACTGCCATAACAACCAAACTTATTGCGCAGAAGGTTCCACTCCCGCGATGCTGTTGCTTACGCCAGCCCAACTTCATATGAACTTGCCACAATGCGCCCATCAATATCAGTGAAATAATGGACGCTAAAACATGAAAGCTAACAGTCCATAATCGCTGGCTTCCAGATAATCGCCAATCTACCGCCATTTGTAACTTGAATTCGAGCAAGGTAGGAATCATTAAACAGCCGCTTACCACCGAAATCATAATCACTGCCAGTAGCATGGAATAGAAAATGTTGGAGTAGCCTTTCAAACGTCTCATGTTAATTGACTAATTGTCCTTTAAGTTCGTTCACTACGTCGGCGCGAGTCATCTCCATCATCTAGCAAGCCAAGCACTGGAATAACATCGGGAATCAAATCAATGGGACTCAGTGAATAACCGACAATCAAAGCAATAAGACATTTTGTCACTATTGGCGTTCGCGGATCACGAGCGGCAAAGTAGAGCGCCACGAGCTGTGTTTTCATCTTACGAGCAATTTGTTTTAGCTGAGTGAACACAGACGCACGTCCTTAAAATCTGAGAGGATTAACTGTGGTAATGAACATTATAGCGACAGAGCAGACGATTTTGGAGGCAACACTTACTAACTGGCTTAACCATATATATTATTAATTTAACATAATATACATTATGCGCAATTAAGGATTTAACCAAAATGCTACTCAATAAGCAGACGCTTGCGCTAACGCGTCGCTACGTAAAATCTGACCGCGTTTGTGGCCTAGGCTGCTCCTGAATTTACGTAGCACGCGCTTATACTTTTCCAACATCCGCCGATATGATACTGAGTTAGCCTGGACTCGTTCACGCTTTACAACAGATGCTGATGGCGAAGGACGCTATATCGATGGTGCGTTACCGATGGTCGCCAGTATTGGCGCTAACTGGAATATATCCTCTGCGCTGAGTACTAGCTTGAGACTAAGACATTTTGGCGAGCGAACATTAGACAGTTTTAATGACATGACATCGAATGATTTTACGGTAGTCAACTGGGGATCGTCTTATAAAATCGGACAGTGGCAATTTCAGTTAGATGCGCTTAACCTGTTTAACAGTAATGACCATGACATCGATTATTACTACGCATCAAGACTCGCCGGAGAGCCCGCATCGGGCATTGAAGATGTACACTTCCACCCTATTGAGCCGAGAACACTGAGGTTTGCCGTTAGATTCGCATTCTAAGAATCCGACCATAACGGTACCAGCCGTTATCCAGTATTTACGTAAGTATAAGCAGTTTTAATGATTTGCTCGCTGTCGACAGCACGCTTATCAAAGAAAGCTGGTATCATTTGCATTAAATACTGGATAACAAGGATTACGCATGCCGTTACCTTCTGAAAAACTGTCACCTCCCGTCAGTTTTTGGATGCAGCAAATGCCAGAAAAACTGACTGAGGAACCACTAGCCGGTCAACAACGGGCATTACATGCCGTTACCGATGCTTTGGCCCAGCAAAGCCGTTTTTCTCATGGTTTTCTACTATTTCCGCATAACGCATTGAAACTGCCATGGCTTCAGGCAACATTTGGTAAAGTCAGTTGGCAGCATGCTAAATTCTACGACTGGCTATACTTCACTAACCCCAGTGATCCTTTACGCCCGTTGTGCGTGAATGTGCCAAGTGGCAGCGCGGACGCGGCGATTACCAAACTAGTTGAATACCTACAGCAGCCCATTGAGCAACGTGTCGATCCACTTAAGGTTTTTGCGGATTTTTCCACCGAAAGTTTCATGGACTATTGCCATCGAATCAAACAAAGTGAACTGACTGACTTTGAAGATCAACCACTCGCGAGCATTATCGTTCAACAGCAACACCCAGAACCCTTTATTTATTGTGATCGGGTGACAGAAGCTTCGCTGTTTGGGCAGCTAGGTCTGCAATCTATCGAAGGCACAGTTCGCGCTGATCTGCAACTGATCGAACCTGGCGCTTTGTTGCGCGCAAACGGCGGTGTGCTGGTTATCGATGCAGTCAGTTTATTAGACCAACCGAACCTCTGGAGCCGACTCAAGCATAGCCTCGCCAACAATCGCTTCGACTGGCCACAACCACAGCCGGAACAAGGCCCAGCGTATTTTTATCGGCCCCAAGCCGTACCACTGTCAATCAAAGTTTTCCTTGCTGGCGGGCGCAATGAACTGGCGCAACTTCGCGAATATGATCCTGACTTTTTTGACCATTTTGCGTTTTTAGCGGATTACTCGGCGTACTACCCCATTCAACAATATGGTGTCGCACCCTACTTCGGTTACCTACATTGGTTGTGGCAATATGCCGATGTTTTGCCATTAACGGAGAGTGGCTATCAACAGTGGTTGAAATTCAGTTTTCGCCTCGCAGAATTCGAGAACGAGCTCAGCCTTGCCAGCGTCACCTTACTACAGTATTTGCAAGAGGCGCATCAACAAGCTAGGGCTAATGGTCGCTCGCAAATTGATGCGGAAGCAATGGTCGCAGCCGAGAAGCGCCGCATTGAGCGCGAAGGTTTGCTCGCCGATTTCAGTCGGCGTGCTATTTTGCAGCACCAAGTGTTAATTGAGACCGAAGGTAAGAAAGTCGGCCAAGTGAATGGTTTGACGGTGGTTTCCACAGGCGGTGTCGAATTTGGTGAACCGTCTCGAATCACTGCAACCGTGCACTTTGGCGACGGTGATATTATTGATATCGAACGCAAAGCTGACTTATCGGGCAACATTCACACCAAAGGTGTAATGATTTTAAGCGCCTACCTAGCAAACCAGTTTGCACGCCACCAACCCATGAACGTATCAGCAACGGTGGTTTTTGAGCAGTCCTACCATGAAGTTGATGGCGATAGCGCCTCTATGGGCGAGTTATGCTGCCTGTTGTCAGCACTGGCAGAAGTTCCTTTGCAGCAAGCGTTAGCAGTAACCGGAGCGGTAGATCAATTTGGTCAAGTTCAGGCTATCGGTGCGGTAAACGATAAAATTGAAGGGTACTTTGAGTTGTGTAAGCAGCGCGGCTTGAATGGCGAGCATGGCGTGATCATTCCTCAGGCCAACGTTGGCCAGTTATGTCTCAATGACGATGTGCAACAAGCGGTATCTGCAGGGTTATTCACGATTCACGCGGTAGAAACCGTTGAACAAGCGATTAGCCTTTTAGCCCAGCAGTCCAGCCGCGATATATACCGCGTTATTCGGCAACAGAGTCACGGTGATGACGAGCACCAGCACTGGCTATCGAGGATCTTTCGAAAAAGTTATTCAAATAACTGACTTGTCGGAGTTGTTTAGCGTACAACTGTTCGCTAAGCTAGCGACCTTTGATGACTTACAATGCAAAGTAATAAGGTCGATATGAAACAATCTAGTTTTACCCGTGAGGATTTACTTGCCTGCAGTCGCGGCGAAATGTTTGGTCCAGGTAACAGCCGTTTGCCTGCACCTGATATGTTAATGATGGATCGCATCGTAGAGATCTGCGACGAAGGTGGTGAGTACGGCAAAGGCCGCATCCATGCAGAACTTGATATTCATCCTGACCTTTGGTTCTTCGATTGCCACTTTATTGGCGATCCAGTTATGCCCGGTTGCTTGGGCTTAGATGCAATGTGGCAGTTGGTTGGATTCTTCCTAGGTTGGCAAGGTGGCCCAGGCAAAGGCCGAGCACTCGGCGTTGGTGAAGTGAAATTCACTGGTCAAATTCTACCGAACGCTAAAAAAGTGACCTACCACATTGATATGAAGCGTGTGATCAAACGCAAGCTGTTCATGGGCGTAGGTGATGGTCGCGTTGAAGTCGACGGCAAAACTATCTATACCGCAAAAGACTTAAAAGTCGGCTTATTCACTGATACCTCGAATTTCTGATCTAAAAAGGCCGGAGTCACATGACCCCGGCCTTCTCCAACTCGCACACGACAATCTAACGGAATAACCCTGTATTTCGTGCCTCAATAGCATCTCGCCAGCCACCTAGCCAATGCGATCGTATATCTTGTGATTGATAAGGACATTGTTCTTTTGAGCGACCGGAAATGCCAGCTTTAAACCCCTGTGTATGGGCACGTTCAAGGCGATCACGTTTTTGTCTCTTCATTATGCTTTCCTCGTCCTGTTGTTCCAGTTTATCTAACCATGGAGTCTCCCGACGAAAGGAGGACTCTCTTAAATAGATAGCTTTTTTTACGACGAGTTCAATGCATAAAAAAGCACAGTTTCGTTGACAAAAAGTAACAACTTGAAACTGTGCTTATTTTTTTAAAATTTTTAATAGACCATTGCGGTCTTAAAATTTAGCGTTTGCGCCCAAGAGTTATAAATACTCCCAAAGCCAGCAATCCCGCTAGGTGGAACCAGCCGAGTGATGCCCCTTGACGCTCAACTTTGTTCTCTTCAACGGAGCAGTCGTTCAACTCGCCATCTTTTGGGGTGAGTTTAACGCTTCGTGCGACTGTGCGCTCTTGTTCGTTGCCATCGCCGTCAACATAGGTTTCTGAAATCAATGCCGTCGCAATGATTTCACCGTTATCGTTAATATCATTTGCTTCAACGATAAAGTAATCACTGTCGCAACTAATCGCATCGTTTAAATCAATAAACTTCGGCGCGTCTGCTGAGAGATCAACCATAAACCCAGCTCTGCGACGAGTGTCGCTGAAGGTCCCCTCAATTTCGCCGGTACCAACAACCACGTTGTTATTGTTAATGGCCATAGGCACGGTCGATGACCCGGTGAAAAAGCCATCCAGCTCTTTCAACTGACCTGCATCAACGTCATAGACAAAGCCTTTGTTACGCAGTGCCGCAGCGCGCGTTTCCGTTAAGTACCCAATAGCTAAGTTGTTGTCATTGATATCGGTCGCTGCACCCCAGAGCCAATTCTTATCTTCAGTCACTGGTAAAGCCTCGCCATCGATGAAAATGGCTGGCATGCGGATGCGATTCCCTACCGTACGGTCATTTTCATAGTACGTCCAACTTTGTCCTACTGCGATGCCCGCGTTATTCACCGCTAACGCGTAACTTGAAAAATCGCGTGTATCTTCTTCTGTTTCACGATCGGTCAAAGTGCCTAATTCTGTACTTGAAATAACTTGTCCATCGGCATCTAACTGCCACAAATAACCGCGAATGTCATAAATCGAACGGTTTGCTCGAATAGGACTTGCGCTGTAAATATTGGGTCGTGGATTGGCTCGAGCATGCGAGATGTCATACCACGCCGCCCACATGCAGGACATCGCCGTTTGGCTAGCTTCTCGTTGCTCTGGATCGTTACACTTATCGGCTACTGTTTGCGCTTCTGGACTCACACCAATACTCGCGTACCCGGCTGCTAAACCGCTGTCGTTAATATCTAAAATCGCAGATTCACCGCCTAAATAGCTTGTTTCAGGCGGATTAATTTGGGTTGTCGTACCGTTCCGGAACCAGATCCCTCGGCTGATAAAGTCACGCTGATATAACTGGATAGTTACCGTTTCATCATCAGCCGTCGTATAGGTATGGTCTATTGGATAATAAGGCGCACTACCGTAACCCACAGCTTCATTATTATTGTTTATTTCTAATAAGAAGTTATTAACACTTGCAGGCAACGCACCAGCCTCTGACGAGGCGAAAAAGTTGTTGTATTGCCACTGTCCATCATAGAGAAGGCCTCTATTTAAGCCAACCCGGAACGCACGTTGATTATTGTTCTGTTCGTTTGCCAAATTACGAATCAGATAGTCATATTCTTCGGGTGTTAGCGATTCAATCTCTTCAGCACTTGTATAGCCCAAATTAACTAACAGGCTTGTAGGTACTTTGGTCAAATCAATATTGACTTGCTCTGGAAAATATCCGGTGGCCAACATCAAGCCTTGATTATTAATACTTTCTGCGTAAGCCCCTCTAACATTAGCGGGTTTGCCTAAATCCTGAACTGTGAAGGTGTCTGCGTGCGCAACGGTTGTGGTTGCAGCAATAACAGCACTCGCGATAGCGCCGTAAGACCAATGCTTTATCATGCGATTAACTACTCTCTTGTGCTAGTTTTTCAAGTTCATCCCAACGTTCTAGAGCGCTCATAAGTTGCGCTTCTATTTCAGCGATATCGTTGAGTACCGGTTCTGTTTTTTCGTGCGGCTGGCTAAAAAAGTCAGGCTCATTCATCACCGCTTGCAGCTCTGCTAACTGCTGCTCCAATTCATCTATCTGCTGAGGGAGTAATTCCAGCTCCCTTTTCAACTTGTAGGATAACTTTTTCGACGGTTGAGCTGAACCTTTTCTCGCCGTTGATTTTTTTTCTTTCTGCGGCTCTGACTGTGCAGCACCTATTTTGGTTCCCTGGCTGGGCTCGCGTTCTGTTAAATAATGGCTGAGCTCGGTAAACCCCCCGATGATCTCAGTCACTTTACCCTCGCCTTCAAAATACAGCACACTGGTCGCGGTATTATCCACGAATTCCCTATCGTGACTGACCAAAATGACAGTGCCCTGGTATTCAGCAAGAATTTGCTCAAGCAATTCAAGGGTTTCAATGTCTAGATCATTAGTCGGTTCATCCAGCACCAAAACGTTGCTGGGTTTAAGCAGAATCTTTGCGAGCAAAGCGCGATTTCGTTCTCCGCCCGACAGCGCTCTGACCGGAGTACGCGACTGCGCAGGGCTGAATAAAAAGTCTTGCAGGTAGCTCAATATGTGTCGGCTTCGGCCTTGAAATTGAATGTCCTGCTTCCCATCACCCACGTTATCCATGACGGTCTTTTGTGGGTCAAGTTGGTCTCGGTGTTGGTCAAAGTAAGCGACTTCCAGATTAGTCCCAAGTTTCACCTGCCCTGAATCGACAGCTTGCTCACCCAAAATCACCCGAATAAGGGTACTTTTACCAACGCCGTTAGGGCCAACCAAAGCAATTTTGTCACCGCGTTGCAGGTTGAGTGAAAAGTCTTGCAAAATGGTTTTGTCATCAAACGCCAAATGTAAGCCTTCGCCCTCGAACACACGTTTACCAGAACGCCCTGCTTCGTTGGCTTGCATTTTTGCGTTGCCTTGCAGTTCTCTGCGCTGTTTACGTTCGTTACGTAAAGCTTTTAACGCCCGTACACGGCCTTCATTGCGAGTCCGACGCGCTTTAATCCCTTGACGAATCCAGGCTTCTTCTTCGGCAAGTTTTTTATCGAACTCAGCGCGTTGATTAGCTTCGACATCGAGCGCTTCTGCCTTTTTGCTCAAGTAACGATCGTAATCGCCGGGAAAGCTACTTAAGTGTCCACGGTCTAAATCGACAATGCGTGTCGCTAAAGCACGAATAAATGCCCTATCGTGACTAATAAACACAATCGCGCCTGTGAACTCTTTTAATTGTTGCTCAAGCCATTTCACCATCTCAATATCAAGGTGGTTAGTTGGCTCATCGAGTAACAAAATATCGGGATTGACCACCAGCGCGCGAGCCAACGCTACGCGACGCAACCAGCCCCCTGACAAGGTATTCATCACTTGGTTGGGTTGCAGGTTTAAGCGGCTCAACACGCTCTCGATGCGGCTGCTGTATTGCCAGCCGTCTGCTGCATCAATCGCGGTTTGTAGTTGATCAAGACGCTTTAAAGCGTGCTCGCTGGCATCTTCGGCAATCTGCGCCGACAGTTGATTGTACTCGTCTAACAGCGCCCCAACGTCGGCCAAGGCGTCGGCGACATAGTGGTACACGGTATCGTCACTCTGTGCCGGCGGATCCTGCGGTAACCGCGTAATAACGGTTTCACCGACCGCCTGAACGGTGCCAGAATCCAACAGGATTTCCCCGGCAATGACCTTCATCAGGGTTGATTTTCCCGCACCATTACGGCCAACCAAACAGACTCGTTCACCCGCATCAACGGTCAATTGCACTTGGTCTAACAGAACTTGAGTACCGTAACTCAGCTCAGCGTCTTGAATACGCAATAAATTCATACTTGTAAAAACTCGCCTAACTGCTCTGCGAAGGGCCAGCGCAACTCACTGTCATCGCTAGCGCGAACCAAAACCGGTACCAACCAAGCATATTCTTCCTGTAACTCCGGTTGCTCAGCAATATCTACCACATGTAATCGAATAGGCTCCTCAAGCGGCTGTTGGTTAATCAGCTTTAACGCCTCGGTACATAGCGGACACTGTTGCTTGGTTAGCAAGTAAAAATCCTGCACTTACTGCTCCCGAGTAATAATGTAGTAATGGTGAATGCCCTTATGGCGGGCAAAATCTGGTGGAATTGATGCTTGCGTTTTATCCATCACTTCCAGCCCTAAACCTTTGAGCGCCTGCTCGTCCAGCTTGAATTTCTTACGATTATTGGAGAACAAAATCACCCCTTCTGGGTCAAGCCAACGCAAACAGTGTTTTAGCAAGAATACATGGTCACGCTGCACATCAAGGGTATTATCCATCCGTTTAGAGTTACTAAACGTCGGTGGATCTAAGAAGATCACATCGAATTCTTCCGTGGCTGGTCGTTGCAGCCAGTCAATACAATCCGCTTGAATAAACTCGGCATCCACCTTTTGTAAGCGGTTTAAGCTAAAGTTGCGTTTACCCCAACTTAGATAGGTCTTCGACATATCCACCGACACCACGCGCTCAGCCCCGCCCAGCGCAGCATGTACAGATGCGGTGCAAGTGTAAGCAAACAAGTTTAATACCCGTAACCCGTCACACTGCTGTTGCAACGTCTTACGCACCCAGCGATGGTCAAGAAATAACCCCGTATCCAGATAATCGGTTAAATTCACTTCAAAGGTTGCGCCATATTCATGAATTTTGCAGACCACGGATTCTTGCCGCTGATTGCGTTGATATTGCTTACTGCCTTGTTGCCGTTGGCGCTTTTTCAAAATGATATTTTGTGGCGCTACATCGAGCGCTTCTGGCAAGGCTTCTATCATCTGCCAAAGTCTATCGCTGGCTACGGCATCTGGTATGGCTTTTGGTGCCGCATACTCTTGTACGACCAGGTAATCTTGGTAAAAATCAATCGCGGCATTGTAATCTGGCAGATCAGCATCATAGACGCGCCATGCATCCAAGCCTTCACCGCGCGCCCACTTGCTGAGTTTCTTGTGATTTTTCTTAATCCTATTAGAAAAGTCATCTGATTGACTTTCTGTAAACTCTGGATGCTCTTGAGTTAAGTCGTAACGAGCCAAAGTGACACTCAATGCGCCATTAAATAGCGGATATTTCTTATCGCTGCGCAATTTTAACCGTTTCAATAAGCTGTCATCGCCGGCCAAAATCCCAACATGCCAACCACTGAAATGCTCGCGCAACTGGCGTCCAAAGCGTCGATACAACAGCAAGGTTTCGACTTCTTCGCCCAAACGTTCGCCATAAGGTGGGTTAGTCACTAACAAACCCTGTTCAGCGGGGGCATTTACCGCCGTAGCATCTACGGTTTGCCAGCTGAACCATTGCGCCAATTGCATACGTTCAGCGTTTTCGCGAGCTATTTTCACCAGCATAGGATCGCTATCAGATCCATAAAAATGTCCGCTAAAACGCTCTCTGCCAGCCTCCATACGAGTTTTCGCCTCAGCCAACACGTCTTGCCACAGCGCCTGCCGATGACCACGCCAAGCACGAAATCCCCAGTGATCGCGGTAAAGTCCTGGCGCTTGGTCTAATGCCATTAAGGCCGCTTCTATTAACAGCGTGCCAGACCCACAAAACGGATCGAAAACTATCGGTTCGTCACGCCTTAACTCGTCACTAATTCCAGCACGGTAAAGCACTGCTGCTGCTAGGTTTTCTCGCAATGGTGCGCCACCCTGGCGGAGACGGTAGCCGCGTTTGTGGAGCCCCTCGCCGCTTAAGTCTAACGACCAAGTTAAACGCTGCTTATGCAAGCGAACGGAAAATCGCAATTGCGGTTGTTCTCGAGTCACGCTTGGGCGCTCACCGGTTAGCTCACGAAAGCGATCAACAATGCCGTCCTTAACAAGTTGTGCGCCAAATTGGGTATGGCGAATATGATCGGAACTTCCAGAAAACTCGATGATGAAAGTATTTTCCACCGTCATTACATCTTCCCACGGAAAATCTTTAATGGCGGCACGGATACTATCACCGTTGTCGCACTCAGCCGCAGAGCCGAGCTCTAACAACACCCGGCTGGCCAATCGAGACCATAAGCATATTCGATAAGCATTGCGTAAATCGGTCTCTACATAACAACCGGCAACGGTTTGTTTTACAGACTCGAGGCCTAGCGTCTGGAGCTCGTCGAACAATAGCGGCTCTATTCCTTTCGCACAGGCAATAAAAAAGCGTGGCATAGTGATTCTTTTCTCTAAAAGCGTGGCAGCGATTATAACGAAGCCGCGGAGGAGTGTCTTGTAGAAGCGTAAAACAAGGTGTTTTTTTGCCCTTACTGCTGGTTTTTACAGCAATCAAATCGAATTTGGTGAATCCTTAACCAAATAGCAAAAAAGTCGCTTGCATAAGCGGAAGCATCAACGTAGACTGCGCTCTCAATCGGACGCGGGGTGGAGCAGTCTGGTAGCTCGTCGGGCTCATAACCCGAAGGTCGTCGGTTCAAATCCGGCCCCCGCAACCAATTCCGATGCAGCCTTTCTTAGCCTTTCGGCAAATAACTATCTTTAGCGAATCAATGAATCAAAATCAACAGCGACACTACGCCTGAATTCGGCGATTATGCGCTACGCTGATTCCAATCGGCCTTGGTGGTTTGTACCAATTCGATGGTTGCTGGAAGCAGTCGATCGTTGAGTATTTTAACGACGTGGAAACGTTGAAAGGTCTTGATATCCGACAGGGTCATACTATCACTTAGCAGCATCACAGTAGAAAACTCACCATCGTTATCAAGAATATAGAATAACCCCTGGGTAAAGCCCGAGTTAAGTTCACAAAGCTTACGCTGACTATTCCAAGAGGCCAGTTCGCCCTGTTGAAAGTGCCAACTCTGTGGCATTTGCGGACGTCCGAAACGACACCAAGCCATAGCGTTCAGTGCCGCAGGCAGAAGATGTGGGCCTTGCAGTTCATCGAATTGTTGCAAGTCATCGAGCACTTTTTGGAATAAACTCGCATCGTCGATATCCAACGCTTGCTGGCTAAAATGGATATTGATCAGTTGGCTACTACGATATGGCACAGGGTGGCGAATACCATCGTCAATGACAACGTATAACTGCTTTCCCGCAGCATCATATTCCCATAACCAGTCGTTCGTTACCTGCACAAAATCGTCCTTTTGCGGTTATTCTTATAGTGTTCTAGCGCAATAACATACTTTAACCCAAGTACATTTACAAGCCGTTAACAATTTCTTTGACAAGCGCTGGGCCTTTGTAGATAAAACCGGTATAAATTTGCACCAACGATGCACCCGCGGCGAGTTTTTCCTTCGCTGCGGCGGCGCTATCAATACCGCCAACACCAATGATCGGCAGTTTTCCTTTCAGTGTTTTTGCTAACACCTGAATAACATGCGTGCTTTTATCGCGCACCGGCACGCCGCTTAGGCCGCCCGCCTCTTCGGCATGCGGATGCCCCTTCACCGCTTCCCTATCCAACGTGGTATTGGTCGCAATAATCGCATCCAAGCGAGCATCGGCAATGGCATTCGCCATAGTAGCAATTTCTTCATCGGATAAATCCGGTGCAATTTTTATCGCTACAGGCACATAATTATCGTGTTTATCAGTCAAATGCCGTTGCTGTTGTTTAATGGCTGCCAACAGCCCTGTTAGGGCATCACCGTGTTGTAGGTTTCGCAATCCTGGCGTATTCGGTGACGAAATATTAACCGTAATATAAGAAGCGAACGGATAAACCTTCTCCATGCAGAGCAGATAATCGTCGATGGCTTGCTCTTCAGGTGTGGTTTTATTTTTACCAATGTTGATGCCCAATACACCAGCGTACTTGGAGCGTTTGAGTGCCTCAACGAGATGGTCGACACCTAAATTATTGAAGCCCATACGGTTGATAATGGCTTGGTCTTGCTCTAATCGAAACAGCCTTGGGGTCGGATTACCCAATTGCGGTTTTGGGGTCACTGTGCCCACTTCTAGAAAACCAAAACCCATGGCACCAAATGCATCCGTGCACTCGCCATTTTTATCTAACCCTGCTGCCAGACCCACCGGATTAGGAAAACTGATTCCCATTACCTTGACCGGTTTGCGAATCACTCGTTGGCGCCAAAGCAACTTTAACGGCGTGCGACCAAAACGTTTTAATACGCCGATGGTAAAATTGTGCGACCACTCAGGGTCGCACTTAAACCACCATTTTTTTAACCACTCATACATCAGACATTGGCCGCCACTTTAGGTGCGCAATTGTGGCTGAGTAACATCAACTCGCGCAATGCCACGGAGAACTTGGCGAACTCATGGCTCTTAGTGGTACGGAAATCTGCCAATGTTTGCTTCCAGCGGTCAATGAACACCTCATTCGGCTCGAAGAAGGCATCCAGCATTTGCTGCGGATCGTGGGTCGCGTCGGTACAGCGCAATACCACATTGGTCAACGACCGTTGCTGCCAATCCAGTTCTTCACGGAACGCTGCCCGAGCCAGAGCCTGCCAATGGTTAGCCACTGGTTGGCTATTGATTTGGTCAAGGAACCAGTGCAACTGTAAACCTGCGCCAAGGTGGAAGTAGACGCCGGCAACTTTACCAATTTTCACACCGGTATCGTGCGCCACTTCGGCGATATCCATGGAAGAGAATACCGTGCTCAAAATCGCAATTTCGTTGGCTAAATCTTCCGGTACACCCTGACCTACCATTTGCTCAGCGCGTTTGCGAATCGCTTTCGCTTCATCCTCAACCATGTAGTTGAGCGCGTTTTTACGCAAATCGTCAAACGCTTTACGGTAGAAGTCTAAGTGCTCCTGAATACCGTGCAAGCTAGGGTTGCGGTGGCGCAAGAACCAACGCGTTGCACGGCGCACCATTCTGCGAACTTGGAATAGAATCGCATTCTGTACTTCCGCCGGAATCTTATTATTTAAGCCTTCAATCTTTTTCCATAAACCGCGAACGTTAAAACATTCACGCGAAACAACATAGGCCGATGCAATCTCAGCAACCGATGCACCAGTCGCTTCCTGCTTCCGATAAACAAAGTTAGGGCCCATATCGTTAACAATGTTGTTTGCCAACTTGGTCGCTATAATCTGCCCCTTCAGCGGGTGATTCAGCATCGCATCAGCGAATTTGTCTTGCAGCAATTTCGGGAATGCGGCAAATAATTCTTTCGCGTGGTACGGGTCTTCCGTGATCTCATCGGTGATCAGTTGTTCTTTTAACACCATTTTGCCGTACGCGGTAATCACCGATAATTCCGGACGCGTTAAGCCTTTACCTGAGGCTTGGCGTTCTGCCATTTCATCATCATCAGGCAAGAACTCTAGTTGACGGTTCAACGAGCCTTCGCGCTCTAAGTGGTGAATAAAGCGCTGCATTTCTTTAATTTGGTCAGCGCCGCGCATCAGTGTCACTGAAATTGATTGGGTCTGACGGTTACAGTCGTGCAACACAATATCGGCAACATCGTCAGTCATGTCATACAACAGCTTGTCTCGCTGTTTCAGCGTCAATTCGCCATCGTTAACCAAGCCATTCATCAGTATTTTGATGTTAACTTCGTTATCCGAGCAATCCACGCCACCGACGTTATCAATAAAGTCGGTGTTCACCCGGCCGCCCTTCTGTGCAAATTCAATGCGCCCCAATTGGGTAAAGCCTAAGTTACCACCTTCGCCAATGATTTTCGCTTGCAGTTCTTTACCATTAACGCGCAATGCGTCGTTCGCGCGGTCGCCAACATCACTATCGGTTTCTTTGGTGCCTTTCACGTAAGTACCAATACCGCCATTCCAAATCAGATCGACTGGCATAGTCAGGCAAGCTTTGATCAACTCGTTCGGCGTCATAGACTTCTTCGACGAATTGAGCATTTTTTTCATTTCTGGAGAAAGCTCGATGGCTTTTGCGCTGCGCGCGAAAACACCGCCACCCTTCGAAATGAGCTTGCTGTTGTAATCTTCCCAGCTTGAGCGCGGCAATTCGAACAGGCGCTTACGCTCTTTCCATGAAGTCGCCGGATCGGGATCAGGGTCAATGAAAATGTGTAGATGGTTAAATGCGGCTTGCAGCTTGGTGTGTTTCGACAGCAACATACCGTTACCGAATACATCACCGGCCATGTCACCAATCGCTACACAAGTAAAATCAGTGGTTTGGCAATCCACGCCCATTTCTCGGAAGTGGCGTTTAACCGACTCCCAACCACCGCGAGCAGTAATGCCCATTTTCTTGTGGTCGTAGCCGACCGAGCCGCCAGACGCAAAGGCATCGCCTAGCCAAAAGCCGTATTCTGCAGAAATTGCATTGGCAATATCCGAAAACGTTGCGGTACCTTTATCGGCTGCAACAACCAAGTAAGGGTCATCATCGTCCAAGCGCACAACGTCTTTCGGTGGAACGATTTCACCGTTAACGATATTGTCGGTAATATCCAGCAATGCACGGATAAAGGTACGGTAACAGGCCTTGCCTTCCTCGAAGAACGCTTCTCGCTCTTCGGGTAAATTCTTACAATAAAAGCCCCCTTTCGCACCAACTGGCACAATCACGGTATTTTTCACTTGTTGCGCTTTTACCAAGCCCAAGATTTCGGTACGGAAATCTTCACGGCGGTCTGACCAACGCAAACCACCACGAGCAACCTTGCCGCCGCGAAGGTGAACACCCTCAACCCGCGGCGAATAAACGAAAATTTCGTAACGCGGCAACGGCAGAGGCATTTCTGGCACTTGGTCGGGCTGGAATTTCACCGAAATGTACGGTTTATCCGCACCCGACTCGTCTTTTTGGAAGAAGTTTGTCCGCAACGATGCGTCAATAAGTTCGACATATCGGCGCACAATACGGTCATCGTCTAAGTTAGCGACATTTTCTAATTCGCTATTAATCCGCGTATGCAAGGCGTCGATTTTCTTTTCTGCATCTTTAGTGCCTGGCTCGAACTTACTGAAAAACAGCTTAACGATCAGTTTAGCGATTAAAGGATATTTACTGAAGGTACTCTCGATATAGCTTTGGCTGAACGTGGTGCCGATTTGACGCATGTATTTTGCAAACATCCGCAGAATAGTGACGTGTCGTCCAGTCATTCCTGCGCCCAAAATCAAACGGTTAAAGCCATCGTCCTCTAGCAGACCATCCCAGACACGGGCAAAAGCATCTTGGAAGTTATCGCGAATGTCTTCTAAATCTAATGGGCCTGCAGTATGCAGCATATGGAAATCGAGCACCCAATAGACATCACCCTCTCCCGTTTTGATTTGGTAAGGGCTTTCGCCGATCACCCGCAGACCGAAGTTTTCTAACATCGGTAGCACATCAGACAGGTGAATCGGTTCATTTTTATGGAACAGTTTTAACTTCACATATTTGCTATCACCTTGCTCTTCCTGAGCGCGATAAAGCACCATGCCGAGTTTGTGTTGATCGTTCAACGCTTCTAATTGCGCCACGTCTGATAACGCCACCGACGGCAACACTTCTTCTTTGTAAGAGCGAGGGAACGCTGCTGAATAACGCTTATTCAAGCGATTTGCCTTAGCTTCGCCATAGGTCGACGACAAACTGCGAGCAAAACTGTCTTCCCAGGTGCGCGCAGCTTCAATCAGGTTCTGTTCTAATTCTTTCACGTTGACATCCTGTATGTGTTCGCCAATGCGCACCGTGTAGTGGGTTCGCGCCAAAGACGACTCAGAGAAATAAGTGGTGAAGTCTACTTCGCTCTCAGCATGCAAAGTGCGCGCGAGAATAGACTGGGTCCGCTGCCGCACTAGGGTGTTGTACCGTTCTTTCGGTACATACACCATGCACGACATGAAACGGCCAAAAATATCACGCCGCAAAAAGGCTCGGGTCATATCCCGTTCCTGCATTTGCAGCACACCCAGGCCCACGTTTAGCAAGTCTTCTTCTGAAGCCTGGACAATTTCATCCCGCGGGTAGGTTTCCAAAATATTCAGTAACGCTTTGGCAGCGTGCGAGTTGCCCGCAAATCCGGACTGGTCCATCACCCGTTGGATTTTACTTTTTACCAACGGAATGTCGCGCGCGCTGTTGTTGTAGAAGCTCGATGAATACAAACCAATAAAGCGTTCTTCACCCACCACGTTGCCATCTTTATCGAATTTCTTGATACCGATGTAGTCGTTATAGGCTGGACGATGAACACGCGATTTTGCATTGGTTTTGGTCAACAACAAAATGCGATCGTTGAAGGTGATTTCACGAGCATCCTCGCGCAAACTCGAGACCAAGCGCCCTTTGCTAGATTCTGAATTACGCAACAAGCCAAGGCTGCTACCTTTCACTTGTTCTATCACGTGATCACCCTCAATGGGTTTCAGAGTGTATTCGCGATAACCAATGATGGTGAAGTTATCATGTGCCAACCAACGCAAAAATTCTTGGATTTCCGCCCGATCTTTCTTTGTACCTGGATACCCTTCGCCAGTAATCTCGTCAGCAACATTTAATAACCGCTCACGCATCTCACGCCAGTCACCAACGGCTAAGCTGACCTCTTCCATCACCGAAGTCAGTTCTTTTTTTAACGCTTTCAGATCCTTTTCCGAGGTCTGACGATCAACTTCGATTAAAAACACGGTGTCGATTTCATTGTCGCCATGGGTTCCTGGTTTCAGCAATTGATTGATTTGCCCGTTGTCGTCGCGCTTGTGGCTAATCGGTAGGTGTAACAGTAAATGTGCGGTAATTCCTAAACGGCTAAGCGCCATTCGCACCGAGTCCACCATGAATGGTGTATCAGATTGGATGATTTCAACAATAGTATGCGGTGACTCCCAACCGTGACGAGCTACTTCCGGGTTGTACACTTTAATGAGGGCTTTATCGCCGGGGCGATACTCATTAAAACTGTGCCAAACGCTCAGAACCGCGCCATACATATCAGCATCAGTACGTGCGACTAAATCATCAGAGGATATATTGCGATAAAGACGCTTGGCAAAATCGACGATTAAGCTAGCGTCTTTTGAAGGATTTTTTTTCTCGATAAGCTCGGCTACTTTTTCCAGTAGAACCGGTGGTTGACCATCGACCAACGACATAATTGCAGTGTCCTTGAAGCTGTTGGTGTATCGTCGTGAGCGTTTTGGGCGACTGCCCACGGCCTGAAAGCTTTATGACTAGTATTGTTAATCATTTAAGCGCTTGATTCAACGCTTTTTCATGGCTTTGCTAACACTTTAGACCAGATAATTCGGGGCGTGTCGAATGGATATGAGGTTAAGCTGAATGAATTTGCTCAAGTGATTGGAATTTTGCCTTCTCATCGACCACTAACTTGAACCGACCGTTCAGTCCTGCGGCATTAACTAGGGGGATAAAACGCCCGGCTGGAATGCTCAGCCGGGTACCGTTATCAGACGTAACCATAAGGCTTTGCGCCTTACCGCTATAGTAGACATCAATAAATGTCTGGTAGCTCATCGACAGGTTAAAGTAGTAAGTGACCTGCATGCTAGACCCAATGCTCCACGACTGATTATGCAGATAAACTGTTTTCCACTTTTTCGTATAGATCAGCCGCCAAATTTGGCAACTCACGAATAAGTTGCAATTCATGCAGCATTCTTTGCTGACGTTCAGTGTCGTAACGCTTCCACGCCATGAAAGGTGTCAACAACCGCGACGCCACTTGCGGATTGGTTTGATTCAACTCTCGAATCACCTGACCCACCAAACGATAGCCGGCACCATCGGCGCGATGGAACTGCGCCATGTTTTGGGTGAATGCGGCGAGTAGCGAATACACCCGGTTGGGGTTTTTTAGGCTGAAATCCGCATGTTTCATTAGCTCTGCCACGTTTTCGACTGTCGTCGGTGCATTTCGCAATGCTTGCACACTGAACCATTTGTCCATGACCAATTTCTCGCCTCGCCATTGTTCATCGAAGGCACTTAACAACTCGGTGGTTACGTTATGGTTAACACTCACCGCAGCCTGCAATGCGCCGAGTTGGTCAGTCAAGTTACTAGCGTCGTTAAATTGTCGACGCAATAGCTCACCACTACCGGCTTTACCTGACTCTGCAATGTATTGCAGCGCTACTTGTTTCAATTGCCGTGCGGCAATATCTTGCGCCGCTAACTCATAGCTTGCAGTTTGTTCAGCGAGTGTCTCGTATACTGTTAACCAATCAGTGTAGAGTTGCTTGGCTAAAATGCTCTGCAAGCATTGTAACTGCCGCACAATAGCCTCTACTGGAATGGTCTGGTAGTTTTCTGCAACGGTTGCCGCGGTTGGTAGCGTTAATGCTAACGCTCGTAAAGCCGGATCGGTGTCCGCTCGCAACAACTGACGACAGGCTTCTAAAACAGGTCCAGTGACTTCAACGTCGCGCTGTTCGGCAATTGCGTCTTGGACCAAGCGTTGAAACAGCTGCTGTGCGGCGTCCCAACGACTAACCGCATCGTCGGCCGCCATCATGAGCACCATCAACTCGCGATCGTTGACCTCGCGCTCGACCTTGACCGGCGCCGAGAAATTGTCAAATAACGCCAATACTGCGGGTTCGTTTACCCCTTGCCATTGCCACACCTGCTCGCTTTCCGTAAGTGACAACAAGGTTTGATGTTGGCCATCGAATATTGCTAACGGCTGGCCGACTTGACTATAAGCGGAGATCGCCACTGGGATGTGCTGCGCTTGCTTTTCCGTCTGCCCCGGCGTTGCCGGTGTATGTTGTGCTAGCGTCAGCGTCAGTTGGCGTTGTTGCGGATCATATTCGACCTTCGCCTTTACCACCGGTGTTCCTGCTTGACTGTACCAACGGCGGAATAAGCTAAAGTCTCGCTTATTGGCATCTTCCATCGCTTTGACAAAATCTTCGCAGGTCACGGCTTGTCCATCATGGCGCTCAACGTATAGCCGCATGCCCTTCTGGAAGCCCTCCTCGCCCAACAAGGTATGCAACATACGAATAACTTCGGCGCCCTTGTTATAAACGGTCACCGTATAAAAGTTATTCATTTCAATAACTTTGTCGGGCCGTATGGGGTGTGCCATTGGCCCGGCATCTTCAGTAAATTGGTGGCTACGAATAATCCGCACGTCTTTGATGCGGTTCACCGCACGTGAGCCTAAGTCGGAACTGAATTCTTGGTCTCGAAAAACGGTCAGACCTTCTTTTAAGCTCAACTGAAACCAATCGCGACAGGTGATACGGTTACCGGTCCAGTTATGGAAATACTCATGACCAATCACCGATTCGACGTTTAAAAAATCTTGATCGGTCGCTGTTTTCTGGCTGGCCAATACGTATTTGGCATTAAAGACATTTAAGCCCTTATTTTCCATCGCGCCCATATTAAAGAAGTCGACCGCAACGACCATGTAAATGTCTAAATCGTAAACCAAGCCAAAGCGCCGCTCATCCCAAGCCATCGCATTCTTTAACGACGTCATTGCGAACCGACCGCGTTCCACTTGGCCCTTATTGACGAACAGTTGCAACTTAACGGTACGCTGATCTTGCGTTACAAACTCGTCTTCCAATAAATCGAAGTCACCTGCCACTAATGCAAACAAATAACATGGTTTTGGATGCGGATCGTGCCATTTGACCCAATGCCTCTCACCCTCTTCCCCGGCATCGACTTTATTGCCGTTCGAGAGCAAATAAGGAAAGCCTTGTTTTGCTGCCACAACGGTGGTGGTAAAAACCGCTAACACGTCAGGACGGTCCAAATAGTACGTTATCCGCCGGAACCCTTCGGCTTCACATTGCGTGCAATAACTCTGCTCTTGAAAGTACAGACCTTCCAAGGCTTCGTTAGTTGCTGGCGCGATTTCGGTAACGATGGTCAGCTCAAATTGGTCTGGTACATTTCGAATCTGGAGCGTATTGTCCGTTTGCGAATATTGGCTTTGCGGCATTGCTACGCCGTCTATCCACACACCTCGTAGGGTTAAACTATCACCATCTAACACTAAGTCTTTGTTGTGATGACCTTGACGGCTGAGCGTCATCGTATTGGTCACGCGCGTACTATCTGGGTCTAGTTCAAAGCGCAGATCAACATTAGCAATCAAGAAGTCGGGTTGCTGATAATCTAAACGGTATTTTGCTTGAGGTTGTGTGGTCATAGAGTATTACGCAGCCTCTGCTGTTTGTTGAGCGGGAGATTTACGGTACAAGATTGTCCAGCCGGTATAGGCATAGAGCATTGCGAAAACTGGCGTGAGTAAGTTAAAGAATGCAAACGGCGCATAATCTAAAGGACTTACTGCCAAAACGCTAAACATATAGGCACCACAGGTATTCCATGGAATCAGCGCCGAGGTGATGGTACCACTGTCTTCTAACGTCCGTGATAACACTCTTGGATCAAGATTCCGACGCGCATATTCCTCTTTAAACATTCGTCCAGGCAGGACAATAGCCATATATTGGTCAGCGGTTAATACGTTTGCCCCAAAGCAGGTAAATAACGTACCGGTTACTAACGAACCCACCGATTTAGCGGAATGCAACATACCTTGAATAAAACGGCGCAATAGGCCTACTTTTTCCATAATGGCGCCAAAGGTCATGGCACTTAAAATCAACCATGCGGTATTTAGCATGCTCGACATACCGCCACCGCTAAGCAATGAATCAAGGTTATCATTGCCGGTATCCACAACAGTGCCGTCGGATAATGCCATCCACACCACTTTTAATGAGGCAACGATACCCTCTTCGCCACCCGCTAGACGGTGCACCATCTCTGGTTGAAAAATTAATGCCCAAACACCACCCAATAACGCACCAAAGAATACCGTGGGTAACGCCGGTTTGCGCGTCGCGGCCAAGAATAACAGTACCGCTAACGGAACCATCATTTCCCAGCCAATATTAAAAGTGCCTTGCAATTCTGCTTGCATCTCCGCTAAGCGCCCGAGGCTAACGTCGGTGTCGGCATGGAAACCGAGGATTAGGAACAACAAGATAGCGATAATAATTGCTGGACCCGCGGTATACCCCATGTAGCGAATGTGGGCAAATAATTCGGTGCCGCTGACGGCTGGTGCCAAATTGGTGGTATCTGATAGCGGCGACATTTTATCGCCAAAGTATGCACCAGAGACGATTGCACCGGCGGTTATTGCCGGCGACATATCCATTCCTTGCGATACTCCCATGAGCGCCACACCGATGGTGGCGGCTGTGGTCCATGAGCTACCAATCGATAACGCGACGATGGAACAAATGACGCAGCTTGCAGCATAAAATAAGCTGGGATTTAACAGTTCTAGGCCGTAGTAAATCAGTGTGGGAACCGTCCCCGACAGCAACCAGGTACCAATGAGCGAACCCACCGCTAAGATAATCAGCAAGGCGCCCAACGCTACCGAGATGCCCTTGGTAACGCCATCTTCTAACTGTTCCCAAGTGAAACCGTTGCGGAAACCAATGATCGCGGCAACTCCGGCTGAAATCCACAGCGCAATTTGGTTAGGACCATAGGACGAATCTTCGCCAAACAAATAAACGGACGAAGCCAGTAACGCGATAAGCACCACTAATGGGATCAGTGCTTGTGTTAACGTTGGTTGCCGAGTGTCTTGAGTCATGAACTTAGGTACCTGTAAACAACAAAATTAAAATTGGATAATGCCGATCAACTGCATAAAAATCATCACAATTGCGATTGGCGCAATATATTTGAGACACAATAACCACAAGTGATAGATCCATGGCTGAGTGTCGAGCTCGTCTTCACTGTGTTGGGTTTTCATTACCCACGCTGCTAACAACGCTAATAGCAATCCACCCAAGGGCAGCAACACGCTAGATGTGGCATAGTCGATAATATCAAAAATACTGTGCGCCGCTTTACCCGGTAATTGCCAGTCGAGCTGCGTCCAACCAGTCCCTGCAAACGATTGAACCGTCAATTGCCCAAGCAGCCACAACACCACCCCTGCGCTAATCGTCGCTGGCCAGCGTGAAAGCGAGAATTTCTCTTCAATAAAGGCTACCGAAGACTCAATCATTGCAATGGCCGAGGTGAAGGCGGCAATCACCAGCATAATAAAGAACAGAGTGCCAATCCATTGACCACCTGGCATATCGGCAAACGCTAGCGGTAATGTGGTAAAAATCAGACCCGGACCTTCGCTAGGGGTTAACGAAAAGCCAAAAACGATAGGAAAAATGACCAGTCCAGCCAGTAACGCGACCACAGTATCGGCAATGGCAATCCACAAGCTGGTTTGCACAATTGAGGTGCTTTTCGGCAAGTAAGCGCCGTACATAATGACCACGCCAGACGCTAACCCCAAAGAGAAAAACGCATGGCCTAGGGCAATCATTACGCCACCAATGCTAAGCTTGTCAAAATCTGGCGCGAACATAAACCGCATGGCTGCGCCGAAGTCACCGATTTGTGCTGCGTATACAGCCATGATTAGCAATAGCAACACCATGGTTGGCAACAAAAACCGTACCGCACGCTCTAGACCATTGCGAATACCCTTGCCGACTACCAATACCGTAGAGGCTATGATAATGGTCTGCCATAGAGTAAGTTCAGCAGGCGAGCTGAGTAGATCAGCAAAAATTTGATTGATCGAATCTGCACCTTGCTGTTGAAATAAGCCCTGAGCACTTTTGCTCACATAGGCCAGCGACCAACCCGCAATAACTGCGTAGAACGACAGCACCAAAAAGCCAGTGAGCATGCCAAGCCAGCCGGCTATTTGCCAATAACTTGAGCGTTCTGATTCTTCTGCAACCGCTTTCGCCGCATACCCTGGTGAATGGCGCCCACGGCGACCGATAATCACCTCGGCCATCATCACTGGCAAACCGATTAACAGAATGCAGAGAAGATAGACCAGTACAAAAGCTCCGCCACCGTTCTCACCGACGATGTACGGGAATTTCCAAATATTGCCAAGACCAACAGCCGCAGCTGCCGACGCTAAAATAAACGACAGTCTGCTGGACCACCGGCTCGATATCGTTGTTGTTGTCATAGTAAGCGAGCCTATCGGGCATTTAAGAAGGCGCTATCTCACCATAAAACGCGCATAACTGACAAGTTTATACAAAAAAAGCCGCAATAATTGCGGCTTTTTTATGCGATTGTTCGATGAGTTTAGCCTCTCGACTGTTCCTTGGTGTCATCCAAGTAATCGAACGCCACACTAATTGTCTCATTCAAATAAGGATCGATATCAGTCGCTTTTTCTGGCGCATTTTCCAACGTTTTTACCGGCTCCATACCAAGTCTTTGCAGACGTTCATTCACGCGCTTAAGCTTCTGTCTTTGCTCTTCCTTCTGCTCTTGTTCACGCTCCGCCAGCACTAAGCTAACCCACGTTTTATCTTTCTCACGCTGATACTCATCAATGTCAGCAAAGATATATTTAAACTCAGGATCTTTTTCAATCCGCAAATTCGTATCTTTTTGCAGTTTTTTAACCTCTGCTTTAGACACCTGTTTGGTCGGCTTAAATTCCGCTTGAGCGATTTGATCCCACGGCAGCGCATTATCTTCTACCGCTTCACCCGTTTCACTGGGTGACACAAAAGCTGGCAGCTTAATATCAGGCTCAACGCCTTTTATTTGGGTACTGCCACCATCTACCCGATAAAACTTCGCAATGGTGTATTGAATACTACCCAGCGGATTCTCGAAGAAGTCGAAGCGTCTATTAAGGCTGCGATGTTGCTGGACCGACCCTTTACCAAAGGTGTTCTCACCAACAATTAATGCTCGTTGATAGTCCTGCATAGCCGCAGCAAAAATTTCCGATGCCGACGCACTGTAACGATTAACCAGCACGACTAAAGGCCCATCGTAGTAGGTTTCCCCGTCGTCGTCCCTGCTGACTTCAACACGGCCACGACCATCACTCACCTGCACAACGGGACCTTTGTCAATAAATAAGCCCGTTAAACCAATGGCCTCGGTCAATGCTCCACCGCCATTACCGCGCAAATCAACAATCACGCCCTCAACGTCCTGTTTCTTGAGATCCGCAAGTAGGCCTTTAACGTCTTCGGTTAAACCGTTGTAGAAGCCCGGCACGTCAATCACGCCCATCTTACGGCCTTTGTTTGGTCCCGAATCAGGGATCTTGACTTCCGCCTTTGCCGCGCGATCTTCAAGCTTAACGGTGTCACGGACAATTTCGACAACCTTCGGTGTACCACCTGCGCCTTGGCTAGATTTTAAAATTTGTAGCCGCACAGCCGTGCCCTTGGGTCCTTTAATTAAATCAACCACGTCGTCAAGACGCCAGCCGATAACATCAACAAAGTCTTCGGCATCATCACTACCGGCTGCACCCTGTGCTACGCCGATGATCTTATCTTCCGGATCGAGTTTATCGGTTTTGTCGGCTGGGCCACCAGGAACCAAGCTACGAATCACGGTATAATCGTATTCGGCTTGTAGCACTGCCCCAATACCTTCCAACTGCAAGTTCATGTCTTGCTGGAAGCGTTCCGCATTGCGGGGCGATAAATAGCTGGTGTGAGCATCGATACTGCGTGCAAACGCATTCATTAAGGTTTGAAAGACGTCTTCACTCTCTGATTGCGTTAAACGGTGTAACGCACTGTTATAGCGCTTACCAAGTGTTTCGGTAATTTCTGGCCAGTCTTTGCCAGCAAGCTTCAAATTGAGCGCATCGTATTTCACCCGATCGTGCCAAATTTCGTTAAGCTCTTCTTTCGATGTCGCCCACTTGGCATCTTCACGATCGTAATAATACTTATCATTGGCTTCCGTAAAGTCCATTGGCTTTTTAGGATCGAGCAAGCTCAGCGCATAGGTGTAACGCTCAAACCGACGTTCTAAGTTATCAGTATAGATTTGGTAGGCAATATCAAGTTCACCGTTGTTTAGCATTTCGTCGAACAAATGGCGATACTCTTCATACTTTTTAATGTCCTCAGCTAAGAAAAACATCTTGTTGTAATCGAGCATCTTAATGTAACGCGCTTCGATTTTTTCCGACAACGCGTTATTTAATTCCATGTGGTTGAAATGATAACGAGTAAAGAAAGAGGTAACGCGTTTACTCGCTACTTCGTGCTGCTCCTCTTGCTGTAATGAGGGCAGCTGCTGCACGTCATATTTTGGTGGAATTGCTAACGCCACTACCGGCAATAAAAACGCAACGGCAAATGATAAAGGTTTAGTTGCCCACTGCTTCATGCTTTACTCCTGAATTGCCAGCGAGCACTTAAGCGTTCGCTGTAAGAAAGACGTTTTCCGCCTTCACTTTCATGGTAAGTCCGTTATTTAAACGAACCTGTACATCATCTCGATCAATCTCAACAATGACACCTGGCATTGGAGACTGTCCAGCTTTTACCTGTACTTGTTGACCGACTGACAGTGCGCTTAGTTCCACATCTTTCAACTTTGGCGCTTTCGGCTTAGCGACTTTATGGGGTTTAGCCGTAGCTCTTTTGGGGGGGCGTGCTTTTTCGGTGCGGCGCTTTTTCTGCTCGCTATTCGTTTTATCACCGTCGTTCGTTCCACCCTGTGCTTTCTTTCGCTCCGCTGCTTTAGCGCGTGATTCTTTCAGGGTTTCTTGAGCATGCTGTTGATGCTCTTCTTCTACCGCGGCTACCGGCTCGCCGGCAAGGTTGACCCGTTGACTGCCCACTTTTACCGAACGCAAATAACGCCAACTGTTGGTGTAGTGGCGCAACGCAGTGCGCAAACGCGTTTTGCTGACTTTATCGTCATCCGCTAAGCGCGCTGCTAAATCTTCAAAAATACCAATTTTTAACGGCTTAGCGTCACCCGATATGGAGAAACACTCGGGGAATTGCTCCGCCAAGTAGGCAATGATGTCTTTGCTCTTTGTCAGTTTTTCACTGTCAGTCATTCGAATCTTCTTCCTGTTCCCGCACGTCTTTTAGCAACGTACTGATGTAATCCTGCATCTCGTCAAACTCAAGATCAAGTAATGCTGGCTCTTCAATCCAGTCAAACAATGTCCGCCGAACCGCTTCTTCAAGCTGATCTAAGCTGTCATCGTCCAACCGCTCGCTAGCGATTAAATGAAGCATTTCGTTTATTCGGTCTGCAGCTTCTTCTTCGTGATCTTCAAAAAATTGGGTGTCTTGCTGACTTACCAAGTAAGCATGTACATCGAAGTCGGCGTACATTATGCCCCCTGCCCAGCCCAATTCAGCTGTTGACAATATTCCGCTATAGCAGCGAGTCCTTGGGCATCTTGTTCGCTAAAACGGTCGAGCTCAGGACTGTCGACATCCAATACCGCAACCGTTTTACCGTTAACCACAATCGGCGCAACCACTTCGCTGTTGGACGCACTGTCACAGGCAATATGCCCAGCAAACTGATTAACGTCAGCAACGCGTTGCAGCTTCTGGGTGGCGGCAGCGGTGCCACACACGCCTTGTCCAAACGGAATTCGAACACAGGCGACTCGCCCTTGGAACGGCCCCAGCACCAGCATCTCTGGCTCTCTGGTGAGGTAAAAACCGACCCAATTTAGGCGCGGCATTTGTTCGTAAATCAGCGCTGAAATATTGGCAAGATTGGCAATTACATCCGGTTCATCTTCGGTCAATGCTTTTGCTTGTTTAAGCATATCGTCAAGCAGCGTTACCATCTTTACTATCACCCTAATCTTCGTCGTTAAGACTGAACCGCGTGATTTCTTGTTCAGGCGCGGCATCTTTGAATTGTTGCTTTAATTCGCGTTTACTTTTCATCACAATCTCGCCATTTGCACCAATGCTCATGTGCTGTTCGGTCGGCAAATAGCGCGATTGGTACGCCATAACTAATTGCAATGCGTTTTCCCGTTGTTCGGTGGATAACGGGTTACCATCGGGCCAACGTCCGGTTTCAACGGCCGCGACTAAGCGTTGGTACGTTTCCAGACTCATTGATTGTAGTAGATCATCGAACTGCATGACGGACCATCACTTTCGTTTAACCAATACCAGCCGAACACGGTTGATCAAAAAACCGAACACTCCGACCAAAATAGCGCCAACTGATAAAAAATATGTGGGCGTCTTAAGTGTCGGCTGTTGTAGAAAAAAATACGCAAAGCCAGCAATCGCGATCAACAACGCAAGCATGGACTGCGAATTAATTTTGTCGACTTTCTGCTGTTTCAAGCGGATGGACTCACGCTTTAAGTCATCTTGCGACTGCCCCGCCGTAACGAATTGACAATGCGGACAGGTTTTTGCCTTTGATGACATGCGCTTACCGCAGGATGGACATTGAATGAGTGCCATATGGGCTCCATGGATAACAACAAGTTAAGCAATATAAGGTTTTTGCCTGTAATTTCAAGCGCAGTGGCGTTTTAGCCAAGAAAAAACCCGCTGCAAAAGGCAGCGGGTTTTTTACGTCTGCAGCGCAATTTTAGTTTTTGCCGCTACGGAAATCTTCCCAGTACGACTTAACGGTTTGCTTCATTTCTTTGTGTAACAACAACATACCTAACAAGTTAGGTAGCGTCATTAGTACAATAGCTACCGCTGAAGCCGTCCAGATAAGCGTGGTATCGGCAAAAGATGCCCAAAAGAAGCCGCACACGTACAAAATACGGTAAGGCATAACACCACGTTGGCCAAACAGATACACCACTGCGCGGTCGCCGTAATACGACCACGCAATCGCTGTCGAAAAGGCAAACATTAGCAATGAGATGGGAATAATAAACTGACCGAAATCGCCTAAGTAGCCTTCAGAGAACGCCACTGAAGTAAGAGCCGCAGAGTGAATCAACGACTTACCGACCACTTCAATGTCTTCTTTCATCAACTGACCGTTTTTAATCGGTAGTTTACCCGTGTACGGATCTTCGCCAGCAACAATAAAGTGCACATCTTCCGCGACTGAACGCGCATGCAAGATGGTGTATTCACCGTTGTTTTTCGGTATCCCATCAACCACTTGAACCGTACCGCTATAGTTCTCAACAGTATTGTCTTTCTTACCGTTTAAGTACTTGTATAGTTGTTCGCGGTCAGCATCGTTATGGTCATCATATTGCCCGGTCACAAACACCAAGTCGGTGCGCGCAAAGACGTTTTCAAATTTCTGCGTCCAAGCACCAGAAGATAGAATGACTAAACCTGTCAGGGTACAGATAATGATGGTATCGATGAAAGGTTCAAGGATCGACACCAAGCCTTCCGATACTGGCTCATTGGCTCGTGCCGAGGCGTGCGCAATCGGTGCAGAACCCTGACCCGCTTCGTTTGAAAACAAACCTCGGTTAACACCACGATTAAATGCGTAAGCAAAAGACGCACCTAAGAAGCCGCCAGTCGCGGCTGAGCCGGTAAAGGCATCAGAAAAAATCGAAACGAATGACGGACCGATATTATCCAGGTTATAAAGGATGACACTTAATGAGCCAATCACGTACAGCACGCCCATAATAGGAACGATTTTTGACGTTACCGCAGCAATCCGTTTGATGCCGCCGATGATGACCATGGCTAACAAAATCGACAGTACCGCACCTGTAACCACAGGATCGATGCTGAAGGTTTGCTCCATTGATTGCGCAATGTTGTTGATTTGCGGCATGTTGCCTGTGCCGAATGAACTGATGATGGTGGCTATGGCAAAAATCACTGCCAACCACTTCATGTTCAAGCGACGGTCCATGTAGTACATCGGGCCACCTGCCATGGTGCCATCTTCGGTTTTCACCCGATACTTATGCGACAGCGTTACCTCGACAAACTTGGTCGTCATCCCCATGAAGGCGGTCATCCACATCCAGAATAGCGCCGCGGGTCCACCCAAGAAGATTGCCAACGCCACACCACCGATGTTACCGGTACCGACGGTGCCCGATAGCGCGGTAGAAAGCGCTTGAAAGTGGCTGGTATCACCTGGCGTGCCCTTTTTATCAAACTTACCAGCGACTACTCGCCAGGCATGCCGGAAATACCGAACTTGCGGGAAACCTAAGTACAATGTGAAGAACAAACCTACTCCAAGCAATAGATATGGAAAGTAAGCCGCTGACCCTAAATAGCTGTCGATATACAGCAGTAAATTATTGAGCAGTTCCAAGGTAATAACCTCTTATTGTTGTTATCGTTAGGTGCTAGCACTTTCGCTAGCACCAAAGTAATTAACCGCGTAATTTTGGTGATACCTGCCAGATAGCCGTCAGTAAATCTTCACCTAAACGCTGGCAGCGTGGGGCAGACCAACCGAAATCTTCGTCTGGCAAATTGGCGTTGTCTTTGAATGGCATTTCCAACGTATAAGCCAAACAGCGGAAGCGTTCACCAACGGCAGTCGATGCTACCGATAAATTCGCTTCGCCCGGTTTATCTAACGTGTAACCGTACTCCGTTTGGAATTCCGGTGTAGCCGCTAGTAACGCCGCTTTAAAGGTTTCTTCCAAATCTTTGTGGCGCTCGTCGTACGATGGAATGCCTTCGCAGCCAGCAACAAAGTTATACGGTAAAGCTTCGTCACCATGCACATCAAGAAACATATCTACGCCCGTTTCCTTCATGCGCTCCAGCACATAATACACTTCTGGACTTTTTTCTAAGCTCGGTTTGTCCCACTCACGGTTCAAGTTGGTGCCCACCGCGTTAGTACGCAAATGTCCACGAACGCTGCCATCAGGGTTCATATTAGGCACAATGTAGAACACGTTTTGTTGCAACAACTTACGGGCAATGCCGTCTTCGTCATCTAATAAACGTTGCAACAGGCCTTCAATCAACCACTCAGCCATACTCTCGCCTGGATGTTGCCGCGCGGTTATCCAGATAGTGTTTTTCTGTTCACTTGGTTCACCCACCACCAACAAGTTCAATTCACGGCCATCAAGTGTCGTGCCGAGTAACTCGTGATAGCAGTCTAATGACTGTTGTGCACTCTGCACCAAGTCCAAGTGGCGTTCGTATGAATAAGGCACGAAATACGCGTAATACACGCTTTCTTGCTCGGGAATGTGACGAATGGTCAACGCTTTTCCATCATAGTCAGTGGGTACACGGAACCACGTCTCACGGTCGTACGATGCAAGCGCTGAATAGTCTTTCCAGCCGTCAGGATAGGCTGACTGGCCTGCGTTCTCAATGACCATGGTGTGTTCTTCACCGGCTTCGCAGAACAGTTTAAAGTGGAACCATTGATAAAAATCTGATTGATGGTCTTTTTTAATCCGTAAACGAATATCGTCGGCAGTATCTGCTTTAACCACCTCGATATTACCGCTATCAAATTGCGCAGAGATCTGCATTGTCGCCCCTTCTCGTTGTGTGCTTATTGAGCCAAAAAGGCGCCCATTTGGGCGCCTTTTGCTTTTTATTATTAGGCTTTTGCCTTCGGTAGCATTGGCATTTCGTGTCCAGCCATTTTTTCCGCAACTTTCATCACCTGACAGCTATAGCCAAACTCGTTGTCATACCATACGTAAAGTACTGCACGGTCTTCGTCAACGATAGTCGCTTGTGAATCAACCACACCGGCATAGCGTGAACCCACTAAGTCGGTTGACACCATTTCAGTCGATGCGGTGTAGTCAATTTGGCCTTCAAGCTCTGAATGCAATGCCACTTTACGCAAATATTCGTTCATTGCGTCACGGTCGGTGGCTTTTTCTAAATTCAGGTTCAAAATAGCCATCGAAACGTTAGGTGTAGGCACGCGGATCGCGTTACCGGTCAGTTTACCTTTCATCGCCGGTAATGCTTTAGCAACCGCTTTCGCCGCGCCGGTTGAAGTAATGACCATGTTCAACGGTGCTGAACGACCACGGCGGTCAGCTTTATGGTAGTTATCGATCAAGTTCTGGTCGTTAGTGTATGAGTGGACCGTTTCCACGTGACCGTTTTTGATACCGTATTCATCGTAAATCGCTTTTAATACTGGTGTAATAGCGTTGGTGGTACAGCTAGCCGCCGATACGATAGCGTCATCGGCAGTAATGTCATCGTGGTTAACGCCGTAAACGATGTTCTTAATATCGCCTTTAGACGGTGCAGTCAGCAGCACTTTCTTCACACCCTTTGACTTCAGGTGTAAGCCCAAACCTTCTTCATCTTTCCAGATGCCGGTATTGTCGATAACCAACGCATCGTTGATACCGTACTGGGTGTAGTCCACTTGGTCCGGACCGTTTGAGTAGATCACTTGAATGCTCGTGCCGTTGGCTTTAATGGCTGAATTTTCGTGATCAACCGTAATAGAACCGTTAAATTGGCCATGCACTGAATCACGGCGCAATAAGCTAGCGCGCTTTTCTAGATCGCCGTCACGCCCACCGCGAACAACGATAGCCCGTAACCGCATTTTGTTGTTGCTACCGTTGCGTTCAATCATCAACCGCGCCAGCAACCGACCGATACGGCCGAAACCATACAGCACGACGTCTTGCGGAGCGATGCTATCGTCTTTATCGACAACATCGGCTAATTCGCGACGTAAGTAATCTTCAACCGATAGTCCATCTGCTTTATTGCCGTGAATATAGGCATACGCCAATTTACCCAAATCAATACGCGCCGGCGAAAGCTTCATCTCGGCTAGTGCTTGCAAGAATGGGAAACTCTCACGCAAACGAATTTTCTGGCCTTCATGGCGACGAATAAGGCGGTGAGCCTTAATAATGTTAATGGTAGAAACGTTTAATAATGAACGTCCGTAAACCAAAATCTCAACGCCCTGGTTGCGGTAAAGTTTACCTAGCAGCGGTTGCATTAACTCCGCATATTCTTGACGTTCTTGCCAGCTTTGCAAAGTTTGATCGGGTTGCGATGGGTTCATGTTTTCAGCGATTCCTCTGTCGGTCGTTGAAGCCGCACGCCTGCCATTTCGACAGGCTGGCTAAAGATCACAAATATGATAGTCTAAATTACGGTGTGGTATTGTACTGAAAAGCACCGCAGGACGCCAATAATTGCAAACTGCAGCAAAACAAAGGTATTGCTTGTGACAACACGCTTCTATAAAACCGCTTTGTTAACGGCATTTGCCGCTCTCACATTGACTGGTTGCTTTGAGAAAGAAATGACCGTTCGAGATATTTGTGAGCAACAGCCGCAATTATGCAGTGATATTGCCTCTGACAACTGGTGCAACCTAGAACGTCGAAAAGTCATTTTCTCGCGTTATGCTCGCTTACAAAAAGACGATGGCGAACATCAGTACCGGTTATTGCGCGATTTAGAAAGTTACTCAAAGTGTATGGAACTTGCGTCCAGAATTGAGCACAAGCAGCTTAAAGAAAAGCAGTCTGCGCGAATTGAAAGTTATTTCGCTAGCATGCAAGCGATAGACAAATTGAATGAAGAAACGCGTAATTCCGAGAATCCATTGCTGTTGTACTGGCACTGGTCGCGTAATGGCAACACCGATGCGATCGATAAATTGCTCACCATTGAAGGCAGCAAGCAAGTACAAACGCCAGAGCTGCAATTGGCCTATGCCACCTATTATGCCAAAGCCAACGAAGATAAAACCTTTGAACACTTGTACAGAGCGCTTAGCCTGTACCGCAAAGATGCAGAGGTTAACCCTGAAATTGCGGTAACGCTGATGACACTCAACCTTGCACGGAATAATGCCAAAGCAGCCTTCATTTGGGGCAATATCGCCCACCAATTACACGCGCGCTCGCTACAGTGGAATGATATTGTCTCAGCCACCGCCCCAACCGAAGAGCAGCGGGAGCAATGGCTTGAGCAAGCGGAAGCGTTGCTAGAAAAAATCCAAGACGGTCATTTCCGCGCCGCCGATGCGCCTTAATCGGATTCGTGCTTCAGGGCAATGCTGTTAACGCAGTAGCGTTGACCAGTGGCGGTTGGACCATCTTCAAATACATGACCCAAGTGGCCTTTGCAACGGCTACAAATGATTTCGGTGCGGATCATGCCATGGCTGATATCCCGCACATATTCCACAGCGCCGTCGATGGCTTTATCGAAACTGGGCCAACCACAATGCGCTTCAAATTGCTGATCACTGTCGAATAATGCCTGTCCACAGCCAGCACAACGATAAATGCCGTCCTTATCGAGACTCAAATACTTGCCAGAGAACGGTCGCTCGGTGCCCTTTTCGCGCAAAATCTGATATTCAGTTTCAGACAACCTTTTGCGCCATTCTTCGTCGCTCATTTTTTCATAATTCAATGACTTATCTTCACTCATAGTCATACTCCTGTCACTAAAGCTATGCTAGACTGAGATCCTACTTATTGCTTTCGCTTGCAGGAGTTTAGCATGCTTCGTCGTACCAAAATTGTAACCACCCTTGGTCCCGCCACTGACTCGCCAGAAACGTTAGAGAAATTGATTGTCGCTGGGGCTAATGTAGTACGGTTAAATTTCTCACATGGTTCGGCAGAAGACCATAAACGGCGAGCCGCAAATGTGCGCGAAATTGCCAAGCGAGTGCAACGGGAAGTTGCCGTATTAGGTGACTTGCAAGGCCCAAAAATCCGTATTGCACGATTCCAAGACGGAGCAGTGAATCTAACACTCGGCGACACCTTCACGCTGGACGCTAGCTTAGATAAGAATGAAGGTACCCAGCAAACGGTCGGCATCGACTATAAAGCCCTACCCGAAGATGTTGAAAATGGCGATATTTTGCTTCTAGACGACGGACGCTTGCGACTCGAGGTTACCGCCGTAGAGGGGCAGAAAGTGATAACGACGGTGTTGGTGGGGGGCAAGCTTTCCAATAATAAAGGGATTAACCGTTTGGGCGGCGGACTGTCTGCGGAAGCATTAACCGAAAAAGATTTAGCTGATATCCAGACCGCGGCAGAAATTGACGTGGATTATTTGGCAGTATCGTTCCCGCGTAGCGGCGAAGATATTAATCGCGCTCGCCATTTACTCCGTGAAGCAGGCGGTAACGGGGTGCTATGCGCCAAGATTGAGCGTGCCGAAGCGGTGGCCTCAGATCATGCACTGGACGAAATTATTCGTGCCTCAGATGCGGTAATGGTGGCACGTGGCGACTTAGGAGTAGAAATTGGCGATGCACAATTAGTCGGTAAACAAAAACGTATTATTGAACGTGCACGACAACTGAATAAAGTGGTTATTACGGCAACCCAGATGATGGAATCGATGATCGAAAACCCCATGCCCACCCGAGCCGAAGTCATGGACGTGGCTAACGCGGTGTTGGATGGCACTGATGCGGTCATGCTCTCAGCCGAAACTGCGGCCGGGAAACACCCCATTGAGACGGTGCGTACCGTTGCAGAGATCTGCTTAGGGGCAGAAATTCACCCTAGCATTCGATTACAACATGAAGATTTAGAAGAAACGTTCTCCACCATTTCAGAGGCCGCAGCTATGTCGGCAATGTATGCAGCGACGCACCTAAGTGGAGTTAGCGCTATTATTGCCTTAACCGAATCCGGTTTTACGGCAAAACTGATGTCACGAATCACGTCCTCACTGCCGATCTTTTCGCTCTCTCGGCACGATAAAAGCCGAGCAAAATGTGCCTTGTATCGTGGTGTCTATCCCATCGCATTCGATTCCACTGTTACACAAAACCCAGTGCTCGAAGCCATAGAAGAAGTGAAGAAATTGGGCCACATTAAAGCCGGCGACTTGGTGATTTTGACCCACGGTGACGTGATGGAAACCGTTGGCTCCACCAACACCTGCAAAATTATCGAAGTTCGTTAGTGGAAGTCTGCTGAGAGCTCGGCGAGCAAATTGATGTATCCGTCGAGCTTATTTAGCACCCGCACTCGTTGTATGCTCGACATCGATTTGTAGGTTTGCCAAATAAACGATAATCGCCGAGTTGAGCTGTCACTGATTTGCTGCTTTAGTGCCTCGCTCCTTAGTGTTTCTGGCTTTAATATCAATGCTTTTACTGACGCCAGGGAGCGCTGTTTATCAGCATAACTGACGACCTGTTCGAGCGCATCTATCCATGCGTCTTGATAATCAAACCAAAGCGTTCGGTCATCACTGTGCTTGGCAAATTCGCCTAAGCGGTGCTTCTGCGCGGTGGTTAAATCTCCTAGCCAATCTGAAAGATCGTCAGCTATGTCGTCAAAACGCGCTAACTGGCGCTCTGTTTCACGCTCGGAGTTATAGTCCTGACGCCGTTCTTTTACTTTTTCACGCATTTTGCTAATAATTTGCTGCTTCTGCGCAGAGGTCAGGGTTGGGTACAATTTGCCGACAACTAGCACAATTGCACCGCGAATACGCTTCCACGCGTCCAGCATCGCGTTTTGGATCGCATTGATATCGGCTTTAGTGAGGCTGTTATTCGCGATTTTATCTCTTAACGACTGCAGCGTTGATTGATACGTGGGTAACTCTTCTGTGGCGTGCCAATGGTGCAATTGGTCTAAAGCGTCGGAAACGGTTTGTTGCTGAGTGTCGGTCAAATCGACGTAATCATCGATTTGCCACTCGATGTAGGTATCGGCAAAGTGGTAGCCTATTTGGCTGCCACAACCTGCCAACAATGAGGCAATAACTGCTACCACTAACAAAACTGCGCGCCGCATAACCTGCTCCCTGAGCTATTTTGCAGTTATACGGCTACTGTTAGCAGAGTGATCAGTTTCGCTAATTATTGGTTAAGAATAAGCTGCTTAATTTTATCTTTATAGCTGCGGCTAACTTTCAACTGTTGACCATTCTGCAGCACAATGTGGTATTCGCCATTTTGCCGGCTACACAATTTTTCTACCTGGCTCAAGTTAACAATGGCCGAGCGGTGGATGCGTTGAAACCGATTAGGGTTGAGCTCTTGCTCAAGTTCTTTCATGGTGCGACGCAAAATATGGGTTTCGTTATCTGCGTGAATGCACATGTAATCGCCGGCAGCATCTACCCACTCTATCGAGTTAATCGCAACCCGGGTAATTTCACCGCTTTCTTTAATGGCAATATGCTCTGGATAACGGCCTTGACTAATATCGTCACCCGCCGCCAGTTTGCGCAGAATTTCTTCGCAATCTTCGCCAGTAACCTCAGCAACTAAATTAATCAACTTGGTCTGCTGGCGCTCTTCTAAATAATCGTCACGTTGAGCAAAAATCCGTTTTAACGCTGCTTGCAAGCGGTCTTCATCGACCGGCTTTAATAGGTAATCCAATGCCCGAACTTCAAACGCCTTAATTGCGTAATGGTCGAACGCGGTAACGAACACCACCATCGGCATTGGAACATCGGCTTTACGGACTTCTCGTAACACCTCGAAACCATTGAGCCCTGGCATCTGAATGTCCAAAAATACCAGCTCGGGTTTGTGCGCTAAAATCATTTCTACCGCTTCGCGGCCACCTTTGCACTCTGGTAACACTTGGATATCTTCGTGCTCTTGAAGGCGAACCATGAGCCCTTTGCGTGCTAACGATTCATCATCAACCACTAATGTTTTTATAGCTTTATTTTGCATACTCATGTTTCAAACGGAATCTTGATGGTTACCGTCAAACCCGACGGTTGGTTGCCACTCATGCTAAATTCATATTGCTTTCCGTACAAGGCTTTTAATCGGGAACGAATGTTTTCCAGCCCTACTCCGCCTTTACGATGTAATACGGCATCATCACTGTCGATAACCGTAGGACCGTTGTCAGACAAGGTTACCTTTAACATCTGCTCCTCAACCTGAGCTGAAATTTCAATCACTCCATCGTGCTCAAGTTTAGCAATGGCGTATTTGATGGAATTTTCGATAAGTGGTTGGAATAGTAAGCTAGGTACTAATGCCCTTTTCGCTTGTTCT
Organism: Idiomarina tyrosinivorans; assembly: GCF_003987475.1. GTDB lineage: Bacteria > Pseudomonadota > Gammaproteobacteria > Enterobacterales > Alteromonadaceae > Idiomarina > Idiomarina tyrosinivorans. The sequence continues at coordinate 95,597 of NZ_PIQH01000001.1, read as the reverse complement.
GCAATAGTAATATTCACGGTTAAACGGTCATCAAAGCGCACTCGTTCAATATCAAGGTAGAGCATGGTCGCGTCGATTTCTTTGACCAGTGGAATTTTTTTGATTGGCTCGTTATCCAGAGAAAAACGCAGGAATTGGCTAAGCTTGTTCATCATTTGATTCGCTTGCGCATTTTCTTTGACCAGAATTAACGTGGAAATCGCATTTAAGGTGTTGAACAAAAAATGTGGATTCAGTTGGTAGCGCAGCATTTTTAATTGCGCTTGGTGAGCCATAGAGTTTGCCATCAACGCTTTCTGTTTTTCTTCTTGCAGCATCTGGTAGTACTTAATTCCAAAATACAAGCCACTCCAGCTCATGACAATATAAAACTTGGCAAGGCTATTTTTAAAGTAAAACAGCGAGTTATCGGGCCGATAGCCGAATTTATAGATTTCCCAATACGTGGCGTTATCGATCACCGCCCAACAGGCCGCAATAATATAGGATGCCATCAGCACCACCACTAACAGCACCCCCGGTGGCGCTTCCCAAATGCGGCGGTACAAATAGCGCAGCGGTACCGTTAGCAAAAATCCGGCATAGGCTCCAAGGATAATGATCAGCGCATAAATACTGCGCATTTCATGCATCAATGAACCGATATAGTGCACCAGTGCATAGCCACCCCAGCCCAGCGTGTGCAACACCCAAAACAAGCGGTTACGCTCGTCTAAAACGCTGCGCCAATACTCTCTTTCTAACCATCGAAGCATGTAACGTACAACAAATTATTGTGAGCGACTTAGCGCGTCGATATCCACTAAGCTGCCACTAAACAGGGAGTTAATACGGTCTTTTTCTTGGCTACTAAATTGAATACCCAATTCGAGTCCGCGATCTTTTTTGTGCACTTGGCGGATAATTGCCGTGAGAACCACCGGTTCACGATTTTTTTGGTGTACCTGCAGCTTGGCTTTGTCACTGGGTGCCCACTGAATTTTGGTTTCCGTCGACTCAGCGACCTCATCAGCCTCTTCTTCAAGCTCGAATCGCACTCGACAGCCCGATTCGGAAATATCCATCATAGTACCTTGTTGGCTACCAACCACCGAGGTCTCATCAAGCTTATCCAAGGTGACCGGTAAGAACGCATCGAACCGACGGCCACTGCGGATGACCCGGCTTTCGACACTTTTCGGCCAGTCCAAAAAGAGCATTTTTGTCGGATGTGCCAACACATATTCAATGTCAGTACGAAACGCAACAATCTCACCATTGTCGTTTTCCAACACAAAGCGCACAACAATGGGGACGCCTTCATATAGACCATCGCGCAATTCGCCGTATTTTTTTGAATCTGGCATCATCACAATAAACCAACGGTTATTAACAATGCCGACAAACTCAGTTTGAAACCGCGCGGGAACGTTAAGCCCAGAAATTTGAATTTCTATCCGTTGCCCCGGCGGTAATTGGCGAATTTTTTTCGACATGGATTCCCCTGACCTTTTATATCCTATGTTAATATGATCGCTAGATGCCACTCACTGTCAAGCATTTGGAGACAACATTGGTTAGCTACGAGATAAACCCCATCGACTTGCACGGCCATCTGTTTTCCGTCACAGTCACGATCTCAAATCCAGACCCCAACGGCCAAGAACTTTGGCTGCCTAACTGGATCCCAGGAAGCTACTTAGTCCGCGACTTCGCTAAACACGTTATCGGCATCTACGCCGAACAAAACAGCCAACCGATAAAAATATCTCCGATAGCCAAGAACCGTTGGCAACTGGCGCCTTGCAGCGGCACAGTATCGATTCATTACCAAGTTTATGCCTATGATCTATCCGTGCGTTCCGCCTATTTGGATCAACAACAAGGCTTTTTTAACAATACCAGCCTATGCCTAGCCGTTGCAGGACAAACCGATGAGCCCTGCGAACTCACTGTGTTAGCGCCACAACAAGCGCCGCACTGGCATTTGGCGACAGGAATGCCGCGCGTTGATGGCGACGTCCATGGATTTGGTCGTTTTAGTGCCGAAAATTATGATGCGCTTATTGATTATCCGTTTTTGCTGGGCGAACTCAGCATCAAAGAATTTATTGCCCACGGTATTAAACACCGGCTAGTGCTAAGCGGTCGCCACACAGCAGATTTGTCGCACATCACTGCAGATCTTGCGCGAATTTGTGAACACCAACTGCAACTGTTCGGTGACCCAGCGCCTTTCACATCTTATACCTTCCTAACCATGGTCGTCGGTAGTGGTTTTGGTGGTCTTGAACACCGCAACTCTACAGCGCTATTGTGTAGCCGCAAATCTTTGCAACACCACTTGGCGGGAAACAACAGCAATAAACTTCCAAGCGATTATCGGACTTTTTTAAGTTTGTGCTGCCACGAGTATTTTCATAGCTGGAACGTGAAAACGCTCAAACCTCGAGCGTTTCTGCCCTACCAGCTCGACCAAGAAAGCTATACCGAGCAATTGTGGTTTTATGAGGGCATGACTTCATATTTTGATGACTACTTATTGCATCAAGCCGGGATCACCAGCGCAGAAGAATATTTAGAAACGCTGGGCGATACTATCGCCCGTGTTTACCGCGGTTCGGGCTTATTCCAACAAAGTATCACTGAATCCAGTTTCCTGACCTGGACCAAATTCTATCAGCAGGATGAAAACGCCCCCAATGCGATTGTCAGTTATTACGCTAAGGGCGCGTTGATTGCACTGTGCTTGGATTTGCAGTTGCGCCTGCAGAGCGACCACCAGTTAACCTTGGCTGAAGTCATGCGTGAGCTCTGGCACACCTATGGCAAAACCGGCAAAGGGACAGCCGACGATACGGTGCTAGAGTTTTTGCATAAATACGACGGCATTAATGTCCGTGAATTTCTTCAGCAGGCGTTGTATGAAAAGGGTAAGTTACCACTGGCAGAGCTGTTGCAAAACTTTGGCGTAACCCTGCGCTGGCATCCAGCGGCGGATGACAACGGCTATAATGGCAAGCTTGCCAGCCCTGCGGCGCCCGTGGCCTTAGGGGCAAAATACAAAGCACATGCTAACGGCCTAGAGATCACCCACGTGTTCCATGACGAAGCCGCACATCACGCCGGACTGAGCGCGAATGACCGTATCGTCGCGATTAATTATCTGCAAGCAAACGACAAAACCATCAAAGAGCTTCTAAATGCGGCAAAACCTGGCACGCAAGCCACTATTCATGCGTTTCGCAGGGATGAATTGCTAGAATTGACGCTGACCTGGGACAAGCCAGCGGCGACCTGTGCGGTATTGTCGGTACAGAAGCCAGAGCAGCTTCAGCAATGGCTAAATTGGCAAGCTTAAGGGTACAATTTGGGCAGCAATGCAGGGTCAAGGCGCACTTGGCCCCAATTTACCCGCCAGTCTAAATGTGGCCCTGTAGCGCGACCTGTAGCACCCACTTTACCAATCGGCTGGCCCTGCTCGACTGTTTGCCCAACCTTCACCGATACTTCGCTGAGGTGCAAATAGGTGGTATTCACCCCATGCCCATGGGCGATAATAATGGTGCCACCGGAATAAAATAAATCGTCATTGGCAAAGGTGACTTCGCCCGACCATGGTGCAACAACGGTAGAGCCTTCAGGTGCAGCGATATCCTGGCCGTAATGCGGACGCTTCGGATCGCCATTTAACACCCGTTGACTGCCGTAATAGCCCGAGATGCGACCTTTAGCCGGCGCCACAATTGGCGTCAAGAAGTCTTCCCGGGGTAATACTTGCTGTCGCGCCTGCCACACCCAACCGGCCTCTTTGCGGGCCCGAGCCACCTGTTTGGGATCGGGGGTAACGGTACGTTGTGGCACACCATCGACCCGCTCAATACGGTATTCCCGCGGAGTCAGGGTTAATGTGTTGCTAATTACGTCACCATTAACACGGGTTACCGTAAGCTGGTGCTGTAACTTTGCATCGCGACCAAACCCTAAAACAAAACGTCCTTGGCTGTCGACATCGAGCGCTTTGCCATCTAACGCGACCTGGTTACCGGGCGCCGTTTCGCCAATCAACAATGCGCCTTGGGTTAATTCGCCGCGCACTTTCACCGCGTCGAACGACTGCATCTCAGCCGCAATGACCGCACCACTGGTCACTAACAACACGGCTGCGCTTAACAATGCCTTAAGCATACGCAATTGCTCCTTTGCCAACGCCTTCAAAGGCGCGCACCATCACTTTTTGTTTTGGATGGCGTTGATGAATTTGTTGCGCCAAATATTCCGCAATACACTCTACAGTGGAGTCGGTTTCGAGCAGATAGTTCTCCGCTTTTGGTACAATCAGTTCGAACAAGCCCTGCTCTGCAACATAACTGTAACCCACGTGTGTCGCCTCGCGGGTGAGTTGCTTCGCGGCTTCTGAACGGTTTAACTCAGGTACGCTGACAACATCATCACGCGAACCCAAATAAATATCCTGCCATTGATTCGACCACAGTTTTTCCAATACAGGCTGGCGAATATTGTCTAAGGCAATGGTAATTTTTGATCGGTGACCGTGGGCAATGCGCTGGCAATTGCCATCGTGCTTTTTCAGCCCGTGGGTATAATGGTAATAGAACCCGTCAATTTGTTCTGTGCGTAGCGATAACTGCAGCCCTTCCACGTTTTGCGGCAATTCTCGTTTAATCACCGCACGCAAATAATCGATTACCGCTTGCATGGTAATGGTTTCTGCCTCGATAAACGCGAAGGCATCCGCCGGGCAATACAAATGAATAGAACGCCCTTCTGGGCGCGCAAAATCTACCCACTGGCTGGTATCGTCGTGGTTGTGCTTTACTGCGGTATATTCGTGCTCAGTCGGAACCAATAGCTTATGATCCACAGAATCATCGATAATGGCTTTAATTTGTTTCTTCACTTTACCAAAATCCAGCACCATAGATTGTTCGTTCAATGCGCCATCTAGCACAATATCAACAATCCAGCTCTCACCGACAATGCCGCGTTGCGGGCACAGGTAAGAAAAGTCCATTACCGTTAAATCATTTACAAAAAGTTGCATCGTTGGGACGACCCACCGTAATTAAATCAATCGAATGAGGATAGTAGAAACCCTGTGAATTGGCGCTATTATAGCGCCCTCAAGCACTTGCAATAAAGCCCAGTGAATGCGCTAACTCCACTAACAGGCGCCCGGCCAGTAAAATCAGTAACACGCCCATAACGCGATCAAGCCAATGACTATTGCGCCATAACACCGCAAACCAGCGCTTATGGGTAAGAATCCACGATAACGTTAGGAACCAGGCTGCCGTAGCCACGGTCAAGTATGCGCCATAGCCCATTTTAACGACTAACGGGGTTTGCGGCGAAATAATGGTGGTAAACAGCGCCAAAAAGAACAGTGTGGCTTTAACGTTCAAACCATTCGTCAGAAAGCCGATAAGAAACGCCCGCCAACGGCTGGGTTGTCTCACTTCAGCTTGTTCAGCTGAATACGCTGCGCGTGGTTGGGCTTGGATAGCCTGCACCCCAATCCAGCCTAAATATAACGCTCCTGCACAAAGCAATAACTGATACAACCATAAGGTTTGGTGAATGATCAGCGCCAGGCCTACCAGTGAGTAGGTGACGTGCAAAATAATGCCGCTACCAATACCCACGCTCACCCACATTGCTGTGCGCCGACCGTGGCTGAAACTGTACTTAGAAACGACCGCGAAATCAGGCCCAGGACTCATAACCGCGAATAGGTGCACCACCGCGATGGTGACAAATTCACTCCAATAATTAGCCAGCATAATGAAAAGTCCTTTTTATGGTTGCTAAATGGCCATTCTTCGGCATACTAGCGGTTAATGATATACAGTTAACAATAAGTTAATTTGGGTTGCCAAAGATGAAAAATAAAACTCTACCCTCATTGAACGCGTTACGGGTTTTTGATGTTGCCGCCAGAAGCCAAAGTTTCAAACAAGCCGCGCAACAACTGGGCGTTACCCAGTCGGCAGTCACTCGCCAAATTCAGGCATTGGAAGAGCAGTTATCAACACGCTTATTTCAGCGCGACAATCGTGTTCATGCCCTTACTCAGGCGGGTTTGGAATTAGCGCCTGAGTTAGCACAAATTTTCTCGCAATTGCAAAGCGTTGTCGACCGCGTTGCGATTCAACAACCGCAGCAAACTACCCAATTAACGATTGCAATCAGTTCACACTGGCTCCGCTGGTGGCTCAGTGACCAACTCGCAGATTTCCAGTCGCTCTACCCTCACGTACAACTTAATTTTCAACGTTGTAGCGACTATTTGCAACACGATAGTGCAGCCGAAGCGGCAGCCGCTCTGCAACATGAGAAATGGGATTTGGTGATAGCCGGAGGCCATTTAAACGATCGCCAATTGCGCGAAACACGCTTATGCGACCGGACTTTAGTGCCTGTCAGTCGCCAAGCACAAGTTAGCGATCCGTTTAGCTTAACGTGGTTGATGGATCGGCAAAATCCCGAGCACCAAGCCTATGAAAAACAACACAGCAAACTGCAGCATGCACGCAAACAGCAAGCCGATGATTGCGGTATGGCGATAGATTTATTAAAAAGCGCTGCTGCTGCAACCTTGGTTGACCAAAAACTGCTTGAGCATCCAGAACTGCAACAACTGACCCGCTACAGCGAACTCAGTGCGCAAACGGCAAAAGGCATGCAGATGTTTTATAAGAGCCGCAAGCGCCAGCCAGTGGCGCTTGTTGCCTTTATGAAGTGGCTACAGTTGCGCGCGAGTTAATCGCGCGTGTCTGAATGGTTTACTGCGGTTAAGATTTCGGCAAACGACGAAGCGGTATGGTAAACATTGACCGACTCCCCCGTTAACTGTGCAATGCGCAGCGACGAAACCAGTCCGGCAACTTTGCCATCGTTATGCAGCACAATAAAATCCCGTCCACTGGCTTGCAGCGTAGCCGCTAAGTCACCAATACGTGCACGCCGTGCACGGCTGACTTCGACTTGCGGTAACTGCCGCAGTGGCGTCATTAACTCACTGACTAACACATCGTGCCAGGGGGTGTGGGTTTGCTGCCCCAACTGCACCGCTTTGCGGCTGTGGAAGTCGCGTAATGCCACCACTCCTATCAGCTCGTCGTTGCTGTTCAATACACAGGCGTAACGGGCTTTGGCGGTTTTTAATAAGGTTTCCGCTTTACCTAATGTGGTGTTATCACGCACTTGTAACGGTGCTTTACGGGTAAAGTCATCAATAACCCGCTCACCCAATTCGTGCCAATCAATTCGATCTGGGGTGACATCATCAACAACCATTGGATAGGCTTCCGCCACTGCTGACCAGCTTAACGTATGAAACTCGCTCATAGTACTACTCCTTAATTTACGAAAATTGTTTGATCGAAATTAAGCAGTAATTGGTGGGGCCCGCGCGACATGCTGCCAGACGCTTGCTGCCGCATAACTGAACCACTGGCTTTCCAGTAATTCAAACTCGACAAGGTTTGGCGTGGTAAAAAAGTCACCGTTAAAAGCGGCCGTATGGTCATCCAATGAGGGCGTTGGATCTGGCGTTTTAACATCAGAAGGAAGGCTGTCGGCTAAAACAGCAGGTAGACTTTGTACATCGAAGTGGCGCTCGAAAGATGCGTAACTTGCCTGTGCAGGTGCTAAAAGCCCCGCCACAAACAACACTGTTACTATCCAACGTATCGCGTACATCTTAACCTCGCTGTACTTACTACCTTTTCAGATTATGTAAAATCTGACCACTTAACAAGCAGTTTTTTTTGATGAATGCGATTGAATGTATCGATATTGCGGTGAAGAACTTTCACCGCGTATTATAGGGTCGATGGTATTACAAGTATTTTTCTACACAGTGCGCTAGGTAATCTTGCCTGTTTCGACTACCACCTTTCAGTTTAAAGGCGAAAAAGATTTTCCCCAGCGCTGGCTTGGCCTCATTATTTTTTGGCCCAGGCTTCCAGCCAACGTGAGCGATGTGAGCTCCGGCTGCTTGCGCAACATCCTCACTTGGAAAGCTATACAGTGGTTTATAGCCAGTGATTTCGCCATTGCTATTGATGCCGAATTCGATAACCGCACAACCATCTAAGCTTTTGTCATATAAGACATCAGGAAAAAACAGTGAACTTCCGCCAACATCTTCGTTCGGAATCCAATAATCGCGGAGTGCAAAATCTCCTTTGGTCAAGTCCAAATAGCTGTCAGGCTTTTCGGCATGATGGACTGATTGGCAACCACCTAAAAACATGCCTGCGGTAGCGACTATTGGAATGACAAAACTTACTTTCATGACAGACACCTGTGATTATTTGTTTATTTGTTCTTCTATTTTTGAATCAACAAAAATTGAGCGGTTTGACGTATTTCTCTCAATCGCCATTTTCAACGTTTGATTCATTAGCCAATTAGCGAAACGCGTTTCCGCAATAGGTTTGTCGGGATAAGACAAATGCCCTACGGTCAGTGAAGCAAGTTTTTTATTTGGACTTCCTAAGTAAACTGCTGTTGTCGAAATAGAACTGCAATCGAATGCTCCCACTCCCCCACCAGAGAGACTTTTTACCAAGGAAAATTTGCCATTTCCGTTCATTTTATAGGTTGAAATAGTAAAACCCCGTGGTTGCTCTGAATCCCTTTGGATAAGGGTAAAGCCCGTGATTTTTTCCATCACACCTTCATGATAGTCTTCACCGTAGACTTGCACTGCGTAGATATTCTTTAGACTCTGATCATGACTAAGCTGTTGAGCAAATTGGTCAACCTCTGCCGCAGAAACAAAAGCGCTCATAGCGCTGACGCTCTCGACGCCATAACTTTGAATGCCTTTTAAAATGGGCTCACCTAACCATTGGTTTATGAATGTTTTATCCGATTCAACGCGGTAATCTCCCACAACTAGCGTCCGCGGGATAAACTTATCAGAGCTTAAACGCTGTTGCGCATTGGCGGCACTTGTGAATACCAGCAGAAGAGAGAGTATTATCCTAAACGATTGCATAGCCATGACCTGAAATTCCCTATTCAGCAAACATGGAACCAATATAATTATTATCGGCATGTGTTACAAGCAAAGCGCATAAAAAAGCCGGTTAGTAAAAAATAACAAAGCCTCTTTAGAACGTTCTGTTTTTGGCCATGTCATAACTTGCTCTGACAACGCAAGCTATCCATGCGCGAGAACGCGCGTTAAGCTACCCACAGACAATAGCGATGTGACAAGGACTAATATGACAACCTATAAAGCGATTAACCTGGTAAAGCGCCCGAATCCAGGGCCCGTTAGCAGCGATATTTTCGAGATTGTAGAAAAAACGCTACCCACAGTTAACGATGGTCAGTTTTTGATCAAACAAACACACATGTCGTTAGATCCTGCGATGTTCGGCTGGATGAGCCCCGATACTGAAAGTTATATTCCGCCGGTAGAGCTAAATACCGTGATGCGCAGCTCTGGTGTTGGTGAAGTGGTAGAAAGCAACCACCCTGATTTTGCCAAAGGTGACCGGGTTATGGGCATGATGGGCTGGCAGGAATATGCATTAAGCGATGGCCAGGGTATCAATAAAGTACAGGCTGATGTTCCCGACGAAATGGTACTGTCGGTGTTTGCCCTGCCGGGCTTAACCGCGACCCAAGGTTTATTTAATGTCGGCGAACCAAAGCCGGGGGAAACTCTTGTCGTGACGGGTGCAGCTGGCTCGGTCGGGTCTATCGTTGGCCAACTTGCTAAAGCCGATGGCTTGAAGGTGATCGGCGTAGTCGGTAGCGACGAAAAAGCGGATTGGATAGTTAGCGAGCTTGGCTTCGACGGCGCCATTAACTACAAAACAGATGACCTCAATGCCAAGCTCAACGAACTAACACCTGATGGTATTGATTTGTATTTTGAAAATACCGGTGGACCGATTCAACACCATGTGATGCAACACATGAATGCGCATGGGCGTATTGTCGTCTGTGGCATGATTGCCGATTACGATAAAGCCGAACCGGCACCAGGGCCAAGCTGGATCCCGATTATTAAGAAGCGTCTTAAGATCCAAGGCTTTACCATGCCTGATCACTTTCACCAGGTGCCTAGCTTACTGAAAAAGCTCACTCCATATGTGATGAACGGTAAAATCAGATACCGCGCGCACACACTGGAAGGTTTAGAATCAGCGATCGAAGGCTTGAACCTGTTCTTTAGTGGTGAAAATAAGGGTAAGTTGCTAGTTAAGCTGTAAGCATTACCAAAAGCGGTTCTGAAAATTCATTGTCGTGCCCTACTTACCAGGGTACGGCAATGACCGGTGTCGACTACGGATGGGAAAATCATTAGGAGCGAGGGAAAAAACCGTTTTTCTTCGGGTTAAAGTTACTCTGCGCCCTCGTTACGTTTGCCGATGAGAATATCGGTAAGTTATGAGGATTACAGTAGCCTACTAGAAACTTAGCGGGTTCTACCTGCAAGCTCAGTAAACCGCTGAAGCTGGTCTTCAGTTAACGCAAATCCGACAGGGATAAATTTCCTTTTTCCGCTATTAAGATGGATCGCCACTGATGTAAAATAAGTTCTTAAAAAATTAGAATCAGGATATTTAATGCCTTTAATATCGCTGAATCGCATTTCACGAACTTTATCGCCTTTAGTAAAGTAAATGGCTTTTTCATCAAACCGAACAGTAGTTCGAAGATCACTCAGTACTTGAAATGGAAGCAATATGCCTCCGATTAAAATTCCAAACGCACCAAACGCTTGCATAAAGTTAATTTCACCATTAAGCCCATAGATTAACTCTAGTGGATCTTCAGACGTTAACATTCTGTACACGACATAGATAACAGGAAGTGATACCAAAGGTAACCACCGAAAGCTATAGTTAAGTCGTTCCATTCTTTTCACCTTTTTTACTACCTAAAAACTTAAAGCTACCAACGTTAAATAGAAGACCTTCGGAAACGATATCTTTGACAGAAAAAAATCAGCTAACATTGCAGAACCATAACGCTTTTCGACCCCTAATTTTGCTTGTTTAATATCGAAATAGAAATTAATTTTTTTACCTCAATAAAATTCACTTGAGTTACAATAACTGTCACCAGTTTTGAAACACTCGATTACTCTAGTCTACCAGCTAGATTACTAAGTTTTTTGAGCTGGTCATCGGATGGTGAAAATCCCAAAGGAAGAGATTTACGTTGTCCGTTTTTCAAAACAAAAATTACTGATTTAACACAATCCCTAACTAGTTTAGAGTCTGAAAATCTTACTCCGAACGTTTCACTAAATAGTATCCGCTCTACTTTTCCAAAACGGCTTTTGTATAAACCCTGGTCATCGAAGCTGTAGCGAGTAAACATATCACCCACCAAGATTTTGAATATAATCATAGCTAGACCAACTATAATTAATAGCCCACCAACACTAGTAAAGAGATCGAGCCAAAAATATTCTGAATTTTTATTCAGATTTATTGGCTCAGAGATCGCTGAGGTTCCAACAACTATGGCGATACACAAAACTACCGGAAGTAACCAAAGGCAGCTGTATTTAATTCGTTCCATTGACTTCACCCTCTCCTTTTGTATCTAAAAAGATAACACGTCCTTGCAGATCTCAGCTCAATTTTTTCTAGCACTCTTTTCAATCAATATAGTTCCTGAGGTAAATCCATGAGATTTCGCCGTTTGCAATGCCCAGGCGCATCGGGTTTGCTCCTACGTCACCGTGCTGTAAAGTGTAAATGAGCTCGTCATTTTGCCGTACCGTAGGCTTCCCTAGCTGATTAATAACCGTTGCTATCGGCTTGCACATATAATTTTGAAAAACGGAATTTATCTCGCAACTGGATAGGTAAACACGTTTAACAAATGTTTTATATTTTGATTCAAGCAATTCGATTACCAGTCCATCGTAGACTAACGTAACAACCGTATTCATATATTCCGGTTCGTGCCTATTCTCGACTTTCCACTCGAAGCGCTCTTTTGGGGACCCCATTCGATTCACAATAGCTGTCTCGTCATCACCAAATGCCGTTATCTTTTCATATAAGTCATAAGGTGCAGAGTTTTCGCGATAGGATTCAGAATAGCTTACAATCCAATCAGCCTGCGTTGTCTGAGGGTAGAGATGTGAAGTCTTTAAGTACTCTTGCGCTAAAAGGTTAGTCGGCAATAGCATTAGCGTTGCGAATATTATGGTGAAGAATTCTAGTTGGCGTCTTTTTAGCATACCCCGGTCCTTTTGGTATCAGCAGACATAATGTCAAACTCAACCCTAACCGAAAGCAGCAAGGATTACCAAAAAATCAGCATGATAATGCTCTGAAATAGCTACCAACTAGCATAAATAATTTAAAAGGAATTGGTGCCCGGGGCCGGACTTGAACCGGCACGCTGTTACCAGCGAGGGATTTTAAATCCCTTGTGTCTACCAATTCCACCACCCGGGCACTGAGACGTTGCGTCGAATAATGGAGGCGGGTCCCGGAGTCGAACCGAGATCCACGGATTTGCAATCCGCTGCATAGCCATTCTGCCAACCCGCCGCAGATTGTGTTGGAGCGGGAAACGAGATTCGAACTCGCGACCCCAACCTTGGCAAGGTTGTGCTCTACCAGCTGAGCTATTCCCGCTTCACAATCTGTGTGGGAGGCATTCTACTTTTATATCGCTTACAGTCAACGACTTTTTCCGAAATAGTGAATCGTTTGCCTACTTTTGCACCATTTCGGTTAATTTTCGCTTAAATCTGCCCACGCCGCTTTAATATATTCGTACATCGACCAAATCGTCAGCACGAAAGCGAGGTATAGTAAGCCGAACGATAAGCTCTCGATAAAGGTATTGGCTTGCCAAAGTAACCCAATCAGCGCCAGCATTTGCGCGACGGTTTTCAATTTACCGAGGTTTGAGACTTTCACTTGCGTTTCTTTACCAATCCGCGCCATCCACTCGCGTAGCGCGCTAACGATAATTTCTCGGCAAATCATGGTCAGTGCCGGAATGCTTACCCAAGCGCTATTGTAGTCTTCCACCACAATCACAAACGCCACCACCACCATGGCTTTATCTGCCACTGGGTCGAGGAACGCGCCAAACTTGGTAAATTGGTTAAACCGACGAGCAATATAGCCATCTAATGCATCGGTAATGGCCGCTAACCAAAAAATAAACGCCGACCAAAAATGCGAGCCTTCAAAAGGTAAGTAAAACACCACCAAAAATACCGGGATTAAGGCCATCCGGAAGGTGGTTAATACGTTAGGAATATTCCACTTCATACAGGGTGATTTCCATTCCAATCCAGGTTATTCGTCATGAAACGCGTAATAGACTTTCTCTGCCATTGCGCGACTAATACCTGGAATATTCGCGAGTTGGTCAATACTAGCGTTTTTTACCTCTTGTAATCCACCTAGATTTTGCAGAATTTTCTGCCGCCGCTTAGCCCCGACTCCTTCAATTTGCTCCAACGTCGAGGTGCGTTTGGCTTTCGCTCGCTTCATGCGGTGGCCAGTAATGGCAAAGCGGTGCGATTCATCGCGAATGTGTTGAATCAGGTGCAACGCCGCAGCATCTTTGTCTAATGGTAAGGTTTCATGGCTACCCGCCAGAATCAACGTTTCCAGCCCAGGTTTACGCGACTCCCCTTTCGCTACCCCAATAAGCATGGGAGCATCCCGCCCCCAATCGGCGAAATAATTTTCTGCTTGTGCCAACTGACCTTTGCCACCATCAATAAACAGAATATCCGGTATGTTACCCAGCTCGCGAGCTTTGTCGTAGCGTTTAGCCAAGGCTTTTGCCATTGCCGCATAGTCATCGCCCGGAGTAATACCGGTGATGTTGTAACGCCGGTAATCGGCTTTCCGCGGACCGTTTTGATCAAACACCACGCATGAGGCTACCGTTTGCTGCCCCATGGTATGGCTAATATCAAAACATTCCATCCGCTGTATCGGCGTGCCGAAATCTAATACCTGCTGCAATGCCGAGGTACGGCGGTTCATTGTCCCCTGCTGGTTTAAACGGCTACTGAGCGCGTTATCGGCGTTCTTTTGAGCGAGTTGTTGGTATTGCTTGCGTTCGCCGCGCACACGGTTGTTCAGCTTTACGGTTTGTCCCAGTGCTTCCGTCATCGCTTGTGCTAGCGGTAAATCAATTTCCACATCGGCGGGCAAGATGATCTCTTTGGGTACTTTGCGCCCAGCGGTGTCCGATAAATAAAACTGCAACAGGAACGAGCGCAACACTTCATCATCGCTGGTATCGGCAGGCACTTTCGGGAAATAGCTGCGACTGCCTTGAATATGGTTCTCGCGAATAAACAACATTTGTACGGTAAACAAACCATTGCCCCGAGCAATACCGATAACATCGAGTTCCTGCTGGTTACCACTGACGGAATTGCGTTCCTGCACGCGGCGTAGCGCGACAATTTGGTCGCGATAGCGTGCCGCCTTTTCAAAATCCAATTGTTCACTGGCCGTTTCCATGCGTGTGACCAAGCGGTCAATCACCTCTTGGTTTTTGCCTTTTAAAAAGTCTTTCGCTAACCCAACCTGCTCATCATATTCAGCATCGGTACAGACATTTACACATGGGGCTAGGCAACGTTTTAGTTGGTATTGCAGGCAAGGCCGACTACGCGCGCGGTAATAAGAGTCTTCGCATTGACGAATGGGAAACAGCTTTTGCATCAAACGCAGGCTTTCGCGCACCGCCGCACCGTTAGGAAACGGTCCAAAATACTCACCTTTAACTCGCCGAGCGCCACGGTGGAATCCTAACCGTGGATGCTGGTGATCGGTCATAATGATGTAGGGGTAGCTTTTATCATCCCGCAACAGCACGTTATAGCGCGGTCGGTACTTCTTAATGAAGGCGTTTTCAAGAATTAAGGCTTCGGCCTCGGTATTGGTCACCGTCACATCCATATTGCAGATCTGGTTCACCAAAACCCGTGTTTTGTCTCTGTCGACGTTTTTGCGGAAGTAACTCGAGACCCGTTTTTTTAAGTCTTTCGCTTTCCCTACATAAATCACGTCACCTGCCTCATCGTACATCCGGTAAACGCCCGGTTTGTGAGTCAGGTGACGGACAAAATGCTTGGCATCAAATGCTTGTGTCATGGCCTCTCGAACTGTATTAAATCAACAAGCCCCGCTTGAATTGCCATATGCGACAATTGTACATCGCTGTTAATGCCCAGTTTGGCAAAAATGCGGTAGCGGAACGTGTTTATGGTTTTACTACTTATACTCAGATGTTTAGCAATATCGACCACTCGCACACCACGGCTGAGCATTTGTGCAACTTGCAGCTCGCGATCGCTTAAGCGATCAACCAAGCCTTGTTTATTCGGGGTGCGCGGATTCTTTGCCAGATATTCTGCCACGCCTGAGGCGACAAAAACACACCCAGTTTTCAGCGCCCGCACAGCGGAAATTAATTCTTCAGGGCGACCGTCGTTCAATAAGTACGCATCAACCTGCGGCAGCCCACACTGAAAGTCCAGTACATCTTGGTAAGTCTCACCCAATACAATTAGCTGCAGCTCGCAATGGCGACGTTGCAACCGGCGCCAAAGTTCTACCGTTGCATCACCACCAAGCCGACTAAACAGTATAACAATGGCATCGTCATGGTTGTGGCAGGCTTGGCGCAGTTGATTCACCGAGGTCACGGTTACGCAGTCGTCGTTAAAGTTTTGCTCAAGCAACGTTTGCATGCCGGTTCTGATAATTGCATTGGGTACCGCAAGAATAATCGAACTCATAGTCGTTTCCTTTTGTAATAACCGGGGCCATTCCGTAGCCCCGAGTAACGACTAAACGTTTTCGATTTGTAAGCAAGAAGCAAGCGCTAGTGTAAAAATACCACTAAACGAGGACTTTCGAATGTCAGATCCGTGCTTGATCCAGTAATTGCCACAAATAGCTGGCTAAATAAGTGCGATAAGGGCTGGCACGCTCGGGCGTTAATTCCACACCGTGTTCAATCATTAGCCCTACAGCCTTGCGTAAACTGCTATCCTGTAAAGGGAACAAATCCTCGTTGGCAAAGTGGAACATGGCGACAATTGAAGCCGTCCACATCCCTAAACCTTTGTGCGAGGTGATTTCTCGCAGTAGCTCATCCACCGCAAGGTTCTGCCAGTTATCAATCGCTTGCGGATCACGCTGGTAAGCTTCAGCAAAACGGCTGATGGTTTTGGCTTTGGCTCGCGAACAACCACATTCAATCAAGCTCATTTCATCCACGTCGGCAATACGGCGAAGCCCTTGTTCGGCTGCTTTTGCCTCCACCCGTCCAATAATGGTGTCAGAGGCCTTGAGCGATAGCATCTGCCGGATCACAATACGCGGTACCGCTTCGATAGGATGAATGCCTGACGGCTCCAATACCGGCACTAACGGGTGGGTTAATAAAAACCGTTCAATGCCGGGTTGGGTATCAATTAGGTGCTGGCGGATACTCTCCGCGGTCGTTTTCATCCGAACACCGTAACGGTTTGGCGGCTCAGTGCAACTAACTGTCCCTGCGCGTCCCAGAGCGTTGCACGGCAATGGCCGTAGCCGTTTTCAGCGTGTTCAATAATGGCTTGGTATTGCCACCAGTCGGCGCCACTAAAGTGGCTCAGATCACGGTCAAGAAATTCAATCGTCCACGTCAGCGACGAAGCCGGCGCCGGTTGCTTGAGGTGGGGCAGAAGTGCTGGCGGCCAAGCGTCGACTAACGCCAAAATGGTTGGCACTGTCACAGGCTTATCAGCGTCTTTTAAGCGTATCCAGCCACCAAAATCGCGCTCATTTTGGCCGGTATATGGAATGCCACCGCGGGTAATACGGTAATCGAAGTGTTTGGCGAACTCTGGCACCACATCCATTTCTGGCAGCGCCATACCCTGTGCTTTATCTCCTAACTCAGCGCACGGCTCTTGTTCAACCGCAATACTTGAAGGCCGCCCTGCTCCTAAGCTCGCCAGCGCCGATAACACGACTTGCCCTTGCTGGGAAATTTCTGCGGCGACTTGCGTCACCGCTTTGCCTTGGCGCAATAGTCGAAAGCCCAATTCCGCCTCACCTGCGGCTACTGGGGCCACAAAAGAGACGGTGATTGAGCGCATCGGTACATCTGCGAGCCCTTGTTGTTGAATAAAACGGGCAATTGCCGCAGCGGTTAAGCCACCAAATAAGGCGCGTCCTTGACCCCAGCCTTCTGGGAACTGGATAAGTTGCTGTGTTTGATTGGGGCGTATTTGCGCGAGAATATCTGCCAATGATGTCACTGTGTCACTCCTTTTTTTGGAGGCCAGTATATCATGCAAATTTTACTGTGACTGAAAAGCAAAAAACCCGCCAGAAGGCGGGTTTTTCTAGAATACTTGGCGGAGAGGGAGGGATTCGAACCCCCGGTGGGTGTGAACCCACGCCTGATTTCAAGTCAGGTGCATTCAACCGAGCTCTGCCACCTCTCCGCGACGTCTCGTTGTTGAGAACGAGGCGAATATTAAAGAGCCT
Source organism: Idiomarina tyrosinivorans (assembly GCF_003987475.1). GTDB lineage: Bacteria > Pseudomonadota > Gammaproteobacteria > Enterobacterales > Alteromonadaceae > Idiomarina > Idiomarina tyrosinivorans. The sequence goes on along the minus strand of NZ_PIQH01000001.1, from coordinate 78,075 downwards.
TGACGCCGTTGTAAAGTAAAAATTTCAATCAAAGGGTTCGGTTGCTGGTAATTTGTTCAGTTTGATCAAGGATTCAACAGTTTTCTGCATTTCCCAGGCGTTAAGCCTTGAAAAGGCTATTCAGTACCGCCATTTATACGCTAGTATGGCGGAAACTTTTTCAAAACTTAACGTCTAACATTACAGTTAGATAATATTTTAGGGTAACTTGGAGCAAAACCATGGACAACCGCACGCAAGTCTATACTGGCTCGGCCAGTCAGTCGGCGATTTCGACCAATAAGGTATTACGCAATACCTACACGTTATTGGCGATGACGCTACTATTCAGTTCTGCCGTTGCAGCACTGTCAACCATCATGAACTGGCCCTATCCGGGCATTCTGCTAACCCTTGTTGCCTATTTCGGCTTACTGTTCGGCGTTTATAAAACCAAAGACAGTGCTATGGGCTTGGTATTTACCTTCGCCTTAACCGGATTTTTAGGTTATACCCTAGGTCCCATCATTAACATGGCGATTGGTGTAGGCGGCTCTGATATTGTTGTCACGGCATTGGGCGGCACCGCGTTAACCTTCTTCGCGACTTCCGCTTATGTACTGACCACCAAAAAAGACATGTCGAAACTGGGCGGTTTAGTCACGGCTGGTATCATCATGGTGTTCGTGGTAAGCTTGGCGAACCTGTTCTTCCAAATGTCAGCGCTAAGCTTGGCATTGTCGGCTATCTCTATCCCATTAATGGCGATGTTGATCATGTGGCAGACCAGCGACATCATCAACGGTGGTGAACGCAACTACATCATTGCGACCATCACCTTGTACGTGGCGCTTTATAATCTGTTCCTGAACTTGCTATCATTGTTAATGGCGTTCAGCGGCGACGATTAATCGCAGCACAGATAACGATTCTCGAAACGCCCCTGCTTGGGGCGTTTTTTTTAGCGTAAGGAAAAACCGTGGCGACATTCTCTTTAGTGCTTCAAGACAGTGCAGATAATAGCTACCGTTCGGCATTGGCTTGCCGTTTCGCGCAAGCTGCAGTGGCTGCTGGGCATAGTATTAATGCGGTATTCTTTTATTCGGCAGCGGTAGACCACGCCAATGCCTTACGCGAGCTCCCCAGTGATGAAACCGACGTCGCCACAACTTGGCTGGTATTCGCTCAACAACACGCGGTGCCGTTAATTGTCTGCCACACAGTTGCCACACGGCGTGGCATTATCGAGGGTGAAAATTGGCGTGCGGGTTTCCAAGCGTCCGGACTCACGGAGTTCATGGCCTCGACCCAAACAGCTGACCGCGTGGTGCAGTTTTAATGGAGCCACAGATGGAGAAATCGTTAGCTATTGTCACCTACTGCGCGCCCTACTCGGCCGCTGCGCGGGAAGCGTTAGACGCGCTTTTTGCTGCGGCCAGTTTGGATATTCCGGTTCAGTGGTTTGTTGCAGAGTCCTCTATGGCAATGCTTATTGAGCACGGTGACACGCATGTGTTGGGCCAACGTAGCCGGCAGAAGAAGCTGAAAATGCTAGCGCTTTTCGAGATTGCCGCACCTGTAGTTATTGAAAGCGCCATTGATAGCCAGCAAACGCCGTTGTTATGTGATGTTGAGCGCTGTTCAGCCGAACAATGGCGCGCGCAGCTAGCTAAGTATTCAAAGGTATTACAATTCCTATGAACTATTCCGCGTTGCACCAAGTACTCTCATTAAACCTCAGTCAGTGGCTAGCTGAACATCGCGCACAAGTCAGCCAAGACGCCGCTGTGTTACTGAGTGGCAAGGCATTACTGCAAGCGAATGACAGCAATTTATCGCCGTTAAAAGGTGTCGCCTGCTTTGCCCTGGCAAATGAAATAGCAGCGCTGGGGATAACCCCCACGACATCGCTGACAGTGATTAACGATGAACAATGGGTGGCGTTAACCTTAGCTGCCAAACAAGTGATCACCTGGTAACAATATGATTGAATTTAACGGTAAGCAGTACCCCACCGATAAACACCAATACTTAGCTAATCTCGATGATTGGAGCGAAGAGCTGGCCTACCATTTTGCCGAGCTTGAGGGCATTGAAATGACACCCGCGCATTGGGAAGTGGTGATGTTTGTGCAAGATTTCTATCGTGAATACGATACCAGCCCAGCAATGCGAGTATTGGTAAAGGCGGTGAAAGAATCGTTAGGTGAAGACAAAGGCAACAGCATGTATTTGTATAAGCTGTTCCCGAAAGGACCCGCAAAACAGGCAACCCGGATTGCCGGGCTGCCTAAACCGGCCAAGTGTATTTAAGCCGTCAATACGGTCTTACCGCCCATGTATGGCTGTAACACCTCGGGAATACGCACACTGCCATCGGCCTGTTGGTAATTCTCTAAAATCGCCACCAGTGTGCGCCCTACGGCTAACCCTGAACCGTTCAGTGTGTGGAGCAATTCCGGCTTCTTCGCGCCCTTGCGGCGGAAGCGGGCTTGCATGCGCCGCGCTTGGAAATCTTGCATGTTACTGCAGGAGCTAATTTCGCGATAGGTATTCTGCGCCGGTAACCAGACTTCTAAATCATAGGTTTTTGCCGCACCAAAGCCCATATCTCCAGTACATAGCAACATCTTGCGGTATGGCAGTTTCAGCCCTCGCAAAACGGCTTCAGCATGGCTTGTTAACTGCTCTAGTGCGTCCATTGAGTGCTCAGGTTGCACCAACCAAACCAATTCCACTTTATCAAATTGGTGCTGGCGAATAAGGCCCCGCGTATCGCGCCCGTGCGAACCGGCCTCACTGCGGAAGCACGGTGTATGCGCGGTAAACTTCAGCGGTAAGCTGGCCTCATCGGCAATCTCATCACGCATTAAGTTAGTCAACGGCACTTCTGCGGTGGGAATTAATGACAACGGAATGCTTTCTTCCATGGCGCCCTGAATATGGAATAGGTCTTCGCCAAATTTCGGTAGTTGGCCAGTACCATAAAGTGAATCGTGGTTTACCAAATACGGCACGTAGGTTTCTTGGTAGCCATGTTGCTCGGTGTGCAAGTCCAACATGTATTGTGCCAATGCACGGTTTAAACGCGCAATACCACCACTCATAACCACAAAGCGTGCGCCGGTTAACTTAGCAGCACGTTCAAAGTCCATGCCGTTATCTAGGCCTTGAGCAATATCAACATGGTCTTTTACTGCAAAATCGAACGCTGTGGGTTCGCCCCAACGTGAGATCTCTTGGTTATCATCCTCTGATTGCCCCTGCGGCACTTCGTCTGCAGGCAGGTTTGGCACACCCAAAACGATGTGATTCAGCTGATCTTGAATCGCCTTAAGTTGTTGCTTTGCGGCTTCCAATTGATCACCCAGATCACTGACTTCGGCTAATAACGGTTGGATATCTTCGCCCGCGGCTTTAGCCTTACCGATAGCTTTGGAGCGGCTATTCCGTTCAGCTTGCAGTTGTTCGGTCTGCACTTGCACCGACTTGCGCTGTTGCTCCAGTTTTTCGATGGTCGCAACGTCTAATTGAAAGCCACGCGTGGCCAGTCGCTCAGCGGTTTGTGGTAGTTCTTCGCGAAAATATTTGGCGTCTAACATCAGTGTCCTACTAAATTCTGAAACCCTTGGCGTGCACCGCCTAAAACAAGGCCTTTATGGTAAACCAGGCGGGCTATAAAAAGAAAGGCTGCAACGAAAAAAGCCGGGTTAATCGTTGCCGCGTTGCCAATCACTTTGCTGGTCGAGTTGTTGCAACCATTCCAGCTTCTCTTTCAGTTTTATTTCTAGCCCGCGCGTATTCGGTTGGTACAGCACAACCTCACCCACCTCGCTAGGCAAATAACGTTCACCGGCAGCAACGGCATTAGGATAATTATGCGCGTAACGATAATCTTCGCCATACCCTTGCTGTTGATGAATTTTGGTAGGGGCATTGCGCAAATGGCTCGGCACTTCAGCGTTTCCGGTTTGCTCGGCTAATGCCAACGCGCCTTTAAAGGCTTGATAAACGGCGTTACTTTTCGGTGCTAAGGCACAGTAAATCACCGCTTGGGCAATGGCGCGTTCGCCCTCGGCGGGTCCCACACGGTGAAAGGTATCCCAAGCATTCAATGCCAATTGCAGCGCCCGCGGGTCGGCATTACCAATATCTTCTGACGCAATCGCCAATAACCGCCGAGCAATAATTAACGGATCGCCGCCACCAACTAACACCCGAGCATACCAATACAGTGCACCATCTGCCGACGATCCACGCACCGATTTATGGAACGCCGAAAGGATGTCGTAATAGTGGTCGCCTTGGTGGTCAAAACTCGAAGCCTTTTGCCCAAGCGCATCGCGCACCAGCTCGACGCTGATTTGCTGCTCAGCAACAGGCAAAAAATCTGCAGCCACCTCTAGCCCATTGAGTAAGCGCCTAACATCACCGCCACTGTGTTCAATGAGGTAGGCTTGTGCAGCCGGATCAAGGTGCAACTTGCGACCACCGATACCCCGCTCAGTGTCTGTTAGCGCACGTTGGATTGCTGTTTCTAAGTCCGCGGTAGTTAACGCTTGCAGGCGATAAACCCGCGCACGCGAAAGCAAGGCATTATTTAATTCAAAACCAGGATTTTCGGTAGTGGCGCCAATAAACACCACCGTGCCATCTTCAATATGCGGCAAAAAAGCGTCTTGTTGGCTTTTATTAAAACGGTGCACCTCGTCGACAAACAGCAATGTGCGCTTGCCCTGCTGTTGCGCGCGCGCCTTCGCCTCACTGATCGCTTCGCGAATGTCTTTTACCCCAGAGGTTACCGCACTCAGCCGCGAAACCGCGGCATTACCGTAGTGCGCAACTAATTCCGCCAAGGTGGTTTTTCCGGTACCCGGAGGTCCCCACAAAATCATCGAATGCAGGCTACCTGCCTCTATGGCTTTGCGCAGCGGTTTGTCTGGCCCAAGCAGATGTTGCTGGCCAATGTACTCATCTAACGACACTGGCCGCATTCGAGCGGCCAGCGGTCGGAAATCCGGAGCGAAATTTAAATCCAAATTACTCACGGCGCGCCTTGGCTTGGCGTTGATCGTCTACCGCCACACCCTCAGGCGGGGTGAACTGAAATTGGCTCGCCGCAATCGGTTGATTCATCCGCACATCAGACAACGCTAAGTGGGTCATTTGCCCCTCAGGCTCATGCAAATAAATATCTTTTAACTGTCCTGACTGGCTAAATACCAGTTCTAATGTGGCCTGTGAATTCGCTGCTTTTGGTTCTACGGTATAACTTTGGCCCTGTTGGCTCACACGGTAGTTTGCCCAGCTTTGCGGTTCCCCTTTTAGCAAGAGCAATAAAGGGCTTTGCGCGACCGCATCACCTTGGTCGTAAACCGAGACCTGCTCAACAAAAGGATTGAAGTACCAGACAGCGTCACCGTCTGCTACCATCAACGATTCATCCGGCGCTTCGGTTTCCCAGCGCATCAGGTTTGGACGCTTTAACATGAGTGTACCGTTCAAGCGCTGCACCAATTCGTCTTGCTGATCGGTCACGGTTTGCTGAAACTGCGCTTGTAGGGTTTGCATCGGCGCCAGTTTTTCACGCAACGTCGCACCAACATCTTGCGCGACCGCCGCCGCACTGGACGCCACGCACACCAGCGCTAGTACACCACGTTTAATTCCACCAAGCTTCATACCACTTACCTTCATTGATTAATCCCTCGGTGCTTTCGGCGCTAACACATCGCGCTGACCATTATTGCCAGCTCTAGATACGACACCGCTCATTTCCATTTGTTCGACAATCCGTGCGGCACGGTTATAGCCAATGCGGAATTTGCGCTGTACACTCGATACCGACACTTTCTGTGTTTCGGTCACAAACGCTACAGCCTCATCATAAACCGGGTCCGTCTCACCATCGTCGCCTTCTTGCTGTTCACCCGGCAATAACTGCTCTTCTGACATATCGCCAGAAAGAATTTCATCTAAGTAATTCGGCCGACCACGTTTTTTCCAATCAGCGACCACGTTATGCACTTCATGATCATCCACGAACGCCCCATGCACCCGCACTGGCGAACCGCTACCCGGCGGCAAATAGAGCATATCGCCCTGCCCCAACAGTTGGTCTGCACCCGGTTGGTCGAGAATGGTTCTTGAATCGACCTTGGACGACACTTGGAACGCAATCCGGGTTGGAATATTGGCTTTAATCAATCCGGTGATCACATCCACCGAAGGTCGTTGGGTCGCTAAAATTAAGTGAATACCTGCCGCCCGTGCCTTTTGCGCAATCCGCGCAATCAATTCTTCGACTTTCTTGCCAACAATCATCATCATGTCGGCAAATTCATCGATTACGACCACAATATTCGGCAGCTTTTCTAGGTATGGCGGATATTCGTCCATTGAATCGCCGGGTTTCCATAATGGGTCGCGAAGCGGTTCGCCGGCTTCTTCAGCCGCTTTAATCTTGGCGTTATAACCTTTTAAGTTCCGTACCCCGAGCGATGACATTAATTTGTAACGACGTTCCATCTCGCCTACACACCAGCGCAAGGCGTTGGCGGCGTCTTTCATATCGGTAACCACTTCGGTCAGTAAGTGCGGAATGCCCTCATACACACTCAATTCGAGCATTTTCGGGTCGATCATGATCAAACGCACATCTTCCGGCGAGCTCTTGTACAGCAAGCTCAAGATCATGACGTTCACACCCACGGATTTGCCCGAGCCGGTAGTACCTGCCACCAGCAAGTGCGGCATTTTGGCTAAATCGACAATAACCGGCGCGCCGGCAATGTTTTTACCCAGCACCATGGTTAATGGTGATGGGCTATTCTGGAAGTTCTCACAACTCAGTACCTCGCTGAGTTGGACAATTTCCCGATGCTTATTCGGCAACTCTAAGCCCACGTACGACTTGCCAGGAATCACTTCTACCACACGCACGGCAACCGCAGAGAGTGTCCGGGCAATATCTTTCGCCAAGTTAGAGATTTTTGAGACTTTTACGCCTGGCGCCAAGTCCAACTCAAAGCGCGTGATCACTGGACCTGGCTGTACGTTGGCTACGGTGACATCCACGCCGAAGTCTTTCAACACGTTTTCGACGGTGCGTGAAACTTGTTCCAACTCTTCTGGCGTAATCGGGTTTTCTTTACGGTTTGGACGGTCAAGCAGCTCAAGCGACGGAAAAGGCGTTATTGGCTCCTCTGCTGCGCTGTCATTATCGTCCTCATCATCATCGTCATCTGTATCGGTGGATTTTCTAACCACCGCACGATGGTTTTCCGCTGCTTGTTTGCTAAAGCGCGGCGCTGCTTCGTTTGGCGCAGGCTTATGATCCATCTCGAAAGGCGGTTCCTCGTCGCCATCATCCGTAGCCACAATGCTGGGCAGATCATCCGCTGCCTCAGCGCTTGGGCCACCTAACAGGCCACTGACATCAATCGACGGTTCATCGGCACGGCCCCGTTCATCGGCACTCACTATTAATGGGTCGTCGTCGAGTTCACCTTCTTCTTCAGCGTCTTGTTTGCGGCTCTGGCGTTGGATGAGTGGCTTCACTTTTTCCACCACCCACAGGGTCCCGGTAATAGCGTATTCGCCTAACTTGTCTGCAACCGTCAGCCAACTGATGCCGGTAACGAGCGTTAGCCCAGTACAGAAGAAGGTTAACAATAACAAGGTGGTGCCAAGGAAATTGAAATATGGCAGTAAGGCATCCGCCATGACATCGCCTAGTACGCCACCGGCAGAAAAATAATAAATATCGTCAAAGTTAATCGACGAGAGCGCGGTCGCGCCGATGATCGCTAGTAAGGCGCCGATTAACCGCAGGCTTACGGCCAAATAATCCAGTTCCAGTAACCGGTGCGGCTGGCGGAATAATAGGTAGCCCATGCCAATGAGCACAAATGGAATCAAGTACGCGACAAAGCCAAAGGCAAACAACAATACGTCGGCAAACCATGCGCCAATAGCACCACCAGCGTTGTGGATTTGCCCTTCATAACCCGTTTGTGACCAACTGGGATCTGCGGGGTTAAAACTTAACAACGACAGCAGCAAGAACACGGCGAGAGCGCCAAATAAAATAAGTCCTGCTTCTAATACACGCTGTACACCTGTCATATCTGAGTCGCCTGTCCCTTTGTCCTGAAACTATTGTATCGAATGTTGTTCGCCATGTTAGCCCTTTATTAGGACTTTATTTTCTTGTTTTACCTCTTCCATGACCACATAAGTGCGTGATTCGTTCACTCCAGGCATCATTAGCAGGGTTTCCCCTAGCAGCTTACGATACGCTGGCATATCAGGCACTCGCGCTTTAATTAGGAAATCAAAATCCCCCGCAACCAAATGGCACTCGAGTATTTCGTCGGTATCTCGCGCCGCTTGGCTAAACTCTTCAAACGAGTCGGGCGACGTCCGCGTTAGGGTGATCTCGACAAACACCATAAGGTTTGCACCCAGCTTTGCTGGATTAATTCGCGCATGGTAGCTCTCAATAATGCCTTCTTTTTCGAGTTTACGCACGCGCTCTAAACATGCCGTGGCGCTGAGCCCCACTTTACGGGCTAATGCGACGTTCGACAGGCGTCCGTCATCTTGCAATGAGCGAAGGATCTTACGGTCGATCCTGTCAATAGTGATTTTTACGGGTTCTTCTGCGTTAAACATTATTTTTCACTATAAGTTCACAGTAATGCAAAATATAGCACGAAAAAATAGTGTAAAAAAAGTACGAAACACTTATCAGTTACAGTCTATAATCTGCACCAATTTTTCACGTCTCAACCAATAGGGCCAGAAGATGTTAATTGGTGTACCTAAAGAAATTAAAAATCACGAGTATCGTATTGGTTTAACCCCTGCTGCAGTGCGTGAGTATGTGGCAAATGGGCATCAGGTTATCGTCGAAAACAACGGTGGCGCAGCCATCGGTTTTACCAACGAAGATTACCAACAAGCGGGTGCAGAAATCATTGACAGCGCCGAAGAGATTTTTGCGCGCGCCGACATGATCGTTAAAGTGAAAGAACCACAGCCAAACGAATGCAAAATGCTTCGTGAAGGCCAAATTCTATACACCTTCTTGCACTTGGCCCCAGACCCAACGCAAACCAAATTATTGGGCGAGTCTGGCGTAACAGCCATTGCTTACGAGACCGTTACCGACAACCGTAACGCCCTACCGCTGTTGGCACCAATGAGCGAAGTCGCTGGCCGTATGTCTATCCAAGCGGGTGCGCATTACTTAGAAAAAGCGCACGGTGGTAGCGGAACCCTATTGGGCGGTGTTCCTGGCGTAGCACCGGGCAAAGTATTGATTATTGGTGGCGGCGTAGTCGGCACCAACGCAGCTAAAATGGCGCTAGGTATGGGCGCAGAAGTGACCATTCTGGACCGTTCATTGCCGCGTTTACGCGAGCTGGACGATATTTTTGGTGGCCGTGTCACGACCATCTTCTCGACCGTAGATGCCATCGATAAGTACTCACGTGAAGCAGACCTAGTGGTTGGCGCCGTGCTGATTCCAGGTGCAGCGGCACCAAAACTGCTTACCCGTGAAAACATCAAAAACATGAAACCTGGCTCAGTATTAGTAGACGTAGCCATTGACCAAGGCGGCTGTTTTGCAACCTCTAAGGCCACAACGCACCAAGATCCGGTTTACGTGGTTGATGACGTTGTGCACTACTGCGTCGCCAACATGCCAGGCGGTGTCGCGCGGACATCAACGATTGCGTTGAACAATGCCACCCTGCCACAAGGCATTGCGCTGGCAAACAAAGGCTTGAAAGCGATGTTAGACGACAAGCATTTGTTGAACGGTTTGAACATGCACAAAGGTAAAATCACTTATAAAGCCGTGCATGACGACCTCGGCGAAGAATTAGGCTTGGATTACCAAGACCCAACTGACGCGATTAAAGCAGACCTGTAATCACGCTTTAACGAAACAGCCCGCCAAACTTGGCGGGCTTTTTTATTTGCTCTTGTGCCAGCCCCTTGCAATCCCTACAATCAATCCCCATACCTAGAATAATCAAAATTTCGTATTTATTTGGAGACGTTCAATGTCTGAAGTTAAGCATTGCAAACTACTCATTCTTGGATCTGGTCCTGCCGGATACACTGCCGCCGTTTACGCTGCGCGCGCTAACCTTAACCCAGTCATGGTGACCGGGATGCAACAAGGCGGCCAGCTAACCACTACCACCGATGTAGAAAACTGGCCAGGCGACGCCGAAGGCCTTACCGGTCCTGACTTGATGGTACGGATGCAGCAACACGCCGAACGTTTCAACACCGAAATCGTATTCGACCACATCAACGAAGTTGACTTCTCTAGTCGCCCGTTCAAGCTGAAAGGTGACACAGGCTCATACATCGCGGATTCTGTGATTATTTCTACCGGCGCCTCAGCGAAATACTTAGGCTTAGATTCAGAACAGAAATTCATGGGTAAAGGTGTTTCTGCGTGCGCGACCTGTGACGGGTTCTTCTACAAGAATCAGAAAGTTTGCGTTGTGGGCGGCGGTAACACCGCGGTTGAAGAAGCCCTGTACTTGGCTAACATCGCTAGCGAAGTGCACGTGATTCACCGTCGCGAAACCTTCCGTGCCGAAAAGATCTTGGTCGACCGTCTGCGTGATCGCGCTGAGAACGGCAACGTGACCTTGCACCTGAACAAAACCCTGGACGAAGTCCTTGGCGACGAGATGGGCGTGACCGGTGTACGCGTGAAAGACACCCAAGACGGCAGCTTGAGCGAGTTTGATGTTGCCGGTTGCTTTATTGCGATTGGGCACCAGCCGAACACGGGCATTTTTGACGGCCAATTGGCAATGCAAGACGGCTATATCGTGGTAGAAAGCGGTTTAAGCGGCAACGCTACCGCAACCAGTGTACCTGGCGTTTTTGCCGCCGGCGACGTAATGGACCATGTTTATCGCCAAGCCATTACTTCTGCTGGCACTGGTTGTATGGCGGCATTGGATGCGGAACGCTTCCTCGACTCGCTGACTAAATAGCGTGTCTACCAGTGATCGTTCAACTCGCTAACGATTCGCTGGTATTTCCACCGCCCGCCATGGCTTTACACGAGCCAAACGGCTTACTGGCGGTGGGTGGCGATTTATCGGCGGCCAGACTCATGGCCGCCTATCGCCAAGGTATCTTCCCTTGGTACGGTGAAGACGACCCAATATTGTGGTGGTCGCCCAATCCTCGTACCCTATTCTTCCCCGATAAAATTCATGTTAGCCGCAGCTTACGAAAGTTTTGTCGCAAAAGTCGCTGGACCATCACCATTAACCACTGTTTCGAACAAGTGATTCGCTATTGTGGCGACGTGCGGGCAGAACAGGAAGGCACATGGATTACCGAAGAAATGCTCGCGGCTTATACCAACTTGCACCAACGTGGCCACGCCCACTCTGTTGAAGTCTGGGACGGCGATACCCTAGTGGGCGGTTTATATGGCGTTGCCGTGGGCCAAGCGTTTTGTGGTGAAAGTATGTTCCATTTAGCCACCAATGCGTCAAAAGTCGCATTGGCGAGCTTTGCCGAACACTTCCACCAGGCCGGCGGGCAGTTCATCGACTGCCAAGTGGGTAATGCTCACTTAACCTCTTTAGGCGCGCAATCAATACCGCGCGAAAGGTTCCTTTATTTGCTACATTTAGCAGAGCAACAACGCGTTGCAGAAAGCACGTGGAAAGCGGGCGAAATACCGCTGTTCGGGCGTGAACAGGAGCGCTGATTGTGGCAATGCAATTTGGTCTGACCCAAAACAAAACCTGCGGTTATTTAGACGAGCAACAGGAGCGCCTGCTTGTGGCTGTGCCAGACGCGGAGCACCCGTCCTCTATAGCCAGTTATCACCGTCTGGTTTCGCAAGGTTTTCGCCGCAGCCATAATGACCTTTACCGGCCTTACTGCGATGCCTGTAATGCCTGCCAATCAATTCGAGTATTGGTGCAAGATTTCTCCCCGTCGCGGCGCTTCCGTCGAATCATTAAAAAGAATAACGACTTAATCGCGCTAGCTTTTAGCGAACCCACCGCCGAGCACAGTGAGCTATTCTGCCGTTTTATCGAGCAGCGCCACGCTGATGGCGCAATGTACCCGCCCGATCCTGAGGCGTTTTGGCGCTGGATCTCGTGCGATTGGTTAGCGCCGTTAATGTTGGAATGGCGCGATAACAACGGCCGTTTATTGCTCGTCAGCATTGCCGACCGCCTACCTGACGCCTACTCTGCGGTATATTCTTTTTTTGAGCCGAGCGCGGAAAAACGTTCGCTAGGCATATTCGCAATTCTTGAACAGTGGCGACTTGCCAAGCAAGATAACAAAGGCTACCTGTATTTGGGTTACCAAATAGACGCTTGTTCGAAGATGAATTACAAAACCCAATTTGCCCCCTACGAACGGCTAATTGGCAATCAGTGGCAAAAAGCGGTAAAATCCACCGCAACTTGATTTATTACTTAACAGAAGCAACTTCAGAGGACTTGAATGGCGAAAGAAGACAGCATTGAAATGCAGGGAACGGTTCTTGATACCCTGCCAAATACGATGTTCCGCGTTGAGCTAGAAAATGGCCACGTTGTGACTGCGCATATCTCAGGAAAAATGCGTAAGCACTATATTCGTATCCTAACGGGTGACACTGTAACAGTGCAGCTTACCCCATACGATTTGACCAAAGGTCGCATTGTCTTCCGCGCCCGTTAAGTTGCTAACCTAACGCGCATAAAAAAACCCGGCTTCGTAGCCGGGTTTTTTGTGGCTGTAGCTTGGGCTTAAGATTCAACGGCCTCATTGGTACTGTCGTAACTAAACGCAAGCTCGCCGTCTTTGTTACAACTGACCTTCACGTTGCCACCACGGGCTAAGCGGCCAAACAGAATTTCGTTTGCCAGCGGCTTTTTCAGGTGTTCTTGAATAACCCGTGACATTGGCCGTGCGCCCATCTGTTTGTCATAGCCTTTCTCGGCCAGCCAGTCGTGCGCTTTTTTGTCTAACTCAAGCGACACACCTTTGCGATCGAGTTGCGCTTGTAGTTCGCAAATAAACTTGTCGACTACTTGGCTTAACACTTCTGGTGACAAATGGTTGAACCAAACAATACCATCTAAACGGTTACGGAATTCCGGGGTAAAGATGTTATTGATTTCAGCCAAGGCATCGTGACTGTGATCTTGCTGTTTAAAGCCAATAGACTTACGAACCGTCTCCCGCACACCGGCGTTCGTGGTCATTACAATAATCACGTTACGGAAGTCCGCTTTACGACCATTGTTGTCGGTTAACGTGCCGTTATCCATTACTTGCAACAAGACGTTGAAAATATCGCTGTGGGCTTTTTCCAGCTCGTCGAGTAACAACACACAGTGAGGATTCTTAATCACTGCATCGGTTAACAAGCCGCCTTGGTCAAACCCAACGTAGCCCGGAGGCGCGCCGATCAACCGGCTGACTGCATGCCGCTCCATGTATTCCGACATATCGAAGCGCACCAGCTCAATACCCATGGCTTTCGCCAATTGCTGTGTGACCTCGGTTTTCCCCACACCGGTAGGACCGGCAAAAAGGAACGAACCGACCGGTTTATTCTCATTCGCCAAGCCAGAACGCGACAGGCGAATCGCCGAAGTGAGCTTATCGATTGCTTCGTCTTGACCAAATACCACCATTTTAAGATTGCGATCCAATTGCTTCAGGATCTGATGGTCAGTCCGCGACACCGATTGCTCCGGAATCCGGGCGATTTTGGAGATAATCGCTTCGATATCAGAAACGCCCACGGTTTTGCGGCGTTTGGACTGCGGCAACAAGCGTTGTGAAGCCCCTGCCTCGTCCAAAACATCGATCGCTTTATCCGGCAAATGGCGTTCGTTGATATATTTCGCCGCCAACTCAGCCGCCGCTTTAATGGCAGGCTGGGTATAACGAATACCGTGGTGGCTTTCGTAACGATCTTTCAGTCCTAATAAGATTTTAGTGGTGTCTTCCACACTCGGTTCCACCACGTCGATCTTCTGGAAGCGGCGCACCAACGCCCGATCTTTCTCGAAGATGTTTTTGTATTCGTTGTAAGTGGTAGAGCCAATACACTTTAATTCGCCGCTAGAAAGTAGCGGTTTCAGTAAGTTTGAGGCATCCAGTACCCCGCCACTCGCCGCTCCCGCACCGATAATGGTGTGAATTTCGTCAATAAACAAAATGGCATCGTCTTGCTCACGCAATTCACGCAACAACTGTTTAAAGCGTTTTTCAAAATCACCGCGGTATTTAGTGCCCGCTAATAATCCGCCCATATCTAATGAGAAGATCGTGGCATCAGCAATAATCTCTGGCACTTCGCCTTTAACAATGCGGTATGCCAAGCCTTCGGCAATTGCCGTTTTACCTACACCCGCTTCTCCCACGAACAGTGGGTTATTTTTGCGACGCCGACAAAGGATCTGAATACAACGTTCCAATTCAACATCGCGACCAATCAATGGGTCAATTTTACCCTCTTGTGCTTGCACATTGAGGTTGGTGCAAAAACGTTTTAGGTAACTTTGCTCTTCCGCTTGTTGGCTGGCTTCGGCTTCTTCCGCGGCAGGCTCTTCCGCGCCTTCCGCACCGTCTTCCATACGGGAAATACCATGGGAGATAAAATTCACCACATCTAAGCGCGTTATATCGTGCTTGTTCAGCAGATACACTGCTTGCGATTCTTGTTCACTGAAAATCGCCACTAACACATTGGCGCCAGTGACTTCCGCATTACCTGAAGATTGCACGTGGAAAACCGCGCGCTGAAGCACCCGTTGGAAACCTAAGGTCGGTTGGGTGTCGCCGGCTTCTTCGTCGGCATCAAATTGCGGAGTGCTGCGGTCGATATAACTCAGTAACTCTTCTTTCAATTGCGCGAAATTCGCCCCACACGCACGCAGAGCCTCTGCAGCATCAGGGTTCTCGAGTAACGCTACCAATAAATGTTCAACCGTCATCAGCTCATGACGGCGCTCGCGTGCCAATTTAAAAGCATCGTTGAGGGTGATTTCTAGCGCTTTGTTTAGCATAGACCGCTCCTTCCAGTACCACTGATTACCACCTTACGCCTGCTCCATAGTGCAGAGCAAGGGGTGTTGGTTTTCGCGTGCATACTGATTTACTTGTACCACTTTAGTTTCGGCGACTTCCGCAGAATAAACGCCGCATACAGCCTTTCCTTTATAATGCACCTGCAACATGGTTTCCGTGGCGCGTTCCTGATCCATCCGAAAGAATTTCATCAGCACTTCAATAACGAAATCCATCGGGGTGTAATCGTCATTGTTCAATAGTACTTTGTACATGGACGGCGGCTTGAGTTCCTTTTTCTCCTGCACGTCGCTGTCATGCTGATGCTCAAAATTACTCATTAATTAACAACCTATTATCACTATAGTCGTTATTTTCTTACGCGTCTGTAAGGGAAGATGTTATTTTTTGATTAACAAATCTGCATATTTTTCGCGCAAAATACTTGACTAATAACTGAACTCACCTAGAGTAAAACATGGTGTTTCACTGGCACTTTTTCAAGCGTTCTGCTTACACAATGCCAGTGTGTCGTCTCACCATACAATAAAAAAGATCACTATTTGTAGAAAGAAGGAAGTAGAAGTATGGCTACCGGTAAAGTCAAATGGTTTAACAATTCGAAAGGCTTCGGCTTTATCGAAAGCGAAGAACGTGAGGGCGATATCTTCGCGCATTACTCCACCATTGAAATGGAAGGCTACCGCACCCTGAAAGCGGGTCAAGCTGTCGAATTTGAACTGCAAGAGGGTCCTAAAGGTTTGCACGCAGCAAACATCGTTCCCTCAGCGGCCGACAAGTAAGCCTTTTAACAAAAGCCACCGCGCATCTGCCGGTGGCTTTTGTTTATCCCCTACCACTCTTTTCTTACTGTTAACTATCTATACCGAAATAGCGGCGTAATTGATCACGCAAATTTGGCGGCGTACCGTGAATGGTTAAGGTATCCGTTGCCGCATCGTACTCAACCCGTTCGCCCAGCATGGTGTGGTCAAAACCCACGCTCACACCCCCACCTTGGCCTTGAAACTTCACCAGCTTACGCAATGTAGTTTTATCGGCGGGAAACTCTTGGGTTAAATCAACACTTTTTTGCTCACCATATTCGCGCGAAAAATCTTCTAATGAACGTTCTGCCGGAATATTTTCTCGTACTTGCTCAGACAAAGTTTTCACACTTACGCCCTCGCCCTGCTTCCATTGTTCGTCGCAATAATGGTAAGCCGACTGCCGCAATGCTGAACGTTGCTCTGGCTCGAATTGCTGTTCTTGCGCGTAAGCGTCTACCGCTTCCACCAAGTGCTGCGTTTGCGCTTTACTGTTTAAGCGTTCGGTGCAACCTAAAAAGTCTAAGAAAAAATCCGATACCTTACGTCCCGCCCGGCCTTTGATAAACGAAATGTAACGGTCATCTGTCGGGTCGGTTTGCCACTGAGTAAGGTCTACTCGCGCGGCCAACTGCACACGGCTAATATCCAACTGCGATGAACGGTCGACCGATAAGTTATGGTCAATGGTCACGCCATCCTTTACTGGTAAGAAGCTTACCAACAAATAGTCGGTTGCCAGATGCTGGTAATGCGAAATCAATAAAAAGCCAGCATCTAACATACCGTAGTGCTGCAATTGCTGTAACAACACCCGTGCCGCGCTTTGGCTAAACTCAACGAAACCTAATTGTTGCTTCTGCCACGATGCTAATTGAGTCGGAAACTCACTGGGCTCACCATCATCCTGTTCGGTTAAGAAACTGGCGTAGCCCTTGGCCGGTTTGCTGGTGTAAACGTCGGTTAGCTCTTCTAATAAATTATTAAGCTCATCGTCGGCTTCCAATTCTTGGCTCGCTAAGCGCAAACCTACCTGGCCGTCGTTTTGATAAAACTGGTGAATAATGCTGTTAAGCAATTGCAATTGCATGGCGAGTAGCTTCCTTCCCTTTCAAGGTATGTTACTATGCGCGCTAGTGTATCACGGTTAAGCGACGTACCCATGCCAATCCAATCAAAATATGCCACTGACAAGCAAGACGCCATCCTCAATGAGTTAATGGCGGTGCTCGAAAAGCACCAAACACCAGCCGACTTGGCACTGATGTCATTAGGTAATGCGGTAACCAATGTGGTGCAGCAAGGCTACAAAGGCGATCAACAAGGTGCGGTAGCGCGGCAATTTGCCAATATCTTGCTACAATCGCTTGATAACACAAACTAATTCACTGTAGTTAGGTGTCAGATACCGTAGAGGGTGACAAGGGAGCATGCCACTAATGGGGAAATATCAGCGTCGCGATAAAATTGCTCGGCTTATTAGCTGGGGGCATTGGTTTACCTTTACCAATATTATCCTGTCGCTGGCGATTGGTACCCTTTATATCGAAGCTTCGGAATTTCCTACAACGGGTCTGTCGACGATCTACGCCATCGTCAGTTGGATTGGCCATTTTGCCTTTCTGCCCTTTGTATTCTTTATTATTGCCATATTCCCGGTCTGCTTATTCGCGCCCTATTCGCGCTTTATGCGCGGCTACGCCAGCTTAGTCAGCGCTTTTGCCCTTGTTGCATTAATTTCCGACGTCATTTTCTTCCGCCAATACGGCTACCACTTAAATACCTACTCACTGGCACAAATGGCGCGTGATGCCGAAACCGTATTCACCGGTGCCAGTTTTGTGATGGTGATTGGTATTCTACTGAGCTTTTTGCTGATTCTGGGGATTGAATTAGTATTGGCAAACCTGACCTGGAAACGCCTACCGCAATTGCAAAATCAGCGTTACGGCGCGCCCATTACCAGCATTTTCGTGCTGTGCTTTTTAACCAGCCACAGCATGCACGTATGGGCCGATGCGGCGCTGTACGACCCAATTACCCAGCAAGATGATATGTTTCCGATTTCGTACCCAACCACTGCCAAAACGCTAATGGCAAAACATGGATTAATCGAAGCCACGCACTACCGTGATCGGCAACAGATGTTGCTGCATAATGCGACGAAAACCATTGAATACCCGTTAAACCCGTTACTCTGTGCCAAGGTCAATAACCCACAGCAGGCTGTGATTGTGGCATTTAACCGATTAAACGCCGAGCAACGCGAGGCACTAAATACCGTATTGAGCCCAGTCGCCAGCGGTTACCATCGCGCCGACATTCAATTGCTAGGTCATCCGGAGGCCGAAGGCGGTAGTTTCCAATTACTGTATGGCTTACCCGACTTTTACCAGCAAACCTTAATTAATGATAAAACCGCACCGGCTTACGCGAAACCACTATCAGATTTTGGTATGCCAATGCACCTGCTGCGAACGCAGCATTACAAAGACGAGATTGCATTACCCGAGAATAGCACCATACAAACACTACAACGCTGGGAAAGCGGCCCGCACGAACACAAAGGCTTAACCGTGTTGTTTGCCGATATTAGCGACCGCGATGCGGTTATTGAGTGGTTAGAAAGCGCCGATTTGAAGAGTGCCAAAGTCATGGTTACTGCGCTGGCGCCCGTCCGCGACGAGCAATTGGTCGACAAAAAACAATTCCAGCCTTCACTGTTAGAAGTACCGTTATGGGTGAGTAATATTTCCCTCCCGTCACATCCCATTGCTGGGTTAATGGACTTAATGCCAACCGCTTTGGATAGCTTAATGTCATGCGCCAACGGTGTGAAGAACTTCTCGAACGGTGAGTCGCTGCGTAGCCGTGGCGAGCGTTACCCGCTGGTTGAATCGTATAAGCCCTACATTGTGATTTACCAGCAGACCGAAACCACAGTGCTCGACAGCAGTGGCCAATTCAGCGTTTACGACAATCAAGGCTTTCAATTAAAATCGGGCGCTGAACCCCACACCTCGGTGTTAATTAACGCACTGAAAAAAATTAAACGTTTTTCCAAGCCAATAAAGACCGACGACCAATAACTGGCGAAATTTACAGCAGTCAGCACTCAAACCACCGAGTTATTGTTGCGTAACCCCGTGAAATCGGTAACATAAGCAACTCGGTCGGCGTGTAGCGCAGCCTGGTAGCGCACTGTCATGGGGTGTCAGGGGTCGGAGGTTCAAATCCTCTCACGCCGACCAATTTCCTTTCTTTATACTCCTTTTAAAACAATGAGTTAAGTTCTCTGATATTGCCAAGGTAATGAAGATGCAGCGTCATAGCTCTGAGGCTGTGACGCTGCGTTATATTGGCTTTACTCAGGAAGATGTTGACTGAGACTTTGCTGAACTGGAGCTATAGGGGTTTGTAGCCCCTATTTTTTGATCCGGGCTTTGAATTATGTGTTATTAGCAAACTTCAAAATTTCTAGAGAGTTATTGGCGTTAGCGACAATTATTTCTCTCTGAGAAGCGATGTTAACGGCTTCAAGGTACGCCTCTTCAAACCCTTTGTCTGTTGGCTTTTCTACTGCCAGCATCATGTTGTAAGGCAACACTATCTGCTCATGTTGTAAGCGAGTGAGTCTATCTATCCACTGAGCTGCATGTTCATAGGCTGCTAGTGGCGTTTTTCGCTCAAAAGCAAGAGGCCGTATTACTTTTGTATTGGTAGCACTTTTCTTTACGAATGGCAGCTTGAACTCGCCGAGCTTTGTTTCGAGTACTTGGGCCTTAAAGTCTCTTACATTTTCACGTTTCAACAGTTGACGAATGTTCTGCTCGATTATGCTCTCGCGATACTTTTCGCTGAGGAAGCTTCTCTCGACATAATGCTCGTACAAGTCGATGAGCTTATCGTCAATGTTATTAACTACTGCAGTGCTAACCCCCCCAAAAGATATCACGCCTTCTCGGTGCCGGGTCAGTTCCTGAAATAACGCAGCGGTAGCTTTTCCTGGCTTGTCTATAGCGAATTCTTTTAGGCGATTAAGTTCAGCCTCTAAAAGTTGTAATGCGCTGCCGAACAACTTGCCATCGAGGTCTTCAAAGAATTGATTAACACGACCAAAACGCTTACGTGCAAGTTTAAACTTAATTTTACCGGTATCGGGTGCACAAACGACCACACCAACATTAGCGAACTCTTGGGTTTCAGCGAACGGCATAAAACGCACAGTGGCATACATGCATAACGTATTCATTATATCCGCTCCCAGAAGTTGTCTTCGTTTATTAGACCTAATGTTAACCGAATCTGCTCCATAAAGTCATCTGTTAGATCCCACTCATCCGGTACGAGTAAGAATATTTCATCAAGTTGTCGAAGACAGTTACTCGCGCGCTCTTGATAAAGTTTTCGCGATAATAAATCCCGCTGCTGTATCCAAGCGTCTCTACCCAGGTGATCTTTGGTAAAGTCGTTGAATTCGAAGCTATCATCAAATGCCAAGTTATGATCTAAAGCCCAAAAGAGCTGTTCGGCAGGTTGATAGAATACGTTTGGGTTGCCGCCCTTCATTGACAACGTACGATCGCCGTTACGAACCCATAGATCGAATATGAATAAGTTTGCAGCAAGTTTCTGTCCAAAATTCATCATTAATTGATAGTTGACTTCTTGAAGGCCATCGATGAATTGGGAAGCAAATGTAATCCCCCCATTTTAAGCAGCAGTTATTCGTAGAATTAATGAACCGCTTGCGTTAGTTGTTTGGGCGGAATGCCTCCGATGGCCGTGTTAGGCCGTTCGTTGTTATAAAGCCAAAGCCACTGAGTGGCAAGTTCTTGTGCATGTTCTACGCTTTCAAACAGGTGTAAATCGAGCCATTCATGCCGCACTGTTCGATTAAATCGTTCAACATACGCGTTCTGTGTTGGCTTACCTGGTTGAATGTAAAGCATGGTGATTTGATGCTTCTCAGCCCAGTTAATCAGCTCGCTTGATAAATATTCTGGGCCATTGTCGCAGCGAATCGCCGCAGGTTTTCCCCGCCATTCAATCACTTGCTCCAAGGCACGAATAACTCGGGCACTTGGCAGCGACAGATCGACTTCAATGGTTAACCCTTCGCGATTGTAATCGTCGATAACGTTAAATGTTCGCAGTGAACGACCATCAGCTAAACTGTCGGACATAAAGTCCATCGACCAGACTTGGTTCATTGCGGTTGGCACACTTAAAGCGTCTGGTTTGTCGCGTCGCAGGCGACGCTTGGGTTTAATTCGTAAGTTAAGCTCTAGCTCGCGATAAATGCGATATACGCGCTTGTGGTTCCATGGGAATCCTTTCACGTTACGCAAATGCAAGAAGCACAAACCAAAACCCCAGCGCTTCTGCGCAGTGGTTAAGCGCAGCAACCAATCAGCAATTACAGCATTTTCATCGCTGAGTTTGCTTTGATAGTGGTAACAGCTCGTGCTAATGCCCATGCAAACACAGGCAAAACGAACGCTAATACCATGGCGTTGAATGGCAGCTCGCGCCATCTCCTTGCGCTGAGATGGCTTTACAGCTTTCCCTCAAGGGCTTCCTTGCGGATCTCAGCTTTGAGTCGCTCTTCGGCATACATTTTCTTGAGGCGTTTGTTTTCGTCCTCAAGCTCTTTGAGACGTTTCATCATGGATGCGTCCATGCCGCCAAACTTGGCACGCCATTTATAAAATTGAGCTGAGCTCATACCGTGTTCACGGCAAAGTTCTGGAACGGGTACACCGCTCTCGTTCTGCTTCAGAATCGCTAAGATCTGACTGTCTGTGTATCGTGATTTGCGCATAGAAAACTCCTTCGTTTTAGTTTAACGGAATTTTCTACTTATAACTGCTCCGATTTTTCGGGGGGATTACACCTCGCTGCGAAGCGATTCGGAAAAGTATTGTTTGCGATTCTATTACATGAGTGTTGCGGTTATTATCTGAATTCAGGATTAAAAAAGGGTTTAGGCAAATGCCTAAACCCTTTTTTTTCCGCGGTAAACTCACTGGGAATAAGTCTGCTAAGTGGTTGCATCGCTAAAGCTGCCCACCAACTCCTTTAAACTTCTCAACAAATGCCGAGATTTTCTGGAATACGGTCTGTTTCTTGGTGCGGTATTCCGGGTTCAATGGGCTTAATTTCGGCAGTGTTGAGTTCAATTCGGTGCCGTTTTCGCTCGCGTATTCACGGCGTAGTGAGGCGGCGATGTAACGCTTGGCCGCTTCTTCATTTAAGTTCTCGGAGCGAATCAGTTCTTCGGCTTCGCGCTGCTGTTCGGCTTGAGCGAATTTGAAGAATTCATCGATAATGCCTGCTTTATCTGGCATTTCGTCGAGGTCTGTTTGATTAATGAAATCAACAACAAGGCTTTCTTTGGCGCGGTTGCCGAGGCTGGCGCGAATCATGCGGCGTACTTCTTCAATCAAGTCGCCTTTGTTTTTGTTCTTCTTGTTCTGTTCAAATATCAGCTCAAGAATGTAATCGAGGTTGATTTCCTGTGATTTCAGCAGGTCAATTTCAAACTCAACGTCGTCCCAGTCAATGGTTGATTGCGCTTGGTTTTCCGCTGCGCGGTCACGACGAATCCAGTCGCGAATATCGTTATAGCTTGAGCGATAGTCCTGTATTTTTCGCTCAGCTGGTAAACGTATGGTTTGCATCACGGCAATATCATCGTCGTTCAAATGATGTTCAACCTTGAATGCTTCAACGGCATCGGGGTCGCTGGTGTCGATTTTCTGCAAGGCTTTTAAACTAGCGAACTCATCGTAATTTTGTAGGATGTTTTCAACGCGCAGGTATTCACCGAACAGCTTAGCGAAATCCTTTTTGTCTTTTTCGCGCTCAATTTCGTCAGGATTCGGAAAACGCTGTTCAAGCTCAGACACGACCTCCATAAATCCACGCCGCGCTTGCCCGGTGACCAAATCGGTAAAGCCTTCCATGTACTCTTTGTAGCTCTTTTCGAGCACTACGTTCTTGGTATTCCTGTCGCCAAACAAGGTGATGGCATCAATGGTTGCCTTTTCTAAATCACGGAAAGTCACAATGTTGCCAAAGGTTTTGGTGGCATCATAAATGCGGTTGGTGCGCGAATAGGCCTGAATAAGGCCGTGGTAACGCAGGTTCTTATCTACAAATAGCGTGTTCATTGTCGGTGCATCAAAGCCGGTCAGGAACATACCCACGACAATCAATAAATCAATTTCCTGGCTTTTCACGCGCTTGGCAAGGTCGCGGTAATAGTTTTGAAAGCCGTTGCTGTCCACCCCATAGTTGGACTGAAACATTGCGTTATAATCAGCAATGGCGGTGTTTAAAAACTCTTTGCCGCTGCTTTTCATGGCGGATACTTCAAAGCTTTCGTCGGGTATCTCGCCAATCGAATCTTGCTCTTCATTCGCTGCAAACGAAAAAATCGTTGCCACGCGCAGTGGCCGTTCGGCACCTTGCTGCAGTTGTTTAAACGCTTCGTAATAGGCTTTTGCCGCGTCAACGCTACTTACCGCAAACATGGCGTTAAATCCCTTTCCGCCGGCTTTCAAACGGTGCGTTTTCTGCCGGAAATGAGTCAGAATATACTGCGTGATTTCGCGTATGCGCTCGGGGTGCAAGAGCGCCTGCTTATTTTCAGCCGCACTGAGCGTGCGTTCGTCTTGCTCCGTTTCAATGCCACGAAACTGCGGACGAACATCGTTATAGTCCACCTTAAACTTCAGCACTTTTTCATCGCGAATGGCATCGGTGATGACATACGAATGCAACTCACGACCAAATACGCTAGCGGTGGTTTCGGCACCCAGCGCGTTCTGTGGGAATATCGGCGTACCGGTAAAACCAAACTGATAGTAACGCTTAAATTTCTTTTGTAGGTTCTTCTGCGCTTCACCGAATTGGCTGCGGTGACACTCATCAAAAATAAACACTACTTGCTGACGATACACCGGCAAATCGCGCTCGGTCTTCATCAGGTTATTCAATTTCTGAATCGTGGTGACGATAATCTTGTTGTCATCGAGCGCTAAATTACGTTTCAAGCCAGCGGTGCTATCGGAGCCGTTCACGCTGTCGGGTGAAAAGCGCTGATATTCCTTCATGGTTTGATAGTCGAGATCTTTACGGTCGACCACAAAGAATACCTTATCAACGAATTCAAGCTCGGTGGCTAAACGCGCTGCTTTGAAGCTGGTTAAGGTTTTACCCGAGCCTGTGGTGTGCCAGATGTAGCCACCCGCCTCGGTCGAACTCCACTGCTTGGCTTGAAAGGCACTTTTAATCTTCCACAATATGCGCTCTGTAGCCGCAATTTGGTAAGGTCGCATCACCAGCAAGGTGTCACTCACATCAAACACGGAATAGCGCAGCAGCACTTTCAATAGCGTCTCTTTTTGAAAGAAGGTCGCGGTAAAGTCCTTGAGATCTTTAATCAGGCCGTTATCTGACTTCGCCCAATGCATGGTGAAGTCAAAGGTGTTTTTATTGCGCTGCACGGTGTTGGCAAAGTAGCGCGTGTCGGTACCATTTGAAATCACAAACAACTGCAAATACTTAAACAACGAGCTCTCGGCGTTAAAGCTTTCTTTGCTATACCGGTGCACCTGATTAAAAACCTCACGAATGGCCACACCGCGTTTTTTGAGTTCAATTTGTACCAGCGGCAGGCCATTCACCAAAATCGTCACGTCGTAACGATTCGCGTGCGATCCGGTTTGCTCGAATTGTTGAATCACCTGTACTTTGTTGCGAGCAATAGTTTTCTTATCAAGCAGGTAAATGTTTTGAATACGGCCATCGTCAAAAACGAAGTCTTCAATGTAGTCGTCATGAATTTTGCGAGTTTTATCGGTGATGCTGTCGCTGGGTTTGTCGAGGTAGGTTTCAACAAATCGCGCCCATTCGCCATCTGAGAACTCAACGTTATTCAAGGCTTGTAACTGCACACGTACGTTGGCAAGCATCGCTACCGGGTTATTTAGGCCAGGCACATACTCATAGCCCTGATTCACTAAGTCTTGAATCAGCTCGCGCTCTAAATCACTCTCGCTCTGGTAGCTTTCAGCAACTTCATAGTGCTTGGTATACTTATCCAAAACGATAAAGTTGTTTGACTCGGCTATGGGTTTATAGGTGGTCATTCCTTTGTGTCCTTGTTCTGCAATAGCGCTTTATTTACGTGCGGTTGGGTGGTTATTTCCAAAATGGAACTAACCACTTTCAGCCGACGTGTTCCAAAATGGAACTAGTCGCTTTTATCATCTGTTTTCAACATAATAAAGTGCTCAACTAAACGAATCATTAGTTCTTTCTGGTCGGGCAAGCTTTCAGCAACTAATAATGCCAACGCAACCAGCGTATTGTCGTTAATCAGGTGTTCGACAGGCTTTGCCAATAAGTGCTGGTTCACTCGCAAATACCATAAAAACAAAAATGACCCGGTGCGTTTATTACCATCCGCAAGCGGGTGGTTCTTAATGACAAAGTAGAGCAGGTGTGCAGCACGGCTTGCAACATTCGGGTAAAACAGTTCGTCGGCGAAACCTTGCTCAATGGTCGCTAATGCGGAGGCTAAGCCATCGCCGCGCAGCTGACCAAATAACTCGGTGGCTTCACCTTTGTTGATGAGCGTTCTTTTGAGTTCGGCGATCGCGGCTAGCACCTGATCAAGATCCAACGCCTGCATGTCTGTTTGCTTGTTGGTAAGTGAGCTCAGGCTTTGCTCGTCATAGCCCTGCAACAAGCTCCAACTGCGTGCATAGTCATTAATGACAGCAAGTACAGCCTCGCCCTCATCACTTACCAGTTGTCGGTTCGCTAGTGTGCGAGATAGCAAAGCAATCGCTTGCTCAAACTCAACACCACGCTCTTGCAACCGGCGTTGGTTAATCGTGTAGCCTTCAATGAGATGCTGTTTCAGGATACTGTTGGCCCATTGACGGAACTGTACGCCACGCTGGGACTTAACCCGATAACCTACGGAAATGATCACATCTAGGGAGTAAAAAGCTACCGGCTTGTCGGAGCCAGCAATATGCATTTTTTGCATATTGCTTTTTTCAGACAGTTCTCCGTCCTTAAATACATTGCGAATATGTCGAGATAACACTGACTGGTCACGCCCAAATAGCTCTACCATTTGTAGTTGGGTGAGCCAAACCGTTTCGTTCTCAAGGGTAACGTTAAGTTCTAGTTTACCGTCATCGGCTTGGTAAATTTCAATACTATTGGTCATCGGAAACTCCTTTTCCTTGAATGTCATTAAATAGGTTAACGATTTGAACTGCTAAGAAATCCTTATCAGTTACGGTTGGCCGCGCACTTTCTTTGCGAGCAAGGGTCTCAGTTGCTCGGAAAGCAACACTCAAAAGATTAATATTTCCGAGCGTCATCGACATATCAAGCTGCCTGCTCATCTGGTTTCGGAAAGCTTAACAATAAGTCACGATAGTACTCGTACTGCTTTTGACGCAGCTCAATCTCGCGAGGGAGACCCTCGGTGATAGAGTTGGTTAGGGCGTCGAATTTGTCGAGTATCGTTACGATACGCTCTTGTTGCGGAATTGACGGAACTGGTACTAATCTTTTTTCAATAGCCCCTTTTCCTACATGCATCATCGTTGACCCTGTTCCAGATGCCGACTTTAATGCTTCCGTATCCCACTCCAGTAAATAAAACAGATACTTCTTTGAAATCACATCAAGATTCGGCTCGACTTTCCAAATGTGGTAATGATATATGACTTTTCCGCCGTCCCAGATTCTGGGACCAAATGAGGCAGACCATGCATACAAAAGATCGCCATTATCACAGTACTTGTCGTCATCCAGTTCTAAGTCTGAGTAATACCAATTCGCATTTGTGAAAAAATTCCCGACTCTTAGTACAGGGTAAGGGCCCGACTCCAATAATTCAGTTCTTTTGTATGCTCTACCATTTATAAACCTTGATATCTCTCCCAAAGGCTTCCACTCAACCTCGCTGTCTTCAAAGCTGAGCAATTTATCGCGGTAGTAGTTGTATTGTTTTTTGCGTGCGGTAAGCTCGGCGGTAAGCTCGGCGGTAAGGGAGGTAAATGCGTCCAAAATGCGGACGATTTTCGCTTGGATTTGTAGCGATTTTTCTGGGTTTTCAGGGCATGGGATTGGGATTGTTATATCGACCAATTTTCCTTTGGTCAGCTTAGCTCGTCCTCCACCAGATAAAAACGGGATGAAGTTAACAGTACAAAGAAAGTGATATAAAAAACGTGTATTCACCCCTGATTTACCTCGGACAACATGGACGTGATTGTTAGCCCAAAACTTTCCAGTAACATGCTGAACCGAATAGTTTTCAAGACTTGCTGAGCCATCTTCGGCAATCAAGACGAATTCACCGTCATGAGTATGACCCTCAACATAGTCTTGAATGTTGTTAGCGCCATAGTAAGGGATCGAACCAGGCGCGCGTAGAGACGCTTTGACCGGTTTCCTCCCACTATTGGCTATTTCAAAAAACTGAATATCACCTAGTGTCTTCCAAGCGATGTCAATATCACCAAGTAGCTTCTCCAGATAGCTTATTGCTTTCATGCCTGAGTCCCTTCAATCTCTGCCACAATAGCATCGATATCTGCACGCAACTGGTCAATCTTGGCAACGGTGGTTTTCAGCTCGGCGTTGAGTTCGGTAATGTCGATAACTTCGCGATTGTCTTTAGCTTCAACATAGCTACTGACCGAGAGGTTATAGTCACTTTCTGCTACCTTCTCGAATGGTACCGACTTAGCAAAGTGCTCAACATCCTCCTTGCTCTCGAAAACTTTCATAATTTGCTCGATGTGCTCATCGCTCAGTACGTTGTTATTGGTTTCCTTCTTGAACAAGTTACTCGCGTCAATAAACTGCGTTGTGGTGTCTTGCTTATGCTTGGAGAGCACCAAAATGTTGACGGCAATCGTGGTACCAAAGAACAAGTTTGGCGCTAACGAAATTACGGTTTCAACGTAGTTGTTATCCACGAGGTACTTACGAATTTTCTGCTCAGCACCGCCGCGATAGAAAATACCAGGGAAACAAACAATCGCTGCACGGCCTTTACTTGAAAGGTAACTGAGTGCGTGCAACACAAAGGCAAAGTCAGCTTTTGATTTGGGGGCTAGTACACCCGCTGGGGCAAAACGCTCGTCGTTAATCAGTGTCGGGTCGTCACTACCAATCCATTTTACCGAGTACGGCGGATTAGACACAATGGCGTCAAACGGCTTTTCATCAGCAAAGCGTGGGTCGGTTAACGTGTTACCAAGCTGAATATCAAACTTGTCGTAGTTAATGTTATGTAGGAACATGTTCATACGAGCAAGGTTGTAGGTGGTGTGGTTAATTTCTTGGCCGAAATACCCCTCCTCAATACGGTGCACATCAATGTGCTTTCTGGCTTGCATCAGCAACGAGCCCGATCCCGCTGCGGGGTCGTAGATTTTATTAATTCGGTCTTGCCCATGAATGGCCAGCAACGCAATCAGCTTGGATACATGCTGCGGGGTAAAGAACTCACCGCCTGATTTACCCGCGTTAGCGGCATAGTTTGAAATCAGGAACTCATAAGCATCACCGAACAAATCAATTTGATTGTCTTCAAAGTTGCCCACTTGGTTTCCAAAAAAGTCCAAGCCCGCGACGCCTTTTAATACAGCCGCTAAACGGGTGTTTTTGTCTTTAACGGTGTTACCTAAGCGATTACTGGTGGTGTCGAAGTCAGCAAACAAGCCTTTAATGTCTTGTTCAGAAGCGTACCCGTTAGCTGAGTTTTCAATTTCACCGAAGATACGCGCAAGGTCAGTGTTCAGGCTTTCATTGGTATTGGCAGTTTTTGCGACGTTCACAAACAACTGGCTGGGGTAAATAAAGTAGCCTTTGGTTTTAATGGCATCGTCTTTTATTTCGTCGGTGATAATTGAGTCATCAAGCACCGCGTAATTGATGTTCTCGTCACCGTTTTCAATGTAACCAGCGAAGTTTTCGCTAATGAATCGGTAAAATAGCGTACCGAGCACGTACTGTTTGAAATCCCACCCGTCTACTGAACCACGAACATCATTGGCGATGGCCCAAATTTGGCGTTGCAGCGCGGCACGTTGTTGGCTACTGGTCATTATTTTATCCCTGCTTTATTGATTTTTTGCGGTTATTAACGGCTACTTTTATTTTATCAGCGCAATAACGACTTGTGGATGCGCATAGAAGCCTACCACAGAAATCCCCCAACGAGGCTCTCTTATCAACATAATGACTCGCTGCGACGTAAGATGTCGCACTCACCTGTTTTACTCACGTTTTTCGCCATTTTGGTGATTGCTAATCACAGGGAAATTACACTATGAAAAAATCAATGATTGCACTTTCATTAATGCTTGCTTCTGGCGCCGCAGCGGCACAGTCACCCGACTGGAATAAGGTTGATGTAACGTACTTAGATACCGAGCTTAGTGCTGGGGGCTCAGACGCATCGTTTAACGGCTTCGGCGTAAATGGTTCGTTCAGTTTTTCTGACCATTGGATAGCATTTGGGAACTACAAAACCGTTGATAAAAATGTTAACGACGCCAATCTGCAATTAGACATGCTATCTGCCAGCATCGGCTACTATCACAGTGTCACCGACAATACGGATATTTTTGCAACAGTTTCAGCGGAGCGCTTGGACGTCTCGGGTTCATCGGGTGATCTGTCGTCGTCAGAAGCAGAAAACGGTGCTGGCGCGGGCATCGGTTTTCGTACTATGCTGACACCGTCTTTTGAATTAGGCGGTAAAGTTGATTACCTGAATATCGACAGCGACAACGTTTTTAGAACGCAGGTCAAGGCATTTTATTATTTCACCAAACACGTTGCTATTGGTGTGGGGTATGAGATGTATCGCCCCAACGGCGTTGCTTTAGACATTGACACGCTGAGTGCATCTTTCCGTTACGCGTTTTAGTGGCGTAGCAGGTTGTAATAACTACTGATAGGCGCTCAGGGCTTTAGCGAGTTCGGTTGCGATATCTGATCGCAGCGTTGCGGGTTCAAGAATTTCTATCTGAGCGCCCATCGACTTAATCCACCAGCGAAGTTGCCAAGAGTCAGCAACGGTCGCCGTTAAGATGCTGCCATGCTCTTCTGCGTTGATACGCTGGTCCTCGCTCAATGGTGTTTCGCTAATATGCATAGCAAGCTCATTAGTCACTCGGGCTTTTACTACAAAAGTCACACCGTCAGTAAATTGTAATGCGCCATCATCGAGATAACGTTTTAAGGTGAACCCGCGAGGCACAACCACTGGCTTATCGTTACATCTTGTCACCGCATGCATGCGGTGTAAAGCAAATAATCGGGGATCATTATAAGGTTCAACCGTCGCAACCAAATAGGTACAGATACCTCGCTGAACCAGCCCTAACGGATGTAATATATAGTCTTTCGCTGGCTGACCCACCGGTTGATAATTGGCTTTAAGGCAGTGGTTATGTAGTAACGCCAACTGAGTATTATATAGCACCTCGTCATCAACCGTTGGCGCGCGTTGTTGTAACGTTGCCGGCACGTAAGCGACTTTATTTTGCCAGCCAATAAACGTTTGATGTTGCTGTAACTTATTCAGTTTTTCCTTGGCTTGGTTTAAGCGCGGCGCGATCGACTGAAGTATTGTTCCTGGAACTAACGGTTTAAGGATTTTTTCAACCATAGTGATTGATAAAGCCTCAGCCGCAGAAATCGCTGGCAAATCAATACTCGCGCCAGTCATCCAATGCCACCCATAGGGCTTACCCTTATCGTTGCAAACCAACGCAAACGACTGTGATAGTTGATCAAGATCTCGTTCAACTTGGCGCTTGGAAACGTCAAAGCCTTGCTCGTTAAGCACTTGGCAAATAGCACGAGCTGTCATACCTGGCGCCCTAGTTGGCAGTAATTTAAGCAATTCCCATTGGCGCGCCAAGGTCTGGCGCGCTCCAGTCGTCGACATACAAAATCCTTTTTGTGATTATGTCACAGTATTATTTTATTCAGCGCCGTTGCGGTCGGCAATGCGCTTGAGGTTTTCGTGGATTTTGAAAATCACGATAACCATTTCGCACCAAATGCGAGCGCCAACAATTCCAAGAATAATGTACACTAGCCCCATTATAACGCTGCCTTGGTAGGCAAACATCTGGCCCACACCCGCAACCACAACCGCCAGCATGATTAACCAGTAGACCACGGTGATGATCTTTGGAACAATCATGGTGTCGAAAAAGAAAAAATTACGCATTTAATGCTCCTTGCTTATTGTTATCAGTCCAACCCCATGATGTTCTGTTAACATAAAAATTACAAGCAGCAGTGATAATATTAAGGGGAAAGTCATTGACCATATGGGTAGATGCCGACGCTTGTCCCGCGGCGATCAAAGAAACGCTGTTCCGTGCTGCTAACCGCAAGCCTATGGCGCTGGTACTGGTAGCTAATCAGCCATTGCGCACGCCGCCATCAAAATGGATCTCGGCGCTACAAGTCAGCCAAGGCTTCGATATTGCCGACAACGAGATTGTCCAGCGAGTTAATGCGGGCGATTTGGTCATTACCAGCGATATCCCGCTCGCCAATGATGTGATTGAAAAAGGTGCCACGGCGCTTTCTCCACGCGGTGAGTTATTTACCAAAGACAATATTCGTTCACGGCTCAATATCCGCGACTTTATGGATACCATGAGAGCCAGTGGCATTCAGTCTGGCGGTCCGCCACCGCTGTCACAACGCGACAAACAACAGTTCGCCAACCACTTGGATAGTTGGCTCGCCAAACAGCCTGCCAGTTAAATTTTGTCAAGGCCATTTCAACTGAGTGGACAACTCGCTAAGCTGGTGGCCTATTTGCCATTAAGGTCTCAAGTACGCCTATGAAACGCCTATTAAACCACTTCTTAAAGGGCCTCGCCATTTTGCTGCCGATCATCATCACTATTGCGGTGGTGCGCTGGTTGTTAGTGACCATTGAAAAGTGGTTGAGCCCTATTTGGACGGCCATTGTCGGCGAGCAATACTATGTACCGGGCTTAGCTTTTGTAAGCTTTTTGCTGTTAGCGCTGTTCGTTGGCTTTAGCTCACGTTGGGGCATTATTAATAGCCTCTGGCAGCTACCTGGCAAGTTACTTAATCGCATGCCGCTGTTACGCTCGGTCTATGGCACCATTAACGATGTGTTTGAAATGATGTCGGGGAAAAACTTTGCCGAAGAATCGGTGGTCATGGTCACTCTGCCCGGCAGTGAACTGAAGGTTATTGGCATTATCACCAAAAAAAGTGGGGTAAAAAACGATACCCTCTCTAAGCAACTGGATGAACAACACGTCGCCGTGTTTTTACCGATGAGCTACAACGTTGGCGGTTACATGGTGATAGTGCCGAAAAGCTGTATTGAATCGTTAGACATGAAGCCAGCAGAGGCTTTGCAACTGACGATGAGTGGCGGCCTTGGCAAAGGCTACCAGCCAAAATCAAGAGACTAACGTAGCTGGCTATCTTTACTGCCGCGGCGGTTCACCACAGCGGCTGATTGCTGTTGTTGCTCGCGTTCAGCTTGGCAGTCAAGACATAAACGCACCCCGGGCCGCGCTTTACGGCGTGCCTCAGGAATTTCCTCGCCACACTCTTCACAATATTGCAGGCTTTCACCCTGCTGTAGGTTGCTCCGTGCTTGTTGCACGGCATCCTCTATGCTGGCATCTATTTGCTCTTGCACGGCGCCGTCAGGCGCCCAACCCGTAGCCATAAGGTCCTCCTGCGTAATTATTCGGCGAGATCTGGCAGGCTGAAGTCAAATTGGTAATAGTGTTCACCGTTTTCCACGCTGATTGCCATTTGCCCTCGCAATCCTTGCAATTGGCCTGTACCAGAGTCGGGTAATACTTCTAATACTAATTTATCTTCGCCACGGTTCATTATGCCGTAGTGTTGCAATACAAAGCTGCCGTCACGCTCGCACAAGGTTCCCGAGACTTGTTCTATTGCTACATAGCCGGCCGAGCCTTTTACTGGCGTCATGGCACTGAGCATTTCACCTTTACTGGATGCGGTGAGCTCGCCATGAAACACCTTTTCTATAGCCATTCGGCCTAACTTGATAGTGTCGCGACCTTTAGTGAAGGTATCTAACGGGTTGAGTTTTACGTCGAACTGGCCTGAAATTTTCATCAAAAGCTCCGTTGATTATTCAGCAGTAGCTACTGTCTAACCTGGCAGGCTTTTGCGCAAGCGCTTTTTTGTAAAGTTACATAATGCTTACACAGCCAGCAAAGCGCATCACCTAGGGGTTACAAAAATCACACAGATCTGGCGCCGCAGTCGTGGGTTCTAATGCGCTAATGTGCGCGTATCCGCATTGCTGACATAAGGCTCGTTGGCTGCGCCATTGTTGTGTCGGCGAGCCACATACCTCACAGGGCAACCCTTTTTCATACGGCTCTGCGACAAAGTTAGGACATTCGCAGTGTGGGCAGTAATGCTGTAGCCGTCGTAACAGATCTTCACCAGCACGAGCGATAGTCTGCTGGCGTTCAGGGCAATTATGCGCACGGAAATCCCAACTGAGTGTGACTGCGTGCTGCAGCGGCTCATTATCGCTACTTACGCGCACTTCTGGTAGTTGTTGCAGTAACTCAGACAACGCGCTTAACCCTTTTGCGACGCGCGTTTTAGCGGTTTCAGGAGCGACCATTTCGGCAATGAATTTCTGCCCTGGCGGTAACGCGTCAATGTAGGCGTTCATCTGTGTTATGGTTCGGCACTGCCGTTGTACCGCAGCAACGGGCCGTTGCGCGCTAGCCACCACGGTAAAATTACTATGCCGATGGCGCAGCACTAAAAGCTCTTGGTTCATCACCATCAGGCCGAAATACGTGCTATTAAAGCTTCCCTCGCTACCTAAACCAAACTCTGCATCACTATGCGCCAAGGCTAATTGCGCTTTTTCGGTGGCGCATTCTAGTGGCGTCATTGTGCGCGGGATTTCACCACTAAACATGCCTAACTTATCGGTATCAAAGCCATCGCTGCCACGCAGCTGCCAGCCCAGTTGCTGATGAAACAACGGAGCCAACACTTGCGCTTTACCATGTTTGGTTAAAATTGCTGCGGTAATTGGCTTGTCCGCGTCCGCCGCCACTACGCTTGCTTTGTTTAAGCGGCGTTGATGCTCACCGGACATAACTCACCTGCTGGGCTGAGGCGTTGAATAAACAACCATCCATTATCGACCAGATTACGGAACGGTGGTGCTTGCTCTAAGGCTCTCACTATTACCTGCTCTTCGGCATCAACCACCACCCGCAGCCGCACAGGGCGGTGGCGCCACTGGTTACCATCGTGCACCGACTGCCGCGCTAGACCGATGCGTAAATCGCCGCCGTTACCCTCAAACACCCCGACATTATTCGCCACCCGGTTATGCAGCAGCTTATTGCCGCTACCCAAGCGGTCAGGATCCGTGACAGAGGTGTAATATTGGCTGTTAATCCAGTGTGCAACTATGCCGGGTGCTTGTAGCAACTGCGCCAAAAGTTCACCATTGTTATCGTTGCTGGCGTTATATTCATGCAAAAATGCACGGCCGTTAAAGCTCAATTCCCGACTGCGTTTGCGGTCCGCGAATAACAATAAACAGTTATCCGCTAACCCCCACTCGGGGCGAACTTCTGACCAGTTTTTGGCCTTCCGTTGGAACCACGCCAGCAGTCCACCGTTGTCGCTCTCGTTACTGTCATAGCGGTGTTGTCGAGCAAAGTCGGCGGCATCGCTGAAGCGTTTCAGCAGCGCTTCCGGGGCATTTGGGGTTAGCATGTGCAGTTGGTCAGTCACTGTCTCATGCAAGGCTGCGTGGAAGGTCGTGGTTGTCGGAATATTCCAGCCACGTTCGGCTAAGCCTTCTCGAACCGGCTGTTGATTCAACAATTCGGCTGCTAGTTGCGCATTCACGCCGCCACTTTGGCCTCCACAAGCACCACACTTCATAGCCGCTTGTTGGGCATTATTTCGGTGATGCGAACTGTGCCCCACAAACACAAAGTCGTCGGCCCACTGCTCGATCCCCAATCCGCCTAACAACCCTTCTAGCCAATTCAGCACATCGGTTTCGGCAGCATCTACCCGCAATGCTTGAAGCGCGGTTAAATCATCGTACCTTGGGTTCTTACCTTGGCCTATGAGTTGCGGTAGGCGTGAAAAACCCAAAGTTTCTACCGCGGTTAAGCTGGCTAACGGCTGCTTGAATAAGGCTTTGATGTCCAGCTTACCTGCTTTCTTTGAGACTGTGGCAGGCGTTACCATAGACGCGGGATTTAACAATCCAGGCGCTTGTGCTCTTACGCGGCCATCCGCTGGCGATTGATAATTGATCGGTAAACCAAAGAACCCGGCAAAACCAAAGGTTTGAAAATCGCTTTGCTGTTCTAGCCCTTTGCGCAGCCGCTCAGAACGAGTATCAATACAGAACACCGCTTGGAACGCTGGAGCCACAGTATCGCTAGTGCTTGGTGGTTGCCAATTAAATTGGTCTAGCTGCAAGCTTTCGTAGCGGTGTTGTAGCTGCCACAGCGGTTGTTGCTGTTGTTTAATGGTTTCAATAGCCGCCGGTGCCGCCTGTATTTGCTGCTGGAATAACTCGCGCAGTTCGACGAAGCGCTTGGGATGGCGATTTTCGCAATGCAGCCACAAAATAAGATCCCAAGCCATACGTATGGCTAATAATTCTGCTACTAAACGGCCATCGTTATGGCGCCAGCGTTGCAAAGCAAAACTCGAGGCCCAACCCAGCACGTCCATTTGTAGCGCTAAAAGGTAGCAATAACGCGCCTGTTCTGGCACGTCTTTTAGCATGCTGTCAAAGCAGGCCGCGAACAGTTCGTCGGCGGTATCAGGCAAACCATGAAAGCGCTCATGTAACTCCGGTTCGACCATCACGCTCTCAATGCCCTGATCTTTGCGACCCAGCACTAACCAGTGGTGATAAAGCGAATCTTTTTCGGCAAAACGGTCGGGGTATTGCGCATACAAGCCACACGCTTGGCTGATATTGGCGACCACTTCATCACGCCACGGAATCGCTTGTTTGCGTTTTTGCACTTGGTCTAACAGTTCGGCGACATTGCGCCAACGCGGTAAGTCACGGTTCTCGGTGCCGCGAAGCTTGAACTGCTGTTTCACAAATTCCGGGTCATTTTCGCCTAACTGCTGACGGTAAAAGCTTAACGGCATTAGCAGTTTAATATCACCGCAGAACTGCCACAGCGCAGCCACTTGCTCAATCGGTTGATCGGTAAACTCCCAACACGGGTTAATAGCAATGCTCTCATCTAGCGGCCACATTGGCGCAATGCTATTGGCGACAGACTTCGCTTGTTCAATAAACTGTTTCATCGTGTTCCCCGCACTCGTTGTGGCCATATCGCTAATACCCAGCGAGTAATGTGTTCATCGATGTAACCGCCGGCATTCAGCCACACAAACAGTGCTTGTGAGCGGTTATTAAAATCACTGCTGAGCAAAATTCTTTGCGCGACGAATATCGCTAACACCGCAATACTGGCAAAGACTTCTTTTGCCAATGCGGGCGCATCGCTGGCCAACAAACCGTGTTCGCTAATGAGGCTGAATACCAGATAAATTGCAAACAAGCACACCGCGTGCAGCGTACCGAAGTAGCGTGAATTGGGGGTAAATACACTAACCAGCATGGCGGTTACCATCAACGCCGCGGTAAAGTACGCATGCCCTTTCACCAGCCACATCAGCGCGAACACCACGACAATGGTAGCGGCGAGTAACCAGCCGTTAACGTTTTTACTGTTCATGGCTTGCTTAGGATTCATTTCTAATTGCCCACTGCCGAGAAAGGAATGGGCTTTGTACACTGAATGGGCAAGCAAGTGCAGTGCTGCTAAGGCGTAGTAACCCAGCGCAATTTCTAACAACATCCAGCCCATCTGGGCACAGGTCGACCAAGCAAGCTGCACTTTAATGCTGATGCGGGTAGCCATTATCAGTGTCGCCAAGCCTAGCGACACCGCGCTAACCACCAACAGTAACCATTGTGCAGCGCTGCTGGCTTCCAAAATAGGAATGTTAATTAACAATAAAAAGCCACCCAGGTTAATAATGCCCGCATGCAGCAGCGCAGACACCGGCGTTGGCGCTTCCACAACCTGGATCAACCAACCATGGAATGGCATTTGCGCACACTTTAATAGCGCCGTAGCCGCCAACAAACAAGCCACCAAGTTGAGTTGAAGACTGGACGCCTGCGCCAAGAAACTCGGTTGCGCACTGGTCAACGCCATATCACCAGTAACGAAGTAGATAACGGCAAAGGCTAAACCTAGGGTGAGCTCGGCTAAGCGCGAAAATACAAACTTTTTATGCGCCGCCAGTTGGGCTCGAAGTCGGTCGGGATAAAATAGCAGTAATTGATGCAGGCCTAGGCTGATACTGACCCAACCTAGCCAGAATAACAGTAAGTTATTGGCAACAATTACCACCAAAACAGCGATAGACGTCAGGGTTATGTAGGTTAAAAAACGTTTACGTTCGGGCTCTAAGCGAAAGTTAAACCAGCCGTAACGGAAAATAATGGTTGCTAAACCCACAACCAGCACGACCATTATTGATCGAATCCCTTCCAAGGTTAGCCATTCAGTCACTACGCACGCCCTCTTTCGTCGGATATGTCAGCATCTTGCAGTGTTCGCAAAGTTAAGTAAAATAGATAATTACTAATTTATTGTTCGGTTTAACAGAATAATGAACTATCACCATCTTTACTACTTTTGGAAAGTCGCAGATTCAGGCCACCTCACTAAGACCGCCGAGACCCTACATATCTCACAATCGGCGCTGTCGAGCCAGATAAAGCAGCTAGAACAATGGTTTGGACAACCGCTATTCGAACGCCGTGGACGCAAGCTTTTGCTCACCCAAGCGGGCTATATTGCCAAGCAAACGGCTGAACGCATTTTCAAAGAAGGCGAGCAGCTGGTTGAACAGCTAAAAAATGGGGCCAGCAGTAAAGATACCGTTATTCGTATTGGCCACGCGTCGACGATGTCACGTAACTTTATCGAACAAGTGATCAGCGAATTGATGAAGCAACCGCATGCTCGCTATCGTCTGCACTCGATGGCGCATCACCAGTTGCTTACCGAGCTCAGCGAATACCGTATTGATGTAGCGCTAGCCAATACGGAGGTGACCAGCAGTGACCAACAAATTTGGCAAAGTAAACTGTTGGCACGCCAAGCCATTTATATTGTCGGCGTGCCCGGCTACCCGATCAGTAGCCTGCAAGATCCGCAGTTAAAACGTCAACAATGGGTGTTGCCACCAGAGAACACACCTATTCGCGGCGCATTTGATATGTTGAGTACAGAGTACCAATGGCGCCCAGAAATCATCGCAGAGGCGGATGACATGGCGATGTTACGACTGTTAGTTCGGGATAGCGGCGCTTTAGCAGCCATTCCCGATGTCGTTGTCCGCGACGAGTTACAATCGGGTTTATTGCAACGTTACCTGCAACTCCCCAACGTCTATGAACAATTTTACGCAATCACTGTGAAGCAGCCGTTTCCAAATACGGCGGTGTCAGCATTACTCCAGCGCTTTAATCGCTAACGCTACGGTCACTTTTTTGCTCAAGCGCATCACTGATGCCGGTTGTCCAGTTGTCGTGCTGAATCTGCAAGGTTGCAATAATGCTTGCTAAGTGTTGCTTGAGTACTGGTGTTTCCAGCCGTCGCGGAATACTCCTCAGTAGCGTCATTACCTGTTGTTCGTGTTCCAACAAGCTGGCAAGCGACAAGGTGTAATTATTGCGGCGATTAATCAACTCAGCTTTATGCCGGTACCACAAACAGGTTAACAACCATTGTTGGTCCAACATGACCCTCCAACCCTGAATCTGTTGGCTGACCAGTGCTTCAGCGAGTCGCACCACACGACTATTAGTCGCATAACGGCTACCCATTTCAGAGGCTTGATTACGCAACGCTAAACTGGCGAAAAACTTAGCGCTACCATCGAGCAGCGCTTGCACCGCACATAACAGCGCTTTATCTGCCTCAGGAAGTTGCGACGGCGTGATTGCAGTATTGGCTTCCATTAAGTGACCTATTTTTTGCATGACGTAATAGCGCTATTCAAGGGCTGTGCCAACTGGTGGGCGGCTATTTTACTGAGTCTAGAGAGCATGTTTAGTGGTTCTGAGTGACGTCATCAGTAGAATTTTCCGGAATGTCGAGAAAAAATTACCGTTTCCGAAAAAGTCGTAATCTTTTTTCGAAAAAGTTGCGTAAAACGCTACATTACTTTCTCTCATCATTTTCGTTGTTGCATCGCTAACTTCGAAAAAAAGGAATTGTAGCGAATGTCACACCAAGCCAACGCGATCAACAACAAAGCGCCAGGATTACTTTTATCTATCAGTACCCTAGCGCTCAAAAATGCACTCCTTGAGCACCCTGCCATGCAGTCTTTTAATTGCCAACAATTCACTAGCCTTGAGCAATGCCCACAAGAATTGCTTAATAGCTATCAAGTGGCGATTGTCGAGAGCGTAAATTTCGACCAAAAGACATTCGATAAAATAGAACACTTATTACAGCCTATCGAATGGATTTTTATCAGTGATGGGTCTCCTAATGCCTTTCTCGACAAAGCAATATTGCAAGGTGCGGGACAATTATTTCGTCATCCGGTCGCTTTAACCGAACTGCTTGCTTCGGTTAGCGAATTACAACAACAGCTTTGCCCTAGCCAACCGCAAGCACAACCGCCGAGCCAAAGTCAGCTAGATCAATTTGGTAGTCTAGTGGGCTCATCAACGGTAATGCGCGAGCTTTATAAAACCTTGAGGCGGTTAGCGACCACCGATCAAAATGTGTTTATTCAAGCGGAAAGCGGCACCGGTAAAGAGCTCGCTGCGCAAACCCTGCACGCCGCGTCAACAAGAGCCAAACAGCCATTTATTGCGGTCAACTGTGCGGCACTGTCGAGAGAGTTAGTTGAGAGTGAGTTATTTGGCCATGTGAAGGGCGCTTTCACTGGCGCGACCCAATCCCATCAAGGGCTATTTTCGCAAGCTCATAACGGCACGCTATTCTTGGATGAGATTACCGAAATGCCGTTAGAGCACCAAGCCAAGTTACTACGAGTTTTAGAGACTGGCGACTACCGGCCTGTCGGCTCTAACCAGTTGCATCGCGCTGATGTGCGCATTATTGCTGCCAGTAACCGCGACCTAGAGCAGGCGATTACGCAGGGCCAACTGCGTGAAGACTTATTTTTCCGCTTAAACCAATTTCCATTGAGTTTGCCGCCGCTGCGCGAACGCGAAGCGGATATTGCTGGTTTAGCGCAGCATTTTCTGGCTTACCGTAACCAACAGCAACAACAGCAAAAGCGTTTTAGCCAGGCGGCGCTTGAACATATCCAGCAGTTTCCTTGGCCCGGTAACGTTAGGCAGCTAAAACATTGCGTCGAACGCGCCTACTTGCTTGCCGAGCAGCACATTATGGTCGAACATTTACTCCTCAACGAGGATACCGCACTCGCGAATGGCGACAAAGCGCTGGCCGGCATGCCTCTGCAGCAACTTGAAAAGGCGGCAATTGAGGCAACCTTAGAGATGAACCAGGGCAACCGTAGTAAAACCGCTGAGCAGTTAGGCGTAAGCGTAAAAACCCTTTACAACAAGCTGGAGCGTTATCAGCACGAGGAAACGCAGTCCGCTGCAACTGAGACTAAACGCCCGCTTGCCAAATAACCCATAGGCGTGATTTTTATTTCGCTAGTAGTCTAGCCGTTCAGAAACCAGTAATTGAATGGCATGGGGTTGCACGCTGATTTTTACTTTTGGCGCTTGGTAAGGCTCGCCATCCACGACAAACTTCAGCGCCTCACCATCGGCCCGCGCCAATTCAACAGAGCGCACTTGGCGGTGGTTACTGCGCTCACCTGAACGCTCCTCAGTCACGCCTTGGTAAAGCAACTCCGCCAGGCTTAACCAATGGCCTTGATCGCCGTCTACCGGCGTTAGCCAGGTCATATCGAGTTTACCATCGTCTACCACTGGTTCACCGTTTCCTTGCGCTAATAATGTGGTCAACGGTGCGGCGTTAGCAACAATCACGCTAGCCGTTGTTAAGGTTTCTTGCTCACCATCATCCACCCTAAGCTGTAACTCGAGCTGTTGATTGGCTTGGCAGGCTTGCCACAAACCTTGCAGGTAAGCCAACTGCCCGAGCCTATCTTTTGCTTCACGGTCTGCCTGTTCAATCATTTGCTGCTCAAAGCCTACGCCCACGCAGAGCAGCACAGTGTGTTCATTCGCGCAGGCGATATCCACTGCGCGCTTGCGCCCTTCGATAATAGTTCGGGTGGCGGCCTTGAGTGGCGAGAGTTTAGATGATACCCCCCAAATCACTTGGCTTAAGGCATTGGCGGTCCCCATGGGCACCACCCCCATCACCGTTTCAGTACCGTTGAGTGCGGCGGCGACAGCGGCTAATGTTCCATCTCCGCCACAGGCAATCACTAATTTTGCCCCCTGTTGCAATGCGTCTTTGGCGCACGCTCCAGCATCGTGCTCCGGCGTGGTTTCCAGAATTTCTAACTGAAAGTATGGTGCCAATGCCTGCTGTAATGGTTGCTGATAACTTTCCCATTTACCTCCCCCTGACACGGGATTAGCAATGACCCATGCGGTTTCTGTTACCGCCAACTGGTGTTGTTGTTTATAGCTTTTCAAGCATTTGCGCTGGTGGCTGTTGAGTTTTGCCGTCGAACGAATGTCACTAATATGCTGCATCACTTTATCGACATCGTTATCGTCACATTGGCTGAGTAAATAGGCGGCCACCATAAGCACCGAGCGGCCTCGCCCTAACGCGCAATGCACTAATACCGCGCCGTGTTGGCGGCGCTGATGGTCTATCCACTGGATGGCTTGATGAATCTGTTCAATGCTTGGCGAAGCATGGTCCAACACCGGAATGTTTAGGTAGTGGATGTCCGCATCCGACAAGCTCCAATCCAGTGCATCAAATTCTGCAGTGACATCCAACACAGCGGCTATTTTGTGTTGCTTCAACATTTCCACGTCGGAGGGAAATAAACGGCGTCCAACAAAAAGGCCTTCAGAAATCTGCTGCAACGCCGGGACCGACTCGCGATGTCGAGCCCACGCATTATAAAGCGTGGCTCCCAATAAAAATGGAATGAATGCAAGACGAATGACCACTGGTATACGGCCATCTTGATTTTTGCGGAATAAACTCGCGCTGTTAAGCCAATACGCCGATGCCACGCAAAGCAACGAAATCGCGGTCCATGCCAAAAACAGCTGAACCGGGAGAAAGGTGGGTATAAAAGCAATGGCAGAAGCGACGATTGCCCCTGCCAAATAGTAGTATGGTAACTGTCTGACCTTCATAACTAAGCCTAGCTAGACTTTCGGGCCTCTCCCCCTTGCCGCATTAGCAATGAGTGAAATCACCAACAGTACCAAGAAGATGAAAAAGATAATTTTTGCAATCCCAGCAGCGGCACCTGCAATGCCACCAAACCCGAGTACACCAGCAATAATCGCGACGATAAAAAATATTAGTGCCCAGCGTAACATAGGCAACCTCCCTATTTATCAGTAAGCGACACGCTTACAGTGAACGAAGTGCATCATCAATGGCAGTATCGCCATTGACCACATCGAATCCTCGATAAATTGTGCTTTCTCTGTCTAAACACCGCGCTACAATGTGAGCGACGTCTGCGCGAGTAATGCTACCGCGCTGCAATTCGTTGCCGAGGTCAATTTTCCCGGTTCCCTGTTCATCAATTAGCGCACCAGGGCGAACGACGGTCCACTCTAATGATGAAGCCATTAGTGCTTTATCTGCGTAGTGCTTGGCAGCGTAATATGGGCGCAAACTGTCGTTCCAGTTCGCTCGATTATTTGCCTGTAGAGCACTCACCATAACAAAGCGTTTAACGCCGAGTTCTTCACTCGCTTCAATCACTTTAATCGCCCCATCGAGATCGATGAGCAATGTTTTATCGTCGCCAGTGGAACCGCCGGAACCAGCGCTAAAAACCACAGCATCACAGCCTTTGAGGGCCTGCTTAATCGCGCCAACTGACCGTTCTAAATCGAGTAAACGCGACTCAACTCCGCGCTCTTCTAACGCTTGTTGTTGCGATTCTTTACGCACGCAAGCAATGACTTCGTGAGCAGGGCTTTGCTGGATATCCTCGACAATTTGTTGCCCGACTTTACCGTTTGCACCTATTACAGCCACTTGCATAACGTTCGCTCCTTAACATTTTCAATGATTGAAAATTTGCTTTGCTTATTAATCCTACGCATTCTGTCAAAAAAACGATCGCCAATGCTAAGTAACTGTCAAAACAACGGTTTCCCTATCTAA
The DNA here is from genome assembly GCF_003987475.1 of Idiomarina tyrosinivorans. Classification (GTDB taxonomy): domain Bacteria; phylum Pseudomonadota; class Gammaproteobacteria; order Enterobacterales; family Alteromonadaceae; genus Idiomarina; species Idiomarina tyrosinivorans. The sequence goes on along the minus strand of NZ_PIQH01000001.1, from coordinate 34,694 downwards.
GACTTTAGTCGAATGTCTCATTTACGCCAATTTACGCTATTCTTTGCCATGACTAACAAGACCCATAAGAAGAGGCTATACCATGAATGCAATCGCAATGATGCTGCTAGGTCTTGGCGCTATGTTGCTCGGCTACTTGTTCTACTCCAAGTTTATTGCCGAGAAAATTTACCGCTTAGACCCAAATTTCAAAACGCCTGCTCACGAATTTGAGGATGGCGTGGACTTTGTTCCGACCAACAAATACGTATTGTGGGGACACCACTTTACCTCCGTTGCTGGTGCAGCGCCGATTATCGGCCCTGCCATTGCGGTTATCTGGGGTTGGGTACCGGCGTTCCTATGGGTGGTGTTTGGCACCATTTTCTTCGCCGGCGTGCATGACGCAGGCGCCATCTGGGCCAGTAACCGCAATAAAGCCAAATCAATTGGTGCACTCACTGGCGATGTCGTCGGTAAACGCGCGCGCAACTTGTTTATGATCGTTATCTTCCTTGTGTTGCTAATGGTCAACGCAGTATTCGCCACCGCCATTTCCGGCTTGCTGATCAAGTTCCCATCCTCGGTAGTGCCAGTTTGGGGGGCTATTTTCGTTGCCCTGATTATCGGTCAAGTTATTTTCCGTAAGTGGATGAGTTTGGGCATGGTCTCAATTCTTGGTGTCATTGCCCTTTATGCACTCATTGTAGCCGGCCCTAGTATGCCACTGTCTCTACCAGAAATGACGCTTGGCATTTCTGATAACGCCGGTTGGATTCTGATCCTCTTCGGTTACGCCGCGATTGCGTCGATGCTTCCAGTATGGATGTTGTTGCAACCACGTGATTACATCAACGGTTTGCAGCTATTTATCGGCTTGATCCTGCTTTACCTTGCTGTGCTTATCGCTGCGCCGGACATTTCTGCCCCAGCGATTAACCACAACACCCCAGAAGGCACGCCGTCAATGCTGCCACTGTTGTTCGTGACCATTGCCTGTGGCGCGATCTCAGGGTTCCATGGCCTTGTTGCTTCAGGCACCACGTCTAAGCAGTTAGATAAGGAAACAGACGCGCGTTTTGTCGGCTATTTCGGCGCTATCGGTGAAGGTTCACTGTCACTGGCAACCATCATCGCTGCCACCGCCGGTTTTGCCACGCTAGCCGACTGGGAGTCGGTCTATACCTCGTTTGGTCAAGGCGGTGTTGCGGCGTTTGTCACCGGTGGAGCCAATATTCTGCACGACGGAGTGGGCTTGGGCGAAGAAATCTCGCAGACTCTGTTAACCGTAATGGCAGTGCTTTTTGCCGGAACCACCATGGATACCGGCTTACGCTTGCAACGTTATATTTTCCAAGAATGGGGAAGCATCTACAATATCAAGTGGATGCAAAAAGGCGTTGCCGCAACGTTACTCGCCGTTGCTAGCTGTTTAATCTTGGCGTTTGGTGCAGGTGGCGCCGACGGTTCAGGTGGCTTATTAATTTGGCCATTGTTTGGTACCACAAACCAGCTATTAGCGGGCTTAACGCTGATGGTGATTACGGTAATGTTGGTGCGCTTAGGGCGGCCAATGTACTTTACCCTGTTGCCACTTATTTTCCTGCTGATCATGACCGTAATCGCGTTATTGATTCAGCTAAAAGGATTCTATTTGAAAGCAGACTGGTTCCTGTTTACGCTAGACTTAATCGTACTGATTGCTGCGGTTTGGATTGCCCTAGAAGCAACGGCGAGTCTGTCTAAACTGCGCAAAGCAAAACAGCAACCCACCGATTAATCGGTTAACCAGAAAGGCGACGTAGCATGAAGCTCAAGGAAATTAAGCACTGGCTAGGTAGGGTAAATGCGTATGCCACCGAGGTATACAACGCACCTTATCGCTCAGCCATTGCCCGAGCTAAGCGCGATCAAGATGATCTGTTCATGCTACTGGTCTTTTCTGAATTAATGGGCGTGCCCAACCCTGCCGCCTTCTACACGCTAGAACTACAACCTTTGATGTTGGAGCAATTCCATCAATGGCATCAACGCATGGGGATGGAACACTCTCCGCTCGATCATTTCCGTTGCTGCTAAACTAACGCCACAACTACAGGAATGACTATGTCACTACTCGATCACCGCCTGCTGCTGATTGGTGGTAAAGGTGGAGTGGGCAAAACCTCTGTGTCTGCCGCATTGGCGCTACTGGCCAGTGAACATAAAAACACCCTTTTGGTTTCTACCGACCCAGCGCATAACTTATCCGATTTATTTGAAACCCAGATTGGCGACGACATTACTCGCGTCGCGCAGCAGTTGGACGCCTTAGAAATCGACCCAGACCATCAAGCAAGACAGCATATTGAACAGGTAAAAGCGCAAATGAAACGCTTTGCTATGCCCGATATGTATCCAGAAATTGAGCGTCAACTCGAACTCAGCATGCAATCTCCTGGGGTACAAGAAGCCGCCCTGCTCGAGCGCATTTGCCAATTAATCGAGTTTGCGGAAAGCCATTATGATTTGATCATTTTTGATACGGCCCCGACCGGACATACCTTACGCTTACTGACCTTGCCAGAAGCGATGGCTGCATGGACGCAAGGAATGCTGCGCTCACAAGACCGCTCCGAAGAATTGCAGGGAGTGCTTAAACACCTATCGCCAAAGGCCGGTAAGGATGTCGCCAATCCGATGAGTGATCCCCAGCAACATGCCACCGATGGTATGACCGACCGAACCAAAGCAATCACCGAAAAGTTGTTAGAACGGCAGCGGCTATTTCAGCGCAGCCGACGCAAGATTATTGATCCCGACTACAGCCAAATGCTGTTTATTCTGTTGGCGGAGAAACTGCCTATACTAGAAACAGAACGTGCGATTACCCAACTCCGCAAAGAAAAACTACCGGTTTTTGCCACCATCGTTAATCGCTTATTGCCGCAAGACAGTAATAATGAATTCTTAACCCAACGCCGTGAGCAGCAGCAAGTGTATCTGCAAGAAGCAGAGCAGCGGCTAGCAGCGCAACCGCAATACCGGCTTCCATGGCTAGCCCAGGATATTGTCGGGATGGCAGCGTTAAAACAATTGGCAGACACCCTAGCAGCAACAGGGGTTATCCAACAGCAATAGATTATGAGGACTAACTATGAAAGCGGTCGGCTACCAGCAATCTCTCCCCAGCGACAATCCTAAAGCCTTAGTCGATATCGAACTCAAGCGCCCCACCCCGGGCGCAACCGATTTACTCGTGCAAATTTCTGCAATCGCCGTCAACCCAGTGGATACCAAAATTCGCCAGCGCACCGAGCCAGAATCTGGCTATAAAGTGCTTGGCTGGGATGCGGTTGGTACCGTGGTAGAAACCGGCAGCTCAGCGTCAGGGTTCAGTACAGGTGACCGAGTTTGGTTTGCCGGCGACGTGACACGTTCTGGCTGTAATGCCGAGTTTCAATGCGTAGACTACCGAATAGCGGCAAAAGCGCCCCACAGCTTAACCGACGAACAAGCCGCTGCGTTGCCGCTAACCTCAATCACCGCGTGGGAATTGCTGTTCGAAAGGCTACAGATTCAGCAACCGGGTAAACCACGTACCTTGTTAGTCATTGGTGGTGCTGGAGGCGTAGGCTCTATTCTGATTCAGCTTGCTAAAACGTTTAGCCAAGCGACCGTTATTGCGACCGCTTCTCGCCCAGAAAGTCAGCAATGGGTAACGTCGTTAGGCGCCGACCATGTTATCGACCACAGCCAAGATTTAACGGCGCAAATTAACGCACTAAACATCGGCGCAATTACCGATGCGGCTTGTTTGACCCATACCGATCAGCACTTCAGTAACGTTGCAGAAATTATTGCGCCACAGGGTCGTGTTGCGCTCATCGACGATCCGGAACAGGATATTGATGTCAGCTTATTGAAACAAAAATCGGTTAGCCTGCATTGGGAGTTTATGTTCACCCGCTCAATGTTTGCTACTGATGACATGATCGAACAGCAGCGTTTGTTAGAACAAGTCGCCGCTGCAGTTGACGCCGGTAAACTGGTAACCACCGTGGGAAAAAATTACGGCACTATTAACGCCGAAAATTTACGCCGTGCCCATCATGATATCGAACAGCATAAAACCATCGGCAAGATTGTTCTTGTAGGATTTTAATGGAATCCAATTTACAAACATTCATGTATGTATGTATAATTTACGGATTCATAAAAACCATAATTTGAGGATTTTTGCATGCAACAGCGTAGATTGATCGCAACCGCCATAGCAGCAGCGGTTGCCGCTACCACTCTCGTGGCCTGTGGCGATGCTTCGCAAAACGGCGCAGGACAACAAGGTCAACAACAAGCCATGGAAGTTGGGGTAGTAACACTGCAGCCAAGCTCTGTTGAGCTTGCTACCGAATTACCCGGACGCACCGCGGCCTATCGTGTGGCAGAGGTCCGTCCGCAAGTGTCTGGCATTCTGTTAGAGCGTAACTTCGAGGAAGGTGCGCACGTAGAAGCTGGCCAATCGCTTTATCAAATCGATCCCGGTCCGTACAAAGCCGAATTGGAGAGCGCGAAAGCTGAAGTCGAACGCGCCCAAGCAATGCTTAAAACCGCTGATTTACGTTACAGCCGCTTCCAGAACCTGATTAAAGACAATGCCATTAGTCAACAAGAGTATGACGAAGCGCAAGCCAACTATTTAGAAGCAAAGGCAGCGGTATCAGTGGCTGAGGCCAACCTTACTCGCGCCAGAATTAACATGCAATACACTCAGGTAAAAGCACCGATTAGTGGCCAAATTGGCCGTTCTAATTTTACCGAAGGCGCGTTAGTCACCGCTTCACAAACTGCGCCATTGGCCGTCATTCAACAACTCGACCCCATTTACGTCGATATCAGCCAATCGAGTAGAGAATTTTTGAAGTTAAAGCAAGAAATCGAAGAAGGTCACATCGAGGGTACCAAAAACGGTAATGCCGTAGTGCAATTAATGGTCGATAACATCGGCTACCATCATGCTGGTGAACTGCTATTCTCGGAAGTTAGCGTAGACGAAGATACCGGCGCGATTTCTTTGCGGGCGAAATTTCCCAACCCAGAGCACGATCTACTGCCGGGTATGTTCGTTCGCGCCAAAGTAACTGAAGGTACTGTAAACGGAGCCATCGTTGCGCCGCAAGAAGGCGTAAGCCGTGATGTCCGTGGTCGCCCTATCGCTTTTGTCGTTAACGACAAAGGTCAAGTCGAACGCCGTGAACTAACCATCAGCCGCGCTTTGGGCAACAAATGGTTGGTTGAAGACGGCTTAAATGCCGGCGATAAGCTGATTGTTGCAGGTTTACAGAAAATCCGCCCAGGCATGCCGGTAAAGCCGGTTGATGCTAACGCTAACCAGCAAGCGCAGTAAGGGAACGTAGCATGGCAAAGTTTTTTATTAATCGGCCAATATTTGCGTGGGTTATTGCACTCCTGATCATCATGTCAGGTAGTTTGGCGTTAAGCCAATTGCCAATTGCCCAGTATCCGTCACTAGCACCTCCTGCGGTATCAGTGCAAGTCACCTACCCAGGAGCAAACGCTAAAACCGTTCAAAATACGGTGACACAGATTATCGAGCAAAGCATGAACGGCGTTGACAACTTACTTTATATGTCGTCGCAAAGTAATGCTGGTAGCGCCACGGTAAACTTAACATTTGCGACAGGTACCGACCCAGATATCGCCCAAGTACAGGTACAAAATAAACTGTCTCAAGCCACCCCGTTGTTACCAGAAGTGGTGCAACGCCAAGGGGTCGTCGTTTCGAAATCTAGCAGCTCATTCCTGATGGTCTTGGCGATGGTTGCAACCGACGACCGTTACTCACAAATTGATTTAAGTGACTACTTGTCGGCCAACGTACAAGATCCCATTGCACGAACCCAAGGTGTGGGTAATGTTCAGTTATTTGGCGCACCTTATGCCATGCGTATATGGCTCGATGCACAAGCAATGACCAACTACAAAATAACCACCGACGAAGTGGTTGCCGCGATTCGCTCGCAAAACAACCAAGTTGCTGCGGGTGAGTTGGGCGCCTTACCGGCGGTGGATGGTCAGCGTATCAACGCAATGATTGTGGCGCAGACACTGATGGAAAGTCCCGAGGAGTTTTCAAAAATTCTGTTAAAAGTCCAACCTGATGGCTCGCAAGTTCGGTTAAATGACGTTGCGCGCGTCGAATTAGGTGGCGAAAATTACAGTGTGGTCGCAAACTACAATGGCAAACCTGCAACCGGCTTAGCGATCCAGTTAGCAACGGGAGCTAACGCGTTAGACACTGCCCAAGCAGTCAAAGAGCGTGTTAAAGAACTGAGCAAGTTCTTTCCTGATGGCATGGAAATGGTGATCCCCTACGACACCACGCCATTCGTTAAAATATCTATTTCTGAGGTCGCGAAAACCCTCGTAGAAGCCATTATCTTAGTATTCTTGCTAATGTATCTGTTTTTACAGAACGTCCGTGCGACTATTATCCCAACGCTTGCAATTCCTGTGGTTATTCTGGGCACCATGGGCATTATGGCGCTCGCTGGCTTCTCAATTAACACGCTAACGATGTTCGGTATGGTGTTGGCTATCGGCTTGCTCGTAGACGATGCCATCGTGGTGGTCGAGAACGTTGAACGGTTGATGGAAGAAGAAGGCTTATCGCCTCGCCAAGCTACAATTAAATCGATGGGACAAATCACCGGCGCCTTGGTAGCGATTGCCCTAGTTATGGCGGCAGTATTTACCCCAATGGCGTTCTTCCCCGGCTCAACGGGCGCCGTTTATCGGCAGTTCTCGTTAACCATCATCTCAGCGATGGGTCTATCGGTATTGGTGGCGATTGTGTTCTCACCAGCGCTGTGTGCAACCATTCTTAAACCAGTCAATCATGATAAAAGTCAACGCAAAGGTCCACTGGGTTGGTTTAACCGAAGCCTCGAGCGTGCCACGACTAAATATCGGCAATCAGTCTCAGCTATTTTGCGCCGTACCATTCGTTTTGGACTGATCTATGGCGGCTTGATCGTGATTCTAGGGGTGCTTTTCGTACGCTTACCAAGCTCGTTCTTGCCGGACGAGGACCGTGGTGTATTTTTAACCCAGATGCAGCTCCCTGTAGGGTCAACCATGGAGCAGTCACTCCAAACCATGGACAAAATCGAACAGTACTACATGAGCCAAGATCCTGTTGAAGGGGTGTTCTCAGTGGTGGGCTTTAGCTTTGCAGGACGCAGCCAAAACGCCGGCATCGCTTTCGTGCGCTTAAAAGATTGGGAGCAGCGACAACAACCGAGTGCACAAGTGAATGCTATCATTGGTAAAGCAATGGGTTACTTCAGTACTATTAAAGAAGCCATGGTTTTTGCCTTTAACTTGCCACCTATTCCAGAATTGGGTACGGCTACAGGTTTCAACCTGTTTATTCAGGACCGCGCTAATTTAGGCCATGAAGCGCTGTTACAAGCACGAAACCAGTTGCTTGGCATGGCGGCGCAAAACCCAAAATTGATGCAAGTGAGGCCAAACGGCTTAGAAGATGCCCCGCAGTTAAAAGTAGATATCGACTACGAAAAGGCCACTGCACTAGGACTCACTATTCCAACCATTAACAGCACCCTAACCACTGCGTTAGGTTCAACTTACGTCAATGATTTCATTGACCGGGGTCGGGTAAAACGGGTGTATGTGCAGGCGGAAGCCGAAGACCGTATGTTGCCAAAGGATATTGAGCAACTTTATGTGCGCAATAACCAAGGCGAGATGGTGCCATTTGCCGCCTTTGCGAGCATTAGTTGGGAGTTTGGGCCACAACGCCTTGAACGCTATAACGGCGTTCCCGCCATGGAAATTCAGGGTCAGGCGGCGCCTGGCTACAGTTCCGGTGATGCGATGAACGAAATTGAAAAAATCATTGCTAAACTCCCTGAAGGCATTGGCTTTGAATGGACGGGTACCTCGTTACAAGAACGGTTATCAGGTGATCAAGCACCACTGCTTTATGTCATATCATTAACCGTTGTATTCCTCTGTTTAGCGGCGTTGTATGAGAGCTGGTCGATCCCTTTCTCGGTAATGCTGGTCGTTCCGCTAGGTGTCTTAGGCGCAGTATTACTGACAACATTAGCCGGCGGGCAAAACGATGTTTACTTCCAAGTCGGATTATTAACCACGGTTGGGGTCTCGGCTAGGAACGCGATATTGATTGTTGAATTCGCCAAAGACTTGCAGGAAAAAGGTAAAGATTTGTGGGATGCCACGCTAGAAGCGGTGCGCTTACGTCTGCGTCCCATTCTGATGACCTCTTTTGCCTTTATCTTCGGCGTATTGCCATTAGCGTTATCAAGTGGCGCCGGTGCAGCTAGCCGTAATGCCATCGGTACCGCGGTCATTGGCGGTATGCTTGGCGGCACAATCTTGGCTATCTTCTTCGTACCGTTATTCTTCTACGTGGTACGAAAAATCTTCCCACCCAAACAACGGGAAGAATAATCGCCAGCACTGCTAGCTAGGCACAAAAAAGGCGTCCTGTTTTTACAGCGGGCGCCTTTTTTATTACTGTTAAGATTATTTATCGTCTTTGTTTACTTCTTCGTACTCACCATCAAATACGCGACTATTTGCATCTTGCTGCTGCTGTTGGCGTTGCTGTTGCGCATATTGCTGAGCATCTTGTGCCGCTTTACGCATGCGCCAAACTTGCTTGATGGTCTGCCGTTGACGCCACAGCACGGGAATCATCACAATGGCGCCAATGATCAAAAAGACAAACCCAAACGTGATTGCCAGACCTACAAATACCAACAAAATTAAGATGCTAAGAATTCGCGCTAACAGGCTACCATTACCTTGTTGATGAATATAAAACTGTTTTCTAGGGCCGCGTTGCATGCTTACTAACCTTTATTATACGTGTCTCTAATGGATAAGATTGGGGCGAATTAGTTCCGTTTAAAGCCCCTTTCCTGCCAAAGCTTGGTTAAGATGCTGGTAAGGTTAACAATATTAAACAGGGAACCGCTAACACTTCCAATTAACAAGGCGTAAATGAGTCCCAAACTTTCTGCAACAATAAACCACCGACGAATTTGCGTCGCGTTATTTAGCACAATAGAGCCTACGGTAAACACAAAAGCCGAGGCATAGGCAATAAACAGCGGCAGATCAGCGCCATAAACACGCCATTCCCAAATAAAAAAGCCGACGTTAAGTAATACAAAAGCCGCTAACGTCCAGCGCCCGTGATAACGCAAAGCAACAATATTTCGCACACTGGCGATGGCACAAACAATTCCAGCGGCCATGGCATCTAATAAGAACCAATGGGTAGAAAGCAGCGCTAGAGCTAGCGCTGCGACGATACGGTAGCGATCAGCAGTATTTTGCCGATAGCCAATAAAGTTTACGACCAGAGCAGCTGCTCCAAATCCTTCTGCTAACCACTCCAATCTTACACCTCAGTTAATCGTGATAGCCCGATGATTCGTCTATTTTCCCACGAAATACCCAATAGGTGTAACCGGTATAGGCAAAAATGATAGGAATAAGAAAAGCCGCGCCTACCAATAAAAACTTCAAGCTATTCTCTGGGGCTGCAGCATCCCAAATGGTAATCGCATGCGGCACCAAATAAGGAAATATACTTACGCTAAAGCCGAGGAATGCAATAAAAAACAGTCCTAAACTCCACAGGTAGGGTCGTCCTTGCTGCGATTTTCGTAGGGATCGTAACAAGCCAACCGCGACAATCGCTAACAAGGTTGGCAGGCTCCAGAACAATGCCGAGGCAGGGAAGGTAAACCAACGCTTGGCAATAGTTTCATCGACCACAGGCAAGTAGATACTGACAGCCGCAATCGCTAACACCAAAATAACCGCAGCAATTCTGGCATAGCGGTAACTGCGTTGCTGGATTTCGCCATGGGTTTTCATGATCAACCAACTGGCGCCTAGTAGCACATATCCTACAACCACCGCTAAGCCACAAAAAATGGTAAACGGCGTCAACCAATCAAACCAACCACCACTATATTGCCGTCCAGTGACCGAAATCCCTTGCAAAATAGCACCCAGCATAATGCCTTGACTCATTGCTGCAGCCCATGAGCCAACAATAAACGAGACGTCCCAAACAAATTTCGCACGCCGCGTTTTAAAGCGATACTCAAACGCCACGCCACGAAAAATTAAGCCCAAGAGCATAACGATAACGGGCATATACAGCGCCGGTAACAACACCGAATAAGCCAGCGGAAATACCGCTAACAGGCCACCACCGCCAAGCACTAGCCAAGTTTCGTTACCATCCCACACTGGGGCAACGGCGTTCATCATTACATCGCGATGTTTCTCTTCAGGAAACGCGGGAAACAGGATAGCGATACCTAGGTCGAAGCCATCGAGAGCAACGTAGGCAAATACTGCGATAGCAATTAACGCTGCCCAGATTAATGCATAATCCATAGCCGTTACTCCTCGTTCATCAAGAATTCTGACGCTATGCCTTTATGCACCGCGTAATCGGGTACATGCACATCGTCTGGGTGTTGCCGCATTTTGCGGATGATATAAAACACTCCCGCGCCAAAAACAAAAAAATACACCACAATAAAGGCTAACAGGCTACCAGCTACACCCTCTGCAGCTATCGGCGAGGCCGATTCGTGAGTTTTTAACAACCCATAAATTGTCCACGGTTGGCGACCCGCTTCTGTCACTACCCAACCTGAGATAACCGCAATAAAACCGCTCGGTGCCATCAATAGCGCAAAACGGTGTAAAAAGCGGCTTTGGTATAACCGCCCACGCCAGCGCTTCCACGCCGAAATCACGCCTAGCAGAATCATTAGCAGCCCCATCGCCACCATAATGCGGAAACTCCAAAATACTAATGGCACGTTAGGCCATTGCTCCCGTGGGAACTGGTCCAGCCCAGCGAACTCACCATCTAATGAATGGGTCAGAATTAAGCTGGCGCCATTCGGTATGGCAATGCTGTAGTCCACCTCAGCCGTTTCCATGTTTGGCCAACCAAATAAATACAGGGGCGCACCCGGCTCCGTTTTAAAATGCCCTTCCATAGCCGCGACTTTGGCTGGCTGGTGCTCTAGGGTGTTTAGGCCATGCATATCGCCAATGAACGCTTGAATGGGTGCAACAATCAATGCCATCCACATCGCCATGGAAAACATTTTACGCGCCACTGCAGAGCTCGAGTCACGCAATAAATGCCATGCCCCGACTGCGCCAATCATCATTGCTGTGGTCAGGTAAGCTGCCACGACCATGTGCATCAGGCGGTAAGGAAACGATGGGTTAAAAATAACCGCAAACCAATCTTTAGCAATAAATTGGCCATCACTGTTGAGCGCCCAACCCGCCGGGGTCTGCATCCAACTATTCACTGACAATATCCAAAATGCCGAAATTGCTGTACCAATTGCTACCATGATAGTGGCGAAAAAATGCAGCCTTTCGCCAACTTTGTTCATGCCAAATAGCATCACGCCAAGAAAGCCTGCTTCGAGGAAAAACGCGGTAAGCACTTCATAGCCCATTAATGGACCGATAACCGGTCCTGCTTTATCAGAGAATACGCTCCAGTTAGTGCCAAACTGGTAGCTCATGACCAACCCCGAAACCACGCCCATACCAAACACTACAGCGAAAATCTTCACCCAGTAGCGCCACATTTTTTGATAAACCGGATTGCGGGTTTTTAAATATAAGGCTTCGGTTACTGCCAAAAAACTGGCTAAGCCGATAGAGAAGGCAGGAAAAATGATGTGAAATGCGACCGTAAAGGCGAACTGAAACCTCGCCAAACTGAGCGCATCGAACGAATCCAACATCGCAATAGACCCCTACGATTAGCTTTTGACCCAATCAGGATACTGTAAATAAAAAAGCCGTGACAGCTAGTCACGGCTTTTTTTCAAGACAAGGTGTAAACTCTTTCTGCCTATTTGCCGTCGCGCATCTCAGCTGACTGTTGGCGAATCGCTTCAAACTCATTGCCCGGTGTCCAAGCCGGCCATTTTTCACTGTTTGCCAGTTCACGACCCACCGCATAGTAAACGGCTAAGTCTTGTTGCGCGCCACGCAGATCCCAGTTCGGATCGTATTCGTCAGCAGGCTTATGATAGGCCACATTAATATACTCTTCATGCATCTTCTCACCGTACTCTTTGCCTTTAGTGACATGCTCAATACCACCCTCGGCATAAAGCATTGGTACACCTTTCTTGGCAAAGTTAAAATGATCTGAACGGTAGAAGAAACCTTTCTCTGGCGTCGGCTCTGGACGCAAATAACGTCCCTGTTCGGCTAAGTAAGGTTGCACAATATCGTCTAACTCCGAGTTACCGTACCCAACCATCACCATGTCTCGCATTGGGCCGTAGACATTTAAGACATCCATGTTGATGCCAGCAACGGCTTTACCCAGGGGCAACATGGGATGGTTCGCATACCACTCAGAACCCAATAGTCCCTGCTCTTCCGCCGTTACAGCCACAAACACAATAGAACGTTCCGGTTGCGGAGCTTTAGCGAATTTTTCCGCAATAGCCATTAACCCTGCGGTGCCGGTAGCATTATCCTGTGCGCCATTGTAGATTGGATCATCAGCACGGATTGGGTCGGTGCCTAAGTGATCCCAGTGCGCGACATACAATACGTGTTGCTCAGGGTGCTTACTACCCTTGATAAAACCCACCACATTATTCGACGACAAAAACTCAACTTTGTTATCAATGGTCATGTTTGCTGTCAAATTCAGAGGTGTTGCTTGAAAACCTTTTTCCAACGCTTTCGCTTTCATTTGCGCTAGCGAGCTACCGATATGCTTGAACATTTGGTCAGCGGCATCGGCAGTAATCCAGCCCTCTACGGCTAGATTAGCGTCGGCTTGGTCGCCTTTATTCAAGGCAAAGCGCACTGGTGAACCACCCGCAACAACGCCCCAGCCATAACCTGCAGGGCCAGTTTCGTGAATCACGAATGCGGCTTTTGCACCTTGGCGCATGGCTTCTTCATATTTATACGTCCAACGACCATAGTAGGTCATGGCATTACCGTTAAATAGCTTATCGTTGCCGGTGGCATAACCTGGGTCATTGACCAGCATAACAACCGTTTTGCCTTTTACATCAAGTCCTGCGTAGTCGTTCCAATGATATTCTGGGGCAACAATACCGTAACCCACAAAGACAATATCACTGCCCTCTAGGGTGACCTTTTTATCGGTTTTTGGTGTCCATGCGGTCATTTCAGTACGGTAGTTGAAGGTCAGTGACTGATCGCCAGCCTGAGCTGTTAATGCAGACACTTTGTACGGAATTAACTTCATTAACGGCACTTCTTGGCGGTAACTGCCAGTTTCTTGATTATATGGCTGTAGTCCCCACTCTTTGAAGTAGTTTTCGATGAAGGAAACGGTGAGTTCGCCGCCTTTAGAGGCTGGCTCGCGGCCACCGAACTCATCCGACGATAAAGTCTTTAAATAATCACTAAAATTTGGATTAAACGCGGTATCTGTTAAGTCAGCTTTTGCGGCTGGGCCTGAGCTTGCTTGCTCCGCTCCACAAGCACTGAGTAGTGCTATCGCCGCTAAGCTCAATAACGTCTTCTTCATGGCTTAACGTCCTTTCTTGTTATTGTGATGAAGTCGCGCAACTGCCATCGCTGGACTGGCGCAGTCTGTCACCCATACGAATGTCGTGACGGGATAAAAATCCCGCCGGTAGTTCGATGGCTGAACGATAGGTTTTGTTTGGGTTGTATGCACGGCACTGGCGTGGATCGTCACTCTTACACGGCAACATTGTGAAAGCAGCAACGATTTTGCCGTCGCTATCTAAATAAGCAATATCTAGCGGAATTAGCGTGTGAAACATCCAAAATCCAGCATAACCAGGACGGTCGCTCGGGTATTTAAACCACATACCGTGATAATCCTGCAGTGATTCCCGTTCCATTAATCCACGCGCATGTTGTTCTTCCGTTTCCGCAAGTTCAACGGTTATCGGCTCAGCAATGTCAGCCAAGCATACTTGAGTGGTGTCAAACTGCTGTGGCTCTGGGACAGGATACTGTTGAGCAGCTACCGCTGCTGAAATAACAGCCAGCCCGGCAAGCAAATACTTTGAAATGGTTGCAGCGTTCATCGATTTACTCTTGATATTATGTAGAGGTAGAGGGTCTGATTCTGTCGTAACTCAAAAAAAAATGCCAGCCGCAATCGGCTGGCACCCTCATTTTATCGCTGAAATGTTTTACTGCGCTTGTGCAGAGAAGTCTACAGTAACGGTCGCTTCGTTCGATACCGTTGCATTTTGCGCTTGCAAAAACGTGACATCGTCGTCGGCTTCTGGATCCGCTTCGTCATCACAGGTAATAGCTACGGTGTAGTCTCCCGTCGCGACAAAGCCAATTTCATAGTCATAGCTGTCGACACCATCAAAATACACGCTGGTGCTAGCATACGGTGCATTCTCTTCTGCACCACCCATATCGGCAAGGCTGTCTAATCCTAAGTCCGCACCTTGATAAAGGTAGACATTAGCAACCGGCGTTGACGTATCTTCTGGTGCTACCGTGCACTGGTTGTTAATTAAAATGGTTTCGGCAACGTTGCCAGAAACGGTGCCCACTTCGGCGTTGTTGACTAAGCGTACACCCCGAGGTTTTAAAAAGTAGCCATCTTGCCCGACCGGATTTACGAGACTACTGCGCAAATCAAACTCTACGGTGTAGAACAAGTTGCCACCCGCATCCGCGGTAAAACCATCAAGTTTGAGTTCGTTGGATGGCACGGTTAACGCAAAGGTTTCGTCGATCGTACCGTCATCATCCGTATCGCGACCCACGTATGACGCGCTGTCCATGACTAAGCGTAATTGAGAATAGTCACCGGCATCAATTTCTGCACCGGCCAACAAGTCGGTTGAGTCAGAGCCGGTAAATTCTAGTAAGTTAATGCCGCGAGTGTTTTCCACCGGATTGCCTTGGTCATCGGTACACACATCGTTCGGCTCAATGTCGGCACCCACACCCACATCAAATTGGACGGGTCCACCATCAGTCATTAACTCTACGGCAGAAAAACAAGCAACCACAGCATCAAGGTCACTGACAGGTGCATCACTCACTGCCAAGTTAAATTGTGCAGTCCGTTCTACTGAGCTGTTTTCATCACCGCCACCACAGGCGGTTAATAACGTCGCCGCGCCTAAGCAAGCTGCAGTATAAGTAAGGTTACGTAACATCATAATATCGTCCTTCGTTGGTTAGTTCCCTTCAGTCTAGACTGTGATCACCTTCAACCATTCATGATTTTACCGATACTTTACACATCAATCTCAACTAGAACAGGATAATTGCCCCTCAGGCCATTCCGTTTCCGGTGCTTGCGCCCATTCACTGTCACGCAGCGTAGCGTCAAACGGCTGTTGCAAGGCCGCAGAAAAGTCCTTTAACGGTTGGTAATCGCCCTGCTCTGCAGCGTTAATCACTCGCTGTAACTGGTGCGTGCGCGCAACCACACTGGGGTTAAATTGGGCTAACTGCGGTTGTTCTGCATTACCCACAGCAGCTTGGTATTCTGATAACCAATAACGACCGAACTCATCAGTAAATAGTGCCGCATCGCTATAGGGGTGCTCTAACAACCAGAAACTTTGCGTATAGTCAGCCTGTTGCTGCTCTAACAATGCTAACCATCCGGCGATCAGTTTGCTCTGTACGTGGCTCTCTAGTTCACTCGGTAAGCCTAAACGTTGACTCATAATAGCGGCATAGTGCTGTTGCAAGCGTGTCTCAAAACTGGCTAAGCCAGCACTTAACACCTCACCATCCATGAATAGCGCCAATGCCTGGGCTAAGCGTTGTAAATTCCACAACGCAACGGAGGGTTGACGATCGAAACGGTAACGACCGTTTTGATCAGTATGATTAAAGATTTTTTCGGGAAGGTAGCGATCAAAAAACGCATAAGGACCATAATCGAACGTCTCGCCGAGAATGCTCATATTGTCGGTATTCATTACCCCATGAACAAACCCAAACGCCTGCCAACCCGCGATCATTTTTGCCGTGTTATCAACCACTCTATTGAACCACGCCTGATGATCATCCACTTCGAGATCAGGCCAATTCTGACGAATAGTAAAGCGATAAAGGCGCTCCGCGGTGTCCGTTAAGTTGCGATACAAACAATGTTCAAAGTGACCAAAACGAATATGGGTAGGCGTCGCTCGCAATAACAGCGCACCAGGTTCTACTCGCTCGCGTTGTACAGCTTCACCGGAGCTGAGTAACGCGAGGGCGCGTGTTGAGGCCACGCCCAATGATGCCATGGCCTCGCTGCCCAGCCATTCACGAATACAGGAGCGCAATACCGCTCGGCCATCTCCGCCGCGACTAAAAGCGGTGGTTCCAGCACCTTTTAAATGCCAGTCAAACCACTCTCCTGATGGGGCTTTATATTCGCCCAATAAGAGCCCACGGCCATCTCCCAGGTAAGGGTTGAAATGACCGAACTGATGCCCCGCGTATTTTTGTGCAATCACGCTACCGTCACTGACTCGCTGTTGGCAAAAGCTAGCCCAATCGATATCGCTAAGCTGCCACTGTTGACTCAATCGGGAATTGCTCAATACCGTTTCAGCGATCGGGACCGCATCGCGCGGACAATCTGTATCGCACAACTCTGGGAACTCTGAAGCAAATTGGCTTTCCAACTGCATAGCTTAACTCCGCTTGAAACTCCGTTTATTGTCACATAGTGAGCGCAAAGCGTATACCAAGGCTTGCCATGATAGCCTCAACTTCGCTATCTTCTTGCCCTGAAACTGCAGCAGGAGCTGACATGCAATTAGAGTCGTTACGTCGAGTAACCGCCATTGGCGGAGGCCATGGCTTAGGTCGGTTATTGTCGACGCTGTCATTTATGAAGCACAAACTGGTTGGCATTGTAGCAACAACTGATAACGGCGGTGCGACGGGCCTGTTGCGAGAATCACATCACTGCATAGCTTGGGGCGATATTCGCAACTGTTTGTCGCAATTAGCCGAACAGCCACTGGCAACCGACGTACTAAATTACCGCTTTGCTGAAGGAACATCGCTGGCCGGACACAATTTTGGCAACCTATTGCTATATACGTTGGATCAGCTTTCAGCGCGTCCGTTGGACGGCATTAAACTACTCAGTGGCTTACTCAATATCGATAATCGCTTGTTACCAATGTCGGAAACTCCCACTGATTTAATCGCGGATACCCACGAAGGGCTTGAGTGTTACGGCGAAATCCATATTGATGCGTTGACTAAAATGCCGAACCAATTGCGTTTGCAGGGCGATGTTAAAGCCACACCAGAAGCCATTCATCATCTGCAACGAAGTGACTTAGTCATTCTTGGACCCGGCAGCTTTATGACTTCGGTAATGCCGCCGCTACTGGTGCCTGAAATTGCACAAGCCATCGCTGACAGCAAAGCGAAAGTGGTTTTTGTGGATAATTTGGTCGCCGAATACGGCCCTGCTGGCGATTTAACCTTGGCCGAACGGCTCGACTGGATGGCACAGCAAGTCGGCCATCAATTGGTTGATGTGGTGGTTTCTGCGAATGCCGATAGTTCGGTGAAACTGCCGATTATTACAGGTGTTGTTAGCGAAGAAGGAATGCCCCATCGGCACCAGCGCGTTGCTTTGTTGCAAGCGCTGGACCGTGCCGTACAGACGCTTTACCGCTAAGCGCCGTCCGCAGAAATACGCGACGCAACAGCGCCTTGCTGGCCTTTGTATTTCGCATCTAAGCGTTTGTTGTATGGCCGTTCGCAAGACTCGCTCAGCGGTTCAAAGCTAATTGCGCCAATTTTCATATTTGGCCGCAACGCCAACGGCAACTTTCCGCTGTTGAAGAATTCCAGCACGATTTGTCCAGACCAACCAGGATCAATGCGGTGCGCGGTCACGTGTACCATCAAACCTAAACGCGCCAGCGAAGAACGGCCGTCTAGCCAACCAACCATGTTGTCTGGCAAGGTAATGGATTCCGCCGTCACCGCTAACGCAAACTCACCCGGATGAATAAAGAACGCGCGATCATCGGTTAAGACAATTTCATCGCTCATCACTTCTTCGATAGCGCTTTCAATGCTTTCTCGCGAACCACTGATATCGATATAAGGGGCAGCGTGATCCTGCAATACGCGGAATTGATTACCTAAATGAATATCGAGAGTCACCCCAGAAATGTCAGCCGCGTCAGGGCTTGGTTCAACACCAATAATGCCGTCGGCTAAATGCTGTTTTATTTGTCTATCTGTTAATCGCATGGTGTTCCTTAAAACGGCCGTTATTGGCTCTCGGCCTGACGCTGAAAATACAAGTGCCGAGCGGTACGCTGCGCAGTCGCAAAAATTTCGCGTGCCAGCGGATGCTCAGGATGTTGCCGAATAAACGGTTGTTGACCGTCTAAACTTTCGCGCAATTGCCGTTGCAACGGCCACTGCCCTAACAATGGGATATTATGTTCTTTAGCGACTCTTAGGCCGCCTTCACTGCCAAATATCGGCTCTTCATGGCCACAACTCGGACAAGAAAAATAACTCATATTTTCGATGATGCCAACTAACGGTACCGAGACTTTATTGAACATGGCGATGCCTTTCTCGGCGTCAGCTAAGGCAATGGTTTGCGGTGTAGTAACAACGATTGCACCGGTTACCGGCAGTTTCTGCGCTAAGGTAAGTTGCACATCTCCCGTGCCTGGCGGCATATCAACGATCAAATAATCTAAGCTGCCCCAACGCGTATCATTGAAAAGCTGCTGCAGTGCCCCACTTGCCATGGGACCTCGCCAAATCGTGGCATCCCCGGGCTGCACTAGATAGCCCAATGAGTTAACCGCAATGTCCCAACGCTGTTTGGGCAACATCTTATTGTTTTCGGTAAATTCTAACGGACTGTCTTGGCCGCCCATCATGGTGGCGATTGAAGGACCGTAGATGTCGGCATCGAGCAAACCGACTTTAGCGCCCATTTGCTGCAATGCAAGCGCTAAATTGACACTAACAGAAGACTTCCCCACGCCGCCCTTGCCGGACGAAACGACAATGACATTACCAAACGTCATTGGCAGATCAGGCTGAGAATTGCGTAACTTGGCGACCTTTATTTGCTTCTGCCATTGCCATTGGCCTAACACCGCGTGCTGTTGCAAGGGTTGCAAACTCTCGTCGGTGACCGCGAACGGCACTGTTAAGGTCGCTTGCTTGCCCTCCACACTGACCCATTCAGCAGCAACTTGACCGCCTAATTCGGGTGCCGATACCTCGTTCAGTGCTTGCCAGAATTGCTGCTCTGTCGAACCAACTGATGTCACGGTTTTGTCCCTCCATAGGCTTCGTATCTACGCAGGGCTATGGTAACATGCATAGCCAATTCGCCGCACAAAAACGGCATAAAAATTATCACTTTTGCGAATCAGAAGAAGCAGACCAATTGATGAGCCAAACGAAACGAAAAATATTGGTGACCAACGCCCTTCCATACGCCAACGGCCCTATCCACTTAGGCCACATGTTAGGCTATGTGCAAGCGGATATCTGGGTAAGATTTCAAAAACTGCGTGGCCATGAATGCCATTACATGTGCGCCGACGATGCTCACGGCACGCCAATTATGCTGAAGGCACAGCAATTAGGGATTAAACCGGAGCAAATGATTGCCGACATGCAGCAAGCGCATGAGGCCGATTTCGCCGATTTCCACGTAAACTTTGACCATTATTACTCTACTCACAGTCCTGAGAACCGCGAGTTAGCCGAAACCATTTATACGCGCTTACGCGATGCGGGCCACATTAAAACGAAAACCATCGAGCAGTTATTCGACCCTGAAAAGTCGATGTTTTTACCAGACCGATTTGTTAAAGGAACCTGTCCTGAGTGTGGTGCTGACGATCAATACGGCGACAATTGTGATGTTTGCGGCGCCACTTATGCCCCCACTGAATTGAAGAACCCTCGTTCGGTAGTATCAGGCGCTACTCCAGAACTGCGCGAGTCTGAACATTACTTTTTCGACTTGCCGGCCTTTGAAGACATGTTGAAGGCATGGACTCGCTCCGGGTCGCTGCAAGATGAAATGGCTAATAAACTCAATGAATGGTTTGAACAAGGTTTGCAGCGTTGGGATATTTCTCGCGACGCGCCTTACTTTGGGTTCGAGATTCCTGATGCGCCCGGCAAGTACTTTTATGTCTGGTTGGATGCGCCTATCGGCTACATGAGTAGCTTTAAACACTACTGTGATAGCACAGGCCTAGCCAATTGGGACGACTTTTGGCAGCCTAACAGCGATGCCGAGGTATACCACATCATCGGCAAAGACATTATTTACTTCCATAGTCTGTTCTGGCCAGCGATGCTGAAAGGTGCTGACTTCCGCCAACCCACTAACGTTTGGGCGCACGGTTTTATCACCGTCAACGGCACCAAAATGTCGAAGTCGAAAGGCACTTTCATTATGGCACGGACCTATCTGGACCATTTAAATCCAGAATACCTGCGCTATTACTATGCTGCCAAGTTAACCAATCGTATTGACGATTTGGATCTCAACCTCACTGACTTTGCCCAACGCGTGAATGCTGACTTGGTCGGGAAAGTGATTAATATCGCCTCACGCTGCGCCGGCTTTATTCAGAAAAAATTCAACGGTAAGTTATCCGCTGATGTCGCTGATTCGGCCTTGTTAGAAGACTTCCAAAAGGCCCAAGATAGTATCGCTACGGCATACGAACAACGCGAATTTGCCAAAGCTATGCGTGAAATCATGGCATTAGCAGACCGTGCCAACCAATACATAGCCGACAAAGAGCCTTGGCAACTGATTAAACAAGAAGGTGCAGAGCAAGAGGTCCATGACATTTGCTCACTAGGTATCCATTTATTCCGCATTCTGATGGTGTACTTAACACCTGTTGTGCCGGAACTAGCCGAACGTGTACAAGCTTTCTTAAACGATCGCTTTACTTGGGCAAGTGCACAACAAGTGCTCACCAACCACGCGATTAATCCATTTAAAGCGCTCATGCAGCGCATCGACATGAAAGATATTGAAGCCATGATTGACGCATCGAAAGAACAACAGCCCGCCACCAGCGAAGCAGCGGTGGCAACGAATAAACACCTGAGCGAAGAACCGATTGCCGATACTATTGATTTTGACAGCTTCGCCAAAGTGGATCTACGTGTTGCTCGTATTGCTAACGCAGAACACGTTGAAGGTGCCGATAAGTTATTAAAGTTGACCCTAGACTTAGGTGGCGAAACGCGGCAAGTGTTTGCGGGTATCAAGTCGGCTTATCAACCAGAAAAATTGATTGGTCAACTGACCGTTATGGTGGCTAACCTAGCGCCGCGGAAAATGCGCTTTGGAGTGTCTGAAGGCATGGTGTTAGCCGCAGGGCCTGGCGGTGAAGAGATTTATATTTTGAATCCGCACAATGGTGCAGAACCCGGCATGCGGGTGATGTAAAATCGTGTAAATATCCTACAGATTCCCCCTTTATTGCCGATAAGGTTCGAAAGTAACCAAAAACCGCGATGAGGGGGAGCTGATGGTGGTTTATGCGAAACATGCAATAGGTGAAGTGGTCCGACACAGCCTTTACGGCTATCGTGGCGTGATCATCGACGTCGATGCCGAGTTTTCGTTATCTGACAACTGGTACGACAAAATGGCGACCACCCGGCCAGACAAAAGCCAACCTTGGTACCAGGTACTGGTAAATAATTCCTCTATTCAAACCTATGTGAGTGAAGAACTGCTGGAACATGATGGCAGTCAGGCGGACATCCAACATCCACTGATCGATGTCATCTTTGCTGGGCGCCAAGCCGATACCTATCAACTGCTAGAAAAAGTGAACTAAGCCTACTCTGGCAGATGACATTAATCAGCTCCAATAGTATGGTAATCTTTCGTTTTAATCGGTAACAGTAAAGGATATTGCCGTGGCGGAAGACACCTTATTCAGCAAAATTATTCGGCGCGAAATTCCTGCGGATATCGTCTACGAAGACGAGCTCTCGCTGGCATTTAAAGACATCAACCCACAAGCGCCCGTTCACCTTTTAATTATTCCAAAGCAAGCCATTGCAACCGTTAACGACGTTAACGAAGACAACGCTCACCTTGTCGGCCATTTATACGTTGTTGCCAGCAAACTTGCGAGCCAATACGGTTTTGCTAAAGATGGTTACCGGTTAGTGATGAATTGCAATGAAGATGGCGGTCAAACCGTTTACCACCTTCACCTGCACTTATTAGCAGGTAAAGCGATGGGTTGGCCACCTTACACCGATAAAAAGAAAGTTTAATCGACATTATTCTTCCGTCAGGTCAACCTGCTTGGCCTGACGATCAGATAACACCACTACCGTCGAAGAGATTTTATCGTGAATGGGTTGACGGTTTGGGTCCCAAAATATCTGCAGAAAGCCGAGTAAACCTGTCGCAATTCCGGCACCATACCCACCATATCGTCCAAACGCATCCCATAACGTTAAGTAGCGGCCATCCAAGCGAATTACACGCATACCCAATAATTTTTTCCCTAACGTCTGACCTTGGGTTAACGAGGTTAAAATGGTGAAGTAAAACGCCGCCCAACCAAAGCCGATGCCTAAATCGGACAAAATACCTTTTATCCAAGCAATAACGCTATGCGCAGCGCCTTGCTGTTCATCATTTTCATTGGCCTCTTGTTTTTGCTGTTCAGCAACTTGCTTCAGTGCTTGCTGCCACTGTTTCGCAAGTTCAGCGTTTTTCTCATCCTCAGTCATTGTGGAAGGATCTTTGCTAATATCCGTTTGCGCGGCTTCAGTGCGGTCGGATTGTTGTACCGGTTGTTGTTGCAGCGCTTGTTCAAGCTGTTCTGATTTTTGCTGCAGGCTCGGCATAAACCACTGCCAGTCACCGCCAACCAAAGCAAGTGCACCGATTAAACAAATAATAGGGCCTATAATTCGCAGCGTACGGCTGAGCTTCGGCCGCTTATGCCGACCATAAAGCGCTCGCCCCAACCACCAGAGTAAAATCCCCGCAACAGTTAGCTGATAGGACTCACCTAAGTTAGATAGCGTCACTACCACCAAACCATCGATACAGATACCGAAAAGACGGCGCCAAGGACCCGCTAAGGGCTTACCCAGCAACCGCGGATGCACTTGAAAGGCTTTTTCGGTAACGATATGGCGCGGATCGACATCACTCGCCAGCGCTTCTTGTTGTTGTTTTGGGTTCATTTAGTGATATCGCTTGTCCAGGATTTTTTGTACGTACCACTTACCTTTATATTCGATCAGGACGATTTCACGAATTTCTTCTATGTGGTCACCATTATGGTATCCATCGAACATCATGGTGAGTTGGGTTCTATCACCACTGTCCTGAAACGGTTGTACACTCGACTCGTCCACTTCCAAATGAACATCGTCGTAATACTGACTCATGACATAGCGCTGCACCGAGCTCACCGAGCCATAATGTTCGAGCAACTCTTTGGCTTCACCAGTGGCAAAATCTTCGGCCACAGCTAAATCGCGCTGGTTATACAGAGCATCAAAGAAATTGACCGCAGCCAGCGATGGTGTCGACTGCGGTGCTAATGGAACCTCATCCTTTGAGCAGGCGGCGAGCATCGTCACCAATGCCAATACAGTCCATAGCTTTTTCATCCATTATTCTCCCATCACAATGCCTTCACGGCGGGGATCGGCGCCACCTTGCAATTTGCCATTACTGAGCAAACTAATACCGTGCAAGCCACTGTTTAAATCCATCACTTTCACATCATGACCACGAGCTTTGAGCTTTTCCGCCAGCTTAGCGACGTCAGTACCCTGCTCTAGCGCCGTATAATCGTTACGGTTAGTAATATGCCCTAAGTCTATGGCCTGTTGCATATTTAATTTCCAGTCCATCAACCCAATCGCCGTTTGCGTTACGTAGTTGATAATACGGCTACCGCCTGGCGAACCTAGGGCATGCAATACTTTACTGCCATCCTTATTCAGAATAATGGTAGGTGACATAGAACTACGTGGACGTTTTTCACTTTCAACCCGGTTGGCAATCCAATGGCCATCGATTTTCGGGTTCAATGAGAAATCGGTTAATTGGTTATTCAGCAGGAACCCACCGGTCATCACCGTCGAGCCAAAACCCATCTCGATGCTGGTGGTCATTGACAACACATTGCCTTCAGCATCGACAATCGTTATGTGGCTGGTGTTTGGCAGTTCATAGGCAACATCTTGCGCTTTTTCTGGTTCCAACCACTCACCTGGCTGTGCTTTGCCCATGTCTTTTTCGCCGATCAGGGTGGCTCGCTGTGCCAGATAATCTTTATTCAGCATTTTATCGATTGGCACATCAACAAAGTCGGTATCCGCAATCCATTGGTTGCGATCGGCAAACGCTAAGCGCGAAGCTTGGGTGAATACATGAGCAAACTGTTCACCATTGACGGGCATGTCGGGCACTGCAAAATTCTCTAAAATTCCCAGCGTCTGAAGGGTGGTAATGCCGCCAGAACTCGGTGGTCCCATACCGCAGACAGTATACTGCCGATATTCACCACACACGGGTTCGCGCAGTTTGGCGTGATAGTTGGCCAAATCTTCGACCGAGAGCAGTCCTGGATGAATTGGACTGTTTTGCACCGCATCGGCAATTTGCTTAGCCAGCGGACCTGTGTAAAACGCATCGGCCCCCTGCTCTGCAATCATGGTTAAGCTACGCGCATAGGGTTTGTTTACCAGAATATCCCCCGCCTGCAACGGCTCTCCATCGGGATAGAAGTAGGCGCTGGCCACCGGCATTTTAGGTAAGCCCGGGTTCATTACCATAGAGACGAGTTTCGACAGCCGTGGGGACACTTCAAAGCCTTTATTAGCGAGCGCAATCGCGTCTTTAAATAGGGGTTCCCATGGCATCTTACCCCATTTGTTGTGGGCTAATTCTAGCCCTCGTAAAACCCCAGGTACACCCACTGAGCGACCGCCAACAACGGCTTCGATCCATTTCGGTGCTACCCCATTTTCATCCAAAAACAACGCGGGTGTCGCAGCCTTCGGCGCCTTTTCACGCGCATCAATGGTATACAACTTGTGTTCGTTATTGTCCCAGTAGAGAATAAATGCACCACCACCAATACCGGAAGATTGCGGTTCCACAAGGCCCAACATCGCTTGCACCGCAATCGCGGCATCAACCGCACTTCCGCCCTGCTTGAGCACACGATAACCGGCTTCTACCGCATGCGGATTAGCCGCGGTCACCATAAATTTTTCGGTTTCTACCGCTTCATTGTCGGCAAAACCCGTTGCTGCTTCAGGTTCTCTTACTTCACGCTCAGGCGTGCTTTGCTGCGGTGCTGGAGAGCATGCACTGAGCTGCATCAATACCACTAAACTCGCAATACGAAACTTCATAGATCCTCTTTGTGTTCAGCAAGCGTTTGTCGTTATCATACGAAGCCTCTTCTTTGAACGCAACGAGATAACATAATGACAAGGTCGCGCATTGCATTAATTGCTTTACTGGCTGGATTAGTCGTTCTGGCATTTTGGTTACAACAACAAGACCAATGGCAGGATGTCTTGGTGTTTTATTCTGACCCTGCCCGCTTTAAGGTGTGGAGCCTTATCACTACCCCCTGGGTACACCTCTCATGGAGCCACGTTGCCATGAACAGTGCCGCACTGTGCTTGCTGGTGTTACTGACCATGGACTACTGGAGCGCTCGCGATCTCATCAACGGCCTGATCATTATTTCAGCGATTAGTGGCTTAATTGTTTGGGGCTTGGCTTGGATTTCTGGTTCGGTAATTAGCTTTGTCGGCCTCTCGGCGGTATTGCATGGGTTATTTATTTGCAGCGTATTACGTTTAGCGGACGACCGCAGATGGATAGCGATAGCAGCCATTACGGTGATTTGCGTAAAAGTGTTGGCAGAAATTCTAGGCTGGCAACCCAGCCACTTTGTCGGCGACAAAGTGGGCTGGTTGCATGGCGCAGGTTTACTTGCCGGTCTAGCCTATTACGTTATTGGCAAGCGCACCCTGCGCTCTGCATTTGGCCAACAATGATTATTTAAGGTTTTCTTCAAATAATTTAAAGATACGGCGATACTCGTTAAGCCAGCTCGACGGTTGGCGGAAACCATGTGGCTCGACAGGATAAATCGCCGTTTCCCAATCTTGTTTTTCCAACTCAATCAAGCGTTGAACCAAACGCACACCATCTTCGAAGAACACGTTGTCATCCACCATCGGCGAGTTGATCAACAACGCATCTTGCAAACCATCGGCAAAGTAAATGGGTGATGAGCGACGGTAAGCAATCGGGTCGTTCTGCGGCAAATTAAGGATGTTCGCGGTATAGCCTGTATTGTAGTGCGCCCAGTCCGTTACCGGACGTAACGCTGAACCCGCTTGGAATAGGCCTGGCTTTTTAAATAACGCCATAAACGTCAGGAAACCACCGTATGAGCCGCCGTAGGTGCCAACACGTTGCGTGTCAACATGCGCGTTGTCGCCCAACCAATCGACTACATCGACCAAATCTTCAACTTCTGGCGTGCCCATTTGCCGATAAATAGCTGTGCGCCAATCGCGACCATAACCTTTAGAACCGCGATAATCGAGGTCTAAAACTACATAGCCGTGTTTATTCAAAAAGCTGTGGAACATGAATTCACGCTGGTACAACGACCAACCCATATGGGCATTTTGCAGATAGCCCGCGCCGTGAATAAAGACCACCGCTGGATACTGCTGTGCACGGTTGGGGTCAAAATCTTTCGGGAAGTACACGCGTGAATAGATGGGTCGATCAACGTGGCTAGAGGGTACTGCAACAATACTTGGCGCAGTCCAGTCAATACTCTCAAATTTTTCCGATACCGTATGGGTCAAGCGCTTGGCTTTGCCGCTATCGCTCAGCGCCTTACTGTATAGCTCAGGCGGCTGAAGTGCGGCAGAATGGGTGATAATGAGCCGCTGATTATCCGGGCTGAGCTGGAAATCGTTAAAGCCGCCTAAATCGGTAATTGCCTTGATCCCGCTCTCGCCATTGGTAGCTACCGAATAAATCTCGTAGTTACCGGGGTGCGGCTTATTGGCTTTGAAATACAGCGTGTTGCCATCGTTTGACAAGGTCGCGTTTTCCACCACAAACGAGCCCTTGGTGAGTTGCTTGCTGTCACCGCCAATGGCCTTAGTATACAGGTGCGAATAGCCGTCTTGCTCGGACTGGAACCACAGCGTTTTGCTGTTGGGTAACCAACCAAACTGATTGTGATCGTAATTGATCCACGCATCGTCATGCAGGCGGTGCTGCGAATCTAAGCGCTTGCCGGCAAAGTCTACCGTGGCGATCC
Source organism: Idiomarina tyrosinivorans (assembly GCF_003987475.1). GTDB lineage: Bacteria > Pseudomonadota > Gammaproteobacteria > Enterobacterales > Alteromonadaceae > Idiomarina > Idiomarina tyrosinivorans. The sequence goes on along the minus strand of NZ_PIQH01000001.1, from coordinate 7,248 downwards.
ATCGGTCTTTGTTGTCCCAAGCTTCCAGCATCACTGCAACCTGGTTACCATCTGCAGTCCATTGAATTGCACTTTGGTCCCAATACCAGTCTTGCATTAACTGGATAGCGCGCGGCGCTTTATGGCTCTGGTAACTCTCACCTTGCGCTTTGGCGTTTTCGCGTTTGACTGCCGCCAATACATCTTCGTTCCAGCCTGGAAGCGTATTGTAGGTTAACGGGGTCTGTTGATGCGTAGTAAGGTCTAGCAATACCAATTGCTGATTCACCGGTTTAGCATCTGCAACGCGACGACGCACGTGCTCAATTTCAATGCGACCATCTTCTGCCACATAGTTTGGCATGATGTCGCCATCATCGCGCCAACTGGTAGGTTCGCTAATTACTGCTAGCGCATATTTTGCATTTGGCGATAAACTCAGCGCGACCAACTCTTGATTATCACCCAAATAGAATGGAGCTGCCGTCATCGACGCGTTCTGTTGCCGCAGTTGTTGCTCGCGTTCAAACCGTTCAGCCCTATCGCGACGCTGCTTTTGAATAAATTGAATGAGCTTTTGTTGCTCTTCGGCAATATAGTCGTCTGGGGCTTTATTGGCTTTTGGCTGATCCGCCATTTTTACACTTAATAGCTGCTGACGGCTGCCTGTGGTGACATCCATCGCGAATAAGGCGTCACCCTCACGGTAAGCTAAGCGACCATCAGCCAGCAAGGCTAACTGATACTGGCGTTCATCGTCACGCGTCAACTGCTTCAGTTGGCCGGCGTTATCAAGCACAAGAATGTTGCCCTCGAAAGTGTACGCTACCCACCCCGCTGCACGATTGCGTACAATGTCGTCATAAGCATATTGGTGCCACTCGCTCAGTGGGACTTTTACTGCCGCGCCGCTGGCATTAGCGATACGATACAGATCGCGTAACTCACTGCCTTGTTGCTTTTGGTAGAACAGGATGTCTTTGCCATCAGGGCTCCAAAACGCCGACTGCGGTTCCCGACCAATCCAATCTTGGTCAGCCATGATTTGTTCAATGGTTAGGTCAGCAGTACCGGTCGCTGAGGCTAGCGCTTCGGTCTGCACAGTGGCAGGTTTCGGCGTGTTTTGCGGCTGGTTTTCCAACGCTGTGCTGGTCGAGGTTGAAGCACAAGCCCCGGTAAGCAGCGCTAAGCTTACAGCAACCACAAGGCGTGATTTGATCATGCGGATAATCCTTCATTCGGTTGTTATGCTATCCGCATTAAAACAAAAACCGCTCGTGGTTGCGAGTCACAACACGACGAGCGGTCTAATTCCAACGACTTAATTAGATTTGCGCGTCTGGCTGGCGTTCTGGTGCCGCCTCGGCAAAGGCCGGCAAAGCTTTCAAGCGCTGACTAATGGTCGCAATTAATGGATAGTCTGACAAATCCACCTGAAAACGCTCGGCGTTATACATCTGTGGCACTAAGCAGACATCGGCCAACGTCACTGCATCGCCAAAGCAATATTCACCGGAATGCTTCTGTAAACGCTTTTCTAAACCGCTAAAACAGGTCGCAAACCAGTTTTTTACCCACGCGATTTTCTGCTCTTCCGCTAACCCCAGTGGTCCGGTTAAATACTGCAACACCCGTAGATTCGTCAGCGGCTGTAGCTCACAAGCGACATCGTACGCCATCGCGCGAACTAGGGCTTTGTCTTTCGCCGCAGTTGGCAGCAACGCTGGATCAGGGTATTCCTCGTTTAGGTATTCAATGATCGCCAGCGATTGGTTTAATACCACGTCGCCGTCGACCAAGGTTGGAACCAGCTGTGCCGGGTTTAGTTGCTGATAAGCAGGCTGCTTTTGCTGCCCACCATCTTTAACCAGATGTACCGGCTCGTAATCGTAACCTAATCCTTTGAGATTAAGCGCGATACGCGTCCGATAACTGGCGCTGGAGCGCCAGTATCCATATAGCTTCATGACTGTGGACCGTCGTATTTGACTACGCTTTGGTCAATCGCTCCAAAAATCGATTGACCATCGGCATCTTTCATTTCAATCCGAATACGATCGCCAAATTGCATAAATTGGGTGGTCGGCTTGCCATCGCGAATCGTTTCGATCATACGCACTTCCGCGATACAGCTATAGCCCACGCCACCTTCCGCAATCGACGTACCGTGTTCGGTGCCCTGTTTATTCGACACCGTGCCTGAGCCAATAATAGCGCCCGCACCTAAATGGCGAGTTTTGGCCGCGTGAGCAACTAACTGACCAAAGTCAAAGGTCATGTCTTCACCCGCGTTTGGTTTACCAAAGGCTTTATTGTTGTATTCTGACAACAGTGGCAGATGTACTTTGTTGTCTTGCCATGCGGCACCTAGCTCGTCCGGTGTTACCGCAACCGGAGAAAATGCTGAAGACGGCTTAGACTGGAAAAAGCCAAAGCCTTTGCCCAATTCTCCTGGGATTAAACCGCGCAGAGAAACGTCGTTCACCAACATCAACAAACGAATGTGTTGACCCGCCGATTTAGCATCAATGCCCATAGGTACATCATCGGTAATAACGGCAATTTCGCCCTCAAAGTCGATGCCCCAGTCGGTGCTGCCCATTTCAATGTCGTCGCGCGGCCCTAAAAAGTCGTCCGATCCACCTTGGTACATCAACGGGTCTTCCCAGAAACTTGGCGGCATTTCGGCACCACGAGCCTTGCGAACTAGCTCTACGTGGTTCACGTAAGCGCTGCCGTCAGCCCATTGGTAAGCGCGTGGTAACGGCGATTCACACAGGGTTTCGTCGAACGCTACGGCATCGTTAACCGCACCGTCATTTAATTGGTTGTAGACTTTTTCAAGCTGTGGTGCACAGCCATCCCAGTCGTCCAACACTTCCTGCATGCACGAGGCAATTGCTGGTACAGCAACGGCTTTGCGTAAATCGCGACTGACTACCATTAACTGGCCGTCACGTGTTCCATTTCTATAAGTCGCCAATTTCATAAGCTATTTTTTCTCCTGCCAACTGTAGACGTAATCTGGGTTTTCCACGGCTAATGCCGCTTCGCCCATCGTCAGTGCGTCGCGGGTATCTAACATAACCGCCACTTCGTCAGTGAATGTCTTTTTATGCTCACGCCCTGCTTTAAACGCTTTCGGGTGCGGACCATGGGTAAATCCAGCCGGATGGAAGGTTACCATGCCACGGTCAATATTATCACGGCTAAAGAAATCGCCTTCGTGATAAAACAGCACTTCATCGTAATCGTCGTTGTTGTGGTAAAACGGCACTTTGAGTGCGCCTGGGTCAGATTCGATGGGACGCGGCACAAAGGTACAAACCACAAAGCGCTCTGCCACAAAAGTGGTGTGCGCCGATGGTGGTAAGTGATAGCGGTGGCTCATCAACGGCCGGATGTCTCGCCAATTCAACCGCACTGGTGCTAAATCGCCATGCCAGCCAATCGCGTCGAGCGGATTGTATGGGTAAGTGATGGTTGAAACGGTATCATGCCGTTTAACCTGCACTTGCCACTGCTCTTCGCTGTACTGCGCTTTGAATTCATCGTCGATTTCTGGGGTATCGAGCACCGCGGGATCAAAAATCGCGTGGTTACCTACTAAGCCTTTTTCTGGCAATCGGTAAGAACCATTGGTGGCCTCGATCATTAGCAATTCCATGGTGCCATTAGGCTCTAAACGCCACATGGTAGAGCGTGGAATAACGAAGTAATCGCCTTTGGTTAATGCAATATGCCCGTAATCACAGTACAAATGACCACTGCCCTCATGCACAAACAGTAAATCATCACCGTCGGCATTGCGCACTAAAGCGGACATGTTTTCTTTGCAGTGCCACAAGCGGAATTTGCAGTGTGCATTGTGCAATAACAATGGCACCGCCCAAGGGCTAGCCAGATCGATCGCCATTAACTGGTTAAAGTCGAAGGCGCGTGGGCGCAACTCCCCTTCCCACTCGCTCCAACCGGTAGGAGCATGCTGATGATGGAAGTGAGTAGCGGGCCCGAAAAAACCACTACGGCCCGCTTCACGTTCATAGATCGCTTGCTCCGGAAAGTCGGCGTGAGCCTGCCGTGAGGCAGACCCAACCTGTTTCGGAAAGCTGATCCATTTACGCATCGCTTAACACTCCACGACGGATTTGATCTTCTTCAATCGACTCAAACAAGGCTTTAAAGTTACCTTCACCAAAGCCTTCATTGCCTTTACGCTGAATGATCTCAAAGAACACCGGACCAATCACCGTTTGGGTGAAGATTTGCAGCAAGATGCCATCTTTCATTGGCGCGCCGTCAATCAGAATGCGTTGTTCACGCAATGCCGCGACATCTTCTTGGTGGCCTTCCACACGCTCATCGATTTTCTCGTAGTAAGTTTCTGGCGTGTCCATGAACTCCATACCGATTGAACGCAAGTCTTTCACGGTTTTGTAGATGTTATCGCTAGTTAGGGCGATATGCTGGATACCCTCGCCGTTGTATTCGCGCAGGTATTCCTCGATTTGTGACTTATCGTCGTGGGATTCGTTGATTGGAATGCGAATTTTGCCACAAGGCGCGGTCATTGCGCGGCTCAATAGGCCTGTCAGTTTACCTTCGATGTCGAAGTAGCGGATTTCACGGAAGTTACCGATACGTTCATAAAAGCCTGCCCAAGTGTCCATGTTGCCACGGAAAACGTTGTGGGTCAGGTGGTCAATTTCATACAGACCCGCAGCGTGGTCTTTCATCTTCGCTTCCCAGTTCTCATAGAAGTCGAAGGTCTCTTTGTAGACATCGTGATTTTTGTAATTGTCGATGAAGTACAACACGCTCTCACCAATGCCATACACGGCTGGAGCGGTCTCTACCACGCCTTGTTCGGCGTCGAATGCTTTCGCACCATTATCTACCGCATGTTGCAATGCCTGTTTCGCATCAGCTACGCGCCATGCCATACCGCACACACTTGGACCATGGGCTTTAGCAAACTCTGCGGCTTGACCGTGAGGTTCAGCGTTGATCACAAAGTTAATGTCATTCTGTTTGAATAACCAAGCCTGCTTGCTCTTGTGCTTGGCAACTTCAGTAAAGCCCAGCTTATCGAACAAATCTTTCAATGCATCAATACCCGCTTGGTCAGGCGCGGTGTATTCAACAAATTCGAATCCGTCGGTGTTTAACGGGTTATAATTTTGCTCGCTCATACTACTTTCCTCTTGTGTTCATCGGGCCGCTGCTTAGTTTGCGGCCTCGCGGTTTTTCGTTATCGCTATAAATTTAGCGCGTTAGCGCCTGAACTGCCTAGTTTCTTGCGCATCCAGTCAGAGCCTAGCTTGCAATCGCAACTGTAAAATTTTCACTACGATAAAACAAAGGCCGCTAACTAGCGGCCTTTGCATCAATTTTTATGTAAACAAAACACTACATTAGGTGCTTTTTGTCTGCTCAGGTTTACGCTTATTGCGCTGCCGTTGTTTGCCAATACCGTACTCACGCAGTTTATTGGCGACCGCAGTATGCGATAACCCTAATTTTCGCGCCAATTGACGAGTACTGGGATAGCTGGGGTACAAACGTCGTAAAATGGTACTCTCAAACTTGCGGACCGCCTCATCTAAGGTGCCATCTTCTAAGTCGACCGCCAGTTTATCTTCTTCGCTGGGCAATTCTGGCAGGCGCAGATGCGCCGCTTCTAAGCGGTCACCCTCAAGCATCGAAATAGAGCGGAACAGTGTGTTTTCTAATTGCCGCACATTACCCGGCCATTGATAACGTTTGATCGTGTCTTTGGCACTCCGAGTCAACGTAACCTGACTACGCCCGAGTTTCTTGCAGGCTTCCGCAACAAAATGTTCGGCCAGTAAAATAATGTCACTCTTGCGCTCTCGTAACGGCGGAATAGCCAGTGCCAATACATTTAAGCGGTAGTATAAATCTTCGCGAAAACGCCCCTGCTCGACTTGCTCGTAAAGGCTGCCTTGCGCTGTACAGATGATTCGCACATCAACGCTGACTTCACGTTCTTCACCAATACGACGAAACATTCCGTCTTCTAAAAAGCGCAATAACTTGGCTTGTAGGCCAATCGACATTTCGCCTACAGAGTCGAGTAGAACGGTGCCACCCTCAGCTTGCTCGAGAATGCCTTTCTTTGCTTCACTGTGATGCGTCAAACTGCCAGCAGCATGGCCGAATAATTCGCTCTCTGCCACGTTATCGGGTAACGCGGCACAGTTGATCGCCAGTAACGGTGAATCATGGCGCGCGCTGGCAAAATGGCAGGCACGAGCAAGCAACTCTTTACCGACGCCCGTTTCACCTTCGATTAACAAGGCGGCATCGAGCTCCGCCATCCGTGCTGCGTCTTTTAGCAGGTTACGCATGCTGGGGTGATCGCAAATCAGATGGTTAAAGGCGTCAAAGTTTTCCCCACGCTGCCACTGCTCGGTCACGGGTTCCGACTGACAGGTTAGTACCGCACCGGCGAACGCATCTTTACCGGTGTCGTCGTTCACCCAAATCGGCAACAGCGTTGCGTAATATTGGCTGCTACCAATGCTCACTTGTTCAACCACTGGATCGGTCGGTGACTTTTCTAACCAACGCGCGATGGAGAAGCCGTTTACGTATTGGCTAACCTGTTCACCTTGGATATTTTCTTGTTTGCCGGTCAGCAGATCTTTGGCGGCGTCGTTAATGATATCGATACGCCCTTTGCTATCGACAGACAACACCGGGTCGGGCAAGGTCGATAACAGCAAGTTAAATTCAAAGTGTTCACGTTCAGAGGGTAAATAAGGGACGGTTTTGACGTCTTGTACGTTGGGGATACGGCGAATTTCGGGCATTAAATGGCGAAAATCTTCAAACGCTAACTCGGGGAAGTTTAAGTAAATCTTGCCTTTGGTATCGACCTCTATGCCACGTAGGTCAATTTCATGAGCTCGCAGAATTTGTAGTACATCCTGACATAGCCCCAGGCGATCTTCACAGGTGATCTCTAGACGCATGTCCCACTCAAAACAAATGAATATGTAAACTAAATAATACAGGTTTTCGCCCCACTTGAATAGCCATTTCTGCTCAAGTAAGCGCAGATTCTTGGCTATTCAGCGCGAGCAGACTCACCTTACAAAAAAGCCCGCTGCTATAGCGCAATGCTGATCAGTTAAGAAATAATTTAGCGATCCATTGACCGATCAAGTGGAGCTGTCAAACTCCAGTGATAGTAACTGTCACTGGAGTTTTTTTATGTCTCTCAGCCGCGCGCTACGCGATTCA